>NZ_CAJMYW010000020.1:0-109558 GCF_905220165.1 Paraburkholderia sp. J10-1 | reverse complement strand
GGGCTTGCACAGCTACGGCAAGCTGTAACCGAATCGGCCCGCAAGACGAACTAACCGTCGGATGCCTCGTGCTCCGACGGTTTTTTTTCGTCCGCCGGGAAGTTTTCTGCGAATCGCGCGTTTGCCCGCTTGAGGCCATCCAGTCGATCCACTTCGTGCGAGGCACGGCAGGGCGGGTCGGGATACGATCAATGTGCTGGCGGCGCACGCCACGCGAGAAGCAGGAGCTAAGCGATATGTGGACCAAGCGGAGCAGCAGGATCTTGCTCAACGGCGACGACATTCCCGCGAGTGAAATCACGCCGCAAAAGGTGTACGAACAGCGTCGGCGCATTCTGCGGGCGGCGGGTGCGCTCGCGCTCGGTGGCATGGCGGGGCCGTTCGGCGCGACGAGGGCATTCGCCGAATACGCGCCCGGCGACCCGAAGGCGCAGAAGCTCGCCGCGCAAACGAACACGAAGTTCGTCGCACTCGACAAGGTCACGCCCTACAAGGACGTGACGACCTATAACAACTTCTACGAGTTCGGCACGGACAAGGGCGATCCGGCGCAAAACGCGCACACGTTGCGGCCGCGTCCGTGGAAGCTGAGTGTCGAGGGCGAGGTGAAGAACCCGAAGGTCTACGACATCGACGAAATTCTCAAGCTCGCGCCGCTCGAAGAGCGCGTGTACCGCCACCGTTGTGTGGAGGGCTGGTCGATTGTCGTGCCGTGGATCGGTATTTCGCTCTCCGAACTGATCCGCCGTGCGCAGCCCACGGGCAACGCGCGCTACGTGCAGTTCATCACGCTCGCCGACCCCTCGCAAATGCCGGGCCTCGCCGAGCCGATCCTCGACTGGCCGTATTCCGAAGGCCTGCGCATGGACGAGGCGATGAATCCGCTCACGCTGCTCACGGTGGGCCTCTACGGCCAGGTGCTGCCGAACCAGAACGGCGCGCCGGTGCGTGTGATCGTGCCGTGGAAGTACGGCTTCAAGAGCGCGAAGTCGCTGGTGAAGATCCGCTTCGTCGCGAACCAGCCGCCCACGAGCTGGAACAAGTACGCACCGACCGAATACGGCTTTTATTCGAACGTGAACCCGAGCGTCGATCACCCGCGCTGGAGCCAGGCTACGGAGCGGCGCATCGGTGAGGACGGTTTCTTCCAGCCCAAGCGCAAGACGCTCATGTACAACGGCTACGGCGACCTCGTCGCGTCGATGTATCAGGGCATGGATCTGCGCAAGAACTTCTGAGCAAAGCGCTTGATGGAGCGAGAGATGGAATCGACGACGACACCACAGGCCGCCGCGCGCGTGGGGCCGGTTCAGGCGCGTCCTGCGCGCAAGGCGGGGGTGGCGAGCGCGGTGGGCCCGCGCTGGCTGCCGTGGACGAAGGTGGCGGTGTTCGTCGCGGCGTTGTATCCGCTCGCACGCCTCGTGCTGTTCGGCTTCACGGATGGGCTCGGTGCGAATCCGATCGAGTTCATCACGCGTTCCACGGGGCTCTGGACGCTGGTGTTCCTGTGTATCACGCTTACTGTCACGCCGCTGCGCCGCCTGACCGGCTGGAATACGCTGTTGCGCTTTCGACGGATGCTGGGCCTCTTCGCATTCTTCTATGCGACGCTGCACTTCACGACCTACATCTGGTTCGACAAGTGGTTCGATGTCGCGGCGATGTTCAAGGACGTCGGCAAGCGGCCATTCATCACGGTGGGTTTCGCGGCGTTCGTGCTGCTGATTCCGCTTGCCGTGACGTCCACGCGCGCAATGGCACGCCGGCTCGGCCGCCGTTGGCAGACGCTGCATCGGCTCGTCTACGCGATCGGCGTGCTGGCGATCCTGCACTTCTGGTGGATGAAGGCGGGCAAACACGACCTCGTGCTGCCCAAGCTTTACGGCGCGATCATGCTTGTGCTGCTGGGCTGGCGCGCGGGCGCATGGCTGCTTGCGCGATGGCGCGCCTCGCGCCCGGGTGCGGGCGCCGCATAGGCGAACACTCACACCTGAAGACAACAAAAAAGCGACGCCTTGGCGTCGCTTTTTTTGTGGCAGAGCGAACGAAAAGCTCAGTCCGGCAACACGCGCTCACTCGCGAACAACTGCGCCACGTTTTCGCGTTCGCGCGCGAGATGCACGCGCGTGCCGTCGACCATCACTTCGGCCGCGCGCGCACGCGTGTTGTAGTTCGAGCTCATCACGAAGCCGTACGCGCCTGCCGAGCGGATCGCGAGCACGTCTCCCGGTTCGATCGCGAGCGAGCGTGCGCGGCCCAGCCAGTCGCCGCTTTCGCACACCGGGCCGACCACGTCGTAGGTCTGCGGCGCCGACTGGCGTGCAACGACGGGTTCCATCGCGTGATACGCGTCATACATGGCGGGACGTGCGAGGTCGTTCATCGCGGCGTCGACGATCGCGAAGTTCTTTTCCGAGCCCGGCTTCAGGAACTCGACCGTGGTGAGCAGGATGCCCGCATTGCCTACGAGCGAGCGGCCCGGCTCGAAGTACACCTCGCGGGTCTTGCCCGTTTTCGCGCCATACGCCTCGATGCGGTCGAGCACCGTGCGCACGAATTCGCCGATGTCGGGCGGCGTTTCGTCGTCGTAGGTGATGCCGAGGCCGCCGCCCACGTCGATGTGGCGGATGCTCACGCCGTCGGCTTCGATCTGGTCGACGAGTTCGAGCAGCTTGTCGATGGCGTCGAGATACGGCGCGATTTCGGTGATCTGCGAGCCGATGTGACAGTCGATCCCGACCACGTCGAGGTGCGCCATGGCTGCGGCGGCGCGATAGGTTGCGCGCGCTTCTTCGAATGCCACGCCGAACTTGTTCGCCTTCAGGCCGGTGGAAATGTACGGATGCGTTTTCGGATCGACGTCGGGGTTCACGCGCAGCGAAACCGGCGCCTTCTTGCCGAGCTTGCCCGCCACATCGTTCAGGCGGTCGAGTTCGGGAATCGATTCGACGTTGAAGCACTTCACGCCCGCTTCGAGCGCTTCGCGCATTTCGCCGGCGCTCTTGCCGACGCCCGAGAACACCACGTCCTGCGCTTTACCGCCTGCCGCGAGCACGCGGGCGAGCTCGCCCGCCGAAACGATGTCGAAGCCCGCGCCTTCGCGCGCGAACACGTTGAGCACGGCGAGGTTGCTGTTCGCTTTGACCGCGACGTGCACCTTGGCGCGGCGGCCGGCGCAGGCGTCGGCGTAGGCGTGCCACGCGGCGGTGAGCGCCGCGCGCGAGTACACATAGAGCGGCGTGCCGTACTGTGCGGCGAGATCGGCGGCCGACACGCCTTCTACGAAGAGCGTACCGTTATCGCGGTGAAAAGCGGACTGGGTCATGCGAGCGTTTTACTGGGTTGGCGTAGCGTCGGAAGCCGTTTGCGGGCTACCGGTCGCGGGTGTGGTGCTGAGTTCGGAGTCGGGGGACAACGAGAGCGGCGTGCCCGAAGTGTCCGGAACGGTGCCGACCGGTGCCGAAGCCGACTCGGGCGCGCTGGCGGGCGTCGCCGCGCCGGTTTCCGGCTGGGCGGTTTCGAAATTGGGCTTGGGCGGAAGCGGCGGCACGTTGGGCATGTAGAGCGCGCCGCGCTGGCCGCAACCTGCGAGCGCGACGGCGCTGATCGCAAAAGCCGCTAGAATCGCGCGGGGCGTCCATGCGCTGGGGGCCGCTGCGCGCGTCCGGGAAATGACACGCATAATTGTCCCTGAATGAATAACCGGTGGAGTTTAGCATGCCAGACAATGACTACCTGAGCCGCGCGGAGGCCGTGCTGGCGGCCGTGGAGCGGGCCGTAGACGATGCCGAAGCGGACATCGAACTCGAACGCAGCGGCAACGTTCTGACGCTCGAATTCGAGAATCGTACGAAGATCATCGTGAATCTGCAGCCGCCGATGCGCGAAATCTGGATCGCGGCGAAGGCTGGCGGTTTCCACTATCGCTTCATCGACGGCGAGTGGCGCGACACGCGCACGGGCACCGAATTCTTCTCGGCGCTCACGGCCTACGCGACGGAGCAGGCGGGCGAGCCGGTGCGGTTCGAGCCGTAAGTGCGCGAGCGTGAGCACGTAAATAAAACGGGCGCCAGTTAAAAGCTGGCGCCCGTTTTTTTCATTGCTTCGGCTCCGGCGAGCTTCAGTGCCCGCGGAACAGATTCATGATGTCTTCTTTTTCCTTCGCGTTCACGTGCTCGGGCGTGGGCGCGGCGTTCGCGGAGTCAGCGCCGCCCGAGCCCGACGCGCCGCTCGCCGAAGCCTCGAGCGCTGCCTGGCTGATGCCGACGGTCGAGACGAAACCGTGCCCCGGCGTGGCGTCGGCGTAGTAAAGCTCGTCGCCGAGCGTGACGACGCCGTCCGGCATCGCCATCTTGTACTCGGGCACGCCATTGAGCGCCTTCTGCATGTAGTCGATCCACACCGGTAGCGCGAGGCCGCCGCCCGTTTCCTTGTCGCCAAGGCTGCGCGGGTTGTCGTAGCCGATCCACGCAATCGCGGCCAGCGTGTGCTGGTAGCCCGCGAACCACGCGTCGCGCGAGTCGTTGGTCGTGCCGGTCTTGCCGCCCAGGTCCGTGCGCTTGAGGATGTTCGACTTCGCGCCCGTGCCGCGCTGCGCCACGCTCTGCAAGAGGCTGTTCATGATGTACGCGTTGCGCGGGTCGATCGCGCGCGGCGCGTTTTGTTCAGCCACGAGCGGCTGCGCCTGGGCGACCACCATGCCGCGCTGGTCGGTGACCTCGGCGATCAGGTACGGATTCACGCGATACCCGCCGTTGGCGAACACCGAGTAGCCGGCGGCCATTTGCAAAGGCGTGACGAGACCCGCGCCGAGCGCCATCGGCAGGTAGGCAGGATGGCGGTCGGCGTCGAAGCCGAAATGCGTGATGTACTGCTGCGCGTACTTCGTGCCGATGTGGTTGAGGATGCGGATCGACACGAGGTTCTTCGACTTCATGAGCGCCGTGCGCATGCTCATGGGGCCGTCGAAACCGCCGCCATAGTTCTTCGGTTCCCACGCCTGACCGCCCGTTTCAGCGGCGCTGAAGAAGAGCGGCGCGTCGTTGATGACGGTCGCCGGCCCGAGCCCCTTGTCGAGCGACGCCGAGTAGATGAACGGCTTGAAGCTCGAACCCGGCTGGCGCCACGCCTGGGTGACGTGGTTGAACTTGTTCTTGTTGAAGTCGAAGCCGCCCACGAGCGCGCGGATCGCGCCGTCCTGCGGCACGATCGAGATGAATGCGCCTTCGATTTGCGGCAACTGCGTGATCGACCACTCGCCTGCATTGTTGCGCGCCAGACGGATGATTGCGCCCGGCCGGATTCTCTGCGACGGCTGGGCTCGCGTGCTCAGCGCGAACTGCGCGAAGCGCAGCCCGTCGCCGGTGATGCTCGTGGTGTTGCCGTCCATGAACGTGGCCCGCACTTCCTTCGGACTGGCCGACGTCACGACGGCTGCCACGAGTTCGCCGTTGTCGGGGTGCTCGACGAGCGCGTCGTCGATGGCCTGCTCGCGCTCGTCGGTATCCGTGGGCAAGTCGATGAACGCCTCGGGCCCGCGATAGCCGTGGCGGCGCTCGTAGTCCATCAGCCCGCGGCGCAGCGCGCGATAGGCGACGTCCTGGTCGGCGGAGTCGATGGTCGTGACGACGTTCAGCCCGCGCGTGTACGCCTCCTCGTGGTACTGCGCGTACATCATCTGGCGCACCATTTCCGCGACGTACTCGGCGTGGACGCTGAACTCCTTGCCCTGACCCTTGACCACGAGCGGCTGCTGCGCCGCGTCGTCGTATTGCTGCTGGGTGATGTAGTGCAGCTCGAGCATGCGCTGGAGGATGTACTCCTGGCGTACCTTCGCCCGCTTCGGATTGACTACGGGGTTATAGGCCGACGGCGCCTTCGGAAGCCCTGCCAGCATCGCGCATTCGGCGAGCGTGAGATCTTTCAGATCCTTTCCGAAGTACACGCGCGCGGCGCTCGCGAAACCATACGCGCGCTGTCCCAGATAGATCTGATTCATGTACACCTCGAGAATCTGATCCTTCGAGAGCTTCGACTCGATCTTGTAGGCGAGAAGCATCTCGTAAATCTTGCGCGTGTAGGTCTTTTCGCTCGAAAGGAAGAAATTGCGCGCCACCTGCATGGTGATCGTGCTGGCGCCCTGGGTGGCGTGGCCGTTGGTGAGCGCGACGAATCCCGCGCGCGCGATGCCGGCGAGGTCGACGCCGCCGTGGTCGTAGAAGCGCGCGTCTTCGATGGCCAGAATGGCCTTCTTGAGGTTATCGGGCACGTCCCGGAAATGAACGACATCGCGCCGCTCCTCGCCGAACTCACCGATCAGGACGTGGTCGCGCGTGTAGATGCGCAGCGGCACCTTGGGGCGATAGTCGGTGAGCGCCTCGAGCGACGGGAGGTTGGGCGTGGCGACGACGAGCGCGTAGCCGAGCACCAGCGCCGCGCATACCACGCCCGCGAAGATGAGGCCGAAAAAGGCGATCAGCAGCGTGGCCCACCACGGGCGCTTGCGCCGCCGGGGCGGCTCGGGCGGCGTGGAAGGCGGTACGGACGAAGGAAGCTGATCTTGCATACGAACACCAGAAAAACGGTCCCGCGATTATAGCCGCCGCTCGCCCGCGGGCTTTCGAGATGCTTACATGGACGGCACGCGCGAGCACGCAACCCGCTGTTCCTGACGCTGTTATTCACGCTGCTTCCGATATTGGCACTGTAGTCGCGCCCCTCGCGCGTGGATAGCGCTTACATCGACCGTTGGCCGTTCGGCCGAGTATTCGAGCGCAGCCCCGATTCGCACAATTTCCCCATCGACGAGCTGCGAACGGGTTGCGGCGCGCGCACGTATGGGAGAAATGCGATGGGTTTCGGGAATCCGGTGTTGTTGGGCGCGCGCCGCTTTGCTGCGGGCGTCGATCTGGGCGCGCGAGGCGTCACGCTGGTGGTGTTGAGCCAGCGCATTGTCGGGGCGGGGCCGGTTCGCCTCGAATGGCTGGCGAGCGCACCGCTTGCACGCGAGGCGATGGCCGGCGCGGATATCGTCGACCGGGCGGCCATCGTCGCCGCGCTTCGCAGTGTGTTTGGCGAGTTGCCGCGCGCCAGCGCCGCGGCGTCGCTGCGTTGCGCCATGGCGATGCCCACGAGCGCGACGCTCATCGCGACTGTGCCGCTTGCACGTCTTGCGCCGGCGGGCGCGGTGGACGAGTCCGGCATTCACGCGGCGCTCGAACCGCTCGTGCTGGCGGAGGCGGAGCGCGTGGCGGGCATGGAGCGCGGCGAGCTGGCGGTCGACTGGAGCGTGCTGCCGGCCACGCCTCGCGGCCACGAAGCGCAGGTGACGATCGCCGCGACGGCGCGGCAGCATCTCGAAGCGCGCATCGAATGCGCGGCAATGGCGGGCGTCACGCTGTGCGCCGTCGACGACGAGGCGCACGCCGCGTTACGCGCCATGCGGCACGCGGCGGCATACGAGCTGCCGCCGCACGAACCCTGGGTGGCGATCTGGGTCGGCCCAGAAGGCGTGCACGGCTGGTTGCTTGTCGACGACTCGGTCATGCGGCACATGCGCTTTCCTGCGCTAGAGCATGCCGATCTCGTGGAGGCGCTGCACGACCTCGTCGACGGCGAGCAGCCCGGCTGCGTGCAGGTCGCGGGCGAGCTTGCCATGCTGCGCGGCGTGAACTTCACGCTGGCCGACATTGGCGACGCGCTGGGCGCGCCGGTGCTGCCGTTCGAATGCGGACCGCTAGCCGATATCGAGTGGCCGCTCGCGGCAACGCTTTTGCACGATCCGGCGTGCGCGGTGGCATTCGGACTCGCGTTGCGCGGGGTGGCGGAATGACGCTCGCGCGCGCCGTGCGCGTGCTGCCGGGCCGGGCCATAGGCGGATTCAATCTGCTTCCGTGGCGGCAGCGCGCCATACACAGGCTGCGTCGCCGGCGCTTGCTCGAATGGGGCGCCGCGGCGCTCGGCGGCTGCGTGTGCTCGCTTGGCATCGTGCTGTGGCAGCACGTCGAATGGCGCGGGCTCGCGGCTCGGCGCGAGGCGCTCGAGCAGCCGCTCGCGCAGTGGCGCGCGCCGCTCGCCGAGGCTCAGCGCCTTGCGCGCGAAAGCGAAGCGCGGCGCGTCGGCGAGCAACAGGCCCGGCAATACGCACGGGCTACGACGCGCTTTTTCGCCCTCGCGGATGCGTTGTCGAGCGATGTGCCGCCTCGTGTCGGCTTGCAGCAGCTCTCGCAATCCGCCGACGAGACCGATCTGCAGGCGAGCGCGGCGGACGAAGCGGCAGCGGCGGCCTGGCTCGGCCGGCTACGCTCGCTGCCAGGTGTAGACGCTGTGAGCGTGCGCGAGCTCAAACGCGGCGCACCCGCTGGAGCCGCACGCGACAGTGCGTCCGCCGCCGAACCGATACGCGTGGCGGCGCATCTCGTCTGGCAAGGCGCGAGCGCTGTGCCGCGCGCTGGCGTACCGCGTGCGCGCGAGGCGGCGCGAGCGTCGAGCAGTGCCACGGCGAAGGGGGCGACATGAGCACGCTCTCTGCACACGGCGGTCAGGAACGGGGGCTTGTTTCGGCACAGGCAGGCGTGGGCAACGCGTTGCACGGATGGTCGCCGCTTCATGCGTGGAGCGCGCGCCGCCGGCTGGCTGTCGCGCTAACGATAGCAGTGCTCGCGTTCGCCGCGGCGAGCGGCGCTTGCATCGTCGGAGATCCGCTTGGCGTGCATGCGGCACGCACCGCGCTGAAGGACGCTCAAAAGCGGTACGACGACGCCCGGCAAGTCCTGGCGGGTCTGCCCGCGCTGCGCGAAGCCGCCGCGCGAACGCCTTCATCCGCGCCCCGCACCGGCAATTCCGCGGACGACATTCGCCGCATCTCGCAACTCGCCGCGCAATCGGGCCTCGTTCTGCATGTACTAGAGCCAGGCGCCGCGGGCGGCGCGCAAACCGAGGCGTTCCGCTCGATCAAGCTGGTCGCACAAGGCAGCTTCGCGCAACTGTGCGGGCTGCTCGAAGGGTTGGTGCGCGAGCCGGCGCTGACGGCGCCATCCGAGCTGGCCATCCGGCGCACGGGAAGCGCGTTGTCGGTCTCGGCTACGTTGCGTGTGTACGATGCGCTTCCCGCTGTGCCGCTGGCGGCGGCGGCGTCCGAAACGGCGTCTCCCCCGGCGCCGGCTCGCGATCCTTTCGCCCATGCGCCAGCGGCCGGCGGCGCGCAAGACGGGTGGCGCCTCGCGGGCATCCTCCAGGATCGGCAGCGCACTGTCGCGCTCGTGGAAACACCCGAGGGCGTCGTGACTGCGCGGGCGGGCGAGACGATCGGCGATGCTCGCGTGGTGGAAGTCGGGCCGGCGCGGGTCGTCGTCGCGGCAGGTGGGGTGACGCGCGCGCTCGGCTGGGCGGAGGCAGTGAAATGAGCGCGCTAAAGTGGGGCGTTCGTGTCCTCGCCGCGTTGACGGTGAGCGCTGCGGGATGTGCTGCATGGGCCGCGGTGCCGTTGCCGCAACCCGCCTGGGCGCGTTCGCCGGTGTCGCTCGCGCGCTACGAAGCACCGCCGTTACCCGATGGGGCGGCCGAGCCCGCAGCAACCCAGTGGATCGCCAATCCGTTCACGGGCGGCGATTCGCCTGCACCGGAAGCCGCGCCCGAAGACCGTTTGCCCACGAACGCAGACGGCGCCCCCGGCGTGACGCCGCCCGTCGCCCGGCCTTCGCGTGAACCCGCTAACGACGCGCCAGCGGCCGCGCCGCTTGAAGGACCGCCCGTACCCATGCACGCGCCGCTGCGCCTTGGCGACGCCTCGACAGCGAACGACGGATTGCCGCCGGATCGGCCGATCACGCTCGATTTCCAGCGCGCCGAGCTGACAGCCGTTCTGCACGCGTTCGCCCAGTTCACGAAGCTCAATATCGTCGCGAGCGAACGTGCGCGAGGCCAGGTGACGCTGCGCCTCGAGCGTGTGCCGTGGCGCACTGCGTTCGACCTGCTGCTGGAGGCGAACGGCCTCGCAATGTCGCGTATCGGCGATGTGATCTGGGTCGCGCCTGCTGCTGAGGTGGCGGCGCGCGAGCGGCAGCGTTACGAGGCACACGCCAGGGCTGCTGAGCTGGAGCCGCTCGCAAGCCGCACGTTTGAGTTGCATTACGCGCGCGCCGAGGATTTGCGCCGGTTCCTGACGGGCTCGGGCACGCAGCGCGCACTGTCAAAGCGCGGCACGGCGGTGGCGGACGCGCGCACGAACCTCCTGTTCGTCACCGACCTGCCGGCGCGGCTCGACCAGATCGGCGAGCTGGTGCGGCGACTCGATGCACCGGCGCGCCAGGTGCTGATCGAGGCGCGTATCGTCGAGGGTGACGAGGGGCTCTCGCGCGAATTGGGCGTGCGTCTTGGCGTGACGCCGGTGAATGGGGACGGCACTCCGGCCCGCGGCGTGACCACAAGAGCGGACGGCACGGTCTACGATCTCGCAGCGGGCCCGATCTCCGGCTTCGAGGCCGCGGGCCTTGGCCTCACGCTGCTGGCTGCGCGCGCCACGCGATTGCTCGACATCCAGCTGAGCGCGCTCGAAGCCGAAGGGCGCGGGCGCGTGGTGTCGAGTCCGCGCGTCGTCACCGCCGACCGCACGAAGGCCGTCGTCGAGCAGGGCACGGAGCTGCCCTATCAGGCCAAGGTCGGGCAAGGCGTGTCGGGCGTGCAGTTTCGGCGCGCAAGCCTGAAACTCGAAGTCGAACCGCAGATCACACCCGATGGCCGCGTGATTCTCGACCTCGACGTGGCGAAGGACAGCGTCGGCGAGCAAACGGCCGCCGGGCCTGCGATCAACACCAAACACGTGCAGACGCGCGTGGAAATCGAGGACGGCGGCACGGTCTCGATCGGCGGCATCGACGCGACGGATGACCGCGAAGATGTGACGCGTGTGCCACTCCTGGGCAAAATACCGGTTCTGGGCGCGCTTTTTTCGCATCGTGCGCACCGGGACAAGCGCAGCGAGCTGGTGGTTTTCATCACGCCGCGTATCGTGGAGTCGAATTGACCCTCATTCGCCGGACGAGCCCGCCGCACGTGCGCAGGCAGGTGCTTGCGGGGCCGGAACGCCGGGGATGCAGGCTCGACAACGCCGCCGCTTTGCCAGTAAGCTGCGGCACCAACCTTTCGTAGGAAACGCTGCAAGTGCGGGACGCAAACGCCAATGTATTTTTCGTAGGGCTCATGGGCGCCGGCAAGACGACCGTGGGCCGGGCGGTCGCGCGCCGGCTGGAGCGTCCGTTCTTCGACTCCGATCACGAGATCGAGGCGCGCACGGGTGCGCGCATCCCGGTGATCTTCGAGCTCGAAGGCGAAGCGGGCTTTCGCGACCGCGAGGCCCAGGTGATCGAAGAGCTCACGGGCCGCGAAAACATCGTCCTCGCCACGGGCGGCGGCGCCGTGCTGCGGCCCGAAAATCGCGCGGCGCTCAAGGCGCGCGGCTTCGTCGTGTATTTGCGCGCGCATCCGCACGATCTGTGGCTGCGCACGCGGCGCGACAAGAACCGCCCGCTGCTGCAAACCGAAGACCCCAAGGGGCGGCTCGAAGCGCTCTATGAGGTGCGCGACCCGCTTTATCGCGAAGTCGCGGACTTCGTGATCGAAACCGGCCGGCCCTCCGTCAACGGACTCGTCAACATGGTGCTGATGCAGCTCGACATGGCCGGCGTCGCGCGGGCCACGGCGCGCGAGTAGGGCGCAGGTCGCGCGGTATCTCGCAGGCCAGGCAACCCATCGGAAACCCACAAGATTCAGAGCATGATTACCGTCAACGTCGAACTGGGCGACCGCGCCTACCCCATCCATATCGGCTCCGGCCTGATCGGCCAGACGGCGCTCTTCGCGCCCCATATCGCCGGCAAGTCGGTGACGATCGTGACGAACACCGTCGTCGACCCGCTCTATGGCGAGACGCTGCGCGCCGCGCTCGCGCCGCTCGGCAAAGACGTCAACACGGTCGTGCTGCCCGACGGCGAGGCGCACAAGAACTGGGAAACGCTCAACGAGATTTTCGACGCGCTGCTCACCTCGCGCGCCGACCGCAAGACCACGCTCATCGCGCTGGGCGGCGGCGTGACGGGCGACATGACGGGCTTCGCCGCCGCCTGCTACATGCGCGGCGTGCCGTTCATCCAGGTGCCGACCACGTTGCTTTCGCAGGTCGACTCGTCGGTGGGCGGCAAAACGGGCATCAATCATCCGCTCGGCAAAAACATGATCGGCGCGTTCTACCAGCCGCAAGCCGTGATCGCCGATATCGGCGCGCTTGCCACGCTGCCGGAGCGCGAACTGGCGGCGGGCATTGCCGAGGTCATCAAGACCGGCGCGATTGCCGACGCCGAATTCTTCGACTGGATCGAAGCCAACGTCGAGGCGCTCAACCGCTGCGAGCCGCAAGCGCTCGCGCACGCGGTCAAGCGCTCGTGCGAGATCAAGGCCTCGGTCGTGGCCGCCGACGAGCGCGAAGGAGGCCTGCGCGCCATCCTCAACTTCGGCCACACATTCGGCCATGCGATCGAGGCCGGGCTCGGCTACGGCGAGTGGCTGCACGGCGAGGCGGTGGGCTGCGGCATGGTGATGGCGGCCGATCTCTCGGTGCGCGTGGGCATGCTGGACGAAGCGTCGCGTGCGCGCCTCGTGCGCGTGGTCGAGGCTGCGAAGCTGCCGGTGCGCGCGCCCGCGCTCGGCGCGGACCGTTACGTCGAACTGATGCAGGTCGACAAGAAGGCCGAGGGCGGGGCGATCAAATTCATCCTGCTCAAGCGCTTTGGCGAGACCCACATCGGCCGCGCGCCCGACGAAGCCGTGCAGGCCACGTTCGCAGCCACGACGCAGAGCTGACACACCGCCGGCGATAACCCCTTGCGGAGGAACGGTGAGCGACACCCGCAGCGATAACCGTAGTGATCCCCGTAGTGATGTCCCTTCTCAAAACGCCGACGCGAGCGCCGCGCTAGTCGCGTCGTTCGAGGCGGGCCTTGCGCCTTACGCGGCGCACGCCTCGCGCTCGCGCGGGCGGCGCTATCCGGAGCCGCCGCCTGCCGCACGCAGCGAATTCCAGCGCGATCGCGACCGCATCGTCCATTCCACGGCGTTTCGCCGCCTCGAATACAAGACCCAGGTCTTCGTGAACCACGAGGGCGATCTCTTTCGCACGCGGCTCACGCACAGCCTGGAAGTGGCACAGATCGCACGCTCGGTCGCCCGCAACCTGCGCGTGAACGAAGATCTGGTCGAGGCGATCTCGCTCGCGCACGACCTCGGCCATACGCCGTTCGGCCATGCGGGCCAGGACGCGCTCAACGAGTGCATGCGTGAGCACGGCGGCTTCGAACACAATTTGCAGAGCCTCGCGGTCGTGGATGAGCTCGAAGAGCACTACGGCGCGTTCGACGGCCTGAACCTGTGCTTCGAGACACGCGAAGGCATTCTCAAGCACTGCTCGCGTGAGCATGCGCGCCGGCTAGGCGATCTGGGCGAGCGCTTTCTGCTTGGCCGGCAGCCGTCTATCGAAGCGCAGATCGCCAACATCGCCGACGAGATCGCGTACAACAACCA
This sequence comes from Paraburkholderia sp. J10-1, assembly GCF_905220165.1. Taxonomy (NCBI): domain Bacteria; kingdom Pseudomonadati; phylum Pseudomonadota; class Betaproteobacteria; order Burkholderiales; family Burkholderiaceae; genus Paraburkholderia; species Paraburkholderia sp. J10-1. The sequence continues at coordinate 95,986 of NZ_CAJMYW010000020.1, read as the reverse complement.
CGACGTCGACGACGGTTTGCGTTCCGGCCTGCTCACCATCGAGCAGCTCGCCGAGGTCGAGCTCTGGCAGACGCACTACGACGCCGCGCGCGACGAATATCCGCAGATCGAGGGCCGCCGCCTCGTTCACGAGACGGTGCGGCGCATCATCAACACGCTGATCGTCGATCTGATCGGGCAGACGCGGCGCAATCTCGCCGAATACGCGCCCCAGTCGCTCGACGACGTGCGCGCAGCGCCGCCGCTCGTCGCGCACAGCGAGCGCGTGGCCGCGCAGGCGGCCGCGCTCAAGCGCTTCCTGTACCGCAACCTGTACCGCCACTATCGTGTGATGCGCATGGCCAACAAGGCGCGGCGCGTGGTGAAGGGATTGTTCGATGCGTTCAGCGAAGACCCGCGCCTGTTGCCGCCCCCGTACCAGACGCAGGACGCGGCTTTGCAGCCGCGGCTGATCGCGCATTACATCGCGGGCATGACCGACCGCTATGCCCTGAAGGAGTACCGCCGCCTCTTCGTCGTCGCCGACGACGCTTGAGCGCGCGACTCATCCCACCTTGCTGCCCCTGCCGATTTCGGAGCCCATTTGATCAAGTCCTGGCCGTATCCGCGCGTGGCCGCGCACCGAGGGGGCGGCACGCTCGCGCCCGAAAACACGCTGGCGGGTCTGCGCACCGGCGCGAGCTTCGGCCACAAGCTGGTCGAGTTCGACGCCAAGCTGTCTGCCGACAACGTCGCTTTCCTGCTGCACGACGACACGGTCGAGCGCACGTCGAACGGTCGCGGCGCGGCGGCGCGCATGCGCTATGCGGAGCTTGCCGCGCTGGACGCGGGTAGCTGGCGGGACGCGCGTTTTGCCGGCGAGCCGATGCCAACGCTCGCGCAAGTCGCCGCGTGTTGTCATGAACTGGGGCTTGCGGCGAACGTGGAGATCAAGCCCTGCACGGGCCGCGACGTGGAGACGGGGCGCATCGTTGGCGCCGAGACGGCGAGTCTATGGATGCAGGCGGAGAAAACGGCGCAGGCGGGCATGCCGCCTTTGCTCTCGTCGTTCTCCTATGCGGCTCTCGAAGCGGCGCGCGAGAGCGCGCCGGACCTGCCGCGCGGCCTGCTGTTCGAGCACGTGCCCGCGGACTGGCGCGAGCAGACCGCCGCGCTCGACTGTGTCTCACTCCACGCGAGCCATCGACACCTGGATGAGGCACTCGTCGAGCGCATCAAATCGGCGGGGCTCTTCATCCTCGCCTATACGGTGAACGACCTCGAGCGCGCGCGCCAGCTCGTGAACTGGGGCGTCGATACGGTCTGCACGGACCGCATCGACCTGATCGGGCCGCACGCGCTCGACGCCTGAGGGGCGCCTGCGGCTAAGCCGGGCGGCCCTGCGCCCGGACCGTCGTTCAGCGGGCGCGTGCGAGCAGCGCGCCGGCCACCAGCGCCACGCCGCCGACGATCGCGATGGCCTGCCACGGGTTGCGGTGCACGTAGTCGTCCGCGCCGGCAATGGCCGCGTCGGTATGTTCGCGCGCGGCGGCGCGCGCCACTTCGAGCCGCTCGCGGGCGGCGTCGAGACGTTTGCGGATGTCGGCGCGCAGCGCGGCGGCATCGGCCTGGGTTCCTTCGCCCAGCGTGTTTTCCAGCTCGGCGAGCAGATCACGCAACTCGTCGGTGATATCGGCGGCGGCACTGCGGCCGCGGCGCGCAATGCGCCGCGCATGGCGGCTCGTGCGCGTCCAGGAATCTCCGAGGGCTTCTCGCGTGTTCGGAAAGGCGCTCATGTATGGCTCCGTCGTTGAAAAGTCACAGGTAAAGGGCTCGCCGCGGTGCGCACGAAAAAGGGCGCGGGAGGGCGAGGACCGGAGTGCAAGTATTGCGCAATTCCGATGCCCGGGATTTGTACGCGCGCAGCAAGCCGGGCGCAAACGCCCGCCAGGCGGGGCTTCGCTCTCTGGTGACAAAACAGGTGATTACGGGGACAGCACGCTTTTTCGCAGAGGCATAGAATCAGGATAAGCCCATGCGAAGGCGGGGAAAATTTGATGGAGACGCGAAGGCGGGAAGGGCGTGGCCGGGTGGAAAACGCCGCCCTTCGCCCGGTGCCGCAGGGGCGAGGCGAAGGGCCGGCGCGAGGTCGTGCGGGGCGCTGGAGCGCGTTAGAAGTTGTAGCCGACCTTCAGGTACGTCACGAGCGGGTTCAGGTGAATCTTCGATTCCGCGACTCGCTGGGTGCCGAGCTGGTTGTTGACCGTCGTGTTGTACGTGGCGGTCACGTTGATCGGAATGTACGAAAGCGAGAAACCGGCGAACCAGTGCTTCGTGAAGTTGTAGTTGAAGCCCAGGTTAAACACGGGTGCCCAGGAACGATCCGTCGAAACGCTGGTCGGACCCCCAAGTACGCCCTGTTCGAAAGCGCCGTTGGTGATGTGAGCGTCGGTGAACCAGGCGTAGGTGACGCCAATGCCGAGGTAAGGACGGAATTTTGCTTCAGGGCTGTTGAAGTAGTACTTGAACAACAGCGCCGGGCTCCACAGCTTCGCCTCGCCGACCTTGCCGAAGCTGCTGAAGGTGCCGCCGCCGGAAATATCGAACTTCGGCGGGATGCCCAGTTCGGCTTCGGCGGCGAAGTGATCGGTAATGTAATAGCCGATGGAGACGCCCAGGGTGTCGGCCGAGCCGACACTGGCGCCCGTGTTCGGAATGGACATGTTGACGGGCGTGCCGCCTGCGCTGTCGATCTTGAGCGGATCGCTGGTGTCCTGCGGCATGAAGCGGAACCAGCCGGTAGTGACGTAGAACGTATGTGCGGATTGTGCGTGTGCTGCCGTGAAACTGGCGAGCGCGGCGACCCCTGCCAGCGCCTGTTTTAATTTCATATTAATGCTCCTCCATGAAAGGCCCGCTCATTATGAACACAACGTTTGCAACAAACCATACGCGACCGTTAGAGCTTTTTTACTAAGCGCCGCGAGCTTTCCGCCGAAGCCGCATGCCAGCGAGAACTAGCGCTGGTGGGGCCTGGCGGGTCTGCGGGTATTCACCAACGGAACCAGGAAAATCGAGCATGGCACGGCTTGCACGTCTTTATGTTCCCGATCAGCCGCAGCATGTGATCCTGCGCGGACTCGATCAGCAGCCCGCGTTCGTCGATGACCAGGATTACGAACTGTTCATCGACTGCCTGAAGGCCGCGGCGCGCGATCATCATCTGGCGGTTCATGCGTGGGTTTTAATGCCCGGCGCGGTGCAACTGCTCGTCACGCCCTCCGACGAATCCAGCCTGCCTAAGGCAATGCAGGCGGTCGGCCGGCGCTACGTGGCGCATTTCAACCGGCGCTATGCGCGTCGCGGCACGCTCTGGGAGGGGCGCTACCGCGCGACGGTCATCGAGGGCGAGCGCTTCTTCCTGCTGGCGAGCCGCGTCGTCGAGCTCGCGCCAGTGCGCAACCATCTCGTCACGGCGCCCGAGGACTATCGGTGGTCGAGCTACCGCCATCACATCGGTCTCACCGTCGACAGCCTCATCACCGACCATCCCCTGTACTGGGCGCTCGGCAACACGCCGTTCGAGCGTCAGCGCGCGTATCGCGAACTCTGCGAGCAGGCGCTCGACGAACGCGAAACCACGCAGCTCATGCAGGCCACGCTCAAGGGCTGGGTGCTCGGCAGTGACACCTATCGCGATTGGGCGTCGCGCACAGCGAACCGGCGCGTCTCGCCGCTGCCGCGCGGGCGCCCGCGCAAGGTGCGCGAAGCGCCTGCCCCTGCGGCGGCTCCAGGCACAATGGGTGCGGCGGCCACAGCGAGCGCGGCTTCGGCACCTGCGGCCGGATCGGGCGGCGGTGGAGGTGGTGGAGGTGGTGGAGGTGGTGGAGGTGGTGGAGGTGGTGGGCAATCTGCCCCTCATTCACCCTCGCACGCTAGTGTCAATCCGGCCGGCTCGACGTCGGCGCATGGGAGTGGTCACGCCGGGAGTGGTTCAGCTACAACACCGGGTGCAAATCCTGGGGGACCGAGCAGCCATTCCGGTGGTTCGCAGGATTCCGGTGGCGGTGGTTCGGGGGGGCCGAGTTCGGAGCATGAGGAACGGAAGCCGGGCACCGGCACCCACTGATTGCTTTTCGGATCAAGTGTTTACGAGATAAACGGCATCTTCGGATGCCGTTTTCTTTTGCCTCAATTTGATATGGCACCATTAAAAAAATGTGCGAATGCACCAACTCGATAATTGGGGTTCGAACATCACGTTTTATTTGCATCCCCTTGATTCGTCGCGTATATTCGCCTTTCGGCTCTCCTGGGCGCATAACGCGGGAAGCACGTACTACCCCGCGCAACGCCGTACAGCGGTCACGCAAGCGGCGGGAATCAAAGAACACAACGGCTGGCAACAGCCTCACTCTGACGGTGTCCCCATGAACGATCACCAGCAGCGCGCCGCGGTGCCCGCCGCGCAAGGTCTCTATGACCCGCAAAACGAACACGACGCCTGCGGCGTTGGCTTCGTCGCCCATATCAAGGGCAAGAAGAGCCACGAAATCATTCAGCAAGGCCTGAAGATTCTCGAAAACCTCGACCACCGGGGCGCCGTGGGCGCCGATCCGCTGATGGGCGACGGCGCGGGCATCCTGATCCAGATCCCGGACGCGTTCTACCGTGAAGAGATGGCCAAGCAGGGCGTGACGCTGCCGCCGTTCGGCGAGTACGGCGTCGGCATGATCTTCCTGCCGAAGGAACACGCCTCGCGTCTCGCCTGCGAGCAGGAACTCGAGCGCACGGTGCGCGCCGAAGGCCAGGTCGTGCTGGGCTGGCGCGACGTGCCGGTCGACCACACCATGCCGATTTCGCCGACGGTGAAGGCGAGCGAGCCGCTGATCCGTCAGATCTTCATCGGCCGCGGCAAGGATGTGATGGTCACGGACGCGCTCGAGCGCAAGCTGTACATCATCCGCAAGACCGCGAGCCACCGCATTCAGGCGCTCAAGCTCAAGCACGGCAAGGAATACTTCGTGCCGTCGTGCTCGGCGCGCACGGTCGTCTACAAGGGCCTGCTGCTGGCGGGTCAGGTCGGCGTGTACTACCGCGACCTGCAAGATGAGCGCGTCGTCTCGGCACTGGCGCTCGTGCACCAGCGCTTCTCCACGAACACGTTCCCGGCGTGGGAACTGGCTCACCCGTACCGCATGATCGCCCACAACGGTGAAATCAACACCGTGAAGGGCAACGTGAACTGGCTGAACGCCCGTACCGGCGCGATCGCCTCGCACGTGCTCGGCGACGACCTGCCCAAGCTCTGGCCGCTGATCTACCCGGGCCAGTCCGACACCGCTTCGTTCGACAACTGTCTCGAACTGCTGGTGATGGCAGGCTACCCGCTCGTCCACGCGATGATGATGATGATCCCGGAAGCCTGGGAACAGCACACGCTGATGGACGAGAACCGCAAGGCGTTCTACGAATATCACGCCGCGATGATGGAGCCGTGGGACGGCCCCGCTGCGATCGCCTTCACCGACGGCCGTCAGATCGGCGCGACGCTCGACCGTAACGGTCTGCGTCCGGCGCGCTATATCGTCACCGACGACGACCTGGTCATCATGGCGTCGGAAGCCGGCACGCTGCCGATTCCGGAGTCGAAGATCGTCAAGAAGTGGCGCCTGCAGCCGGGCAAGATGTTCCTGATCGACATGGAACACGGTCGCATCATCGACGACAAGGAACTGAAGGACAACCTCGCCAACGCCAAGCCGTACAAGAGCTGGATCGACGCCGTGCGCATCAAGCTCGACGAGATCGAGCCGAAGGCGGAAGACGTCGCGACCGCGCGCGCCGAAGCAGCCGCGCTGCTCGACCGTCAGCAGGCGTTCGGCTACACGCAGGAAGACCTCAAGTTCCTGATGGCGCCGATGGCGATGTCGGGTGAAGAGGCGGTCGGTTCGATGGGCAACGACTCGCCGCTGGCGGTCATGTCCAACAAGAACAAGACGCTCTACAACTACTTCAAGCAGCTGTTCGCGCAGGTCACGAACCCGCCGATCGACCCGATCCGTGAAAACATGGTGATGTCGCTCGTGTCGTTCATCGGCCCGAAGCCGAACCTGCTCGACACGAACAACATCAACCCGCCGATGCGTCTCGAAGTGTCGCAGCCGGTGCTCGACTTCAAGGACATCGCGAAGATCCGCGCAATCGAGCAGTACACGGGCGGCAAGTTCAGCAGCTACGAGCTGAACATCTGCTACCCGGTGGCCTGGGGCAAGGAAGGCATCGAAGCGCGTCTCGCGTCGCTGTGCGCGGAAGCCGTCGATGCGGTCAAGTCGGGCTACAACATCCTGATCGTGTCGGACCGCCGCGCTGACCGCGACAACGTCGCGATCCCGGCGCTGCTCGCCACCTCGGCAATCCACTCGCACCTCGTGCAGCACGGGCTGCGCACGAGCACGGGTCTCGTCGTGGAAACGGGTTCGGCGCGTGAAACGCACCACTTCGCGCTGCTCGCCGGTTTCGGCGCGGAAGCCGTGCACCCGTACCTCGCCATGGAAACGCTCGCGCAAATGGCGCAGGGCCTGAAGGGCGATCTGTCGGCAGACAAGGCCGTCTACAACTTCACCAAGGCGGTGGGCAAGGGCCTGCTCAAGGTGATGTCGAAGATGGGCATCTCCACGTACATGTCGTACACGGGCGCGCAGATTTTCGAAGCGGTGGGTCTCGCTGACGATCTCATCGCCAAGTACTTCAAGGGCACGGCGTCGAAGGTCGGCGGCATTGGCCTCTTTGAAGTGGCGGAAGAAGCGATCCGTCTGCACCGCGACGCATTCGGCGACAACCCGGTTCTCGCCAACATGCTCGACGCAGGCGGCGAGTACGCCTACCGCGTGCGCGGCGAAGACCACATGTGGACGCCGGACGCGATCGCCAAGCTCCAGCACTCGGCGCGCAGCAACTCGTATCAGACCTACAAGGAATACGCGCACCTGATCAACGATCAGACCAAGCGCCACATGACCTTCCGCGGTCTGTTCGAATTCCGTCTGGACCCGGCGCGCGCGATCTCGATCGACGACGTCGAGCCGGCCAAGGAAATCGTCAAGCGCTTTGCGACTGGCGCGATGTCGCTCGGCTCGATTTCGACCGAAGCGCACGCCACGCTCGCCGTCGCGATGAACCGCATCGGCGGCAAGTCGAACACGGGTGAAGGCGGCGAAGACGAGAAGCGCTACCGGAACGAGCTGCGTGGCATTCCGATCAAGAACGGCGACACGATGCGTTCGATCATCGGCGAAGAAGTCATCAAGGACATCCCGCTGAAGGATGGCGACTCGCTGCGCTCGAAGATCAAGCAGGTCGCGTCGGGCCGCTTCGGCGTGTCGGCGGAGTACCTGTCGTCGGCTGACCAGATCCAGATCAAGATGGCGCAGGGCGCGAAGCCGGGCGAAGGCGGTCAGCTGCCGGGCCACAAGGTTTCGGAGTACATCGGCAAGCTGCGTTACTCGGTGCCGGGCGTGGGCCTCATCTCGCCGCCGCCGCACCACGACATCTACTCGATCGAAGACCTGGCGCAGCTCATTCACGATCTGAAGAACGTGAACCCGGTTTCGTCGATCTCGGTGAAGCTGGTGTCGGAAGTGGGCGTGGGCACGGTGGCAGCCGGTGTGGCGAAGGCCAAGGCCGACCACGTCGTGATCGCCGGTCACGACGGCGGCACGGGCGCCTCGCCGCTCTCGTCGCTCAAGCACGCTGGCACGCCGTGGGAACTGGGTCTCGCGGAAACGCAGCAAACCCTGGTGCTGAACCAGTTGCGCGGCCGTATCCGCGTGCAGGCCGACGGTCAGATGAAGACGGGCCGCGACGTGGTGATCGGCGCGCTGCTCGGCGCGGACGAATTCGGCTTTGCGACGGCGCCGCTCGTCGTGCAGGGCTGCATCATGATGCGCAAGTGCCACCTGAACACCTGCCCGGTCGGCGTCGCGACGCAAGATCCGGTGCTGCGCGCGAAGTTCTCGGGCCAGCCCGAGCACGTCGTCAACTTCTTCTTCTTCATCGCTGAAGAAGTGCGCGAAATCATGGCGCAACTGGGTATCCGCAAGTTCGACGATCTGGTCGGCCGCGCGGACCTGCTCGACACGCGCCGTGGCGTGGAACACTGGAAGGCGAAGGGTCTCGACTTCTCGCGCGTGTTCTATCAGCCGCAAGTGGGCGCCGAAGTCGCACGCATGCACGTGGAGTCGCAGGACCACGGTCTGGACCGCGCGCTCGATCACACGCTGATCGAGAAGGCGAAGGCCGCGATCGAAACGGGCGAGCATGTGTCGTTCATTCAGCCGGTGCGCAACGTGAACCGCACGGTCGGCGCGATGCTTTCGGGCGTCGTCGCGAAGAAGTACGGCCACGACGGTCTGCCGGAAGACACGATCCACATCCAGTTGAAGGGTACGGCGGGGCAGAGCTTCGGCGCGTTCCTCGCACGCGGCATCACGCTGGACCTCGTGGGCGACGGCAACGACTACGTCGGCAAGGGCCTCTCGGGCGGCCGCATCATCATCCGTCCGACCAACGACTTCCGCGGCAAGTCCGAAGAAAACATCATCTGCGGCAACACGGTGATGTACGGCGCACTCGAAGGCGAAGCCTTCCTGCGCGGCGTGGCGGGCGAGCGTTTCGCGGTGCGTAACTCGGGCGCGACGGCAGTTGTCGAAGGCACGGGCGACCACGGCTGCGAATACATGACGGGCGGCACGGTGGTCGTGCTCGGCGAAACGGGTCGTAACTTCGCGGCAGGCATGTCGGGCGGTATCGCCTACGTGTACGACGCGGACGGTACCTTCGCCGGCAAGTGCAACAAGTCGATGGTCGCGCTCGACCCGGTCCTGCAACAGGCCGAACAGGAACGCACCGTGGACCGCGCACTGTGGCACACGGGCCAGACCGACGAAGCGCTGCTCAAGGGACTCGTCGAGCGTCACTTCCAGTTCACGGGCTCGCCGCGTGCGAAGGCGCTGCTCGAAAACTGGGATGCGGCGCGACGCCAGTTCGTGAAGGTGTTCCCGACGGAATACAAGCGCGCACTGGGCGAACTCGGCGCGAAGAAGGCAAGCCAGGAAGAACTGGCCGCTTAAGCCGCGACGAAGCGATTCCAAGACGACGAAGCGCCCGCCGCGCGACAAGGTACGCGGCGGCGGGCGCGGTCCCCTCACCGAATAGATAGAGATAGACGAGAACCCTATGGGTAAGGCAACCGGTTTTCTCGAGTTCGAGCGCCAGCATGAGGCGTACGAAGCACCGCTCACGCGCGTGAAGCACTACAAGGAATTCGTGGCGGCGCTCTCCGACGCCGACGCGAAGGTCCAGGGCGCGCGCTGTATGGACTGCGGCATCCCGTTCTGCAACAACGGCTGCCCGGTCAACAACGTCATTCCGGACTTCAACGACCTCGTGTTCCGCCAGGACTGGAAGAGCGCGATCGACGTCCTGCATTCCACGAACAATTTCCCCGAGTTCACGGGCCGCATTTGCCCGGCGCCGTGCGAAGCGGCGTGCACGCTCGGCATCAACGACGATCCCGTCGGCATCAAGTCGATCGAGCACGCGATCATCGACAAGGCCTGGACCGAAGGCTGGGTCGAGCCGCAAGTCGCGAAGCACAAGACGGGCAAGAAGGTTGCCGTGGTCGGTTCGGGCCCGGCAGGCCTCGCTGCCGCGCAGCAACTCGCGCGCGCCGGCCATGACGTGACGGTGTTCGAGAAGAACGACCGCGTCGGCGGCCTGCTGCGCTACGGCATCCCCGACTTCAAGCTGGAAAAGTGGCTGATCGACCGCCGCATGCGCCAGATGGAAGCCGAAGGCGTGACGTTCCGCACCAACGTGTTCATCGGCAAGGGCGAACTGCCTGCCTGGATCGGCAACACGGCGAAGGAAACCGTCTCGCCGGACGAGCTGAAGGAACAGTTCGACGCGGTCGTGATCGCGGGCGGTTCGGAAACGCCGCGCGACCTGCCGGTGCCGGGCCGCGAACTCGAAGGCATTTACTACGCCATGGAGTTCCTGCCGCAGCAGAACAAGGTCAACGCCGGCGACAAGCTGCCGAACCAGCTCCTCGCGAAGGGCAAGCACGTCGTGGTGATCGGCGGCGGCGACACGGGCTCCGACTGCGTGGGCACCTCGAACCGTCATGGCGCGAAGAGCGTTACGCAGTTCGAACTGCTGCCGCAGCCGCCCGAGGAAGAGAACAAGCCGCTCGTGTGGCCGTACTGGCCGATCAAGCTGCGCACGTCGTCGTCGCACGAGGAGGGCTGCTCGCGCGACTGGGCGGTCGCGACCAAGCGCCTTGAAGGCAAGAACGGCAAGGTCGAGAAGCTGATCGCCGCGCGCGTGGAGTGGAAGGACGGCAAGATGGTCGAAGTGCCGGGTTCGGAATTCGAAATGAAGGCCGATCTCGTGCTGCTCGCCATGGGCTTCACGCAGCCGGTTTCGCCGGTGCTCGAAGCATTCGGCGTGGAGAAGGATGCGCGCGGCAACGTGCGTGCCTCGACCGAAGGTGAAAAGGCGTACTACACGTCGGTCGACAAGGTCTTCACCGCCGGCGACATGCGCCGCGGCCAGTCGCTCGTGGTGTGGGCGATCCGTGAGGGCCGTCAATGCGCACGTTCCGTCGATGCCTACCTGATGGGCAGCTCGGAGCTGCCGCGTTAAGGCCGGATCTGGGACCAGAGTAAGCGCTAAAGCGCTAACTCTGGTCGACACGTGAGGGCCGTCAATGCGCACGTTCCGTCGATGCCTACCTGATGGGCAGCTCGGAGCTGCCGCGCTAAATCCGGTGTGCCCCGCAATAGACGGGACACACGGGAGACGGCAGGAGACGCAACGACAGAAGCCGGGCACCCGCGAGCGTGACCCGGCTTTTTTACGTACGCGCCACTCAGGCTGACAGACAGGGTTACCATGACGCGATTGCCCGACCGAACGAGGCCCGCCGATCATGTCCGAAGCCCGCGAGACCGATCGTGACACGCAGCAATGGCGGCGCTGCTTCATCGCGCTTGCGCCCACTGCGGCCTCGCGCGATGCGCTCGCCGCGCTGGACGTGCCGTCTAACGCACGGCGCGTGCCTTACGCCCAGCTCCATCTGACGGTGACGTTCATCGGCGCGATGTCGTTCGACCAGGGCCACGTGCTCTCGCGGCGGCTCGCGGAGCACGCGCTGCTCATTCCGCCCGCGCCGGTCACGCATATCGAATGCTGGCCGGGACGCGCGCATCCGCGCCTCATGGTCGCCGTGCTCGCGATGTCGGACGCATTCACGGCGCTCGACTGGGGCGTGCGCTCGCTAATGGGAGATGTGGGATTACCGCTCGACGCGCGCGCGTTCCGCCCGCACGTGACGCTCGCGCGATTCGCTCGCGACGCCGTGGGCGCGCCGGCGGCAAGCGGCGGCGAAGCGCTGCCGCCGTTGTGCTTCGAGTCGCTGGTGCTGTATTCGAGCACGCTCGCGAAGCAGGGCGCGCGCTACGAGGCGTTGGCGAGCGTTGCGCTCGAGTGAGACGCCGCCGCGCGTTGGCCTGCCTGCCGCCGCTTGGTGGCGACTTATTGACGATACCGGGCCAGCGTCAAACCATCGAGATCGATTTCCGGCGAGCGCTGCGTGACGAGGTCCGCGAGTACGCGGCCCGAGCCCATCGACATCGCCCAGCCGGTCGAGCCGTGCCCGACGTTCAGCCACAGGCCATCGACGCCCGACGTGCCCAAGAGCGGCGCGCCGTCCGGCACCATGGGCCGCCTTCCCACCCAGAATTGCGCCGACGAAGGCGTTGCCGCGTGCGGGAACCAGTCGTCGAGCACTTTCATGAGCGTCTGCAGCGCCTGCTCGCGCAGCGTCGCGCGGTGGTCGCCCAGCTCCGCAGTGCCCGCCACGCGCAGGTACGGGCCGAAGCGCGTGATCGCCGTCTTGAGCGATTCGTCCATGAGCGCGGCGCGCGGAGCCTTTTGTTCGTCGACCACGGGCAGCGTGGCTGAATACCCTTTCACCGGATACAGCGGCACGCGCACGCCCAGCGGCGCGACCAGCGCCGCGCTCTCCACGCCCAGCGCGACCACTACGGCGTCCGCGGCGAGCGTGTAGGGCGTATCGTCGGCTGGCTCGTTGCGCTCGGCCGGGCGCAGGACCTCGGCCGGCGCGCGGCGCTGCTCGCGCCGGTCCTTGCGGTTGTTCGCCTTGCGCCGGCCGGGCACCGCCCGCACGCGCACGCCGTTCACCTTGCCGCCTGCGGCTTCGAGCGCGAGCACCTCGGTATCGAACAGAAACGTCACACCGCGCGCTTCGCACACGGAGCGCAGCTCGCGCGTGAAGCGTGCGCAGTCGCCAGCCTCATCTTCCGGGAGATAGACGCCCGCCACCGGTTTCACGCGCGACCATGCGAGCCCCGGCTCGACCTGCGCGCAGGCGGCGGCATCGAGTTCGCGATAGACGATGCCTGCATCGCGCAACACGCCGAGCGCCGGTTGCGCGAGTTCGAGGTCGTACTCGCTGCGAAAGAGCTGCAGATAGCCCTGGCTGCGCCCGTACTCGAACGCGTGCGTGGCGCGAAACGCGTGCAGGCATTCGCGGCTGTAATAGGCGATGCGCTGCATGCGCTGCTTGTTCACGCGAAAGCGCGCGAGATCGCATTCGCGCAGCCAGCGCGCGATCCAGCGCCACTGCGCGGCGTCGAGCGTCGGCCGGAAGATGAGCGGCGAGGTGGGCTTGAGCAGATATTTGATGAGCTTCGCGGGCATGCCCGGCGCGGCCCACGGCGTGACATAGCCGGGCGCGATGACGCCGGCGTTGCCGAAGCTCGTGCCGAGCGCGACGCCCGGCTCCCGTTCGACGACGGTGACGTCGCAGCCTCGTTCGCTCAAATAATACGCAGTAGCGACGCCGATCACACCGGCGCCGAGGACGATCGTTTTCATGCCGGTCGCACAACAGGGGGGGACGTTCGGTATTGCAGCATGTTCGCGCTCATCGTGCAGTGGACTCCGCAGCCGGGCGCTCGCCCGCAGCAGCAGGCACTTCCTCGGTCAGCACTTTGCCCTTCGTTTCCGGCAGACACAGCGCCGCGACGATCACGAGCAGATAGCCTGCGCCGGCCACCACGCCGATCGCTTTCACGAGCGAAGTGGTCTGCGCGAACACACCCACCAGAATGGGGAAAAACGAGCCGAGGCCGCGCCCGAGGTTGTAGCAGAAGCCTTGGCCCGAGCCGCGGATCGCGTTCGGGTACAGCTCGGAGAGATACGCGCCCACGCCCGCGAAAATGCCTTGCACGACGATGCCGAGCGGAAAGCCGAGCAGGAGCATGGCGGTGTCGGTAATGGGCAGCATCGTATAGGCCATGCCGAGCGCAAACGAGCCGATGGCGAACAGGACGAACGAGGCGCGCCGGCCGATCTTGTCGCAGAGAATCGCGCCGACGATATAGCCCGTGAACGAACCGACGATCAGCACGATCAGATAGCCGCTCGTGTTGAACACGGAGAGATGGCGCACCGTCTTGAGGTAGGTGGGCAGCCACGTGGTGATCGCGTAGTAGCCGCCGAGCATGCCGGTGCACAGCGCACTGCCGAGCACGGTGGTGGCCAGATGCGCGGGCGAAAAGATCTGCATGAAGTGGCTGTGCGTCGCGCCGCTTTCGCGCGCGCGGCGCGTGGCGACGAACACGTCGGGGTCGCTCACGTTGCGGCGCACGTAGAGAATCCACAGCGCCGGCAAGATGCCGATCCAGAAACACGCGCGCCATGCGTATTCCTCGGGGAGCAGGGCGAAGAAGGCCCAATAGAGGATGGCGGCCGCGCCCCAGCCGACCGACCAGCTGCTCTGCACCGTGCCCACCGCCTTGGCGCGATGCTGCGGCGAGCGGATCGTTTCGGCCATCATCATCGTGACGACCGTCCATTCGCCGCCAAAGCCGATGCCTTGCAGCGTGCGCGTGGCGAGCAGTTGCCAGAACGAATGCGTGAAGCCGGAGAGGCAGGTGAAGACCGCGAAGGTGGCGATGGTCCACTGCAGCACGCGCACGCGGCCGTAGCGGTCGGCGAGGATGCCGGCGAGCCAGCCGCCGATTGCCGAAGAGATCAGCGAGCTGGTCGCGATCATGCCGGCCTCGCTCTTGGTCATGCCCCAGGTCGCGATGAGCGTCGGGATCAGGAACGAGTAGATCATGAAGTCGAACGCGTCGACGGCGTAGCCGCCGAAACCCGCGTAGAGCGTGCGCCGCTCGCGCGCGTTCAACTCGGTGAACCATTGAAAGTAGCCCATCGCGTGTCTTCCCCCATATTTGTTGTGCGCGCAACGAGCTGCGTGAGCGGCGCGTGCGACCCGGCTTGCGCAAACGCCCTGGGTGGCGGGTGCGCTCGACGCTGGCGGGCTGCGCGGTGCAACGCCGCCCGTCTCCGGTGTGCTGGATGGGTATTTTACGGTGCGAAAGCGTACTGAGGCGAGGGGCAATTTGGGGCGCCCGCCATCGTCTTGTACCGATGTTTAGTTCGATAGCAAGCGAACGATGGCGCGCGAGGGCCGCACGGCGCTACAACGTGAGCCCGCCATCGACGTGGATCACCTGGCCCGTGATGTGGCGCGCGGCGTCTGAAAGCAGGAAGGCGATGAGTTCGGCGACATCGGCGGGGTCGGCCACGCGGCCGAGCGGCGTTTCCTGCGCCGCGCGCTCCCACACCGGCGCGTTCTCTGGCGTGGGGCCTTTGTCCTTGCGCGTATAGCCGGGCGCGACGCAGTTCACGGTCACACCGTGCGGCGCCAGCTCCGCGGCGGCGGTTTTCGCCAGCGACTCGAGCGCGGCCTTCGCTGCGGCAGTCGCGGCGAACGGCGCGCCGGCGCGGTAGCGGTGCGCGACGAACGAACTGAGCGCGACCACGCGGGCGCGCGCCGAGCGTTCCAGCGCCGGCTGCGCGCGTTGCACGAGCGCAGCGAACGCGGCGGGCATGGCCGCGAACGCGCCTTCGAGCGATGCGGCGTCGAGCGCGGCGAGCGTCTGGCGCTGTGCATGCCCGGCGTTGGCCACGATCTGGTCGAGCGCGCCGAAGTGCGCAAGCGTGGCATCAACGAGTGCCGCTGCGTTGCCGCGCTCCGCGAGATCGCCGCAGGTTGTGGCGCAGATCGCGCCCCGTTGCTCACAAACCGCCATGACGGTCATGAGACGGGCACGCGACGCCTCGTCCGCGCCGCGCGCATGCAGCATCAACGAAACATCTGGCGCTGCGATGCGACGCGCGAGCGCCGCACCGATACCCGAGCCCGCGCCCGTGATCAGGACGACGCGCGCCGCGCTCGCGCTCACGCGGCAACCCGCTCTTCAGGCATACGCTCGATCTCGAGCGTTTCGTGGTGGTACGCCGCAAGCGACTCGCGGTGCGCGACGCTCACGATCGCCGCCTTCGGCAGGCGCTCCACGAACAGCTTGTAGAGACGGCTTTCGTTGTCGGGGTCGAGCGCGCTCGTTGCTTCGTCGAGGAACAGATAGTCGGGTTTGTGCAGCAGCACGCGCGCGCCCGCAAGGCGTTGCTGCTCGCCCGGCGAGAGCACGCGCGACCAGTGCGCCGATTCGCCGAGACGATCCGCATATTCTTCGAGGCGGCAGGCGCGCAGCGCGTCGCGGCAGTCCTCGTCGCTATAGTCGTCGGCGGGCGAGGGGTAGGTGAGCGCCGCCTTGAGCGTGCCGATGGGCAGATAGCTCTGCTGCGGGATGAACATCATGCGTGCATCGACAGGCGCGTCGATCGAGCCTTCGCCGAACGGCCAGAGGCCCGCGAGCGCGCGCATGAGCGTGCTCTTGCCTGCGCCCGAGGGGCCGCGCACGAGCCAGCGCGAACCCGGCTTGATGGCGATGTCGCGCACTTCGGAAAGCGGCATGCCGTTGGGCAGCGCGAGCTTGAGGTGCTCGGTGGCGAGTTCGTTGCTGTCGATGAAGTGCAGGTTGATGCCGCCGTGCTCGGTGGCGGGCGAGACCGATTCCTTCAGTCGCGGCGAGTGCACCACACGCACGAATTCGCGCAGACGATTCACGGTGGCGCGCCATTCGACCAGCGTGGAGTAACTGTTGATGAACCACGAGAACGAATCGCTCACGGTGCCGAACGCCTGCGAAATCTGCATGAGCACGCCGAACGTGAAGGCGCCCGCGAAGTAGCGAGGCGCGGCCACGACGAGCGGGAAGATGATGGCGATCTGGCCGTAGAAGCTCAGCACGAAGGTGAGGCGCTTCGTGTACTTCATCACGCGCCACCAGTTGTCGCGGATGTGCAGGAAGAGGCCTTGCGCGTTGCCGCGCTCGGTGTCCATGCCGTCGTAGAGCGCGATCTGCTCGGCGTTCTCGCGCAGGCGGATCAGGCCGAAGCGGAAGTCCGCCTCCACCTTTTGTTGCTGGTAGTTGATCGACACGAGCGGGTGGCCGACCTTCTGGATCACGACCGAGCCGAACACGGCGTAGAGCGCGGCGGCCCAGACCATGTAGCCCGGAATCGCGAGCGGCGTGCCGCCCAGCGTGATCGTGAGCGCACCCGCGAGCGTCCACAGGATCGTGATGAACGAGATCAACGTGACGACCGTGGAGAGCAGGTCGAGCGTGAGCGAAAGCGTGGTCGTGGCGAACGACTGGAGGTCGTCGCTGATCCGCTGGTCGGGGTTATCGGCGAGGCGGTCGCGCTCGATTCGGTAGAACGCGCCCTTGCCGAGCCAATCGCTCAGAAAGCGCGTGGTGAGCCACTGGCGCCAGCGAAACCCGAGCATCTGGCGCAGATACCGGCCATACACCGCGAGGATGATGAAGCCGAACGCCAGTTCGGTGAAGGTCATCAACAGAGGCGGAAAGCGCTTGACGTCCTTGGCCTGCAACGCGTTGTAGAACTCCGCGCTCCAGCCGTTGAGCCGCACGTTGATCCACACGACGAGCAGGTTCATCACGATGATCGCGACGAGCAGCCCCCAGGCGATCCAGCGTTCCTCGGAGACCCAGTAGGGCTTGATCAGGCTCCACGCGGTGATCTTCTGGTGCTCGTTCTGATCGGGCGTGGCGCGGGCAGGTTGATTGGTCATGTGCATCCTGAAGGTGTGGCCGCCCGTTGGGGGCATGCGCTGCGTGCCGCATGGCGGCTGCGGTGCAGCGATTTTTGCAGCGATTCTGTCGCCGGGCGCTTAAGTGAGTCTTAATGGGCAAAAAGCGGAGACAAAAGCGCACGCCGGCGCCGCCGTAGCGTGGCGGTCATTGTCTCACCGCGCGGGCTCGTGAGGCGAAAGCGGCGGGCTCAGGCCATTGTGCCAGAGCAGGCGTCCCGCTCCGCCGAGGTTTGCGGGCCGCGCGCCTTTTGTGGTCTAATCGACCTTGACGAAACAGGGGTGCTTCACCGGTATGCGGGGCATGCCGTACTGAGGCTGAGAGAGACCCTTCGCACCCGATCCGGGTAATACCGGCGCGGGAAGTTTCCAGAAAGTCTTACCGGAGCGCCCAGCATTTGCAGGGGCGCCAGGATTCCCGCCGGGCTGCGCTTTGGGCGCACGGGTTCGTACGAATTCCTTATCGGGACGTACGGGCCGTCTGCGCCGCATAGCCTCCACGGTCGGCCTTGCCAGCCGGTTTCGTCCTTGGGTACGTCTGCTGCTGCCGTACGGAAAGGATACGATGACCGCCTATTCTCTTTGTTCCCCGATTTTTATCGCGTTCGCGCTGCGTGACGGAGCGTCGTCATGAGTCGCGCCCATCACCGTAGTGCGGGCAGCGTGCCCGACTTCGCCGTGCTCGGCGGCGGTTTGAGCGGCCGGCTCGTCGCATGGCGGCTCGCCGGCTCCGGCCATCGCGTCGCGCTCTACGAGCGTGGCGGCCCCGAAGGCGGCGAGGCCGCGGCCTGGGTCGCGGCGGCCATGCTCGCGCCGCTCGCGGAGGCCGCCGTTGCCGAATTGCTCATCACCGAGCTTGGTGTCGCGTCGCTCGAAACCTGGCCGCGCATCCTGGCCGAGTTGCCGGAGCCCGTGTTCTTCCAGCGCAATGGCACGCTCGTGGTCTGGCATACCGCCGATCGCACCGAAGCCCCGCTCTTCGAGCGCCGCGTGCGCGCCAACGCGCCGCGTTCGCTGGCCGACGCGAACTTCGTCGCGCTCGCCGGCGCGCAGCTCGACGCCGCCGAACCGGCGCTCGCCGGGCGCTTCGCGCGCGGCTGGCTGCTCGAAGGCGAGGGTCAGCTCGACAATCGCCAGGCGTTGGCCGCGCTGGCGGCGGGGCTGGCCGAGCGCGGCGTGCAAACGCACTGGCACACCACGGTCGACGAGGCTAATCCGCCGCCTGCGCGCGTGACGATCGACTGTCGCGGGCTAGGCGCCAAACCTGTGCTGCCGGGTTTGCGCGGCATTCGCGGCGAGGTCGCGCGCGTGCACGCGCCGGGCATCACGCTCACGCGCCCCGTGCGGCTCTTGCATCCGCGCTATCCGCTCTATATCGCGCCCAAGGAAAACGACGTCTTCGTGATCGGCGCGACCGAGATCGAAGGCGAGGACCGTTCGCCCGTGAGCGTGCGCTCGGCGCTCGAGCTGCTGAGCGCGGCGTTTGCGGTGCATCCGGCGTTCGGCGAGGCGCGCATCCTCGAGTTGAACACGCAGTGCCGCCCGACGCTGCCCGACCACCGCCCGGCTCTTATTTGGGACGGCAAGACCACGCTGCGCGTGAACGGTCTCTACCGTCACGGCTTCATGATCGCGCCGGAAGTCGCCGACGAAGCCGCGCGCATTGCCCAAGCGCTGCTCGATGCGCGCGTGAACGACGCCGAGTCCTTCGAGTCGCTGCGCCGCGCGTCGCGCTGGAGCGAGATGCTGCACGCGCAGGGCGCACACGAGCCGGCGTGACGCATCGCCAGAATCAAACCGTAGTCTGAGAACGTATTTGCCATGGACATTCATATCAACCAGAAGCCGATCACGCTGCCCGAGGGCGCGACGGTCGCCGATGCGCTCGCCGCATTTGGCGCGCGTCCGCCGTTCGCCGTCGCGCTGAATGGCGATTTCGTGGCGCGCGCCCAGCATGGCGCGCGCGCGCTCCAGGCGGGCGACCGCCTCGACGTCGTGAGCCCCGTGGCCGGCGGCTGAGCCTCGCTCGCCCAGGCCACCGGTCGCGCGCATCGCATGTATCGCGAGCGCTTTCACGACACCGCCCAAGGATTCCAACCCATGACCACCACTCCCACCGCCGACGCGCTCACGCTCTACGGCGAAACCTTCGCGAGCCGCGTGCTGCTTGGCACGTCGCGCTATCCGTCGCTGCAGTCGCTCGCCGATTCGATGGCGGCCGCGCGCCCCGGCATGATCACCGTTGCGCTGCGCCGCCAAATGAACGAGGGCACCGCCGAAGCGGGCTTTTTCGATCTGCTCAAGCGCCAAGGCGTGCCGCTCCTGCCGAACACGGCTGGCTGCCTCACCGTCAACGAGGCGGTCACGACCGCGCACATGGCGCGCGAAGTCTTCGAAACCGACTGGATCAAGCTCGAACTGATCGGCGACGACTACACGCTGCAGCCCGACCCGGTCGGCCTGATCGAGGCCGCGGCGCGCCTCGTGAAGGATGGCTTCAAGGTGCTGCCGTACTGCACCGAGGACCTCGTGATTGGCCGCCGTCTGCTCGACGCGGGCTGCGAAGCGCTCATGCCATGGGGCGCGCCGATCGGCACCGGCAAGGGCGTGATCAATCCGTACGGTCTGCGCGTGCTGCGCGAGCGCTTGCCCGATGTGCCGCTGATCGTCGATGCGGGCCTCGGCGTGCCGTCGCATGCCTGCCAGGTGATGGAGTGGGGCTTCGACGGCGTGCTGCTCAACACGGCCGTTTCGCAGGCCACGCACCCCGAGGCGATGGCGCGTGCGTTCGCGCTGGGCGTCGAAGCGGGGCGCGCCGCGTTTCTCGCCGGGCCGATGGCCGAGCGCGAGGCGGCGGTTGCGAGCACGCCCGTGGTCGGCATGCCTTTCTGGCACCAGGATGGAGACAAGCGATGACTGAAACGCTGCGACTGCAGGACCGCGAACTGTTCTGGCCGCCCGCCGACGAACTCACCGAAACGGCGGAGCGCATTCGCGCGCGCCTCGGCGACTGGCAGCCCACGCATGCGCCGTGGCGCATCTGTCTCACGCCGCCTGACGCGCCCAACGGCGGCGATCTCATCATCGTCACCGACGCGGCGCCGCACCTGACCCACATCGCGCGCTGGATGACCGACGGCGCGGGCGTGATCGAAGCCGCCGGCGAGAACCCGAAGGCCGCGCGCGCCACGCTGCATCTGGGTGGCGAGCGCTACGCGCTCGAAGGCGAGCTGGCGGAAGACTGGATCCCCGCGCTGGCGGCGTTCCTCGACTGCGGGTTCGACCCGCACGACGCGCTCGTGCTCGCGCTCGCCTGGCGCGACGGCGACGAAGAGCAGGCCGACGCCTGGCCCGTCGACATCAAGCGCTTTCCGCGCGTGCTGGGCCTGCCTGCCGCGCCCGCGCAGCCGTTCGCGCCGTGCCCCGCGAAGCTCGGCCTGTATCCGGTCTTGCCCACGGCCGACTGGGTCGAGCGCGTGCTCGACTACGGCGTGAAGACAGCGCAACTGCGCAGCAAGCAACCGAAATCCCCGGCGCTCACGAGCGAAATCGAGCGCTGCGTCGCGGCGGGCCGCAAGCACGACGCGCAGCTTTTCATCAACGATCACTGGCAGGAGGCCGTCGCGGCCGGCGCCTACGGCGTGCACCTCGGCCAGGAAGACCTGCGCGAAGCCGACCTCGGCGCGATCGCGGCGGCAGGCGTGCGTCTTGGCCTGTCGACGCACGGCTACTTCGAAATGCTCACGGCGCTCCATTTCCGTCCGAGCTACCTCGCGTGTGGCGCCGTCTTCGCCACCACGACCAAGGCGATGCCCACGGCGCCCCAAGGCCTCGCGCGTCTCGCCCGCTATGTGAAGCTGCTGGACGGCGTCGTGCCGATGGTGGCCATTGGCGGCATCGACGGCAATGTGCTGCCGGAAGTGCTCGCCACGGGCGCGGGCAGCGCGGCGGTGGTGCGCGCCGTGACCGAGGCGGTCGATCCGGCTGCCGCGGTTGCTGCATTGCGCAACGCGTTTACGCAATAATGGTCCGCCCTGGCTTGGAGGCTGCGCCGCGTGCGCACCCTCCGGCCAGGGGGCCGCAACCCGCAGTGGCGGGTGGCGCGGCTTACATCAACGGATCAGGGTGCGTCACGGCAGGTTTTACACGATGGCCCTATAATCCCGCCTTCGTGTAAATGGACAGTCAGCCACGTGCCCTCAACCTCTGAGACCCTACTGGAACTGCGCGACGTCGACTTCGGCTACGGCGATCGGCTCGTCCTGTCCGGCCTGAACATGCGCTTCCCGCGCGGTCAGGTGGTGGCAGTCATGGGCGGTTCCGGTGGCGGAAAAACGACAGTGCTGCGCTTGATCGGCGGCCTCGTTCGCGCCCAGCGCGGCCAGGTGCTGTTCGGCGGGCAGGACGTCGGCGCGCAATCGCGCGACGGCCTCTACGCCCTGCGCCGCAAGATGGGCATGCTCTTCCAGTTCGGCGCGCTCTTCACCGACATGTCGGTATTCGAGAACGTGGCTTTCGCGCTGCGCGAGCACACCGATCTTCCCGAAGAGCTGATCCGCGACCTCGTGCTCATGAAGCTCAACGCCGTCGGCCTGCGCGGCGCGCGCGACCTCGCGCCGTCGGAAATCTCGGGTGGCATGGCGCGCCGCGTCGCGCTCGCCCGCGCCATCGCGCTCGACCCCGAACTCATGATGTACGACGAGCCGTTCGCGGGTCTCGACCCGATTTCGCTCGGCATCACCGCGAACCTCATCCGCACGCTCAACGACGCGCTCGGCGCGACCTCGATCCTCGTCACGCACGACGTGCCCGAGTCGTTCGCGATCGCCGACTACGTGTATTTCATGGCGAACGGCCGGGTGCAGGCGCAGGGCACGCCCGACGAGCTGCGCGCCTCGACCGATCCGATCGTGCGCCAGTTCATCGACGGCGCGCCGGACGGCCCGTTCCGGTTCCATTACCCGTCGAACCAGCCGCTCGCAGCGGACTTCGGCATCGGCGGAGGCCACTCATGATCGGCGCCATCAGCTCGATCGGGCGCACGGTGCTCGAGACCATCGCGCGCGCAGGGCATGCCACGCGTTTTTTCGTGCGCCTCGTTCTCGAATTCTTCCCGCTGCTGCGCCGGCCACGCCTTGTCACGAAGCAGATCCACTTCGTCGGTAATTATTCGCTGTTGATCATTGCCGTGTCGGGCCTTTTCGTGGGCTTCGTGCTTGGCCTGCAGGGCTACTACACGCTCAACCGCTACGGCTCCGAGCAGGCGCTCGGGCTGCTGGTCGCGCTCTCGCTCGTGCGTGAACTCGGGCCCGTCGTCACCGCGCTGTTGTTCGCGGGCCGCGCAGGCACCTCGCTCACGGCCGAGATCGGCCTCATGAAAGCGGGCGAACAGCTCACCGCCATGGAAATGATGGCCGTGGACCCCGTGCGCGTGGTGGTCGCGCCGCGCATGTGGGCGGGCGTGATCGCCATGCCGATCCTCGCGGCTATCTTCAGCGCGGTCGGCATTCTGGGCGGCTACGTGGTCGGCGTGCTGCTGATCGGCGTGGACGCCGGCGCGTTCTGGTCGCAAATGCAGGGCGGCGTGGACGTCTGGGCAGACGTGGGCAACGGCGTGATGAAGAGCATCGTGTTCGGCTTCGCCGTGACCTTCACCGCGCTCTATCAGGGCTACGAGGCGAAGCCCACGCCTGAAGGCGTGTCGCGCGCGACCACGAAGACGGTCGTGTACGCGTCGCTCGCGGTGCTCGGCCTCGACTTCCTGCTCACCGCGCTGATGTTCAGCTAAAGACGCCGGGCAGTGACCCGGCCGCGCGGCGCGCGTATCAGCGTCGCCGCAACGGATTCTCATTGGGATGACGATGAAAAAGAATGCTCTCGACTTTTGGGTCGGCCTGTTTGTGGTGCTGGGCTTTATCGCGCTGCTGTTCCTTGCGCTGAAGGCCGGCAACATGAGTTCGCTGTCGTTCCAGTCCACCTACCCGGTGAAGCTCAAGTTCGACAATATCGGCGGACTCAAGCCGCGTGCGCCGGTGAAGAGCGCCGGCGTGACCGTGGGCCGCGTGGCTTCGATCGGCTTCGACTCCAACACCTACCAGGCGCTGGTGACGATCAACCTCGACCAGCAGTACCAGTTTCCGAAGGACACGTCGGCGAAGATCCTGACGTCCGGCCTGCTCGGCGAGCAGTACATCGGACTCGAGCCGGGCGGCGACTCGGAAATGCTCAAGGCCGGCGACACCATCTCGATGACGCAGTCGGCCATCGTGCTCGAAAACCTGATCGGCCAGTTCCTCTATAGCAAGGCGGCCGATTCGGGCGCCGCCAAGCCGTCCAGCGGCGCGAGCACGGATGCGGCGCCTGCTGCGGCACCCGCGCCGGCCCCGGCACCGGCGGCTTCGGCGGCCCAATAAGAAGGAGAACAAGAATGACGACCATACGCATGCGCGCCATTACGATTGGCGTCGCAGCGCTTGCACTCGGGGGCTGTTCGACGGTGCAGACGCCGTCCAAGGACGATCCGTGGGAAGGCTTCAACCGCACGATCTACACGTTCAACGACAAGGTTGACACGTACGCGCTCAAGCCGGTGGCGCAGGGCTATGTGAAGGTCACGCCGCAGCCTGTGCGTGACAGCGTGACGAACTTCTTCGCGAACATTGGTGACGTTTACAACGCGGCGAACAACTTCCTGCAGTTGAAGATCACCGACGGTGTCGAGGACATCATGCGGATCGTGATCAACACGGTCTTCGGCCTGGGCGGCCTGTTCGACGTCGCGACGCTCGCGAAGCTGCCCAAGCACAACCAGGACTTCGGTCTCACGCTCGGTCATTATGGCGTGCCGCCGGGCCCGTACCTCGTGCTGCCGCTGTTCGGTCCGAGCACGGTGCGTGACGGCGTGGGCCTCGTGCCCAACTACTTCATCAATCCGCTCACCTATGTGGATCCGGCCGCGCTCTCGTGGGGCCTCTACGGCCTGAACGTGGTGAGCACGCGCGCCAATCTGCTGGGCGCGAGCGATTTGCTCGAAGGCGCGGCGATCGACAAGTATTCGTTCATCCGCAACGCCTATTTGCAGCGCCGCCGCTATCTGCTGTCGGATGGCCGTGCGTCTGACAACAATCTGCCGGATTACGGCGATGGCGCGCCGCTGCCGAAGTACGACGACACCGACGAAGGCGCGGCGCCTGGCGCGGCGGCGCCCGCGTCGGGCGCGGCTACCGGTGCCGCGGTCCCCGCTTCGGGCTCCGCGCGAGCGGCTACGCCTAACGCGGCGAGCATGGCGCCCGCGTACCCCAACGGCGAGACGACCGCTCCGGCCACGCCGGAAAGTCCGGCCGGCGCCTCGGCGCCGGTGGGCGCGTCGGGAACCACCGTGCCCGGCGACCAGATGATCCCGCCTGCGCGCATCGGCTTCCCGGGCATGCTGCGTCTGCGTTGAGCGCCGCGCTCCGGCCGGGCGTTGCGCAATGCACCGCCTCGCCGGAGCGTTCTTCTGGCATAAACGTCTGACGTAACAAGCAGAAACGCTTGTCGCACTTTGCTGTCAGTTTTTGACATAGCGAGATACAACTCGCGTGCTATCGTTGGCTCCAACGGGGCGATGTCCCCCAACTAGCAGGACTGGATATGAAAAAATTCTTTCTGTACCCGTTTTTCGCCATGTTTTTTTCGTTTGCCGGCGGCGCGTTCGCTCAAACGGTAGACACCAGCAATCCCGACGCGATGATCCAGACGGTCACGCAGCAGGTCATGAGCCAGATCAAGGGTGACAAGTCCATCCAGTCCGGCGACATCAGCAAGATCACGCAGCTCGTCAACGAAAAGATCCTGCCGTACACCGACTTCCGCCGCACCACGCAGCTCGCGATGGGCCGCAACTGGCGCACCGCCACGCCGGAGCAGCAGCAACAGGTCATCGAGCAGTTCAAGACGCTGCTCATCCGCACGTACTCGGGCGCGCTCGCCCAGGTGCGCGACCAGGAGATCCAGTACAAGCCGTTCCGCGCGAACCCGGACGACACCGACGTCGTGGTCCGTTCGACGGTCGTGAACGGCGGCCAGCCGATCGAGCTCGACTATCGCCTGTACAAGACGCCGCAAGGCTGGCGCGTGTATGACATCAACGTGCTTGGCGCATGGCTCATCCAGGCGTACCAGCAGCAGTTCCAGGAGAAGATTCAGCAAGGCGGCGTGGACGGCCTGATCCAGTTCCTCACGCAGCGTAACCAGCAACTCGCTTCGGGCAAGGCGACCTCGTGAGCGAGCGCTTCGCCACCGGCGCAAACCTGACCCATGAGAGCGCGAAGGCCGCGCTCTCGGCCGGGTTTGCGCAAATCTCAGCGGGCGCAACCGCCGTGGACTGCGCCGCGCTCACCCAGTTCGATTCGTCGGCGCTCGCCGTGCTGATCGCCTGGCAGCGTGCCGCGCATGAGCGCGGCGCTTCGCTTGCCGTGCTCAATTTGCCCCCCGCGCTCGCGTCTCTCGCGCGCGCCTACGGCGTCGATTCGCTCCTCGACGAGCGACATTGACCCGCGTCGCCTGGCCGGACGATTGTGTTCGAGCGGCATATCGCCACACTGCTGCCGCACAGCCAGGCTGACGCACTTCCCCCTCCAGGGCCAGGCCGTGCTTTCCGACTTGGCCTATAATCAACCGTTTTTTGGGCGCTGCCTCGGCGCAAAAAGCACGGCTTGGCAGGTAAAAAGCGTGCACTGAGACAGCAAAGCCGGCCTCGTAAGCCGTCCCCAATTCCGGTCTTCCCCGCAGCATTGATGCACTCTTGAGCCGCGCCGTTCGCAAACGGGCGGCGTATTAGTCATGCCAGCCATAGAAATCCGTAACGTCAAGAAGCGCTACAAATCGCTTCAGGCGCTCAAGGGCGTCAGCTTCACGGTCGAAGACGGCGAGTTCTTCGGGCTGCTCGGCCCGAACGGCGCGGGCAAGACGACGCTCATCAGCATTCTTGCCGGCCTCGCGCGCGCAGACGAGGGCTCGATCGCCGTGCGTGGTCACGATGTCGTCGCCGACTACCGCAACGCACGCCGCAATCTGGGCGTCGTGCCGCAGGAACTGGTGTTCGATCCGTTCTTCACCGTGCGCGAGACGCTGCGCATCCAGTCCGGCTACTTCGGTCTGCGCAATAACGACGCGTGGATCGACGAAGTCATGGCCAATCTCGACCTCACCGAGAAAGCCGACGTGAACATGCGCGCGCTGTCGGGCGGCATGAAGCGCCGCGTGCTGGTTGCGCAGGCGCTCGTGCATCGTCCGCCCGTGATCGTGCTCGACGAGCCCACCGCCGGCGTGGACGTGGAACTGCGCCAGACGCTCTGGAAGTTCATCGCGCGCCTGAACCGCGAAGGGCACACCATCGTGCTCACCACGCACTATCTCGAAGAAGCCGAGCAGTTGTGCGACCGCATCGCCATGCTGCGGCGCGGCGAGATGGTCGCGCTCGAGCGCACGACGGCGCTGCTGCAGCGCTTCGCGGGCACGCAGCTTTTCCTGCGTTTCTCGGAAGGCGTGCTGCCGAGCGATCTGCGCGCGCTCGAAGTCGATCCGTCCAACGCCAGCGCACACCAGCACCTGCTGCGCCTCGCGAGTTACGACGACGTGGAGCGCATTCTCGCGAAGTGCCGCGCGAACGGCTGCAAGCTCGAAGAAGTGGAAGTGCGCAAGGCCGATCTGGAGGATGTCTTTGTGCAGGTGATGAACGGTCCTGAAGTGCTCGAGGGTCTCGCATGAGCGGTTTCCGTACGCTGTTCTACAAGGAAGTGCTGCGCTTCTGGAAGGTCGCTTTCCAGACCGTGCTCGCACCCGTCATTACCGCGCTGCTCTATCTCACGATCTTCGGCCACGCGCTGCGCGGCCACGTGGAGGTGTACCCGGGCGTGGAGTACACGAGCTTCCTGATTCCCGGCCTCGTGATGATGAGCGTGCTGCAGAACGCCTTCGCGAATAGCTCGTCGTCGCTGATCCAGTCGAAGATCACGGGCAATCTCGTATTCGTTCTATTGCCGCCGCTCGCCGCATGGGAGATGTTTGGAGCCTACGTGCTCGCCTCGATCGTGCGCGGCCTCGCCGTTGGCGCGGGCGTGTTCGTCGTGACGATCTGGTTCATTCCGATGAGCTTCGCCGCACCGTTCTACATCATCGCTTTCGCGGTGCTCGGCTCGGCGATCCTCGGCACGCTCGGCCTGATCGCCGGGATCTGGGCGGAGAAGTTCGACCAGCTCGCGGCGTTTCAGAACTTTCTCATCATGCCGCTCACGTTTCTTTCGGGCGTGTTTTATTCGACGCATACGCTGCCGCCCGTGTGGCGCGAGGTGTCGCGGCTCAATCCGTTCTTCTACATGATCGATGGCTTTCGCTTTGGGTTCTTCGGCCTGTCCGATATCAATCCGCTCGTGAGCCTTTCGATCGTTTTCGTGTTTTTCGTGGCGCTTGCCACGCTCGCCATGCGTTTGCTCGCGAGCGGGTACAAGCTGCGTCACTAAGCAGGAGCCATACTCATGTTGCCGACTCCGGAACAGATCAAGCAGTACATCTCGGCAGGGCTCGCGTGCGAGCACCTCGAAGTCGAAGGCGATGGCCAGCACTTCTTCGCGACGATCGTCTCCTCAGCATTCGACGGCAAGCGCTTGATCCAGCGCCATCAGCTCGTCTACGCGGCGCTCGGCGACCGCATGCGCGAGGAAATCCACGCGCTCAGCATGAAGACGCTCACGCCCGCCGAATGGCAGAACGCATAATCTGGAATCTCAGTGCGAATTACCCAGGACAAAGACGCCGCCGCGAGCGGCGCAGCTCAACATCAAGCGACCCAGCAAGCCGGCCGCACCGATCAGGAAACCTCAGGCATGGATAAACTCGTCATCGTCGGCGGGCAGAAGCTCGCAGGGGAAGTGGTTGTTTCCGGTGCGAAGAATGCGGCGCTGCCCATCCTCTGCGCAGGCCTTCTGAGCGCCGAGCCCGTTCATCTCGACAACGTGCCTGACCTCCAGGACGTGCGCACCACGCTCAAGCTGCTCAATCAGATGGGCGTGCGCACCGAGCAGGACGGCCACCGCGTGCAACTCGACGCCTCGAAGGTGAACAACCTCGTGGCGCCGTACGAGCTCGTGAAGACCATGCGCGCGTCGATCCTCGTGCTCGGGCCGCTCGTCGCGCGCTTTGGCGAGGCGAAGGTGTCGCTGCCGGGCGGCTGCGCGATCGGCGCGCGCCCCGTGGACCAGCACATCAAGGGCCTGCAGGCAATGGGCGCCGAGATCAACATCGAGCACGGCTTCATCGAGGCGCGCGCGAAGCGCCTGAAGGGCGCGCGCATCGTCACCGACATGATCACGGTCACCGGCACGGAAAACCTGCTGATGGCCGCCGTACTCGCCGAGGGCGAAACGGTGATCGAAAACGCCGCGCGCGAACCCGAAGTGGGCGACCTCGCGCACCTGCTCGTGGCAATGGGCGCGAAGATCGAAGGCATCGGCACCGACCGCCTCGTCATTCAGGGCGTGGACAAGCTCCACGGCGCGCACCACACGGTCATTCCCGACCGGATCGAAGCGGGCACGTTCCTGTGCGCGGTCGCGGCCGCGGGCGGCGACGTCACGCTGCGTCACGTGCGTCCGCACATTCTCGATGCCGTCACCGACAAGCTGCGCGAAGCGGGCGTGACGATCGAAGAGGGCGACGACTGGATGCGCGTGCGCATGCACGAGCGCGCGCGTGCCGTGAACCTGCGCACGTCCGAATACCCGGCGTTCCCGACCGACATGCAGGCGCAGTTCATGGCGCTCAACACGATCGCGGACGGCACCTCGCAGGTCGTCGAGACGATCTTCGAGAACCGCTTCATGCACGTTCAGGAACTGAACCGCCTCGGCGCTCACATCACGATCGACGGCAAGACGGCGCTCGTCGCCGGCGTCGAAAAGCTCTCGGGCGCGAAGGTGATGGCAACCGACCTGCGCGCTTCGGCAAGCCTCGTGATCGCAGGCCTGTGCGCCGACGGCGAAACGCTGATCGACCGCATCTATCACCTCGACCGCGGCTATGACCGCATGGAGGCGAAGCTCACGAAGATCGGCGCGAACGTGAAGCGGATCAAGGGGAGTGCGGCATGAGCACCGTCGAGTCCAAGCCCACGCCAGCGGCCGCGGCCAGCGCGCCGCTGACGCTTGCGCTCTCGAAGGGCCGCATCTTCGAAGAGACGATGCCGCTGCTCGCCGCGGCCGGCGTGCATGTGACCGAAGACCCGGAAACCTCGCGCAAGCTGATCCTGCCGACCACCGACCCGAACCTGCGCGTGATCATCGTGCGCGCCACCGACGTGCCCACCTACGTGGAGTACGGTGCGGCCGACTTTGGCGTGGCGGGCAAGGACGTGCTCAACGAGCACGGCGGCGGCGGGCTGTATCAGCCGATCGATCTCGACATCGCGCGCTGCCGTCTTTCGGTGGCCGTGAAGGCGGGCTTTGATTACGCGAATGCGGTGCGCCAGGGCGCGCGCCTGCGCGTGGCGACCAAGTACACGGAAGCCGCGCGCGAGCACTTCGCGGCCAAGGGCGTGCACGTCGACCTCATCAAGCTGTACGGCTCGATGGAACTCGCGCCGCTCGTGGGTCTCGCGGATGCGATTGTCGACCTCGTCAGCACGGGCGGCACGCTGCGCGCGAACAATCTGGTCGAGGTGGAAGAGATCATGGAGATCTCGTCGCGCCTCGTCGTGAATCAGGCGGCGCTCAAGCTCAAGCGCGCCGCGCTGCGGCCCATCATCGACGCGTTCGAACGCGCGTCGCGCGGCGCGCAGTCGGCCTGAACAGGCTGGCCGAGTCGAAAGCAACGAGCACTAAGGGCAGGCGCAATGACGCGCCGCCTCGCGCGCGGCGCATCTCAAAAGGCGTGGCGCGCACAACGTAACGGATGGATACCAGCATGGCTATCACGATGCGCAAACTCGATTCCAGCGCCGAAGGCTTCAAGAAGGCGCTGCACGCGGTGCTCGCCTTCGAGGCGAGCGAGGACGAGGCCATCGAGCGCTCCGTCGCGCAGATTCTGGCCGATGTGAAGGCGCGCGGCGACGCCGCCGTGCTCGACTACACGAACCGCTTCGACCGCCTCACCGCGACGAGCGTCGCAGCGCTCGAACTGCCGTTTTCCGAACTCGAAGCGGCGCTGGAGAGCCTCGAGCCCAAGCAGCGCGCGGCGCTCGAAGCGGCGGCGGCGCGCGTGCGCGGCTACCACGAGAAGCAGCGCATCGAGTGCGGCTCGCATAGCTGGCAGTACACCGAAGCGGATGGCACGGTGCTCGGCCAAAAGGTCACGCCGCTCGACCGCGTAGGCCTTTATGTTCCTGGCGGCAAGGCCGCGTATCCGTCGTCCGTGCTGATGAATGCGATTCCCGCGCGGGTGGCGGGCGTGCGCGAAATCATCATGGTCGTGCCCACGCCCGACGGCGTGAAGAACCCGCTCGTGCTGGCGGCGGCGCTGCTCGGCGGCGTCGATCGTGTGTTCACGATCGGCGGTGCGCAGGCCGTGGCCGCGCTCGCGTACGGCACGAACACGATTCCGCCCGTCGACAAGATCTGCGGGCCGGGCAACGCCTACGTCGCTTCGGCCAAGCGCCGCGTGTTCGGCACGGTTGGCATCGACATGATCGCGGGCCCCTCGGAAATTCTTGTGATCTGCGACGGCACGACCGATCCGCGCTGGGTGGCCATGGACCTGTTCTCGCAGGCCGAGCACGACGAGCTCGCGCAGTCCATCTTGCTGTGCCCGGACGAAGGCTTCATCAAGCGCGTGGAAGACGCCATCGCCGAATTGCTGCCCAGCATGCCGCGCGCCGAAGTCATTGCCACGTCGCTCACGAACCGCGGCGCGCTCGTGAAGGTGCGCGACATGGCGGAGGCCTGCGCCATCGCCAACGAGATCGCGCCGGAGCACCTCGAAATCTCGGCGCTGGAGCCGCAGAAGTGGGGCGCCGAAATTCGCCACGCGGGCGCGATCTTCCTTGGCCGCTACACGAGCGAAAGCCTCGGCGACTACTGCGCTGGGCCGAATCACGTGCTGCCTACGTCTCGTACCGCACGTTTCTCCTCGCCGCTCGGCGTCTATGATTTCATCAAGCGTTCGAGCCTCATCGAAGTCAGCGCGGAAGGCGCGCAGACGCTCGGTGAGATTGCGGCCGAACTCGCCTATGGCGAGGGCCTGCAAGCGCACGCGCGCAGCGCCGAATTTCGCATGAAGCCGGTGTGAAGCACGCCTCACAACTTGCAGAAGCGGGTTGAATGAGCCGCCGCGCGGCATGGAGACGTTGCGCGACGGCAGGCCCCGCAAGTGTGCGCGTGTCGCAGTTTGCACCCGCCGTTCGACCCGTAGTGACCCACACGCAGCAGAGACCACGACGATAACCAGGGCCGCCGGCTTGCCGAGCGGTCCGTGCCGGCGGCCTCGCTTTTCGCGAGCCGCTTTTCGACATGACGACACCACAAGACATCATCCGTCGCGACGTGCTCGCGATGACGAGTTACCCCGTGCCCGACGCTTCCGGTTTTGTGAAGCTCGATGCGATGGAGAACCCGTTTGCACTGCCCGCCGACCTTGCAGAGCAACTGGGCGAACGCCTCGCGGCAGTCGCGCTGAACCGTTATCCCGCGCCGCGCCCCGAAGCGCTGATCGCCAAGCTCAAGCAGGTCATGCGCGTGCCGGCCGACTGCGATGTCCTGCTCGGCAACGGCTCGGACGAGATCATCAGCATGGTGACCACGGCGTGCGCGAAGCCGGGCGCGAAAGTGCTGGCGCCGGTGCCGGGCTTCGTCATGTATGCGATGTCGGCGAAGTTCGCGCAGGTCGAGTTCGTCGGCGTGCCGCTCAAGGCCGATTTCACGCTCGACCTCGAGGCGACGCTCGCGGCCATCGCGGAGCACACGCCGGCCGTGATCTGGCTGGCATATCCGAACAACCCCACGGGCACGCTGTTCGCCGACGCCGACATCGAGCGCGTGATCGCGGCCGCTGCGACGGCGAAGAGCCTCGTGGTGATCGACGAGGCCTACCAGCCGTTCGCGATGCAAAGCTGGATGCCGCGCGTGGGCGAGTTCGACAACGTGGTCGTAATGCGCACGATGTCGAAGCTTGGGCTCGCAGGCATACGCCTCGGCTATCTGGCCGGGCGTCCGACGTGGCTCAACGAGTTCGACAAGGTGCGTCCGCCGTACAACGTGAACGTGCTCACGCAGGCGGCCGCAGATCTGTTGCTCGACCATGTGGATGTGCTCGACGCGCAGGCCGCGCAATTGCGCGCACAGCGTGCAGCGCTCGCGGCCGAAGTGGCGAAACTTCCGGGCGCCCAGGTGTTCGAAAGCGCGGGCAATTTCCTGCTCGTGCGCGTGCCCGACGCGGCCGCGGTTTTTGACACGCTGCTGTCTGCCCGGATTCTGATCAAAAACGTGGGTAAAATGCACCCATTGCTTGCGAACTGTGTGCGCCTGACCGTTGGCACCCCCGACGAAAACGCACAATTGCTCGCTGCCCTGAAGCTCGTGCTCCGTTAAGCCGAAGCTTCGTTCTCCCACTCTCCTGTTACGGGCTGTTTGAAGGAAATTGCCATGCGCGTCGCGCAAGTCG
This sequence comes from Paraburkholderia sp. J10-1, assembly GCF_905220165.1. Classification (NCBI taxonomy): domain Bacteria; kingdom Pseudomonadati; phylum Pseudomonadota; class Betaproteobacteria; order Burkholderiales; family Burkholderiaceae; genus Paraburkholderia; species Paraburkholderia sp. J10-1. The sequence goes on along the minus strand of NZ_CAJMYW010000020.1, from coordinate 63,264 downwards.
TTCGCAACACCAGCGAAACGCAAATCCGCGTGAAACTCAATCTGGACGGCACCGGCGAGCAAAAGCTCGCGACCGGCGTGCCGTTTCTCGACCATATGCTCGACCAGATCGCACGACACGGTCTGATCGATCTGGAAGTCGAGGCGCATGGCGACACGCATATCGACGACCACCATACGGTGGAAGACGTCGGCATCACGCTCGGCCAGGCGGTGGCGCAGGCCATTGGCGACAAGAAGGGCATTCGCCGCTACGGTCACGCCTATGTGCCGCTCGACGAGGCGCTCTCGCGCGTCGTGATCGACTTCTCGGGCCGTCCGGGCCTCGAATTCCACGTGCCGTTCACGCGCGCGCGCATCGGCACGTTCGATGTCGACCTGTCGATCGAGTTCTTCCGCGGCTTCGTGAACCACGCCGGCGTGACGCTGCACATCGACAATCTGCGCGGTCTCAACGCGCACCATCAGATGGAAACCGTGTTCAAGGCATTCGGCCGCGCGCTGCGCCAGGCCGCCGAACTGGACGAACGTCAGGCGGGCAAGATTCCGTCGACGAAGGGCAGCCTCTAAGGGGCGCCTTGCACCGACCAGCAGGCGGGCAGCGCCGCGCGGACGCCGCAGGCGCATGCAGCATGCGCGCCACATTAGCCGTTCGGCTTATGGGCTTGCGCGCGCCAGGTGGCGTACATTGACGGCTTCGAAGGCAGATCAGGGCACATCGCGGCGCACTGGCGCCCACACAGCCAAGGGCAGGGCCTGCTGAGCAGGCCGGATTCGAGATGAAAACTTCAATTGCGATTGTGGATTATGGGATGGGCAACCTGCGTTCGGTGGCCCAGGCGCTGAGGCAGGCCGCACCGGAAGCCGACGTGGCTATCGTCGAGCGCCCCGAAGCGATCCGCGCGGCCGACCGCGTGGTGCTGCCGGGTCAGGGCGCGATGCCCGACTGCATGCGCAGCCTGGCGGAGTCGGGCCTGCAGGACGCCGTGCTCGAAGCCTCGCGCACGAAGCCGCTCATGGGCGTATGCGTGGGCGAGCAAATGCTGTTCGACTGGAGCGCGGAAGGCGACACGAAGGGCCTGGGGCTGTTGCCCGGCAAGGTCGTGCGCTTCGATCTGGAAGGCCAGTTGCAGGACGACGGCTCGCGCTTCAAGGTCCCGCAAATGGGCTGGAACCGCGTGCGCCAGGCGCGCGCCCACGCCCTGTGGGACGGCGTGCCCGACGAAAGCTTCTTTTACTTCGTGCACAGCTACTATGTGGTTCCGGCGGATGCGGCGCACACCGTGGGCGAAACGCCGTACGGCGCGGCCTTTACCTCGGCAGTGGCGCGGGATAACATCTTCGCCACCCAATTCCACCCGGAAAAGAGCGCCGCTGCGGGCTTGCGCGTCTATCGCAACTTCGTCCACTGGAACCCCTGAATTCCTGCGGCGCTGACGCTCGCAGCCGCCTTCGCGCACGAGCGCCGCGGCATACGACTTGCGTCAGCAAGGCCGCCGAAAGAGTTGTACTAAACTAGCGAAACGGCGTCGGATCGGGCCTTTTTTCCGCCGGCGCCGCAGACTTCAACCCCATTCCCAGACACACCCGAAGCTATGCTGCTGATTCCGGCCATCGATCTCAAAGACGGTCACTGCGTGCGCCTCAAACAAGGCGATATGGACCAGGCGACGATTTTCTCCGAGGAACCGGCGGCTATGGCCCGACATTGGGTCGAGCGCGGCGCGCGGCGCCTGCACCTCGTCGACCTGAACGGCGCGTTTGCCGGCAAGCCGAAGAACGAAGACGCGATTCGCGAGATCATCCGCGAAGTCGGCGACGAGATCCCCGTGCAGCTCGGCGGCGGCATCCGCGACCTCGACACCATCGAGCGTTATCTCGACGACGGCCTGTCCTATGTGATCATCGGCACCGCCGCCGTGAAGAATCCGGGCTTCCTCCAGGAAGCGTGCACGGCATTCGGGGGCCATATCATCGTCGGCCTCGACGCGAAAGACGGCAAAGTCGCGACCGACGGCTGGAGCAAGCTCACGGGCCACGAAGTCGTGGACCTCGCGCGCAAGTTCGAGGACTACGGCGTCGAGTCGATTATCTACACCGACATCGGCCGTGACGGCATGCTTCAGGGCATCAACATCGAAGCGACGGTGCGCCTCGCGCGTGCGGTGAAGATTCCGATCATCGCGAGCGGCGGTCTTTCCAACCTCGGCGACATCGACGCACTGTGCGAAGTCGAGGACGAAGGCGTGGAAGGCGTGATCTGCGGTCGCGCGATCTACTCGGGCGACCTCGATTTCGCCGCCGCGCAAACGCGCGCAGACAGCCTGCGCGAATCGGACGACGCGTAACGCGTCGAACGCCGGCCTCCGTAACGGGAGGCCTTTTGTTTTTGGTGCTGCGCCGCCATCTCCATTGGGACTGGCGCCCGCGCGGGATAATTTCGCCTAAAGGCGCAAGGCAAGCCGCAAAGCGCGCGACAATGGGCTGCGTGCCAGGCCCCAACCGGGGTCGGCAGCGTCCTCGCGAAAGCCGCTCGCCGCACTCACACCGACTCGCAACTTCGGCAAGATCATGGCTCTACCCAAACGCATCATCCCCTGCCTCGACGTGACCGCCGGGCGCGTCGTGAAGGGCGTCAATTTCGTCGAACTGCGCGACGCGGGAGACCCCGTCGAAATCGCGCGCCGCTACGACGACCAGGGCGCCGACGAACTGACGTTTCTCGACATCACCGCGACCTCCGACCAGCGCGACCTGATCCTGCCGATCATCGAGGCGGTGGCTTCGCAGGTCTTCATTCCGCTCACCGTCGGCGGCGGCGTGCGTGCCGTGGCGGACGTGCGGCGCCTGCTCAACGCCGGGGCGGACAAGGTCAGCATGAACTCGTCGGCCGTCGCCAATCCGCAGCTTGTGCGCGATTCCGCCGACAAATACGGCTCGCAGTGCATCGTCGTCGCCATCGACGCGAAGCGGACGTCCGCGCCGGGCGAACCCGCGCGCTGGGAAGTGTTCACGCACGGTGGCCGCAAGGCCACGGGCATCGACGCCGTGGAATGGGCGCACAAGATGGCCGAGCTGGGCGCGGGCGAAATCCTGCTCACGAGCATGGACCGCGACGGCACGAAGAGCGGCTTCGACCTCGCCCTCACGAGCGCGGTGTCCGACGCTGTGCCGATTCCCGTGATCGCCTCGGGCGGCGTGGGCGGCCTGCAGGACCTCGCAGACGGCATCGTCAAGGGCCGTGCCGACGCCGTGCTGGCGGCGAGCATCTTCCACTACGGCGAGCACACGGTGAGCGAGGCGAAGCGCTTCATGGCCGACCAGGGCATCTCGGTGAGGATGTGACGCGATGAGCAACGAACCAACCAACGACCTTGCCAACGCCAACTGGCTCGACAAGGTCAACTGGGACGCGAGCGGCCTCGTGCCGGTGATCGCGCAGGAAGCCACCACCGGCGACGTGCTGATGTTCGCCTGGATGAACCGCGAAGCGCTCGCCAAGACGGTGGAGCTGCGCCGCGCCGTGTACTTCTCGCGCTCGCGCCAGCGCCTGTGGTTCAAGGGCGAGGAGTCGGGCCACGTGCAGCACGTGCGCGACATCCGCCTCGACTGCGACGAAGACGTCGTGCTGCTCAAGGTCGAGCAGGTGTCGGGCATCGCGTGCCACACGGGCCGCCACTCGTGCTTTTTCCAGCAATTCGAAGGCACCGTCGACGAAGGCCGCTGGGTCGCCGCCGACCCTGTGCTGAAAGACCCCGAACACATCTACAAATGACGCAACTGAACACCAACGACACCCTGCTGCGCCTCGCAGCGGTGATCGACAGCCGCAAAGGCGGCGATCCGGACGCCTCCTACGTCGCGCGCCTGTTTCACAAGGGCGACGACGCAGTGCTCAAGAAGGTCGGCGAAGAAGCAACGGAAGTCGTGCTGGCCGCGAAGGACGTGCGCCAGGGCGGCGCACCGAAGGCGCTGGTCGGCGAGATGGCCGACCTGTGGTTCCATTGCCTCGTCACGCTCTCGCATTTCGATCTGAGTCCCGCCGACGTGCTCGCGGAACTGGAACGCCGCGAGGGTCTTTCGGGTCTTGAGGAAAAGGCGCTGCGCAAGAGCCGCGAGCGCGAAGAGAACGGCGACTGAGGCTGGCGCGCAGCGCAACCCACCCCACGTTCTGCATGGGACCGGAGTAACCGCTAAAGCGCTAACTCTGGATCGACAGGAGATGAACGACATGTCCACGTCTGGCGACTATCCGCCCCCTTCGTACCGCAACGGCGTTGACGCGGACCGTTTGCGCAGCCTGCGCACTTTCACGCACGTGCTGTACGCGCTCTACGCGGTGTACTGGCTCACCGGCGGCATTTCGGTGCTGGTGGCCATCATCCTCAATTACCTCAAGCGCGACGAAGCGCTCGGCACGCCCTACGAGCAGCACTTCACCTGGCAAATCCGCACGTTCTGGCTTGGCCTCGCCGGCCATCTGATCGGCGGCGTGCTCATCTTCGTGCTGGTCGGCATTCCAATTTTGTGGGCTGTCGCAATCTGGACGTTGTACCGTATCATCAAAGGCTGGCTGTACTTGTACGACAACAAGCCGCTGCACAATCCGCGCGCCTGGTTTTGAGGGCAGCCGGGTGCGTGTGCGGCGCTGCTCACCAGGAGCACCATGAGTCACGACCGCAGCACCTGTCTTTTCTGCAAGATCGCCGATGGCCAGATTCCCAGCACCCGGGTGTATGAAGACGACGAATTCGTCGCCTTCCGCGACATCCGGCCCGCAGCCGAAACGCACGTCCTCGTCATTCCGCGCCAGCATATTTCCACCCTTGCCGACTGCGGTGAAAACGACGCACCGCTGCTTGGTAGAATGTTTGTATTGGTCGCGCGGCTCGCCAAGGAGCTGGGCGTCTCGTACACGGGCGGCGACACCGGATTTCGCACGGTCGTGAATACGGGGCCGGGCGGCGGGCAGGAGGTCTACCATCTGCACGCGCATTTGCTGGCCGGGCCGCGTCCGTGGCACCGCATGGGCTGAGTGCCGAGGGCGGTGAAAGTCGGTATAAATGATGGATGGCGTGGGGCGAACCCCGCGTTTTGCTAAAGGGTCGCACGCCACGTCGGTGCAACATCAAACAGGCACAATTTATCGCGTCGCGCACATCGCGCGGCGACGGGGTTAAGGAGAGAGTGAATCATGGGTTCGTTGAGCATTTGGCACTGGCTGATCGTCTTGTTGATCGTTGCGCTCGTCTTCGGCACCAAGAAGCTGCGCAATATCGGTAGCGATCTGGGCGGTGCGGTAAAGGGTTTCAAGGAAGGCATGCGCGAGAGCGAAGGCGCCGACGCGCCAAAGCGTGAGCTGCCGGCCGACGGCGGCGCAGTCGACGTCGAAGCCAAGGACAAGACGCAGCGCTCGAACGACTACCGCTAAAACGCGTGGCGGCCTTTTTCTCGCCGCCACCTGTTTTCCAGCTTGAATCCCGCTCGTGACCACAGCTTGTGACTAACAAGACAGCCAAGGCTGACGGAAAACTCCATTCATGCTCGATCTCGGTTTAACCAAGATGGCGCTGATCGGCGTCGTCGCGCTGGTCGTTCTCGGACCGGAGCGGCTGCCGCGTGTCGCACGCACGGCGGGCGCGCTGTTCGGGCGCGCGCAGCGTTATATCAACGACGTCAAGGCGGAAGTCACGCGCGAGATCGAACTCGACGAGTTGCGCCGCATGAAGACCGAGTTCGAGGAGGCGGCGCAGAACGTCGAAAAGAACGTTCAGGACAACCTGCGCAAGCATGAAACCGAGTTGAACGACGCCTGGAACGCGGGCACGTCGGTGTCGCCGAGCATCGCGGGCGGCGCAGATCCTGCCAGTCTGGAAGGCGCTGCGGCCAACGTGATGGACGGCACCGCAACGCAATCGGGATGGCGCTCCGGCAACGCGGGCGCGAGCGGTGCGAAGCGCAAGAACTGGCGCGTGAAGCAAAGCGCCGCGCCTGTCTGGTACAAACGCGCCACGCTGCGCCGTACGCGAGTGCAATCCGGCGCTGCGCGCGTGGCACAGCACACGCCGGCAAGCCTGCGCCGGCCCACGCGGTTCTTCTGACGCGGATTCGCATTTGCGCACGACCATTTCCAACAGAGGGCCGGTGTGAGCGACCCCCAGCAAAAACTGGACGAAGGCTCCGAAGAGACCTTCATTTCCCATCTCGTCGAACTGCGCGACCGCATTATTCGCGCGGGCCTTGCCGTGATCGTCGTGTTCATCGGGCTCGTGTACTGGGCGCCCGATATATTCCGTCTGCTTGCGCGTCCGCTCATGCAGAACCTGCCGCGCGACGGCAAGATGATCGTCACCGACGTGACCGGCTCGTTCTTCGTGCCCATGAAGGTCACGATGCTCGTGGCCTTCGTGATCGCGCTGCCGGTCGTGCTCTACCAGATCTGGGCGTTCGTCGCTCCCGGCCTTTACCAGCACGAAAAGAAGCTCGTCGCGCCGCTCGTGGCGAGCAGCTACACGCTCTTCCTGTGCGGCATGGCGTTCGCGTATTTCGTGGTGTTCCCGACCATCTTCCGCGTAATGGCGCATTACAACGCGCCACTTGGCGCGGAGATGACGACCGATATCGACAATTACCTGAGTTTCGTGCTCACCATGTTCATTGCGTTCGGCGTGACCTTCGAGGTGCCGATCATCGTGGTGCTGCTCGTGCGCATGGGCGTGGTCACCGTGAAGAAGCTCAAGCAGGTCCGGCCCTACGTGATCGTTGGCGCGTTCATCGTCGCGGCCGTCGTGACGCCGCCGGACGTGTTCTCGCAGCTCATTCTCGCGTTGCCGCTCATCGTGCTGTACGAGCTGGGCATCATCGCGGCGCGTATCTTCATTGGCACCGGCGAGAAGAAACCCGCGGACGAGAGTCAGCCGGCGAGCTAACCTCGCTGGCGCTGCGCGGAAAAGCCGCAGGCAAACGAAAAGGCCGCGAACTTGAGTTCGCGGCCTTTTCGCATTCTGGAAACGGGCAGGGCGCGACGCCCGGCCTGTGACGGATCAGCCCCCGTCGTCGTCGCCTTCGCCGTCTTCCTGGGCCGGCTGCTTCGGCGGCGGCGGGCGCTTGCCGATCAGCACGTCGAGATCCATGTCCTTGTTCTTGCGCACGAGGTGGATCTTCGCGTCGGTGCCCGGTTTGATCTGCGCGATCACGTTCAGAAGGCGTGTGGTGTCCGTGATGGCCTCGCCGTTCACCGAGGTCAGAACGTCGCCGGGCTTAATGCCGGCCTTGTCGGCGGGGCCGCCCTGCAGCACGCCTGCGACGATCGCGCCAGACTTCTCCTTGAGCCCAAACGAGTCGGCGATCTCGGGCGTCACGTCCTGCGGTTCTACGCCGATCCAGCCGCGCGTGACCGAACCCGAGGTGATGATGCTCTCCAGCACGCTGCGCGCCGTGGAGACGGGAATCGCGAAGCCGATGCCGAGCGAGCCGCCCGAGCGCGAGTAGATGGCCGTGTTGATGCCGAGCAGGTTGCCGTTCACGTCGACGAGCGCGCCGCCCGAGTTGCCCGGATTGATTGGCGCGTCGGTCTGAATGAAGTTTTCGAACGTGTTGATGCCGAGGTGATTGCGGCCCAGCGCGCTGATGATGCCCATCGTGACCGTTTGTCCCACCCCGAACGGGTTGCCGATGGCGAGCACGACGTCGCCCACGCGCGTCTGGTCCATGCGGCCGAGCGTGATGGTGGGCAGGTTCGGCAGGTTGATCTTGAGCACAGCGAGATCGGTTTCCGGGTCGATGCCGATCACCTTCGCGTTGGTGGTGCGGCCGTCGGAAAGCGCGATTTCGATCTGGTCCGCGCCGTCGATCACGTGCTGGTTCGTTAGAATGTAACCGTCCGGACTGACAATGACGCCCGAACCGAGGTTGGCGGCAGGCTGCTCCTGCTGCTTGTGGTTTTTGTTGCGATCGCCGAAGAAGTAGCGAAATAGCGGGTCGTTCTGGCGGGGGTCGGGCGGCAGCGACCCATCCTTGCTCGAGAACACGTTGACGACCGCGGGCATTGCCTTCTGGGCGGCGTCCGCATAGGAGCCCTGGGTGGTGCCTCCACCGATGCCTGGCGCCACCTCCCGCAGTGCGACGATCGGTTCGGCAAGCTGCTTGCCGAACTGCCCCTGGTGCTGCAGCCACTGCGGTTTGAGCGTGGCGATGATGAACATCAACGCCAGCAGGACCGTCACCGCCTGGGCGAAGAACAGCCAAAAGCGTCTAAGCATCTGAAGATTAGAGGATTATATGGATCGGATCGAACTGGAATTGTATCTGAACAATCTTCTGGAATCCGCGCGGTTCAAGGACTACTGCCCCAATGGTTTGCAGGTCGAAGGGCGGCGTCGCGTGGAGAAGATCGCCACGGGCGTGACCGCTTCACTCGCCTTCCTGGAAGCCGCGCTCGAGTGGGGCGCCGACGCCGTGCTCGTGCACCATGGCTACTTCTGGAAGAACGAAGCGCCGCAAATCACGGGCCGCAAATACCGGCGCCTGAAGACCTTGCTCGCGAACGATATCAACCTGTTCGCGTACCACCTGCCGCTCGATAGCCATCCGGAACTGGGCAATAACGCGCAGTTGGGCGCCAGATTCGGCTGGATCGGCGAACAACGCTTCGGCGAGCAGGATCTCGGCTGGATGGCCACGCTGCCCATGCCGATCACGCTTGCGCACTTCACCGCCGAGGTCACGCAAACGCTCGGCCGCGCGCCGCTCGTGCTGGGCGACCCCGACTGGCAGCTGCGCCGCGTGGCCTGGTGCACGGGCGCCGCGCAAAGCTACTTCGACGCCGCGATCGACGCCGGCGCCGACGTCTTCCTCACCGGCGAGATCTCCGAGCAGACCACGCACACGTCGGCGGAAAGCGGGGTGGCGTTTCTCGCGGCGGGCCACCACGCAACCGAGCGTTTCGGCGTGCAGGCGGTGGGCGCGCACCTCTCGGAAGCGTTCAACATCGAGCATCTTTTCATCGACATCGACAATCCCGTTTAAACGAACTTTTCCATGCGCATGCCGGCGTTCGCATGGCGAAAATTGTCGTGGTGCAGCATCGTTTTATTCATCGGGCATTTACAAGCTGAAAAGAAAGTGGCCCTCTTTTCTGCGGGAAAACCCCGAGATATCAAGGACTTCCGAAGCTTTTTCGAGAACGCCCCTTGTAAATGCCAACTCCATTCGAGCAAACTAGCGTTCGGCAGCACCGCGGGTAAGCTGGCGTGACGGAAAAATCCAACTCAGAAGTGGGGCGATGTGATGCGAGACAACGAGAATGACCGCGTCGATGGCAGCCGCCGAACCTGGCTGATTGCGACGTCCGTAGCAGGTGGCATTGGAGGCGTGGCCACTGTCGTACCCTTCGTAGGTTCCTTTGCACCATCCGAAAAAGCGCGTGCCGCCGGCGCGCCCGTCGTAGCCGATATCACGAATCTGCAGCCCGGCTCGATGATGACCGTGGCCTGGCGCGGCAAGCCCGTGTGGATCCTGTACCGCACGGATCGCATGATGGCCGACGTGAAGAAGGCCGATCCCGACCTGGCCGATCCGAACTCCGAGCATCCGTTCTCGATGCCGATGCCGGAGTACTGCATGAACGAATTCCGTTCGCGCGCCGAGCATCAGAACATTCTCGTGGCGGTTGCCGTCTGCACCCATCTGGGCTGCACGCCGACGCCGCGCTTCCAGGAAGGCCCGCAGCCGAACCTGCCCGACAGCTGGCCGGGCGGCTTCCTGTGCCCGTGCCACGGCTCCACCTACGATCTCTCCGGCCGCGTGTTCAAGAACAAGCCGGCACCGCAAAACCTCGACATTCCGCGCTACATGTTCGCGTCCCCGACGCAGATCGTGATCGGCAAGGACGAAAAAGGAGAAGCGTGATGACGACGGGAACCGAAAAGGATGCGGGGGAGACGGCCGGCCTGCAGGGCTGGATCGACAAGCGCTTTCCGATGACCTCGACCTGGAAAGCGCACCTGACCGAGTACTACGCGCCGAAGAACTTCAACTTCTGGTACTTCTTCGGCTCGCTTGCGCTGCTCGTGCTGGTGAACCAGATCATCACCGGCATTTTCCTCACCATGAACTACAAGCCCGATGCGACGCTCGCGTTCGCCTCGGTCGAGTACATCATGCGCGAGGTGCCGTGGGGCTGGCTGATCCGCTACATGCACTCCACGGGCGCTTCCATGTTCTTCGTGGTCGTGTATCTGCACATGTTCCGCGGGCTGCTTTACGGCTCGTACCGCAAGCCGCGCGAACTCGTGTGGATTTTCGGCTGCGCGATTTTCCTGTGCCTGATGGCCGAGGCGTTCTTCGGCTACCTGCTGCCGTGGGGCCAGATGTCGTTCTGGGGCGCGCAGGTGATCGTGAACCTGTTCTCGGCGATCCCCTTCATCGGGCCGGATCTCTCGCTGTGGATTCGCGGCGATTACGTGGTGTCGGACGTCACGCTCAACCGCTTCTTCGCGTTCCACGTGATCGCCATTCCGCTCGTGCTGGTCGGGCTCGTGATCTGCCACATCATCGCGCTGCACGAAGTGGGCTCGAACAACCCGGATGGCATCGAGATCAAGGAGAAGAAGGACGCGAACGGCGTGCCGCTCGATGGCATTCCGTTTCATCCGTACTACTCGGTGCACGACTTCATGGGCGTGTGCATCTTCCTGATGATCTTCGCGGCGATCGTGTTCTTCGCGCCGGAAATGGGCGGCTACTTCCTCGAGGCGAATAACTTCGTGCCGGCCAACTCGCTGCAAACGCCGCCCGAAATCGCGCCGGTCTGGTACTTCACGGCGTTCTACGCGATGCTGCGTGCCACCACCGACCCGTTCAAGATCGTGCTGATGATCGTGATCGCGCTGCTCGGCCTGCTCGCGCTCGTGCGCGCCCGCGGCAAATGGCGCGCCGGGCTGCCGGTGCTGGCGGTGCTCGTGATCCTCGCCATGTACTTCACCGAGTCGAAGTTCTGGGGTGTGGTGGTCATGGGCACGGCGGTAGTCTCGCTCTTCTTCCTGCCGTGGCTCGATCGCTCGCCGGTGAAATCGATCCGCTACCGGCCGTTCTTCCACAAGGTGTTTCTCGGCATCTTCGTGCTGGCGTTCCTGACGCTCGCGTTCCTCGGCACGAAACCGCCATCGCCGGCGGCCACGCTGATCGCCCAGATCTGCGCGCTCGTCTATTTCGCCTTCTTCCTCGGCATGCCGTTCTGGACGCCGCTTGGCACGTTCAAGCAGCCGCCCGAACGCGTGCGGTTCAAGCCCCATTAAATGACGAGCGAGGAAGATATGACGAGAAAATCTCTTTTTTCGACGCTCGCGAAGGTGAGCATACGGGCTGCCGGCGTCCGGGCCGGCTTGGCCGCGCTGGCGCTCTCATGTGTATTCGGGGTCGGATCTGTGGCGGCGCAGGAAAACTTTCCGCTCGACCGCGCTCCCGATAACGGCGAAAATCTTGCTTCGCTGCAACACGGCGCCAAATTGTTTGTAAACTATTGCCTGAATTGCCATAGTGCGAACTTGATGCGCTACAGCCGGTTGCAGGATCTCGGCATTCCGCAGAAGCAAATCGAAGATAATCTGTTGTTTACGACCGACAAGGTCGGCAACACGATGTCCATCGCGATGCGCCCGGACGACGCAAAGGCGTGGTTCGGCGTGGCGCCGCCGGACCTCTCCGTGGAAGCGCGGGCGAAAGGGCGCGACTGGCTGTACACGTACCTGCGCACCTTCTACCGCGACGACACGCGGCCGACTGGCTGGAACAACCTGGTGTTCGAAAACGTGAGCATGCCGCACGTGCTGTGGCAGTTGCAGGGCATACGCACGGCGAAGTTCGAGGACACGACTGATGAGGAAACCGGGGAAAAAGTCCGTCGCTTTGCCGGGTTCCAGCAGGTCACGCCCGGAACGCTAACGCCTGTGGATTATGATGCCGACGTGGCCGACCTGGTGGCCTACCTCGGCTGGATGGCCGAACCCGAGCAGAAAACCCGCAGGCAGCTTGGCGTGTGGGTGCTTCTGTTCCTCGGCGTCTTGAGCTTTTTCGCGTGGCGATTGAACGCCGCGTACTGGAAAGATATCAAATAGGCACGTCCTGACCGACGTGGGGCCGGTGCGACGAGATGCCGTCTGACGGTTCAGGGACCGTCAGGCGGTTTTTTCGCCCGCTGGCCTTTTGGGTTTATTGAGGAAATGTAAATCATGATGGTTCTGTACTCCGGCACTACCTGCCCGTTCTCCCAGCGCTGCCGGCTGGTGTTGTTCGAAAAGGGCATGGACTTCGAAATCCGCGACGTCGACCTGTTCAACAAACCGGAAGACATCGCCGTGATGAATCCGTACGGTCAGGTGCCGATTCTGGTCGAGCGCGACCTGATCCTGTACGAATCGAACATCATCAACGAGTACATCGACGAGCGCTTCCCGCATCCGCAGCTGATGCCGGCCGACCCCGTCCAGCGCGCCCGCGCGCGTCTGTTCCTGCTCAACTTCGAGAAGGAACTGTTCGTGCACGTGAGCACGCTCGAGAACGAGAAGGGCAAGGCCGCCGAGAAGAATCACGAGAAGGCGCGCCTCGCGATCCGCGACCGCCTCACGCAGCTCGCGCCGATCTTCCTGAAGAACAAGTACATGCTGGGCGAAGAGTTCTCGATGCTCGACGTCGCGATCGCGCCGCTGCTGTGGCGCCTCGACCACTATGGCATCGAACTGTCGAAGAACGCCGCGCCGCTCATGAAGTACGCCGAGCGCATTTTCAGCCGTCCGGCGTACATCGAAGCGCTCACGCCGTCTGAAAAGGTCATGCGTCGTTAAGTAGTATCCTGGCGGTAGCAGGTAACAGAGGCGGCGTGCACAGCGTGCGTGTGGATGCCGCCTCGTGAAAGGATTGTTGATGCAAGAGATTTCCACCAAGCCGTATCTGCTGCGCGCGCTGTACGAGTGGTGCACCGATAACGGCTTCACGCCGCATATCGCGGTGCGGGTCGACAACCGCACGCGCGTGCCGCGCCAGTTCGTGCGTGACGGCGAGATCGTGCTGAACATCAGCTTCGAGGCGACGAGCCAGCTGCAGATGGGCAACGAGATGATCGAGTTCCACGCGCGCTTCTCGGGCAAGTCGCACAAGATCGAGGTGCCGGTGTCGAACGTTCTCGCGATCTACGCGCGCGAGAACGGCCAGGGCATGGCGTTCCCGGTCGAGTCGCCGGCGGGCGACGCCGACGACGTGCTGTCCTCCGAGGACCACGAAGAAGCCGAAGCGCACGAAGTGCGCGACGAGCCTGCCGAGGAATCTGCCGCACCGCTCGCGCCCGTCGCGTCGCGCGCTGCCGACAAAGATGACGAAGGCGGCAACAAGGGCGGCAAGGGTCACCTCAAGATCGTGAAATGAAGTAGAATAGCGGGCTATGCCGGCTTAGCTCATCTGGTAGAGCAGTTGATTTGTAATCATCAGGTGGCGGGTTCGAGTCCTGCAGCCGGCACCAAATTCGAAGTAAAGCGTCAAGACAAAGGGTTACGTGAAATTCACGTAACCCTTTGTGCTTTCTGGGCTCACTCCGCCCATTCGGGGTCGCTCGTGAACATGATCGTGAGCCAGCGGTGCGACTCGTCTCCGCCTATGGCCCGGCCAATTTCGTCGCGGATCGCATCCCACTCGGCAATGCGCTTTGGCGGCATGTCGGGCGGCACGACGAAATACAACTCGATCTCGCGCGAACGCCCCACTTTCGCGACGTAGGCGCGGTAATACTCAAAGGCGTAGCGCTCGACGAAGCGTTTCGCGACGGCATCGACATGCTGCTTGAGATCCGCGGGCGCGACGAGCAGCACGTCCAGCAGGGCCTGGCGGATTTCCGCGAGCGGAATCGGAATAATCACCGCGCATACCACCACGAGCGCCGCCGGGTCGACGTAGGGCGTGAGGTGCTCCCACGCCGTTCCCTGAATCGCATAGCCGACGCTGAACGCGATCAGCAGCGCGGCCGTGATGCCCGCGGACATGATCCACGACTTGATGTCGAGGCGCACGAAATCCGAGTGGATTCGACGGTTCGCGCGTGATTCGAACACCGCCATCGCTGCGCATGCGCTCACGGTGAGCACGGCGTAGACGAGCGCCGGGCCGAAGTGCAGTTCGTGGCCGCCGGAGAGCAGGTTCGTCACGCCGTTGATCAGCGCATAGACGGCCACGCCCACGAGCAGCGTGCTGTTCAGGCCGAGCACCATGGGTTCGAGATGCCAGAAGCCCATGGTGAAGCGCTCGCGCCATTTACGCGGCAGGTCGACGTTGACCGCGTAGGAGGTGATGAGCCGCACGACGGCGAGTGCGAGCGCGCTCATGCTCGCGTCGACGAGCGAATACACGCCGTCGAACACAATGGAAAACGAGCCGGAGATCAGGCCGAACAGGATGCCGATGAGGGCGATCACCAACGTCGTGGCGATTGATAACGTCAGCACGCTGCTCTCGTCGGAGGGACTGAAGAATCGTAGCCGTTCCATGATGTCTGCTCTCGCGCGAGGATGAGCAAGACTAGCCGACTCGCCGTGACGCCGTCGTGCGGCTGCCCGGTCAGCTTGCTTCGTGCGCGATCGGGCCGGTGCGGCCTTCCACGAGGTCGATCTCCTGCCCCGACAAGCCAAAAGCCGCGTAAAGGCGTCGATCTATCTCGCGCGCGATGTCTTCCACTTCCGGGGCGCCGCATCCGGACTCGTGAGCGCGCAGCAACCGGGTTACGCAGTCGGCGATCTCGTCGCGCACCGAAGCGCAGCCTGGCACGGGCAACGCGTCGATCATCGCTTTCGTGAATGCCACGCCGCCGTTGTAGCTTGACGATCCGTACTTCGCGCGAATCAGGAAAATCGAGAGCGGGCAGTTGAGGAGCGCCGCCGTGAGCTTGAGCACGGGCTCGTCGTCTGAGCGCAGGATAAGCGTAGTTTTGCCGGGGATGGTGTCGCCGGCGAGATCGAGTGTCGCGTCGAGCCGCGTGAGGCCTTTCACGATCACTTTTTTCGCATGGGCTTTCGCGCCGTAGCCGTTCGAGAACGTTGAGGCGAAACGCTCGCGCTCGACCACGGGTGCGTTGTAGCGTCGCCCGAGGTAGGTCATCGGCTTGCTGCCCCAGCGCGAGACGTAGCGCCCGAGCGTGCCGGTGTTCACCACGCGGTAGTGATGGTCAGCGAGCGCATGCTCTTCGGCCTCTTCGACGAGGGGCGCGAGCCGGTAGGCGTCCGATGTCGCGCATGCGTTTTCGCAGGGCAGCAAACCGCCGAGCGTGGGGTGCGCGCGGCCGATCCGCTGCACGAACGCGGCATGTGGCGAGAGCAGCGCGTCGAGCGGCCACGGCGCCTCTAGCGTGCGTTTGTCGGTTTGCGCCAGCTCGCGAAGCGTTTCGCCCTCGATGCGCGCAGTCGCGATGGCGGGCGTGCCCGACTCGCGAAAGACTGTGATGATCGAATCTACGCGCGCCTGTTCGAACACACCGCGCCCGAGCCCGACGATGCGTTCGATCTTGTCCAGATGCCGCGCGCGCAGCGCGTTGCCGAAGGGCTTCGAGAGCCACTTGTCGGGCGTGAGATACGCCATTGCGCCACCAGGCTTGAGGAGCGCGAGGCCTAGCTCCATGAACACGATGTACAGGTCCCAGTTGCCCCTCGCGCTCGGCCAGCGCTGCGCGAGGCGCTCGCGCAGCGCGCGCTGGCCCTGGTTGATCATGCGCTCGGAATCGATATAGGGCGGATTCGCAATAACGGCGTCGAAACGCTCGAAGTGGCCTTCGTCGGTGAGTAGCTCGGCGAACTCGATGCGCCATTCGAACGCCGTGGCCTCTTTGGGCGGCGTTTGGGCCGGGATATTTGCAAGCGCGTTGCGCAACGTGTCGCGCAGTTGGGCGAATCGAGCGGCTTCGGCGCGTCTTGCGGCGCGTGTGTTGGTCGTCCGCAGTTTTGCTGCACTCGCACGATAGTTCGCGATTAGCGCTGCGTACTCGCGAATGGGCGTATCGAAGTCAAAACGGCTGAGCGTGGCGTTGCCTTGCTTGAGGTTGGTCTCGAGGTTTGGCAGCGAAGCGGTGAAGTCCGCGTGTTCGAGCAGTTCGATCCACAGCCGCAAACGCGCCATGCCGACCGAATCGGCATGGATGTCCACACCAAAGAGCGAGCGCTCTACGATGTCCCGCTTGACACGAAAGAGCGCGGCTTCGATCTTGCGGATGGCCTCGCCATCGCGCTCGTGTGTGAGCGGCTCGCCGTTCGCGTGCGTGACGCAAAGCCGGTCCGCAGTTACGTCGATGCGGCAGGCGCTAAGCGCTTCGAGGTCACACGCGTTCAGCAAGCCAAGGCGGACTTTCAGCACGAGCAACTCGTTGAGCGCTGAAACGAGCAGATGCCCTGAGCCCACGGCGGGATCGCAGATGCGCAGCGAGTCCAGAATCGCCCGAGCTTCGTCTCGGTCGTCGATCAATTCGGATAGCTGATCGATGTTCGTGCAGTGCCAGCCGTTGGCGCGATTCAGTCGATTCAGCGCCGCATTCGTGATGGCGGGACGGGCGAGTTGCATCGCGACGCTGCCTGGCGTGTACCACGCGCCATCGCGGTAGCCATTGAGCTTTTCGAAGACGAGCCCGAGCGAAGAGCCGTCGAGGCAACGCGCGTTCGCCGCGGCTGGCTCGTGCGCGAGCAAACCGGCGGAGAAGTCGAACGCGCCAAGAAAATCGAGCAGATACCCGAGCACGTGCCGCTCGCCGCCCGCATCGGTGAGCACGGTTGTGGCGAAAAGCGGTAGCGCGGCGCTCTCGTCGAGCGCGCCCATGCCGAGCAGGCTTGGGTCCAGGTCTTGCGGCTCGAAAAGCGAACCGTCGAAGCGGGGGAGGTGAGCGAAGCGAGCGGGGGGCGCGGCTTCATCGCCATGGAGTACGGCGTCGCACAGTGCGTCGAGATCGCTGAACGAGCGGATGTGCCGCACGTTCAGAAACGCGTACGGCGCATCGCCGCCGTGGAGCGTTAGCAGACGTGTTTCGAGTACCTTGAGAAAAACCAGGCGGCTGATCCAGGCGATGCAAAGCCGCAGCGCAAGTTCGAAGCGGTCGGCCTCCGTCCGTTCGTTCTGGCTCTCGACCTCGCGCGCGGCAAGACGCGCTAGCGCGAGTTCGATCAGTGCGCCACGCAATCGCGCGTCCGGCGCGAGTCGCGTCACGGTGCGCCCTGCGCCGGAAACGTTCTCCCGCAGTCCCACGATATGCAGCAGTTCGGCGTAAAACCCCTCGTCGAGCCCACCTCCGGCGCTGGCGCGGCGCGTGCGCGGTTTGCGCGCGCGGCGTGTCGGCTGGGTGGTTTCTGGCATGGTCTCGAGCGGGTGGGCGTGGCGTGGCGAGGCGCGGTCGGCGCACATTTTACTGCCGCCCGCGTGCGTTTCGTCCTATGCCGTCTGGCCGAGTCGACGCGCCCGCACGTCTGAGCGATGATCGGTGCAAAGGCGATGCGGCGGAACGTGCCGCGTCGCCGTGCTATATGATGGCGCCGCGTAAGGCGCCCCGGGGCGCCAACCGGCGGTCCGGCAACGCATCGACGAACTGGCCCGCCGCATCGACTATCCGACCTATGACCGAACATCCCACTCTCACCTGGCCCGACACCGAAGGCCCGCGCACGGTGCGCTGGCGCTCCGAGGCGGGCGTGCCGGCGCCCAAACGCGTGGTCATCGCCGACGATCGCACGACCGCGGACACCGCGTACCGCCTCGCCTGCGAAGGCACCGCCCTGTTGTGGCGCGGCGACTTCCAGAACGCGCGTCAGTTGCTGCTGGCCATGGCACGCCGCGCGGAGCGCAAGCCTCGCAAGGCTGCGCCGCCCAAGGCGCCCGCCTCACCGCTCGAAGCGTTTCATTTGCACCGCCAGGCGCAGGCGCAGCGCGCCCGCACGCTCGCCATGGTGCTGATTCCGCTCGAGGGCGATTACGGCATCAACCTGCGCCGCGCGCCCGACGTTCGCCTTGCGTGCGAAGAGGCGTGGGGCGCGCCCGATGGTGAAGCTTCTGCGGTGTCGTTGCGTGAAATCCTCGGTCTCGTTGGCGCGCACGAATGGCGCAAGAAGGGCGTCGAGATCGCTGCGCTGAATGGCGAGCGCATTCATCCGTACTACGGTGTGTTTTCGCCGGTGCGCGGCGAATATGTCGATCTCGTCGCGCGCACGGCGCTGCCGTCGCTCGAAAAGGCCTTCGATATCGGCACGGGCACGGGCGTGCTCTCCGCCGTGCTCGCCTCGCGCGGTGTGAAGCGCGTCGTCGCCACCGATCAGGACGCGCGCGCGCTGGCGTGCGCGCGCGAGAACCTCGAGCGCCTCGGCTATGCCGCCCAGGTCGAGGTCGTCGAGGCAGACCTGTTTCCGCCGGGGCGCGCGCCGCTCGTCGTCTGCAATCCGCCGTGGGTGCCGGCGCGTCCCGCGTCGCCCATCGAATACGCCGTGTTCGATCCGGAGAGCCGCATGCTGCGCGGTTTTCTCGGCGGTCTCAAGGACCATCTCGAGCCGGGCGGCGAGGGGTGGTTGATCCTGTCCGATTTCGCGGAACATCTCGGGCTGCGCACGCGCGAATCGCTCGTCGAGATGATCGTGGAGGCTGGACTCGAAGTGGTGGGCCGGGAGGACATTCGTCCGCGGCACCCGAAAGCCTCGGATCCCAGCGATGCGCTGTATCGCGCGCGCGTGGCCGAGCTGACTTCGCTGTGGCGCCTCAAGGTGCGCGCGCAGTGAGCCGGCGGCGGGCAAAATCGTTGGCAAAAAAGAAGAGTACGGGCCGCTAACGGCCCGTATGGGAGTCGAGCATCGGCGTCGGCGGCGTTAGGCCGCCGCGCCGGATTGACGTCAGGTTCACATCGGCTTCACCCGGGATAGGCCTCGTCGACCTTGAGGCCTGCCAGCTTGAAAATCACGCGCAGCGTTTGCGGCTTGATATCGCGGCGCGACGCCAACGCCGACATCACGAAATCGAGCACCTTCGCGTACTTCAGCAGGATCAGGCAGGTTTCGAGATCCGATGGGCCGTCGCGCATGCTTTCCGCAACGCGCAGCATCTCCACCGAGATGTCGCGCGCCATTTCCAGTTCCAGTTGCTGCTTTTCCGTCCAGTCGGGAACCGTGATGAGTTTCGTAAGCAGTTCCTGGAATTTTTGCTCTGCGTTTCCGTCAGGTATCGTATTCATTGCATGCCCCATGCAAGGCCATACAGCGTCGTGCGCTCTTCGCGCAGCGAGGACTGCGCCAGCCTGATTCATCGCAACCGGCACTCCCGGAGCGACCTCCCAATGCGCGCCTGTCGATTCGTTGCCGGCTGGTCGCGCTACGTTTTGGTCCTTTTTTGGGCATCGGGGACGAAAATCCTCGTGTCTCTTCTACTCAACCCCTCCCTCCTGTCCGCACGTGGGTCAGCGTGCCTGGACGCTATTACGACACTCGCTGCTCTTATGGGTTCGGCAGCCTTGACTAGCTTTTTTCGTAAAATGACAGGAATACCGCAACCCTTCTGTCGCCTGTCGCACGTTTCGCGACATGCCACGCCTTTCCTGTGACCACGCCGATGTCCAGCAAGACCTACGAAGTCCGTCCGAACCAGTCTGTCGAACTCCTCAAGGAGCTCCACATCCTGACGCGCGACGGGAAAATGAACCAGGACAGCCGCCGCAAGCTGAAGCAGGTCTATCACCTGTTCCAGTTCATCGAGCCGCTGCTCAAGGATCTCAAGCAGGATGGCCGCGACGTGACCCTCGTCGATCACGGTGCGGGCAAGTCCTATCTGGGCTTTATTCTCTACGACCTGTTCTTCAAGGATCAGCGCGACAGGTCACACATTTATGGAATCGAAACGCGCGACGAACTCGTGCAGCATTCGCAGGAGCTGGCCAAACGGCTGGGCTTCGGCGGCATGTCGTTCCTGAACCTTTCGGTAGCCGACTCGATTACGTCGCCGCAACTGCCTGACACCATCGACATTGTCACAGCGCTGCACGCCTGCGATACGGCCACCGACGACGCCCTGCGCTTCGCACTGAAGAAGCGTGCGCGCTACATCGTGGTCGTGCCGTGCTGCCAGGCCGAGGTGGCGGGCGTGCTGCGCCGCAATAAGGGCAAGTCGCTCGGGCAGGCGCTCACGGAGATCTGGCGTCATCCGCTGCATACGCGCGAATTCGGGAGCCAGATCACCAACGTGCTGCGCTGCCTGCAGCTCGAGGCGCACGGCTATCAGGTGAGCGTGACGGAACTGGTGGGCTGGGAGCACTCGATGAAGAACGAACTCATCATCGCCCAGTACAAGGATTTGCCGCGGCGCCGTCCGGCGCAGCGGCTGAACGAGATTCTCGATACCTTTGGGCTCGCGGACCTGCGCGAGCGCTTTTTCGCCGACGAAGGCGAGGCGGCCCCGGAGGCGGCAACCGAGGGTTGAGCGTGTGGGCGGCGCGGCGTCAGTCGCGCTTGTTCATCCAGTCTTGCCAACCGTCGAAGCCGAGCTTGCGCAGCGTTTCCTGGTTGCGTTCGTAGATGTCGGCGGCGTCGGGGAATGCCTCGACCGCGCGCTCGATGCTCGCCTCCCGCAGCAAATGCAGGATCGGATACGGCGCGCGGTTCGTGTAGTTCTCGATGTCGTCGGGCTCGGTGCCCTCGAACTGGAATTGCGGGTGAAAGCTTGCGACCTGCAGCGTGCCTTCCAGCCGCAACTGTTGCACGAGGCGCTCGGCGAACCAGGTTGCGTCGTTGAAATCGGCGAAGTCGGCGAGCGCACGGGGCAGGATCAGCAGTGTCGTGTCGATCTCCGCGGCGTCGGCTTGGGCGAGTGTTTGCAGCTCGCGCTCGAGATCGATGAGGACACCTTCGAGATCGGTCGCCTCGCTAATCACGTAGCGAATCTGGTTTTTCACGTACACGCTCTTCGCGAACGGGCAGAGATTCAAGCCAATCACAGCGCGCGTGAGCCAGTGGCGGGTCGCTTCGAGAATGGCGGCGTGGTCGGGGGACAGGGCAGCGGGTTCGTTCATCGTGTCATTTTACGGGCGGCTAGCGCTGTGGACATGCCGCTTCGATCAACAGCTTTGCCATGCGCGGCGCCGCGAGAATCGGGCCGCAGCCGGGGCCGTAAGTCTGGCTTGCGGCGTAGATGCCTTCGACGAGCAGCGCGAGTTCCTCCGCAAGCGCGGCCGGATCGCTGGCGCCAGCTTCCTGCGCAAGCGTGGTGAGCCGCGCCATGAGCTTCGTCTTGTTGTTGTCGACGCTGCGCCGCGCGGGATGCGTGGCCTCGGGGAATTCGGTCGCAACGTTCACGAACGGGCAACCGCGATAGCCCGGCGCCGAGGCGCGGCGCGTGAGGTCCTCGAAATACTGCATCAACTGCTTCGCTGGCTCGCCCGGATGCTTCGCGAGACTGGCGTCGAAGCGCTCGAAAAAGCGCACATCGCAGCGCTGCAGGTAGGCGACGACGAGATCGTCCTTCGACGAAAACTGCCGGTACAAGCTCATCTTGTTGACGCCGGCGCGCTCGACCACAGCCTCGATGCCGACCGCGCGCACGCCCTCGCGGTAGAACAGCTCGTCGGCGGCGCGCAGCAGGTGCTCGTGGGCGCGCGCCCCGGTCGTTTGCGCGCGGGGGCGGGGCTTGCGCGCAGAGGCGGTTGACGTTTCGGCGTGGCCTTCGTGTTTCATGAGGGCATCTCGCGATCAGGGTGATTGCTTGACATGTTACCGAGCGGTAACTACTATCGCAACACACTTGTGACCGATCGGTAACAATCGAACGATGGCGAATCGTCGCAGCTAGCGGTCATACCAACGAAAACATAGGCATGTCGAAACCCGGCGCGCCGTGACAGGAGCACCAATGAACTGGGCAGCGAAGCGAATAGGCGGGCGTTTCCACTACGGATGGCTCGTCGTGGCAGTGGTGTTTCTGGTGCTGCTGGCGGCGGCCGGCACGCGTGCGACGCCCAGCGTGATGATGGTGCCGCTCGAGCATCAATTCGGCTGGAGCCGGGCGACCATCTCGCTCGCCATCTCGGTGAACATCGCGCTCTATGGCCTCATGGGCCCGTTTGCGGCGGCGGCCATGCAGCGTTTCGGCGTGCGTCCCACGCTGCTCGCGGCGCTCGGCACGATGGCGGCGGGCGTGGCGCTTTCCGCGCTGATGACGCATCCGTGGCAGATGATCCTGATCTGGGGCGTGATGGTAGGCGGCGCCACCGGCGTAGCGGCGCTTTCGCTTTCGGCCACGGTCGTCACGCGCTGGTTCCACTCGCACCGCGGGCTTGCCATGGGCATCCTCACGGCGAGCTCGGCCACGGGCCAACTCGTGTTCCTGCCGCTCCTCGCGGCGATCGTGGAGAAGCACGGCTGGCAGTCGGTGGTGCTCGTGGTTGCCGTGGCCGCCGCCGCGGTGCTGCCGCTCGTGCTGTTCCTGCTGCCCGAGCGGCCCGCGAGCGTGAATCTGCGTCCGTTCGGCGAGGACGAAAGCACCCCCGTCGCGCCGCCGGCGCCGCATCAAAATCCGCTGAAGATCGCGTTCGACGCGCTCTTTTCGGCGAGCCGCACGCGCGACTTCTGGCTGCTCTTCTTCAGCTTCTTCATTTGCGGCGCGAGCACGAACGGCTATGTGGGCACGCACCTCATCGCCATGTGCGGCGACTATGGCATGACCGAAGTGCAGGGCGCCTCGCTGCTCGCCACGATGGGCATTTTCGACCTGTTCGGCACGACGCTCTCGGGCTGGCTCTCGGACCGCTTCAACAGCCGCGTGCTGCTGTTCTGGTACTACGGGCTGCGCGGACTTTCGTTGATCTATCTGCCGCATGCCTTCGGCATCGACTTCTTCGGGCTGCCGATTTTCGCTGTGTTCTACGGCCTCGACTGGATCGCGACGGTGCCGCCTACGGTGCGCCTCGCCACCGACGTTTTCGGCAAGGAGCGCGCGCCGATCGTGTTCGGCTGGGTCGTGGCGGGTCATCAGCTAGGCGCGGCATTCGCGGCGTTCGGCGCGGGCCTGTTGCG
The DNA here is from genome assembly GCF_905220165.1 of Paraburkholderia sp. J10-1. NCBI lineage: Bacteria > Pseudomonadati > Pseudomonadota > Betaproteobacteria > Burkholderiales > Burkholderiaceae > Paraburkholderia > Paraburkholderia sp. J10-1. Next base: position 40,214 of record NZ_CAJMYW010000020.1, on the reverse strand, counting down.
CGCGAGTCTCGGCACCTACACGGTGGCGTCAATGATTTCGGGGGGCCTGTGTCTCGTCGCGTCGTTCCTCGTGCTGCGCATCAACCGCGGGCCGCGCGCCGTGGGCGTGCAAACGGCCTGACGAGGCGCACGCGCACCGCGACTTGAACGCGCCGGTTCGCACTTCGACGTATTCCAACGGGCGACGCATGAGCGTCGCCCGTTGCGTTTGAGCGTATTTCACGCGCTGCGGTTATTCTAGTGACCCCCGGGCAAGCCGCCCGCCACCCCAAGGACACACAAGGCATGACGAAGCACAAACCCGCACCGACAGCCGTGCCCATTCACGAACTCATCGCCGGCCGCTGGAGCCCGCGCGCCTATTCGAGCGAGCCGGTGAGCCGCGAGGCGCTGCACGCGGTGATCGAGGCGGCGCGCTGGGCGCCCTCGGGCTACAACCTGCAGCCGTGGCGCTTTATCGTGTTCGACCGTAGCGCCGACGAAATCGCGTTCAAGCGCGCGTTCTCGACGCTCGTGCCGTTCAACCAGCAGTGGAACGCGCCGGCGCCGGTGCTGATCGCCGTGACGGCGCAGACGCTCAACGCGAAGGGGGAAGTGAACCGCACAGCGCAATACGACGCAGGCGCGGCGGCGATGTCGCTCGTACTCCAGGCGCACGCGCTGGGCCTCGCTGCGCACCAGATGAGCGGTTTCGACGTGCAGGCGTTCCGCAAGGAATTTGCGCTGCCGAACGACGTTGAGCCGCTGTCGATCATCTCGATCGGCCACTACGGCGAAGCCGAGAAGCTGGAACCGGTGCTGCGCGATCGCGAGAAGGCGGAGCGCACGCGTTCGGCGGTGGGCGAGATCGCCTACGAAAACGGCTGGAAGCACCCCTTCAAGGGCTGAGCCGGACATAGCCCAACGCCCATGCGGGCAGCGGGTTATCGAACCGAGCAAAAACGCGCGGCGCGGGCCGCGCGTTTTTTACTTCCCGGGGCCGCATCATGGGCCTGCGGTTGCCGCGCGCCGCGCTTTCGTGCTACAAAGCCGATCCCCCCGACCTTTCCTCTCTTGCGCGCGCATTCGCTGCGGCGCGCTCTTGCCATGACCAGCTTCTGCGCGATTGACTTCGGAACTTCCAATTCGGCGGTGGCGCTCCCGGCAGCGGCCGACGGCGCGATGCGCCTCGCGCCGGTGGAAGGCGCGCACACCACCTTGCCCACGGCGGTGTTCTTCAACGTCGACGAACACACGCGCGAATTCGGGCGTGCGGCGCTTGCGTCCTATATCGACGGCTTCGACGGCCGGCTGATGCGCTCGATGAAGAGCATCCTCGGCTCGCCGCTCGCCGAGAGCACGACCGATCTCGGCGACGGCAGCGCGATTCCTTATACCGAGATCATCACGATCTTCCTGGAGCACCTGAAGCGCAGTGCCGAGCGCTGCTCGGGTGCGCCCATCACGCGTGCTGTGCTGGGCCGCCCCGTCTTCTTTGTCGACGAAGACCCGCGCGCCGACCGGCTCGCCCAGGACCAGCTCGAAGCGGCGGCGCGCCGCGTGGGCTTTCGGGAAATCGAGTTCCAGTACGAGCCGATCGCGGCGGCGTTCGACTACGAGTCGCGCCTCGCGCAAGAAGGGCTCGTGCTCGTGGCCGACATTGGCGGGGGTACGTCGGACTTCTCGCTCGTGCGTGTGGGGCCGGATCGTATGTCGCGCCTCGAGCGCAAGGACGACGTGCTCGCGCACCACGGCGTGCACGTGGCGGGCACCGACTTCGACCGCCGCGTCGAACTCGCGACCATCCTGCGCGAACTGGGCTACCAGTCGCTCGACCCCGAGGGCCGCGAAGTGCCGAACCGCATCTATTTCGATCTGGCGACCTGGCACCTCATCAACACGATCTACACTCCCAAGCGCGCGACCGAGCTGAAGCTCATGCGCCATCTGTACCCGAACACGCGTCAACACGACCGGCTGATGCGCGTGGTCGACGAGCGGCTGGGGCACGCGCTCACGGCGCGCGCCGAGGAGGCGAAGATCGGCGTTTCCGCGGGCGGGGAGACGATGATCGACCTCGAGGCGGTCGAGACGGATCTGCGCCTTGCATTCGGCGACGCGCAACTCGTCGAGGCGGGCCGCGAGGAGACGCGGCGCATCGTGCAGGCCGCACGTGAAACGGTGCAGGCGGCGGGTGTGGCGCCCGGGCAGGTGAGCGCGCTTTACTTCACGGGCGGCTCCACCGGCCTCGTATTCCTCACGCAGGCGCTGGCGGAGGCGTTTCCGCAGTCGCAGGCCGTGTTCGGCGACCGTCTTGCCAGCGTGGCGACGGGCCTGGGCATTCACGCGCAGCGCCTGTTCGGCTGAATGCGCGGCTGAATGTGCGGCTGAATGCGCGTCTCAATGCACGGCTGAACGCGCGGGGAAGCTAATCCCCGTTGAAAATCCGTTCTGAAAAACGCGGGCAAGAAAAAACCCCACCTTCGAGAAGAAGCGTGGGGTTTTTCGGTAAGCTTGCTAGTCAGGAACTTCGCAGAAGCTGCGTTCAGATCCTAAATGCCTTAGCAGACCAATAAGCGCAGTACTTAGACCGGCTTGATGTTGGCAGCTTGCTTGCCCTTCGGGCCCGTGCGGACTTCGAATTGAACCTTTTGGTTCTCTTGCAGCGTCTTGAAGCCGTCAACCTTGATTTCCGAGAAGTGCGCGAACAGGTCTTCGCCGCCGCCGTCCGGAGTGATAAAGCCAAAGCCCTTAGCGTCATTGAACCACTTGACGGTACCGGTTTCCATATTACTTTCCTAAAAATGAATGAAGGCCGAAGCCCGAGAGGTGCACGAAAATCAAGGAAGGGGTATGGGACCAGCCGGAGTACCGTTGATGGGCGAACTACGAAAGACCTATTCACACTCGCCGCTTGAAATCCTGCCCGAACTTTATACGGCTAAACGCCAGGAAGGTCAACTAGGTCCCCGGGAAAGTTCGTATTTTTTTGCTACAGGGTCGAAACTGACCCTTACAAACCTTGATAAGCAAATGACTTTTTTGTATTAGGCCGTCGTTTTTGGCGCCCTTCCGTGGTGCAACCGGTTAAACTACGCGCCGCGCTGAAGTTGCGCCTACAGGCGCAATCTTTCGTGTGGAGGTACGACAACTGCGGGAAACCCGCCCGCACAACAGACGGGATAAACGCGTTGTCGAGCTGCTCTTGAAACAGGAGAAGACGTGAAAAGTTCTATTCAACGGAACATCGGCCCGTTCGCGCTGATGTTCACCGGCCTCGGGTCGATTATCGGTTCGGGCTGGCTGTTCGGCGCGTGGAAGGCGGCGAAGATTGCAGGCCCGGCGGCCGTTTGCGCCTGGATCATCGGCGCCGTGGTCATTCTGGCCATCGCGCTCACCTACGCCGAACTCGGTGCGATGTTCCCGGAGTCGGGCGGTATGGTCCGTTACGCCCGCTACTCGCACGGCGCACTGGTGGGCTTCATCAGCGCGTGGGCCAACTGGATCGCCATTGTCTCGGTCATCCCGATCGAAGCCGAAGCCTCGATCCAGTACATGAGTACCTGGCCCTATGACTGGGCGCACGCGCTCTTCGTCGACGGGTCATTGACACATTCAGGGCTCGGCCTTTCGGCGATTCTCGTGATCATCTACTTCATGCTCAACTATTGGGGTGTGAAGCTGTTCGCACGTGCCAACAGCGCGATCACGATCTTCAAGTTCATCATCCCGGGTCTGACGATCATTGGCCTGATGGCTGGAAGCTTCCACCACGAGAATTTCGGCCAGACGACCACGTTCGCGCCGTATGGCTGGTCGGCGGTGTTCACGGCGGTTGCCACCAGCGGCATCGTGTTCGCGTTCAACGGCTTCCAGAGCCCGATCAACCTCGCGGGCGAAGCGCGCAACCCGGCCAAGAGCGTGCCGTTTGCGGTCATTGGCTCGATCCTCTGCGCGCTCGTGATCTACGTGCTGCTGCAGATCGCGTATATCGGCGCGGTCAATCCGGCTGACGTCGCGAAGGGCTGGAACACGTTCAACTTCAAGTCGCCGTTCGCGGAACTCGCGATCGCGCTGAACCTGAACTGGCTCGCGATCCTGCTGTATGTGGACGCGTTCGTGAGCCCGAGCGGCACCGGTACGACCTACATGGCGACGACCTCGCGCATGATCTACGCGATGGAGCGCAACAACACGATGCCGAAGATGTTCGGCAACGTGCACCCGTTCTACGGCGTGCCGCGCAACGCGATGTGGTTCAACCTGCTCGTCTCGTTCATCTTCATGTTCTTCTTCCGCGGCTGGAGCTCGCTCGCGGCAGTGATCTCGGTGGCGACGGTGATTTCGTACCTGACCGGCCCGATCAGCCTGATGGCGCTCAAGCGCGCCGCCACGGACATCGAGCGCCCGCTGAACGTGCCGTTCATGAAGGTGATCGCGCCGTTCGCGTTCGTCTGCGCTTCGATGATCCTGTACTGGGCGAAGTGGCCGCTGACCGGCGAAATCATTCTGCTGATGGTCGTCGCGCTGCCGGTGTACTTCTACTTCCAGGGCAAGCAGGGCTATGAAGGCTGGGGCCAGGATCTGAAGGCTGCATGGTGGCTGTGCGCGTACCTGCCGATCATGGCGCTCCTCTCGCTGCTCGGCAGCAAGCAGTTCGGCGGCAGCGGTCTGCTTCCCTACGGTTGGGACATGCTCGTCGTCGCGCTGATCTCGCTCGTGTTCTATTACTGGGGCGTGAATTCGGGCTACCGCTCGCCGTACCTTGCGGAACGCGAGGAGCACGACGAAGTCCTCGAAGGTATCGGCGCGCACTAAGTATCAAAGCAAGCGTCGCGCAATACAAAAAGCCCGCCTGAAGCGATTCAGGCGGGCTTTTTTGCCTTTTGAGCAAACGCGAGCCTGCGTGGCGGCTCGCCGCGGCGTTATTGCACCGCGCTGCCGAACACGTAGTTCGTCATCGCGAGCGCGCGCTGGTAGGTGCCGAGCGACTGCACACCGAGTGTGTAGTCGTCGTCGGCTGCGCCTAGCGCCGCGAACACGGGCAGCAGATGCTCGTCGGTCGGGTGCATGAGCACGGCGTGCGGTGCACGCTGGCGGTAGTCGAGCAATGCGTCGATGTCGCGCGCGGCGAGGTGATTCTCGAACCACTGCGTGAACTCGGCCACGCGCGGATCGGCATCTTCCGGGCGCGCCGAGAAGTCCGCCTCGCGCAGGTTATGCGTGATCTGGCCCGAGCCGATCACCATCACGCCTTCGTCGCGCAGCGAGCGCAGCGCGCGGCCCAGCGCAAAGTGATGCGCGGCGTTGGCGCGTGGCTGCACCGAAAGCTGCGCGACGGGCACGTCGGCGTCGGGGAACATCAGCAGCATGGGCACCCACGCGCCATGGTCGAGGCCATGCGCTTGCTCATCGACAGGAATGCCTTGCTCGCGCAGCAGCGCCGCTGCGCGCTGCGCCATCTCGGGCGCGCCCGGCGCGGGGTACTGGATTTCGTACAGCGCGCGCGGAAAGCCGTAGAAGTCGTGGATGGTTTCAGGCTGCGAGGCGGTGCTCACCGCGGGGCGCATCGTGCCCCAATGCGCGGAAAGCATGAGCACCGACTGCGGACGCGGCAAATGCTGCGAGAGCGCGGTAAAGCCGCCAGAAGGCAGCGACGGGTCGATCGGCAGCGTAGGCGCACCGTGCGAGAGGAAAAGGGAAGGCGTGCGGGTGGTCATGATCGTGAGCTGGCCGCGCCGGGGCGGTCCGAAAGTATCGTATTGCGATCAATATAAGACCCAACCGTCGCGAATTAAACGGGGCGAAAGGGAATTGATTGTGTCGCCGATATTGATAATCGAAGCGGCGCAGAAAGATGCGGCGGGCGCTTACTCGTCGCCGCCGCGCAGCCCCGGCCAGGCGGGCGAGAGTGCGGGCCCGAGCGCGAACAGGTCGAGCACGCGCGCGACCGTGTGATCGACCATCTCGTCGATCGAAGCCGGCTGGTTGTAGAAGGCCGGCAGCGGCGGGAAGATCACGCCGCCCATTTCGGTCACTGCCGTCATGTTGCGCAGATGCGCGAGGTTGAACGGCGTTTCGCGTACGAGCAGCACGAGACGGCGGCGTTCCTTGAGCGTGACGTCGGCGGCGCGCGCAATCAGATTGTCGGAGAGGCCATGGGCGACGCTCGCGAGCGTTTTCATCGAGCAGGGCGCGACGATCATGCCGTCGGTCGCGAACGAACCCGAAGCGATGGTCGCGCCGACATCGCGTACTGAATGCACGACATCGGCTCGCGCGTGCAGGTCGTCTTTCGTGAGCTGCAGCTCGTGCTGAATGTTGAGCCAGCCCGCGGCGGAAACGAGCAGGTGCGTTTCGACGCCGCCCAGCTGCCGCAGCATGTCGAGCATGCGAACGCCGTAAATCGCGCCCGTGGCCCCCGTGATCGCGACGATCAGCCGGCGTTGCGGCAGTTGTGCGATAGCAGGCGAGGCTTGGGAGGCAGTATTCACGTCAGGCGGTCAGGCGGGAGTCGAAGCGAAGGCGAGGTGAGGTCGAGGCGAAGGCGCCTCAAGACTAGCGCCGGCGTAGCGCGCCGTGCGCTCGGGACGGCGCGGGCGCCACGCAATGCGCCCGATGCCGCCCCGTTGCCGGCAATTACGCCGCGGCGAAGAGCTGCTGCAGCTCGCCGTTCTGGTACATCTCCATCATGATGTCCGAGCCGCCGATGAACTCGCCCTTCACGTAGAGCTGCGGAATGGTCGGCCAGTTCGAGAATTCCTTGATGCCCTGGCGGACCGCGTCGTCCTCGAGCACGTTGACGGTCTTGAACTGATCGACGCCGCAGGCTTTCAGGATCTGCACCGCGCGACCGGAGAAGCCGCACATCGGGAACTGCGCGTTGCCCTTCATGAAGAGGACGACGGCGTTTTCGTCGACGATCTGCTTGATGCGTTGTTGGGTGTCCATGACTGACCTTGCGATTGAATTGATGCTGAATACGTTGGAATGCAGGATGAAATGATAGCGGATTTCGCCTGAGCGGGCCGGGCGTGGCCAGCGTTGTGCTCAGATGCGCCTGGTTACGCTCAGCCAGCCGGCAACGGAAGACGCCCGCCGCTGATGCGCTCGATCCCGGCGAGATCGCGCTCGGAGCGCACGTCCGTGAAACCGGCGCTTTCGAGCAACGCCCGCACAGCGGCCGCCTGGTCGTAGCCGTGTTCCATCCAGAGCACGCCACCCGGCGCGAGCCGGGCCGGTGCGCCCGCGACGATCGCGCGCAAGGCGGTGAGGCCGTCGGCTTCGTCGGTGAGCGCGCCGCGCGGCTCGAAGCGCAGGTCGCCTTGCTCCAGATGCGGGTCGCCGCTTGCGATATAGGGCGGATTGCTCACGATCGCCTCGAAGCGCAGCGCCGGATCGAGCGTGTCGTACCAGCTGCCCGCGACGAACGCGAGCGGGCCGCCGGGGCGCCCCGCGTCGAGCAGCTTCGCGGCGTTGCGCGACGCCACGTCGAGCGCGGCCGCCGAACGGTCGACGGCCCAGACGCGCGCATCGGGCCTTGCCGAGGCGAGCGCCACCGCAATCGCGCCGCTGCCGGTGCCGAGGTCGAGCACGCGCGGCTGTGCGATGCCTTCGAGCGCCGCAAGCGCGGTTTCCACGAGCACCTCGGTATCGGGGCGCGGAATCAGCACATCGGGTGTCACGTCGAAGTCGAGGCCGTAGAACTCGCGTGCGCCCACGAGCTGCGCAATCGGCTCGCCGTGCGCGCGGCGAGCTTCGAGGTCGCGGTAGGCCGCGACGGCGCTCGTTTCAAGCGCCTCGTCGCCGCGCGTGATGAGTTCGGTGCGGCGCCACCCGAGCACGTGCATCAGCAGAATGCGCGTCTCCAGCGCGGGCAGCGGCGAGGCGCGCAGCAGCGCCTCAGCGGTAACGGCTTCGCTCATGTTTGATGCACGCTCAATCCGCGTCGCCCAGCGACGCGAGCTGCTCGGCCTGATGTTCGGAAACGAGCGCGCCGATCAGTTCGCCGAGGTCGCCGTCCATGATTGCTTCGAGGCGATAGAGCGTGAGGTTGATACGGTGATCGGTGAGCCGCCCCTGCGGAAAGTTGTAGGTGCGGATGCGCTCCGAGCGGTCGCCCGAGCCCACGAGGCTCTTGCGCGTGGCCGCTTCCTTCGCGTGCTGCTCCTGGTACTGCTTGTCCTTGATGCGCGCGGCGAGCACCTTGAGCGCGCGATCCTTGTTCTTGTGCTGCGAGCGGTCGTCCTGGCACTCCACGACGATGCCGGTCGGAAGGTGCGTCACGCGCACGGCCGAGTCGGTCTTGTTGATGTGCTGGCCGCCCGCGCCCGAGGCGCGGAACGTGTCGATGCGCAGGTCGGTGGGATTGATCTCGACTTCGCCGATCTCGTCGGCTTCCGGCATCACCGCAACCGTGCAGGCCGACGTGTGGATGCGGCCCTGCGTTTCGGTGGCGGGCACGCGCTGTACGCGATGGCCGCCCGACTCGAACTTGAGCTTCGAATACGCCGCCTCGCCGGCAATGCGCACGATCACTTCCTTGTAGCCGCCGAGATCCGACTCGCTCGCCGACATCATCTCGATCTGCCAGCGGTTGCGCTCCGCGTAGCGCAGATACATACGCAGCAGGTCGCCCGCGAAGAGGGCCGACTCGTCGCCGCCCGTGCCCGCGCGGATTTCGAGGAACACGTTGCGGTCATCGTTGGGGTCTTTCGGCAGCAGCATCATCTGCAATTCGTGCTGGAGCTGCGCCATGCGCTCGCGTGCGGCTTTCACCTCTTCTTCGGCGAAGTCGCGCATCGAGGCGTCGGAGAGCAGGTCTTTCGCCGCGGCCTCGTCGTCTTTGGCCTGTCGCCATTGGCCGTAGTGCTCGACCACCGGCCCCAGTTCCGCGTGCTCGCGCGTGAGCTTGCGGTACTGATCGCGGTTCGAGGTCACGTCGGGGCGGCTCAACAGGTCGTTTAGCTCGGCCAGGCGTGTAGTCAGCTGGTCGAGCTTCGATTGCATGCTCGTTTTCATCGGGCGGTGCGGAGCGAACTCCGGATAGGACTGCGAGAGAGAAGAGGCGGGCGTGCGGCCCGGTTGTGCAGGGTGCGCATGGCGCGCGCCCGAGCCCGGGCGTCGCTAACGGTCGGAGGAACCGGACGAATCAGAGGAGTCGGCGGAGCGCGAGGCGCCCGTGACATCCGTTGCGCTTTGCGAGACTTCGGTTGCCTTGGCCGGTTGGCCGTGGCGATAAAAGCCGCCCATCAGCTCGATGAGCGAGTCGCGCTGATCGCCGCTCGACGTGTTGAGCGCATGCGTCGGACCGTGGATCAGCTTGTTGGTGAGCGACTGCGACAGCGCTTCGAGCACGGCGGACGGGTCGTCGCCGCGCGCAAGCATCTTGCGGGCGCGTTCGAGCTCGGTGCGACGCAGCGCGTCGGCCTGCGTGTGCATGTGGCGGATGACCGGCACGATACTGCGCGAGTCGAGCCACTGCATGAAGTTCGCCACGCGCGACTCGATGATCGTCTCCGCTTGCGCGACGGCGGCCTGGCGCGAGGCATTGCCTTCGCGCACGATCGTGCCGAGATCGTCGACGGTATAGAGGAACACGTCTTCGAGCTGGGCGACTTCGGGCTCGATGTCGCGGGGCACCGCGAGATCGACCATGAAAATGGGGCGGTGACGACGCGCCTTCACCGCGCGCTCCACGGCACCCAAACCGATGATAGGCAGCGTGGACGCCGTGCACGAGACGATGATGTCGAACTCGTGCATGCGCGTAGGCAGGTCGGAGAGCGGAATGGCGCGCCCGCCGAAACGTTCGGCAACATAGCGCCCGCGCTCGGCGGTGCGGTTTGCGACGACCAGTTCGCGCGGCTGCTGCGCGGCGAAGTGCGCGGCGCACAGTTCGATCATCTCGCCCGCGCCGATGAAGAGCACGCGCTGATTGGCGATCTTGTCGAAGATGCGCTGCGCGAGGCGCACGGCGGCGGCGGCCATGGAGACCGATTGCGCGCCAATTTCGGTCGTGCTGCGCACTTCCTTCGCCACGGCGAAGGTGCGCTGGAACAACTGGTTCAAATAGGTGCCGAGCGCGCCCGCTTCGGTCGCGGTGCGCACCGCGGTCTTCATCTGGCCGACGATCTGCGTTTCGCCCAGCACCATCGAATCGAGCCCCGAAGCCACCCGGAACGCGTGACGCACCGCTTCGGACTGCGGCAGCGTGTAGACGTGCGGCGCAAGTTCCTCTTCGCGGATGCCGTGGTAATGCGAAAGCCAGCTCACGGCGGCGTCGCGCGAGCTTTGCGCGTCGGTCGCGCAGTAAAGCTCGGTGCGGTTGCAGGTGGAGAGAATGGCGGCTTCCGGCGCGCTCAGCGAACGCTTGCCGGACCACGCTTCCTTGAACAGGGCGAGCGCGGGCTTGATCTGTTCGAGCGGAAACGCCACGCGTTCGCGCAAGGCGACGGGCGCGGTGTGGTGATTGATTCCGATCGTTAGAAGCTGCATACCATGGGGGCGAGATTTAGGCGGATATTATAACTTTTCCTCGCTTCCGACATTCGCGTCGACAGAGTCCGACACTCCGGCAGGTGATATGGGGAGTCTTTCGAGCTGGTAGCCAAAGCCGTACAAAGTGGTCAAACGCCAGCCGTACTCGGGCCCGAGCTGCAATTTGCTGCGCAGGCGAGAGGCGTGTGTGTCGAGCGTGCGCGACCGAACGTCGCGGTTCAAATTCCACACGGTTTCGAGGATGCGCGCTCGCGAAACGGGGCGCGATGCGTTGGTGAAGAGCAGCAGCGCGAAGCGGTATTCCTTGGGCGTGAGCGTGACAGTGTGACCCCGAAACGATACTTCGTAACGCCCGGAATCGAAGAGGTAGTCCCCAAAGCCATGACGGGCGCGGTTGCGTGGCCGGCGTACGCCGGCGCGGCGCAGGAGCGCGTCGATGCGCGCGAGCATTTCAGGGCCGCGCACGGGCTTGGCGATGCAATCGTCCGCACCGGCCTGCAGGCTCGCGACGATCTCGCTTTCATGGGGCGCGAGCATCAGGGCGATGGCGGGCAGACCGGGGAGTAACCTGCGCGCCTGGGGGATGACGTCGTCAGCGCCGACGTCGCCGCACCACCATGCCGCGATCAACAGGTCGAAGGTTTCGTCTTCGAGGGTTTCGAAGAGCTGGGCGCCAAGCGGGAAGTGCTGGCATGCGTGCCCGCCCGCAATGAGCAGGCGGACGAGGGTTTCGGCCTGACCGGCGTCTGGTTCGACAAGGGCGATTCGCATACGAGAGAGTGCGGCTGGAGCGGCCCGGATGCGCTTGCCTTGCGCCATCCTGCCCCCTACACTCAACCGCTACGCGGGAAGCGCCGAGCCGACCGTTTTCCAGTTTTAAAAGAGACTAACCAAGTTGCAAATGCTAGCTCTCGTGCTTCGGCAGTCCTATCAGACTTATCCGAAAACCTATAGGACAAGTCTTTAATGGGCTGGACCGGTATTGTCATTCTTGGTCTGGTGGTGGGCTGTGCGGGATGGTGGCTCCATCCCCAGCGCCGTGCCGCACGCCACTCGCTCGCACTGGCGGTCGTGGCCGGCGTGCTCGGTGCGGCGCTCGCGAACGCGGCCGGCAGTGCAACCGGTCTTTTCTACGATGGCGAGTTGCTCCAGTGGCCGCTTTGCACGGCACTCGCGCTCGTTTTCGTGGGTGTGTGCGTGGCGCTGCGCGCGCGGCGCAGCTAGCCGCGCGCAGCCGCCTTAGGCCAAACCCAGATCTTCCGCTTCGAATTCTTCGCAGGTGAAAACATGAACGCCCGACTCCCCGAAACCTCCTCGATTCCTGAACGCATTGCCGCCCTGCGCGCCGCGATGGCGCGCGCTGGCGTGGATGCCGCGCTCGTGCCGTCCGCCGATCCGCATCTGTCCGAATACCTGCCGCGCCGCTGGCAGGGGCGCGAATGGCTCTCGGGCTTCACGGGCTCGGTAGGCACGCTCGTGGTGACGAAGGATTTTGCGGGCGTCTGGGTCGACAGCCGTTACTGGGTGCAAGCCGAGCAGCAACTGGCCGGCACCGGCATTCAGCTCATGAAGATGATGGGCGGCCAGCAGAGCGCACCGCACATCGACTGGCTCGCGCAGAACGTGAGCGCGGGCGGCGCGGTGGCCGTGGACGGCGCGGTGCTCGGCGTGGCCTCGGCGCGCGCGCTGGCCGATGCGCTCAAGGCGCGCGACGTCGCGCTGCGCACGGACCTCGATCTGCTCGACGACGTCTGGCAGGGCCGCCCGTCGCTGCCGCTCGAGCCCGTGTACGAGCACGTCGCGCCGCACGCCGACACGAGCCGCGCCGGCAAGCTCGACCAGGTGCGCCGCGCGATGCAGGAGAAGGGCGCGCAGTGGCATTTCGTCTCCACGCTCGACGACCTCGCCTGGCTCTTCAACCTGCGCGGCGCGGACGTCAACTACAACCCGGTGTTCGTCGCGCACGCGCTGATCGGGCCGGACGAGGCGACGCTTTTCGTCGCCGACGGCAAGGTGAGCGAGGCGCTCGTGCAGTCGCTCGCGAAAGACAAGGTGCGCGTCGCGCCCTATGCCGAGGCCGCCGCCGCGCTCGCGGCGCTGCCCGCGAAGGCCGCGCTGCTCGTCGATCCGCGCCGCGTGACGTACGGCTTGCTGCAGGCGGTGTCGTCGGCGGTGAAGCTCGTGGAGTCGGTCAATCCGAGCACGTTCTTCAAATCGCGCAAGACGGCCGCCGAAGCGGATCACGTGCGCGCGACCATGGAGCAGGACGGCGCGGCGCTCGCCGAATTCTTCGCGTGGTTCGAGGCCGCGCTTGGCCGCGAGACCATCACCGAACTGACCATCGACGAAAAGCTTTCCGCCGCGCGTGCGCGCCGTGCGGGCTTCAAGTCGCTCTCGTTCGCGACGATCGCGGGCTTCAACGCGAACGGCGCGATGCCGCACTACCGCGCCACGCCCGAATCGCACAGCGTGATCGAAGGCAATGGCCTGCTGCTCATCGACTCGGGCGGCCAGTACCTCGACGGCACCACCGACATCACGCGTGTCGTGCCGGTGGGCACACCGAGCGCGGAGCAAAAGCGCGACTTCACGCTCGTGCTCAAGGGCATGATGGCGCTCTCGCGCGCGAAGTTCCCGCGCGGCATCCGCTCGCCGATGCTCGACGCCATCGCGCGCGCGCCGATCTGGGAAGCGGGTGCGGACTACGGCCACGGCACCGGCCACGGTGTGGGCTACTTCCTGAACGTGCACGAAGGTCCGCAGGTCATATCGCACTACGCGCCGGCCGAGCCCTGGACCGCGATGGAAGAGGGCATGATCACTTCGGTCGAGCCGGGCATCTACCGGCCGGGCAAGTGGGGCGTGCGCATCGAGAATCTCGTGCTGAACCAGCGCGCCGAAACGACCGAATTCGGCGACTTCCTCGACTTCGAGACGCTCACGCTTTGTCCGATCGACACGCGCTGCATTGATCTGGCGCTCTTGCGCGCGGACGAGCGTGAATGGCTCAATGCGTACCACCAGACGGTGCGTGTGCGCGTGGCGCCGCACGTGAGCGGCGATGCGCTCGCGTGGCTCGAAAAGCGCACGCAGCCGATCTGATTTCCTCTGGTAATCAATGGGTGTTCAAGCGGAGCGCAAACGCATGACGATCAAGGCAGTGGTGTTCGATTTCGGCGGGGTGCTGGTGGACTGGAGTCCCGAGCATCTCTATCGCAAGCTCATTCCCAACGACGACGAGCGCCGCTGGTTCCTCACGAACGTCTGCAAGATGGACTGGGTGATCCGCCAGGACGGCGGCGAGCCCATCGCCGTCGGCACCGAGGAACTGGTCGCGAAGTTTCCCGAGCACGAGGCGCTCATTCGGGCGTTCTACGATCGCTGGCACGAGATGGTCGCCGGGCTGCTGGAGGGCGGCGTCGCCACCTTCGAGCGCCTGGAAGCGGCGGGCGTGCCGATCTTCGGTCTCACCAACTGGTCGGCCGAGACGTTTCCGTGGGCGTGGGAGCGCTTCGGCATCCTGCGCCGCTGCCGCGATATCGTCGTGTCGGGCCGCGTGAAGCTCGTGAAGCCCGATCCGGCGATCTTCCACGAGATGTTTCGCCGTATCGACGTGCAGTTGCCTGGCGTGAAGCCCGAGGAACTCGTTTTCATCGACGACAACGCGCACAACGCCAAAGCCGCCACCGCGCTCGGCTGGCATGGCGTGCATCACACGAGCAACGCCGCCACCGACGCGAAACTGCGCGAACTCGGCCTGCCGGTCTAACCGCGCTAGCGTCCGCGCCCCTGCGCGTTATTTCGATGCAGGCGCCGGCGCCACCGGCTGCAGCAAGCTGCGCAGCGCGTCGGCGATCCCCTTCGCGGTTTGCCCGGCGCCCTTCGCCACCCCTTCTGCGCTCACGCCGAGCGCCTGTGCGAAGCCTGCGCGCAACTCCGTCATCAGGTTTTCGTTGAGCTTGAATTTCGGGTCGCGCAGGTTGCCTTCGAGCACGAAGTGCAGCGTGATCTCACCGTTGTGCGCCTTCAGTGCCGCCACGGCGGCGCGCGTCGGAATCGACAAGAAGGTGTCCACGGCGTCGCCGCTTTCCGCGAGTTGCAGGTTATGCAACGTGAGCGTGCCCGGCGCGTGCAGGTGATAGCCCCGCACGGTCGAATTCAGGTCGAGGTCGAGCGTGCCGCCCGTCACGTTAGCCTTCGCGCCAGCCTTTTTCAGCAGGTAGGGATCGATCGTGCGCACATCCATGCCGCGCAACGTCGTATGGAGTTGCGAGTCCTTGCTCGCAATCTGCATCCAGCCGTTGAACGTCATGCGTCCGGTGTGCTCCGGGCCGACGACATTGCCCGTCACCGAAACGCGCGTGGGCTCGCTCAGCGCGGGCAGATGGACATTGTCGACGCTCGCTTGCGCGCGGTTCACCGTGACGCGCCACGGCGGATTGCTCACCGAGCGATCGTAGAAGTCGAACGTGCCGTTTTCGAAGCCGATATGGTCGATGACCTTTTCCTGAGGCAGGCTGATGCCTCCCTGCGCGGCGCTCGCGTCGCTTTGCGTCATTTCTTCGCGCAGATTCGGCAGGATCTGGATCGAGCCGTTTTGCTGGCGCAGCACCGTCATCGTGAAGTCGCTCACGCTCACGTCGCGAATGTGCACGCGGTGCGAGAGCAGCGCGCGCAGGTCGGGCGTGATCGTGATTCGCGCGGCGCGCAGCGTGTCGGCGGTGGGCCAGTTGGGCGGGGGCTTCAGGCGCACGTCGGTGAGTTCGACGGACGAGAGATCGAACGCCACATTCACGCTCGCTGCCGAGCCGACGGGCGCGAGCGCGCGCTCCACGTACGCCTTTGCCTCGCGCTGCAGTGCGTAGAGCGTGCCGAGCGCCGCGAGCACGAGCAGCGCGACGACGATCGCGACGATCAGGAGAACACGGTTGCGCAGCGGCGTCGCCATACGGAATTCCTTTCGGGGGAGGACCGGAGTTCAGGCCTTGAGTGACGCGAAGTGACCCCAAGCGTAGCGGCTTTCGAGCAACCGCCATGCCGCGCGCGCCGCCAGAATGACAACGGCGGCCCGCGGGCCGCCGTTGTTTGCTATCGATCCAGCACGCTTAGCGGCTGATCGGCTTGTAGCGCAGACGCTTCGGACGCGCGGCTTCTTCGCCGAGACGCTTGATCTTGTCGGCCTCGTACTCCTGATAGTTGCCGTCGAAGAACGTGACCTGCGAGTCGCCTTCGAAAGCGAGGATGTGCGTGGCGATACGGTCGAGGAACCAGCGATCGTGCGAAATCACCATGACCGAGCCCGCGAATTCGAGCAGGGCGTCTTCGAGCGCGCGCAGCGTTTCGACGTCGAGGTCGTTCGACGGCTCGTCGAGCAGCAGAACGTTGCCGCCCGAAATGAGCGTCTTGGCCAGATGCAGGCGACCACGCTCACCGCCCGAGAGGTTGCCAACAATCTTCTGCTGATCGCCGCCCTTGAAATTGAAGCGGCCGATGTACGCGCGCGAAGGCGTTTCGTACTTGCCCACCGTCAGCACGTCCGCGCCGCCCGAGATCTCTTCGAACACGGTCTTGTTGGCGGCCAGCGCGTCGCGGCTCTGGTCGACATACGCGAGCTTGACCGTCGGGCCTTGCACGATCTCGCCCGAATCCGGCTGTTCCTTGCCCGTGAGCATGCGGAAGAGCGTCGACTTACCGGCGCCGTTCGGGCCGATGATGCCGACGATCGCGCCCGCCGGAATCTTGAAGCTCAGGTCGTCGATCAGCAGACGGTCGCCGTAAGACTTGCTGACGTTCTTGAACTCGATGACTTCGTTGCCCAGACGCTCGCCCGCCGGAATGAAGATTTCCTGCGTTTCGTTGCGCTTCTGGTAATCCGAGCTCGACAGTTCCTCGAAGCGGGCGATACGCGCCTTCGACTTCGCCTGACGTCCCTTCGGGTTCTGGCGCACCCACTCCAGTTCCTTCTTGATCGCCTTCTGGCGCGCGGATTCCGTCGCTTCTTCCTGCTTCAGGCGCTCTTCCTTCTGGTCGAGCCAGCTGGAGTAGTTGCCCTTCCAGGGAATGCCGTGGCCGCGGTCGAGTTCGAGAATCCACTCGGCGGCGTTATCGAGGAAGTAGCGGTCGTGGGTCACGGCGACCACGGTGCCCGGGAAGCGCGTGAGGAACTGCTCGAGCCACTCGACCGATTCGGCGTCGAGGTGGTTGGTCGGTTCGTCGAGCAGCAGCATGTCGGGCTTTTCGAGCAGCAGCTTGCACAGCGCCACGCGGCGCTTTTCACCGCCCGAGAGGTTGCCGATCTTCGCGTCCCAGGCCGGCAGGCGCAGGGCGTCTGCCGCGATTTCGATCTGTTGCTCCGCGCTGCCGTCGGTCGTCGCGAGAATCGCCTCGTACTTTGCCTGCTCGGCGGCGAGTGCGTCGAAGTCGGCGTCCGGCTCCGCGTAGGCCGCGTAGATTTCGTCGAGCTTCTTCTGCGCGTTGAACACGTCGCCGAGACCTTCTTCGACCGCTTCGCGCACGGTCTTTTCCGGGTCGAGCTGCGGCTCCTGCGGCAGGTAGCCGATGTTGAGGTTGGGCATCGGCGTGGCTTCGCCTTCGATGTCCTTGTCGACGCCGGCCATGATCTTGATGAGCGTGGACTTGCCCGAGCCGTTCAGGCCGAGCAGGCCGATCTTCGCGCCGGGGAAGAACGACAGCGAGATGTCCTTCAGGATCTGGCGCTTGGGCGGCACGATCTTGCCGACCCGGTTCATGGTGAAGACGTATTGGGCCATGAGAGTGTCTTTGGAAACGGGAAAAAGGGGCGGAAGTATGTCTCGAACGCGGCGTACGCCGCGTCGGAACCGCGAATTGGGGTGACGCGCAAAGCGCTATTGTACGGGGCGTGGGCGGCGGGGGAGTGACGCTTGCCTGCCGCCGCGCTCTCGCGCGCTCAGCCGTAAAAAAGCCCGCTCACGAGCGGGCTTTTTTGGCATTGCCTCGCAACTGCGCTTAGACGTTGAACAGGAAGTTCATCACGTCGCCGTCGTGCACGACGTATTCCTTGCCTTCGGCGCGCATCTTGCCGGCTTCCTTCGCGCCGGTTTCGCCCTTGTACTGGATGTAGTCGTCGAACGCGATGGTCTGCGCGCGGATGAAGCCGCGCTCGAAGTCGGTGTGGATCGCGCCGGCGGCCTGCGGTGCCGTGTCGCCGACATGGATCGTCCACGCGCGCACTTCCTTCACGCCAGCCGTGAAATACGTTTGCAGGCCGAGCAGCTTGAAGCCCGCGCGGATCACGCGGTCGAGGCCGGGCTCGTTCATGCCCATGTCGGCGAGGAAGGCGATCTTGTCTTCGTCGTCGAGGTCGGCGATTTCGGCTTCGATCGCCGCGCACACGGCCACGACCGGCGCGCCCTCGGCTTCGGCGTGCTTGCGCACGGCGTCGAGGTACGGGTTGTTCTCGAAGCCGTCGTCCTTCACGTTCGCGACGTACATCGTCTTCTTCGCGGTGATGAGGCAGAACGGCTTGAGGAGCGCCTGCTCGTCTTCGTTCAGGTCGAGCCCTCGCACGGGCTTGGCCTGGTCGAGCTGCGCGCGCACTTTTTCCAGCACGGCGACGAGCTTCGCGGCTTCCTTGTCGTTACCCGACTTCGCGGCCTTCGAGTAGCGCGTAAGCGACTTTTCGACGGTAGCGAGGTCGGCGAGTGCGAGTTCGGTGTTGATGACTTCGATGTCGGAGATCGGGTCGACCTTGCCCGCCACGTGGATCACGTTTTCGTCCTCGAAGCAGCGCACGACGTGCGTGATCGCATCGGTTTCGCGGATGTTGGCGAGGAACTGGTTGCCCAGGCCTTCACCCTTGCTCGCGCCCGCGACCAGACCCGCGATGTCGACGAACTCGACCACGGCCGGCACGACGCGCTCTGGCTTGACGATTTCCGAGAGCGCCTTCAGACGCGGATCCGGCACTTCGACCACGCCGACATTCGGCTCGATCGTGCAGAACGGGTAGTTCTCGGCCGCGATGCCCGCCTTGGTCAGCGCGTTGAAAAGGGTGGACTTGCCGACGTTAGGCAAGCCGACGATGCCGCATTGGAGGCTCATGAAAATCTCTGCATGTCAGGGTGGTGACGTGCGGCTCGCCGCGCGCGAAGGGCTCGGGGCCGGGCGTCTCGCGAAAGCGGGAGCGGCGGGCGGGGCGGCGCAGGGGGCACGTCGGGGGGCGTGACGCCGGCTCGCGCGGAGTCACGAAAACCGTAATTGTAACCTCGTCCGGGTGAGGGTTAGCCGCAGGCGTCGCCGTGCCCGTGGGATGGCGTCCTGCGACGACTTGCTGCGCCGCAACATCCGTGCCCTTCCGGCCCTGTCAGACAAGCACCCGCGGCTATAATGCGCGCATGACAGCAAGCAACCAGACCTTTGATGTCGCCGTGATCGGCGGCGGGCTCGTCGGCAAGTCGGCGGCGCTCGCGCTGACCCAGGGCGGCCTGCGCGTGGCGCTGCTCGCGCAGCCGTGCGCGCCGCTGCCCGCGGGCGCCGTGTTCGACGCGCGCGTGTACGCCTTCTCGCGCAGTTCGCAGGCGCTGTTCGAGCGGCTGCGGGTCTGGCAGGCCGCCGACGCCGCGCGCCTCACGCCCGTCTACGACATGCGCGTGTTCGGCGACGCTGCGGCGGAGCTGCACTTCTCGGCGTATCAGGCGTCGGTTGCGCAACTCGCGTGGATTGCCGAGTCGTCGGTCATCGAGCGCGCGCTCGACGCCGCGCTGAACTTCCAGCCCAATCTCGCGTGGATCGACACGCGCGCCGAGACGCTGGACGTGAAATCCGACGCGGCCGTGATCGGCCTCGCCAATGGCCGCACGATCGAAGCCGACCTCGCAATCGGCGCGGATGGCGCGCATTCGTGGGTGCGCGCGCAGATCGGCTCGAAGGTCGAGCGGCGCGAATACCGCCAAACCGGCGTGGTCGCCAATTTCCGCGCGCAAAAGCCGCACTGCGAAACGGCGTACCAGTGGTTCCGCGAGGGCGAGATCGTCGCCTTGCTGCCGCTGCCGGATCAGCACGTCTCGCTCGTCTGGTCGGCACAGACCGAACACGCCGACGCGCTGCTCAAGCTCGAGCCGGAGCAGCTTGCCGCTGAAGTCGAGCGCGTTTCGCAAAGCCAGCTCGGTGAGCTCGAGTGCGTCACGGCTGCGCGCGGGTTTCCGCTTTCGCTGCAAACCGTGGATCGGCTCGTGGCGCCGCGCGTTGCCCTGGTCGGGGACGCCGCGCATCTGATTCACCCGCTTGCGGGCCAGGGCGTGAACCTCGGTTTGCGCGACGTTGCCGCGCTCGTCGACGTCGTCACGAAGAAAGAGGCGTTCCGCGATCTCGGCGACATCGTGCTGCTGCGCCGCTACGAACGCAGCCGCCGCGAGGACATCCAGAAGCTCGTCGTCGCCACCGACGGCCTGCAGCGGCTCTTCTCGTTCCCCGGCACGCTGGCGCGCGCGGTGCGCAACACGGGCATGGCGTTCGTGGGCGCGCAGCCGCTGCTCAAGCGCTGGCTCGTGGCCTCGGCGCTCGGCTAATATTCTCAGGCTTTAGCGCTCATTGACCCCTCGAGCAGGCATTTCGGTTGCTTGAGGCCCGTGCAGCTTAGAATGGCCGTATTGGCCGCGGCCGCAGCGCATGCCGCCCCGGCCACTCAACGGAACTCAGCGCGCGTCGCCCCTCTCGCGGCGCGGGCGAATCAGGAATGCATCCCATGCAAACGCGTATTCGAATTGCCGCGCTCGTGATCGCGGTAGCCACCTCGGCGCTCGGCTGCTCGGCTCAGGCCGACCAGACTACCGACAAGATCCGGTCGGCGCTGCAGACGCGCCTCGGCATCGACGCCAGCGACATCAAGGGCATCACGAAGGCGCCGATGCCGGGCCTCTATGAGATCAACCTCGGCACGCAAATCGTCTACAGCGACGCCACTGGCGACTACGTGCTCAACGGCGAACTCATCGACACCAAGGCGCACCGCAATCTCACCGAGGCGCGCCTGAACGAAATCAACAAGGTCGATTTCGCGAAGCTGCCGTTCGAAAACGCGGTCAAGGTCGTGAAGGGCGACGGCAAGCGCAAGATGGCCGTGTTCTCCGACCCGAATTGCCCGTACTGCCATCAACTCGAAAACACGCTGAAGGCCGTGGACAACGTGACGGTCTACACCTTCCTGTATCCGGTGCTCTCGCCGGATTCGACGGCGAAGGCCAAGCAGATCTGGTGCTCGTCTGACCGCGCGAAGGCGTGGGAGTCGTGGATGGTCGACCGCAAGGCGCCCACGGCTGCCGGCACGTGCGACACGGCCGCTATCGACAGCAATCTCGCGCTCGGCCAGAAGATGAACGTGACCGGCACGCCCACCGTGATCCTCGCCGACGGTACGCGCCTGCCCGGCGCGGTCAGCGCCGACCGGCTCGAACGCGGACTGAACGGCGCGCACTGACGCCTCGCCCGAACCCGCCGGCCGCTTTCGCGGCCGGTGCTTTTTTTGCCCGGCGCTTTTTGTCCGCTCTTGCGCGCCGGGCATACTGAAATTGCATTGCAGCGTCTGCTGACCGAATCTCTCACCGATCCCACCGATGAAGCCGATCCGATACACCATCGTCCCGAAGAATCCCGCCGCGCATCTGTTCGAGGTGACGCTTACCGTGGAAGACCCCGCGCCGGACGGTCAACGCTTCATGCTGCCCGTATGGATTCCGGGCAGCTACATGGTGCGCGAGTTCGCGCGCAACATCGTCACGCTGCGCGCCTTCAACGACGCAGGCCGCAAGGTGCGCGTGACGAAGACCGACAAGCACTCGTGGCAGGCCGCGCCGGTGAAGGGCGCGCTCACGCTGCGCTACGAGGTCTACGCATGGGATATGTCGGTGCGTGCGGCGCACCTCGACGACACGGTGGGTTTCTTCAACGGCACGAGCGTGTTTCTCGCGGCGCTCGGCCATGAGGACGCGCAGCACGCGGTCGATATCCAGCGTCCGGACGGTCACGCGTATCGCCACTGGCGCGTGGGCACGGCGCTCACGGAAGCGCGCGGCACGAAGCGTTACGGCTTCGGCGAGTACACCGCCGCGAATTACGACGAACTGATCGATCATCCCGTGACGCTCGGCGAGTTCACGCTCGCGAGCTTCAAGGCGCACGGCGTGCCGCACGACATCGTGATCGCGGGCCGCGTGGTCGCGCTCGACACCGAGCGTCTCGCCGCCGACCTGAAGAAGATCTGCGAGGCGCAAATCGCGCTGTTCGAGCCGCGCACGAAGCGCGCGCCGATGGAACGCTACGTGTTCATGACGCAAGCCGTGAGCGACGGTTACGGCGGCCTCGAGCATCGCGCGTCGACGGCGCTCATCTGCAATCGCACGGATCTGCCGGTGAAGGGCAAGCCGGAGACGTCGGACGGCTATCGCACCTATCTCGGCCTGTGCAGCCACGAGTACTTCCACACCTGGAACGTGAAGCGCATCAAGCCGGCCGCATTCGTGCCGTACGACCTCACGCGTGAGGACTACACCTCGCTCTTGTGGCTATTCGAAGGCTTTACGTCCTACTACGACGACCTCATGCTCGTGCGCAGCGGGCTCATTTCCTCGGATGAATACTTCGGTCTCCTCGGCAAGACGATCGCTGGCGTGCTGCGCGGCGCGGGGCGCCTGAAGCAGAGCGTCGCGGAAAGCTCGTTCGACGCGTGGGTGAAGTACTACCGCCAGGACGAGAACGCATCGAATGCGATCGTGAGCTACTACACGAAGGGCTCGCTCGTGGCTTTGGCGTTCGATTTGTCGATTCGCGCGCAGACGAATGGCCGTAAATCGCTCGACGACGTCATGCGCCTCTTGTGGCAGCGCTATGGCCGCGACTTCTATCGCGGCAAGCCGGTGGGCGTGGGCGAGGACGACGTCGAGGCATTGATTGCCGAAGCGACCGGCGTGGAACTGGGCGTGCTCTTTAGCGACGCCGTGCGCGGTACGCGCGACCTGCCGCTCGCGACGCTGTTCGAGCCGTTCGGCGTGACGCTCGAAGGGGAGCCGGAGCGCGGCGCGAAGCCCTCGCTCGGCGCGCGGCTGCGTGGCGGCGCGGACGCAACGCTCGCGGTGGTCTACGAAGGCGGCGCGGCGCAGAAGGCGGGACTTTCGGCCGGCGACGCGCTCGTCGCGCTCGACGGCCTGCGCGTGACGGGCTCGAATCTCGACGCGCTGCTCTCGCGCTACCAGCCGGGCACGAAGGTCGAGATCCACGCGTTCCGCCGCGACGAGCTTCGCGTGGCGCGTCTGACCCTCGATGCGCCTGAAGTCGCGCGCTACAAGCTCGCCGCATCCGACAAGCGCGCGCCAGCGCGCGGCTTGCGGGACCGCTGGCTGGCGGCGTAAGCCGCACGGCAGTGCCAGAAACGGCGTGGGTGCCTGGCCCCACGCCGTTTTTTCATGCCGGGGATTGTTCTATCGCTGCAACAATCCGTCATCGGCGGACTACTTTTTCGGGGGGCGGTAAAAAAACACAATGCCTTCACTCGCGCAACGTTGCGCAACTGAGACCCGAAGGAGCCACCATGACCACGATCCTGCAAATCAATTCCGCCGCCCGCTCGCAAGGCGCCCAGTCGACGCTGCTCGTCAACGAACTGACGGCCAAGCTGCAACAAGCGAATCCGGGTGCGCAAGTCGTTACGCGTAACCTGCAAGCCGATCCGCTGCCGCACCTCGACGACGCCGTGCTCGGCGCGTTCTTCACGCCGGCCGAGCAGCGCACGCCGGAGCAGCAGGCTATCGCGGCACGCAGCGAAGCGCTGATCGCAGAACTGCAGGCAGCGGACGTCATCGTGATCGGCGCGCCGATGTACAACTTCGGCGTCTCGTCGCAGCTCAAGACGTACTTCGACTGGATCGCGCGTGCCGGCATCACGTTCCGCTACACCGCGAACGGCCCGGAAGGTCTCGTGAACGGCAAGAAGGTGCATATCGTTTCGGCGCGCGGCGGCAAGTATCAAGGCACCCCGCACGACAGCCAGACGCCGTACCTGAAGTCGTTCCTCGGCTTCCTCGGCATGACCGACGTGAACTTCATCTACGCCGAAGGCCTGAACATGGGCCCGGACGCAGCCAGCGCAGCGCTCGCGGGCGCGCGTGAGGCGATCGCTGCGGCGTAAAGTCCGCGCTTGACGGCTGCTTGACGGCTGTAAAAGAAAAAACGCCACGAGAGCGATCTCGTGGCGTTTTTTCATTGTGTGTCGCTTCGCGTTGCGTCGCGTTGCGTCGCGTTGTGTCGCGTCGCTCAAGCGAGCACGAGGCCTTCCTCCGGCAAACGCCAGTCGATCGGCTGGCGGCCTTGCGCCTCCAGATATGCGTTGGCCTGCGCAAAATGCCCGCAGCCGAGAAAGCCGCGATGCGCAGAAAGCGGCGACGGATGCGGCGCTTCCAGCACGCAATGCGCACCCGAGAGCAGCGCACGCTTGTTCTGCGCGTGCGCGCCCCACAGCATGAACACGAGATGCTCGTGGCGTGCGGCGAGTTGCTGGATCAGCGTGTCGGTGCAGCGCTCCCAGCCGCGCTTCGCGTGGCTCGCGGCGCTGGCGCGCTCGACGGTGAGCACCGTGTTCAGCAGCAGCACGCCCTGGCGCGCCCAGGCGTCGAGACAGCCGTGCGCGGGCGCCTGAATGCCGAGGCTCGCCGCGATCTCCTTGAAGATGTTGCGCAGCGAAGGCGGGGGGCGCACCGAGGGCGGCACCGAGAACGCCAGGCCGTGCGCCTGCGGCGTGCCCCGATCGTCGCCGTGGTACGGGTCCTGGCCGAGGATCACGACCTTCACGTCGTCGGGCGAGGTGAGGCGCAGCGCGCGGAACACGTCGGCGGGATAGACGGTCTTGCCGGCGGCGCGCTCGTCATCGACGAAGCGGCACAACGGCGCGTAGACGTCGCTCGCGATGAACGGCGCGAGCAATTCGCGCCAGGCGGCGGGCAGCGCGTCGAACTGGTCTTCGAGTCGCGTGGTGTCGATTCCGGCCTGCGGCGCGGCGGGTTCGTTGGACATGTCGAATGCGGACGTATTGGCAATCATCGCGGCGTGCGTGCGGGCGGGCGCGGGGAATTCGTCGGCGTCGAACAGCGAGAAGATCGTGATCTGACGCGGATCGACTTCGGGCAGCGGCGGCTCGTCGAGCGTGGCTTGCGCGGTGTCGGTCAGATCGTCGTCGAACAGCGACGCTTGCACCGGCATCGCGACGCGCGGGCGTTTCGTGGAGGTCATGGGCGGCAAGTGTCGCAGCAATTGCGCGGCGATTCAATCCGGCGCGGGCGCGGCGGCGCGGCATTTTGCGGCTTCGGCGCTGATGATGCAACTAACAGCGCTCTTTTTTTGGGGTGTTTGCGCGGCGCTTCGAGGTTGCGCCGCGTCGTTCTCAGCCTTCGCGCAGCTTGTACCCGCGCTGGGCCTTGCTGATGTCGTCCGGCGCGAGGCCTGGCAGCGCCTTGGCAAGTTCGGCAGCAAGCGTGTGCAATGCCGCTTCGTCGCCCGCCTTCAGTTCAAGCTCGATTTCGCAGATCGGCGCGCGGCGCGTTTCGCCGTTCACGTCCGCGACGATTTCGCCCTGATCGATGGCCGCTTCCACCTGTGCGCCGTCGACGTCGAGCGTCCACAGCGTGCGTGTGAAGTCGGTGCGAAAGAGCGGGATCAGGTTCGCGGCGGCATCCGAGAGCGCCGTCGACACGCCGGCCTCATCGCACTCATGCAGCAGCCGGTCGATTTCGAGCGCTTCGCCCGCCACCGGCATTTCCCACTCGTGCCGCGCGTGCAGCCCGTTTTGCGCTACACCCACGGTCTTGAACGTCTGCAGCCAGCCTTCGGGCGCGCGGCGCAGGCGCAGCGCGCTCTTTGCGCCCGCGAGTGCGAGCGCCGGCGTGTCGAAGTAGACGTTTTCGAGCCTGATGGCACGACCGGGCATACCGGCGCGCGTCTCGAACAGACGCAGCGCCGCGTCCACCTGGCCGCGCGGCAGCGCGAGCTTGATTTCGCGTTCGATACCCATCGTGCAGCGCAATCAGAAGAACATGCGGGCGAGTTCCGCGCCCGGATGTTCGGCGCGCATGAACGCTTCGCCCACGAGGAACGTGTGCACGGAGAGTGAGCGCATCTTCTCGACATCGGCGCGCGAGAGAATGCCCGACTCGGTCACGACGATTCGGTCTTCGGGCACGTCGTCGAGCATGCCGATGGTCGTATCCAGCGTGGTTTCGAACGTGCGCAGATTGCGGTTGTTGATGCCGATGAGCGGCGTCTTCAGCGTGAGCGCGTGCTTGAGTTCTTCGCGGTCGTGCACCTCGACCAGCACCGCGAGACCGAGCGAATGCGCAAGCGCCTCGAGGTCGCGCATTTCGCCGGGCTGCAGCGCGGCGGCGATCAGCAGGATCGCATCGGCGCCCATCGCGCGTGCTTCGACGATCTGGTACGGATCGACGATGAAGTCCTTGCGCAGCACCGGCAGATTGCACGCGGCGCGCGCGGCTTCGAGGTACGCCACGCTGCCCTGGAAGAACTGCACGTCGGTGAGCACGGAGAGGCAGGCCGCGCCGCCTTCGGCGTACGAGCGCGCGATTTCGGCTGGCTGGAAGTTTTCGCGCAGCACGCCTTTCGACGGACTGGCCTTCTTCACTTCGGCGATCACGGCCGCCTGGCCGTTCTCGTGCTTCGCGCGCAAGGCGCCGACGAAATCGCGCAAGTCGCGCGTGCTGGCCTGCAGACGCAGTTCTTCGAGCGGGGCGCTCTGCTCGGCGGCGCGCACTTCTTCGCGCTTGACCGCAATGATCTTTTCGAGGATGTCACTCATGATATTCGGAGGCAAAAAACGGTGCTGGATCAGCGTTTGAACTGTTGCGTGAAGCGTACCAGTTCGTCGACTTTGGCGCGCGCGCGGCCGCTGGCGAGGGTCTCACGCGCCAGCGCGATGCCTTCGGCGATCGAGTCGGCCACGTTCGCCGAGTAGAGCGCCGTGCCCGCGTTCAACGCGACGATCTCGCGCGCGGTGCCCGCTTCGTTCGAGAGCGCGCCGAGCAGCATCGCTTTCGATTCGTCGGCGTTTTCGACCTTGAGCGAACGGTTCGAGACCATCTGCATGCCGAAGTCTTCGGGGTGGATCTCGTACTCGCGAATCTGGCCGTCCTTCAACTCGCCCACGAGCGTGGCCGCACCGAGCGACACCTCGTCCATGCCGTCCTTGCCGTACACGACGCACACGTGCTTGGCGCCCAGACGCTCCATCACGCGCACCTGAATGCCGACGAGGTCCGGGTGAAACACGCCCATCAGCTGATTCGGCGCGCCGGCCGGATTCGTGAGCGGCCCGAGGATGTTGAAGATCGTGCGCACGCCAAGCTCGCGGCGCACGGCGGCGATGTTCTTCATCGCAGGATGATGATTGGGCGCGAACATGAAGCCCATGCCCGTTTCGGCGATCGATGCGGCCACCTGATCCGGCTGCAGGTCGATGTTCACGCCGAGCGCCTCGAGTACATCCGCGCTGCCCGACTTGCTCGATACGCCACGATTGCCGTGCTTGGCGACTTTTGCACCCGCCGCGGCGACGACGAACATCGAAGCCGTGGAGATATTAAAGGTGTGCGAACCATCGCCGCCCGTGCCGACGATGTCGATGAAGTTCGAGTTGTCCTTCACCTCGACGTGATTCGCGAACTCGCGCATCACGGTCGCGGCGGCGGTGATCTCGCCGATCGTTTCCTTCTTCACGCGCAGGCCGGTGATGATGGCGGCCGAAAGCACGGGCGAAAGCTCGCCGCGCATGATGAGGCGCATGAGATGGAGCATCTCGTCGTGAAAAATCTCGCGATGCTCGATCGTGCGTTGGAGCGCTTCCTGCGGGGTAATCATGTGGGTGGCCTCCGGGTTAGGCGCTCTTGGTTTGCTTCAGGAAGTTCTCGAACAGCGCGTGGCCGTGCTCCGAGAGAATCGACTCCGGATGGAACTGCACGCCTTCCACTGCAAGTTCGCGGTGACGCACGCCCATGATTTCGCCGTCGTCGGTCCACGCCGATACTTCCAGGCAGTCGGGCAGCGATTCGCGCTCGATGGCGAGCGAGTGGTAGCGCGTGACGTTGAAGTGCTTCGGCAGGTCGGCGAACACGCCTTTGCAGTCGGTTTCGATCTGGCTCACCTTGCCGTGCATGATGGTCTTCGCGCGCACCACACGGCCGCCGAACGCTTCGCCAATCGCCTGATGACCGAGGCACACGCCGAGAATCGGCGTCTTGCCCGCGAATTCGCGCAGCACGTCGAGCGTGATGCCCGCGTGCTGCGGGTTGCTCGGTCCCGGCGAGAGGCAGATGCGCGCAGGATTGAGCTTCGCGATTTCGTCGATGGTGATTTCGTCGTTACGGTACGTATGAACGTCTTCGCCAAGCTCGCCGAAGTACTGGACGATGTTGTAGGTAAACGAATCGTAGTTGTCGATCATGAGCAACATGGTCTTTTCTCCGCTCAGAAGTCGCTGTCGAGGCCGTCCTGCACCTGCTCGGCGGCGCGCAGCACGGCGCGCGCCTTGTTCTCGGTTTCCTGCCATTCGGACTCGGGCACCGAATCCGCAACCACGCCCGCGGCGGCCTGCACATACAGATTGCCGTTGTGGATGAGGCCGGTGCGGATCGCGATCGCGAGGTCCATTTCGCCGTTGAACGAGAGATAGCCCACGGCACCACCGTACAGGCCGCGCTTCACCGGTTCGAGTTCGTCGATGAGTTCCATCGCGCGCACCTTCGGCGCACCCGAGAGCGTGCCGGCCGGGAAGGTGGCGCGCAGCACGTCGAAGTTGTTCATGCCGGGCTTGAGCTTGCCCTCCACCGAACTCACGATGTGCTGCACGTGCGAGTACTTTTCGATGATCATCTTGTCGGTCACGCTCACCGAGCCGATTTCGGCGATGCGGCCCACGTCGTTGCGCGCGAGGTCGATCAGCATGACGTGCTCGGCGATTTCCTTCGGGTCGTTGAGCAGTTCGGTCGCGAGTTCGGCGTCGCGCTCGGGCGTGTTGCCGCGCGGGCGAGTGCCGGCGAGCGGCCGGATCGTCACGATGCGGTCCTCGCCGCGCTTTTCCTGGCGCACGAGAATTTCCGGCGACGCGCCCACCACGTGGAATTCGCCGAAGTTGTAGTAGTACATGTACGGCGACGGGTTCAGCGAACGCAGCGCGCGGTAGAGCGAAAGCGGATTGTCGCGATACGGCTTCGTGAGGCGCTGGCCCACCTGAACCTGCATCAGTTCGCCCGCCGCGATGTATTCCTTCGCCTTGCGCACGGCGGCGAGGTAGTCGTCCTTCTTGAATTCGCGGAACGTTTCGGTGCGCACGCTCGCGCTCGTCACCGGTGGCTGAACCGTGGTGCGCAGGCGCTGCTTGAGTTCGCGCAGGCGATGCTTGGCCTTGGTGTAGGCCTCGGGCGTTTGCGGGTCGGCGTAGACGATCAGGTAGAGCTTGCCCGCGAGATTGTCGATCACGGCGACTTCTTCGGTCAGCAGCAACTGGATGTCGGGCAGGCCGAGGTCGTCGGTCGGGCAGGTGTCGGCGAGCTTTTTCTCGATGTAGCGCACCGCGTCGTAGCCGAAGTAGCCCGCGAGGCCGCCGCAGAAGCGCGGCAAGCCCGGGCGCTGCGCGACCTTGAAGCGCGCCTGGTACTTCGCGATGAATTCGAGCGGATCTTCGTGATGCGTCTCGATCACCTGGCCGTCGCGCACGACTTCCGAAACGCCATTGCGCGTGCGGATCAGCGAGCGCGCGGGCAGGCCGATGAACGAGTAGCGCCCAAAGCGCTCGCCGCCCACCACGGACTCCAGCAGGAAAGAATTGGCGCCGCCGCGCTCGGGTTGCGCGAGCTTGAGGTACAGCGAAAGCGGCGTTTCGAGATCGGCGAGCGCTTCGGCGATCAGCGGGATGCGGTTGTAGCCCTCGTTGGCGAGGGACTGAAATTCGAGTTCGGTCATGTTCCGATCCTGTTCGTGCTGCCGGTCGCGGCGGGTGCGGGCCCAGTGCGGCTCAAAACGGGGCGCGCGGTGAGCGCGAGGCGTTTGTTTTTGAGTGCTAGATGGCCGCTGGCGCTCGCTCGTGCTGCCCGATAAGCGCATTAAAGCGCCTGCCGGGCCGGCGTGCAGTACATCGACGGAAGGTGAGGCGTAGCCGCTCGCGCCTCGCGCACTTCGCCACGAACGGCGAAACAATACGCAAGGACCACGAAAGCCAACGGCGAGACCAGCCGACGGGTTACTGCAACAGTTTAGAGTCGAGACACGCGCGAGTGCGCAGCGAAGTAAAAAACGGTGCTGAAGACGAACGAATACGCAACTTCAGCGAACCTCGGGTGAGGTTAGCGCGACCAGCGACGCCAGGGCCAGGCTCCCCGGTCGATCGTGCTCAGACTCCGTTTTTTATTCAGAAACATGAGGATAGTTGACGTTCAGTTGAGAACTTAAGTCAGATCATTGTGCGCTGCGACCGCCTTGGCGGCGTCGAGCAGCGAGGCAACTATACCATCCGATTCAATTTTTTGTACAGGTTGGCCGTGGTTGTAGCCGTAGGGCACCGTGAGCGTGGCCATACCGGCCGCGCGGCCAGCAATCGCATCGTTCTCCGAATCGCCGATCGCCACCGCCGCTGCGGGCGCAACGCCCAGGCGCTCGCACGCCGTGAGCATCGGCAGCGGGTCCGGCTTTTTCTTCGCCAGGCTGTCGCCGCCGATCACCACTTCGAAGTACGCCGCGAGGCCGTATTGCTGCAAAAGCTCAACGGCGAAGCGGTGCGGCTTGTTGGTCACGCACGCGAGCTTGATGCCCTGGTCGCGCAGCGCAGCGAGGCCCGCAACGACTTCCGGGTACAGATGCGTATGGCGGCCGTTGATCTTCGCGTACTCGTCCTGGTAGAGCGCGAGCGCTTCGTCGAAGCGTGCCTCCACGTTGTCGGCCGCAAAGCGCGGCGCAAGCACGCTGCGGATCAGGTGCTCCGAGCCCTTGCCCACGTAGCCCATCACTTCCTCGCGCGTGGTTTCCTCGGCGTCGAGCTGCGCGAGCATGCCGTTCAGGCCGGCGGCGAAGTCGTCGGCGGTGTCGACCATCGTGCCGTCCAGGTCGATCAGCGCCGCTTCGATGCGCGGCGCGGTGAATCGGACAGGGGCGTTCATTTCGCGGTTGCGGCGTTGGCAACGCTTGCGAGCTGCGCGCGCATCTGATCGATCACGGCCTTGTAGTCCGGCTTGCCGAAGATCGCCGAGCCCGCCACGAAGGTGTCTGCGCCTGCCGCCGCGATTTCGGCGATGTTGTCCACCTTCACGCCGCCGTCCACTTCGAGGTGGATTTCGCGGCCCGTGCGCGCCGTGTAGGCGTCGATCTTCGCGCGGGCCTCACGCAGCTTGTTGAGCGCCTCCGGAATGAACGACTGGCCGCCGAAGCCAGGATTCACCGACATGATGAGCACGAGGTCGACCTTGTCCATCACGTGGTCGAGATAGTTCAGCGGCGTGGCCGGGTTGAACACGAGGCCCGCCTTGCAGCCGTGGTCGCGGATCAGCGAGAGCGTGCGGTCGATATGGTCCGAGCCTTCCGGGTGGAAGCTGATGAGGTTCGCGCCGGCCTTGGCGAAGTCGGGCACGATGCGATCGACCGGGCGCACCATCAGATGCACGTCGATAGGTACGTTCACGTGCGGGCGAATCGCCTCGCACACCAGCGGGCCGATAGTGAGGTTCGGCACGTAATGGTTGTCCATCACGTCGAAGTGGATCCAGTCGGCGCCGGCGGCGACGACATTGCGGACTTCCTCGCCAAGACGCGCGAAGTCGGCGGAGAGAATGCTGGGGGCGATGCGGAATTGCGTCATGGCGGCCATCGAAAAACTGTCGGAAAAACCGTATTTTACCGTCAGTAGGAGAGCCGTTCGCGGCGGCCGCCACGGGCTGCGCCGGGTTGCGGGTGCCCGTTGCATCAAGCAGAATGCCAAACCATGTGCCGCGCCTCGCGGCGCGCTCGCGAGCGCCTTGCTGCGCGGGCGTCTCAGTCAACGCACTCAGCCGCACCCGGGCGAATGGAACAAGGATGAGCCAGTACGAATTCAGCGTGACGTCGCAGGTGCGCTACCTGCCCGAAGAATCGGACCCGGAGCGCCGGCAATATGCCTTCGCGTACACGCTGACCATTCGCAATACCGGTCAGGTGAGCGCCCAGCTCATTGCACGCCACTGGGTGATCACCGACAGCGAAAATCAGGTGCAGGAAGTGAAGGGGCTCGGCGTGGTCGGCCATCAGCCGCTCTTGAAACCGGGCGAGCAGTTCGAGTACACGAGCTGGGCCGTGATCGCGACCCCGGTGGGCACCATGCGCGGCGAGTACTTCTGTGTGGCCGAGGACGCCGAGCGTTTCGAGGCGCCCGTGCCCGAGTTCGTGTTGCGCATGCCGCGCACGCTGCATTGAACCGCGGCGCGAATTCGGGGTCTGCTAGTCCTGACGCCGGTCGTCGAGCGAGGCTTGTTTCTTCCTGCCCGACGCGGTCCACACAACGATGAAAATCAGCAGGAACAGCGCAAGGAGCGCTTCCAGACCAAACATGAGCATCGGGTATTCGTCGAGCAGTTCTGACATGGCGGCATCCATCGAGAGCCAGTATTGTAGGCGTGATTTTGACGTCGATTCAGGTCGTAATGACCCGGTGATGCCGGGATTCACAAAGGCGGAATATCGCGCGGGGTCAGCGCTTCGGCGCGGAGTGGTCCGATTGGGTGGCCGGTTAGGCGGCTGGTTGGGTGCCGTTTCGCTGGCGGCCTTGCTTGCCGCATGCGGTGGCCCGAGCTACGTGCGTAACGCCCCGCCCAAGGGTGCGCCCACGCTGCCGTCACAACTCGCCGCGCAGCGTCTCACGGCGGTCGCGTGGCAGCAGGTGCCGGGCTGGCAGGACGACTCGCTGATCGGCGTGACCGCGGCGCTGCGCGCGAACTGCACGCGCCTCGCGCGCGATCCCCGCTGGCAGCGCGCGTGC
Source organism: Paraburkholderia sp. J10-1 (assembly GCF_905220165.1). Classification (NCBI taxonomy): domain Bacteria; kingdom Pseudomonadati; phylum Pseudomonadota; class Betaproteobacteria; order Burkholderiales; family Burkholderiaceae; genus Paraburkholderia; species Paraburkholderia sp. J10-1. Next base: position 7,708 of record NZ_CAJMYW010000020.1, on the reverse strand, counting down.
TCGGCCGCCTCGCAACTCGACGACCTCGATGCATCGAGCGCTCGGGCATTCTTCGAAACGTATTTCACCCCCTATCAGTTCGCCAACACCGACGGCACGCTAGACGGCCTCGTGACCGGCTACTACGAGCCGCTGCTGCATGGTTCGCGCACGCGTCACGGCATCTACCAGACCGCGCTGTATCGCTGGCCGTCCGCCTATCGTCCGGGCGCCGCGATGCCGGCGCGCGCGCAACTCGAACGCTCGGGCGTGCTCAACGGCAACGAGCTCGTGTGGGTCGACGATCCGATCGAAGCGTTCTTCCTGCAGGTGCAGGGCTCGGGGCGCGTCGTGATGGAAGACGGCAGCGTGATGCGCGTGGGTTTTGGCGGCACCAACAACCAGCCGTACAAGTCGATTGGGCGCTGGCTGCTCGACCGCGGTGAACTCACGCCCGCGCAGGCGACCATGCAGGGCATCAAGGCGTGGGCGCGCGCGAACCCCACGCGCGTGGACGCGCTCCTCGACACCAATCCGCGCTTCGTGTTTTTCCGCGAAATGGGCGGCTCCGAGGGCGACGCGCAGGGTGGGTCGGATGGCCCGATCGGTGCGCTCGGCGTGCCGCTCACGCCGGAACGCTCGATTGCCGTCGATCCGTCTTCGATTCCGCTTGGCACGCCGGTGTTTCTGCAGACCACGCGGCCACTCACGAACACGCCGCTCAACCGGCTCGTGTTCGCGCAAGATACGGGCTCGGCAATCAAGGGCGGCGTGCGCGCCGACTACTTCTGGGGTCTTGGCGACGACGCCGGCGATCTGGCCGGCAAGATGAAGCAGGGCGGCCGAATGTGGCTACTGTTCCCGAACTCGTGAGTGCCGCAGCGTTTTCAGCGCGCACGTAGCGTGAAGCGAAAAAGCCGGCGGCAGCCGGCTTTTTCTTTTGCTACGCGTTGCGAACCGCGCTCACTTCGGCCGCTTGTCGATCACGCGCTTCGCCTTGCCGACCGAACGTTCGATGCCGTTGACCTCCAGCACGTTCACCTTGCACGTCACGCCGATCAGCGCCTTGATGTCGTAAGCGAGCGCCTTGCTTGCCGCGTCGAGCGCGCCGTAATCGGGCGCGGTTTCCGGACATGGTTCGCAGTTGAGCGCCATCACGTCCATCGGACCTTCCTTCGTCAGGACGATCTGATAGTGCGGCGCGAGCGCCGGCTGCTTGAGCAGCAGTTCCTCGATCTGCGTGGGGAACACGTTCACGCCGCGGATGATCAGCATGTCGTCAGAGCGGCCCGTGATCTTCTCCATGCGGCGCATGGTGCGCGCCGTACCCGGCAACAGACGTGTGAGGTCACGCGTGCGGTAACGAATGATAGGCAGCGCTTCCTTGGTGAGCGAGGTGAAGACGAGTTCGCCGAATTCGCCGTCAGGCAGCACTTCGCCTGTTTCCGGGTTGATGATCTCGGGATAGAAGTGGTCTTCCCAGATCGTCGGGCCGTCCTTGGTTTCCGCACATTCCGAGGCAACGCCCGGGCCCATCACTTCCGAAAGACCGTAGATGTCGACCGCCGTGATGCCCATGCGTTCTTCGATCGCCCGGCGCATGTCGTTGGTCCACGGCTCCGCGCCGAAGATGCCGATGCGCAGCGAACTGGTGCGCGGATCGATGCCCTGGCGCTCCATTTCGTCGGCGATCGCGAGCATATAGCTCGGCGTGACCATGATGATGTCGGGACGGAAGTCCTGGATCAGCTGAACTTGCTTCTCGGTCTGACCGCCACCGAACGGAATGACCGTGAGGCCCGCGCGTTCGGCACCGTAGTGCGCGCCAAGGCCACCCGTAAAGAGTCCGTAGCCGTAGCTGATGTGTACCTTATCGCCGCGCCGTGCGCCCGCTGCGCGCACCGAACGCGCGACGAGATTCGCCCAGGTGTCGATGTCGCGCGCCGTGTAGGCAACCACGGTCGGCTTGCCCGTCGTACCCGAGGACGCATGGATACGCGAAATCTGGTCTTGCGGCACGGCGAACATGCCGAAGGGGTAGTTATCGCGCAAATCCTTCTTCGTGGTGAACGGGAAGCGCGCGAGATCGGCGAGCGACTGCACCTGAGACGGATGCACGCCTGCTTCGTCGAATTTGCGGCGATAGACCGGCGAATTCTCGTAAGCATGGTTCAGGGACCATTTCAGGCGCTCGAGCTGCAGGGCAGCAAGCTCGTCGCGGCTCGCCTTTTCGATGGATTCGAGCGGCAGCGTGGTACTCATGGGTGTCTCCTGGATCTTAAGAACTTTACTCGTGACGCGTAGGGAATCGAGAAGGGGAAACCCGCTTCACGTTGCGACTGGAATGACATTGCCGCGAATCTGCGCGGACTTGCCTCGGAAAAGCGCGACGGTTTCGCCTGCCCGGTTCGTCACGCGGATGTCGTAGACCCCGTTACGTCCCGATAGCACCTGTTCGACGGCTTCGGCGGTCAACACCTCGTCGCGCAGGACGGGACGCAGGAACTCGATCGAGCAGCCGGCCGCTACGGTGTTGATGTTGTATGAATTGCACGCGAAGGCGAACGCCGAATCCGCGAGCGAGAAAATCATCCCGCCGTGGCAGGTCTGATGGCCGTTCAGGAACTCGGGCCGCACGGCCATGCGCAGGCGCGCGTAACCGGCGCGCACTTCGAGGAGTTCCATGCCGAGCGCGCGGGTGCAGCCGTCGGATTCGTACATCGCTAGCGCGGCCGCGCGGGCGAGTTCGTCGGGCGACATGTCGTGCTCAGGCCGTTGCGAGACTTGCGTGGACATCTCAGCGGCCCTCGAAATGCGGTGCGCGTTTTTCGATGAAGGCCTGGACGCCTTCCGCGTAGTCGTACGACGCGCCGAGTTCGCGCTGCAGATCGCGTTCGAGATCGAGTTGCTGGTCGAGCGTGTTTGTGGCCGATGCGCGCAGCGCTTCGCGCGTGGCGACGATGGCGCGCGTAGGTTGCTGCGCGAGGCGTGCGGCGAGCGCGCCGGCCGTTTGCGCGAGTTCCGCATCGTCGGTCACTTGCCAGACGAGGCCCCAGCTCTCCGCCTTTTCCGCGCCGAGTTTTTCGCCGGTCATGGCGAGCCCGAGTGCGCGTGCCATGCCCACGCGCTTGGGCAGGAACCACGTACCGCCGGAATCGGGCACGAGGCCGATCTTCACGAACGCCTGGATGAAGCTGGCAGAGCGTGCGGCGAGCACGAGGTCGCAGGCGAGGGCGAGATTTGCGCCTGCGCCGGCGGCGGTGCCGTTGACAGCGGCGATCACGGGCATCGGCAGCGCTTGCAGCCGCTTGATCAGCGGATTGAAATGCTCGTCGATGAGGTCGCCCAGGTCGGTCATCGCTCCCGGTGTGAAGTCGAGATCGGCGAGATCCTGGCCCGCGCAGAAGCCGCGGCCCGCGCCTGTCAGCACAAGGGCGCGCGCGCCGGCTGCGACGACTTCGTCGAGTGCTGCGGCAAGCTCTGCGTGCATGACACGCGTGAAGCTGTTGAGCTTGTCGGGGCGGTTGAGCGTGATGGTGGCCACGCGGGTGGATGCGTCGATTTCGACGCGGATCGCATCGTAGGGCATCGGTTGTCTCCTGTCGGCGGGGCCTGGCGCTTAAGCGCCGAGTCCCGCTCAATGCAAAGCAGTTTGCTGCCTGAGACCGCCGAATGCATCGCCCGGCGGCCGGTCGATACTGCGCGTGTTACGCCTCGATGCGTTCGATCGCGAGGGCAATGCCCTGGCCGACGCCGATGCACATCGTGCAAAGCGCGAAACGTCCATTCGTGCGCTCCAGCTGATGGAGCGCCGTTGTAACGAGCCGTGCGCCCGAGGCGCCGAGCGGGTGGCCCAGTGCAATCGCGCCCCCATTCGGGTTCACGCGCGGATCGTCGTCGGCAATGCCGAGTGCGCGCAGCACGGCGAGACCTTGCGAGGCGAATGCTTCATTGAGCTCGATCACATCGAACTGGTCCAGCGTCATGCCGAGTTGCTTGAGCAGCTTTTGCGTAGCGGGCGCGGGGCCGATGCCCATGATGCGCGGCGCGACGCCAGCGGTCGCCATGCCAAGTACGCGCGCGCGGCGACGCAGGCCATATTGCTTTGCGGCTTCCTCATTGGCGAGCAGCAGGGCGCAGGCGCCGTCGTTGACGCCCGAGGCGTTGCCCGCCGTGACGGTGCCGTCCGGCTTCACGACGCCCTTGAGTTTGGCGAGCGATTCGAGCGAAGTCTCGCGCGGGTGTTCGTCGAGCGTCACGCGAACTGGGTCACCCTTCTTTTGCGCAATCTCGACCGCTACGATTTCCTGCGCGAGCGTGCCGTCCTTCTGCGCGCGCGCTGCTTTTTGCTGGCTGCGCAGCGCGAACGCGTCCTGATCGGCGCGATTGATCTTGAATTCCTCGGCGACGTTTTCCGCTGTTTCCGGCATTGAATCGACACCGTACTGTTGCTTCATCAGCTTGTTGACGAAGCGCCAGCCAATGGTCGTGTCATAGATGGCCGCTTCACGCGAGAACGCCGAAGCAGCCTTGCCCATGACGAACGGCGCGCGCGTCATGCTTTCCACGCCGCCCGCGATCATGAGGCGCGCTTCGCCCGCCTTGATCGCGCGTGCGGCACTGCCCACGGCGTCGAGGCCCGAGCCGCACAGGCGGTTGAGCGTGCCGCCCGGAGCGTCGGTGGGCAGGCCCGCGAGCAGCGCGGCCATGCGCGCGACGTTGCGATTGTCCTCGCCGGCCTGGTTGGCACAGCCGTAGAGCACGTCGTCGAGCGCGTTCCAGTCCACGCCGGGATTGCGCTCCACGAGTGCGCGGATGGGCACGGCGGCGAGGTCGTCCGCGCGCACGTCTTTGAGGGCGCCGCCGTAGCGGCCGAACGGGGTGCGAATCGCGTCGCAGATATAGGCTTCGGTCATCTCGGGTTCCTGGGGCGCGAGCGCAGAAGTGCACTCACGCCTTGCATGCTAGAGGGATGGGCAAGCGGGCGCTATTCGGCTGAACGGCATAGACCGTTCAGCTGGCTACCGCGGGGGCCGCTTTCGGTTCAACATGAACGCGGCTCTGAACCACACGGAAGCGGTTCGCCACGAAGGCGGCGTCGGCGAGTGCGGCGTTCGCCGCGGGGTTCGCGCCGGTGCCGTGGAAGTCCGAGAACGCAGCCGACTGGTTCACGAACACGCCGCCCGTCAGGTTGATCGAGAGCGCCACGCCGCCGGTGATGGCGGCTTCGTGAGCCGCTTCGATCACGGCGTCGTCCGTGCTGTAGACGGAGAGCGTGAGCGCGCCGTGGTCGCGAGCGGTCTCGCCGGCCAGCTTGAGCGACTGGGCGGTCGAATCCGTGGCGATCACGAACGAGATCGGGCCGAACCACTCGCGTGTGAACTGGGCGGCGTCGCGGGCTGCGTCGAGCGAAAGCACGAGCGGCGTGCGTACACGAGCGCCGGTGAACTGCGGGTGTTCCAGCGTTTGGCTGTCGGCGAGCACGGTGCCGAGCTTGCGGGCCTCGTCGATGCGAGCGGTCACACCTTCATTCTGGATCGCGCCGAGCACTTCGACGGCGCGCGCCGGGTCGGACACGAACTTCTGCACGGCGCCGGCAATTGCCTGAGCGACGGCCTCGAAGCTCACCTGGCCTTCAGCAGTGCGGATGCCGTCACGCGGCACATAGATGTTCTGCGGAGCCGTGCACATCTGGCCCGAGTAAAGCGAGAGCGAGAAGGCAATGTTGCGGGCGGCGGCCTTCAGGTCGTCCACGGAGTCGATCACGATCTGGTTCACGCCGGCCTTTTCTGTGTAGACCTGCGCCTGGTGCGCATTGCGCTCGAGCCAGTCGCCGTTTTGCGTGCTGCCGGTGAAGTCGATCAGCTTGATCTCGGGGCGCAGCGCGAGCGCTTGCACGAGCGCGCCGTCGTTGGGATCGGTGGCGAGCAGGGTCACGATGTTCGGATCGAAGCCGGCTTCACGCAGGACGTCACGCGCAATGCGCACGGTGATCGCGAGCGGCAGGATCGCGCCCGGGTGCGGCTTGACGATAACGGTGTTGCCGGTCGCGAGATCGGCAAAGAGGCCGGGGTAGCCGTTCCAGGTCGGAAACGTGCAGCAGCCAAGCACGAGGCCGGTGCCACGCGGCACGATGGTGAAGCGCTTTTGCATCGCGAGCGGCGGGTTCTTGCCCTGCGGCTTTTCCCAGTGCGCGTCGGCGGGAATGCGGCGCAACTGGTCGTATGCGTAAGCGACGGCTTCGAGCGCCCGGTCCTGAGCGTGCGGGCCGCCGGCCTGGAACGCCATCATGAACGCCTGGCCGGTCGTGTGCATCACGCTGAAGGCGATCTCGAAGCTTGCGCGGTTAAGGCGCTCGAGAATTTCGAGGCTCACGCCAGCCCATGCTTGCGGGCCCGCTGCACGCCAGTTGCGCTGGGCGTTCTGGGCGGCTTCGATCAACTGATCAGGCGTCGATTTCGGATAGCGCGCGCCGAGCGCGAAACCGAACGGCGAGGCCTCGCTGCCGACAGTTTCGCCGGTCGACGGCTGGTCGAGTACGAAGGCGCGATTCAGGTGGGCCTTGAACGCGGCTTCGCCATCTGCGCTAGCGGTTTCCCCGTACACTTTGGGGCTAGGCATTTCGGCGAACGGGCTCCAGTAGCCACGGGTCTCAATGGCGGCAAGCGCTTTTTGAAGCGCGCCCTCATGCTTGGCGAACAGCGAATGTGTCATGGCTCAACGTTGGTAGAGAGGGTGGACAGGGCCCGCATCAATTAATTGACCGACCGGTTGGTTGGGCAATGTTAGCATTAGTCAAAGTTCGGCGTAAAAAATTTTTTTGGGGACTTTCTTTAGATGGAAGGAGGAGCTATGGGGTACGAAAACATCCTGGTCGAGACGCGCGGCAAGGTCGGTCTGGTCACGCTGAACCGGCCAAAGGCGCTCAATGCGCTTAACGATGCGCTCATGGACGAACTGGGCGCAGCGCTCAAGGCGTTCGACGCCGATGAGGGCGTGGGTGCGATCGTCATCACGGGTAGCGAAAAGGCGTTTGCGGCCGGCGCGGACATCGGGATGATGGCGACCTACACCTTCATGGATGTGTACAAAGGCGACTACATCACGCGCAACTGGGAGACGATCCGCTCGATTCGCAAGCCGATCATTGCGGCGGTTGCCGGCTTCGCGCTAGGTGGCGGCTGTGAGCTGGCCATGATGTGCGACATGATCTTCGCCGCCGATACGGCGAAGTTCGGTCAGCCCGAGATCAAGTTGGGCGTGATTCCTGGGGCGGGTGGTACGCAGCGTCTGCCGCGCGCGGTATCGAAAGCCAAGGCAATGGATCTGTGCCTGACCGCGCGGATGATGGGTGCGGAAGAGGCGGAGCGTGCCGGGCTTGTATCTCGAGTCATTCCGGCTGCGGATTTGCTGAATGAAACGCTCGCGGCCGCGGCGACCATCTGCGAATTCTCCCTGCCCGCCGTCATGATGGCGAAGGAGTCGGTCAACCGCGCCTACGAAACCACGCTCGCAGAGGGCGTGCATTTCGAGCGTCGCCTGTTTCATTCGCTCTTCGCAACGGAAGATCAAAAAGAAGGGATGGCGGCATTTGTCGAAAAGCGCAAGCCCGCGTTCAAGAACAAGTAACGACGCGGCGGGATTCGACCGCTGCGAGCGGCGGTCGGAATTATTTTTCGCCACCCCTTGCGCGGCGCCGGCGGGGGCGCTAAGATTCGCCCCCTTCGCA
>NZ_CAJMYW010000019.1:0-123777 GCF_905220165.1 Paraburkholderia sp. J10-1 | reverse complement strand
CGATGAGTGCTCCGGGTACCCGGGGTGTGTCGGGTGATGATTGAGGTGACAGTCGCATTCAAGCGGGATTCAAGCGGGTATCAAGCGGAAATCAAGCGCCGGCCTTGGAACGACGCGTTTAACGAGCGTCCGATCCTTCTACGGCAGGCCGCTGCCCGCGCGCGCGTGCGGCCATGGCGGAAGGCGCTTCGGCCTCGGGATTGGCGACGCTCACGCGTACGCCACGCCAGATCACGTGCGAGCCGAACGCGGCGGAAAGCCACTGCAGGGCCAGCAGCACGTCGCGCAGCGGCACGAGCGGCAAATCGCGCCAGAACGCTCGCCAGCTTCCGCTTGCTCGCGCGTGCAGTATCAAACGCGCAATGATACCCGCCGTCGTGGCTGTGGCGAGCGAGGCCAGCGCCGCGCGCGTCGTCGCGCACGCGCCGATGCCCGCCCCCGCCGCGAGCAAGCCGTAAAACAGCGCGCCCAGCACGAGCCACGGCGTGGGGAACGTAATGAACAGTGAAGCGAAGCCCGCCGGATTCACCGAGCGGATGGTGCGCAGCCAGCGCGTCTCGCGCAGCCAGAGCGAGCCGAAGGTCGGCTCGATCACGTCGGTGGCCACCACCACCGGCGCGAGCACCGTGGCAAGGCCGTGATCGCGCGCGTAACGGGCGAGCAGATAGTCGTCGGCGAGGCAGTCCTTGAGCGCGGCGAATCCGCCGATGCGTTCGAGCGTCGCGCGGGAAAGCGCGAGCGTCGCGCCAAAACCGAACGCGCGCGAGCCCGTGGAATGCGCCACGCGCACCGAGGGCGCGAACCACTCGTTGATGAACAGCGCGCCCACGCGCGGCCAGAAACCGCCGATGCTGCGGGCGCTGTAGAGACAGGTCACGACGCCTACGTCCGGGTCGGCCAACGGCGCGGTGACGATCTCCAGATAATCGGGTTCGACGGCGATATCGCTGTCGGCCACGACGATCGCGTCGTAACGCGCGCGCGCAGCCAGATTGATGAGGTTGCTCACCTTGAGATTGCTGCCATGCACGCGCGGGTCGATCACGAGTTCGATGTCGTGGCCCGGGTAAGCCGACTGCAGCCGGCGCACGACGGCGATGGCCGGGTCCGCCGGCGAGGACACGCCGAACAGCAATTGAAAGCGCGGATGCCGCTGCTCGCAAAAGGTCGCGAGATTTTCGTAGAGGCGCGGCTCGGCGCCGCACAAGGGCTTGAGCACGCTCACGGGCTGCGGTTGCGCACGGCGCGCGCGGCGCGCGGCTTCGCGCACGAGCGCGGCGGAACCGAGACGCGGCATGGTGAGCGCGGCGACGAGGCCGTAGAACGCGGCAACGCTGCACAGCACGACCACGCCCCAGACGAGCACGGGCCAGGGCGCCGGCATGGCGAAAACCTGCGACACCGTCATGGCGCGCCGCCTAGCCGGTTTACGTGGGGCAACCCGCGCTCGCCGGCAGCTGCGCGCAAGGGGTGATACTCCTGCGGTGCCCCGACCGGAATTCGCGTTTCACCACGTACCATTTCCCTGCCCTGAAAATCCAGAAATAAACCGCGCATCGTAGCCGTATTACGCATTGAAGGCTAGAAACCCGACAATTGATGCCGGTTTGCATGATGCAAGGCAATTGAACAAACAAAACAAATGGAGATAAACCGTCGTGTGAAACGAGCGGATATGGTCGATCCCCGATTCGACGCGGAAAATTGTATCAGCAAGCACTGTCGCCTGCTTCCGACAGACGCGGGAAAATGCGTTGCGAAAGCTGCAAAAACGTAACTATTTCAGCTATTACACAACCGCCTTCCAGAGCTTTTTCGCTCCGAAAAAATTCGGTAAGCATATAGCAATGATTCTTTAATGAATTTGAATTAAAACGCGTGCTTTGCATTTAAACAAGAGTAGTTCTCGTTAATATTCAAATCGAATGGGCGTAGAAAAATCCGCCCTGTCTGAATCCACGCTGGTGGCATGGGTTCCTGGTGGCCCCCAGCACGAACAAAAGTGCTTTGGCACAATGGCCGCACCTTGCGACTGCCTTGCGGCTACGTGTCGAGAAACCGGCGCACCGCATGCGCGTCGCGCTTTCCATACCAGGCCCAAGCCCATGACCCTATTTTCCGTACTCGACCTCTCGCCTATCCCGGCGGGCTCCCATGCCGGCGCCGCCCTGCGAAACACGCTCGATCTCGCCCGGCATGCCGAACGCCTTGGCTACCACCGCTTCTGGCTGGCCGAGCATCACAACATGACGGGCATCGCGAGCGCGGCGACCTCGGTCGTGATCGGCTACGTGGCGGGCGGCACGCAAACCATCCGCGTGGGCTCGGGCGGGATCATGCTGCCGAACCACGCCCCGCTTGTGATTGCCGAGCAGTTCGGCACGCTCGAAGCGCTCTACCCCGGCCGCATCGACCTTGGCCTCGGGCGCGCGCCCGGCACCGACCAGACCACGGCGCGCGCGCTGCGCCGCGACCTGCAGGGCAGCGCCGACAGCTTCCCCGACGACGTGGCCGAACTGCAGCGCTATTTCGCCGCCCCCGTGGAAGGCCAGCGCGTGCGCGCCGTGCCCGGCGCGGGGTTGAACGTGCCGCTCTATATCCTCGGCTCGAGCCTGTATGGCGCGCAGCTTGCGGCGGCCATGGGCCTGCCGTTCGCGTTCGCCTCGCACTTCGCGCCCGACCATCTGCTCACGGCGCTGCGCCTTTACCGTTCGCAGTTCCGTCCGTCAGCCGTGCTCGCGAAGCCCCATGCGATGGTCGGTGTGAACGTGTTCGGCGCGCCCACGAACGAAGAAGCGCGCTTTCTCTTCACCTCGCTACAGCAGCAGTTCGTGAATCTGCGGCGCGGCACGCCGGGGCAGCTGCCGCCGCCGGTCGAGCAGATCGCGGCGAACGAGTTCGAACTGGCCGGCGTGTCGCACTCGCTCGCCTGCTCTGTGGTGGGCGACCAGGAAACCGTGCGCGCGGGCCTCGCCTCGGTGATCGAGCAGACCGGCGCAGACGAACTCATCGTCACCGCGCAGATCTACGACCACGCGGCGCGGCTGCGTTCGTTCGAGATGGCGGCGCAGGCCCGCGACGAACTGAAGGAAGCCGCCGCGGGACGTTAACCGGAACGCGCGGCTTACGTCGCGTTCGGCAAAGGCGCACGCACTCCTAGTGCGATGGGTTCAACGCGTCGAGCCCCTTGAGCAGCGCGGCATGAAACGCCTGCGGGTCCTGCATCTGCGGTGCGTGCCCGAGGTCGGCAAACTCCACGAGCGTCGCGTGGGGAATGGCGCGCTGCGCAGCTTTGGCCAGCACCGGATAGTGCCCGAGCTGCGCGCGCACCTCGGGCGCTGCGAGATCCTTGCCGATGGCGGTCGTGTCCTTGTCGCCGATGAGCAGCAGCGTCGGCATCTGCAGCTGGCCGAGTTCGTAGACCACCGGCTGCGTATAGATCATGTCGTACAGCAGCGCGGAGTCCCACGCCACCTGCGCCTTGCCGGACCCGCGATACATGCCCGCGAGCATCTGCACCCACGGCTCGTAGGCTGGCCGCCACTGCCCCGCGTAATAAGTGGCCTGCTCGTAGCGGCGAATGCCGTCGGCGCTCGTCTTCAGCTCGCGCGCGTACCAGTCGTCCACGGAAATCGAGGGCACGCCTTTCGCCTTCCAGTCTTCGAGCCCGATCGGGTTCACGAGCACGAGCTGCTCGGTTTCCTGCGGATACATGAGCGCATAGCGCACCGCCAGCATGCCGCCCGTCGAATGGCCGATGATCGTCGCCTCATGCACGCCGAGCGCCGCGAGCAGCGCGTGCGTGTTGCGCGCGAGCTGCTGGAAGCTGAACTGGTACGAAGCGGGCTTGCTCGATTTGCAAAAGCCGATCTGGTCCGGCGCGATCACGCGGTAGCCCGCGGCATGCAGCTCGCGGATGGTGGCGTCCCACGTCGCCGCGCAGAAGTTCTTGCCGTGCAGCAGGACCGCGGTGCGTCCGTTCGGTTTCGCGGGCTGCAAGTCCATGTACGCCATATGCAGCGTTTGCCCCTGCGAAACGAACGCAAAGTCATGCACGGGATGCGGATACTCGAAGCCCTGCAGTTCGGGGCCGTACGCGAGACCATCGGGCGTCTGGGTTGCGGCTTGAGGTGAAGACGCGGTCATCGGCGCCGCGCCGCTCGCCTCTGTCCCGGCAGCGAAAGCGCCATGGCAGAACGCGGCCGCACTCAACGCGGCAACGAGAGGGGCAAAGCGGGCAAGCGTGTGGTTCAGGATGGCTCTCATCGATCAGGAATCGGGCAAAAGGTCGGACAGAAAACAGCACGCCGAAAAGGCGCCGGTACAGCCAGCGATTCTAGCGGCCCCGCCCTGCTCCTGCCCGCTTGCGCGCCCCGCTTGTGCGCGCGGCATGCCGCTTGCTCTGCTTGTTCCGCTTGTTCCGCCTGCTCCATTCGCTGCTCACGAACGCCTCGCACGAATGCGGCGCGCATGTCCGGACCCGCTGACGGGCAATTCGCGCTACGCTAGAACAGTCAATACAGGACGCACGAGACGTCCGCGGCGCACGGCACGCGTGCTGCATTGCGCAACGCGCCGCATCAGGGACGCGACAGGCACACCAGAGAAGGACCGCACTGGCCCGGGCAGGACGAGGCGGGCCGCGGCGGCCGCACCGGGGGCACAACAAGGAGACGACCATGGAAACTCCGGCAAGCCTCAACGATCTGCAACGCACCACGCTCGCCATCGTGCTCGCTGGCGGCCGCGGCACACGCCTCGGGCCGCTCACCAACAAGCGCGTGAAGCCGGCCGTCTACTTCGGCGGCAAGTACCGCATCATCGATTTCGCACTGTCGAATTGCCTGAATTCGGGTATCCGCCGCATTGCGGTCGTCACGCAGTACAAGGCGCACTCGCTCTTGCGCCACCTGCAGCGTGGCTGGGGCTTCCTGCGCGGCGAATTCAACGAGTTCCTCGACCTGTGGCCCGCGCAGCAGCGTGTGGAAGGCGCGCACTGGTACCGCGGCACCGCCGACGCCGTGTACCAGAACATCGACATCATTCGCTCGATCCGCCCGAAGTACGTGGTGGTGCTGGCGGGCGACCACATCTACAAGATGGACTACACGCGCATGATCGCCGACCACGCCGCGAGCGGCGCCGACTGCACGGTGGGCTGCATCGAGGTGCCGCGCATGGAAGCGCGCGCGTTCGGCGTGATGGCCGTGGACGAGACGCGCCGCGTGACCGGCTTCGTCGAAAAGCCCGACGATCCGCCCGCCATGCCCGGACGCCCCGACATCGCGCTCGCGAGCATGGGCATCTATGTGTTCGACACGACCTACCTCGTCCAGCTGCTCGAAGAGAACATTTCGCGCTCGGCCACCGATCACGACTTCGGCAAGGACATCATTCCGCGCGTCGTGAGCGACGGTCACGCGATCGCCCATCCGTTCAGCATGTCCTGTGTGTCGTCGGACCCGGCCGCCGAACCCTACTGGCGCGACGTGGGCACAGTCGACGCCTACTGGTCCGCCAATCTCGATCTCGCCTCGACCATTCCCGCGCTCGACCTCTACGACCGCAACTGGCCAATCTGGACCTACCAGGAGCAGTTGCCGCCCGCCAAGTTTGTGCGCGACCTGAATGGTCTGCAGGGCTCGGGCACCAACCTGATCGTGTGCGGCGGCAGCGTGATCTCGGGTTCGCAGATCTCGCGCTCGGTGCTCTCGTCGAATGTCGTCGTGCAGTCGTTTTGCAACATTGCCGAGGCAGTCTTGTTGCCACAGGTGACGGTGGGCACGAGTTGCCGGCTGCGCAAGGTCGTGGTGGACCGCGGCTGCACGATTCCCAACGGCACCGTGATCGGCGAAGACGCCGCGCGCGACGCCGAACGCTTTTATCGCACCGAGAGCGGTGTTGTGCTGGTCACGAGCGAGGCGCTGGCGAAGTTGCCGGGCTAGCTGAGTGCCTGGCGAGGTTCATACGCTCAAGGACGCGCCAACCCGCAAGCAACCCGAGCACCGAGAGGACTGACTCCCGATGACCATTCGCGTCCTGCACGTAGCCAGCGAGCTGTATCCGCTGCTGAAGACCGGCGGCCTCGCCGACGTCACCGCCGCCCTGCCCGCCGCGCTGATCGAACTGGGCGCCGACGCGCGCCTGCTGCTGCCGGGCTTCGCACCCGTCGCGGCGGGTCTCGAGGACCTGCGGCCCGTCGCACGTCTTGCGCACACCTTCGGCGCGCCCGAGGCCACGCTGGAACTCGGGCGCCTGCCCGGCAGCGAGCTTGCCGTCTACATGATCCGCGCCGACGCCTTCTATGCACGCCCCGGCAACCCCTACCTCGACGCCGAGCACGTGCCCTATGGCGACAACGCGCAGCGTTTCGCGCTGCTCGGCTGGAGCGCCGCACAGCTCGCGCTGCATCTCGATCCCGACTGGGCGCCCGCCATCGTGCAGGCGCACGACTGGCACGCGGGGCTCGCGCCGGCCTATCTGCGCGCGGCGGCGCGCGAGCGCGGCAAGAGCGTGGCGCCCGGCGGCGCGCGCTCGATCTTCACGATTCACAACCTCGCGTACCAAGGCATCTTCCCCGCTCAGCAGTTCGACTCCCTCGGCCTGCCACGCGACTTTTTCGACATGCATGGCGTGGAGTTCTATGGGCAGCTTTCATTTCTGAAAGCCGGTCTCTATTTCGCCGACAAGATCACAACGGTGAGCCCGACCTATGCGCGCGAGATTCAGACGGTCGCCCAGGGCGGCGGCCTCGAGGCGCTGCTGCGCGGACGCGCGCACGATCTCGTCGGCATCCTCAATGGCGTGGACTACGCCGTGTGGAATCCCGCGAGCGACGCGGCCATCGCCACACGCTATTCGGCCATGCGCCAGAGCGGCAAGATGCACTGCAAGGCCGCTTTGCAGGCGCGCTTGAAGCTCGCCCAGAAACACGACGCCCCGGTGTTCGGCGTGGTGAGCCGGCTCACCGAGCAAAAGGGCCTCGACCTGCTGCTTGCGGCGTTGCCCGAGATCGTCGCGCGCGGCGGCCAGCTCGTCGTGCTCGGCACCGGCGACGCCAGCCTCGAACAGGGCTATACGCGCGCCGCGCAGCAGCATCCCGAATCGGTGGCCGTGGAGCTTGGTTTCGACGAGACGCTCGCGCACGAGATCGTCGCGGGCGCCGACGTGATGATGGTCCCCTCGCGCTTCGAGCCGTGCGGCCTCACGCAGCTCTACGCGCTCGCTTACGGCGCCCTGCCGCTCGTGCACCGCGTGGGCGGACTCGCCGATACGGTGGTCGACGCGTCGCTCGAAAATCTCGCCGATGGCCTCGCGACCGGATTCGTGTTCGAGCGCTTCGAGCCCGACGCGCTCGCGGCCGCGATCCGCCGCGCCTTCGCGTTGTATGGGCGCAGCCGCGACTGGCGCGAGACGCGCTCGCGTGCAATGCAGCAAGACTTCGGTTGGGCGGCATCGGCGCAACGCTACATGACGCTCTATCGCGAACTGACCGGTCAAAACGGCGCGGCTTAGCGCTTTCCCACGCGAATTCCAGTCGATTGGCAAGCACCGTTGCGGGCGCGCATGCAACACCGCGCCCACGCATCCATCGACTGCGTACGGAGAATTCGGTTATCGTTGCTGCACCTGCGCAAGGCGCGGCGTGCGTTGCGCGCCGCGAGCCACAACGAAATCTGGACCGGCCATGAAAAATGTTCTGAGCATCCAGTCGCACGTCGTGTTCGGTCACGCGGGCAACAGCGCCGCGGTGTTTCCCATGCGCCGCCTCGGTGTGAACGTCTGGCCGCTCAACACGGTGCAGTTCTCGAATCACACGCAATACGGCCACTGGAGCGGCGCCGCCATCGGCTCGGACGAAGTCGTGGATCTCGTCGAAGGCATTGGCGCGATCGGCGTGCTGCCGCGCTGCGACGCCGTGCTATCGGGGTATCTGGGTGCGCCCGAGCAGGCCCAGGCCGTGATCGAGGTGGTGCGCGCCGTGAAGGCCGCCAACCCGCAGGCGCGCTACTTCTGCGACCCGGTGATGGGCACGCTCGACACCGAAAAAGGCTGCCGCGTCGAGCCCGGCATCCAGGCGTTCCTCGTGCGCAACATGCCCGAGGTCGCCGACGCGATGATGCCCAATCACAGCGAGCTGCAACGGCTCGTGGGCCGCGAGATCGAAACCGCTGAAGAAGCCGTGCTCGCGTGCCGCGAAGTGCTCAGGCGCGGCCCGAAGCTGATCCTCGTGAAGCATCTGCTCGACCGCAACAGCCCCGCTGACCGCTTCAACATGCTCGTCGTGACCGAGCACGAAGCCTGGCTCGGCCAGCGCCCGCTCTACCCATTCGCGCGCCAGCCGGTGGGCGTGGGCGACGTGACGAGCGCGGTGTTCGTCGCTCGCCTGATGCTCGGCGACTCGATGCGCCGCGCGTTCGAGCACACGCTCGCGGCGGTGAACGCCGTGGTGAAGGCGACCTACGACGCGGGCCGTTACGAACTGGAGATCGTCGCGGCGCAAGACCAGATCGCGCGCCCGCGAGAATGGTTCGATGCCTGGTCGGTGGATGCCGCCTAGACTAAGGAGGTGCGCGCGCGGCCTATAATGCGGTCCGCATGATATGCGGCGGCGGAAGCGGCCGCGGCGCCCACCGTCTTTAGAGAATGACCGATGTCCGATTCAATCCGTAGCGAACAGGAAGAGTATTTCGAGCAGCTTTGCGTTGCCGTCGACGCCGGCGAGACGCACGAGCAGGAAGCGATCGAATACTTCGAGGAACATAGTCACGAAAGCGATTTCGACGCCGCCGTGTGGCTCGACATCGCGCTTTACCATGCGCCCGACGTCGCGCGCGGCATCATCGACTTCGTCGACGAAAGCGAGCGCCAGCGCAGCGACATTGCCCAAACCATTGCCGACACGCTCGACATCTCGTACGGCGACGACGAATGCGAACGCTTCGAAGCGACGATTCGCTTCGCGCTCGCCAACGGCATTCCCGTGGATCTCGACGTGGTGCTCGACGGCTGCAATCGCGCGCTCGACGACCTCGAAGGCTGGGCGAGCGCCGACACCATGGCGCCGCTCGTGGGCCTGCGCGACGCGCTCTTCGAACTGCAACGGGACAACTAGTTCTATCCGCACGAGCAAGCAGCCGTTCGTAAAACACGTTCTGGCAAGCCGCAGTCGCTAACCGCAAGACCCAGCAAAGCCTGGCAAGACCCGAAGACGAGACGCCCCGCCTACGCGCCACGGCCGGCGCGCGGCGCGGCGTACCCGGAAAAAACGCACACAAGAGCACCGCGCCGCTGCCGCGCAAGGAGTCACGATGAGTCTCGCCACCGCGCCCAGATCCGCCACCGCCTACGCATTTGCCACGGCGTGCCGTGCGAGCGGTAAGCGCCGCAGATTGGGCAAATTGGGCAAGCTTGCAGCCGGACTCCTGATCGGCACGCTGTGCGCAATTGGCACCGGCAGCAGCGCGCTGGCCGCCGGGCCACTCGACGTACGCATCGGTTTCGTCTCGCCGCTCTCCGGCGACTACGCGAACTACGGCCGCGACCTGGAAAACGGCGTCCGGCTCGCCCTCGACGAAGCGAACGCGCAAAACCTCAAAATAGGCGAGCAGACGGCGCACTTCGAACTCGTGCCCATCGACGACCGCAGCGACCCGCGCCTCGGCGTGCAGGCCGCCGCAACGCTCGCGAACGAGGGCGTGAACGCCGTGGTCGGCCACTTCAACTCGGGCTCGGCCATTCCGGCCTCGCGCATCTACGAAAGCGCCGGCATTCCGATGATCAGCCCCGCCGCCACCAATCCGGTCATCACCTCGCAAGGCTTTGCCAACACCTTCATGGTGATTGCAAACGACGCGCAAAACGCAGGCGTAGCCGGCGCGTGGGCCGTGGACGTGATGAAAGCCAAACGCGTCGCCATCATCGACGACCGCACCGCGTTCGGCCAGGGCGAAGCCGACGTGTTCGAGCACGCGGTGCGCGAGCATGGCGGCAACGTGGTCGCGCGCGAGTTCGCGGAAAGCATCGCGAGCGACTTCGGTCCGCAGTTATCGAAGATCAAGGCCGCCGATGTCGACCTGCTCTACTTCGGCGGCCTGGCCCACCAGGGCGCGGCGCTCGTGAAGCAGATGAAGGCGCGCAGCATGAACGCGCAGTTCGTGGGCGGCGGGGGCGTGGCGAACGCCGACTTTATCCGCGACGCGGGCGCGGCCGCCGAAGGCGCAATGGCCTGGGAATACGGGCGCCCGCTCGCGCAACTGCCCGAGGGCCCGCGCTTCGAGCAGGCCTATAAAAGCCGCTTCGGCACCGACGTGCTCGCCTACGCGCCGTTCGGCTACGACGCGGCGTGGGCCGCGATCCATGCGATGGTCAATGCGAAGTCGGCAAAGCCCGAGGTTTACCGCAGCGCGCTCAAGGCGCTTGCCTTCGACGGCGTGACGGGCCGCATCGCCTTCGAGCCGGATGGCTCGCTCAAGAACGGCGCCTCCACGCTCTGGCAGGTGAAAAAAGGCGTGTGGGTGCCGGTGACGACGCGCGGCGGCTGAGCGCCGCTCATCGCGCCTGCGCCGCAGGCGCCGCCCGCACGACGATCTGGGCATGCGTGTCGCGCTCGATCCGCAGGAGCGCGTCGCGCATCTGCGCGAATTCGTCGGCTGTGCACATCTGGTGGCCAAAGCGCGCCGATAGCCGCCGCTCGATCTGCAGCGTGAGCGAGTGCGCGTCGAACACGTAGTGCGATGTGTAGTCGAGAAACGCGTCGCTCACTTGCGTATCGTGCGGCACGTCGGTCACGCGCGCGAACGCGGGCAGTTCGATTTGCGCGCTCTCCGCAAACTCCCCCCCGATGCACGCCCACGGTTGCGTCCGGCGCGGCTGCGCAAGCCAGCTGTCGATCTGCGTGGCGATGCCGCCCGTGAAACTGCTCGTCGCGGGAATCGCGGTTGTGCCGTCGCGCCAAACCATATGATCGAGCGTGCCTTGCATCGTCACCGAAAACGGGCCGTCGGTCGCGTCCGTCGCGCTCGTGCTCACGCGCGCGGTGCCGGCGAGGCCCGTGAGCCGCAAGCGTTGCGTTGCGAGTTGCTGCGCGCCCGCGTGCGTCGCGCGGCGAAACGAATTGCGCTCGGGCTCTGCGCCCGCGCCCTCGTCTTGCACGTAATAGCTGTAGGCGGCGTCGCCGGATGAGGCGACGTCGAGCGAGAGGCGCGCCGTGCGCTCGCGCCGCTCGGTCGCGGGCGCGCGCGAGAGCACGCCCTGGTCGACGAGCAGTACGGGCCGGTCCATCGCGCCCGGCGGCAAGTAGCCGAACGCGTAGCCGCCCGACGACGTGTCGGCGTACACGCCCAGGTCGGGCAGCCACGCGATCGCGTGATTGATCGCGTGCGCGCCATAGCCCGGCACGTCCGGCAGCGTGTAGACGGGGCCGAGATTGAGCAGCACGGGCTCGGCGCGGATGCCCACTGCCGCCAGCAGCGCGCTGAAAAGCGCCACGTGGTCCTTGCAGTCGCCGTAGCGGTTGCGCAGGATGTCGGTCGCGCGATGCGGCACCGCTGCGGTCTCGCCGAGAAAGAGCGCGACGTAGCGAATGTTGAAACGCATCCAGTCGTAGATGCGGCGCGCCTTCTCGCGCGGGTCGCTCACGTCCGACGTGAGCGCTTGAGCAAGCGATGCGATGGCCGCATCGGCCGAGGTGGGATCGGCGGCGGCTTCGCGGTAGCGCGCGGCGAACGCGGCGAAGTCGGGCACGGTCGAGACCATCAGCCGGTCGCCCCAGTTCACATAGGCCACCGCGCCCGCTTCGAGCGGCGCATAGGGGCCGTGCCGGTAGTCGAACGCGTAGCGGGTGCGGCCGTTCGCCGTCTCGGGAGCGAGCGCCGTATAGCCGCGCGCATCGGCGTGAAGCGGCACGTTGGCGGGCAGATCGAAGATGAGGCGTTGAAATTCGACGGGTTCGCCGGTCGGCTCGACGAAGTACGAGAACGTGCCCGCTTCCAGCGCTTTCGCACGGCGCTTCGCAAAATGCAGATGCACGCGCGAGCCGACCTGGACGCCAGGAAAGATCACCGTGCGCAGCACGCCGTCCTCGAACGTGGGCGCGCCCGCCGAGCGCGGCTCCTGCACGTCGCGTATACCGCTCGCGCCAACGGCGTGCGCGGTGCCGTCCGGGTCGATGGTTTCGGCCGCGAGTTTCGTGATCGTTTCGATATCCTTATTGAACCAGACGTAGCGCTGCGCAATCTCGTCCACGCCGGCAGTCGTGTTCGCGCGCAGCACGGTGTCGTCGTCCTCGACGACCGAGCCGTCCTGCTGCACGACGAAAAGATGCACGTCGCGCTCGAGCGTGAACGCAGGGAGGTCGATTTGTGCGGCACTTCCGGGGCTTCCGTCGCTCGCTTGTGCGCGGGCTTGTCCGCTCGCGAACGCAACGAGCAACGCGAGGGACAACGCAAGGCACGACGCGACGCACAGGCCGCCGCGCCTGAACCACTCGCCTCGCGTCATGGGCGCCTCAGGTGCGCACAGCCGCTTGCGCGGCGTTCGGCCATGAGGTCTGCGCGAGGTGGCGCCCGCGCTGCCCGGCACGCCACGCACGCGGACTCGCGCCGAACTCCGCGCGAAACGCGGCGTTGAAGTTCGACAGGTCATTGAATCCGCTCGCGAGGGCAACGTCGACGATTTTCGCTTCGTCGTCGGCGGCGAGACGCAGCGCGGCGGCGCGCAGCCGCGCACGCAGCAAGTACTGATGCGGGGTCACACCGGCCACGGCCGAGAACGTGCGCAGAAAATAGAACTCGCTCACACCCGCCGCGCTCGCAAGGCTGGCAAGCGTATGCGCGTCGTCGGGCGTCTCGTCGATCATGCGCAGCGTCGCGACCACGCGTGCCGCCGCGGCGGCGCCCGGCGTGGCTGGCGCAAGCGCGTCCTTGCCGCTCGCCACCACACGCAAGGTTGCGAGCGCCAGTTCCAGTGCGATTTCATCCCACGCTGCGCCGCCGAACTCGCTCGCGGGACTCCGTTCCTGCTCGAGCGCGGCGGCGCAAGCGTGCGCCACGAGCGGCGCGAGCGCGCGCACCGGCGGCACCCGCGCGGCCCGCCAGCGCCTCGCGCCTGGCGCGAGCCCCGCAGCCGCGGCCTGCTCGTCGAGCCAGGCCGGGTCGTAATGGAACGAAAGGCAGCGGTCGCCCGCCGCATGACGATGCCCGCATTCGAAGCAGGCGCCGGTTTCGCCCAGCATGAGCGCGCCGGGCGTCATGAGCGCGCGTGCGTTGCCGCTGCGGTAGCCGAACACGCCTGCCGCCACGATGGCGAGGCACGCGCTCGAGTGGCGCTCCTCGTAAGGCCGGTCGCCGGGCCCGAGCGTACAGACGACGTCGTCGACCGACCAGCCCGCGCCCGCCGCGAGCGGACGCGCCGTCGGCGCACGGCCGCTATCGGCGCGGCCTTCGCGCTCGCGTTGGGCAAGCGCGCGTTGCAGGGAAGCGGCGAGACCTTGCACGGCAACCTCGCGTGAGTTTGGCTACATTCGTGGGCTACGTCTGCCGTTGTAGCACATCGACGCGAGAGCCGCCGAGCCGGCCCTGAGCGCTACGCCCTGCGTTCGTCGACGGCGCGCAGCAGCGAAAGCGCGATGCCTTCGGCGGCGAGGCGCACCTCGTCGAGCGACGGATACGACGGCGCAATCCGCAGATGGCTGTCGCGCGCATCGACGCCATACGGAAACGCCGCGCCCGCAGGCGTGAGGACAAGGCCCGCCGACGCCGCGAGTTCGACGGTGCGCCGCGCGCAGCCCTCGGGTGCATAGAGGCTGATGAAATAGCCGCCGCGCGGCACGTTCCAGCTCACGCCGGGCACGGCGGCGAGGCGCTCGCGGAACACCTCGTCGACAGCGTCGAACTTCGGCTTGAGGAGCACCCGATGGCGCGCCATCAGTTCAGTGAGCGTTGCGCGGTCGCGCAGAAAGCGCACATGGCGCAACTGGTTGAGCTTGTCCGGCCCGATGGTGCGCACGGCCGAATGCCTCTGCCACCAGGCCACGTTGCGCGGCGCGGCGGCGAGCCACGCGAACGCCCCGCCGCCGAACGTCACTTTCGAAAGCGATGCGAACATCAGCGCGCGCTGCGCATGACCCGCCGCCGCGCAGGCCTCGAACACGTCGAGCGTCGCGAGCACGTCGTCGGTGAGAGGGTGGAAGCGGTAGGCATCGTCCCAGAAGAGACGGAAGTCGGGCGCGGCAGGCATGGCGGCAAGACGGCGTATGACCGCGTCGGACCAGATCGCGCCCGTCGGGTTGCTGTAGAGCGGCACGCACCACATGCCCTTGATCGACGGATCGTCGCGCACCAGCGCTTCCACGCGGTCCATGTCGGGGCCGTCCTCGCGCATCGGCACGGCGATCATGCGCACGCCGAGCGCCTCGCAGATCGCGAAGTGGCGGTCATAGCCCGGCACCGGGCACAGGAAGGCGATCTCGCCCTGCGCGCGCCACGGCGCACCGATGTCCGCGCCCTCGCCCACCGGCACGCCATGCAACAGCGCGAACGTCAGCGCGTCGTGCATCAGTTCGAGGCTCGAATTGCCCGCCGCGATCACCTGCGCGGCCGGCACGCCGAGCAGTTCCGCGCCCAGCTCGCGCGCCTCGGGCAAGCCGCTCGCGAGGCCATAGTTGCGGCAATCGAAGCCGTCGCGCGCGAGATAGCCCGCCTGCCCCGCTTCGTCGATGAGCGCCTGCGAAAGATCGAGCTGCTCGGGCGAAGGCTTGCCGCGCGACATGTCGAGCCGCATGTTCAGTTGCTGGAATCGTTCGTAGGTCAAATCGACGGGCGGCGACATCAACATGGGCTTCTCCCAGAAGCGAAGAACTGCGGCGAAGGACTGCGCGGGGAACGGCGCGAAGGGTCGGTACGTCCCCAGTATCGGCCTGCCCCCGCGTTCAGACAAACGCGTTATATTGAAGCCTTCGATCAATTTTTCTTATACCAATGAAGACCCTCGACCTCGACGTGCTCGCCATGGTGGTGGCCGTCGCCGACGCCGGCAGCTTCGTGCGCGGCGCCGCGCTCGTGCACCGCTCGCAGGCGGCGCTCAGCATGCAGATCCGCGCGCTCGAGGAATCCATCGGCAAGCCGCTCTTCATCCGCGCGCCGCGCAGCGTCACGCCCACGCCCGACGGCCAGACGCTCATCGCCTACGCGCGGCGCATGCTCGCGCTGCGCGACGAAGCGTGGGCCTCGCTCGCGCACCCGGAGGTGACAGGCCGCGTGTCGATCGGCGTGCCCGACGACTATGCGTCTTCCCTCATGCCGCCGGTGCTGCGCAAGTTCTCGGCGAACTGGCCGAAGGTGGAAATTCAGGTGATCGGGCTGCCGAGCAGCGCGCTCATGCCGCTCCTGAAAGACAACAAGATCGACCTCGCCTGCATCACGCGCACGCACGGACTGGCGGGCGAGTTCATCCGCTTCGAGCCGATGGTGTGGGCCGCACCGCCCGCGGCGGTCAGCGCGGCGAGCGGGCGCGAGATCTGGCGCGAGCGCCCGCTGCCGGTCGCCCTCTTCGGCGGCGGCAGCGTCGCGCACACGAACGCGATCCAGGCGCTGGAGCGCGCGAAGATCGCTTATCGCACTTCATATGAAAGCCCAAGCCTGATGGGCCTGTGCAGCATGGTGGCCGCGGGTCTCGCCATCGCGCCGCTCGCGCGCTGCGCGGTGCCCGAGACGTTCGTCACGCTCGGCCGCCAGCATGGCCTGCCGGCGCTGCCCGAGCTGGAAGTGGTGCTCGCACGCAGCGCGCGCTCGAACCGCCCGCCGTGCGACTTTCTCGCCGATCAGATACTCACGGAGCTGCGCGTGCAGGAGCGCTGATTCATCAGACGGCGTCGCTTCAAACGATGATTCGGGCAACGAATCATTCGTCGCCCAGCCGCGAAAGCAGCGCGTAGAGGCGCGAGACATGCCGCAGCAGCATCTCGCGATGTTTCTCGATCTGTTCGAGCCGCCCTTCGAGATCGGCGCGCACGCGCTCGTCGGGGTCGGCGTAATTAATGACGTCTTCAATGCGCGAGCGCAGCACCGCAGGCTCGACCGGCGGCACGCTCAAGTAGCGCTCGAGCTTGCGCACGTCCTGCGCCGCGAGATCGCGGATCTTGCGCATGCCCGCAAGACGCCGGTGAACGTCTGGCGTGGCCGGCGCCTCCTCGCGCTTCGCGCCCTGGCCGAAAATCGGCTCCACGCGCAGCACGGGCGCCTTGCGCACCGGATGCGCCGTGCCGCGAAAGCGCGCGCGCGGCGTCTCGCTCGCGATCGCCTCGCGCGTCTCGTCGGGCACGTCGGTGCTCTCGTGCTTCACGTCCATCCAGCCTTCGGGCAGGCCCGTGACGGCTTCCACGCCGCGCACGAACTCCGCGCTGAAGTCGCGCTCGCCCGACACGATCAGCTTCATGTAGCTCGCGGAAAACGTCATCATGCGCGCGAGCCGCGTCGCAGACCCAACCTCGCGCGTGAGCAGCGCCAGATTGGCCCGCCACATCGGCATGAGCGTGGCGTTGGCATCGTCCATTACGGCGCTCCTCCTTCGTTCGCGTCACGTCTCAATAATACGGGCTGCGGCGCTGCACGCGCGATTTCCCGCGCCGTCCGGCCCGATTGGCGCGATGTTGTCGGCGATCTGCAACGGCAGCAAGACGCATGCCGGCGCAAATCGGCCGGGTACGCGAAAAAGGCTGAGGAAATGGCGGTGTGCCGCGCAGCGCGCGTGGCGCGCGTCTGGGCGGCCCTGCTAGAAATGCCCGGTGAAGCGGTAGCGACTGCCCGGATGCCAGAGATTGGCGACCGAAGCGACGAGCCCGCGCGAGCGCGTGCGCCGGTGCAACACGAGGCACGGCTCGGACTCGCCCATGTTGAGGTGCACGCGCGTATCGGCCTCGGGGGCGAGCGCCTCGATGCGGTACTCCACGCCCTGCAGTGGCGCGACATGCACGAGGTACTGGTTCGGCGTGATATGCGTGAAGTCCTGCGCCGCGTAGTCGGGCGCGATGGCCGGATTGACCCAGCGCTCTTCGAGTTGTACGGGCTCGTCGTTCTCGAAGTGGAGCACGCGCGAGTTGAACACCTGGTCGTTCGCGGCGAGCCCCATTTCTACGGCGAGCGCCTCGTCGGCGCGATGCACGCCGATCTCGAGCACCTCGGCGCGGTACCGGTGCCCGCGCGCGAGGATTTCGTCGGAGATGCTGCGGATGGCGACGAGCGTCGATTCGTATTTGGGCCGCGCGACGAACGTGCCCGCACCCTGCACACGCGTGAGCACCTGTTCCGCGGTGAGTTCGCGCAGCGCCCGGTTCACGGTCATGCGCGCGACCTTGAACTCGCGCGCCAGTTCGTTCTCCGAAGGCACCTGGTCGCCCTCGCTCCACTCACCGGCGTGAATGCGCGCGAGGATGAAGTCCTTGATGCCCTGGTATGCGGGAGCGTTCATCGCATTGGCCCGTGCCACAGCAACGCGGCTTAGCGCGCCTCGGATTCGAACGAGAGCGGGCTGTGCGAAGCGATCGCGCCGTTCTGCACGAGACGCGTGATCGCTTCGATGTCCGGCGCGAAGTAACGGTCGAGGTCGTAATGCGGCACTTCGGCGCGCACCGACTGCATCACGTGCGCGAGCGCCGGGCTCGTGTGGTGCGGAGCGCGCAGGTCCACGCCCTGGGCTGCCGCGAGCAACTCAATCGCGAGGATGTTGGCCGTGTTGTCGGCGATATCGGCGAGCTTGCGCGCGGCGAACGTCGCCATCGAAACGTGGTCCTCCTGGTTCGCCGAAGTCGGCAGCGAATCGACCGAGGCCGGATGCGCGAGCGTCTTGTTTTCCGAAGCGAGCGCTGCTGCCGTGACGTGCGCGATCATGAAGCCCGAGTTCACGCCACCGTCCTTCACGAGGAAAGGCGGCAGGCCCGACAGCGTGGCGTCGATCAGCAGTGCGATGCGACGCTCGGCGAGCGCGCCGATTTCGGCTGCGGCCAACGCGAGATTGTCGGCGGCGAAGGCCACCGGCTCGGCGTGGAAGTTGCCGCCCGACAGCACTTCGTTCGTTTCCGGGAAGATCAGCGGGTTGTCCGACACCGCGTTCGCCTCGATGAGCAGCACCTGCGCCGCGTGGCGCATCTGGTCGAGACACGCGCCCATCACCTGCGGCTGGCAGCGCAGCGAGTACGGGTCCTGGACCTTGCCGCAGTCGCGATGCGAGAGATTGATCGCCGAGCCTTCGAGCAGCGTGCGATAGGCCGCGGCCGCATCGATCTGGCCGCGATGGCCGCGCAATTCGTGAATGCGCGCGTCGAACGGCTTGACCGAGCCAGCCGCTGCATCCACGCAGAGCGCGCCCGATACGAGCGCCGTGCGGTACAGGTCTTCGATCGCAAACATGTTGTAGATCGCGAGCGCGGCGGATGCCTGCGTGCCGTTGAGCAGCGCGAGACCTTCCTTCGCCTGCAGGGCGAGCGGCTTGAGGCCTGCGGCCGCCAGACCCGCCTCTGCGCTGGCGCGCTCGCCGCGGATGAACACTTCACCAATGCCGAGCAGCACGGCCGACATATGCGCGAGCGGCGCGAGGTCGCCCGAGGCGCCGACCGAGCCCTTCACGGGAATGAGCGGCAGCACGTCGGCGTTGAAGAGCGTGATGAGCGCGTCCATCACTTCGCGGCGGATGCCCGAGTAGCCGCGGCCGAGGCTCGAGAGCTTCAGCGCCATCAAGAGGCGTACGACCGGACGCGACATCGGCTCGCCCACGCCCACGGCGTGCGAAAGCACCAGGTTGCGCTGCAGCAGTTCGAGCTGGTCGCTCGGGATGTGCGTGCTCGCCAGACGCCCGAAGCCCGTATTGATGCCGTAGGCGGGCTCACCCTTTGCCGTGATCTCGGCAACGGCGCGTGCGCCGGCGTCGATGGCCGCGAAGCTGGCCGGATCGAGCTCGAGCCGCACTGCCTCGCGCGCGATCTGGCGCAGTTGGGGCAGGGTCAGATGGCCGGGCGTGAGGCGAAGGGTCGGGAGCATGGTCGAATCCTGTCTATACAAGTCGCGAAAGTGGCCGAAGTCTAGCCTGGCGCGCCTGTCTATACAACTCCTCTTTGCGGCCCTTGTGGCCTGGGACTATCCACGAGAAGGCCGCGAGCGACCGTCACGTATCGAGTTGCAGCCTGCCCCCAATAAACGCGAGAAAGCACTGCACGCGCGCCGCAAGCGCCGCGCTGCGGTAGTACACGGCGTGGATCGGCTGGCGCGATTCGATCAGCGCGTCGTCCAGCACCGTGACGAGGCGTCCCGCCCCACGGTCGGCCGTGGTGAGGAAGTCGGAAAGGCACGCGATGCCGCTTCCGGCGAGCGCGAGCTGGCGTATCGTCTCGCCGCTCGACGCCAAAAGCGCGGGCGCGATGGTGTAGCCGGATTCGGTCTCTTGCGTCCTTGCGGCCGCGCCCGCTTCGCCGCCGCCGGCCGCACGCAGCGGCCAGCCGTTCAGATGCGCGGGCGCCGTAAAACCGATCAGCCGATGTTCGCGCAACGCGGCCACGCTGCGCGGCGTGCCGTGCGCCGCGAGATAGCCGGGACTCGCGACGATGCGCAAACGGCTCGTGCCGAGCGAGCGCGCGTGCAGCGTGGAGTCCTGCAGCGTGCCGATGCGAATGGCGATATCCACGCGCTGCTCCAGCAAATCGACGATGCGCTCGTTATTCGTGAGCTCGAGTTCGATCTCGGGATACGCGTCGGCGAACGCCGCGACGTGCGGCACGATGCAGTGAAGCATGAACGGCGTGGCCGCATCCACGCGCAAGCGCCCCGAAGGACGCTCGCGGTGGCGCGTGACGGCCTCTTCGGCATCGGCCATCGCCGCGAGAATGGCGCGGGCGCGATCGAGGAACAGCTCGCCCTCCTCCGTGAGCTGCAAGCGCCGCGTGGTGCGCAAAATCAACGCGACGCCCAGCTGCTTTTCGAGCCGCGTCAGCGCGCGGCTCACGCCGGATACGGTTTGCTCGAGCTTTTCGGCGGCGGCGGTGATCGACCCCGCATCGATCACGGTGACGAATACGAGCAGTTCGTCGGTGGAGGTTTTCATGGTCGGTTCGCGCCTGGACTGCGTTGGCACGCAACGGGTGCGGCGCGCCTCTAGCGCCCGGATTGTCGCCCACGGCGCGGGCAACGCCAAGCGTCTGCGTGAGACGCCAGCGGCGCTCGGCAAGGCGCGCTCAGCGTGCCGCCGTCGGCCGTCTGGCAGGCGCACCGCGGCCGCGCGGCGTTTCGTCGATCGCCTGAATGGTTTCGGTGATGCAATCGACAAAGCGTTGGGCCATCGCGGTTAGCACCGCATCTCGGCGGAACAGCAGGTAGAGCCGTCGCGCGGGCGGCTGCCCGATCAGGTCGAGCGTTTGCAGATGCTCGAGCGCCTCTTCGGCGCGCAAGGCGAGATGCGTCCACGATGTCACCACGTTGGCGTTGAGCGCGAGCCCGTAATAGAGCGCCTGCGAGGCGCAGCGCGTCACCCGGCGCGGCGGCGGCAAACCCGCCTCGGCAAACTGTGCGGCGAGAAACGCGCGAAACTCCTCCGACGGCCCCGTGTGCAGCCATTCGGCATCCTGAAGATCGATGAGCGACTTCGCCTTCGTCAAACCACCGCGACGGCTCACAGCGAACCACATCGGAAACGTCGCCAACTCCACGCAACGCACCGTCGCGAACTCGCGCGGCTGCACGCTCGGGGCAAGTGCGAAATCCAGCTCGCCGTTCTTCAACAGTTCGACGAGCTGCGAAGGCGCGTGTTCGACGAACTCGAGCGCGACGTCGGGCATACGCTGCCGGAACCGGTCGTACGCGCCCGGCAGGACGCTGATGCCTGCGAGCGGCGTCACGCCGATTGTCACGCACCCCTGACGCTGATCGCGCAGGTTCGCCAACGCGTTCTCGGTACGCAGGATTTCGTTGACGATCAGCTCCGCGCGCGCGAGCAACACACGCCCGTCGCTCGTGAGCGTGACGCCCGATGAACTGCGCGTCATGAGCAAGAGCCCCACTTCGTCTTCGAGATCGCGCAGCGCACGCGTGACGGCAGGCTGCGTCACGCACAGCAGGCGCGCGCCCTCGTGCACGCTGCCCGCCCGCGCCACCGCCACGAGTGCGCGCAACTGATGCAGCTTCATGACCTATGCGCCTTCGCGAAGCGGTCTGCGCCGGACGACGCTGGCAGCGCTGCACGCCGCGACATGGATGTCAGTTCTGACGCGGGATTCACCTGATAAACCGTTTTTATCGGAATAAGAATTTATGTCTATTTCGATTATAGAGACGTTCCTATGATTTGCCGCATGACATTGCGCGACGTTTGTCCCGACGCAATGCGCGATATATCAATCAAGGAGACCGCGCGTGCAGCAAAACCTCGCCTCATCGATCGACACCGCCTCAGCTGCTTCCCACCGAGGCTCGCGGACCCGTACGATCATCGCCACATCCGCCGGCAATGCGCTGGAGATGTTCGACTTCACCGTGTTCAGCTACTTCGCCGCGCTGATCGCCAAGGCGTTCTTCCCGGTCGATTCCGGCGCGGGCTCGATGCTGCTCGCGCTCGCGACCTTCGGCGTGGGCTTCGTGATGCGGCCGCTCGGCGGCGTGCTGATCGGCGGCTACGCGGACCGCAAGGGGCGCAAGGCCGCGCTCACGCTCACCATCGCGCTGATGATGGCCGGCACGGCGCTCATCGCGCTCACCCCCACTTACGCGCAGATCGGCGTTGCCGCGCCGATCGCGGTGGTCGCGGGCCGTCTGCTGCAAGGGTTGTCGGCGGGCGGCGAAATCGGCACCGCGACGGCGTTTCTCATGGAGTCGGGGCCGCTCTCGCGGCGCGGCTTCATGGTGAGTTTCCAGATGATGAGCCAGGGCGTCGCGGCGCTGCTCGGCGCGCTCAGCGGCGCGCTGCTTTCGGCCGTGCTGCCGCCCGATGCGCTCGAAGCCTGGGGCTGGCGCCTGCCTTTTCTGTTCGGCCTGCTGGTCGGACCGGTCGGCTTGTACATCCGCCGCCATCTCGACGAAACCCACACGCCGGAACCGAAAACGCAGAGCGCCGTGCGCGAGTTGCTCGCCGGCTACAAATCGCGCCTGCTGCTCGGCGTGCTGATGATCGTCGGGCCGACCTCGATGCTCTACATCATGGTGTTCTATATGCCGGGTTACGCGGTGCGCGCGCTGCATCTGCCGGTGGCGACGTCGTTCCTCGCCGGCTGCGCTTCGGGTCTGACGATGACGCTCGCCGCGCTGCTCGCGGGCCTGTGCATCATCGACCGCCTGCCGCGCCGCAAGCCGCTCGTGTTCGTGACCACGCTGCTTTCGCTGCTGTGCGTGTATCCGTCGTTTCGCGTATTGCTCAGTTCACCGTCGATCCCCGTGCTGATCGCGATCGTTACCGTCGTCATGGGGCTCGCGACGCTCGGTACCTCGTCGTTCTTTCTGCTCATCATGGAAGCCTTTCCTCAGCGGGTGCGCGCCACGGCGCTCGCGGTGATCTACAGCGTGGGCGTGACGGTCTTCGGCGGCTTCGCGCAATTCAACGTCACGTGGCTGCTCCAGCACACCGGGGACGCCATGTCGCCCGCGTGGTATCTGCTCGCGGCGGGCACGGTCAGCCTCGTCGCCATCGCGAGCTTTCCCGAACGGCGCGGCATCGGCGCCGCGCAATGACCGCACGGTGATCGAGCGCTAACCATCGCTCGCACCGCGCCCCTCCTGGGCAACGTCTGCTTTTTCGTCTTTCCGGTGCGCCTTCGGCGCGTCGGAGGCAGGCGTGCGCGCGCCAGCTTGAGTCCCGTGCGCATCGCATCCGTGATCCATCAGACCAACAACATTAGAGACATGAAGACATTCTTTCCCACCGCTTCGCAATGCTTGCGCCCACTCGCGCTGGCAATCCTCGCCTTGGCCGCTCATGGCGCGCAGGCGTCGATGACGGTCTACGGCGCCGTCGACAGCTTCCTGCAATACTCGAACAACAGCGGAGACACCGCGCTGCGACTGCAAAGCGGCGGCGCGTCCACCTCGCGCTGGGGCATCACCGGCTCCGAGGACCTGGGTGCGGGCGTCTACTCGGGTTTCAAGCTCGAAGGCGGCATCAACCTGATGAACGGCCAGCAGCAGAGCGCCACCTCGATGTTCAATCGCGAGGCCAATCTCTGGATCGGCTCCGAGCGCTGGGGCCGCCTGAAACTCGGCAAGCAGTATCCGGCAATTCCACCCGAAGGCGCCGACCCGTTCTATGCCGTCGGCATGCTGTCGCCGTGGGCGAGCGCCGTGCTCGCGGTCGGCGACCTGGGCCCCGGCGCGACGACCGTGCAGGCGCGCGTGGACAACGCCGTGAGCTATCAGACGCCGACTTACAACGGCCTGAGCGCGACCGTGCTCTACGCACTGCGCAACGAGGCCGGCGCGAGTCCAGTCGCCCGCAACGTGGGCGGACTCGTCGACTACGCGAACGGTCCGCTCGACCTCACCGTCTCGTACAACGCGATCTGGGCCGACACGCCGCACGGCAAGGCACCTGGCACACCGGACGGTCCGCGCACCGACCTCGTGATGGCAAGCGCGCTCTATCAGTTCGGCGCGCTCGGCGCTTCGGCGACCTTCACGCTCACGCGCCCCACCGCCATCAACACTTACGTGGCGAGCGTGTACTCGCTCGGCGCGGTGTGGTCGCAGGGGCCGCACGCCGTGCGCGCCGGTGCGATCTACCGCAACGTGTCGGGCCGCGAGGACAGCGCGTTCGGCCTGCTGCTCGGCTACGACTATCAGTTCTCCAAGCTCACCGGCTTGTACGCGCGCGTGGGCGGATTCCGCAACCAGGGCCAGTCCCAGCTCTCGTTCGGCTCCGATCCGCTCGCGTCGCCGGGTCTCAATCCGCTCGTCGTCGCGCTCGGTCTGCGCAAAAAATTCTGATCGACTCTCTCACCTGCCTCGAAACCATGACACCTCCTACCGCTCTCGCCTCGCTCGCCACCGCATTCATCGACGAACATGCGCCGCGCTACACCGCGCTCGCCGACGCCATCTGGCAACTCGCCGAAGTGCGCTACGAGGAAACCGTCTCGGCGGCCCTGCATATCGACGCACTCGAAGCCGCGGGCTTTCGCGTGACACGCGGCGTTGCCGGCATACCCACTGCTTTCGTCGCCGAATACACGAACGACTCGCAAGGCGCCGCCACGGCCGATAACGCGCCGGTGGTCGCGATCCTTGGCGAATACGACGCGCTCTCGGGGCTGAGTCAGGAAGCAGGCGCACTCGCCTGCCATCCCGCCAGCGACATCGCCAACGGCAACGGCCACGGTTGCGGCCACCATCTGCTCGGCACCGCCGCGCATCTCGCGGCGGTCGCCGCTGCCGCCGAGTTGAAAGCGACCGGCCGGCCCGGCACGGTGCGCTTCTACGGCTGCCCGGCCGAGGAAGGCGGCTCCGGCAAAACCTTCATGGCGCGCGCCGGCTGCTTCGACGACGTCGACGCCGCGCTCTCGTGGCACCCCGCGACGCACACAGGCGTGTTCGCGGCCAGTTCGCTCGCCAATATTCAGGCGTACTTCCGGTTTCACGGCCGGGCGTCGCACGCGGCCGCGTCACCGCATCTCGGACGCAGCGCCCTCGACGCCGTCGAATTGATGAACGTGGGCGTCAACTATCTGCGCGAGCATATGCTGCCGGAAGCGCGCGTGCATTACGCCGTGACCAACACGGGCGGACTCTCGCCGAATGTCGTGCAGGCGAACGCCGAAGTGCTCTACCTCGTGCGTGCGCCTCGCAACGATCAGGCGCGCGATCTCTACGCGCGCGTGTGCGACGTCGCGCGCGGCGCGGCGCTGATGACGGGCTGCCGTCTCGAGATCGTGTTCGACAAGGCCTGTTCGAACCTGCTGCAAAACACGATCCTC
Organism: Paraburkholderia sp. J10-1; assembly: GCF_905220165.1. Taxonomy (NCBI): domain Bacteria; kingdom Pseudomonadati; phylum Pseudomonadota; class Betaproteobacteria; order Burkholderiales; family Burkholderiaceae; genus Paraburkholderia; species Paraburkholderia sp. J10-1. The sequence goes on along the minus strand of NZ_CAJMYW010000019.1, from coordinate 98,843 downwards.
AACCGCGTCGTCGATCGCCATCTGCATGCGTTCGGCGCGCCCGCCTGGAGCGAGCCCGAGACCGCGTTCGCACGCGCGCTCCAACAGGAAACCTTGAGCGCCGAGGACATAGACAGCGCGGCGCGCTCGCTCACCCATGCGTGGCGCGAACCGCAACCGCTTTTCGACCGCATCGATCCCTACGAGCCAGGCAACGAAAAACCGCTCTATGGCTCGACCGACGTCGGCGACGTCAGCTGGGTCACGCCGACGGCGCAATGCTTCGTGAGCTGCTTCGCGTTCGGCACGCCCTTCCATTCGTGGCAGCTGGTCGCGCAAGGCAAGACCTCCCTTGCGCACAAAGGCATGCTGCTCGCAGCGAAAACGCTGGCCGCCGCCGCGCTGGATCTGCTCGCCCACCCACGGCTCGCGGCCGAAGCGAAAGCCGAATTGATCGAACGCCGTCGCGGCAAGCCGTACGAATGCCCGATTCCCGCCGACGTGCCATTGCCCTTCACTCGTGCCACCCACGCAACGGCCTGAGCGCGGTGCGGCTCGTCGTCGTCCGCATTATTGATCGCGAGTCAAGATTCATTTGAGACTAAAGCGGTTTTTGCAAAGCCGGAATGCGCCGATACTGATCGCCGTCGCAAATCGAACAGAACCAGGAGCAACCCATGAAAGTATTCGTGACAGGCGCAGGCGGTTTTATCGGCGGCACGATCGCAGCGCATCTCGTGCGCGCGGGCCACACGGTGCGCGGCCTCGTACGCCGCCCCGAGCAGTTCGCCGACCTCGAAAAACTCGGCATCACACCCGTGCAGGGCGATCTCGACGACCGTGCGACGCTGATGGAGCAAGCGCGCGCCGCCGACGCCGTGATCAACGCGGCCAGCAGCGACCATCGCGGCGCGGTCGAGGCGCTCATCGACGCGCTCGCAGGCTCCGGCAAGCCGCTCCTGCACACGAGCGGCTCGAGCATCGTGGGCGACGCGTCGGGCGGCGAAGCGACCGATCGCATCTATTACGAAGACGCCCTGCCCGAGCCGACCGCCGACAAGGCGCCGCGCGTGGCGATCGATAATCTCGTGCTCGCGGCGGCGGCGCGCGGCGTGAAGAGCGCCGTGCTGTGCAACACGCTGATCTATGGCGTGGGCGCCGTGCCGGGCGCCGCAAGCGTGCAACTGCCGCGGCTCATCCGTCAGGCGCAGAAGAGTGGCGTGATGCGCCACGTCGGGCGCGGCCTGAATATCTGGTCGAACGTGCATGTCGACGACGTGGCCGAACTCTATCGCCTCGCGCTCGAAAATACGCCGGCGGGCACGTTCTACTTTGTCGAAAGCGGCGAAGCGAATTTCCGCGACATGACCACGGCGCTCGCCGATGTGATGGGTCTCGGCGCGCCGCAGGACTGGCCGCTCGAAGCAGCAATCGAGGAATGGGGTTATGAGATGGCGTCGTACGGCCTCGGCTCGAACAGCCGCGTGCGCGGCGAGCGCGCCCGCAAGCTGCTCGGCTGGCAGCCGCAGCGCACTTCGGTCACCGACTGGATTCGTAAAGAGATGCCAAAACCGCAAAGATAAGTGCTGTAGAGCACGTTATTGTTGCGTATCCGTAAGGTCGATTCGCTAGAATCCGAGCGTCTTGCACTAGCTGCTGGCGCGTTGCGCGCCGGCACCGGATACGCCGATGCTACTCGCGCTGAACTTCTACTGGCTGACCAATCTGCTGGCCGTCCTGATCATCGTCGCGTGCCTCTACGACACGCGCTACGATGAATATGGCACGCTGACGCTCGCCGCCAGCGCGATGGGACTGATCGTGATGGCGATCGAAGTGCTGCTGCGCCCCGCGTTCGAGATGTCGCTCTAGCCCATTTCTTACGCTGACATCGCAGCATCCTTTCGCTGTACTAACAACTGCCTATCCTTATTGCACGGCATTTACTGCTTCTCGTGCGCACAGCACGATGACTGCGCGGGCGCATCTTCATAGCGATCGTGGTGACGCATCCACTCGCGCATGTCCTTCTCTTCGTTGCGCCCCTTCGCGGTGAGTTCCAGCATCGCATACGTTCCGATCAGCATGTCCCCGCCGCGCGCGTATGTTGAATACGTGTGGTACACGTTGCCCGCTTCGTCGCGATAGAACGCGCTGACGCCGGGCAGTTCGTCGCTCATGTATTCCTGCTCGGTGTAGTTGTAGATTGCCTTGCCGCGCGCCTTGTCGGTCTCGCTGAACGACACGTGATAGTCGAAGTTGAAGTCGCTCGCATTCGACGACACCCACGGAAAGCGCCAGCCCATGCGCCGCTTGAACGCCTCGATCTTCGCGAGCGGCGCGCGCGATACGGCCACGTAGGTCACGTCGTGATGCTCCAGATGCGGCAGCATGCCGTCCACGTGGTCGGAGAGGAACGAGCAGCCCGGGCATCCCTCTTCCCACTCCGGCCCCAGCATGAAGTGGTAAATGATCAGCTGGCTGCGCGACCCGAATAGCTCGGCAAGCGTGCGCGCACCTTGCGGCGTATCGAACGTATAGGTTTTCTCGACTTTCACCCACGGCAGCGCCTGACGCTTCGCCACCAGCGCGTCGCGTGCATGCGTGAATGCGCGCTCCTCTGCCAGCAACGCCTTGCGGGCCTCAAGCCATTCGGCCTCCGAAACGATCTTGTGCGTCTCCATCGTCCAATCCTCCTTTCGGTTACATGCGCGCCGTTCAGGCGAACAGCGCCACCAGTTGATCCATCGCGCTTGTCCAACCCTCGTTATGCGAATCGCGCGCCGCTTCGTCGAAGAAGCGTTCGTGTTTGAGCGTGAGGTCGGTGGCGGGCCCATCGGCGCGCAGCGTCACCGTGACGAGCGACTCGCGCTCCGGCGTGCTGCGCCACGCCCACGTAAATACGAGCTTTTCGTCCGGCACGACTTCGAGATACGTGCCGCTCACGTCGTGCTCCTCGCCGTTCGCGCCGCGCATGATCACGCGAAAGCGCCCGCCCACGCGCACATCCGCTTCAGCGTGGATGCAAGTGTTGTCGAGCGGTTGCATCCAGCGCATCAGCTGCGCCGGCTGCGTCCACGCGGCGTAGACCTTCGCGGCAGTGGCGTTGAGCCGCCGCCGGATGGTGAGACTTGGAGCTTGCCAGGTGCCGGGTCCGGCTGCGGGCTGGGTAGACATGCATCTTCCTCCACGAAAGCGGCGAGTCGATCGAGCGTTTCGCTCCAGAAGCGTTGATAGTGCGCGAGCCACTGCATCGCGTCCTCCATCGGCCCCGCGGCGAGCCGGCACGCCACGGTGCGGCCGGTTTTCGCGCGCGTGACGAGGCCCGCCTGGGCGAGTACATCCAGATGCTTCATGACCGCGGGCAACGACATCGAGAACGGCTGCGCGAGCGCGCTCACAGAAAGATCGTCGTGCTGCGAGAGGCGCGCGAGCAGCGCGCGCCGCGTGGGATCGGCGAGCGCCGCGAAGGTGCGGTCGAGGGTGTCGTCTTCATACTTAACCATGCGGTTAAGCATAGACGGCGAGCGCGCGATGTCAAGGAAAGCGTCGGCATGGACTGGCGGCGGCGCGCACGGCCGCACAGCCGCCACTAAAATGGCCGTTTCACCGCGCCGCGCATTTCCCCATCTCTGCCACGTCACGCCATGCCGTCCAAAATCCGCAACTCGCTGCTCTGGATCTTCGACGCCTTCGAGCGCGAGCCCAGCTACCTCTGCAAGCCCATGTTCGGCTGCGACGCCGCGTATCTGGACGGCCTGCTGTGCCTCGTAGCCGCCGACCGCGACGCGCCGTTCAACGGCGTACTTGTCTGCACGTCGCGGGAGCACCATGCGTCGCTCATCGAAACGATCCCGGCGTTGCGAGCACATCCCGTGCTCGGCAAATGGCTCTATGTGCCGCAAGCCGATGCGGCCTTCGAAGATACCGCCGCGACGTTGAGCGCGCTTGTCCTCGCGCGCGACCCGCGCATCGGCGTGGAGCCTAAACCGCGCAAGCCACGCAACGCGGGCAAGGGGCGTAACAGCGTGCTGCCGAAGTAACGCGCCAAAACATCACGCGCCGAAAGCCACACGGCCCGCGCCGCCGTGAAGCGACGCGGGCCGTGCAGCCGCCCGGACGGGCCGCCGTGGCCGCCGGGCGAATGACCGGGTCATCCGATTCTCAGATGGCCCAGCCGCCCAGGTAGAACGCGGCCAGCACGCCGGCGATCACCACCGTGCCCACATTCAGCTTGCGGATCTCGCCGCTCACCACGCGGCCGATCACGAGCGTGCAGAAGCCCAGCATGATGCCGGTGACGATGTTCGCCGTGAGCACGATGAACACAGCGCACACGAGGCCCGACATCGCATCGACCATATCGGCCATGTCGAGGCGGCTCACGCTCGACAGCATCATGAGGCCCACGTACATCAGCGCGGGCGCCGTGGCGTACGAGGGCACGAGGCCCGCGAGCGGCGCGAAGAACATCACTGCGAGGAACAGCACGCCCACCGTAGCGGCGGCGAGGCCCGTCTTCGCGCCTGCGGCCACACCCACCGTCGATTCGATATAGGCCGCCGCCGGCGCGCCGCCCAGGAAGCCCGAGAAGATCGAGCTGACCGAGTCGGCCGTCAGTGCCCGCCCGCCGTTGACGATACGTCCGTTCGCGTCGAGCTGACCGGCCTGCCCCGCCACGGCGCGGATCGTGCCGGTGGCGTCGAACACGGCCGTCATCACGAGTGCCAGCACGCTCGGCAGCACGGCGAGCGAGAGCGCGCCCTTGATATCCATCGCACCAATCAGCGAGGCATGGCCCGGCGCCGAAAGCGACGGCCACGCGAACACGCCGTGAAAGCTCACGGCCGGGTCGATGGCGAGGCCGAGCGCCGAGATCGCGACGATCACGATCAGGATCGAGCCCGGCACACGGCGGCGCACGAGGCCGAAGATCGCGGCGAGGCCGACCACGGAAAGGATCACAGGCAGCGAAGTGATGTGGCCGAGCGAGACCGGCAGGCCCGCGCCCGGATTCTTGACGACGAGGCCCACGTCATTGGCGGCGATCAGCAGCAGGAACAGGCCAATGCCGATGCCCGTGCCATGTGCAATGCCGTGCGGGAGGTTGCGCAGGATCCACGAGCGCACGCCCGTCACCGAAATGCCCGTGAACACAAGGCCCATGAGGAACACCGCGCCGAGCGCCACTTCCGGCTTCAAGCCCTTGCCGAGCACGAGGCCGAAGGCCGTGAACGCCGTGAGCGAGATGGCGCAGCCGATGGCGATCGGCAGGCGCGCCCACAGGCCCATGAGCAGCGAGCCGAACGCCGTGGTCAGACACACGGCCACGAACACGGCGCTGGTGTCGAAGCCCGCCTTGCCGAGCATGCCCGGCACGACGAACACGGAATAGACCATCGCGAGGAAGGTCGTGACGCCCGCAATCGCCTCCTGGCGCAGCGAGCTGCCGCGCGCGGCAATGTCGAAATAACGGTCGATGAAGCCCGAGGCCTCGCCCAACTCGATGGGCTCGGCTTCGGCGGCGGTCGTGCCGGCAAGCGGCTGCGCGTGGGGTTCGATCATGGTGAGTGCCTCCTTTATCAGCATGCTGAAACGGTTCACGGCTCACCAGCCGATCCGTCATCAGGTTTGTCTCGAATGATGTAGTTGTGTCGACGCGTTGCCGGCGCCTGGCTCAACGTCCGGCGCTCATCGTTTTGACATCTCTTTATGGATGGAGCGAAGGTTAGGCGAACACGTTATGCGCTCCCATCGCATGAGTCGCATTGAGTTCATGCCGCGATGCTTATATGCCCGTGTACTGGGCGCGCCGCGCGGGCTGGCCCCGCGTTTACACCTGGACGCGCCTGGAAGCCCCTGAACGCGGCGCAGGCGGTTTTCAGGGCGGCCTGACCTGTTTCGTCTGACGAAGGCGCGACGAATCGCCATCGCTACGGCTCGAGCGGGCATCCTGCCGCCCGGCGCGGCGTTTGCGGCACGTCAACCGCGTCGTCATTAAGCGGATCGGCCTGGCGCGCGGGTTACACTCACGCATCCCGACCCGGTTTCCCCCCGCCGCGCGCGTCGCGCCGGCTGCTCCAAGGAGTTTCAGTAGATGAGACGCGGCATCTTGCGTTCCGCACGTCCTGTTTTTCACTTTCCGTACGCCCTGACGCTGCTGATGCTGCTCACGCTTTCGGGCTGCAGCCTGTTCCGGCCGGCCCCGCCGCCCGAGCCGGAAGCGCCCGTGGCCACGGAGCCCGAGCCGGCCGCAAGCGAGCCCGAGGCCGCGTCCGCGCCGGAGGCGGCGAGCGAGCCGGAAACGGAGAGCACGGTGAGGCCTGCGCCGAAGAAGCCGCGGCCCGCGCTGGTGCGCCGCCCCCGTCCGGCGCCGCCGCCGCCCGCGCCCGCGAGTGCCCCGCCGGCACCGCCCCGGCCGCCGCTCGTGCAGGTACGCACACTCGAGCGCGGCACCTTCCGCACGCTACTCGACAGCGAAGTCCAAAAAACCGACGGCAAGGTCGTGGGCCGTGCCGTCGATATGGTCACGGGCCCCGGCGGCAAGCCGGTCGACGTCGTGGTGAACCTGCAAGGCTTCATGGGCATTGGCGATCGCAAGGCCAACTTCCCGTGGAGCGGCGTGCGCGTGAACACCCAGGCAAAAACACCCGCCATCACGCTCGCCCTGCCCGCGAGCCAGCTGCAGGTGCCCGACCGGCCCAAGGCCGGCGCGCCGCAGCCCGGCAACCCCGAGGCGAGCGCGACGCGCCTGCCCATGCTCGACGCGGACGTGGAGCGCGCCAACGGCGCCAAGGTGGGCCGCGTGGTGGACGTGCTGCTCGACGGCAGCGCCGCCCCGCAGGCCGTGGTGCTCGACGTAAGCGGCACGCTCGAGAAGCGTCATACGATCGCGGCCGACTGGTCCGCGCTGCGCTTCGTCACGAAGAACAATGCGCTCGAGGCGCAGCTCGAAATGAGCGATCAGCAGGTGGATGCCTCGCCGCCCTACGCTCCCGACCAGCCGGTGCGCGCCGTGACGCCCGCGGCTCCGCCGCCCCCAGCCGCCCCGGCTGGACAAGCCGCCCCGCCGGCCCAAGCCGCGCCCGCTGCATCGCCTGTCGCCTCCGCAGCCAATGCCCACGGTGCCAAATGACGGACGGCACCATGCAACAACCCAATCCAGACCCGCGCAGCGTGCGCGCGCTCGACTGGCTGAACTTCTTCGTAGCGAACGTGCAGACGGGCTTCGGGCCGTTCATCGCGTCGTATCTGGCATCGCACAAGTGGACGCAGGGCGAGATCGGCCTCGCCCTTTCGGTGGGCACGATCAGCGCGATGGTGAGCCAGGTGCCGGGCGGCGCGGCGGTGGATGCCCTGCGCAACAAGAAGGCCGCTGCCGCGTGGGCGATCATCGCGATCATCGTCTCTGCCGTGCTGCTCGCCGCAAGCCCGACTGTCGTGGCGGTCATGGCCGCCGAGGTGTTCCACGGCTTCGCCAGCTGCATGCTCGTGCCGGCCATGGCGGCGCTCGCGCTCGCGCTGGTGGGCCGCCAGAACCTGGGCGACCGGCTCGGCCGCAATGCGCGCTGGGCCTCGATCGGCAGCGCGGTGGCCGCCGGGCTCATGGGCTTGTGCGGCGAGTACTTCTCGCCGCGCTCCGTGTTCTGGCTGACGGCCGCGCTCGCGCTGCCCGCACTCGTCGCCCTCGCGATGATCAAATACGACCAGAATGCCGCCTACGCCAAACCCGCAGCCAAGCCCGGCAAGGCTGGCGCCGCGGCGGGCTCGGGCGAAGCTCGCGAGACGATTTTCGACCTGCTGCGCGACCGGCGCATGCTGACCTTCGCGGCCTGTGTGGTGCTGTTCCACCTCTCGAACGCAGCGATGCTCAACCTCGCCGCCGGCGAGGTGACGGCCGGTATGGGCGACAACGTTCAGCTCGTGATCGCGGCGTGCATCATCGTGCCTCAGGCCATCGTCGCGCTGATGTCGCCGTGGGTGGGCCGCACCGCCCAGGCCTGGGGGCGCCGCCCCGTGCTGATTCTCGGCTTCTGTGCGCTCCCGCTGCGGGCGCTCCTGTTCGCGGCGGTCGGCAACCCGTACTTCCTCGTGCCGGTGCAGATGCTCGACGGCCTTTCGGCTGCCGTGTTCGGCGTGATGCTGCCGCTCATCGCCGCCGACGTGGCGGGCGGCAAGGGCCGCTACAACCTCTGTATCGGGCTCTTCGGACTTTCGGCGGGGATTGGGGCCACGCTCTCGACGGCGCTTGCCGGCTTTATCGCCGACCACCTGGGCAATACGGTGAGTTTCCTCGCGCTCGCGAGCGCGGGCGCCGCTGCGGTGCTGATGGTCTGGCTTGCGATGCCCGAGACGCGCGACGCGCTCGAAGAAGAAAACGCCCGCGACGCCACGGTTTGAGCGGTGCGCCGCCGCAGCGGGCGCCGGTTGCGCCTGCCCCGGCGGACGGTGGCAACCCGCTTTTGTCGGGACGCACGAAAACCGGCGCCCTCAGGGCGCCGGTTCGTGCAAATTCATGACGGTGGCTGACGGGGTGTGGCCCGGTTCAAGGACAAAGAAAGAGGCAAACCCCGCAAACCCGCGCGGGCGACCGGTACGCCCGTGCACGCCGCTCAGGCGGCCAGTGCCTCGTCCAGACGCGCCGCGACGACGGCGTTGGGAAGGTTGTCGAGCTTGCTCGCGAGGATCATCGCGTCGGCATTGGCCGGACGATGGCGGCGATTCGGGCTCGGCCGGAACACCGCGTCGCCGCGGCGGATCTTCTCGCCGGTCAGTGCGCAAACGGCGCTGCGGCGCGCTGTGCAAACCCGCCACAACTGGTCGGAGTACCGGCCATAGGTGGCGTCGCTCCAGCAAACGGTGATGCTGTCCGGATCATGCCGCCGGATCAAGGTAATGCCCTGCGCGTCCCACGAACGTACGGTGGCACGCCGCCGGTTGGCCGCCTCCGAAGCGCCGCGTGTGATGGGTACCGGTTTGCAGCTTCTGCCGCCTTCGAATTCGCTGTCCAGGCTTAGCGGCTCGGAAGCCGCGGACAGAAGGTCAATGGTTTGTTGCCAAACGCTGCCGGTATCTAATTTCGTCATAATGCACCTCGTGCACGTGGAAACGATTCAAATATGCCGGTCGAATAAGCACTCTGCCACGTCCGGATTATAGCGTGTCTAACTCGCAATCCACAGGAAAAACGCAATTTTCACACGATAATGCCAAACGCAAAAAACGAGATGGCGGAGCTTTCAGTTCCGACTGTAAGCCTCCAATGTTGGTTTCTTTACATCCGTGAACTTTTTTGCCGATTTGATGATACTTAACAATCCCGCTGCGGAAAAAATAACCGGTTTCTGGCTTGATGTCACTAGCGGCGTGACTTTCGAACATAACTGAATTGTTACAGCGCCCGCTGCGTCCGATAGGCGCATGCCGCCCGAAACGCCCGCCCAGTGCCCATCTAGCGGTCTTTACGCGGAACGCACTGGCTCCACTCTTACACACGACACGTGACCGATCAATGAAACGCAATGCCCTATTCGACATAGGCGCATCAGACATATCACATACTAAACGTCAGTCTATTGACCGTAATATTCTCGCACGAAGCTTGCATCATCCTGTGCATCGAATATCGAGACATTCCACTATTCGGAATAGCAATTAATGGATTTTGAATATTCCTTTAGCGGCTTTGCTACCTGTCAATCCTGTCATTGTGCGATGCGTTCCATACGAATAGCAACAAAGCGGTGATGTTACAAGCACCATCATCCGCACCGAAAGAATGCACACTAAACCCCCATTGAATCCGCGGATAAAGACAAACGAATGAAGATATCGCGCGGTTCGTCTTAGGTGCGTCTTAGGTGCGTGCTGGTTTCGCCTCAGGTGGCGCGGCCCTGATCGAGAAATTCGCCGGCGCGTACTCTGAGCATCGAGCCGAAGTCGTCGAGCCAGCCAATGGAAAGCCGCCAGCTCTGCCAGTAGAGTTCGACGTCGAGCGCCCGGCCCGGCGTGAGCTCAACGAGTTCGCCGCGCGCGAGATGCGGCGCGATCATGCGCTCGGGGCACATGCCCCAGCCCAGACCATTCAGGCAGCAACGCAGAAAACCGGCCACATGCGGAATCCAGTGCAGCGGCGCATCGATCTGCGCACGCGTGATGCGGCGAATGAAGCGCTTTTGCAACTGATCCTTGGGATTGAACTCGACGCACGGCGCGCGGCGCAGCGTGTCGCGCGTCACGCCCTGCGCGAAATACTGCTCGAAGAACGCCGGCGAGCACACCGCGAGATAGCGCATGCGGCCAAGGCGTGTCGAGCGGCAGCCCTGCACGGGCTCGGCCTGCGTCGTGACGGCGCCCTGCACGCTGCCGTCGCGCATGCGTTGCGCGGTGTGATCCTGGTCGTCGATCACAAGATCGAGCAGAATGCCGCGCTCAACGCAGAAGGCCGCCACGGCGTCGATGAACCAGGTGCCCACGCTGTCGTCGTTCACTGCCACCCGCAGCGTCGGCCGCGCTGCCCCCAGCGCGCTCGTGAAGGTCGGCATCGCCCCGCCCAACTCCGCCTCGAGCAACTGCACGCGCTCCGTGTGACGGCACAGCAGCGCACCCGAAGCCGTCGCGACGCAAGGCTGGCCACGTTTCACGAGCACGGTGCCCACGCGCTCCTCCAGCAGCTTCACGCGCTGCGAGACCGCCGACGGCGTGACGTTGAGCGCGCCCGCAGCACGATCGAACGAACCATGCCGCACGACGGCGGCGAGCGCATCGAGCAAGGCATAGTCGAGCATTAGCGTTCCTTAATCCGGTTAATGAAAATGAGCTGTTCTTATGCGGCTCATGGCGGCAGACTAGCGCCATTCCCTGTCGATGTCCAACGATCGCAGGCGCCGCGTACTGCGCCGCCCGCGCTCCCACTTTGCCCGCAACCGTCATGAACTGGCTCGCTTTCACTCACGGCGCAGCGCTTTGCGCCTCGCTCATCGTCACGATCGGCGCACAGAATGCGTTCGTACTGCGTCAGGGCATCCTGCGCTCGCACGTCGGCAAGATCGTCCTGCTTTGCACGCTGTCCGACTTCGTGCTGATCGGCGCGGGGGTGGGCGGCGCCTCGGCGCTCGTCGAGCGCTATCCGACTTTCGTGCACGTCGTGCTGTATGTGGGGCTTGCCTGGCTCGTGTGGTTCGGCATTGGCGCGCTGCGGCGCGCGGTGCGCCCTTCGCACGCGGTGCTGGAAAGCAATGCCGCGGCGGATGCGCCCGAGCAGCGCGCATGGCCGATCATCCTCATGACGCTCGCGTTCACCTGGCTCAATCCGCACGTGTATCTCGACACCTTCCTGCTGATCGGCACGGCCGGCGCGCGCGAACCGCAGGGCAGCCGCCTCGCCTTTGCGATCGGCGCCATGTGCGTGAGCGCGGTATGGTTCGTCGCGCTAGGCTACGGCGCACGTGCGCTCGCGCCGCTGTTCCGGCGTGCGAGTGCGTGGCGCGTGCTCGACGGCGCCATCGGCGGCATGGTGCTATTGATCGCATTTGCGCAATTGCGCTAACACGCGCGCCCACTCAACACGCGGTTGGCGATCGGCGCATGCGCCGCTACTGTGCCGCGCCCCTCGCCTTCTGCTGCTGCAGCAGGCCCTCGACGAGTTCCGGCGACATATAGTGCGGCCCGTCGAAGAGATAGACGCGATAACCGTGATACGCCTCGAGCTGCGGCGCGAGTTCCGCGGCCGTGGCTGCACGAAAGCCCCCACCCTGCTTCGGGCGGAACGCCTCCGCAATGATGCGCACGCGCTTGTGGCCCAGATGCGCCGATAAGGCGTCCGCGTATTCGCGCGCCGCCGCCGGGCCGCGCGCATAAACACCGCAGCCGTCCTGCAGCAGCACGCCGACATCTTTCGGCAGCCAGGTGTCGAGCCATTTCGCCAGCGCCTCGCCGCCCATGTTGCTGGTGTCGTACACGCTGAGCCACAACGGATGCGGCAGCTTTTCCAGCAGCGGCGCCATACGTGGCGCGTCGGCCCAGGTGGGATCGACTTCGACGGGGAAATACCAGCCCGTGATGTGCACCGGCGGCCGCACAGCCGCTAGCTTCAGCGATCGTTCGACCAGCGTTTCGAGGTTCTCGCGCGCTTTCTTCTCGTCCGAATAGCCCGCCAGCCCGACGATCACGCCGCGCGCCCACGGTTCATTGGCAATGCGCACCCAGTCGGGCACGCGCGGCGCGGGAATGCCCGCGCCCGCCATGAACGCCACGTCGTCCACGGCGATCCATTGCACCAGCAGTTCGTTCACGCCTAACCGGTCCCAGTCGCCGCGCAGGTCGAGATGGTCGTTATCGGGCTGCCAGACGATGCCTTGCGCGAGCGCATCGGCGTGTGCGGGAACCTGCAGCGTGCAACCGGCGGCAGCCAGCGCGCACAGTGCCGCGCCTGCCAGACGCGCGCAGCGCCGCACAACGCACGAGCGCTTTCGTGCGGCTTCTGCCGCGTGGCCCGCATTGCCCTGGGCCGTTCTTCGCACGATCATCAGGTTTCCTCAATAAGAAAGCACGGCGCCGAAGAACACGCCGCCCGCCCGGTCGTCGCCCGATATACGCCAACGGTATTGCACCGTCACGTCGACATACGAGCGCGGCATATCGTAGAAGCTGTCGCGGAACCAGTAGCGCGTGGAAACGCCTACCCCCATCCCCACCGGCACGCTGTGGTTGATGCTCGAATCGTAATCCACGCCGGCCACCGCGTATGGAAAGACCGTGAGCTTCGGGCTGATGGTGTCGAGCCGCCAAGTGCGGCCCGCCTCGATATAGCCGGTGCCGTAGTTCCAGCCGTTGCTCACGTAATGGCCGACTTCGCCGTAGTCTTGCACCGTCCACCACGACGGCACGTCGAGCCGCCGCTCGGTGCCGATGCCACCCGAGTAAGCCAGACGCAGCAGCCAGTCAGACGGCGCGCGCGAGCCAATGGGGATGAGCCGCTCGAACGCGATAACCGCATTGACCGTTTCGAACGGCTTCGCACGCGCACCGATCGCCCCGAGCGCCGTGGAAATGCCGCTAGGCGCGTCGCCCTTCGCGCCGACGTCCTGATACACGCGCGCGTAGACCTCGAAGTTGCGGTCGCCGAGCGCGCCGAACGGACGCCAGTATCCTTCGAGGCCCATCTGCCAGTTGTTGTACGAGCCTGGCACTTCACCCGTCGACACGCCGGGCTGCAGGCCCGAGCCGCGATAGTTGACCGCGGCGATGGCGCCCCAGTCGCGCGTGACGTCCGCGTGCGCGTTGCGCAGGTCCTGCAGCTGCACCAACGTGGCGGGCGCAACACCGGGCGGCGATGAGGTGCCGTAGTCGATCGCGCGTTTGAAATAGCTTGCGGCCAGCGCGTCGAAATTCGCGCGATACGCGCTGTAGCCCGCATCGCCGGCAGCCTGCGGCGGCAACTGCCCGGCTTCGTCGGCGCGCGCGAAATACGTGGCGGCGCGGCGGTCCTCTCCTGCGCGTTGCGCCAGGTACGCCGCAGAAAGCGGCGGCAGCGCGTCGAGCAGGCCCGCGTCGGCCATCGCACGTGCTTCGCGCTTTGCACCCTCCGTGTCGCCTGCGGCGGTGAGCGCATCGATCAGTTCGAGCCGATGCTGCGGATTGCGCGGGTCTGCGGCAACAGCCCGGCGCTGCGCGGCGAGCGCGGCTGCCTGATCGCCGCTTTGCGCTGCGACGATCGCGGCGCGCCGGTCGGCGAAGCCGGAGTCGGCTGCGTAGACGTCGCAGGCGCTGCCGTACTGGTCGACCGTGCAATCGAGCACCGGGCGCGCCGCCGTGGCAACACGCTCGCCGGGCGTGGATGGACCGGCAGGCTGCGCGAGCGCCGCGCGCGCGTAGTAGCGGCGCATGGCGATCAGCGCGTCGGTGTCGTCGCCAACGGGCGGCAGCGTGGCGAGCAGATCGAGCGCGCGCTGAGGCTGGCCTTCGGCCGTCCACACATCGGCGATGATCGCGTGCGCCACCCGCTCGTCGCGCACCGACGCGCCTTCGCTCAGCAGCGCCTGCGCAAAATCCTCATCGGCCTGTGCCGCCCTGCCCTGTGCCGCACGCGCATAGCCGCGCAACACGTACGGCATGAGAGTCGGCGTGGCGCCCGATGCAATCGCATCGCCCGCCGCGGTCTCGAGTCCGGCCATGTCGTTCTGTTCGAGCAGCATCTGGCACAGCAGCAGCCAGTTGCCGATCTGCGTTGGCGCGTAGCCGGTCGCCTCGCGCATGAGCGCGATCGCTTGCGCGTTGTCGCCGCGCGTGCGCGCGGCCTGCGCCGCTTGCACCGCCGTGGGCGCGAGTCGCGCGCCGATCTGCGTGCGGCGCTCGCGCAGCGCCTGGCTGTCGCCGAAACGCCGCTGCGCTTCCTGCGCCGCCTGCCAGGCTTCGCGGTCGTGGCCGCCCGCCGAGGCGGCGTCGATGGCGAGCAGGCGCAGACGCAATATGTCCGGCCGCAACGCGATCACGGCGTTCGCCTCGCGCCAGGCGGCGTCGTATTGCTTCGCGCCGTATGATTTGTAGGCATCCTGAGCAAGCTGCCATGCCCGGCCGGTCAGATAGTCGGGCGGTCCTGAGCCCGGCGGCGGCGCCGGGCGCGCCGTGCGAGCACCACTTGTCGCTGCGCCTGGCCGCGCCAGTGCCGCCACCTGCACATCGACCTCGCGGCGCCGTGCCGTGAGCGTCGCGTCGGGACCGATCTGCGCGATCGCGTCGGACAGCGTGCGGCTCGCCTCGCGCCACTGTCCGCGCGCCGCCTGCGAATTGGCAAGCAACAAACGCAGCGAAGCGAGATCGGGCCGTTGACGGATCGCCTCGCGCGCGTAGCGCTCGGCCCCAGCGTAGTCGTGGCGTGCGAAGGCTTCGTAGCCTTGCTGGGCGACGCGATAAGCCGCGCCGCTCAGCGGCAAAGGCTGCGTGCCTTGCGGCAGCGCCTGGGCATGGGCGCGGCCCGTGCCTGCGAGCGCACCCCACAACGCGGCGAGCAGCAACGCTCGCGGCACGTTCGCGCGACCGCGTGAAAATCGCCTCGCCGCAAAATGCTTCGGAGTCCGTCTCATGGCGTAGCGGCGCCTTCGGTGCGCAAACGTTCCTGCTCCGCGATCGCCGCGGCCAGCGCATCCCGAGTGATCACGCCCTGCTCGACCATGAAATCGCCGATGCGCCCGTGCTCGGCAGGGCGGTAGCGCTGCAGCGCGCCTTCGAACGCGGCGCGCTTCACCGCACCGCGTTCGATCAGCAGATCGCCTAGCAGCGGAACGCCCGGCGCGGCGGCGCCGCGTGCTTCGGCACTCGCCTTCGCCTCATGCGCTTCGCGCACCTGCACCGGCGGCACGCCGCGCAACAGGCGCAAGCCGTCCGCCACCTCGCCCTCGCGCACAATGCGCTGCACGATCGGCAACGCGCATTGGGCCTGCAGTTCCGCGAGCGACGCTTGCGCAAGCGGGCTCGCGCATAGCAGCACCTCGTGCCCCTTGCCGTCGTCGCCTTGTGGCAGCACGCGGTAGCGCACCGCGAGTTCGAGCGGCACATCGCCCGCGTAGCGCGTGAGCCGCTCGTGATCGAGCCGGCCGCGCGGCAGGTCTGCCTGGAACGCGATGGCCTCCGCGAGCGTTTCTTCATCGAGCCAGCCGTGCGCCATCAGCACGCGCCCGAGCGGCGCTTCATGCGCGTGCTCTTCCGCTAGCGCCTGCTCCAGTTCCTTCGGCCCGATCGCCTGCCAGGAAAGCAACAGCTCGCCAAGACGCTGCTTGCGATCCGTAAAACCGTCCGACGAGGGGAAGTCGTGCATGGTCTTGTCCCACACGAGCCGCTTGCCGGTGACGAGATACGCGAGATACATCTTCCACGCGCGCGAGACCGCCATGAAGTTCACGAAGTTGCCGATCACCATGCGCGGCACCGAAAGCACGCCATGCTCCCAGCCGTACAGACGCGAAACGAAGTACACGCGCTGAACTACGCGCAGCAGCAACGCGACACCGTTGGCCCACAGCACAATGGTCAGAAAGCGCGAATTCGCGAACGGCGACGCAATGAGATCAGGCCGGATGCCAAGGAACTCGGCGTACGCAAAGAGCAGGAACTGCGCGAGCAGCACATAAGCAATGATGCCGACGAACGCCGTGACGATGCCCTTGCGGTCCCGCGCAAGCAGATAGCGGTTGGCGAGCGTGCCGACCCAGCCTGTTTGCTCCCAGCCCTGCAGGCCGATGCCGAGCGTCCAGCGTGCGCGTTGACGGTAAGCGGTCCGAAACGTATCGGGAAAGAACTCGCGCACGCACAACGGCATGGTCAGCGTGACGTCGCGCTCGGGCCCGAAGCCGAACCACGACTTGCGCCGCGTGGCGAACTCCACGGGAAAGCGCGCAAAGATCGAATGCATGCCCATGCGGCCCAGCCGCTCGCCCACGTCGTAGTCTTCGGTCAGCGTTTCCGTATTGAAGGGCTGATTCTGCGTCTGCTCCGCGAGCCCGGCCAGCGCGCGGCGCGAAAAGCACGTGCCCACACCCGCCGACGGCACCGTGCCGGCCAGGCTCTCGCGCACCACGAGATCCTTTGCATGCCACTCGGCGAACTCATCCATATACGTGCCCGCAACGAGCTCGTACCATTCGCGCTCGAGCGAAGCCACTGGCAACTGGATCATGTCCTTGCGCGGCAACAGATAGTTGAAGAAGCGCAACTCGAGCGGATGCAGCACGTCCTCGCTGTCGTGCAGGATCACGCCCGCGAATTCGATGCCGGTTTCCTTCTCCATGCGAAAGATCGCCTGCACGATCCAGTTCAGGCAATCGGCCTTGCAGGTGGGACCGTCGTGCGGCACCTCAACGCGGTGAAGCTGCTTGTAGCGCCGCCGCATGCGCTCGACTTCGGCAATGGTCGCCGCATCGTTCTGGTAGGTGCCGGCGAACACGACATAGTTCTTGTAGTCGAGCACACGCACGAGATCGGTCACCATCGAGGCGATCACATCCTCCTCGCGCCAGGCAGGCACCATGATCGCCAGCGGCTGCTGCTCGCGCGTGTAGAGCTGCTCGGCGCGCAACGGCTCGTAGCGGCGCTCGATCGTGAAGTGACGGATGACGCGGCGAACCCAGTACCACGCGTCGATGAAAAGATCGTCGATGCTCGATAGCAGGATCACCACCGCCACCACCGCCGCGAGATACTCCATGCCCTCGTAATAGCGGCCGGCGTAGTAGTTGAGCCACCAGTCGATGGCGTGCGTGCTCACGATCCGCTCTGCGTGTTGTCCGGGTTTTCGGCGCTCTCCTGCGCCGCGCGCGCCGCGGCGGCGGCCGCCGTCCTCGCCCGCGCTCGCTTGCGCGCGAAGCCCGCGGCGAGCAGCAGCAACACCAGCACCGCGGTGGCGATGCTCGGCACGCCCCAGCCCGCCCAGTGCCGCGTGAGCCAACCGCGCTGATCGTCGGTCGGCGGCACGCCGCCTGGATACTGCGTGTCGAAGGTCTTGAGTACGCCGCTCGCGTCGACGATGGCCACGTCGCCCTGCTGCAACTGCATGCCCGGCGGCAGAACGGGCGCATTGCCCACGCTGCGGTACACGACGCCGGGCGTCGTGCCGGCGCGCACCACCTGAATCAGCCCGAGATTCGCGAGACCCGACATGTCGGCGAGCATCGAGCCGCCGCGCGCCTTGAGCGTGAGACGGCCGTCTGCGAAGCTCGCATGGCCCGCCTCGCTGTCGAGCGCGACATCGGCGGCGAGAAAGGCCTCTTTTGGTTGCGCGCTCTGGCCGTTGGGCACCACCTGAAGCGTCGCGCGCGTGGGCGCGACGCCCGCCGCGTTCGCAAGCCGTGCCACGCGCGGCAGCGTCGTTACCGGGTCGGCCAGATAGGCGTCGGGCACGAGCACGTCCGCCGTACGCGAGAAGCGCGCCACCATGCCCGTGAAATTCTCGCCGAGCGGACCCTGGCCGACGACCAGATGGCTACCTGGCAGCACGGCCGCAGGATAGCCCTGCTCGCGCGGGCGGCAGCCGCCCGCCGGCTGCCGCTGGAACAACACGCGCAGCGTATTGGTGGTGCCGAGCGCATAGACGGGAATGTCCGCGCTCACTCGCTGCGCATGACCGTCGGTGTCGAGCAGATGCGAGCCGATCAGCACGCCGTTGAAGAAAATCGACGCCGTCTGGCCATTGCGGTCCGCTGCAGGCGCGGCAGCCAGGTCGAGGACGACGCGGCGCGGAATGCGTCCATCGCCCGAGACGGCTGCAAGATCGAAGTTGGCGTCCCATGCCGCGCTCGTTAGCACATCTACCGTTCTCGGCGTGCCCCCGATCAGCGACAGTGCGATCCGGTCGCTCGTGCCTCCTGCGCTCAGGTTCGGCGACGCAGCCAGCTCGTGCACGACGAGCCTGCGCGACACGTCGATCCCGCTCCACGTGCGCGAAAGCGCGCTCACGCCGGTGTCGTCGCCGACCACCACGGTGGGCAGGCCGCCCAGATGCGCGAGGCGCAGCTCGCCCTTCTCGAATGGCGTGGCAAGCGCACCGCCGGAATGCGTGCGCCATGCATCGAAGGCGCTCGCGGCATCGGCGGAAACGGCCAGCGCTTCGCCGCGCAACGCGTCGAGCGCTGCACCCGCCTGCGCGCGCAGTGCGTCGTCGGCGACCACGACGTTGGGCGCGAAAGCGCCCGCCGGCGCAAGCGCGATGAGCGCGCCCAGTTCGGCGGGATTCGCGATCTTGTGCGAACCGCCCGCCGCGAGCGCGGCGAAAGCGGGCATCGCCTGCAGCGCGGCCGGCACCTGCACGGTGCCGAGATTCACGGTGTCGCCCACCGCAGGCATGCGCGTCGTGACGGGTGTCGCACCGCCGCGCATCAACAGGGCTTCGAGCCGCCACGCGACGTCATAAGCCGCGGCGTCGAGCTTGCCGCCGCTCACGAGCACCACTGGTTTCGCAGGCAGCGCGCTCCACGCGGTGCGCACGTCGTTCACGGCCGAGGTGTCGAACTGATACGTGAGGCGCGTGGTGGGCGCGACCTTCCAGACATTGCCGATGGCCGTCTGGTCCGTGCAAACGTTTTCGTTGAGAACCGACGACCATTGCAGCCCTACGCGCACGAAACCCGAAGGGCGCGGTGCGCCATCCACGCCGATGTTGAGCGACCCGTCGCCCTGCGCGTCGGTGACGTTGCGCACCTGTACGGGCGAGCCGTCGAGCGAGAGCAGGAAGGTCGTGCGTCCGCCGTTGCCGCGCAGATAATTCGCGTCGAGCTGCAGCGTTGCGTTGCTGATCGGCAAGCCCGCGGGCACGGGCAAATAGAGTTCCTGAATCGCGTCGGGCGCGCGCAGCACGACCGGATCGCGCACGCCGAGATCGGCCAGCGACACGGTTCGCGATTCCACGCGCCCGGCCCCCAACTGCGCAAACGCGCCGGCCAGGTCGCCAGGCGCTGCGTACGCGCAGTGCCCCAGCGCGGCGAGAAGCGCTGCGCCCACATACGCGCAATGCCGCGCACCCACGCCCTTGCGCCCCGCTGCACTCACCTGCCGGATCGAATGGAGTCTCACGTGTCATGCCTCATTTTGTGGGCGCGGCGGCGCACCCGCCGCGTCGCGGTACTGGCCATCCCGCCTATGGAATGCACTGATTGCCTGGTACTGCGATACAACTGCCAAGCCGGTGTCGAATCGGCGTCAGGACGCCGCGTCGGCCTCATCCGTCTCGCCGGGCTCCGGCCGCATGGCGACCACCGGATGCCGGTAGCCAGGCAACTCGCGGCTCGGAAATGGCTCGAACGGCCGGCCGGTGAGCGATGCGACGATGCGCTCCGAAGCGTGCCCGTCGCCGTAGGGGTTGACGCGCCGTGCATAGGCGCGCCGCTCGTCTTCGTTCTCGACGAGTTCGAGCACCGCGCGCACGATCGCCACACGGTCGGTGCCGATGAGTTTCACCGTGCCCGCAGCGAGCGCTTCGGGGCGCTCGGTCACGTCGCGCATCACGAGCACGGGCTTGCCGAGCGCGGGCGCCTCTTCCTGTACGCCGCCCGAATCGGTCAGCACGATCGCCGCGCGCTGCATGAGGCGCACGAACTCGGGATAATCGAGCGGGTCGGTAAGGTGAACGTTGGGTGCGTTGCCGAGCGTGGCGAGCACGGGGCCGCGCACGTTGGGATTCAGATGCACGGGATAGACGATCTGCATCTTGCCGGAATGCGCGAGCGTGGCGAGCGCCGCGCAGATATGCTCGAAGCCCTCGCCGAAGCTCTCGCGCCGATGGCCGGTCACGAGAAGCAACGGGCGGCCGCTGTCCATGGGTTCGAGAAACGGAAATTGCGCATCGAGGCGCTCGCGCAACGCCGCGTCGTTGTCGAGCCGCTCGCACATGAGATGCAGGGCATCGATCACGGTATTGCCCGTCACGACCACGCGCCCACCCAACGCCTCCGCTTCGAGATTCGCCCGCGAGCTTGCCGTAGGCGCGAAAAGCAGATCGCTCACGACGTCCACCACGCGCCGGTTCATTTCCTCGGGCCAAGGCTCGAACAGATTGCCGGTGCGCAGCCCGGCCTCCACATGACCAACCGGTATGCGCCGATGAAAGGCGGCAATGGCGCCGGCCATGCTCGTCAAGGTGTCGCCGTGCACGAGCACGCGTTCGGGCTGCTCGGCAGCGAGCACGTCGTCGAGCCCGCCGAACAGGCGCCCGGCGAGGCCGTTGAGCGTCTGGTTCGCGGTCATCGCGCCAAGGTTGTGGTCGGGCACGATGCCGAAGAGATCGAGCACCTGCTGCAGCATGGTCTGATGCTGCCCCGTCACGCAGACGATGGACTGCACGCCTGGCTCAGCCTCAAGATGTTTGACGAGCGGCGCCATCTTGATGGCTTCGGGCCGCGTACCGAATATCGACAGGATGCGCACAGGCAGGTTTCCGGTTAGCTGGAGTGTCCAGGCGCCGCGGCGTTGCCCGACGCCCCCTTTTACCGACTGTCTTCATGCCATTGCGCCGGCCATCTGTTCGCTGCCGCCTCGTTGAAGGCGGCTAACGGGCCGGTCAGCCGTACTCTACATGCTTAATTAGACCATTGCGTTCGGGCGTGCCGCGACGCAAAGCTCAGCCCGTCCGGTTGCGCCGCGATTATTCAAGGAATCGATATGACCCGAACGATTATTGCTTCGGGCGAGACGTATTCGATATTCAAGCCGCATTCGTCCATGCGCGGCGCGAGCATGAACGATAGCTAACGACTCAACGAGCCGGCACGCTCGTCGCGTTTTGCGCGGGTTCGAAGTAAGCTCGTGAGACGATAGCGATCTCTTCTGCATCAACTCGTGCACGCACGGCGACACCCGTCGAAGGCTCCTGCCAGGCCCCTGCCGCGGCGGCGCGCGGCCGTGAAAAAATCGCCTGCAAACCGCGTGTCCTGGCCACCAGCAAAAGAACAGCGAGATGGACGACCTGATACTCGACGCCTTCGATGCGTCGCAACTCATTCCCGGTTTCCATGCGCCGGCGTTGCCCGTCGAGCGTCCGGACCGCGAGACGCTCGACGCCGCCGAGCACAACACGCGCCACTGGACGAGCCGTGTAAGTGGTGCGCTTACGCGCGGCACCGACGTCCACCGCGACGAAATGTGCCGCATGTTCCGCGAGACCTTCAATCCTTACCGGCCCTCGGTGCTCGATTGGCCCACGCTTGAACCCGCCGCGCTCAAGCGCATCACCGATCTGCCCATCTGGGACATCGCGGTGCAAACGGAAGGCCGCGCGCGCCTGCGCATGGCCGCCTACGCCGCCTCGCTCGACGACGCGGTGATGCGCGACGCGCTCGCGCTCAACGCGTGGGAGGAGCACCGCCACAAGGAAGTGCTTTCGCGCATGGTGGCGGCGTATGGCATCAAGCTGGCGAGCGAGCCGCCCTACGTCTACCCTAAGGACGCCGAATGGGCTTATCTCGTGACGGGCTATAGCGAATGCGTGGACAGCTTCTTCGCGTTCGGCCTCTTCGAAGTCGCACATCGCTCGGGCCTCTTTCCGCCCGAGCTCATCGACACGTTCGAGCCCGTCATGCAGGAAGAATGCCGCCATATCCTGCTATTCGCGAACTGGGTTGCCTGGCACCGCGCCCGGCTCTCCTGGTGGCAACGCATTCGCTTCGAGCTGAAAGTGGCCGGCGTATGGGCCTTTCTGGCGTGGGAGCGCATCGGACTCGCGCGCGCCATGGATGCCGAGGGCAATGAGCACAAGCACGACAACAACTTCACGATGAACGGCGCACAGCAGGTGACCGACGTGGATATCAGCGTGCCGGATCTCATGCGCCTGTGCCTCGCCGAAAACGACCGGCGCTTTTCGGGCTACGACGCGCGCTTGCTGCGGCCTGAAACCATGCCGCGACTCGTGCGCTTCGCACTGCGCTTCGTGCGCGACAAGAAGAACTGACGCTTCCCTCTCGCCAGTACGTGCGCGTGCGCCGCTTCGTTCGAACGGCCGATTGCGGCGCGCGCGGCTTGCTTGCTCCGCTTCAACGCGCTCGAAGCACGCCTTCCACAAAGCTGAATTCCACGCCGCTCACGCGTCTGTCACAGTGACGAAGGCGTTCGTCAACGACGAAAGCATTGTCCCTATCGAGGAGAGAGAGCTTGAAAATTCTGGTGCCCGTCAAGCGCGTGGTCGATTACAACGTGAAGGTTCGTGTGAAGTCGGACGGCACGGGCGTGGATATCGCCAACGTGAAGTTCTCGATGAACCCGTTCGATGAAATTGCGGTTGAAGAAGCGGTACGCCTGAAGGAAGCGGGCGTGGCGACCGAAGTCATCGCCGTTTCCGCGGGCGTCACGCAAGCGCAGGAAACGCTGCGCACGGCGCTGGCCATCGGTGCAGATCGCGCCGTGCTGATCGAGTCGAATGACGATCTGCAGCCGCTCGCGGTGGCGAAGCTTTTGAAGGCGCTCGTCGATAAAGAGCAACCGTCGCTCGTCATTCTCGGCAAGCAGGCTATCGACGACGATTCGAATCAGACCGGGCAAATGCTCGCTGCGCTTGCGAATCTGCCGCAAGCGACGTTCGCTTCGAAGATTGTCGTCGCAGACGGTAGAGCCACGGTTTCGCGCGAAGTGGACGGCGGTGCGCAAACGCTCTCGCTCACGCTGCCCGCCGTGGTCACGACGGACCTGCGCCTGAACGAGCCGCGCTACGTCACGCTGCCGAACATCATGAAGGCGAAGAAGAAGCCTTTGGAAACGGTCAAGCCGGAAGACCTGGGCGTCGATGTCACGCCGCGTCTGAAGACGCTGAAGGTTGCCGAGCCGCTCAAGCGTAGCGCAGGCGTGAAAGTGCCGGACGTTGCGGCGCTCATCGCGAAGCTGAAGTACGAAGCCAAGGTGCTGTAAAGGAGTTGAGAGAAATGACGAATCTGGTTATTGCCGAACACGACAATCAGTGCATCAAGGCCGCGACGTTGAACGCCGTCGCAGCAGCACAGAAAATTGGTGGCGACGTGCACGTGCTGGTCGCGGGCCACAACGCGCAGGCCGCAGCCGACGCAGCCGCGAAGATCGCAGGCGTTGCGAAGGTGCTGCTCGCCGACGCCCCGCAACTCGAGCAAGGCCTTGCCGAGAACGTCGAATCGACGGTCCTTGCCCTTGTGCAAAATGCGGCGAAGCACTACTCGCATATCCTCGCGCCGGCCACGGCAGCGGGCAAGAACGTCACGCCGCGTATCGCCGCGAAGCTCGACGTCGCGCAGATCAGCGACATCACCGCCGTGCATAGCGCCGACACGTTCGAGCGCCCGATCTACGCAGGCAATGCGATCGCGACGGTTCAATCTCAGGATGTGATCAAGGTCATCACGGTTCGTACGACGGCGTTCGACGCAGTGGCAGCCGAAGGCGGCAACGCAACGGTAGAAAAGATCGAAGCCGCAGCAGACAGCGGCCTTTCGCAGTTCGTGAGCCGCGAAGTCACGAAGCTCGACCGCCCGGAACTCACGAGCGCGAAGATCATCGTCTCCGGCGGCCGGGGTCTTGGCAGCGGCGAGAACTACACGAAGGTGCTGGAGCCGCTCGCCGACAAGCTCAACGCAGCGCTCGGCGCTTCGCGCGCGGCAGTTGACGCAGGCTACGTCCCGAACGACTACCAGGTCGGTCAGACCGGCAAGATCGTCGCGCCGCAACTGTACGTGGCGGTGGGCATCTCCGGTGCAATCCAGCATCTCGCGGGCATGAAGGACTCGAAAGTCATCGTCGCGATCAACAAGGACGAAGAAGCCCCGATCTTCAGCGTGGCCGACTATGGCCTTGTGGGCGACCTGTTTACGGCCGTGCCCGAACTGGCTGGCGCAATCGGCTAAAACCAGCCGCAAGCTCGCTAGCAAAAACCAAGGCGCCTTTGCGAAAACAAAGGCGCCTTCTTTATCGACGCTACCGCAGCAAGCTCAGCTGCTTTCGTGATCAAACACCCAAAATCCGGCGTGCCTTGAGGATCACCGGCATGTCCACCATCTTGCCGTCGAGCGCCACGGCCGCCCCGCCGCTCGCCTGCACTGCGTCGAGCACGCGCTGCGCCCATGCGCGCTCCGCCTCGCTCCACGCGTACGCGCGATGCACGGGCTCGATCTGCTTCGGATGAATGCAAAGCTTGCCGCCGTAGCCAAATCGCCGAGCGCGCCGCGCCTCGCGCTCCAGCGCCTCTGCGTCGTCGAATACGGTCGACACGCCGTCGACGGGCGCTGCAATGCCCGCGAGCCGCGAGGCCAGCACGATCTGCGAACGGAACGTGTCGAGTTCTTCGCCGTCTCCGTCGATACCCATGTCCACCTGAAAGTCGAGCGTGCCGAACGCCACGCGTAGCACGCCTTGCGCGCCACACAGCGCGTTCAGGCCCGCGATGCCGCGCGCGGTCTCCACGATCGGCAGCACATGCAGCGTGCCGTGCGCGCCTGAGCGTACCGCCGTGATCTGCTCCGCGCTTTCCGCCTTCGGCAGCATGATGCCCGCCACGCCCGCGTGTGCGCCAAGCGCAGCGGCATCGTCGGCGAACCAGGGTGTGTCGGTGCCGTTCACGCGCACCCACACGGGGCGCGCAGCGTCCAGCGCCTTGAGCACGGCGTCGCGCGCGGCGCCCTTTTCCGCAGGCGGAACCGCATCCTCCAGATCGACGATCACGGCATCGGCGCCTGCGCTGCGTGCCTTTTCGAATCGCTCGGGCCGGTTGCCCGGCACGAACAGATAGGAGCGGGAAAGCGTCGCGCTCATGCGCTCGCCCCTGCGCCGAACAGCGAGCCAACTCGCTGCGCCTCGGCAATGCCCCACGCGGCGTCGAGCAGGCGCTGTGCGTCGCTATCGCTCGCTGCGCCCGAAAATGCGGCGAGGCGCACGAACTTCGCTGCGATCTCGTCTCGCGAGAGCGTATTGCCCGGGTCGCCCTTCGGCTCATCCACGCGCCCTTGCAACGTGCGGCCATCGCGCGTCGTGACGCTCACCTTGCCGATCCAGCGAGCGGGATACGCGCGGTCCACTTCCTCGTCGAGCGCCATCGTCACACGCTCACGAAACGCGGCGATATCGCCCGCCGAATAGTCGCGCTCGAACTCGTTCACGCCCGCGTACCCGCGATAAGCAACGAGGCCCAGCACGGTCCCCATGTTGAACTTCGCCTGGTGAACGGTGCTCGGCACGATCACGCTGCCGAGCACGTCGATCGCCCCCTGATGCACATGCGCCGTCACGCTCGCAATCTCGTCGGGATTCAGACGGTGCGCTTCGATCACAGACAGCAACGCGTCGGCGGCCGGATGCGTGTGGCGGCACGCCGCGTGATACTTGAACGACGTTTCAACCGTCGCCCAACGCTCGCCAAGGCGATCGACCAGCTTTGCGGGATCGGCGTCGCTCGACATGCCCGCCGCCATGCCCTGCGCGCCTTCGAGAATACGCTGCGCGCCGCGAAAGCCGTCCGCCGCGAGTTGGGCGGCCATCAAGCCGTTTGCGGCCGCCATGGCCGTGTGCAGTTGCTTCGAATCGGCCGCGTCGCGCAGGAACTCCCACAAGCCGCTCGCCTGTGTACCCGCCGAGCCGAACGCGTCGAGCATCTGCTCGGGCGTGAGCTTGAGCAGCCGGCCCGCCGCGGCAGCCGCCGCAATCGTGCCCACCGTGCCGGTCGTGTGAAATATCTTGTAGTGCGAACGACCCATGAATTCGCCTACCCGTATACCCACTTCATAGCCGGCCACCGAAGCTGCGATGAACTCCTGCCCTGAAGCGCCCAGCGCCTGTGCGAGCGCGAGTGTCACCGGGAACACGACGGTAGCCGGATGCAGCACTGAGCCGTTGTGCACGTCGTCCTGCTCGACGAAATGCGAAGCGGCGCCGTTGGTCATGGCCGCGAAATACGCCGTGGTGCGAGTGCGGTCGACGATGACGTCGCACGGACCTTGTGCGTCGGGCGCACCGCGCGCGGCGCGCGCGAAACGCGCGATCGTCTCGACCGGACGCGCGCCCTTGCCGCCCAGCGCGGAGCCGAGCCAGTCCACATAGAGATTGACGGTGCGCTCGACCACGTGAGGCGGAATCGAATCGAAACGCAGTTGCGAGGCGAAGGCCGCGAGCGCGCGGCTGGGATGATCTGTCATGGCAGCGTAGTTCAGTAATGTCGGTTTGCGACGCGCGAGGCGCGATCAGATTGCGCCGTCTTCGCGCAGCGCACCGATACGCGCCGCGTCAAAGCCAAGCTCACGCAAAATAGATTCGGTATGCTGACCGAGTGCGGGAACGGCATCCATGCGCGCATCGAATGCGCAGGGCGCGCCTGGCGGCAACAGCGCCGGCACCGTTCCCGCCGGTGTCTGCACCTCGCGCCAGCGCTCGCGCGCCTGCAGCTGCGGATGCGCCCACACATCGGCCATCGTGTTCATTTGCGCGTTGGCGATGCCAGCGCGGTCGAGCCGTTCGATGACCTGCGCCGCACTGAGCTTCGAAAACGCCTCGACGATCAACTCACGCAATTCGTCGCGGCGCGCGGAGCGCTGTGAATTGGCGGCAAAGCGTTCATCGGCGGCTAGCTCCGGCTGCGACAGAACGTGTTCGCAAAAGAGCTTCCATTCGCGGTCGTTCTGCAGGCCGAGCATCACCGACTTGCCGTCGCCTGCCGGAAACGGGCCATATGGGTAGATCGTCGCGTGCGAGGCACCTGCGAGCGGCGGCGGCGATTGACCGTCGATCGCGTAATAAAGCGGATAGCCCATCCACTCCACCATGCTTTCCAGCATCGAAACGTCAATGCGGCACCCACGTCCGGTGCGCCCACGCATCAGCAGCGCGCTCAAAATGTTCGAATACGCATACATGCCCGCGGCAATGTCGGCAATCGAGCAACCCGCTTTCGCCGGTTCGCCGGGCGACCCCGTGATCGAGAGAAATCCCGATTCGCTCTGGATCAGCAGGTCGTACGCCTTGCGCTCGCGGTAGGGACCGTCGTCGCCGTAACCGGAGATATCGCACACGATCAGCTTCGGGTAGCGCTCGCTGAGCGCCTCGTAGCTGAGCCCGAGCCGCGCCGCTGCGCCCGGTGCGAGATTCTGCACGAGCACGTCGGCGTCGGCGAGCAACGCGTCGAGAATCGGTGCGGCCTCCTTGTGCTTCACGTCGAGCGAGAGGCTTTCCTTCGAGCGGTTCGTCCACACGAAGTGCGAAGCGAGTCCATGCACGCGCTCGTCGTAGCCGCGCGCGAAGTCGCCCACGCCAGGCCGCTCGATCTTGATCACGCGCGCGCCGAGATCGGCAAGCTGGCGCGTGCAGAACGGCGCGGCAATCGCATGTTCGAGCGTGACGACCTTGATACCGTCGAGTGGTCTCATGACGCGCGCCTCAGCTCAGAACGAACGCGGCAGGCCGAGCACATGCTCCGCCACGTACGAGAGGATCAGATTGGTGGAGATCGGCGCGACCTGGTAGAGGCGCGTTTCGCGGAACTTGCGCTCCACGTCGTATTCGCAGGCGAAGCCGAAACCGCCGTGGAATTGCAGGCAGGCATTCGCGGCTTCCCACGAAGCGTCGGCTGCGAGCAGTTTCGCCATGTTGGCCTGTGCGCCGCAGGCTTCGTGCGCGTCGAACCGGCGCGCGGCCTCGAAGCGCATCAGGCTCGCGGCTTCGACGTTGACGAACGCGCGTGCAATGGGAAACTGCACGCCCTGGTTCTGGCCGATAGGCCGTCCGAACACGATGCGCTCCTTCGCATAAGCGCTCACCTTGTCGATGAACCAGTAGCCGTCGCCGATACATTCCGCCGCGATAAGCGTGCGCTCCGCGTTCAGGCCGTCGAGGATGTACTTGAAGCCCATGCCCTCTTCGCCGATCAGGTTTTCCGCCGGAATTTCGAGGTTGTCGAAGAAGAGCTCATTGGTCTCGTGATTGACCATGTTGAGAATCGGCTGCACGGTGAGGCCGTTGCCGATCGCTTCGCGCAGGTCGACCACGAAGATCGACATGCCCTCGGACTTCTTCTTCACGTCGGCGAGCGGCGTAGTGCGCGCAAGCAGGATCATGAGGTCCGAATGCTGCACGCGCGAAATCCACACCTTTTGCCCGTTGATCACGTAGCGGTCGCCCTTGCGCACCGCCGTGGTCTTGATCTTCGTGGTGTCGGTGCCCGTGGTGGGTTCGGTCACGCCCATCGACTGCAGGCGCAGTTCGCCGCTCGCGATCTTCGGCAGATACTTGCGCTTTTGCTCGGCCGAACCGTGGCGCAGCAGCGTGCCCATGTTGTACATCTGGCCGTGGCACACGCCCGAGTTGCCGCCCGCCCGGTTGATCTCCTCCATGATGACCGACGCCTCGGTCAGGCCCAGCCCCGATCCGCCGTACTCCTGAGGAATCAGCGCAGCGAGCCAGCCGGCTTTCGTGAGTGCGTCGACAAATTCCTCGGGATAGCCGCGCGCCTCGTCGATCTTGCGGAAATATTCGCCAGAAAACTGCTGGCACAGGTCACGTACGGCTTCGCGGATGTCCTGAAACGAATCTTGTTGCGTGGTTTGCATGATCGATATGAAGTCGCTATGAATGTTCGTGGTGCCGTTCAGGCGAGCGTTGCGGTGGCCTGCATCGTCAGATAACCGTCGTGGTCTTTCGCCCAGAGTTCGACCGAGCGCGCGTCGTCGGAGAGCTTGCCGCACAGCGTGAATGCGTTGCCCGCGAACGTGGGCCGTACCGCGCGAAATGCGTACGTTGCGATCGTGGCGTCGGGCCGCTCACGGTGCACGAGGTCGAGCAGCAGCGTGGCGATGAGCGGGCCGTGCACGACGAGGCCCGGATAGCCCTCTTCCTGCGTGACATACGGGAAGTCGTAGTGAATGCGATGACCGTTGAAGGTCAGCGCGGAATAGCGGAACAGCATGAGCGCGCTGGCGTTGAGCGTGCGCGACCAGGTCTCGCCTTGCGGCGCCACGACGGGCTTGGGCGCGCTCGCACCGGGCTGCGGCGCGTCGCGATAGACGATGTCGTGCTCTTCCTCGATGCACAGCGCCCCGCCGCTCTCGTAGCGATGCTGCACCGTCACGAACACGAGGCGGCCGCTGCGACCGGTCTTGTCCTCGATGTTCGCGATAGTGGAAGTGCGAGCGGCCACGTTGCCCGCATGGAGCGGTGTATGAAACGTCAGGCGCCCGCCTGCCCACATGCGGCGCGGCAGTTCGACGGGCGGCAGGAAGCCGCCGCGTTTCGGGTGTCCATCGGGACCCGCTTCGGCGAGCGGCGAGACAGGCAGAAAATAGAGCCAGTGCCACAGCGGCGGCACGGCGCTACCGGGCGCTTCGCGGTCGAGTGTGGCGGCGAGCGCGCGCAGCGGGAACGCGGTGATATCGTCGGTGAGCGTTTCGGTCTTGTCGAGCCACGCACTGAGCGATGGCGTTTGCGATTCCGGCATGGCGTTTCTCCGTTGCGAGACTAGTTGCCATACTATGAACGGCTCACGCCGTTTCGCGAAGTTGCCTTTGCCGAATCAGCCCTTTCGCTTTCGTTAATCCCCCGACCATTGCTGCGCGATACTTGCGCGCGGCTTTCAACCACAGCCGCGCGCCGCCCTTACGCTTCGCCGCGCAGATGAGCGGAGGCTTCGTCTTCCACACGCTGCCACAACTCGAACGACATGGGGCGCTCGCCCTCTTCGAGCAGATGGCCAACGAGGCCGATCGCGCGCGCCATCACGCCGAAGCCGCGCACGATGCGCCAGGGAAAGCCGAATTCGCAGCAAATCGCGCCGATTGCGCCCGTTGCGTTGATCGGCAGGGCTTTGCCCGACGCCCGCTCGGCCTCCGCGCCAATCAGCTGCATGAGCTTCACATAGCGCCCCGACATGCCGTTTTGCGCGGCCAGTTCGAAAAGGCGCGGTGTGCGCGGATCGATGGGCTTGTGCAGTGGATGACCGAGCCCCGGAATCGGCGTGCCGCGCGCGCGCCATGCGGCGACGGTATCGACGGCGAGCTTTTCCAGGTCGTCGCACTGGGCGTCATAAGGCAGCGCTTCGGAAAGCATGCGGCACGCCCCTTCCATGCTGCCGACGAACACCGACCCAAGCCCGCATAGCCCTGCCGCGACGGCAGCCTGCAGCGACTCGGGCGCGCCCGCATACGTCATGCGCGCGGCGATGGCGCTAGGCGTCATGCCGTGCTCGACGAGCGTAATGACGATGGCGTTGAACATCGCGGACTGCTGCGGCGTGGCCGTCTTGCCCGTGAGTTGCAGAAATGCAAAGTCGCCGAGATTCATGTGTCCGAGCACTTCGTCGGGCAGGCTCTTGCCGCGCACGACAATACGATCGGGTGTGCTGTACGCAATATCGGAGCGCACGAGCGGTTTCGGTTGACGGGCCATAATCCTGATTCCTTCGTTATACAGAATAGCGTTTAGCGCAGTTGAGCACGGCCGTGGTTGAGCACGAGCACGTCGCGTTCCAGCACACGCGCGCGAAAGCTCACCTCGTTGCCGTCACGCCACATCTCGGTACGGATCGTCTCGCCCGGATAAACCGGCGCGGTAAAACGCGCGTGAAATGCCGCAAGGCGTTGCGGGTCGCTTGCGCACAGCGTCTTGAGCACGGCATGCGCGGCCACGCCCCACGTGGCAAGTCCATGCAGGATAGGCCGCTCGAACCCCGCCGCGCGCGCAACCTGGGGGTCGGCATGCAACACGTTGTCGTCGCCGCACAGGCGGTAGAGCAACGCCGTTTCCGGGCGCGTAGGCAGATCGCAATGATGATCAGGGTCGCGCTCAGGCATCGGCGGCGGCGGCGCGGGCGCTTCGTCGCTCAAGCCGTTGTCCGCGCTGAAGCCGCCATCGCCCCGGCAGAACGTGAGTTGCGTAACGGTAGCGTACAGTTCGCCGCTTGCCTTGTCTGTAATGCTACGCTGGATTTCGAGTAGCGCGCCTTTGCCCGCGCCTTTATCGACCACGCGCGTGATGCGCGAGCGGCCGACCACGGTTGCGGCCGGCGGCAATGGCTTGTGCATCACGAGGCTCTGCTCGCCATGCAACAGCCGAACCCAGTCGATGCCCGAGCGCGGGTCGCGCGCCCAGAAGCCGGGAAAGCCGAGCACGACGGCAAGTGTCGGCGGCACGCGTAACTCCTTTTCGTAGACGAATGCCAGGTCGTCCGAATCAACGGGATTGGCGCCGTAGCCCACGGCCAGGCTGTAGAGCATGGCGTCGCGCGCGGTATAGGTCTGCTCAACGTCCTTGAACGGCCAGTTGCGCAGCGTGT
Source organism: Paraburkholderia sp. J10-1 (assembly GCF_905220165.1). Classification (NCBI taxonomy): domain Bacteria; kingdom Pseudomonadati; phylum Pseudomonadota; class Betaproteobacteria; order Burkholderiales; family Burkholderiaceae; genus Paraburkholderia; species Paraburkholderia sp. J10-1. Next base: position 67,120 of record NZ_CAJMYW010000019.1, on the reverse strand, counting down.
GATAGTCGATCGTCATGGCTGTGTGCTCGGTGAGAGATCAGGCCTCGGCGGCGGGCCACTTGAAGAGCGGATCGGCCTTCTCGCGAAAGCGCTTCACGGCTTCGCGATGGAATTCGGTCGTAAACGCAATGCCCTGCGCCGCCGACTCGATTTCGAGCATCGCGCGCAGATCGCTGCCAAGCGACTGGTTCAGCGCGCGCTTGGCGAGGCCGAAAGCAATGGGAGACGCAGCCGCGAGGCCGCCCGCGACCTGCGCGGCGCGTGCATGAAGCTTGTCCGGCTCGACCACTTCGAGCACCGCGCCGATCTCCCTCGCTTCGGCAGCGCGTATCTCGCGCGCCGTAAACACGAGGTCTTTCGCGCGCGCTAGCCCCACCACGCGCGGCAGCGTATAAAACGCCCCGCAATCGGGCACGAGGCCGACTTTCATGAAAGGCATGCAAAAACGCGCGCGCGTGCTGGCGATCACGAAGTCGGCGGCGAGCGCAAAGCTGAAGCCCGCGCCGTAGCACACGCCATCCACGGCCGCGATCACCGGGCGATCGAGGTCAATCAGCATGCTCACCCAGCCGTGCAGATCGTCGATACGATCGCGTCCCGCGTCGGCGCTGGTCACATTCATGGCGCGTACATCGCCGCCCGAACAAAAGTCATTCCCCGCGCCGCGCAAAATGACCGCACGCACGCTGCGATCGGCACGAATACGCTGCACGGCTTCGAGCAGTTCCACCCGCATCTCGCCGTTGAGCGCGTTTTTGGCCTCCGGGCGATTGAATGTGAGCGTCGCAACGCCCGCCTCCTGTTCGACCCGTAGCGTCTTTTCGCTCATGCGCTCACCCCCGCGTTTGCCAGTTCAGCGAGCGCCTTGTCGAGCGCCGTAATGAGATGCACGGGTTCGACGCCCGCGAACTCCACGTCGGGACGCGCGAGGAACGCCTCGATATGCGCCGCGCACGCCTCGCGCGTGGCGGCGAGACCGGTGAACCCGTCTTCGAGCCAGGCGACCGAAGCGAGCGGACGCGGATGCCAGTCGCCATTCACGATCGCTTTGACCACGGTGCCGTCACGCACGAGCAGGCTCAGCCAGATCAGCCCGGCCGGGGCCTTTTCGCGTCCGCGCACGACACGGTCGCCCGCGCGGGTGACAGGGCTGTAACGCGTCGCTTCGCTCTTCTCATGGAACCAGCTTTCCTCATGCAGTTCGCGCTCGTATTGCTGCGCGAAAACGAGTTCTTCGCTGCCTAGCGCGCCTGACTCCAGCGCCATGTCACCGAACGTGCGGCGAACGCAGGCCGCAACCCAGGTGCTCAGTTCATCGGCGCTCACTTCGCGGCCCAGTTCCTGCTCCAGATACGTATAGCGCGAGCCAAGATCCTTGTGCTTCTTGTCCTTGACCTTTTCGGGCGCCATCGGCATCGCGCGCGCCGCAATTGCCGTGTCGATCGCCTTCACGTTCAGCAGAATGCGGAATGTCAGCACGCCGCCTTCGATCTTCAGCGACGTAGCCACGAGCTTGCGTCCGTCGATCTCGACGTCGTTGAGCGGACGATAAGCGGCCTGCAGGCCGAACACATCGCGTAGTGCTTCAGCAACGTGGCCGAGTATCGTGGGGAACGCCTGCGTCGCCGTTTGGGGCACACCGGGCAGACCGATCGGCAAATAGAACGCGAGGAAGGCCGAACCGCGCCCCGCATAGATCGCACCGCCGCCGCTCACGCGCCGCCGCGCGATCACTTCGTTTTCGCGGCAGAACGGCAGATCGAGCACCTGGTTCGGATCTTCGTTCACGCCTACGGTTATGCTGTCTTCGTCGAAGACGTTCAGATAGACCGTGGGTGGCGCGAGATTCTCGGCCACGGCGCGCTCGACGGCCGGCGATACCGAAATCGAGAAGTCAGCATAGCTGTGGCCGCCTACGACGAGGCGCCACGGGGTGTGGGTGTTCGTTGCGCTTGCATTCATGTTGTTTGTCTCCGTTGATCTTCTACCAGCGTTGCGCCTTCGAGCTTCGGCACAATCTCGATCGCGTCCGCGTGTATCAGCGTCTGGCGCTTGAAGCGCTCCGCGATGGCCTCGATGGCGGAACGCTCCACCGCGCCTTCCACCTGCAGCGTAAGATGGTCGCCGCCATGTTCCTTCGTGCCGACCACGAGGCGGTACGCAAGCGTCGCGCCTTCCACGCCCAGCAGCACCGTCTTCAACTCGGACGGATAAACCTTCACGCCCTTGATCTTCACCATCGAATCGGCGCGGCCGAACACCACGCGCGGCAACGACACCGTGCGCCCATGCACGGGCGCGGTATGTTCGAGCACGGTAAGGTCGCCGGTGCGGTAGCGCACGAGCGGCTGCAGTTCCTTCTTCAGATGCGTGAGCACAAGCTCGCCACGCTCGCCTTCGGCAACAGGCATGCCGGTGTCGGGGTCGATGACTTCGGCATACAGCAGTTCATCGAACACATGCACGCCCGTACCGCCGGGGAACGTACGTGCAACGGGCAGGCATTCGGAAAGCGAGAAACTGTCGATCAGCAACGTGCCCGGCATCGCTTCGCGCACGCGCGCGTAAAGCGCCGCATTACCCGTGAACGCTTCGCCGCCCGCAAAGAACACGCGCGGAACCGGGCAGCCCGCTTCGATGAGTTTGAGCGCGTGAGACGGATTGCCGGCGAGCACTGTCACGCCGCATTGCTGCGCAACGCGCGCGGCACGCTCGGTTTCGCCGGGGCCGTGCGGAATGCACGCCACGCCGCGCGCTTCCATCTGGGTCTGATAGAAAAGCCCGGCTACGAAGAGGTGATAGCCAAAGGTCACCATGCAGACGTCGCCGGGGCCGATGCCGCATGCGTCGAGATGTTGGCCGCACGCGGCTTCGATTGCGCGCAGATCGGCTGCACTGTGCAGGATCGGCACGAGCGCAGCGCCCATTGGCGTGAGGTGCACGCGCACCGGCGGCACCGCAGGCGCAAACTTGCCGTAGCCCGGCCGATTCATCTCGGCCACGAGTTCGGCACGCGTCATGAGCGGCACGCGCTCGGCGAACTCCGCCGCGCTCGCGACGCTGCGCGGCAAACGTCCCTCGTAGAACGGATGCGCTTGCAGTCGCGCTAGCTGCGCGTTCAGTGCATCGAGCATCGTCTCCTCCTTTTTATGTTCAGTAGGGATGCGAATCTTTCGTACTCAAGCCGCGCGCTCAAAGATCGCCGCAATCCCCTGCCCGCCGCCCACGCACATCGTTTCGAGGCCGTAGCGGCCCTTGCGGCGCTGCAGTTCATGGAGCAACGTAGTCAACATGCGCACGCCGGTCGCGCCGATCGGGTGACCGAGCGAAATGCCCGAGCCGTTCACGTTCAACCGCGATTCGTCGTGCCAGCCCCAGCCCTTGAGTACCGCGAGCACCTGGCACGCGAAGGCCTCGTTCAGTTCGACGAGATCGAGTTGATCGAATGTGATCCCGGTCTTTTGCAGCAGCTTTTGCACCGCGGGCACCGGGCCGATGCCCATCGTCGCAGGCTCGCATCCCGTGGCCGCCCATCCGGTCAGATAGCCCAGCGGCGTGAGGCCCAGTTTGTCGAGCTGATCTTCGGCGACGATCAGGCATGCGGCCGCGGCGTCGTTCTGCTGGCTTGCGTTGCCCGCCGTCACCGTGCCGCCTTTCATGAGCGGCTTGAGCTTGGCGAGCGATGCCTCGGTCGCGTCGGCGCGCACGCCTTCGTCGCGCGCGAACCGTACCGGGTCGCCCTTGCGTTGCGGCACCGTTACCGCCACCACTTCCTCGTCGAAGCGGCCCGCTTCCCATGCCGCCGCCGCGCGCTGGTGGCTGCGCACCGCGTACGCGTCCGCTTCCTCGCGCGTGATGCCATATTCTTTAGCGAGGTTCTCGGCCGTTTCGATCATTCCCGAGATGTAGCCGAAGCGCGCCTCGGGTTGCGAGCGTTCGCGGCCGCGCTCGAGGCGGTCGTGCATCTTCACCGAACCGGCGCGCGCGCCCCAGCGCATATCGGTCGTGTAGTACTCGATATTGCTCATGCTCTCCACGCCACCGGCCACGACCACATCGGCCGCGCCGCTCTGCACCATCATCGCGGCGGTCACGACCGCCTGAAGCCCACCGCCGCACCGGCGGTCGAGCTGCATGCCGGGCACCTGCACCGGCAGCCCCGCTTCGAGCGCGGCCCAGCGGCCGATGCAAGGCGTTTCGCTGTTCGCGTACGATTGCGCGAAGACCACGTCTTCGATGCGCGCCGGGTCCACGCCACTGCGCGCGATGGTTTCGCGCAGCACAGTGGCCGCGAGCGCTTCGACGGAAACGGGACGCAGGCTGCCGCCGAACGTGCCAACCGGCGTGCGCACCGGCGCGACTATCGCTGCTCTTCTCATTTCGGATTCCTTTTCATGTTGTCTGGTTGTCTGCCGCTTCGCTGTGCGCCTACACGGTGTCAAGCTGCGAGCGTGTGCCTTCGCGCGTGGTGCTCGGCCGCGAGCGGTTCGCGCCACTCGGGCGGTGCGATGGCGAGCATGCGCTCGACGCGCTGCGCGAGCGTGAGCCCGCGCAGGTCCGCCACGCCGTGCTCGGTGACGATCACGGCCGCGTCGCTACGCGGCGTGCTGACCGGCCCGGAAAGACGCGCGACGATACGGCTCCCGTGCCGCGTGCTCGCGGCGAGCGCAACGATCGCGACGCCACCGGCCGAGCGCGCCGCGCCGCGCATGAAATCGAGCGCCCCGCCCACCGCACCCACATAGCGGCCACCAGCCGCTTCCGCATTGACCTGCCCCGTTAAGTCGACTTCCAGCGCCGAATTGATCGCCACGAACCGATCGAGGCCGCCGAGCACGTCGATGTCGTGTGTATAAGCCGTGGAGCGGAACTGAAGCTGCGCGTTGCGGTGCGCATGCGCGTAGATCTTGCGCGTGCCCATCATCGTGCCGGCCACGCTCACGCCTCGGTCCCGCGACTTGCGGGCATTCGTCACCACACCGGCTTCGATCAGGTCGACTACAGCGTCGCCGATGGTGCCGCTATGCACGCCCAGGTCGCGACGATCGTGCAACTGCGCGACGATAGCCTCGGGCAGCGCGCCTAGCCCGAACTGGATCGTCGCGCCGTCTTCGATCAGCGAGGCCGCATGTTGCGCGATGCGCCGCTCGGTGTCGCCAGCCTGCGTTGCCGGCGCTTCCAGCGGCGCGCGGTCGGTGTGGATCAGCGCGTCGAAGTCTTCGGCTCGCAACCTGCGCTCGCCGTAAGTCCAGGGCGCCGCCGCATTCACCTCCGCAATCACCACGCGCGCACTGTCGATCAACGGCACGAGATACTCATGCGCAATCGAGAGGCTGTAGCAGCCCGCTTCGTCCGCCGGAGCGACTTGCAGCAGCAGCACGTCAACGCGATTCGGGCCGCCAGTCAGCACGGTGCGAAACTGCGAGTAGTGACACGGCAGGATGTCGAGCACGCCCTCGCGTTCGAGCCGACGGTTCGTACCCGATGCGCCATAGGCCATGAAGTCGATACAGTCGGCAAACGCGGGATCGAGCGTTTCGGACCACGAAGCGCCCACGAACACGCGAAACCGGCCGCCGATCGCCATGCGCTGCGACATCAGCAGCGCGGTGAGCGTGCACGGCTCCGCACCGCACTGGCCCCACGCAACCGTGTCGCCCGGACGCACATACTGCGCGAAATCGAGCTGCGCGGCATCGACCTGGCGCGCCGCGCGCGGGCCGCGCGTCATCAGACGGGGTCCCAGCTAAAGACGTCGGCCGACACGTCGAGCGTGTGGAACGACTTGCGCAGCGCCGGCATGGCATGCTCGGCAATCGTCTCCGGCGTCCAGCCCTCGCCGCGATGCACTGAACGCACGGGCCGCGGCTGGCTCATCAGGAAGATTTCGTTGTTGCGGACCGCGAAAATCTGGCCCGTCACATCGGCGGCCTGCTCGCTCGCGAGGTAGACGGCAAGCGGCGCGATCTTCGCGGGCGTCATCTGCTTGATCTTCGCAACGCGCGCTTCCTGCTCCGGCGAGTCGATCTTGATCGAGTTGATCATGCGGCTCCAGGCGAACGGCGCAATGCAGTTCGAGCGCACACCGAACTTTTCCAGATCGAGCGCGATGGATTTCGACAGGCCCGCAATGCCGAGCTTCGCCGCGCTGTAGTTGGCCTGCGCAAGGTTGCCGATCAGGCCGGACGTGGACGTCATATGCACGAACGCCCCACTACGCTGTTCCTTGAAGTGGTCGGCGGCGGCGCGCGAGACATAGTACGAGCCGTAGAGGTGAACCTTCAGCACGGCGTCCCATTCTTCATCGCTCATCTTGTGGAAGAAGCGGTCGCGCAAAATACCCGCGTTGTTGACCACGCAGTCGATGCGGCCGAACACATCCAGCGCGTTCTGCACGATGCGTGCGGCGCCAGCGGCGTCGGCCACGCTGTCGGTGTTCGCGGTGGCCTGGCCGTCGAAAGCCTTGATCTCGTTCACCACGGCCTGCGCGGGACCGTCGTTATGGCCCTCGCCGGTAAGCGAAGCGCCCACGTCGTTCACCACGACTTTCGCGCCGTGGCGCGCCATCATGAGCGCGATATCGCGGCCAATGCCGCCGCCCGACCCCGTCACCACCACAACCTTACCGTCCAGCATTCGTTGCGTCGTCATCGTTTTCGCTCCTCCAGCCCGCTTTGCGCCGGGCGTTCATTCGATTTGAATCGTTATGCGGCAAGCTGTGCCGTTCGTGTTGCAGCTTGACGCATCGGGTACGGGTGCACAATTTGGATATGCCGAACGCCCGTTTCGGCCAGGATTAACCCGTACTATCGCTAATGGCGTGCATTGCGCTGCGGCGCAATAATGCTCGGAGTCCGCTCGTGCCCCGTGTCTTCTCGAACGAACGGGCAGGCAGACGCAGGCAGGAAAACCCGCAGGAACTGGAGTCACGGCAAGTCAACCCATGCATTTCGATCTCGTCGACCTGAAGCTCTTCACCCACGTAGCCGAGGCGAGCAGCCTCACCCGCGGCGCGGAACGCGCGCACCTCTCGCTGCCCGCGGCCAGCACGCGTATCAAGAATCTCGAAGAACAGGTGGGCGTGAAGCTCTTGAGCCGCACGAGCCAGGGGGTCACGCTAACCGGGCCCGGCGAGACGTTGCTCGCGCACGCGCGCCGCGTGCTCAAGCAACTCGAGCAACTCACGGGCGACCTGCAGGAGTACTCGCAGGGCGTGAAGGGACATGTGCGCGTGTTTGCGAACACCACGGCGATGAGCGAGTTCCTGCCCGCCGTGCTGCGCACCTACCTTATCAACCATCCCGACGTGTACGTGGATATTCACGAGCGTCTTTCGCCCGATATCGTGCGCGCCGTGCAGGACGGCACGATCGATATCGGCATCGTGGCCGGCAATGTGCGCACCGAGGGCTTGCAGGTGCTGCCCTACCGGCGCGATCGCCTCGTGCTCGTCACGGCGCTGAGCCACCCGCTTTCGCAGGCGAGCGAAATGGCATTTGCCGATACGCTCGACTACGACTTCATCGGGCCGCCCGAGGAAAGCGCGATTTTCTCGTTCCTCAAGCGTGCGTCGTCGGATTTGCAGCGCACCATACGCTGGCGCATCCAGATCGGCAATTTCGAGGCCGCATGCCGCATGATCGAAGCGAACATCGGCATTGGCGTGCTGCCCGAGGGCACGGCGCGCCGCCACGCGCAAACCATGTCGCTGAAGATCGTGCCTCTCACCGACGAGTGGGCCGTGCGCAAGCTGCAGATCTGCATGGCCGATCGCGACGCGCTGCCGCTGTTCGCGCGCAAGCTCGTCGATCTGCTCGTGGCCGACGGCATCGGCCGGCTCGAATAAGCCCGAATAAACCCATCAAGCGGCGCGCGTGCTGCGCGCCGCTGCCTCTTGCTTACCGCCCGCCAGCCGCGCGAATCATGTTGCGTGCGATGACGATCTGCTGGATCTGGCTCGTGCCTTCGTAGATGCGGAAAATGCGCACATCGCGGTAAAAGCGCTCGATGCCATAGTCGGACATATAGCCCGCGCCACCGAAGATCTGCACCGCGCGGTCTGCCACACGCCCGCACATTTCCGATGCGAACAGCTTCGCACACGCCGCTTCCGTACTCACGTTCTGGCCGGCGTCGCGGCGGCGCGCCGCGTCGAGCACCATGCAGCGCGCCGCATAGAGTTCGGTCTGGCTGTCTGCGAGCATGGCCTGCACGAGCTGGAACTCGGCGATCTTTTCGCCGAACTGCTCGCGCTCCATTGCGTAGCGCAGCGCGTCGTCGAGCATGCGCTGCGCCACGCCCACGCAAATCGCCGCGATATGGATGCGCCCCTTGTCGAGCACCTTCATGGCCGTCTTGAAGCCCACGCCTTCCTTGCCGCCGATGATGTTTTCCGCGGGCACCTTCACGTCTTCGAAAATCACGTCGCAGGTATGCGCGCCGCGCTGCCCCATCTTCTTGTCGCGCTTGCCGAAGCTGATGCCGGGCGTTTTCGCGTCGACGATGAACGAGGTGATGCCGCCCGCGCGCGGCTCGTCGGGATTGGTGCGCGCCATCAGCGTGAACATGCCGGCCTGCGGCGCATTCGTGATGAAACGCTTGGTGCCGTTCACCACATAATGGTCGCCGCGCCGCTCGGCACGCGTCTTGATGGATGCGGCGTCCGAGCCCGCGCCCGGCTCCGTGAGCGCGAAGCTCGCAATGATCTCGCCGCTCGCAAGTTTCGGCAGCCAGCGGGCCTTTTGCTCCTCGGTGCCGTCGATCACGATGCCCTGCGAACCGATGCCCACCGTCGTGCCGATGATCGAGCGAAATGCGGGCGAGGTCTTGCCCAGCTCGAGCATCACGAGCACTTCTTCTTCCATCGTGAGATCGAGCCCGCCGTACTGCTCCGGAATGGTCAGGCCAAAGAGGCCCATGGCCTTCATATCGTCGACGATATCGGCCGGAATCTCATCCGTTTCCGCTACGCGCTCCTCGTTCGGCACGAGACGCTCGCGCACGAAGCGCGCGACGTTGTCGAGCAGAACGTTCATCGTTTCCTGGTCGCGAATCATGGTGTATGCCCTGCAATCGTTGATCGGGCGGCACGGCGCCGCCCGGAGAGAAATAAAAAATCAGGAATGCTCAGCGAGTGCGCACGGCGCGTTTGGCCATTTCGCGCAGCGGCTGCTTTTGCAGCTTGCCGCTCGCCGTGGTCGGAATCATGTCGATGGTCACGATTTCCGAGGGACGCTTGTACGCCGAAAGCCGCTCGCTCAGGTAGTGGGCGAGATCGGCCGCGTCGATCGTCGCGCCCTCCTTCGCTTCCACGAAGGCCACGACTTCCTCGTTGCCTTCGGCGTCGCGCCGCCCCACCACGGCACTCTGGCGCACCGCCTCGTAGGTATTGATGACCGACTCGACCTCGATCGGATAGACGTTGAAGCCCGAGCGGATGATGAGGTCCTTCGAGCGGCCCACGATGAAGAGCGCGCCGTCGGCGTCGAGCCGCCCGAGGTCGCCGGTCTTGAGCCAGCCTTGCGCGTCGAGCACTTCGGCGGTCAGGCCCGGCTCGCGATAGTAGCCACGCATGACGCCGGGACCGCGCACCCACAGCTCGCCCGGCTCGCCGCGCGGCACATCGTGGCCGTCGGGTCCGACCACGCGCAGCTCCGCACCCTCGACGATCTCGCCCGAGGACACATCCTTGCGCGGACGGTCCATGCGCGTGATGAAGAGCGAGCCCGCGTACTCGGTCATGCCGTAGCCGTGATGCAGCGGCATGCCGAAGAGCGTTTCGACCTGCTGCTTGAGCGTGGGATCGAGCGGACCGCCGCCCGTATAGAGGTAGCGCAGACGCGGCGCATGCACCGCGCCGCCGTGCTCGCGCACATAGGCGACGATACGCGTGAAGAGCGTTGGCACGCCCTGAAGAATGGAGATTTCGGAGGCGCCAAGCGCCTTCACGACCTCCTCCGCCGAAAAGCGCGCCGCGAGATGCAGGCTCGCGCCCGCTTCGAACGTGGCGAGCAGCAACGTGGCGAGGCCGAAGATATGCGACATCGGCATGACCGCGTAGGCGCAGTCCGCCTGCGTCATGTCGCGCGAGGTGGCCGAGACATGCGCGAAATGCAGCAAGCCGCGATGCGTGGCCATCACCCCCTTGGGCTGGCCCGTCGTGCCCGACGTATAGATGAGCACCGCCACTTCGTGCGCGAGCGCTTCGGGTTCGCGCACGGCGTTGGAGTCGGGCGCGGCCATCATCAGCGGCCCGAGTCCGGCCGGAGCGATTTCGCGCGCGCGATAACGCACGCCATGACGCAGCGCGTCGGGCGACGCGCCGTGCGTAAACAACATGAGACGCGGTCCGCAATGCGCGCGGATCGTCTCGATCTCGCGCTCCGAAAGCCGCGCGTTGACGACAGCCGGCCACGCGCCGATTTCCGAAAGCGCGAACAGCAGCGTCACCACGGCCGAACAATTTTCGGCCACGATCAGCACGCGGTCGCCCACGTCCACGCCCTGCTCGCGCAAAAACCGCTGCGCCTGCTCGACGTCGCTCCAGAGCTGCCCGAAGCTCGTCACCTTTGCTTCTTCGCGTATCGCCACCGCCTCGGGCGACACCTCCGCCCAGTGCCGCGCGATATCGCTGATCTTGCGCGCCGCTCGCCTCACCACTGTCACCTCCCGTCGTTGCTCTTTGACTGCGTACGGCGCGCCGTGGCACGCCGCATCGCGACAGGTATCAGTGTGGTTCAGGCGCGGCCTGCCAACAATTCGTTTTCGAGAAAGCCGGCATTCGTCTGCCGAGAAGTCGGAGTTGACCCCGATGACCGGGCGTTCACTCCTCGCTGGTGATGCGGGCGAAGCGCCTGCGGGCGCTCGCGCCGGCGCGCTCCGCGCACAGCCTCGCGGGCGCAGTCCACGCGCCGTCGCCGCCATGTCCGTGCGGGCGCCTAGCGGCTGCGAGCGCGGCCAGACGCAGGCGCTGCCGCCAGTCACTCCATCTGCGCCGCCGCACGCTCGCCTCCCATCGTGCCCCTGCAAGCGCCATTCGCCCGATGAATCGCCACGATGCCCGCGAGCGAGACACAGGCCGGCACGGCAGCCGCGATAAAGAGCGACGAGGACGACCATTGCAGGTGCAGAAGCGCGCCGCCGAGTACCGGGCCGACGACCGAGCCGATACGGCCCACGCCGAGGCTCCAGCCGATGCCGGTCGAGCGCAGCGAGGTCGGATAGTAGGTCGCGGCGAGCGCGTTGAGCGCCGGCTGGCCGCCGATGATCGTAAAGCCGGTGATAAAGATCGCGACGAACATCGCGGCCACCGAGACCATCACGGCCGGATTGCCGATCGCCGCCGTCGAGACGATGGCGATCAGGAACGTCGTGCCGAGCACGCGCGTAAAGCCCGCCATGTCGATGATGCGCCCGAGCAGCAGCGTGCCGATCACGCCGCCGCCCCACAGCGCCGTGCCTGCGAACACGGCGGTCTGCGTCGAATAGCCGGCGTCGCGGATCACGGTCGGCAACCAGTTCGAGAGGAAATACATGGCAAGCAGGTTCGCGAAGTTCACGACCCACAAAAGCACGGTCACCCGCGCGCGCCCTTCCTTGAACAGCTCGACGAACGGCACGCCGCGCGAGCGCGTTTCCGTGGTCGTGAACTGCGCGCCCGTGGGCAGATGCAGGGCGGGCGCCACACGCAACAGATTGCGGCGCACACGCGCCTCCGTTTGCTCGCCGCGATTGCGAAACAGCAGGAACTGGATCGACTCGGGCAGCGCGAGCCACATCAGCACGCCGAGCACGAGCGGAATCGCCCCGCCCACGAAGAACACGGCGCGCCAGCCGAACGCCGGAATCAGCGCCGCGGTGATGAGGCCGCCCAGCACGCCACCGAGCGTAAAGCCGCACGAGACGATCATCATGAGCGTGACGCGCATGCGGCGCGGGCTGTACTCGCCCGCGAGCGCCATCGCGTTCGGCATGATGCAGCCAAGGCCCAGACCCGCGACGAAGCGCCAGGCCACCAGTTCCGCAATGGAATGCGCGAAGCCCGTGGCGACCATGCACGCGGAAAAGAACAGCGTCGCGCCGATCAGCACCGGGCGGCGGCCGATCTTGTCCGCGAGCGTGCTGAACGTGAGCGAGCCCACCAGCATGCCGAAGAGGCCCGCGCCGAACACCGGCGAGAGCGTTTCCTTCGCAATGCCCCACTCGCGGATCACGACCGGCGCCACATATCCCATCGCCTGGACGTCGAACCCGTCCATGACGAGGCATAGCGCGCACAGCGTGACCACGAGCAACTGATACGGCCCGAACCGGCTTTCGTCGATGATGCCGGTGACCTCCACCGCCTTGTTCATGTTGTGTCTCCAATCCTTGTTTTATTGTCTCGATCGCGCTGCGGCGACTAGAGTTCGAGTACCAGCCGCCCGCTTTTCGCGCGCGAGCAGCAGGTCATCATGCGCGATTGCGTGTCGCGTTCGGCGCGCGTGAGCACCACGTCGCGGTGATCGATCTCGCCCGCCAGCACGCGCACCTCGCACGAGCCGCACAAGCCTTCTTCGCAGTCGCTTTGCACGTCGATGTTCGCGCGGCGCAGCGCGTCGAGCACGGTCTGATCCGCGCCCACGCTCAGCACGAGCCCCGAGTCTTTCAACTCGACTTCGAACGCCTGTTCCTGCGCGGGGTCGAGCTTGCCGCCGGTTGCGGCGAAGTGCTCCACGCGCAGCGCGTCTTCTGGCCACGCCTCGCTGCAGGCTTCGAGCGCTTCGAGCATGCGTGCGGGGCCACAGGCGTACACGCGCGTCTGTTCGTCGACGCGCAGCGCGGCGAAATCGTTGCGTGTGCCCTCTTCCGATACGTGCATATGCAGACGTTCGCCATGCAGTTGCGCGAGTTCGTCGGCAAGCGCCATCGTCTTGCGCGAGCGTCCGCTGTAGTGCAATTCATAATCGATGCCCAGTTCGCGCGCGCGGCGCGCCATGGCGCTCACCGGCGTGATGCCGATGCCGCCGGCAATGAAGATCGCGCGACGCCCTTCCTCGTCGAGCCGGAAATGATTACGCGGGCCGCGAATCTTCAGGCGCATACCGGTGCGCAACGTGTCGTGCACCCAGGCCGAACCGCCGCGGCTGTGCGTTTCGCGCAGCACGGCGATCTCGAATGCACGCGTGTCGGCGGGGTCCGAGCACAGCGAGTACTGGCGCGAGATGCCGGTGTCGCCACATTCCACGTCGATATGCGCGCCCGGCGCCCAGCGCGGCAGCGCGCCGCCGTCGGGCGCAACGAGCCGCAGGCGGACGATGCCTTCGGCCACGGCGTCCACCCGCTCGACCACCACGGGCCGCGAAAGCGCATGCGCCGAAGGCTCGCCAATGCGCACTGGAACGTGCGCGCCGAGCAGCGCCGCATTCGTGCGTTCCGGGTTCTGCGCGGGGTCCCATTCCACCAGCAGATGATCAGGACCCCGGAACGACGTGTTGGGTACGTAGGTGAAGCGTTGCTCGGCCAGACGCATGTGCGGCAAGCGGCGCGTGAACTCTTCGAGGAAGATCTGCATCTCCATGCGTGCGAGGTTCTTGCCCATGCACTGATGCGAACCGTAGCCGAACGTGACGTGATCGCTTGCGTTGTCGCGACGAATGTCGAACAGGTCGGCGTCCGCAAAATGGCGTTCGTCGTGATTCGCGGAGGACGTCACGATCAGCAGCTTCGAGCCCGCCTCAATGTCGATGCCGCCAATCTGCACGTTCTTCGTCGCGAGGCGCCGCCAGGCCGCCACCGACCCGTTGTGGCGCAGGCACTCCTCCACGGCGTTCGGAATGAGGCTCGGGTCCTCGCAGATCTCGCGCCACGCGTGCGGGTGCTGCAGCAGCAGCTTCATCGCGTTGGCCGTGGCATTGGCCGTGGTTTCGTGCGCGGCCACGATGCCCGCCATCATCATCGAATGCAGATAGGAGTCCGTGACGACTTCCGGATGGTCCTTCTGCTTGCGAATGCCGTACTGCATCCAGCCCGTGCCGTCCGGGTTCTGGCGCATCTTGTCGAGCACCTTGCCCGCGAACTGCCAGAAGTTGCCCACCGCGTGCGCGACTTCGACCTGCTCTTCGGGGCGCGGGCGGCCCCACGTATTGACCGTGTGCGCAATCGAGTACTTGCGCAGCAGGTCCATGTCCTCTTCAGGCACGCCCAGAAAATGCAGCGCTACGGTGAGCGGCACTTCCCAGAGCATCTCGTCGACGAGATCGGCGCGGCCGGCGTCGATGAAGCGGTCCACGTACTCGCGCGTGAGGCGCCGCACCATGGGTTCATGGTGCTTCAGATGTTCGGGCGTGAACGGCTCCATCAGCACGCGCCGGCGCGGCATGTGCGCAGGCTCGTCTTCGTTCACGAGCGTGCGGTTCATGGCGTAGCCGTAAGACGCCAGTACCGCGTTCGCCTCGGGGCCCGTGGGCGTGATCTTTTCGAGCGCAATAGAGGGCGAAAACGTGAGGTTGTCGCGGAAGATCGCCTTGATGTCGGCGTAGCGCGTGACCACCCAGTAGCCAAGCTGCGGGCTGTAGAACACGGGCTCCTGCTCGCGCGCCCAGCGCACGTACTCGGGCGGGTCCTGCTGGTAGCCGTCGCTGAACGGGTCGAATGCCGCGGCGTTGGCGCTGACCGGGCAGCGCGGCGCGGCGTTTCGCGCCTCGCCCGCTGCGTGGGGGAACGGGCAGCGGCCCGCCGACTGGGAAGATGTCTCGCTCATATGCCTCTCCTGCATCCTGCATGAATTACGTTTTGCGTAACTCTAGTACGCATTGCGTAATCGTGAGATAGGGGTTAACGTGCAAGCATGGCAGGCACTGTACTGCGCCTATGCGCCCTAAAATCCCGCGTGAACCCAACCGAACGTCCGTCCCCGCCCAGCATGGAAAGCAGGAAAACCACTCCCCGCCGCCCCGCGGCCAAAGCCGCCGAGGCCGTAGCAGCCACCACAGTGGCGGCCCCAAAAGTCGCGCGAGAAACGAAAGCCGCCGCACCGCGCGAACGCCGCCAGCGCGTGCAGTCCGCGCAAACCGGCATGGCGGTGCTGAAGGGGCTCGCGCGCCTGGGCGGCCGTGCGAGCCTCTCGGGTCTCGCGGCCTGCGTGGAAGAGAGTCCCGCGAAAGTGCATCGGTACCTCGTGAGCCTGATCGAGGAGGGTCTCGTCGCGCAGGACACCGCCACCCAGCAGTATCGGCTCGGCGTCGAGGCGATGATGATCGGCGTGGCCGCCATGCGTCAGGCCGATCCTGTGCGCATTGCGGAGCCTGCGCTCGTGCGCCTGCGCGAGACGCTCGAAGTGACGTCGTTCGTCGCGGTGATGGGCAACAAGGGGCCCACGATCATCCGTTTCGAGGAGCCGGGGCTGCCCGTGACGGTCAACGTGCGGGTGGGGTCGGTGATGTCGCTGCTATGGTCGTCCACGGGCCGCGTCTTCCTCGGCCTGCTCGACGACACGCGCGTGCTCGCGCAAGCCGAGGAAGAACTCGCGCACGCCGACGCTTCGTTGCGTGCGCAACTGAGTGCGAGCGACCCGATCGACACGCTGCGCCGCGACGTGCAGGCGGCGCGCTGCGCAAGCGTGCGCGATACGAATCTCAAGGGCATCAGCGCCGTTTCGGCGCCGCTCTTCGATCACACCGGCAAGCTGTGCGGCGCGCTCACGGTGCTGGGCGCCACGGGCGGCTTCGACGCGACGCCCGAGGGGCCGAACGGGCGCGCCGTGCGCCGCGAGGCCCAGGCTGTGAGCGCCCTGCTCGGCTATGTGGCGCGCGGCGCTTAACGTCCACCGTCGTCGAGTCGTTTTTGGTTTTTTGCCGCTATGGGGCTTGGGAGCGCTTGCGGCTTTGGGTACCCTGCCGATCCGGAAAGCCAGGGCGGCGTAAGGCTACGAATGCGCTGTGACGCTTACGTGAAAAAGAGGGGTTTTACGATCGGACGCTCGAAAATGGCTGCAATGAACCATGCTTGCTCACACAACTAGCTCGTCCGCAGGGAGCGGCACCGCTATCGCGATTCCCGGCCTGCCGCGGTTCAACCGGCTATCATGTGAATTCAACGTAGATGGAACGAATCAATCACATGGCTTCCCCACAGGAAAACGTCAGCATGGCGGTGTTCTGCGACTTCGAGAACGTCGCGCTCGGCGTGCGCGACGCGAAGATCGACCGCTTCGATATCCAGCCCGTGCTGGAGCGGCTCTTGCTCAAGGGCAGCATCGTCGTGAAGAAGGCTTATTGCGACTGGGAGCGCTACAAGGGCTTCAAGGCCGCGATGCACGAGGCGAGCTTCGAACTGATCGAAATTCCGCACGTGCGCCAGTCGGGCAAGAACTCGGCCGATATCCGCCTCGTCGTGGACGCGCTCGATCTCTGCTATACGAAGTCGCACGTGGACACCTTCGTGATCGTGAGCGGCGACTCCGACTTTTCGCCACTCGTCTCGAAGCTGCGCGAAAACGCCAAGAAGGTGATCGGCGTGGGCGTGAAGCACTCCACCTCCGACCTGCTCGTCGCCAACTGCGACGAGTTCATCTTCTACGACGACCTGGTGCGCGACCTCGTGCGCGATCAGCAGACTCGCGGCAAAGGCAAGCACAAGGACGGCGGCGACGCGAAACGCCAGGGCGGCGAAGAACGCCAGCCGAAGCAGGACGGCGAAGAGCGCAAGTCGAAGGCCGTTACCTTTGCGATCGAAACGCTCGACGCGCTCGTGCTCGAGCGCGGCGAAAGCGGCAAGATCTGGGCCTCGGTGCTCAAGAGCGCCATCAAGCGCCGCCGGCCCGACTTCAACGAAACGCGCTACGGCTTTCGCGCATTCGGCAATCTGCTCGAAGAGGCGCAGTCGCGCGGCCTGCTTGAAGTGGGCCGCGACGACAAGTCGGGCACATGGGTGTCGCGGCTGAACCCGCCGCCCCTCCCGGCGCCCGCCGCCAGCGTGCCGGCGCCGGAAAGCCCGGCGCCGCGCACCGAGGAGCCGCGCGGCAGGCGCAAAGGCCGTCGCAATGGCCGCGGCGGCGGTGCGGCGGACGCGCGCGAAGCCGCGGTCGAGCAACCGGTCGAGACACAAGGCGAGATTCCGTTCGAGCCGGTCCAAGCGCATGCAGCGCACGGCCACGAAGCCGCGCCGCCCTTCTTCGCCGAGCCATTCGACGCGAACGAGCGTGACCACGCGCCGCAAGCGGCACACGACGCGCCCGTGACGCCCGAACCGGCGGCCGATTTCGAAACCGTCGAGACCGCCGCGCCCGCCCCCGCGCGAGCGCGAAAGACGGCTGCGCGCAAGAGCCCCGCGCGCAAGAAGACTTCGAAGAAAGCCGCCGAACCGGCGCCGAGCGCCGCGGACGAACCAGCGAGCGCTGCCGCTACGCCGGCCGAGCCCGCCGCCAGGAAAGCGCCCGCGCGTGCACGCCGCACACGCAGCAAGGCCGCCGCGGAAGAAAACTGAAAATAGGCTGAATATCGCACCGCGCACGCCGCTCAAGACGGGCGGCGCGCGGCGCACCCATCATTCGCCGAACGGATTCGCGGGCCGCTTGCCCTTGGCCGGTGGCGCTTCGTCGCTCGCGGGCGTGGCACTTCCAAAAGGATCCTGCTTGCCCGACGGCTTCGCGTCGCCAAACGGGTTCGCAGCCGAAGCGGGCTTCGCCCCGCCAAACGGATTCTGCGCGGCAGCGCGCTTCGCCCCGCCGAACGGATCGCGCGCGTCGGGCGTCTCGCCGGCGTCGTCCTCTACAGCTTCGTCCTGTGTCTCAGTGAGGTTGTACTCGGAGCGCATCTGCTCCAGCACGCGCGCCACGCTCGCCTCGAAGCCTGCCGCGTTGTGAAAGTGCTGCATCGTCCAGTTGCAGCCGCTGCGATCGGGCGCTTGAAGTTGCGGACGCGGCACGCCGATCTTCACGCCGTCTTCGACCACCTCCTGCAGCCGGTGGATGCGCCGGTGCACCTCCTCTTGCAGCCGCGAAGCATTGAGCGTCTTGCGCAACATTGCGAATCTCCTTTCCTGTACGCATCGAGTCGCGCGAGTCTAGCGCAATGGCTCGCTCGCGTCGCTACTAGCGGGCGCATTCATGTGCGCGAGCGCGTCGCGCATCGAATCGCTCGGCACCACGAGCTGTCCCGTAAACGGCGTATCGAGGTCGGCGATCACGAAGACCGCCGACGAAATGGACACCGCGCCCAGTACGATCAGCACGATCGCGAGCGCGTTATGCGGCGCGACGAGGCCAAAGCTCAGAAAGATCAGCACCAGCCAGAGCGCCAGCATCGTGAAGAACGGCCGCGAAATCGAGCCATGCGCCTCTTCGATGAGACGCCAGCGCGTATCGGTCACGCGGTCGAACATCTGCGCGAGCGGGCTCACGAGCGCCTGGTGGTAGGCGTCGTGCGGCACGAGCGTGTCGATTTCGTGCCCTACCGAGTCGAGCAGCGCGCCGAGCTGCCGGCTCTCGAGTTCGTCGTTGCCAACGCCTGGATCATGCGGATAGTAGTTGCCCGGCGGCGGCTTTTCCTGCTCCCATGTCGAGGCGATGGCGCTTGCCGTATAGGCGCGCAGCAAGGTGCGCGCCGTTGCCGCGTCGGGACCGTAATCGCGCAGGCGTTGATCGAGCTGGATCAGGTCGGCGGCGTAGGTGCGCATGTCGTTGGTCGCCGTATCGAAGCTCGATTTCGCCGACGCGGTGAGCAGGCTCAGCACGAGCGCCGCAAACGTCACCAGCATGCCGATCACGAGTTGCACGAGCTGCACGGTTTCATGCTTGCGATGCTCCTCGGGCAACAACGGCCGCAGCAGGACGCCCAGGCCCGTGCCTCCGAGCAGCAGCACGAACACGAGCACGGCCTGCTGCACTTCGGTCATGGCGACGCCCTCCGCTCCTCGGCGGAGGCGTTTTCCACCGGCGCGGCCGCATCGGCGGGCGCCGCTTCGGGTGCTTCCGATGCAGCGGGCTCCCTGTGCGCATTGGCGCCGTTCAATGCGTCGATGCGCGTATGAACCGCCTTAGCCTTCGCTTCAGCCTCGCCCGGCACCAGATCCGGGTGCGCCCGCGGCACCGCGAGCTTCCACGCGACGTCCAGTTCGCGCCGGATCGAATCGTAGATCTCTTTCGAAATGGAACGGTCTTCGTACATGGCCTGCACGCGCTCGCGCCCTTCGCGCAGCGCGTAGAGCAGCAGCATGCGCCGCTCGAGCACGTCGGCCGCGTGACCGAAACACTGGCGCACGTCCTCAAGCCCATGTTCAGCCTTCTCGATGCGCGTCTTCAAGATTGTCTTGAGCAGCGCCGCGAGACGCTCGCCTAGCAGCGGCGTGAGGCTTTGGTCGTTGAATACGATCAGCTGATGCAGCACCACCCGGCGACACATCAGGAGTTCGAAGCGATCGGCGAGTGCGTCGACATACGGCTGCTGCAAGCGCAGCCAGCGATAGAGCAAGCGCGCGATGCGCATGCCCGCCGTATCCGCGAGAATTTTCGCCGCGGCGCGCTGATAGCCGAGGCGCCCGCCCGCGCGAGCCTCTTCGATCATGGCGTCGGTGTTGCGCATCATCGCGTCGAGATTGCGGATCGTGATGATGCCGCTGCCGTACTGCGGAATCAGGTCGCGCTCCTTCGCCGCGAGCGTGACGAGGCCGATGACGAGACGCTCGCGGTCGGAGAGCGCGGCTTCGATATCGTACCCCGTGGCGCCGATATAGACGCTCTGCCGGAACGTGTGACAGGCCTCGTCGGCGATCGCATCGGGAATGTGAAAGGTGCGCGCCGCCATATGCACGCGCTCGGATACGCCAATCGACGAAAGCTGCACCGCCTTGCTTTGCAACGCCTGCTCCTGCGGCGAGAGCAGATCGAGATGCAGCCGCCGGATCAGCAGCTTGAGCGACGTGCCGTTCACGATCAGGCTCACGAGCACGAAGCCCGTCGCGAGAATCGCGACGAAACGGCGTGTGGAATCGGGCAGCGCCGTGTCCTGCGCGAGACCGAGCGCGAGCACGAGCGTCACCGCGCCGCGCAACCCGCCCCAGGCAATCACGAGCTTGTAGGCGGCGCTCACCGGCTCGGTGAGCCGCACGCGGCTCAAGAGCGGAAGCATGCCGAACACCACGACCACGCGCGCGACGAACGCCGCCACCACCACCACCGCGAGCGCGACGAGATCGATCCACTGCGCGTTTCGCAGCGTGGCGGGAATTTGCATGGCCGCGAGCAGAAAGATCGCCGCGCCCGCCATGGCCGCGATCTGTTCCCAGATCAGTTGCAGATGTTTCCAGTTCACAGGCGACAGGCGCGTGCTCCCCAGGCCGCTAATGACGAGCCCGGCCGCGACCACAGCCACCACGCCCGAGACGTGCAACATCTGGTCGGCGAGAAGATAAAGCGGATACGGCAACGCGAAACTGAGCGAGATCTCGGCCTTGCCCTCCCCGCCCAGCAACGGCAAGAGCCACGCGAACAGGCGCCCGGCCAGCGCCCCGACCAGCAGGCCGCCGCCAAGCGCGATACCGAGTGCACGCAGCGCGGCCGTGGCCGACACATTGGCGGCGTCGCCCGTGATCGCGGCGATCAGCACGCCGGCAATGGCAATGGCGGCCGCATCGTTGAGCAGGCTCTCGCCTTCCACGAGGCGCACGAGCCGCTCCGGCGCGCCCACTTCGCGGAACACGGCCAGCACGGCGGAGGGGTCGGTGGTCGCGATCATCGCGCCGAGCAGGAGGCCGTCGGCGAGTGGACCGAGACCCGTGAGCCGGACCGCGCCGCCCACCACGCCGGTCGCGACGAACACGGCCACCACGGCGAGCAGCAAAATGGGCGCCGCGTCGCCGAGCATCTCACGCACGTTCACGCTGAGCGCGGCCTGGAATAGCAGCGGCGGCAGGAAGATCCACAAGTACGCCTCGGGCGGCAGCCGCGGCGCGAGCGCAGGTATCACGAAGTTGGCAGAGAGCGCGGGCCAGGCCTCGCCGCTCACGAGATAGATGCCGCCGAGCGTGAAACCCCACGCGGCCAGCAAGACCGATTCGGAAATCGACCAGCGCAGGCTCACCGCCTGAACGAGCGCGATGCTCGCCAGCAGAAAGCCGCTCAGGAGAAGGACGTGGATGACCATGGCGTGCAACCGTCACGGGGCCGGCAGCCACACCACCGTCAACGACCTCACGCCTTGCGCCCCCTGGATCAGCACGCCTTCGATATCGGCCGTCGCGGACGGCCCCGTGACGAGCGCCGCGTAGCGCGCGCCGCGAAAATCGTCGCGCCGGTACGCGTCCTGCAAGCCCGCCACCAGCTTCGCGGGATCGAGCAGCACCACGAGATGCTGCACGAGATAGCCAAGCGCGTTCACCACGTACTCGCGCTCGCTCAGCCACAGCGAACCCGTTTCCGCGACGCCGAAGCGCGCGCGCACCACCCCGACGTCGACGTCCTGGAGCGACGCCGGCTGCGTGGCGGCGCTGATCTCGCGCGTGCCCTGCACCTCCGGCGTGGCCGACGCGATGCGCGCCTCGCTGCCAAAGCGGCGCAGGATCATGGCACGCACCTCGGCCGCGCTCTGCACCTCGGTCTCGCTGCCGCCCATCAGTTTGAGCGCAGCGCAAAAGCGCTCGCGCAAGTCGCCAGGAGGGGCGGCGAACAGCGGCACCTCGGGCAACGGTTCGTGCGCGGGTTGCGCGGCGCGCACGCGCGCGAGAAATGCCTCACGATCCGCCATCGCCGCCTCCCTTGCGGTTTTTCCGGTACCACGCGTGGAACGTGGTGTGCGGTACGTGCGGCAGATCGCGCTGTTTGCCCCAGATATTGAGCGGGTTGTAGAGCATGAAGTTGGGCAAGCGGCGCAATGCGCCCTCGAGTGACTTTACCGCGCCGCGATAAAGCGTCGGACTGCCGAGCAACCGGCCGGCCATCTTCAGCACTTCCTGCTTCACGAACGGCACTTCGTGCTGCGCCGCGATGACTTGCCGCCACTGATAGATCTGCTCGTGAATATTGATCTTCACCGGGCACACATTCGTGCAGCTGCCGTTGAGCGTAGACGCGAACGGCAATGCGCTGAAGCGCTTGAGATCGAAGGTCGGATTGATGATCGCGCCGATCGGCCCCGCATAGGTGCTGCCGTACGAGAGACCGCCGCTGCGCCGGTATACGGGACACGTATTCATGCACGCGCCGCAGCGAATGCACTTGAGCGAGTACCAGAACTCGGGCATGGCGAGCCGCTCGGTACGGCCGTTGTCGACGAGCACGAAGTGCATTTCGGCGCCGGGCCGCGGCGCGCGAAAATGCGAGGTGTATTGCGTGATGGGCGAGCCGAGCGCACTGCGCGAGAGCATGCGCACGAATACGCCGAGATCGGAAAGGCGGGGAATCAGCTTCTCGATGCCCATCGAGACGATATGCAACGGCGGCACGTTGGCCGAAAGGTCCGCGTTGCCCTCATTGGTGCAGACCACCACCGTACCCGTTTCGGCCACTGCGAAATTGCAGCCGGTCATGCCCGCCGTTTTCTCGCGCACGAACCACGGCCGCGTATTCATGCGCTGGCTTTCCGCCAGGTAGTGAATGTCGTTGTTGTGCGGGTCCGTGCCGATGGTGCGGCCGAACACTTCGGCCACGTCGTCGCGCAGCTTGTGCACGGCGGGCACGACGATATGGCTGGGCGGCTGCTTGTCGAGTTGCTGGATGCGCTCGCCCAGGTCGGTCTCCATCACCGAGATGCCGCGCGACTCCAGATACGAGCGCATCTCGCACTCGTCGGTGAGCATGGACTTGCTCTTCACGAGCGCGGTCATGCCGCGCTCGCTCAGAATGCGATACACGATTTCGTTGTGCTCCTCGGCCGTATCCGCAAAGTGGACCTGTACGCCATTGGCCTGCGCCGTGCGAGTGAAATGGTCGAGGTAGTCGGCAAGATGCGAGAGCGTATGCGCCTTGATTTGCGAGGCGAGCGTGCGCAGCATTTCCCATTCGGGAATGGCGTGAGCCTGCGCGTCGCGTTTCGAGCGCAAGTCCCACAGACGTTTGTCGTGAAAGGCCACATGCTCGGGCCGCGAGAGAAACGCGCCGGCGAGCTTTGCATGTTCGACTCGCTTCATTCGCGCGCTCCGTTGAGCACCTGGGCAATATGAATGAAGCGGATGTCCGCGCTCATGCGTTCGGCGCAGCCCTGCTGGTGCATGAGGCAGGACATGTCGGCGGAAACGATGTACTGCGCGCCCGCGCTCACGTGATCGACCACCTTGTCCTGGCCCATGCGCACCGACACCGCTTCTTCGGTTACGGCGAACGTGCCGCCAAAACCACAGCATTCGTCGGGGCGCGCCGGCTTCACGAACTCGATGCCCTTCACATGTTCGAGCAGCGCGAGCGGCTTCGAGAACACCGGGCCTGCGATTTCGGAAACGGACGCTTCCTTCAAATGGCGCAGCGCGCTGCAGCTATTGTGCAGACCTACGCGCCAGGGAAATTCGGCCCAGGGAAATTCGCGCGCGCCCAGCACGTCGTGCAGAAACTCGACGAGTTCGTACGTGCTCTCGCGCACCTTGCGCACCGCTTCGGTCTGCTCGATCGCGGTGAAGTGGTCGCGCACGTGATTCACGCAGCTCGCCGAAGGCCCGACGATATAGTCGTAGCCCGCGAAGGCGCGGGCGAATACCCGCTCCGCGCCGGCTGCCTCGGCCTGCGCGCCGCTGTTGGCCATGGGCTGCCCACAGCAGGTTTGATCTAGCGGATAGTCGACCTCGCAGCCGAAGCGCTCGAGCAATTCCAGTGTGGCGATGGCCACCTCGGGGTAGAACGCGTCGATGAAGCAAGGGACAAACAAGGCAACTTTCATGTGCGGGCTCACACGAAAAGCGGACCCGAACATTCTACTGCCGAACGGCGCGGGCGGCTTGCGAAGCGTGCACGCGCGCGAAGTTGCCGCGGCGCATCATGCTGCGCCGCGGTTCCTCGCTTAGAAGTTGTGGCGAATGCCCGCGATCACGGCGAGTTGCTTGTCGGTGTCCGAATTCACGAGATTCGGGATCTGCGCCAGGTTCTGCGTCGCGCCGCTCGTGGCGTCGATCCCAAGCCCTGCACCCGACGACTTCTGCCCGATCGCCACGGCATAAACCGCCGTACGCTTGGACAGGCTGTACACCGCGCCGAGGTTGATCTGATGCAGCCGCGTGGACGATCCGCCGTCCGGATGCGCATCGTTGAAGATATAAGCGAAGCCGAACTGCAGCGCGGGCGAGTATTGCCACGTCGTGTTCAACTCGGCAATGTCGAACGAGATGTCCGCGCCTTGTGGTCGCGCCGCGTCCGCGAAATAGAGACTCTGCGACAAACGCGTGTGCGTATAGCTGAGCGCCACGCTGATCTTGTCGAACGCGTACGAGCCGCCTGCGCCAAAAATGCTGATGCGTTGCGCGTTTTGTAGTTCGCAGTACGATGCATTTGGATTGCTGCAGCTAAAGTCACCGATATAACCGCTCTCGCCGCCGAGCGCTGCCTGCAGCGGATTGCGCAATTCGAGGTAACCGGCAGAAAGCGAAAGCGGCCCGTTGGCGTAATTTGCAGCCAGCGACCAGCCACGGTTTTGCGAGAAATTCCCCGCCACGCCGCCAAAACTGAACAGGCCTCCAAGTGTGAAGCCGCCGAAACTCGGGCTCACATATTTGATCGAGTTATTGAAGTTGAACGCTTCGTTGAGATTGTCCACGTCCCCGAAGTGCGAACCATAGAGCGTTGCCCAGTTGTTGCTCGACACGTAGGCGCCCAGGTCGTCGGAAAACGGATCGTACTGACGGCCAAGCGTGAGCGTGCCGTAGCGGTTGTTTGCGACCCCTACCCAGGCATTGCGGTTGAAGAGTGTGCCGCCCTGCAGCAGTGCACCGTTCTGCGAAAAGAAGCTGTTTTCCAGTGTGAAATTGACGCTCGTGCCGCCACCGATCTCTTCGCTGCCCGTGAGACCCCAGCGCGACGGCACGAGGTTGCCGCCGCCCAGTTGCCAGTTTGCGTGGCCGCTCGTGCTGCCGTCTGCGTGCGTGGTCTGCTGGTTGGTCGAATAAACGAGGCCCGCGTCCACCGTGCCGTAAAGCGTGACTGAAGATTGCGCGTGCGCGCCAATCGCGAAGGCGCAGGAAGCCAGCGCCAGCGCCGTGCGCTTGACGGTATTTGCCATGTCGTTGTCTTTTCGAAGAGGAGGTAGGCCACGCCCTTGCATGCACGCGCGCGACCGGAGCGCGGCGCGTCTGGCGCGCCGCTCTTGTCTGGAACTACGGGAAACGCAGGAAACTGCGTGAATCGAACGCTTCGCGCGAAGCGCGCCGCGGTGCTATTGACCGAATCGCGCGTAGATGTCCGGGCGCGAGCGCTTGAGGATGATCGCAATCGCCACGCCGACCAGTGCGGCCGCGAGCACGATCCAGGGGAACGCGCGCACGACAGGGCTATCGGAGCCGGCGAGCGCGTCGAGGTTGCCGATCAGCACGATGCCGATGGAGAGCAGACCGCAGCCGCCGAGCACAGGCGCGAGGAACGCGTGCCAGAGGCGCGTGTCCTTTTTCGTGGCGCGGAAAAATGCCGCCACCGAGAAGCTCGTGACCGCCTGCAGCATGACGATGCCGATGGTGCCGAGCGCCGAACCCCAGCTGAACACGATATTGAACGGATCGCTGCCCGCGACTACGAAAAGACCCACCGGCACCGCAACCGAAAGCGTCTGCAGATAGCTCGCGAGATACGGCGAACCATACTTCGGATGCAGACGATCGAGCACGGCCGGAAGAATCCCTTCGCCCGAAAGTGCGTGGATGTAACGCACGATCGTGTTGTGGAACGACAGCAGGCTCGCGAAGATGCTGGAAAGCAGCAGGAAGCTCATCGTCGTGGTCATCGCGCCGCCCAGGTACTGCGTCGACTGGATGAACCAGAAGTCGCCCGGCTGCTTCGTCGCCACGTCCGTCACGTTGCTGATGCCGTAGGCGCAAACGATGGCCCACGTGACAAACGCGAAGAACACGAGAATCAGCGTGACGGAAACATAGGTGGCTCGCGGCACCGTGACCTTCGGGTCGCGGCACTCCTTGCCGTAGATCGCCGTGGCCTCGAAGCCGATGAACGACGCGAGCGCGAACATCACCGCAATGCCGAGATGGCCGCTGAATACGTGGCGCGGCGAAAACGGCGCAAGCGTGAGGCCGTCCGGTCCGCCATGATGAATGACGATCGCGAGGCTCAGCAGCAGCAGGATGCCGAGTTCGAGACACATGAGCACGCCGAGCAGACGGCTATTCAGGTCGATGCCGCGAATGCCGGTGAACTGCACGACGACGAGGCACGCGAACGAATACGCGTACCACGGCAGCGAACTATGCATCAATGGCCCGAGCACCACTGTGCAGAAAAAGCCGAACAGGCCGTACAGCGCAATCTGGATGCTCGTGTACGAGAGCAGCGCGACGAGCGCGCCGGCCATGCCGACGGGACGCCCGAAACCTGCCGTGATGTAGGCGTAGAACGCGCCGGCGCGCACGATGTGCCGGCTCATCGAAGCGAAGCCCACGCTGAACACGAGCAGCACGACGCCCGCAATCACGAATGCGCCGGGAATGCCCGCGCCGTTGCCAAGGCTGATGGCCGGCGGCACCGCGCCGAGCATGCCGGTGAGCGGCGCCGCTGCGGAAATGACGAGAAAGACGATCTGCCAAAGCCCGAGCAGGCTGCGTTGTGAGTCCACTGCCGCGTCGTCTCCAACGAGGTGAGCGGGAGAATACGGTTCGTTCATCGTTGCCTCTGCTGGTGTCTGTTCTGGGTTCGCCGTACGACACGATGAAGAACCGCGTGCCTCTGGCGCTCGACGAATCGAATTTCCCGATTCGGATTGAGCGCATGGTAGGCAGCTAATAAATTCGCCGACTTGGCGCAACGCGCCAAATACTCGATAAAGTGCGCCAGGGCTGGAGCGGGTTTTCACTTAACCGCCGTGAAGCGGTCGAGATTACCTTCGGCATCCTGATCAATGCCGCAAACTGGAAATTCGTACTTTATTCAGTCCACATACTTACCGACAGCCATCATTTAGCTTTCACCGCTTGCCAGTTGCGCGTTGCGCGCCATAGCACAGTGGCGTCGGCATACCCCACCGCGCGGGCCACAGCAGCGTTGGTCATGCCCTCCTGCTCGCGCAGCACCGCCACGCTGCGTTCGCGCTCCTCGCGAATGATCTGGCGCACGGAAGTGCCGGCGTCGGCGAGATGCCGCTGCAAGGAGCGGTCCGAAAGCCCGAGGTCCTTCGCGATGTCGCCGACCACGAGCTTCTCGCGCGCAAGCCGCCGCGTCACGAGATCGCGCACCTGGTCCACGAGCGTATGCGGGATCGTGTCGCGCGAAATGAGGTCGGTGGCGTGGCGCTCCATCATGCGCGCCATCTGCACGTCGGCGCTTTTGAGCGGCGTGTCGAGATCGTGCGGGTGCACGACCACGCCGTTTGCCGGCTGCTGGAAGCGCACCGGCACGCGGAAGAGCCGCATATACGGCTTGAGGTCCTCGGGCGCCGCGTGCTCGAAATGAATCTCACACGGCGTCCACGCCGCGCCCCGCACCTGACGAATCATGTGGCACATCGCCGACACGCTGTATTCGGCGTCTTGCCGGCGCGGCCAGATCTGCGTATGTGCAATGCGGTAGCTCCACATCGGCCATGCGTTGTCGGTCACGAGGTCGACGGCCGTTGCGCTCTGCCACGAGCCAAGCGTATCGGTGAACTTACGGATTGCGGCGCCGAGCGTGGGCGACGACATGAACACGAGGCCAGCTGGCCCCAGTTCCGTGAGCTGCAATTCGGCGCCTAAGCGCAGACCGAGAAACGGTTCGTCGAGCACCTGCGCCGCGCGTTCGAATGCGCCCACATAACGCCCCAGCGCCACGATTTCATAGGGATTGGAAAGCTGCCGGCGGCTCAAGCCGAACTCGGCCAGCAATGCATCGCAGTCCGCACCAGCGGCGTCGAGCGCACGCACGATGGGACCCATCACGGCGCCACGAATCATGGGGAAACCGCTATTGACAGGCACTCTTTTCATGTCTCGCTCCATTAGGGCCTGTATGCGCCGACGGCTTGAACCATCGTTCGTCTCTGGCGCACTCTATCGCCCCTTTGGCGCGTTTTGCAAGCGCGAAAAAAATACGGCGTTTCTACGATTGACCCATCGACAAGGCACGAGACGAATGCGAATTCCTCATACCGCCCCCTGCCCTGTTGCGCCCAACGTCATCCTTACGAAATGCTTATGAACACGAAACCGAACGCGCATCCGCTCGACCCATTGAGCCTCGCCGAAATGCAGCTTGCCTGTGACATCGTGAAAGCCGCCGAGCAGCTCGATGAATATGGGCGCTTTCCCGTTACCGAACTGCATGAACCGCCCAAGGCGGAAGTGCTCGCCTACAAACCCGGCGAGTACTATTCGCGCCGCGCCTTTGTCATCGCGATCGACCGCACGCGCAGCCAGACGCTCGAATTCGTCGTGGACCTGCGCGAGAAAAAAGTGGAATCGCGCAAGGCGCTCGCACTGCAAAGCGCGCCCTATGGCCAGCCGCCCGTGATGATCGAAGACTTCATGAATGCGGAGCGCATCGTGAAGGAAGACACTGCGTGGCGCGCGGCCGTCAAGAAGCGCGGCCTCACCGACGACGATCTCGAGCGTGTGCAAGTCGATCCGTTCTCCGCAGGCGCCTTCGACCGCCCTAACGAAAACGGCCGCCGCCTCGTGCGCTGCGTGAGCTACTACCGCGAGTCGTTGACCGACAATGGCTATGCGCACCCCATCGAAGGCGTCGTCGCCGTGGTGGACCTGCTGGCGCACAAGGTGATCGAGCTGATCGACGACGGCCGTATCATCCCCATCCCGCGCGCCAAGCACAACTACGACACGCCGAGCCTCGGCGAGCCGCGCACCACCGTCAAGCCGCTCTCCATCAGCCAGCCCGAAGGGCCGAGCTTTACGATAGACGGCTGGCAGGTTAGTTGGCAGAACTGGAAATTCCGCGTGGGCTTCACGCCGCGTGAAGGGCTCGTGCTGCACCAGATCACCTGGGACGACGGCAAGAGCGCGCCGCGCCCGATCGTGTACCGCGCGAGCGTGACCGAGATGTGCGTGCCCTACTCGGACCCCACCACGAACCACTACTGGAAAAGCGCGTTCGACGCGGGTGAATACGGACTCGGCAAGCTCGCGAACCAGCTCGAACTGGGCTGCGATTGCCTTGGCACGATCCGCTATTTCGACATTCCTTCCGCCGACGATTTCGGCAACGGCTTCACCATGAAGAACGCCGTGTGCCTGCACGAAGAAGATTACGGCACGCTCTGGAAGCACTACGAATTCCGCACCGGCGTGTTCGAGATGCGCCGCTCGCGCCGCCTCGTCATCTCGTTCTTCGCGACCGTGGGCAACTACGACTACGGCTTTTACTGGTACTTCTATCAGGACGGCACGATCCAGCTCGAATGCAAGCTCACGGGCATCATCCAGACTTCGGCGGTGGCAGACGGCGACACGTACCCGTGGGGCGGCATGGTCACGGAAAACCTGGGCGGCCCGACGCATCAGCACTTCTTCAACGCGCGCCTGCACATGATGGTGGATGGCGAGAAGAACTCCGTGACCGAGCACGAATTCGTGCCGCTTGCGATGGGCGCGGAGAATCCGTACGGCAACGTGTTCGATACGACCAAACGCGTGCTCAAGACCGAGCAGGAAGCGGCGCGCAACGCCAACGGTCAGACCGGGCGCTTCTGGAAAGTCGTGAATCCGAACGTGAAAAACCGCGTGGGCGCGAATCCGGGCTACAAGCTCATCGTCAACGACTCGCCGCTCATGCTCGCCGATCCCAACTCGAAGGTGCGCCAGCGCGGCGGCTTCGCCACGCGCCACGTGTGGGTCACGCCGTACGACACGACGCAGCGCTACGCGAGCGGCGATTACCCGAACCAGCACGCGGGCGGCGACGGCCTGCCGCGCTACATCGAGGCGAACCGCAACGTGGAGAACGAGGACATCGTGCTGTGGCACAGCTTCGGCCACACGCACGTGTGCAAGCCCGAGGATTTCCCCGTGATGCCGGTGGAGTATGCGGGCTTCATGCTCAAGCCCAATAACTTCTTCTACGGCAATGCGGCGATGGACCTGCCGGGCGGGCGCGATCCGCACAGCGTGCAGGACGGCGCACCTGCGCCCGAAGCGAAATCGTGCTGCCACAGCAAGCAGTGAGCACGCAATGATGCCGCGCGAGCGCCGCCTTGCTGTGATGCACGTGGCACGGCTCTTGTGCCTCTGGGCGGCGATCACAGGCGGCGCAAGCGCGCTTGCCGCAGGCATCATGAGCGCGGCGATGCAGGCCGGCGCATCGTTCGCCACATTCGCCGCAAGCGCAATTGCCTTGCTTTCGATGGCCCTGCTGCCCGGCGTGCTGGCACGCTGCTTCGTTACGCGCGCCACCGTACCGGTCGCGAGCGCACTCGCACTCACGATGGCGGCAATGGGCGAAGGCGCGCGTGCCGGCGCGACGGGGGCACAGACGCCGCTCATACTGGGCGGCGCAGCCCTGATCGCCGCAGCGTGCCTGCACTTGCGGCGTACAGGTGAGAACGCCGCAAGCTCGACGCATAGGCACGCAACGACGCCAGCGTGGCGCAACGGCATGCTGCTCGTTGCACCCGCGCTGCTTGCCGGGCTTTCGAGCGGTGTGCTCGCGCGCTTCCAGTTCTTCGCGCTGTGCGGCGGCGCTGCGGTTTCCGTCACACAGGTCGCGATCTCGCTCGCCGTGGTGGGCGTCGCAGGCTGGCTCGCCGAGCGCGTCGATTACCGGCGCGCGCTGCTAGCGCTCTTCGTATTGCGCGGCGCGTTGCTCACCGCGTTCACGATAGATTCGCTTGCACCGTGGGCCGCGCTCGCTGCGCCCGCTTTCGCCGTGCTCGACTATCTGACGCTCCCCACGCTCATGCGCGGCGGGCGAGCGACCCGCGCATCGGGTGCCGGCTGCCCGGGCCTCGCCCACCATGCCGGCATGCTGGCAGGCGCGGCGCTCGCCACCACGTCATGGGGCTTTGGACAAGGGTTCTACGTGCTGTTTCTCGTTGGGGGCGCGCTCAATCTTGCATGCGCATACGCATTCGCGGCCCCGCGCCGATTCCGCACGCGTACCCACTACTCCGCTTCAGCCGCACTCGCGGCGGGCAGCACGATCGACTTACGCTGAAACCACCACCCAAATACGTTCGCATTACTACCTAAACCAGGAGACGGTATGGACCGCCAGGACTTCACGCACACGATCCGCACGCAGATGTTCGTTGACGGACGTTTTAGCGAAAGCGGCAACGGCCGCACGTTCGCCGTATTCAATCCCGCCACCGGCGCCGAGATCGCGCAGGTGCCCGACGCCAGCGACGCCGACATCGACGCAGCCGTCACGGCCGCGCGCCGCGCTTTCGAAGCCGATACGTGGCGAAGCATGCCGCCGGCCGCGCGCGAGCGCCTGCTGCTCAAGCTCGCCGATCTCGTGGAGCAGCACGGCGACGAACTCGCGGCGCTCGAAACGCTCAATCAGGGCAAGCTGCTGGGCTTTTCGAAGATGCTCGAAGTAGGCGGCAGCGTGCAATGGCTGCGCTATATGGCCGGATGGGCGACCAAGATCGAGGGCAGCACCGTGGATCTCTCGCTCGCGTTCCCGCCCGGCGTGCGCTACAACGCCTCCACGCGGCGCGTGCCCGCAGGCGTGGTCGCCGCGATCGTGCCGTGGAATTTCCCGCTGCTGATGGCGGTCTGGAAGATCGCGCCTGCTCTCGCCTGCGGCTGCACCGTGGTGCTCAAGCCCGCCGAGGAAACACCGCTCACGGCCATACGTCTCGCCGAACTTGCACACGAAGCCGGCTTTCCGCCGGGCGTATTCAACGTCGTCACGGGCCAGGGCGAAACGGCAGGCGCGGCGCTGGTGCGCCATGCGCAGGTGGACAAGGTCACCTTCACGGGCTCGACCGAAGTGGGCCGCATCATCGGCAAGCAATGCGCAAGCGACCTCAAACGCGTGTCGCTGGAACTGGGCGGCAAGAGCCCCGTGATCGTGCTCGACGACTGCGATCCGCAGCGGGCGATCGAAGGCGCGGCCGGCGCGATCTTCTTCAATCACGGCCAGGTGTGTACGGCTGGCTCGCGCCTGTATCTGCCGCGCGCGCGTTACGAGCAGATCGTCGATGGCATCGCACACGTTGCGCGCGCAACGGTACTCGGCTCGGGCTTCGACGCGGCCACGCAGATGGGCCCGCTCGTTTCGGCGCGCCATCGCGCCAAGGTTGCGGGAATGATCGCGCAGGGACGCGCCGAAGGCGGCGACATCGTGGCGGGCGGCGGCGACGGCAATCGCCCCGGCTACTTCATCGAGCCCACCGTGATCTCGAACGCGGCGAACAAGCCGCTTACCGTCGTGCACGAAGAAGTGTTCGGGCCGGTGCTCGTCGCCATGCCGTACGACGATGTCGAGGAAGCCATCGCGGCGGCGAATGCTTCCGAGTACGGTCTTGGCGCCAGCGTCTGGACCAACCAGCTCGACCAGGCTTTGCGTGTGGTGGATGGCGTTCAGGCAGGCACGGTATGGGTGAACACGCACAACATGGTCGATCCGGCGCTGCCCTTCGGCGGCTTCAAGGCCTCGGGCATTGGCCGCGAGCATGGCCGCGCGATCATCGACGCGTACACGGAGACCAAATCCGTCTGCATCGCCTATTGAGCGCCGCCGTGCATTGTTAATCGAAATGGAATGATGAAACCCGGCGGCAAGCAATGATCGCCGCCGCGGTTTCATTCATGATCGATCCCGTCCACATCACTCACGAGAAGGGTTCCGATCATGAACGCATCCGCGAACGCGAGCGGCGTCGCCATCGTCACGGGCGCCTCGCGCGGCATAGGCGCCGCCATTGCCGAACGCCTCGCACGCGACGGTTACGCCGTCGTCATCAACTACGCCTCGCGCAGCGCCGAAGCCGAAGCGCTGGTCGCGAAAATCGCGGCGCAAGGCGGTCGCGCCATCGCTGTGCAAGCGAACATCGCGAAGGCCGACGAAGTGCGGCGGCTCTTCGAAACCACAGCAGAAACGCTGGGCCAGCCCACGTTGCTGGTGAATAACGCAGGCATCATGAAAACGGTCACCGTTGCGGAATCGACCGACGCACTCTACGACGAAACCTTCGACATCAACGTACGCGGCACGCTCAACACGCTGCGCGAAGCGGCGACGAAACTCGCGGACGGCGGCCGCGTGGTCAACTTCTCGACCTCCGTGCTCGCGATGAACCTGCCCGGCTACGCGCTCTATACGGCAAGCAAGGCCGCTGTGGAGACGATCACGCGCGTGTTCGCACGTGAATTGCGCGGACGCTCCATTTGCGTGAACGCGGTCGCGCCGGGGCCGGTGGCGACGGAATTGTTCCTCAGCGGCAAGACCGAAGAGCAGGTCCAGCATTTCGCGAACATGCCGCCGCTTCAGCGCCTCGGGCAACCTGACGACATTGCGAGTGTCGTGTCGTTTCTCGCCGGGCCGGACGGCGGCTGGGTCAACGGCCAGGTGCTGCGTGCGAACGGCGGGATCGTCTGACGCACCGCCCTGCAATGGTTCGAGACAGAACCAGGTCTGAGGATAAAGCGCCATGGCATGGAACCGCCGGTCTCGGCCGGTGCTACACTCCGTGCTCGAAAGCGGTAGAAAAACAGAGCCGGCGGGATGGCGCGCCGGCGCATATTGCGCCCTCAACCACTCCAGACCATGTATCTGTCCATCCTCGCCGTCGGCATTGGCGGCGCGCTCGGTTCGCTGCTGCGCTGGGTTCTCGGGCTGCGTCTGAATGCCCTCTACCCTGAGCTGCCGCTCGGCACGCTCGCGTCGAACGTCATCGCGGGCTATGTGATCGGCGTCGCAGTCGCGTACTTCGGACGCATGCCGCAGCTTTCCGCCGAATGGCGCCTCTTCGTGATCACGGGCCTTATGGGCGGGCTCTCCACGTTCTCGACCTTCTCAGCAGAAGTCGTTTCGCATCTGCAGCACGGACGTTTCGGCTGGGCCGCGGGCGAAATCGCCATACACGTATGCGCCTCGGTCATCATGACGATCCTTGGCATTGCAACGGTCTCGGCACTGATTCGCTGATGCGCAAAGCAAACGGCCGCGTTCGCCATTCGCGCAACGCGGCCGCATGGGTGATGCGACGGAAAGATCAGGCAGGACGCTGATAGCCGCCCAGCAAGCCGTTCTTCGAAAACACCCACTGCCACAACTGGATATCGCGCGCGCGGAATGCCCCGGCGCACGACAGCAGGTAGTAACGCCACATGCGGTAGAACCGCTCGCCCATCTGCGCCTTGAACCGCGGCCACGCTGCCTCGAAATTCGCATGCCACGCCATGAGCGTGCGATCGTAGTCGGCGCCGAAGTTATGCAGGTCCTCGGTCACGAAGAGGCCGCCCGAAGCGTCGGCGATCTGGCCGATAGTCGGCAGCATGCCGTTCGGGAAGATGTATTTGTCGACCCACGGGTCGGGCGTGGTGTCGCGGCGGTTCTTGCCAATGGTGTGCAGTACGAAGAGACCGTCGTCGGCAAGACAGCGCTGTGCGACTTCCATATAGGTGCGATAGTTCTTCGGGCCCACATGCTCGAACATGCCCACGCTCGCGATGCGGTCGAACTTCTCGTCGAGCAACCGGTAGTCCTGCAAACGGAATTCGACGGGCAGATCCTTGCAGCGCTCGGCGCCGAGCGCGGCCTGCTCCTTCGAGATCGTCACGCCCACGCACGACACGCCATAGTTTTCGGCCGCGAATTTCATGAGGCTGCCCCAGCCACACCCAATGTCGAGCAGGCGCATACCGGGCTTCAGACCCAGCTTGCGGCAGATGAGATCGAGCTTCGCGTCCTGCGCCTCATCGAGTGTCTTCGCGCCGCCCGACCAGTAGCCGCAGGTATAGGCCATGTGCTTGTCGAGCATCGCCTCGTAGAACTCGTTGCCGATATCGTAGTGCTGCTGGCCCACCTTCCATGCCCGGCGCACGGTCTGGCGGTTCATGAGGCGCGCTTTGAGCGCGTAGAAGACGAGACGGGAGGGATCGATCTGGTCATCCAGATGCGCGCGCAACACATGTGCGAAGAATTCGTCGAGTTGCTCGCAGTCCCACTGGCCGTCCATGTAGGCCTCGCCAAGGCCCAGGTTGCCTAGCGCCAGCACGCGCTCGGGCACCTGCGGGTCATGGATGCGCATGTCCCACGGCCGGGTGCCGTTGAATTTGACGTCTGCGCGCGCCAATAGCTGGGCTATAAAGCGCCAGGCCCCCGATACGGCGGCCTCACGAACGGGATGAGCTGCTTCGAGATCAGTCGTTGCCATACGTGCTCCATGTCGGCTGGAGTCGGGTCCTTGGTACCTGGCTCCCATGCCATTCAAGAGGTTGCAATCAAGACATTCGTCGTCGCGCGCGCTGCGAGAAACTCTATGATGCACCTACTTCAAAAAACGTGCAGGAACACGCACAGCCCATACAGGGCGGGCCATAATCGCAAACTCGACAAAACCCATCGCCCGGACGCTGGCAAACAGCGCGCCTGAACTGGAGAAACCCACCATGGCCTATGACGACAAAAATATCTTCGCCCGCATCCTGCGCGGCGAAGCGCCCTGCATCAAGGTGTATGAAGACGACGCGACGCTCGCGATCATGGACGTCATGCCGCAATCCGAAGGCCACTTGCTCGTGCTGCCGAAGGAAGGCGCTGAATTGATTTACGATCTTTCGCCGGAAGCCGGTGCCGCTGCGATGGCGACGGTGCAAAAGATGGCGGCTGCGCTGCGCAAGGTACTTGCACCCGAAGGCCTGTTGATCGCGCAGTTCAACGGCGCCGCCGCCGGACAGACAGTACCGCACGTGCACTTTCATCTGATTCCGCGCCGCGCGGGCGAAGAACTGCGCCCGCACGCACGTGAAATGGCCGACATGGCGCAGCTCGAAGCGCTCGCCGCGCGCATTCGCGCAGCACTGTAAGCGATATGTATTATTAAAGCTTAAATGCCGTCGAATTGAACGAATTCGTCGAGCGGTGCGCGCGCCGAGCGCCACTGGTTAATAGGCGCGCGCGTGTCTTCATGACCGATCGCCATGCCGCAGAACACCATGCGTTCGCGCGGCAAGGCGAGAAACTCGCCAACGCTTTGCGCGTAGCGCGCCCAGCATTCCTGCGCGCAACTATGCAGACCGGCTTCGCGCAGGAGCAGCATCACCGTCTGCAGGAACATGCCGAGATCGGCCCATTGCGGCGGCCCCATCTGACGATCCACGGTGCAAAAGAGCGCGAGCGGCGCGTCGAAAAACGCGTAGTTGCGCGCAAACTGACGCAACCGGCCCGGCCGGTCCTCACGAGCGACGTCGATGCTTCGGTAGAGATCCTCGCCCACCTGATAACGACGCTCGCGATACGGCGAACCCAGGTCGCGCGGATACACGTCGTACTCCATCGGCTCGCCCGCAGGCGCCTGCGCAATGCGATCGGCCATGATCGACTTGAGCTTCGCGAGCGATTCGCCGCCCACGACATGAACGTGCCACGGTTGCAGATTACCGCCAGAGGGTGCGCGCGCAGCGGTATCGAGCACGCGGCGAATGACGGCGGGGTCCACCGGATCGGGCAAAAACTGACGCACGGACTTGCGGCTGGTAACGGCTTCGCTGACCTTCAAGCAGGTTCTCCTCGGGGGATCGACGAAGCATTATCGGCGATCCCCCGCGCGGCTGCCGACGCTGGCCGCAGGTACGCGTGCTGGCGTCAGAACTTGTGACGGATCCCCACCACGACGAGCGCCTGATTGTCGGCGCCCGAACTCACGCCGAAGTCGCCGATCGATGCCTGCGCAACGATGCTGGAGCCATTCGTGCTGAGCGTGTGGCCGCTCGCCTTCTGGTAACCGGCGAGCGCATAGAGATCGGTGCGTCTGGAAAGCGAGTAGTCGCTACCCAGGTTCACCTGGTTGTAGTGCGCCGACGAGGGGCCGGTGAGCGATGTGTAGTTGTAGCCCGCGCCCGCACGCAGCGCCGGTGTGATCTGATAGTTCAGGAACGCCGAGCCGCTGTTGAATTTTGCGGTTTGGTGGAAAGTTGAGTACGCATCGTTTGCGTATTGCGTGTTCGACCAGGCCAGCCCGAAGCTCAATGCGCCCACCGCATAGCTGCCGCCCGCGCGCACGATCTGGATGGAGCTTGCGCTCGCGAAGCCCTGGTTGATGACCGTGTTGAAGAGACTGTCCGAACTGCTCGTCCACGTGCGCACGCCGGAAGTGAGCGTGCTGCCGCCGTTGGCGAAGAAGTAGCCGGCCGCGAGCGAGAGCGGGCCGTTCGAGTATGCGGCGCCGAAGCTGTAGGTCTGGCCGCTGCCGGTGGCGCCGGCTACGCCGCCGAAGGCGTACAACGCTTCGAACTGCAGCCCGGCGACAAGCGGGCTCGCGTACTTGACCGAGTTGCTCACGCGCAGGCTGTTGTCGTAGTTGTCGAGGTCGCCTGGCGTGCCGAACACACCGCCGAATGGACCGTCGGCGGTAAGCGGCTGCACGAGATCGACGAGCGGATCGTACTGGCGGCCGAGCGTGAGCGTGCCCCACGTCGTGCTGGCGAGACCGACGATGGCCTTGCGCCCGAATTCGCGGCTGCCCTGCCCGAGCGCGCCGGTGCCCACGTTGAAGCCGTTTTCGAGCTGGAAGATGGCGGCGAGGCCATTGCCGAGATCCTCGGTGCCGCGCAAGCCCCAGCGGCTGCCCGAGAGATTGCCGCTGCTGAACTTGACGAGCGTGGACTGGTTCTGGCCGCTCTTGCTCTGGGCATTGTGCACGTAGGCGATGCCGGCGTCGACAATGCCGTACAGCGTGACGCTGCTTTGTGCGTGAGCGGTGGTGGCGAGTGTCGCGCAAGTTGCGGCGAAGGCGAGCGCGAGCGCAGCGGTTAGCGGGCGGCGTGAGAGGGCGGCGTTTTTGTTGTTCATGCAGGGCGTTCCGTTGCGTGTGGTGGTGGTCGCTGCGCGGTCCTTGCGAGGCGGCTGCAAGGCCGGTGCGGCAACGTTACGGAAAGCCCGGGAAGCGGGGAACGAACGAATTCTGCGTTGCTTAGCGGGGTCGGCGGTCTTTGCAAAGCGCAGATCGTGCCAGCTTCTGCGCGAGCGCTTTCCTCCCGCGCGCGGACTCTGCTATAATTCGCCTCCCGCCGGAGAGATGGATGAGCGGTTTAAGTCGCACGCCTGGAAAGCGTGTATAGGTTAATAGCCTATCGGGGGTTCGAATCCCCCTCTCTCCGCCAGAACAGAACACCAAAACCCCGTAAGTGCAAAGACTTACGGGGTTTTTGTTTTTTCTGGCCCTTCAATTAGCCCATCGGTAAGCGTAAACTCGCTGCCGTTCATATCCGTAGCCATCCGTTGAAATTCATCTTTCTCTTGCCATACAAGCAGGCAGCGAGGGGACGACGATGGACGGACGGAAACCGGTGAATCGCTGGAGGAAATCGCGGCCGGTCTGAAAGCCCATGGCTTAAGCGAGCTTTACAACGCCTGTCTCGACGGTATCGACGATGCCATGCGCCGCTATCCGTACGGCGGCCTTTCGGGCTGGAAACGCTATTGGACGCGACGATCAGGCGCGGAGCAGTTGTGTCCGCGAACTACGATTCACGGGACCCCGACTATGAGCCTGATCGCGTGAGATGGATGCGCGAGCCGTTCATCTCGGCGCTGAGGGCAGCCGGTCTACCTTGTCCCGATTCACTCAACGAGCCGCCGCTCTATCAACCGCGAACGACTCCTCGCCGCCGTGTGTCGCAGATTTGCGTCGCTCAGCGACGAGAGCCGCACGGTTTCGCCGCGTGAATTCAAAGCGCGCATGGAAGACATGGGGGCGCGGTACGAGGAGACCATGCACGAGCGCATCTACCGTGGCGTGCGGTTCGACGTCGCCACCGAATGCGTCAACAAATCGCAAGCATGACGGCCATCACGCCTATGAGACTACTTAGCTACGAGATTGCAAAACCTGTCTGAGGTGGAGCATGTACGCTAACGTAAAGTGCGACGGCGAACGCGCGCCACGTAACTACCGCGAACAGACGGACGAAGAACTAACAGAAATCATTCTGGCGAGCAAGGCTCGCCAAGCCACGGCAAAGATCCCACATAGGGAGGTGCTGGCCACGAGGACTTCAGCCAGCCGCATTGCTCGCGATCAATCCTTTGTGATTTTCGGACTGACACCTCTTGAAGCGCCGTCCCCTGAAGGGCTATTAACGAGGACGGACCTGAAAATGGTCCTGCATCGCGGCCACTCTTCCCCATGCAGACCGAATGCATCAGGCCGCGCGTGCCGCCAGAACCCGCCTGAGCGCGTCGCTCGCAAATGGGAGAAGCCTGCATTGGCTACACAAGAACGCACCATCCAGCAGAAGATTGCCGACGACGGATCAGTTCACTATTCATCCGTCACTTCGGCGCCTGACGACAGTACAGCAGTCTGTTACATGGTCCCACACAGGGTTATTCCTGTGGTCTTCGTGCCTGGCGTGATGGGAACGAATCTGGCGAAAAAAGACAGCAATCCGCCCGAGCCAGTTTGGCTGCTTGACGACAACACGACAATTGGGCCGTGGATGATGAAAGGGGCGGCAGATCGCAAACGGATTCTCGACCCAGACAAGACTCAAGTTTTTTGTGGTGGCCGGATTCCGCCCGGCACAGCACAGACCGAAGACGAATTGCGTCGTCGCGGATGGGGTGAGGTTGCGTACAAGAGCTATGGCGAGTGGCTGGTGTGGCTCGAAAACGCACTGAACGATGCGAACGCGGGCACGGACTATGGTCGAAAGGGCTTGCGGGAGAGCCTCTGCCATATCGTTACGCCCGGTCTCGAAAAGTTGGAGCGCGACGAGGTGGCGCTCTCGTATAAGTATCAGTTCCCCGTGCACGCAGTGGGCTACAACTGGCTGCAATCGAACGCTGTATCAGCGGCCCGACTCGCTTCCCGTATTGATGAAATTACGGCCTGGTACCGCAAGCAGTTCAACTACCGGTGCGACAGAGTAATTCTCGTCACCCACTCAATGGGCGGACTGGTGGCCCGCTACTACTCGGAAGTCATGGGCAAGCGCGATGCGGTGCTGGGCATCGTGCACGGCGTGATGCCCGCTACGGGTGCGGCGGCAACCTACAAGCGAATGAAGACTGGCACAGAAGGCGCGGGGGTTGTCGGTACTCTGACGGCTTTTGCATTGGGACCGAACGCGGCCACCATGACCGCGGTGGTTGGCAACGCACCCGGCCCGTTGCAACTGTTGCCGAGTCGCGACTACGGCATGGGATGGCTCAGGATCAGGGACAGCGAACGGTTTGTTGCGCTACCTCAGGCAGACAAGGCCGGCAAGGTCGATCCCTACAGCCAGATCTATACGGTGCGTGGTACCTGGTGGGGGCTATGCGATGACCAGTTGCTCAACCCGCTCGACACCGGAAAGAAGGCCATCGATCAGAATTGGAAGACGTTCGCGGACCTAATACTGGACGACGTTCAGCCATTTCACGACGATATCAGCGGGAAGTATCACGCCAACACCTACGCGTTCTATGGTGACGATGAGAAACACCTGGCGTACGGCAACGTCACATGGACGCAGCAAACGCCGCCGCTGCTGCGCGGTGGTGTTCCGTCGACGGCTAACCTGCTTGGAACACGCGGCAGCGACGACCCGGCGACCGGCGGTCAACTGGTCGCGACGACACAGGACGGCAAGCCCACGGTTTCCAATTTCGTCCTGCGGGATGCCGAAGAGCATGGGGATGGTACGGTGCCCGTTCGCTCGGGCCGTGCGCTTGGCCAGCAGGTGCGCGCCTGTACGGCCTTTGCAGGTATCGACCACGAAGGGGCATACAAGTTGGACGCGACGCGGCGTTTCACCCTTCACGCCATTACGCGCATTGCGCAGAATCTGAAAGGCACGACGCTGGACTACAAGGCATGAGGGGCCTACGCACAACATTGACCGTCGCCAGCCTGCTATCTGTCGTTGCCGCGTGCGATCACAGACCGCCACCGTTGAGCCAACAGGAAAAGAAAATCGTGACTGAACTGACAGCAAACTTGAAGACGCGGTGTGTGGGCCGCTATCTGGTCGATATTCCGGAGGATGCACTGGAATACGGCTACGCCAAGATTGGGGGCGTCGATATCGAAGCC
This sequence comes from Paraburkholderia sp. J10-1, assembly GCF_905220165.1. Lineage (NCBI taxonomy): Bacteria > Pseudomonadati > Pseudomonadota > Betaproteobacteria > Burkholderiales > Burkholderiaceae > Paraburkholderia > Paraburkholderia sp. J10-1. The sequence continues at coordinate 25,829 of NZ_CAJMYW010000019.1, read as the reverse complement.
AAGGCGATGACCGAAGACGCCTGGCTGCAGGAAGTTGCTCAGCGTGAGGCGGCGTTGAAAGCAACGAAGAGCCGGGATGCGTATCCATTCCTATATGCGACAGGTAACCCGCGGGGGGAAAAAACCTACTACTTCATCCATCGCGGAACGATCTATGAGGCCCCAAACAGACGCTATATCGAGGGCTACAAGTGGGATCGGGGTTATCGCTTCCTGCTGAAGGTAAAAACCTACGACTACACCAGACCGGATCGGAGTAGTGATCCCATTGTCAAACAGTTCGACGTGAAGAATGAGGTACCGGCAAAAACAAGTTTGGTTTTTGACTTGCTGGATAAATTGCGAGGTCGCGCCAAAGATGAAGTTCCGACAGAGCCGGGGATATGTTTCGCGGGCGGTTTCTTGCCCGGAAAAGCAACGGATGACCAGTACGTTAGCGGCGGATTTACATTGACGAATTATCCCGATGTTGCATTTGACGTATCGGTCGATACCGAGCCTCAGGGCAATACGTCGCTCTTGCAGCGCACCGACAGTCCCGAACTGCGCGCGATGCTTAAGGCGGCAGACGGTAGTGTTATCCGTAAGGGTACTGTGGGCCTGCCCGGTCTGAAAGCCGAGGAATGGCTAAGTGAGGGGCGCAGACCCGGCGGCGGACGCGGCGACTCATTCTCGCTCATGGTCAATGAAACCACGAGCGCGCCTTCGTCACCGTATTTCGCCCTCGACATGAATACCGGCGGGCAACTGGAGATTCAGGGAAAACTTGTCAAGCTCGACAAAGGCGAAGCCGTTGCACTGTGGGATAGCGTTTCGAGGACAGTACGGATCAGGCCGGGCTCGCTCTGAATTGGCAAATCACGAACAGACGCAAAATCAGTTAAATGAAAGTGATAATTTCCCGGACGTTTTGCTATGCGCTTTCGGCCTGGAAGTGTTTTCTGTGATCACACTCTTGGTGTGGAACCACAACACTATCTACCAGGGAGGCTGGCAGGACCTAGCCACCGGTTTGGCAGACATGGTCATTCTTGGAGGAGCCCTGCTTTATTCGTTCTTGTGGACCGTTACAGCGCTAATCAAACTCGTAATGTATAAGAGAACGGCTGAGCCCATTGCGGGCACCACGACCCGCTACGGATATGAAATAGCACTGCACTGCGTAGCCATGATCGCTCTCTCAATTGTGGTTAGTCGTTTGTAACGGTGACACTGCGCAGCGTGCTTTTCGTTCCGACGGCCCGGCTTAAGTTCTTCTCAGGCAGTGCGCGCCGCCTTCTCGAACGTGAGCGAGGCGGCGACGACGCTGGCGGCCTGCAGTCCGCGGTCGCGGTCGTCGATGGGGCCTTTGCCCTCGTCAATTGGTTTGCGCATCGCGAGCGCCTTGTCGCGCGCGTTGACAATTGAGATTTCGGGATAGAAGCCGTGACTCGCATCGCGCCGCTTGCCCGTTACGGGACTGGTAACGCGCAACGCCCACTTACTGCCCGATTTGCCGGGGATGAGCATCAAGCCTGTGATCTTGCCGTCGAACACCGGCTTGTCGCCAGATTGGAGCACCTTTGCCTGTCTGTCCGTAAGTGCCATTTCACTTCCCCGAACAAACGCCACTGTTTCGGGCCGTTTCTGGCTATTTTATGGCTTGACGCGCCACGTTTTCCGATGTGGCGGCGCGCAAATTTCTACCCCGGCCGCCAAAGCGATCCACCCACCGGCTACGCAGGATAGTCGCCCGCCCGGAACCCAATCTATTGGCGGACAAAAAGTGAATGACTTGATATCGCAGCGGTAGGCAATGGGTCTGCGATCGGCCACGCTGCGCTTCGTTGTGTGCTCAACGCGGGAAGCAAAGCCAAGCCGGCCCGATCAGCAGCAGAAAAAAGCGTCGGGCCAAGGCCCGACGCCGAATTCCCGCGTACTGCTTCGAGGACCGGCGCGGGAACGAGAGGACTTCAGTATCTCCTCTCCCGCGCATTGGCAAAGTGCTCGAACGCACACCCGCAATCACGTCCGTACCGTCACGGGTGCCGGATATAGTCCACCAACGCAAGCGTATAAGCGTCCGGCTTACGATCGAGCAAACTCACGCCAATCGCCACGAGAAATCCTGCGGGCACACCGAACACACCCGAACTGATAGGCTCGATGCCAAACCATCGCGGACCCACAAAGCCCGTAAGTTGCGTAAAGAACGGGTACGTCGAGACGATGTAATAGACGCACACGGTCAAGCCCGCAACCATGCCGGCCACCGCCCCCAACCGCGTCGTGCGCTTCCAGAACACGCCGAGCACGAGCACGGGAAAGAGACTCGAAGCCGCGAGTGAAAACGCCGCCCCCACCAGAAAAAGAATGTTGCCCGCGTTGAGCGACGCCACATACGAAGCGAACAGCGCCACGCCGAGCAGCAGGATCTTCGACATCGTCACGCGCCGCTGGCTCGACGCGTCCGGATCGACCATGTGGTAGTACACGTCGTGCGAAAGCACGTTCGAGATCGTGAGCAGCAGGCCGTCCGCAGTCGAAAGCGCCGCCGCGAGCGCGCCCGAAGCAATGAGCCCCGACATCACGTACGGCAGCCCCGCGATTTCCGGTGCAGCGAGCACGACCATGTCGGGCTGCATCTGAATATCGCTCCATCGCACCACGCCGTCGCCGTTCACATCCGCGATGCCGATGAGATACGGCTCGACGCGCCGCCACTGCATGACCCAATGCGGCAGATCGTCGAAGCGCTGCCCTACCAGATGCGTGAGGATCTCGAACTTGATCAGCACCGCGAGCACGGGCACGGTCAGATAAAAGAGCGCGACGAAGAAGAGCGTCCAGCCCACCGAGCGCCGCGCCGAGGCCACCGAAGTCGTCGTGTTGTAGCGCGTGAGGATGTGCGGCAGGCTCGCCGTGCCAAGCGACAGGCACAAGAGCAGCGAGAGGAAATTGCGTTGATGAATGCGCCGCTCCGCTTCGTCGGCGGCGGGGAACGGCTCGTTCATCGGCACGGGCGGCGTGGCGCGCTCGAGCAGGTCGTCGCGCTGGCGCGTCCACATCATGCGTGCGGCGTCCACGTCTCGCGGGAACGCGTTCAATTGACGCTCGAGCGAATCGATATCGCGCAGCGGACCGTTGTGGCGGCGCAGGTCCGCAAGCGACTCGACGAGGTGCGTCTTCTCCGCGACATACGACTGCGGCAGCGTGTCAAGGCGCGTCTGCCACTGCGCCGCGCCCTTGCGGTATGCGTCGCGCACGCTAGCCTCGGCACTCGCGCCGCGCACGTCGCGCTCGAGCGCTTCCACGCGCTGCATCACGTTGCCGTAGTCGGCTTGCGGCAGCCAGCCGAGGCCGTCGCGATGCGCGATCAGCGAGACTGGAATCAGGATGGCCGCAATCAGAATGATGTATTGCGCGACCTGGGTCCACGTGACGGCGCGCATGCCGCCGAGAAACGAGCACACGAGTATGCCCGCCAGCCCGCAAAAAATGCCGATGGCGAAATCCACGCCGATAAAGCGCGTGGCGATGAGCCCGACACCCTGGATCTGCGCGACGAGGTAGACGAACGAGCAGAGGATGGTCGCGAGCACGGCGAGCGCACGCACGAGGTTGCTCGAAAAGCGCGTGCCGAGGAAGTCGGGAATCGTATAGCGCGCGAGCTTGCGCACATACGGCGCGAGCAGGAAGGCGACGAGGCAGTAGCCGCCTGTCCAGCCCATCAGATACGCGAGGCCGTCGTAGCCGCTCGCGTAGAGCGAACCTGCGAGGCCGATGAACGACGCGGCGGAAAGCCAGTCTGCGGCCGTCGCCATGCCGTTGAAGAACGAGGGCACGCGCCGCCCGGCCACATAGTATTCGACGAGGTCGGACGTGCGCGAAAGCAGCCCGATCACCGCGTACACCGCGATCGGCACGAACAGGAACACGTAGCCGATCCACATACCGGGGCCGGTGGAAAGCTCGATGCGCCACATCACATAGACGAAGGCGAGAAACCCGAGCGTGTACAGCGCGTAGGAGCGGATTAGCCGGTGCGCGAGCTTCATCGTTGCTGGGCCCTGCTCGCCTCGCGTATGGCGGCGTCGGCTTCGCGCGCGGCTTGCAGCACGCGGTCGGCGCGCTGCATCAGCACGATATAGATCGTGACAAGCAGCACGTACAGCAGGATCGCGCCCTGTGCGCCCAGGTAGAACGGCAGGCTGAAACCCGCGAAACGCACGTTGGCGAGCGTGCGCGCAAAGAGCGGCGCGACGAACGAGACGAGAAAGCCGATCGTCATGAGCACGGCGATCAGCGCGACGTTGAAGCGCCAGTAGCGCCGATGCGCATGCGCCATCGCCTCGCTCACCGGAGGCGGCTCAGGCAAGGGATTGAGATTGTTCTGTGGTGTCGTGTGTGGCGCGGCCATGCGCCTGTGTAGCAAAAACGCGTATGGCCGGCAATCGGGGTCAATGCGGGGAGCAATGCGACGCGCGGCGCCAGGCAAGGCGCCGCGCGAACCTCAGCGTTTAGAGCGATTCGCCAAGCTGATCGAGAATCGCCGGGTTTTCCAGCGTGGAAACGTCCTGCGTGATCGCCTCGCCCTTCGCGAGCGAGCGCAGCAGGCGGCGCATGATCTTGCCCGAACGCGTCTTCGGCAGGTTTTCGCCGAAGCGGATGTCCTTCGGCTTCGCGATCGGGCCGATTTCCTTGCCCACCCAGGCGCGCAGATCGTTGGCGAGCTTCACGGCTTCGTCGCCTTGCGGACGCGTGGCCTTGAGCACCACGAACGCCACCACGGCTTCGCCGGTGGTGTCGTCGGGGCGGCCCACCACGGCGGCTTCGGCCACGAGCGGGTTCGCCACCAGCGCCGACTCGATCTCCATCGTGCCAAGGCGGTGCCCCGAGACGTTCAGCACGTCGTCGATACGGCCCATGATCGTGAAGTAGCCGGTGTCCTTGTCGCGCACGCTGCCGTCGCCCGCCAGATACAGCGTGCCGCCCAGTTCCTCGGGGAAGTAGCCCGACTTGTAGCGTTCCGGCTGCCCCCAGACGTTGCGGATCATCGACGGCCACGGGCGCTTGACGACGAGAATGCCGCCCTGCCCGTTCGGCACGTCCTGGCCGGTTTCGTCGACGATCGCGGCCATGATGCCTGGCAGCGGCAGCGTGCACGAGCCCGGTACGAGCGGCGTCGCGCCCGGCAGCGGCGTGATCATGTGGCCGCCCGTTTCGGTCTGCCACCACGTATCGACGATCGGGCAGCGCTTGCCGCCCACGTTTTCGTAGTACCACACCCACGCTTCGGGATTGATCGGCTCGCCAACCGTGCCGAGAATGCGCAGCGACGAAAGGTCGTAGCTCTTCGGGTGCACCTTCGCATCGGCTTCGGACATCTTGATGAGCGAGCGAATGGCGGTGGGCGCCGTGTAGAACACTGTGACCTTGTGCTTGGCGATCATGTCCCAGAAGCGGCCCGCGTTCGGGTACGTGGGCACGCCTTCGAACACCACCTGGGTCGCGCCGATCGAGAGCGGTCCATAAGCAATGTAGCTGTGGCCCGTGATCCAGCCGATGTCGGCCGTGCACCAGAACACGTCGCTCGGCTTGTAGTCGAAGGTCCACTTCATGGTTTGCGCGGCCCACAGCAAGTAGCCGCCCGTGCTGTGCTGCACGCCCTTCGGCTTGCCCGTCGAGCCCGACGTGTAGAGGATGAAGAGCGGGTGTTCCGCGCCCACGGGCACCGGCGCGCACGTGTCGCTCTCGGCCGCCGAGACTTCGTGCATCCAGTGGTCGCGGCCTTCGCGCCAGGCGACCTTGCCACCCGTGCGCTGGTACACGATCACGCTGTGCACCGCTTCACAGCCGCCCATGGCGAGCGCTTCGTCGGCGATGTTCTTCAGCGGCAGCGCCTTGCCGCCGCGCATCTGTTCGTCGGCGGTAATGAGCGCGACCGCGCCCACGTCGACCATGCGCTCGTTGAGCGACTTCGACGAGAAGCCGCCGAACACCACCGAGTGCGTCGCGCCAATACGTGCGCAGGCCTGCATGGCGACTACGCCTTCGACCGACATCGGCATGTAAATGACCACGCGGTCGCCCTTCTTCACGCCGCGTTTCTTCAGCGCATTGGCGAAGCGCGAGACGCGCGCAAGCAGGTCCTTGTAGGTGACGTTCGTGACGGTGCCGTCGTCGGCTTCGAAGACGATCGCGACGCGCTCGCCATTGCCCGCTTCGACGTGGCGGTCGAGGCTGTTGTACGAGGCGTTGAGTTCGCCGTCTTCGAACCACGTGTAGAACGGCGCTTTCGATTCGTCGAGCACCTTCGTGAACGGCTTTTGCCAGGTCAGCGTTTCACGCGCGAGGCGCGCCCAGAAGCCTTCGTAATCGCGTTCGGCTTCGGCGCACAGCGCCTTGTAGGCGTCCATGCCGGACACCGTGGCGCCAGCCACCGTTTGCTCGGAAGGCGCAAAGACGCGGCGTTCCTGAAGAACCGATTCAATCGCAGACATCGACAACCCCTTGGTGAAGATGAAACGTCAAACTCGTGGACACGCATGAGCATCTTCAATGCCCCTGCGCGCCGTCTCCGTGCGCCGCCGCCCATACGGGCGCGCGGCGCTATTGGCTTGCGCTGCAAGCCGCCATTGTGGCATTGCAGCATGCATGGGGGCGCGCTTCTGAGCACGACTCGCAGCACGAACGTGCGGCAAGACGATCGGCGCAAACCACCCATGCCGGCAAGATTAAGCGTAGCAACTTACCACCCACTTACGCGCGCACATGCAGGCATTGCAAGTCGCGCGCCATGGCACGCAAGTAAGCAGACATTTAGAATGCTAACTGAACTGCGCACCCGGATTCCAGCTTGAATCGCTATTACATGTTTCTCATTGCCTCGATGCTGCTCGTGGGCAGCAACGTCGGCATCGGCAAGTCGATCGTCGCCTTCATTCCTGTTCCACTCTTCGCGCTGCTGCGCTTCGTGGTCGCCCTCGCGGTGCTCGGCCCGCTGCTGCGCCGCTCCAAAATGCAACAGGTGAAGCGCGGCGAATGGGTCAATCTGTTCCTCCAGGCGCTCTTTGGGACATTCGGGTTTACGCTGCTGATGCTCGGCGGCGTGCATCGCACGAGCGCGGTCGCGGCCGGCGTCATCACGAGCACGATTCCCGCCGTGGTCGCCCTCTTCTCCTGGCTCTTCCTGCGCGAGCGCCCCGATGCGCGCGCGCTCGCCTCCATCGCGCTCGCCATTGCCGGCATCGCCGTCATCAATCTCGCACACGTGGGCGGCGGCGATACCGGCGCAAGCTCGTTCGTCGGCAACCTGATGGTGCTCGGCGCGGTGTGCTGCGAATCGCTCTATGTGATCCTGTCGCGCCGGCTCACCCAAACGCTCGCGCCACTCGACATCTGCGCATACACACACTTGTTCGGCTTTCTGCTGATGCTGCCCGTGGGACTGCCCGGCGCACTGTCGTTCGATTTTTCTGCCGTGCCCGCAGGCATCTGGTGGCTCGCGCTCTGGTACGGGCTTTCGGCGAGCGTGTTCTCGTTCTGTCTCTGGATGATGGGCATTCGCCACGTGCCGGGCAGTATCGCGGGCGTGTTTACCGCCGTGCTGCCCGTGGCGGCCGCTCTCTATGGCATCACGTTCCTTGGCGAGCGCCCCACACCCGCGCACGGCATTGCGCTCGCCTGCGTGGTAGCCGGCATCGGGCTCGCGAGCCTCAAGGCAAAGCGTCTGCCGACCGTGGTCTCATGAGCGCTGCGTAATCAGGTTGAAAGCATCGTAGCGGGCGCGGGCCTGTCGGAATCCCGGCGGGCCCCTCCTGCGACGCTGTACAATAGCGCCCGCCCGGCCCCTCGCGCGCGCCTTCTGGCCCCAACCAGACGACCTCGCCCCTGCGGCCCCGCCCGATTTCGCCACCGTGATTGCCCATGTCCGCCGCACGCCCCCAGCCGCCTTCCGCCGCCGCACCGGGTAAAGCCCGTCGCCGCATGCGTCCGCTGCCCAGCATCATCTTCATGAGCCGCTGGCTGCAGGTGCCGCTCTATCTGGGTCTGATCGTCGCGCAAGCCGTGTACTGCGTGCTGTTCCTCAAGGAGGTCTGGCACCTCGTGAGCCACGCCACCACACTCGACGAAACCAGCATCATGCTGGCCGTGCTCGGCCTGATCGACGTGGTGATGATCTCGAACCTGCTCATCATGGTGATCGTGGGCGGCTACGAGACTTTCGTCTCGCGCCTGAATCTCGAAGGCCATCCCGACGAGCCCGAATGGCTCGACCACGTGAACGCCGGCGTGCTGAAGGTCAAGCTCGCCATGGCGCTCATTAGCATTTCGTCGATCCACCTGCTCAAGACCTTCATCAATCCCGACGCGGCTTCGTCGCATACGGTGATGTGGCAGGTGATCATCCACGTGGCGTTCCTCGCTTCCGCGCTCGTGATGGCGTGGATCGACCGCATCACCACGCATACGCACCCCGAACACTATCAGGAGCTCGCCGCGCGCCATCCGGTGCCAGGCGGGCATGCGCTCGCGCGTCAGGCGGTTCCCGAAACCGCCGACGCAGACTGAACCGCGCTCGCTGTACATAAATTCAAAACACCCGTCCCCACAGAAGCTAGCTATGACCGTCATCAAACAGGAAGACCTCATCCAGAGCATTGCGGATTCGCTGCAATACATCAGCTACTACCATCCGCAGGACTACATCGAGGCACTCGGCCGCGCGTACGAGCTCGAAGAGAGCCCGGCCGCGAAGGACGCGATCGCGCAGATCCTCACGAACAGCCGCATGTGCGCCGAAGGCCGCCGCCCGATCTGCCAGGACACCGGCATCGTCACGATCTTCGTGAAGGTCGGCATGGACGTGCGTTGGGACGGCGCCACGATGGGCGTGACCGACATGATCAACGAAGGCGTGCGCCGCGGTTACCTGAACCCGGACAACGTGCTGCGCGCCTCGATCGTGAGCCCGCCCGAAGGCGGCCGCAAGAACACGAAGGACAACACGCCGGCCGTGATCCACTACGAGATCGTGCCGGGTGACAAGGTCGACGTTCAGGTGGCGGCCAAGGGCGGCGGCTCGGAGAACAAGTCGAAGTTCGTCATGCTCAACCCGTCCGACTCGATCGTGGACTGGGTGCTCAAGACCGTGCCGACGATGGGCGCGGGCTGGTGCCCGCCGGGCATGCTCGGCATCGGCATCGGCGGCACCGCCGAAAAGGCGATGCTGATGGCCAAGGAATCGTTGATGGAATCCATCGACATTCAGGACATCATCAAGCGCGGTCCGAAGGACTGGATCGAAGAACTGCGCGTAGAACTGCACGAGAAGGTCAACGCGCTCGGCATCGGCGCGCAGGGTCTGGGCGGCCTCGCCACCGTGCTCGACGTGAAGATTCACGCGGCTCCCACGCACGCCGCTTCGAAGCCCGTCGCGATGATCCCGAACTGCGCGGCCACGCGCCACGCGCACTTCGTGCTCGACGGCTCGGGCCCGGCCAAGCTCGAAGCGCCCTCGCTCGACGCATGGCCGAAGGTCAACTGGGAACCGAACACGGAAACGAGCAAGCGCGTTGACCTCAACACGCTCACGCCGGAAGAAGTCGCTTCGTGGAAGCCGGGCCAGACGCTCTTGCTCTCGGGCAAGATGCTCACGGGCCGCGACGCCGCGCACAAGCGCATCGCCGACATGCTCGCGAAGGGCGAGAAGCTGCCGGTGGACTTCAAGAACCGCGTGATCTACTACGTTGGCCCGGTCGATCCGGTGCGCGACGAAGTGGTCGGCCCGGCAGGCCCCACCACGGCCACCCGCATGGACAAGTTCACCGAACTGATGCTCTCGCAAACGGGCCTCATCTCGATGGTCGGCAAGGCCGAGCGCGGCCCGGTCGCGATCGAGGCGATCCAGAAGCACAAGGCGGCTTACCTGATGGCGGTGGGCGGCGCGGCTTACCTCGTTTCGAAGGCGATCCGCGGCTCGAAGGTCCTCGCGTTCGAAGACCTCGGCATGGAAGCCATCTACGAGTTCGACGTGCAGGACATGCCGGTGACGGTCGCGGTCGATTCGTCGGGCACCTCGGTCCACAAGACCGGCCCCGCCGAATGGCAAGCAAAGATCGGCAAGATTCCGGTCGCCACGGTTTGATGCTCGCCTGATGCCTGTTTAAAAACCGGGGCCTCGCGCCCCGGTTTTTATTTGCGCCGCGAGAAAGCGTACTGAGATTAATTCTCAGCACACAGTAAATCGCCGATATTTACCGCAATTCAACGTAGATTCGGCCTTGGCTTTTGTGTATTGAGCGTTTATTGTTGGAAACCAGCCACCGCCCCACAAAGAAAGGAAAGACTATGCAAGGCGACAAGAAGGTCATCGAATATCTGAACGCGCAGCTCAAGAACGAGCTCACGGCTATCAATCAGTATTTTCTGCATGCCCGCATGTACAAGCACTGGGGCCTCGAGAAACTCGGCAAGCATGAATATGACGAATCGATCGGCGAAATGAAGCATGCCGACTGGCTCATCGAACGTATTTTCATGCTCGACGGTCTGCCGAACCTGCAAGACCTGCACAAGCTGCTGATTGGTGAAGAAACCAAGGAAATCATCGAGTGCGATTTGAAGCTCGAACAGATTTCGCAGTCCACCTGCAAGGAAGCCATTGTGTATTGCGAATCGGTGCGTGATTTCATTTCGCGCGAAATCTTCGTGAAGATTCTCGACGACACCGAAGAGCATATCGACTGGCTCGAAACGCAACTCGACCTCATCGGTAAGATCGGCATCCAGAATTACCAGCAGTCGGCCATGGGTTCGGTAGAATCCTGATCGCACGCCTCTCGGCTTGCGCGCATCCGTCCGCCTTGCGGATGCGCACCCACCCTTCTGCGCCCATCTCCGTGAACCTACCGGCCTCTTCCCGCGCTGCGCCTGTCGGCATTTTCGACTCCGGTCTCGGCGGCCTTTCGGTGCTTCGCGCCGTGCGCGCGCTGCTGCCCGCGGAACGGCTCGTGTACGTCGCCGACTCGCGCTACGCGCCGTATGGCCAGCGCGACGACGACTTCATTGCCGACCGCACGCTCGCGATCTGCGAATGGCTAGTCGCGCAGGGTGCGAAGGCGCTGGTGGTGGCCTGCAACACGGCCACGGCGCAGTCCATCGCGCTCGTGCGCGAGCGGCTCTCCGTCCCGCTCGTCGGGGTGGAGCCTGGGATCAAGCCGGCGGCGCTGGTTTCGAAATCGCGCGTGGCCGGCGTGCTCGCCACCCAGGTCACGCTGCGCAGCGCACGCTTTCAGGCGCTCGTGGAACGTCACGCCGCCGACCTGCGCGTGCTGTGCCAGCCTGGCCATGGCCTCGTGGAAGCCGTGGAGCGCTGCGACATTAGTTCGGCCGAATTGCTCGCGCTGCTGCGCGCCTACGTCGAGCCCATGCTCGACGCGGGCGCCGACACGCTCGTGCTCGGCTGCACGCACTACCCGTTTCTCGACACCGCGATCCGCTCGATCGTCGGCGAACGCATGACGCTCGTCGACACGAGCGTCGCCATCGCCCGGCAGCTCGAACGCGTGCTCGACCAGCACGGCCTGCGCGCGGGCGGCGAGCCTGCAGGCGCGGGCGCCGACGACATCCGCTTCTGCTCGACGAGCGACGGCGCGCATTTGCATGAGCTGGCCGCCGCGCTGCTGGGGCTCGACGCCAATGTCGAACGCGTGGTCATCCCCTCGCGCCGCACGCGGGAACTCGAAGCGAACGCGGCCTGACGCGCCGGCGCTACACCAGGCGCAATTCCAGAGTTTGCGATTCGCGTTTCGCAGGGTGTTGTCGTTTCAACCCCGTTTCTGCGCGCCTGACTCACCGCCCGCGTACCATCTGGCTCCTGCCTGAAGCCCGCTAGCAAGCTCCATCGCCGCTACCCAAACCTGCGGGGCTAATGCCACGGCTGACCGCTTGCCGGCCCGTTCAGCGCCTTGGCAACCATCCCTCTCTCGTCCGTCATTTCCTGACCCAAAGCAAAACCCCTGCTAAACATCCGGTTTTGTTACAAAAAATCCGTCTACCCGCTTGCCAAACCCAGCAAACATAATGATAATAATTCGCATTAACTCTCTCTATTGCGGTCCATCATGATTGTCTGCGTTTGCAAATCCGTCTCCGACCGGACGATCCGCGCCTCCATCGAGGAAGGCATGGATTCTTTCGACGAGCTGCAGTTCGAGCTCGGCGTCGCGACCTGCTGCGGCAAGTGCGAAGAATCCGTTCGTGACGTGATGGCGCAAAGCGGTGTTTGCGCGAGCCGCTGCGGGGTGACGCATCCGGTCGCCCCCGCCGTAGTCCCTCATGCGGTTCCGCTCACGTTTTACGAGCGCAAGGCTGCCTGAAGCCATGGCGCGCATCCAGCCACCGATGCGCGCCCGCCCCGTCCGCCCGCTTAGCCAAAGGCGCCTCGCGTGCCAGGCGCCGCGGACGTCAAATCGCCGCCGACAGCAAGCCCGTCTCCCGACCAGCCAGCTACCGCTCGTGACCCTCAAAGGAGGTCGTGATGGAATTGCTGATCGGATTCGTAACGACGCTGTGCATCTCGCTGTTGATCTTTCGCAAATAAAGCTGCCCGACACGACGCGCCGGTTCGCCTGCGCGCCGCTGTCCGCATGGCAGCCACGCTAAACATGCAGGCTTTCCAAACCACCGCTGGCACGCTGCCGTCTTCCACTGTTCACGTCAATCGCCGTGTCGTCACGGCGAGCGCGATCGTGGTCGCGCTGCATGCCGCGCTCATCGGCGTCGTGCTGATGAAGCGCGAACCCGTGACGCCCGTCGCACTCCAGTCGCAAACGATGACGGCCGAACTGCTCAAGCCCGAGCCGGTCGCCGCCCCCGCTGCGATTCAGTCCACGCCCACGCCGCCACCGCCCAAGCCGGTCCCGCACGTGACGCGCGAAAAGCCGAAGGTGCAGCCCAAGCCCAAGCCGACTCCGCTGCCCGTGGCCGAAGCGCCCTCGCAGCACGCGATCGAGTCGGCCGCGCCTAGCGCGCCAACGCCGCCGGCTCCCACGCCGCCCGCGCCCGCACCGCAAGCCGCCGCGGCCACCGACGCCAAGCCGACCATGGCGCTTTCGGCGCCCAAGAACGTATCGCACCTCGACTGCCGCATCGTGCAGCCCGACTATCCGACGCTCTCGCGCCGGCGCGGCGAAACGGGCACGGCCTTCGTGCACTTCGTCGTGGGCCTCACCGGCAAGATCGAGAACATCGAGCTGAAGAAGTCGAGCGGCTCCGCCCGCCTCGACGACGCCGCGCTCGACGCGATGCGCCAAAGCTCGTGCAAGCCGTACCTGGAAAACGGCGAAGCCGTGCGCGCGGCCTACACGCAACCCTTCGAGTTCAGCCTGAACGATTGACCGGCTGAAGTCACACGCTTTCATGAATTGAATAAAGAGGACTAACAATGCAGAACTACGGTATCGCCCACGTCTGGGCGCAAGGGGATTTCGTGACGCGCGGCATCGCGCTCGCGCTGTTGATCATGTCGGTGCTGTCGTGGTGCGTGATCGTCGTGAAGGGCTGGAACGTCGCGCGACTCAAGCGCCTCACGAAGAACGCCGAGCAGCAGTTCTGGCACTCGGACGATCTCGCCGACGGCGTGAAGAAACTCGGCAGCGGCTCGCCTGAAGACAACCCGTTCCTCGCGCTCGCGCTGTCGGGCCAGGAAGCCGCCGATCATCATCACCAGACGCAGCCGCATCTGCACGACCGCATGGACGTGTCGGACTGGGTCACCCGCTGCCTTAAGGACACCATGGACGAGTCGGTCGCGAAGATGCAAAGCGGCCTCGCCATTCTTGCCTCGATCGGCAGCACGGCGCCGTTCGTCGGCCTGTTCGGCACGGTGTGGGGCATCTATCACGCACTGCTTACGATTGGCGCAACGGGCCAAACCTCGATCGACGCCGTGGCCGGCCCCGTGGGTGAAGCGCTCATCATGACCGCGTTCGGCCTGTTCGTCGCCATTCCCGCCGTGCTGGGCTACAACGCCCTCACCCGCGCCAACAAGGCAATCGTCTCGAAGCTCAACCGCTTCGCGCACGGCCTGCATGCCTTCTTCGTGACGGGCGCGCGCCTCTCCTCGACGGCCCGTGGCCAGTCGAAGGAAGGCAACACGGGCAACCTGCGTGTCGCTGCGCGCAGCCATTAAAGAGCGGAGGCAAGCATCATGGCGATGAGCCCCTTTGCCAGCGACGACGACGATGGCCTGATGAACGAAATCAACATGACGCCGCTCGTCGACGTCATGTTGGTTCTCCTGATCGTTTTCATGGTGACGATTCCCGTGATTCGTCACGCCGTGAAGATCGACCTGCCGCACGCGAGCAGTCAGAAGGAAGACACGAAGCCCGCGCAGATCAATATCTCGATCGAAGCGGACGGCACGGTGCTGTGGGACGGCACGCAAGTGGACGACGCAGCGCTGAACCAGAAGATCGCGGCCGCGGCGCAAACCACGCCGCAGCCGGAACTGCATTTGAACGCGGACCGCAAGGTGCAATACGAACGCGTTGCACAGGTGATGTCCGCGGCGCAGAGCGGCGGCCTCACGAAGCTTGGCTTCGTCACCGACCCGGCGCATCACTAAGCGGCTCGCTGCGTGCATCGGTACGCGCAGCACGCTTAATTCAGCGGTACAAAGTAAAAGGCCTTCATCGTCAGATGAAGGCCTTTTTTCGTGCGCACGCGGCGCATTCGGGCGGTGGCGGCGACTCCCCGACAATCGATCGGTTCACACCGGCACATGCGACTGCCGTGGGCAACACGGACTGCGCTTTCGGCCCTGAAGGCCCACTATGATAGCGGCCATCAATTCCCGCTCAAGACCGGTGCTTGGCGAGAAGGACTTCAATATATTCCTCTCGCTTCACGCCTACAAGAGTTAGGCCATTGAATGTAGCGATGGCTGGTCACGCTTGAATGCCTAAAAACAAATGGCGCTATACGTAATGCACGAATGCACTGCGCAGCAAGCCAAGCTTCATACAAGCGCACGCGCGTGCACGTTCGCAAAGCTTCATGCCGTTTCGATCTTGCTGGCGCTCTTTGTGCGTGGCAGCCCAACCTGCGCGCTCGGTGTGCTCTGCCCTTCTGCCTTCGCTGCAAGCGCGGCAACGTCGCTTCTGAGCGGACACTCCTGCTGCAAGCTCTTATCGGCATCGAGCACTTCCACGAGGTAATCGACGAAGGCGCGCACGGCGGGAACCATACCCTGACGCGAGAGGAATACCGCATAGAGTTGCGGCACCGGCAACGTCCAGCCCGGCATCACGGGCGAGAGCTTGCCCGTGCGCAGCGCGGCGCCATACATCATCTCCGGCAATGCAGCGATGCCAAGGCCTTGCAAGGCGGCCTCACGGATCGTCGTGAGATCCGCGGTGATGAGGCGCGGCTCGTGTTCGTGTGAATGACGCGTGCCATCGGGTGCGATGAGCTGGAACACGTGGCGCCCGTCGCCCGTGGGTGTATCGAGCGTTTCGAAGCGCGAAAGGTCCTCGGGGGTGAGCGGCGGCGCGTTCTGCGAGAGCAGGCTCGGCGCACCCACCAGCATCTGCTCGGTGCGCCACAGCGGCCGCACCACGATATTGGCGTTCTGCGGCGGCTCGGAGCGCACGCGCAGCGCGATATCCACGGAATCTTCGAACAGGTCGATCACGCGGTTCGTCACGCGCATCACCACCCGCACCTCGGGGTAGCGATGCATGAATTCAGGAATCACCTGCGAAAAGATGGTCTGCGAAAGCGTGACGGGCACACTCACGCGCACCGTGCCGCGCGGCGACGAGCGCAGCGACTGAACGACGTTCACCGCGGCCTGCGCTTCGGCGAGCATCGCACGGCAATGCTCGTAGAAGAGTTCGCCCGCCTCCGTCAGCGCGAGCTTGCGCGTGGAGCGCTGCAACAGGCGCACGCCGAGCGAGGCCTCGAGTTCGCTCACCCGTCGCGACAGACGCGACTTCGAGATGCCAAGCACGCGTTCGGCGGCGGAAAAGCCGCCATGCTCGATCACCTGCGAGAAGTACATCAGGTCGTTGAGGTTATGCGAATCGATTTTCATGTCGTCGTTCCAGCGATGGGACAATCCATTGCGATGAGGCCGTAAAACAGGCCAAATTGGGTACCTATAATAGCGGTTTGTTTCGCATATAACGCAATTCCCACAATTCGAGGTGAGATCCATGACCACGACCCGCACGATCGAACGCGTTTATCCCGCAGTTCGCACCACCGAGGGTGGCGGATTCATCGTCCATCGGCCGTTCCCGACCCGCCAGCTGATGGACTTCGATCCGTTCCTGCTGCTCGACGAGATGGGCCCCGTTGATTACGCGCCCGGCGAGGCCAAGGGCGCGCCCGACCACCCGCACCGCGGCTTCGAAACCGTCACTTACATGGTCGAGGGCCGCTTCGGCCATAAGGACTCGGCGGGCCACTCGGGCACGCTGCGCCCCGGCGACGTGCAATGGATGACGGCCGGCGCAGGCGTGATCCACAGCGAAATGCCCGACCCCGAATTCACGCGCACGGGCGGCCGCATGCATGGTCTGCAGCTGTGGGTGAACCTGCCCGCGCGCGACAAAATGATGGCGCCGCGCTACCAGGAACTGCCCACGGAGCAAATTCCGGTGGGCCGCTCGAAGGACGGCAAGGTCTCGGTGAAGGTCATTGCCGGCGAAGCGCTCGGTGCAAAGGCCGCAATCGAAACGCGCACGCCGATTCTCTACCAGCACTTCACGCTCGCGCCCGGCGCGCGCGTGGAGCAGCCGGTGCCGAGCGAATACCGCGTGTTTGCATACGGGCTCTCGGGCACCGGTCTGTACGGCCCGCAGGGGCAAGCCATCGATGCCCAGCAGATGGTGACGTTCGCGAGCGACGGCGACACCGTCACGATCGCCGCTCCGGCCGACGCGAGCGCGCCGCTCGAGGTGCTGCTGATCGGCGGCGTGCCGCTGAACGAACCGGTCGTGCGCTATGGCCCGTTCGTGATGAACACGGAGCAGGAGATCCGCCAGGCCGTGCTCGACTATCAGGCCGGGCGCATGGGACGCATCGCTCACTGAAACCGGGGCGAGCGCCGCAGCGGGTTCTGTCGCATCGCCACAGGCACGCCCGCTTTCCGTCACAATAAGGTTTCCGGAGCGCGCACCGCTGGTCGCGCGCCCGTCCCTCTTTAACCGTCCCGCCCGCGAGGAGCGCATGGCCGAACCCGCAGTCACCGCACACATTGGCTCGACGAACTATCAGGTCCAGTTCGACGACGGCACCCACACCTGGATCGCGGACGAACCCGCCTCGCTCGGCGGCGGCGACCGCGGACCGTCGCCCTTCTCGCTCTTGCTCTCGAGCCTTGGCGCCTGCACTTCCATCACGCTGAAGATGTACGCGCAGCGCAAGGAGTGGCCGCTCGAAGGCGTACGCGTGAAGCTCACGATGGAAACCGGCAGCGAAGGCACCAGGATCGACCGCCAGATCGCGCTCGAAGGCGCACTCACCGAAGAGCAGCGCGAGCGCCTGCTGCAGATCGCCAACGCCTGCCCGGTCCACAAGGTGCTCACGAACACGATCGCGATCCGCACGGGCCTCGTCGTCGCTTGAGCGGCGGCGCAAGGACACAAACACAGGAAGGCGCCGCCTTGAATTTCGAACACCTCATCCAGATCAACGATCCGCTGAACCCGCTCGTCGAGGCCATGACGCGCGAGCAGCTGTGGGAAGGGCTGGTGCTGCGCGCCGAGCAGCCGCAGCTCTTCGTGATCGGGCTCGACAGCTGCACGATCCTCTCGCGCACCGAGAGCACGATGGAGCGCGAGCTGCACTATGGCCACGCCACGGTGCGCGACCGCGTCACGCTCACACCCAACGAGAGCGTGCGCTACGACATCATGGCAACGCCCGAGTACGTGGGCGGCTCGCTCACGATGACGATCGAGCAGCCCGATCCGCTGCAGCTCTTTCTGCGCTTCGAGTACCGCACGACGCTGCCGACCGCCGACACCGAGGACGATCGCCAGACCTCCGAGATCGTGAAGTCGGCTTATCGCGAGTCGGATATCGACACCGTGCGGCTCATCCGCCAGTTCGTGCAGGGCGACGGCAACGCGCCGAACGCGCTGCACTGAAGGCTCCCGGCGTTTGTCAAACCGCCCTGTGCGGGATGGCAAACGCCGATTCATGACACAACGCCCGCTTCGGCTCAGGCTATCGGTGTTCGATTTCGATGAATATCTCGTAGTTGTAAATGTGAACGATTATCATTTAGAATCATTCCATCGAATCGAGACAAAGACGTCACGTTCATGACCGAACTGAACCGCACCTCCACGCTAAGCTTGCGCCGCAACGGCAGCTCGGCACTGACCAGCGCACGGCCCAAACCTGCCGTCGCTCAGCCGAAGCCGCGCAAGATCGCCGAAACGGCGGCCGCCGCGCCAGGCGACGAGCGCAAGCTGGATAGCGCGGCGCTGCTGCAAGGCCGCAGCCATGTGAGCATCATGCACAACGGCGAGACGTATCAGCTGCGGGCCACCCGGCTCGGCAAGCTGATCCTGACGAAATAGGAAACCGCAAGGTTTCAACCGGGTATTGTGGGGACCGCCTCCTCTGAGAGGCGTTGGGGCATTAGCCAGCAACGACGGCTTGCACGCGAGATCTAGACCCCTTCGTGCAGACATCCTTCAAGCTTCAAGCCAGCCGTCGAAGCAAGCCACGCCATTTTTTTGTTCTCACAGCTGTGTCGATCCGGAGTTGGCGCTTTAGCGCGTACTCCGGTCCCATGCAAAGCACGGAGTGGCGCGCGAAGCGTGAGCCGCCCGAGGCTATGCACCCCGAGCAAAAGCCGCGGCACGAGTCCGCGGCTTTTGTTTTTCTGGCGCCGCTACGCGCGGCGATGGATGCGCTTACTCGACCCCAAGCGCCACAATGCCAGCACGCGCAATAGCCGCATCCTGATCGGACTTCACGCCCGACACCCCTACCGCGCCAATGACATCGCCGTTCACGATCACGGGCACGCCGCCTTCCAGCATGCCGGTGAGCGGCGCGCTGAGAAACGCCGTGCGGCCCTGCTTGATGACGTCCTCGTAGACCTTGCTCTCGCGGCGCCCTAGCGCGGCGGTGCGGGCCTTGGCTACGGCGATCTCCGAGGTAATGGGCGAGGCGGCGTCGAGCCGGCGTAGATACAGCAGATGGCCGCCATCATCGACGATGGCAATCGTCACGATCCATTCATTCGCGCGGGCGTGCGCAACGGCTGCGTCGGCTACCCGGATCACGTCTTCGTCGGTCAGTACTGCTCGCGTTCGCATGCGTCTCTCCGAAAAGTCAAAAACCGGGTTTGGCAAGATAGCCAACCCGGTCTTTGAGAGTAACCCAGACTTGTGCCGCGACGCGCTGATGCCTCGTATGTCGGCTATATCAGCAGCAGACGAAGAAACGTCGACGCGCGCTCAGCGCACCCAGCCCCAGAACATGAGCCACCACGCGCTGTCCACCACGGCGAGCGCGAGCGCGAAGCCCGCGAACGCCAGCGCGCGCTGCCAGAACCGCGAGCTGTAGCGGCCCGTCACACGCCAGGCGAGCCAGGCGCTCCAGAGATTCGTGATGACGAGAATCGCAATGCGCACCTCGGCGGCCCAGTCTAGCGGCACGTGCTCGGCGCGCAGAAGCGAGAGCGTCGTGGCCGAGAGGCCGAGGAACACGCCCGCGCCCGCCAGAGGAATCAGCGACTGCGCGAAGTGATGCAGGCGCCGCATCTCGAAACGCCCGAGCACTGCCGTCGAGCCCGCGAGGATCACGAGCAGCGCCGTGCCATACACGAGCGCCGTGGCGACGATATAGCCCACGATCATCGAGCCGTCGAGCCACGAGAACACGTCGTTCTGCTCCGGGTAATGCGTGAGCAGGAACCACGGCGCGTTCGTGTCGAGCGGCCAGGTGATGTCGCGGTCGATGAGCCAGCCGGCGAGCCATTGCTTGATGCCGATAAACCACGGCGAGCCCGTCCAGTGGAACGCGCCGATCGCCACACCGAGCAGGCCGTAGAGAATCAGCGCGGTGTCCCACGGGTTCGCCTGGCTGTCGCCCAGCTCGACCACTTCTTCCCCGGGCGAGCGCCACGAGAGCGCAATGGCGTCGCGATGGCCGCTGCAGCGTCCGCACATGTGGCACTGCGCGGCGCCCTTCATGTTGCGCAGCGGCACGAGCGGCGCGCAGTTCACGGGAATCACACGATGCCCGCCGTGCTCGCCGTGCGTGTAGGAGTTGCGCCAGGCGTCTTCGTCGACCTTGAAGCGAAACGGCGCGAGACGCGCGAGAAGCGCAAAAACCCCGTTCACGGGGCAGAGATACTTGCACCAGACGCGCTTCTCGCGCCCGTACAGAAAACCGATCACCATCGCGCCGAGCGTCGAGCCGCCCAGCACCAGCAGCACTGCCTTCGGGTACTGGTAGACGCTCACCATCTGACCGTAGATCGTGGTGAGGCCAAAGGCCACGAAAGGCCAGCCGCCCCAGCGCATCCAGCGCGGAATCGCGCGGCCGCGTCCGAACTTGCTGGCGAACTCGGTGAGCGCGCCTTCGGGGCAAAGCACGCCGCACCACACGCGGCCGAGCATCACCATCGAGAGCAGCACGAACGGCCACCAGATGCCCCAGAACACGAACTGCGCCGCGAGCGTGAGGTTGTTCCACAGGTGCGCCGTGTCTCCGGGCAGCGGCATCGCCGCCGGCACGAGAATCAGGAATGCGTAGACGGCAACGACGACCCACTGCACGGCGCGGATCGCCGCGCCGTGACGTTGCATCCACTGGCCCGCCTGGGCGAGCTTGCCAGGGCGCCCGTTTGGCTGCGTCGGGCGAGCGGATGCACAACTCATGCTGCCTTCCTCTTCGCAACCACGCCCGCGCGGCCGGTCGCGCGCCGCACGAGGAACCACACCACGAGCCAGTACACGGCATAGGCGACCAGGTTCATGAGCGCCGGATGCGCGCGGTAGCCCGTGAGCGTCGCGACGAGCGAGCCGAAGGTGCTCGAGTCGTCGAGGATCGCCGAGGAGTTCCACACCTGGTCGACGATGGTCGGCAGGATTTCCTTGTCGATCAGCTTGTCTACGCCGGTCTGGAACAGGCCCGCGCCGAGGAACAGCAGCATGATCTCGGTGATGCGGAAGAAGTGCCGCCACGAGAAGATCTTGCCGCCCAGCTGAAGCAGATAGAACGTGAGGAACGCCAGCGCGAGGCCGATCAGCACTGCGAGATACTGGCTCGCGTCCACATGGCCCGACTGACCGAAGCCGAGGCCGTAGAGAAAGATCACCGTCTCGCTGCCTTCACGCGCGATGGCCAGCGCGACGAGAATCGTCACGCCCCACCAGTTCGCGTCGCGCGTGCTCTTTTCCAGCGACTCTTCCATCTCGCGCTTGAGCGTGCGGCCGTGGCGTTTCATCCACAGCACCATCTGCACGATCAGCACGCACGCCACCAGCACCATGCCGGTCTGGAAGTAGTCCTGCGCGTCGCCCGACAGCACTTCGGTGAAGCCGACCAGCGCCGCGCCGAGCGCGACGGCGGCAACGATGCCGAGCGCCACGCCGCCCCACAGGTACGGCACGCCGCGCCGCGCATCGGCGTCGCCGTTTTTCAGCCACGCATAAAGAATCCCGACGACGAGCAGCGCTTCGACGCTCTCCCGCCACACGATGAACATCACCTGACCCATTCAACACCTCCCGCTACCGGCGCTACACGCCAGCGGCCTTACTTCGCTACGCTTATTTCGCGACGATCACGCCCTGCGCCTGCTGGTGGAAATCGTCGAAGAACTTGTACTCGCCCGGATCGAGCGGCGCGATCACAACGAAGGAATCCGCGCCGGGCGCCAGCACCTTTTCCTTGCGCAACTGAACGCTCTCGAA
Organism: Paraburkholderia sp. J10-1; assembly: GCF_905220165.1. Classification (NCBI taxonomy): domain Bacteria; kingdom Pseudomonadati; phylum Pseudomonadota; class Betaproteobacteria; order Burkholderiales; family Burkholderiaceae; genus Paraburkholderia; species Paraburkholderia sp. J10-1. The sequence goes on along the minus strand of NZ_CAJMYW010000019.1, from coordinate 3,891 downwards.
CTCCGCGGCGCCCTTGCCCGTATTGCGCACCTCGATCTTGATGCGCTTGCCCGCCGGCACTTCGATGCGCGCCGGGTTGAGCTTGCCGTCGTTCATTTCGAGCTTGAACGTGGGCAGATCTTCGGCGTGCGCGATCGTGGCCACGCCCGCGAGCGACACCGCAAAAGACGCGCTGAGCGCGAGCGCCGCAAACTTCCGCTTTCCAGTCATGGGTTTTACCTGCTCCTTGCTGCCATTCATGCGGCGGCGCTGGACGAGATACGCGCCGCCGCTCGCACTGCCGGGTGACACTAACTACGACTTAGTAACCGCCCTTCTTGCCGATGCCCGCGAACGGGAAATCGTATTCCAGCGTGATCGGCTTGAACCACGGGCCCACGCCCGTTTCCTTGTCGACGTGACGGCCGAACGCCATGTGGCCCGTCTGCATCGGCGCCTCGACGATCAGCTTGAGGTGGTACTTGCCGGGGCCGGCGAGCTTCACGTTGTCGCCGTAGTGCGGGCCGTCGTTGGCGACCATCGGCATCAGGTCGCCCTTTTGCACGTAGCTCGAACCCGGCTTGGTGAGTTCGTAGTGAACCTGCAGATACGGCATCCAGTCGCCTTCGGCGAAGCCGGTCGGGTTGTTCTTGACCGCGTGGATGTCCGATTCGAGGTGAATGTCGGAATCCGAGGCCTTGCGCATCATGCCTTCCGGCTCCATCGTGATCGGCTGCAGATAGACCGCGCCAATTTCCATGCCGCCCTGGATTGCCTGCTTGCCGATCGGGTATTCCGCCGCGTTGGCCGCAAACGCCGCCGTGGCGGCCGCGATGACGGCAGTGCCGCGCAAGAGAGAGTGAATCCGCATCGAAACTCCTGGTTTTTATATATGAGGGTTACATCCGACCTACGTTCGCTGCGTCCATGTAATAACGCTAATGCGAACAATTCTCAATAATGGCGAAGTTTAACACCGATGCAGATGAGGGACAAATTCGGAGGCGCGGAAAACCCAACCGCGACAGGGTTTTAGCAGCGATTTGTTAACAGGGGCTTACGGCGGCTAGCGGCCCGGTTGCAGCGTCGGGATCTGACGAAAGGCATTCGAATGGAACAGGCAGGGTGCGGCGCAAAGCCGCCCCACCCGCCTCGTGGCCCGATGCTCAGATCGGATGGTCGCCCACGTTCGCCCCGAACACGCGCTGGCGCAGCACCGCGAGTTGATCGCGCGTCTGGGCAGCCTTCTCGAATTCGAGGTTCTTCGCGTAGTCCATCATCTGCTTTTCGAGCTTCTTGATTTCCTTGGCGATCTGCTTCTCGGACATGTCCTCGAACTTCGCGCGCTCCTGCTCCTCGCGCAGCTCGGCGCGGGCTTCATCGACGTTGTAGACGCCGTCGATGATGTCCTTGATGCGCTTGACCACGCCGCGCGGCACGATGCCGTTCTCTTCGTTGAAGTGGATCTGCTTGGCGCGGCGGCGCTCGGTTTCGTCGATCGCTCGGCGCATCGAGTCGGTAATGCGGTCGCCATAGAGAATGGCCTTGCCGTTCACGTTGCGCGCGGCACGCCCGATCGTCTGGATGAGTGAGCGCTCGGCGCGCAGGAAGCCTTCCTTGTCGGCGTCGAGAATCGCCACGAGCGAGACCTCGGGAATGTCGAGGCCCTCGCGCAGCAGGTTGATGCCCACGAGCACGTCGAAAGTGCCCAGACGCAGGTCGCGGATGATCTCCACGCGCTCGACCGTATCGATGTCGCTATGCAGGTAGCGCACCTTCACGCCGTGGTCCGAGAGAAACTCGGTGAGCTGCTCGGCCATGCGCTTGGTGAGCGTCGTGACGAGCACGCGCTCGCCCACGGCCACGCGCTCGTTGATCTCGCCGAGCACGTCGTCGACCTGCGTCGATGCGGGCCGCACCTCGATCACCGGGTCGACGAGGCCCGTGGGCCGCACGACCTGTTCCGCGATCTGACCCGTCACCTTCTTCTCGTAGTCGGCGGGCGTGGCCGAAACGAACACGACCTGGCGCATCTTGCGCTCGAACTCGTTGAACTTGAGCGGCCGGTTGTCGAGCGCAGAAGGCAGCCGGAAGCCGTAATCGACGAGATTTTCCTTGCGCGCGCGGTCGCCGTTGTACATGCCGTTGAACTGGCCGATCAGCACGTGCGACTCGTCGAGGAACATCATGGCGTCGGTCGGCAGGTAATCGACGAGCGTGGGCGGCGGCTCGCCGGGCAGCGCGCCCGAAAAGTGCCGCGAATAGTTCTCGATGCCCTTGCAGAAGCCCAGCTCCTGAAGCATTTCCAGGTCGAAGCGCGTGCGCTGCTCGAGGCGCTGCGCCTCCACGAGCTTGCCTTCCGTATGGAAGAACTCGAGGCGCTCGCGCAATTCGGACTTGATGGTTTCAACGGCGCGCAGCACGGTCTCGCGCGGCGTCACATAGTGCGACGACGGATAGACGGTAAAGCGCGGAATCTTCTGGCGCACGCGGCCCGTGAGCGGATCGAAGAGCTGCAGCGTTTCCACTTCGTCGTCGAACAGTTCCACGCGCACGGCCATTTCGGCGTGTTCGGCCGGGAAAATGTCGATGGTGTCGCCGCGCACGCGGAACGTGCCGCGCTGGAAGTCCTGCTCGTTGCGCGTGTATTGCATGGCGATCAGGCGCGCGATGACGTCGCGCTGGCCGAGACGGTCGCCGTGGCGCAGCGTGAGAATCATCTGGTGGTACTCGGACGGATTGCCGATACCGTAGATTGCCGAAACCGTCGCAACGATCACCACGTCGCGCCGCTCCATCAGGCTCTTGGTGGCCGAAAGCCGCATCTGCTCGATGTGCTCGTTGATCGACGAATCCTTCTCGATGAAGAGATCGCGCTGCGGCACATAGGCTTCCGGCTGGTAGTAGTCGTAGTACGAGACGAAGTACTCGACGGCATTGCGCGGGAAGAACTCGCGGAACTCGGCGTAGAGCTGCGCGGCGAGCGTCTTGTTCGGCGCGAACACGATGGCCGGGCGGCCCAGGCGCGCGATGGTGTTCGCCATCGTGTAGGTCTTGCCCGAGCCCGTCACGCCAAGCAGCGTCTGGAACGAGAGGCCGTCCTCCACGCCTTCCACGAGTGTTTCGATGGCCGTCGGCTGGTCGCCGGCCGGCGGGTACGGCTGGTAGAGCTGGAACGGCGAGCCTTCGTACTGGACGAATTTCGACTCGTCGAGCGCGGGCGCGTCGGCGACGGTGTGGTCGGACATGGGGGGCATCCTGTGCGCGGAGCAAACAACTATTCTAGCGTCTTGCCGAATCTTGCCGATGGGCAAGCCTGGGGCGAGACGAGGCGGGGTCAGCCATACATGGGGCGCAACGGCAGTAGTGCAAGGCCCGCGCGTCGCGGCCACGGCGAGCGCCCAGGCAGACGCCCAAGCGGGCGCGCGCCAGAAATCGCCCAATCGTGCCGGAAATAGCCCTGAAAGCGGCGCGGAGAATGGCAAATCCGCGGAAATCCGGCTTGAGGATTCGTTACAATAGCGAGTTCCGTGGCCGGTGCAGCATGCGGCCCAACCGATCTTCCTTCACTTTTGCCGAACGATCATGTCCCTCTTTTCCGCTGTCGAACTCGCCCCCCGCGACCCGATCCTGGGTCTGAACGAAGCCTATAACGCCGATGCGCGCGCGACCAAGGTGAACCTCGGTGTGGGCGTGTACACCAACGAAGAAGGCAAGATCCCGCTGCTGCGCGCGGTGCGCGAAGCCGAAAAGGCGCGTGTGGAAGCCGGTCTGCCGCGCGGCTATCTGCCGATCGAAGGTCTCGGCGCATATGACGCCGCCGTGCAAAAACTGCTGCTCGGCGACGATTCGCCGCTGATCGCCGCGGGCCGCGTCGTGACGGCGCAGGCGCTGGGCGGCACGGGGGCGCTT
>NZ_CAJMYW010000018.1:0-124812 GCF_905220165.1 Paraburkholderia sp. J10-1 | reverse complement strand
AAATCCTGGTACTCGTGCGCTGCCACGCACGGTAGATGATCGTAAGCGCCCGCCTGGCCAGGCTTGAGCCGTGCCTCGGTCACCGCCTGGATGACCTTGAACCGGTTGACTTCGCGCAAAGCCGCGCCAGAACCCGGGCCCAGTGATGGGCGCTGTCGCAGGCTTCCATGACGACACGGCTCGCCGGCCGGTTGGCGAGAACGGTACGAACTGGGCGCGTTTGAGCGCCTTGCTGTGAATCGTGCCGGTCTTAGGCTCGACATAGTGAATCTGGAAAACGCGCTTGCCAGGTCGATGGCAATGGTCGTGGGTTCCATCTGGTTCTTCTTGGCGGCAGGATCTGCCGAACCAGCAATGTTGCACGCTCTGGACGCGAGTTTGTAGCGTCGGATGGCCCGCTAAGGCTGGAGGCGACCATTCCATCTAAATAGCCAGAACACGACATTTCAAAAAAGCCATAACATCAAAAACTTCGCTAATTTGCATTATGTTAAATAAAGCATGAAGTTCGATGCCGAGCACGGCACGCTCTACTTAGGACATCGATGAGTTCGCCTGGCAAATGCTGTGAACCTGGCTAGCAGAATCAACGAGCTTCAATGGATGCACGCCCGGCATGCGTCGAATGGCCTTCATACGATGGGCAGCCTGCACCGAATATCCCCGGCATACGCTACTCGCGACATCGGAACAGCATGGACTAACGTGACAATGTCCGCGCGGCGAAGCTGACGAAGCCTTCGTCTGCTACTATCGTGAGCATCCTCGCAGGTCTTGTCACACCAACGGCTAGACGTACATTACAGTACGATTCAGATCCGGAGGGCAGCGTGTCATGCCAGCTTCACTGATCGCCTACTGCGGCCCCGCAGGCACTCCTGAAGATCTGTGGCTGCGCTGGAACACCGATCCGTTGTTGCTCACCGCGCTTGCGGCTCTGGCATGTGTCATTGCCCGCGGGCGCAGCGCCGATGCACGCGCCGCCTGGCTCGCGCTCGCGTTCATGGTCGTCGTATTCGTCTCGCCGCTTTGCGCGCTGTCGTCAGCGTTGTTCTCGGCGCGAGTCACGCACCACATCATCCTCATCGCCGCCGTCGCGCCCTTGCTGGCACGAGCCTTTCCGCTGCGGCGCATTCCCTCGCCTCCTCTCGTGCCGGTGGTCGCCGCACATGCCGTCATGGTCTGGCTCTGGCATGCACCGGGGCTTTATACGTGGGGCCTCGCCACCGTGCCCGCCTACTGGTTGATGCAAGCCACACTGCTTGGGAGTGCATGGTTGATGTGGCGCAGCATATTCTCTCCGCAAGTCCAGACCGGCGTCGCATTGATGGCGCTGGTCACGACGATCGGGCAGATGGGCCTGCTCGGCGCCCTGATCGTCTTTTCTCCTCGTCCGCTCTACGTGGTGCATTTCGCCAGCACGGCCGCGTGGGGACTCACGCCGCTCGCCGATCAGCAACTGGCCGGACTATTGATGTGGGTGCTCGCGATGATCCCTTATCTCGCCGCTGGACTCTGGATCGCATGGTCCTCGCTGCGCGCCGGGGAGCCCGCACTGTGACGACCGTCCTGAAGTTCATCCATCTGGCCGCGATCGCGATCTGGTCGGGCGGCCTCATCGTGCTGCCGTTCCTGTTCTGGCAGCGGCGCACGCTCCCGGTCGGGCCGGAACTCGACCGGTTGCACCGCATCACGAGGCTCGTTTATGTCGAACTGACCTCACCCGCCGCCTTCGTCGCCATTGCAAGCGGCACGGCACTGATCTTTCTGCAGGCCACGTTCGTTGAATGGTTTACGGTGAAGATGGTGTTCGTCGGCATCATGGCGATGCTGCATGTCCTGGCCGGGCTCGTGCTCCACCATCTTTTTCTGCCCGAGGGGCACTTTAGCCGCCTTGCGTCGATTGCTCTCGCAACCGCTTATGTGTTTGTTATCGTCGCGATCATCTGGGTCGTACTCGCCAAGCCGCACATCCCCTCTAGCACGTTCGCCCCGCACCTGTTCGAGCCCGGCGGGCTCTCCCGCTGGATGCATCAGTCCTTCGGGGAAACCAGTATGCCAACGCCATGATCGAACACGAGCTTGCCTCCATGCCAGCCGGCGAAGCCCGTCATCACCGTGGCGAGGACCGACAGCGCGAGCCCGTGCGGCAGCACCTCTGCGGGATAGAGAAGGCGCAAGCCCCAGTTTGCGCCCGCGATCGCGAGGAGCGTCATCGCGGCCACGGCATGCGACCAGCTGGCCTCCCGCAAGCGGATGCCGCGCACGAGCAGCAGCTCGGCCGTACCGGCAAGGCTGGCTCCCACGCCGCTCCAGAACGCAAAGCCGGCGGCCCAAAGACCCGCCCTCACCCAGAACGGATCGCCCGACCACCAGTAGATAACATCGACGCCCAGCGTGGCGACCACGAATGCAATCGGGAAGTGCACCATCATCACGTGAATCGGGTGACCGACGAGCGCGACGGCCGACCCTGCATCGAGCCGCAACAGCTCGAGCATCACCTCGCTGTGGCCTTGAGATCCGGAATCGTCTTTCTTTGCCATGGTCAATCCTCCCAGCGACGAAGGTGTCATACCTCAAGCCATCATAGTGTCTTGCGTGTGCTGGTCCAAGCCGGATTGGTCGCCGCGTTGTCCGCCTGCGCCGGTCCGCTCTCGACGCTCTCGCCGTCCGGGCCTGCCGCCGCGTCGATTGCCGGGCTGTGGTGGGTCATGCTCGTGGGTGCGGCCGTGCTGTTCGCACTCGTGCTCGCGCTGTTCTTCCTCGTCATCCGGCGACCGGGCTGGGGGTCGGGGGTGTCGCCCGCGCGCTGGATCGTGCTGGGCGGCCTCGTGCTGCCGGCCGTGATCCTGATTCCCCTCATCGGCTATGCGCTCCATGCCGGCGAACGGCTGCTGCCGCTGCCGGGCCGCACCGCGCCGCGCATCGAGGCCATTGCGCAGCAATGGAGCTGGACCTTCCGTTATCCCGATGCAGGCGGCCTCGAAACGAAGAACGTGCTGCACCTGCCCGCTGGCACGCCCGTCGACATCGTCGTCACGAGCGAAGACGTCGTGCATGCGTTCTGGATTCCGCGCCTTGCCGGCAAGATCGACGCGATCCCCGGGCATGAAACGCGCCTGCGCGTCGAGGCCAATCAGCCTGGCCAGTACGAAGGCCTGTGCAACCAGTTCTGCGGTCTCGGCCATGCGGGCATGCACTTCGCGGTGATCGTCGATCGTCCCGAAGACTATTCCGCCGCCCTCAAAGAAGCGGCCGCCAGCGGGGAGGTGAAGAAATGAGCGTGCCGGTCGAGCCTGAGTCACACGGCATGAACGCGCTGCGGCTGCACCGCCAGCTGGCCGCCATATGGGCCACGGGCCCGGGTGTCCAGCGACTCTCCTCCGTGAACCACACCGTGATCGGCATGCGCATGATGATCACCTCGTTCGTGTTCTTCGCGATCGCGGGTGTCCTCGGCATGCTGACGCGCGTGCAGCTCGCGAGCCCGCATGCCGCCTTCATGGACGCGGAGACCTACAACCAGGTCTTCACGATGCATGGCTCGATGATGCTGTTCCTGTTCGCGATTCCCATGGTGGAAAGTTTCGCGGTCTACATCACGCCAAAGATCCTCGGCACACGCGACTTCGCCTTTCCGCGGCTCACGGCTTACGGCTACTGGTGCTATCTGTTCGGCGGCACGATCCTGACCGTGGCGCTCATCATGCATGTCGCCCCCGACGGCGGCTGGTTCATGTACACGCCACTCAGTTCCAACGTATATACGCCGGGGATCAACGCCGATGTCTGGCTGCTCGGCGTGACCTTTGTCGAGATCTCGGCGCTCTCGCTCGCGATGGAGATCGTCGTCTCGATCCTCAAGATGCGCGCGCCGGGCATGTCGCTGGACCGCATGCCGATCTTCGCGTGGTACATCCTCGTGACGGCCATGATGATGATCGTGGCCTTTCCGCCGTTGATCCTCGGCTCGATCATGCTCGAGGTCGAGCGCGCGTTCGGGCTGCCGTTCTTCGACCCGCGCCGCGGCGGCGATCCGCTGCTCTGGCAGCACCTGTTCTGGCTGTTCGGCCACCCGGACGTCTACATCATCTTCCTGCCGATGGCGGGCGTGCTCTCGACGATCATCCCCGTGTTCGCGAGGCATCCGCTCGTCGGCTACCGGACCATTGTCGTGGCGATCATCGCGCTGGCGTTCCTGAGCTTCGGCATCTGGGTCCACCATATGTTCACGGTGGGCATTCCGCATCTGGCGCTGGCGTTTTTCTCGGCGGGCTCGGCGATCGTCGCGGTGCCCACCGCGATCCAGTTCTTCGCGTGGCTCGCCACGCTGTCGCACGGCCGGCCGCGCTGGGATGTGCCGATGCTGTACATCTTCGGCTTTTTCTTCGTGTTTACGGCGGGCGGCCTGACCGGCGTGATGCTCGCCATCGTGCCGTTCGACTGGCAGGCACACGACACCTATTTCGTCGTCGCGCATATGCATTACGTGGTGGCCGGCGCCCTTGCCTTTCCGATGCTGGCCGCGTTCTATTACTGGCTCCCGTTGCTGACCGGCCGCACTGCCGTGCACAGGCTTTCGCTGCCCGCCTTCTGGCTCGTCTTCATCGGCTTCAACATGACCTTCTTCCTGATGCACCTGACCGGCCTGCTCGGCATGCCGCGGCGCATCTTCACCTATAGCGGCGACGAAGGCTGGAACTGGCTCAACCTGCTCTCCTCGGTCGGCGGATTCATCATGACGATCGGCTTCGCGCTGGTGGCGATCGATATCGTCGTGCAACTGCGCTTCGGCAGACGCGTGCGGCGCAATCCGTGGGATTCGACGACGCTCGAATGGGCCATGCAGATCCCGCCCGCGCCCTACGCGTTTGCTTCGCTGCCGCGCGTTGGCGCCCAGACGGACGGCATCGGCCCGGGCCAGCTTGCGGTGTCGCTCGCGCGCGGTGAAGGCTATCTCGGCTTTACGCGCAACGGCTGGCAGGAAACGCTTGGCGTACACATGACGTCGGGTGAACCCGACCAATTGATCGTGCTGCCGAACGCGACGTATCTACCGCTATTCACCGCACTCGTAACGGGCGCCGCGGTGCTCGCGATGCTGTTCAAGTTCTACCTGCTATCGGCCGGGCTCGCCTTCGTGACGTTCGGCATGTTCGTCTTCGCCGGCCAGCGCGCGGGATTGCCGCGCGATTATGGTCCGCTGCCGGTAGGCCATGGCGTGAGCGTGCCGCCGCATACGGAAGTGGCGAGCGCGCCGTCGTGGCTTGCGCTCGTCTGCGCTCTGGTCGCGAACGGCACCCTGTTCACTTCGCTGATCTTCGGTACGTTCTATCTCTGGATCGCCGCGCCAAACTGGCCCGCTGCCGCGACGCCGCAGCCGAGCCGTTTGCTCGTAGTCCTCACGATAGCGGGGCTCGCCGTCGCGGCGGCGGCTGCGCGCGGCTCGCTGCGCACCACCACGGCGGGTGGCAAATCGTATGGCTGGATCGTGCTTGCCGCACTCGCGCTCCTGGTGGCGCTAGCCGCCGACGTCGCGTTGATCTCCGGCGTCACGCCAGATCCGCGCGCGCATGCGCTCGGCGCAACGGCTGCCGCACTACTCGCCTACATCGCACTGCATGCCGGCATCGGACTGCTTTTTCTCGTCAGCAACCTGCTGCGCTTGCGCGCGGGCTTCATCTCCCCGCGGCGATTCACCGACCTGCGCCTGTCGCGCTTGTGGCTCGACTACACAACGGTGACGGCGATCATCGCGCTCGGCCTCGTGCTCGCGTTGCCTGGACTCGTCGCGATGCTCGGAGCGCGGCCATGAACGGGCACCCGCTTGCACCACGGCGGCTGTGGTGGCTGGCCGTCGGCTTCACGATCTGGTGTCTTGCGCTCGTGATCCTGTATGCGCTGCACGCGATCGGTTGCGCATTCGGCTGGCCGGCAGGCCCGCTGCGCCTGAGCCTCGTGATCGTGCTGCTCGCGCACCTCGTCGCGATCGGCTGGCTGTGGCGCTACCGTGCGGCCGCGCGGCGCGACCCCGGTCCCGAGCCGATCAGCACCTTCCTGCACACCGTTGTCATCTGGACCTTGATCGCGGCGCTTGCCGCCACCGTCATCACGTTTGGGCCCGCGCTGTTGCTGACCACCTGCATTTGAGCAGTGCGTAGCAAACCTGGCGTAGAGGGGGTTTCATGAAGGCTCGCGATCTCGTGCGCAAAGCCATCTGGTCGGCCATCTATCTGCTCTTCATACTCGCCCCGCTTTTCGCGCTGCTCGCGGGCAATCTGCCTCCCGCGCGCAATTTCGGCACGGAGTTTTCGGTTGCGCTCGGCTATTCCGGACTTGCGATGATGGGTCTGCAATTCGGCCTCACCGCCCGCTTTCGGCACGTCACTGAACCGTGGGGCGAGGACGTCATCTATCACTTTCATCGGCGTGTCTCGCTGCTGGCCGTGGGTCTCGTCGCGGCGCATCCTCTGATCCTGATCGCCATCCGCTCGGAATCGCTCGCGATGCCGGACTCGATCCGGGATATCCCCTGGGGCGCCCGCTTCGCGGTCCTGTCGATTGGCGCGCTTGTCGTGCTCGTGGTAACCGCCCTGTGGCGCAAGCAGCTGAAAATCCGCTACGAGACGTGGCATCGGTCGCATATCGTGCTCGCGCTAACCGCAATCGGTGCGGGCATGCTGCACATGGTCGGCTGGGGCTTCTACCTCGCCGATCCGTTCAAACGGATTCTGTGGATCGGCATGACGATCTTCTGGATCGCGTTGCTGCTCTACGTGCGCATCGTCAAGCCGCTCTTCATGCTGCGCAGGCCCTATCGCGTCGTCGAGGTCCGCAGCGAACGCGGCGACACCACCACGCTCGTCATGCAGCCCGAAGGTCACGCAGGGTTTCGTTTCAAGCCGGGCCAGTTCGGCTGGCTGACGCTATGGGCCAGCCCCTTCCGCATCACCGGGCACCCGTTTTCGTTCTCGTCGAGCGCCCAGGCGCCGGACGGGCGCGTCGAAATGACGATTCGCAATCTGGGCGACTTCACTAGCGCTGTCAAAACGGTCACGGCCGGGCAGCGCGTGTATCTCGACGGCCCGTATGGCGCGTTCACGATCGGCAATCCGACCGATATGCATGTGCTGATCGCGGGCGGCATCGGCATCACGCCGATGATGAGCATGATCCGCACGCTTGCCGACCGCGGCGACAAGCGTCCGCTGGTGCTGCTCTATGGCAGCAAGGACTGGGAATCGCTGACGTTCCGCGAAGAGCTGGACGCGTTGAAGGAGCGGCTCGATCTGAAGGTCGTCTATGTTCTCTCGGAGGCGCACCCGGGCTGGACCGGCGAAACCGGCCGCATCGACGCGGACCTGTTCAGGCGTCACCTGCCGCCCGAGTACACGGACCACGAGTACTTCATTTGCGGGCCGGATGTCATGATGGACGCCATCGAAACCGCGCTGGGCAACATGAAGGTGCCGATTGCCCAGTATCACTCCGAACGCTACAGCTTCGTGTAGGAGAACCACCATGCGCCGCTTGCTAGCCGATCGTCTGGTCGTTGCCACGGGCGTGATTGTCGTTGTGCTCGCACTCGTGTTTGCGTTCGTGCGGGTGGCGTCGCGGCAGTAGACTTTCGCTTCGTATTCAGCGCTATTGTGGCGGCTATCGGAAACTTTGCAGGCCGGACACGTCAGCGCGGCGTGCGGGAATGGTCGATCGCTGCGTTCGGCGCGACCGTGCCTGCCGCGAAGCGCGGTGCGGCGTTCGCCACCAGAATGAGCGCGGCACCGGCGAGGCCGCTCGACACATGCTTCAGCGCATGCCCGGCGAGCACATGATGCGTGAGTTCCCACACCTGCCAGTCAAGGCTCTCGAAGATCTTTGCCACTCCGTAGAAAACGATCACCATTGTCCAGCCCAACACGCTGTCCACCTTGCGCGTGAGCGTCAGGCCGACGATGAACATGAGGCCGCCGAACTGCAGGATCGCGTACGGCCACAGGCTGTTGAGCGCGAGCCAGTACGCGATCGTGCCTAACGACACGGCAACCATGATCAGCAACGGTACCCAGCCCACGCGCTGCCCGGTGTTCGACGTCCAGAGCATCGCCAGGATGCCGGCGAAGACGATCGTCATCGGCAGGCGATCCCATACGAGCGTCGCGTCGGAAGGCGCCCAGTGATAGTAGGCCGACCCGATTGCCGTTAGCACGAGCCCGAATCCGGCGACGACCATGCCGGGGAATTTTGGCGGCTGCCGATTCTGCGGGTACGCGTTTCGCTGCGCCCAGCCGAGGCAGGCGGCCCCGGCCGCCAGAATGACGAGATTCGACAGCACGTCCGCCGCATGCGGTATCGAGCCCAGCGCGCGCTGGTCCGCGAAGTGGTGATACGACGCCGGCTGCGCGAGCGGCCATACCAGCTGCAGCACCGTGCCCACCACGAAAAGCAGGATGCTGCCAAGCAGCAATCGGGGAATGTTCACGGAGCTCGTCTCCGGGTATGACGTCACACTCGACAGGCGCTTGCGCACCCTCCCCGTATGATCGGACAATCCGGGCCCGGTAACAAGGTTGGCGGGATCGGTTACGGCTCGTCGTAATCGCCGCCGGCCTGCTCGAGTTCCTTCAACTCCACTGCGGGGTCTTCCGGCTTCCCGGCAGCGGTCTCGTGAGTGCGCTTCGGCGAATCGACAACAGGAGGGGGCATCTTGCCGATCCCCTCGTCGATACGTTGCAGGAGATACGGGAAGAACGGATTCGATGCGATCCGGAACATCGAGTCGAGCGTCAGAATCAACGTGCCGCGCTCTCCGCGCGGCGCGAGCGTACCCAGGTTGACATTGAAGTTCTCGTCGTCGCCCGGCTTGATGCCGTAGAGTGCGTCCGTCACGGGGAATGGAATCGCCACATGCGATAACGAAAAAATATCCGGCGGATAGTCGATCTCCAAAGGCCGAACATGAGTTTCCACACCGCCGGCATCGACACTGCGCTCGACCGTATGAGCCGAATCCTGTGACGCGTTGGCAATGACCGTGGTGCGATAGTTCTGCGGCCCGATGCGCAGCAACCGCGTGAGCGCGGAATAGGACGCGACGCGCAGGAAGGTTCTGAAGCTCACGCTGCGGTTCACGTCGAACAACACGATTTCACTGCCGTTTGCGGGAAGCTTGTCATACAGCGACGACATGACAGCAGGCGTGCTGACTGTGAAATCGGTCACCGACTGGAACGTCAGTACAGGAGGGAGCGAACTCAACCGGTTATCGCGTTCGAGCCTCGCCATCTGGTCCTGGATGGTGCTGGTAAGCAGCCAGGACTGACGCGCTGCGTTCACCGGGAACGAGTTGTATTTGAAGGGGTTGAATTCCGGCACGATGCCGAGCCAGGCGGCCCGCGCGAATGCAGGCAACACCGCGGGTAGGCCCACGAGGCCCGCAAACCGCGCGTAACGGGTCACGCCGATCATCGGCGAAATGAGCACGAGCCGGGTGGGACGCGTGAGCGCGGGGTTCTCGATGGCGTCCATCGCATATTGCAGGGCAAGCGCGCCGCCGTTCGAGAAGCCGATCAGTTCGAGCGGCTTGTCCGGGCCCACGCGCCGGCGCGCTTCGCGCACCGCGAGCCGCGTTGCCGCTGCCCAGTCTTGCCAGGTGACGTTGGTCAGTCCCGCAGGCACGGTTCCGTGTCCAGGCAAACGGATGGCGATCGCGACAAAGCCCCGGTCGCGATAGTTGCGCGCGATGTGCCGCAGACTGTAGGGCGAGTCCGTCATGCCGTGCAGCAGCACCACCGCACCAACCGGCGGCCCTGACGGTTCGAGTATGTACGAGCGGTTCCAGTCCTGAGCGAAGTGCTCCGGATAAATGGGCGAGCCTTCGTAGTAGCGGTTCGACGGGACACGCTCGGACGCCTTGACCTTTTCGACGACGTTGACGCGCACATCCTCGAAAAGCCGCGACTCTTCCCGCATGTACGCATCCCAGTCGCCGGCGTCCATCTCTTCTACGGTCATCTCGCGCGGTACGTAGGTGTGCCAGACCGACAGGTCCGGGCCGCGCAGCGAAGACCACGCCCGCAATCCCAATGCGAGTAGCGCGAGCACGACCAGAATCGACACACCTATTTTTATTACCTTCAGCGACGTGCGTAGCATTGGTTTTCTCTCGGAAGCAGCTTCAGAACACAGTATGGGAGATTCGCGTTTTTTTCGGTGAATCGCCGTCCTGGGGCGCCGGGCGTTGCTACGGCGCATCCGCCTTTTTGCTTTTTGCCGGCACGGCGCCCGGTTCGACCTTGCCGGTCTCAGGCGGGTCGACAATGCGCGCCCCTGCCGCCTTGAGGGCGGCCTGGAATTGCGGGGAGGCCAGGATGATCGTGCTCGCCGCGTTGCGCAAGCGATCGATTGCCTCGTCCGGCAACGCAAGTGAAGTCGGCAATTGATTGAGGCCGTCTCGCTGGGCTTTGTCGGCCAGTGCATCGAATGACACGTCGACCACATAGATATCGGTGTCGGGCGCTTCCACGGCCCGGGCCAGCGCGGGGTCCTTGTTGTCCCTGAACGCCTCGGAGTTGCGGATCTGGCGCAATAGCGCCCATCGCGCCTTGATGTCCTGCAATAGCTCGACGGATTCGCTGGAAAATCGATCGATCGGCACGCCAACAGCCTGGACAAGCGTCCGGATTGCGCCCGGTGGACGTTCGGAAAGGTTCCAGCTGGTCGACGGCGACGACGCCGCGTTCACGACGAAGATAATCAGCCTGCGTACGTTGTCGAGCGGCGCGGGTTGGCCGGCTTCGTGAAGCGCCTCGAATGTTCCGATGAAGTCCAGCACGCCCCTGAGCCCCAGATTGTCGGAAATGCCGCCATCGACGAGATGGAAATACGGGTTCTCGGTCGAGTCGACGATTTCGCGCAAATCCTGCAGTCGATTGAGGATACGGCTCGCGGATCTCTGCACCGTGCCGGCTCTGGCAAGCGCGTGACTCCACTCGGGTTCCTCGTAGCCACACGTGCCGCCGTAGTTGTTGATCGTAATCGGAGCCAGAACCACCGGTACGGCGGAGGACGCCGCCGCCGCGCGCGAAAGCTTGAATGGACCGAGATCCGCGCACATGACATCGAAGTTCTGCTGGAGAAACACGACGCGCGACCCCGTCGTCAGTTCCGTTGCGCTGACCGCGATCATCGGACCGCCCTTGCGCTCGAGTTCGGCGAATGTCGCGTTGTCGAACAGGACTTCGTCATACAGCTTTGCCGCCAGCTCGGAGCGGCTCCAGCGCGCGGAAGCCAGCGCGGGCCAGTTCACCGGGTTCAGGATCCGGGCGACGAGTTCGCGCTGTACGTTGCGCTTGAGAAAGCGGTCCTCGTAGAAGTCGAACAGATGCTTGCCGTAAAGCCCGTACGCCAGCGCGGTGAAGCTGCCGCCGGAGACGCCGGTGATCAGATCCACCTCATCGAGCAAGCGGATTTTCTCGCCCGACGCGCCCGTCACTTCGATACGCTGCAGCGTCTCCAGCGTTCCATAGGAAAACGCCGCCGCACGCATTCCGCCACCGGAGAAGGCCAGAATGACCATGTCCTGCCTGCCGGGCCGGTTGCCTTCCAGCCGGTCGAACGGGCTCAGCTGCTGCGGGTCGTACTGAATGATCGGCGGGTTCACGGGCCGCGTCGCGCAACCGCAGAGCAATAGCAACGACGCGGCGGCGAGCCATACGGCGTACTTCCATGAACGCACGACCATGTCACGGGAGCCTGTGTGAATTCACCTGCCCTGCGGGGCGCTCACCTTTCGTTCGGCGCTCAGGGACACGGGCGTATGCGAATCGGCGATATCCACCCAGCCACCGCCCATGGCCTGATACACGCTGATCACCTGGTTATAGCGCGAGGCCTGCAGGCTGGCGAGGGTGAGCTCGGCGGAGAACAGGTCGTTTTCGGAGATCAGCACTTCGAGATAGCCAATCAGGCCATCTTCGAACTTGAGGCTCGAGAGGCGCGCGTATTCGCGCAACGCGTCGACACGCTGCTGCTGAAGCCCGGTCTGCTCGATCGTGTTCTGTGAGCTGACAAGTGCGTTGTTGGTATCGTTGAACGCGCCCAGCACGGTCTGCCTGTAGATCAGTTCTGCCTGGCGCTTTTGTGCCTCGGCCGACTGCACCTGACCACCAATCGCGCCCGCCGTGAAGATCGGCCCGGTCACACCCGCTGCGATCGACCAGAGCGCAGCGGGCCCGGAAAGGAAGTCGCCGAAGGCCGTGCTGACCGAACCGAGCGCACCGGTTAGCGAGATGGTCGGATAGTAAAGCGCCCGCGCGGCGCCGACGTTCGCATTGGCGGCGACCAGATTTTGTTCGGCCTGCAGAATATCGGGCCGCCGCTCGAGCAGACTCGACGGCAGATCGGCCGGAATGACGGGAAGCACGAGCTCGCTCACCGACTTGCCGCGCGGAATCGGCCCAGGATTGCGCCCCAACAGAATGGAAATGCCGTTTTCCACGATGGCAATCTGCTGCTCGATGGCCGGTATCGTGGACTGCGCGAGTTTGTACTGCGACTGCACTTGCGAAAGCTCCGTCTGGGAAACGAGGCCCTTGCGATAGCGCAGCTCGAAAATGCGCAACGTTTCGCCGAAATTATTCGCGGTGGCCCGCGCAATTTCGAGTTGCCGGTCGAGTCCGCGCAGCGTGATGTAGCTGGTCGCCACGCCTGTCACGAGCGAAAGCACGACGCCGCGCTGGGCCTGTTCGCTCGCATAGACCTGCGCCTGTGCGGCTTCGGTCAGGCGCCTTACCCGGCCGAACAGGTCGATTTGCCAGGAAGCGGACAGCGCGCCCTGATAGAGATTGAATACGGGATCGAGCAACGGCGAGAGCGGCGGCATCCCGACCTCGCTGGTCCGGTTGCGGCTCACGTTCGCGCCATAACCGACTTGCGGCAGACCCTGCGAGCGCGCCGAGCGCAACAGGCCGATGAACTGGTCGACACGCGCCGCAGCGACACGCACATCCAGATTGCCCTCCAGCGCGGCCTGGATCAGATCGTTCAACACCGGATCGTCGAACTGTTCCCACCATGCCGTGTTCACGACGGCTTCGGCCGCGGGCAAATCGACCCGCCACGTTGCGGGCACCGGCACCTCGGGGCGGCTGTAATCTGGGCCCACGCTAAAGCAGCCGACCAGGCAACTGGTAGCGGCGGCAAGTATCGCAGTCCACGTCCGCGTTCTCATGACGTACTCCAGGTTCTGCTGCGACCGCGTCGCATAGGCGCAGGCGGTGCGCTCGTTTGCGCCACACACATCATGCCGCCACCGCCAGCAGGCCACCGAACAGCAGCGCTGCGAGCAACAGCGTCAGACACGACACGGACCACCCACGCACGAATGCATCCGTACACACCGCGATTCGTGCGGCCTGCGCGCCGCCTCGTTGCAGTCCGCGCAAGAGGCCGCCTACGTCGCCCACGGGCACGGACGGCACGGTCTTGCCCCATCGGCTCCAGCCAATCGCGAGCGCCGCGCCAACGAGTACCGGCCACAGCGCGGACCACAGCGCCGCGGGAGCCAGGGCTTCGGGTAGCGAGCCGACCGGGATACGCAGATACAGCACCCACGGAACGGCCAGCGAGGCCACCACCATTGCGAGCCACGCGCCTCTGAGCGGCCCCGGAGCGCGCGCGTTGTAATGGGTCGTGCCTATCGCGCCGAGACTGCGCACGAAATGAAGCATCAGCAACGTGGTTGCGGCTGAAGACGCCGCAGCCAGCATGCTGGCCAGATCGCCGGACAGCAGATCCTTGGCCGCGTATTTGGCCAGCGAGCCGCCGGTCAACGGCAAGCCGCCGAGGCCGAGCGCGACGATCGCCGTGGGCACCTGCACGAGGCGCAACGATCCGGCGCCCGTCAACGCGACCACGCCCACGGCCAGAAACAGCGTGCCTTTCACGAGCAGATGGTGCGCGGCATAGTAAGCGGCAGCCAGCACGGTGGCGGGATCGCCAGCGGCCAGCCCCATGCCGATCACGGCCATCAGGAAGCCCATCTGGCTCACGCTCGAGTACGCCAGCACGACCTTCGGCTGAAACTGGGTGATGCCGATCGCCACGCCGTAGAACGCGCCGAACATGCCCAGCGCCGCGAATGGAATGCCGAACTGCGGCCATGCACCGTTCGAAGCGAATGGCAGAAAGCGGACCAATGCGATCACACTGGCCTTGACCACCGCGCCGCTCAGCACCGCTGCCGCGGGAATGGGCGCAGCGCGATAGGCGTGCGGCATCCAGAAGTGCAACGGCACCATCCCGGCCTTCATGCCGAGGCCAACCAGCAGCAATAGCACGGTGGCATCGCGCCATGGCGAGCCCGGCAAGGCGGCAGCCGCATCGCGAATCAGCAGGCTGCCGCCGGGCGTAGCCTGTGCCAGCAGGACCAGCCCGCCCAGCACGAAGGCCTCGGCCAGCAAGGCAACGCCAAGATAGAGTGCGCCCGCATAGCGTGCTTCGGGTCCGTCGCCCTGGAGCACCAGCCCGCTCGCGCCGACACTCAATACCGCCAGCATCAGATAGAAGCCAGGCAGATCGGCCGTCAAAAACACGCCCACGCTGCCGGTCAAGGCCATGAACCAGCAGACGACGAACCCATCGATATCTTCGCGGCCGCGTACATATCGCGCGGCGTAGATGCCGGCGAAGAACCACAACAGCGCCGCCGTGCCGAGCAGCAACGCGCCCGGCGTATCGAGCGCGAAACGCAGGGCGAACCGGCTGTGGCCGAGCGTCAGCGTTTCGCTCTGCCCCGCCCCGACTGCCGCCGCCAGCGCAGGCAGCGCAGCGATCGCGAACCACGACGGCAAGCGCCTGCGAACAGGCGCGCAAGCGCAAAGCAGCAGCATCAGCAATGGCAAGCCGATAGCGGCGGCGAGCAGACCTTGGGACATGTTCATGGCAACCCCGCCTGCGGCATCACGGTGCGGCCAATCTGCGCCACGTCGACCGGCAGCAGCACGGCGAGGCCAAGCAGGAACGAACACGTTGCGAGGCCGAGCACCGCGAGCTGCTGGTAACGGGGCACCTGCCGTTGCGGCGACCAGCCGGGCGCGGCGGGCTCCATCGCGCGCACCACCACCATGAAGACGTAGACGCTCGTGAGCAGGCCGCCCGCCAGCATCACCAGCGCCCACCACCATTGCCCCGTCGCGAGCGCCGCCGACATCAGCAGCCACTTGGCCAGAAAGCCGCCGGAAGGCGGCAAGCCGATCAGCGTCGCGCCGGCCAGCGCGAATGCCGTCAACGTCATGGGCAAGGCGCGGGCCGCGCCGCGCAGGTCGGCCAGGCGGTCGTGACCCAGCGTGCTATAAATCAGCCCCGCCGCGAGGAACATGGCCGCTTTGGCGCTCGCGTGCGAGATGGCCTGCAACAGGCCGCCCGTGACGGCGCGGGCGCCTTCGTGCTGCGCGGCGAGCGGAAACAGCAGGAACAGGTAGCCGATCTGAGCAACCGTCGAGTAAGCGATCAGGAGCTTCAGACGCGCCTGGCGCAGCGCCACCACGTTGCCGAAGAGGATCGCCATCGCGCCGAGTCCCGCCAGCAGTTGCGCGCTGGATGCGCTCACGATGCCGGCGAAGACATCGAGCCACAATCGCACCACCACGAACCACGATCCCTTGATGACCAAGGCGGACAGCAGCGCGCTGGCGGCGGCGGGCGCGCCCGCGTGCGCGGGCGGCAGCCACAGATGCAGCGGAAAAAGCGCGGTTTTGGCGAGCATGCCTGCCGTCATCAGCGCCAACGCAGTCCAGGCCAGCGGCTGAGCGCCGATCCTCGCCGCAAGCAGCGCGATGTCGAGCGTGCCGTAGGCGCCATACAGCAGAAAAACACCCAGCAGATACAGCATCGAACCGATCAGCGCGTACAGCAGATAACGCAGCGCGGCCTGTAACGTTTCGGCGCGGCCATCGAGGGACACGAGGGGAACGCCGGCAAAAGTCAGCAGTTCGAGCGCGACGTAGAGCGTGAAAATGTCTCCGCTGACGAAGACCAGATTGAGCGCCCCCCATACCGCGAGCAGCAGCAGCCAGAATGCCAGCGGCGCGCGCGCCTCGCTCGTGCCGGACGGCGTGCCGAAATCGCCATTCGCGTAAATGGCCACCGCGCCCACCACCACGGCGACCACCACCATCATGCAGACCGAGAGGCCGTCCGCGCGCAGCACGACGCCCAGGGGCGGCGACCAGCCGCCCAGCAGATAACGCAATGCGTCGCCCGATACCAGCAGCCTGGCCGCAATCTCCAGCACGACGCCGAAACCGAGGGCAATCGTCACCCAGGCCACGCGTTGCGCGTGGCGGCCGCCGAGCGCGAGACCGGCCATCATCCCGGCGAACGGCAACAGAATGGCGAGCGCGAGCAGCAGGCCGCCCGGCGTCGACTGCGCCGTGGGCGCGAGCGTCGTCACGTGGCCTCCGAATTGCGCGTCTGGCCCGACGCCGCATCGCCGTCCGCCGCAAGCGAATTCGAGCCCGTTTCCGAGAACCGGCGCAGCATGAGCCCGACTGCCAGCGCAGAAGCGGCGAACGACACGACGATCGCCGTGATCAGCAGCGCCTGTGGCACCGGATCGCCGGACATGCCCGCGCCCGCCCCACGGTGTGCAATCACGGCACAGGCCAGAAAAACGCCGTTGCCCGTGAGATTGAAGGCCAGCACCTTGCGCAAGGGCTGCGGGTTGACGATCAGGCCGTACAGGCCGAGACCCACGAGGGCGGCGGCGGTCAAGCCGAACAACTGCGAGACGTTCATGGGCTCACCTCCGGCCGCTGGGGTGGCCCGACCAGCAGGAGGACCAGGGTCACGGCAAGCGAAGGCAGCAGCGCGGCTTCGATGAGGATGATCCACAGCTTCGCCCGGCCGTCGGGGTACGCGAGCAACGCGCCCGCCATGACGGCGCCGAGCAGGCCGAGCGCGATGAACACGGCCGGCCCGAGGATCAGCACGGCGCGCAACCAGCGCCGGCTGATCGGCGGCGCATCGCGCAGACCGGACATCATGACGAGCAGCCACATCGCGGCAATCACCGTGGCGCCCTGGAATTTGCCGCCCGGATGATCGGCGCCGACCCAGAAAATATAGATGCCGATCACGACGCCTATCGGCGGCAATACGCGCGCCAGATACACCAGAATGTCGTTGGGGCTCACCACCTGCGCCAGTCCCGGTCTGCCGCCCCAGAAGCGGTCCGGCGCCAGCGACCAGACGCCGACCACGCCCAGCAGCAGCACGATCGCTTCCAGCAGCGTGTCGATCGCGCGGAACGACAGCAGGACCGCCGTGATCGGGTTGCCGACGCCAGTCGCCTGAATGTGCTGCGCCACCTCGGGCGCGAGCGTTGGCGCGGGGTCCGGCAGGTTCCACAGGCAAGCGGCAATCACGACGGCGACGCCCGTGGCGGCGCCTCCTGCCGCGACACGCATTGCGAGACCCGGCTCCTCGGCCTGGGCTGCCGCTTCCGTTGGCTGCAGCCGCGAAGCCGCGCGGATCAGCAGCGCGCCGGTCAAACCCGCACCGATCGCCGCTTCGGTCAACGCGACGTCGACCGCGCGCAGCACGAGCCACGCAAGCGTGAGCAGCAGGCCATAAGGAATGAACCCGGCGACCGCGGCGAACGTATCGCGCACCACGACGGTCCATAGCGCGAGCGCCAGCAGCAGAATCCCGATGCCAAAGGAGATGGCGGAGATCATCGGCCCTCCTCCTGCCGGCGCGCCGCGCGCGCGATGAGCTGCGACACATCGGACGACGTCAGCATTACCAGCAGCCAGACCACGATCAGCTTGAGGGCGATCACGATATGCCCCGTCTGCGGCACGAGGCCCAGCACCACCATGCCGAGGCCCAGATTGTCGGCCTTGGTCAACGCGTGCAGCCGCGTGTACGTGTCCGGGAACCGCAACAGCCCGACCGTACCGGCCACGAAGAAGAAAACGCCGGCCAGCATGGCAACGATCGTGAAGACGTCGGCTGCGGTTTTCATTTCCGGTCCTCCTTCGCGATCTCGCCTTCGGCCTGGCGATCGGCCTTGACGAAGGCCACCGAGGCGAACGCCGCAAGCACGGCGAGCGTCAACGCCACATCCACGACCGCTTCGACGCCGCTTGCCGTGCCGACCAGCAGCAAGGCCGCGATTCCTCCCGTGCCGAACAGTTGCGCGGCCATCATGCGGTCGGCGCGCGTGGGCCCGCGCAGCACACTCAGCAAGCCCACGGCCACCATTAGCAGCACCAGCGCGCAAACGGCAATGAGCACGTCAGCCATGACGTTCACCGCTGACCGAAGCGCCCACCAAAGCACCGGCGAGGCGCCGTTCTTCGTCGGCCAGCTGCTCGGCAACGGGCTGCGAAATGTCGAGGCAGTGGTAGACGAGCCCGTCGGCGGTCTCGTCTACCGGAAGCGACCCTGGCAAGAGACTCGTGATGATGGCGAACCCATTGCGGGCCGTTCCCGGCGGAAAGCCGACACGATAGACCACGATGCCCGGCCGCAAAGGCAGGCGCGGGTCCAATGCGCGGCGCGCTACGTCGATACCCGCGAGCAGCGACTGCAGGAGAAAATGCGGCGCGAATACGAGTAAGGCGCCAAGGCGCAACATGCCTGTGGCGGGAGGCTGCAGACGCAGGCTCATCTGTGTCGCGATGAACGTCGCGATCAGACCGCACGCGAGATCGGCCGGCTTCACGCTCGGCATCAGAATGAACCAAAGCGCCAGAAAACACAGCGCGCGCGCCAGCGCGACGCGCCAATGCGAACGCCAGTCGAGCAGGAAAGCACGCAGCGATGGTGGGCTCATGAACGATGCGCCTCCTCTATGGAAAACCAGCGAGCGCGAACATGGCGGATGGCCCCGGAGGGAATCCGCCCCACGCGGCTTACACCGCCCCGCTCGCCGTACCCGAATGCGATGCCGGCCGGTCTTCCTTGCCGAACACCACCATGTACAGCGCCGGCAGGAACACCAGGGTCAGCAGCGTCGCCACCAGCAACCCACCCATGATCGCGAAGGCCATGGCGCCCCAGAACACGGTGGGCGCGATCGGGATCAGGCCGAGCACGGTTGAGATCGAGGTCAGCATCATGGGCCGTATGCGCGAAGTGCCCGAGGCAACCACGGCCTCCAGCACCCCCATTCCCTCTTGCCGATAGGTTTCGATCTGCACGATCAGGATCAGCCCGTTCTTGGCGATCATGCCGATCAACGCGAGAATGCCCAGGATGGCGACAAAACCCAGCGGCCGGTTGAAGATCAGCAGCGCGAGCACCACGCCTATCAGGCCCAATGGCATCACCGAGACCACCATGGCCAGCCGCTTGAAGCTCACCAGCAGCACCATCATGATCGTGAGCATCAGCACGATCATCACCGGGATCACGGCAAACACCGAAGCTTGTGAAATGGCGCTTTCCTCGAAAATGCCGCCGGTCGCGACGTGGTAGCCCTTGGGCAGCTTCGCGCTGAACTCGGCGATCTTCGGCGCGAGCGTGGCGACGACATCGTCCGGCAGCGTGCCGTGCATCACGTCGGCGCGCACCGTGAGCGTCGGAACACGGTTGCGCCGCCATACCAGCGGCGACTCCTGCTCCTCCGTGAACGTCGCGAACTGGCTGAGCGGCACCATCCGGCCGCTCGGCGTGGGCACCTGCAGCGTACTCAGCGACTGCACCGTGAGCGGCTGCTCTTCCTGCGCTCGCGCCACGACGTTGACGAGGTAAATGTCGTCGCGTATTTGCGTAAGCGGCGTGCCGGTAATCACGGTGTTCATGATGGCGGCCAGCGCCGCGGAACTCACGCCGAGCTGGCGCGCTTCATCCTGGTTGATGTGGATGCGAATCTGCCGGGCCGGCTCCATCCAGTCGAAATTGATGTGGCGCGCGCGCTCGTCGGAACCCACGATAGCGGCCAGATCGAGTGCGGTCCTGCGCACCTGCGCCGGGTCGGGGCCCGACACGCGATACTGCAGCGGCCACCCCACCGGCGGCCCCAGTTCCAGCGGCGACACGCGCGCGACGATGCCGGGAAACTGGTCGCTCAGCGTCTTCTCCAGCTTCAATTGCAGCCGGTCCCGTGCTTCGAGATTCTTCGCGACCACAATGATCTGCGCGAAAAACGGATTGGGCAGCTGAACATTGAGCGTGAGAATGAAACGCACGGCGCCGCGGCCCACATAGCTGCTGAAGTGATCGACATCGGGATCGCTTTTCAACATGGCTTCGAGCCGCGCGACTTGCGCCTCGGTCGCGTGGATCGAAGCGTTCTGGCGCAAGGTCAGATCCACCGTGAGTTCGGGCCGGTCCGATGCGGGGAAGAACTGCCGCGGCACGAACCGCACGAGGAAGATCGACACCACGAACGCCGCGAGCGTGATGGCGATCGTCAACCCCTTTAGCCGCAGCGCGCCACGCAGAAAGCGGTCATAGGCCATGAGCATCTTGCCGGGCTTGCGCGGCTCCTTCTCCGGCTTGGGCGCTTTCAGGATCACCACGCCGACGAGCGGCGAGAAAATCACCGCGCCGAACCACGACGCGAGCAGTGCGATCGCGACCACCGCAAAAATGGAAAACGTATACTCGCCCGCCGAACTCTTCGCGAAGCCGATCGGCACGAAACTGGAGATCGACACGAGCGTGCCGATCAGCATCGGCGCGGCCAGCGTGCGGTACGCGAACGTCGCGGCCTGATCCTTGCTGTCGCCGGCGGCGAGACGGTTGATCATGGCGTCGACCGTGGTCATGGCGTCGTCGACCAGTAGGGTCAGCGCAATGATCAGGGCCCCTAACGACACCCGGTGCAGGTCGATATGCACGGCGTCCATGATCGCGAATACGATCGCGAGCGTGAGGGGAATCGACAGCGCCACCACCGTCCCGGGCCGCACCCCCAGACTCAGGAAGCTGCACACCAGAATGATGATGATGGCCTGCCAGAGCGACGCCATGAAGTCGTTGATTGCGACATCGACAGTATCCGACTGATTGGCGACGAGGAACGGCTCGATGCCGGCGGGCAGGTTCGCGGTGGCGTCGGCCATCTCGGCCTTCAGGTTGTGGCCGAGCGCGAGGATGTCGCCCGAATCGCGCATCGCAATCGCGAGGCCGATGGCCGGCTTGCCGTTCACACGGAACATCGGCTGCGGAGGATCGGCGAAGCCGCGCCTCACGGTGGCGATGTCGCCGAGGCGAACGATGCGACCGCCGAGCACCAGGTTGACATCCTCGATGTCGCGTTCGGAATCGAAGGCGCCCGTCACCCTGAAGAACACCCGCTCCTGCCCGGTTTGCAGGACGCCGGTCGGCCTGATGAGATTTTGCGCTCTCAATGCCGCGACGATGGTCGGGTAATCCAGGCGCAAGCCCGCAAGACGCGTGGTCGAGAACTCGATGTAGATCTGTTCGTCCTGCGCGCCCAGCACCTCGATCTTCGACACGTCGGGCACGAGCAGCAGGCGCGAGCGGATCGCCTCGACGTGATCGCGCAACTCGCGCATGTTGTAGCCGTCGGCGGTGAAGCCGTAGATGATGCCGTAGGTGTCGCCGAAGTCGTCGTTGAAGAACGGCCCGAGCGTGCCGGCCGGGAGCGTTAGCCTCATGTCGTCCACGTTCTTGCGCACCTGGTACCAGATGTTCTGGACCTCGGAGGGCGGCGTGGATTGCAGAAGATCGACGAAGATCGTCGTCTGGCCCGCTGTCGTATAGCTGCGTATGCGATCGAGATGCCGCGTCTCCTGCAACGTGCGCTCGAGCCGCTCGGTGACCTGCGAGAGGGTGTCGTCGACTGTCGCGCCCGGCCACGCGGCGGCCACGATCATGGTGCGAAAGGTAAAAACCGGATCTTCGGCACGCCCCAACCGCAAGAATGACAGCGTTCCCGCCACCAGTGCGGCGATCATCAGGAACACCACCAGGGGGCGCTTCGAAAGCGCCCACTCGGAGAGATTCGGGCCAATCACCTGGGAGCCTCGGTCCAGTTAATTTTTTGTCCCGGCCGCAATGCCTGAACACCGGCAGTCACGACCACGTCGCCGGTGGCGAGGCCCTGGGAAACCTGAACGCGGTCCTCGCCATACGCCTGAAGCTCGACCTCACGCACCGAAACCGTCCCCGTCTTCGTATCGATCACCCAGACTGCCGGTTTGCCGCCGGGCTGGATCAGCGCGCTCGAGGGAATTTCGATGGCCGGCGCGCGCTGCAGCGTCATGTGGCCAATGACCGTGCTACCAAGGCGCATGGCAGCCGGCGGATTGAGAACCTGAACCCGGACCGCAAAGGTTCCGGTCACCGGATCGGCCCGGGGCGATACTTCGCGCACCTTACCAACGGCGGTGACCTCAGGGTTGCTGGCAAGCGCGATGACAATGTCGGGATTGCCAGGCGCGACATCCTTGATCGCGGCGGGCACATCGAATACGGCATCCACCGCGCCTTCGCGAGCGATCTGCACGACCATGCGGCCAGCCGGAACCACCTCGCCCGGCTCCGCCCCGCGCGCCGTGACCACGCCCGCAACGTCGGAAACCAGATCGGTGTAGCTCAGCCGGTTCTGCGCGATGCTGACCAACGACTGCGCCGAATCGACTTGCGACTGGGTGATCTTCGCCATCGCTTCCGATTGTTCGAACGAAGCGCGCGACACGGCATGCTCCGCAAGCAGATCGCGCATGCGGGTGAACATGGTGCGCGCTTCCAGGGCTTGTGCCTGGGCCGCGGCCAGTTGCGCCCGCGCGGACTGCAGGCTGCTTTCCTCGTTCATCCGGTCGAGCCGCGCCAGCACCTGGCCCGCCCGCACGCGGTCACCGACATCGACGTTGCGGGACGTCATTCTTCCGTCGATACGGAACGACTGATTGATCTCGGCCTGCGCCTGCAACCTTCCGGTCAAGGAGATAGTGGTTCCCGCCTCCTGCTTTTCCACCCTGACGGCGCGTACCGGGCGGACCTCCGTCACCGGCGCTTCTTCGCCTTTACGGCAGCCCGTCAGTGAGCCTGCCGCCAATACGCACAGCACCGCACTCAGCGTCACGGCCAAAGGCAGGGAAACCGCTCGACCCGTAGCATGATTCGCACACACTGGCGTATTCCTCTGAATCCCTGGAGCGGCTGCCCGCGTCCACCCTGAAATGACTTCGCGCCTTGTTGCCGCCTTGCCGGGCGCGCCGGGGTATCCATCCGAAAACAAAACGATTCAAGCGCTAGCCCATCGCGCGCACGTTCTCCGCGCACCGCTCGAGGGACATCGGAAGGCGCCGTACCTGAATACGAAAAGTGCTAGACGATGAACACCCTGATCGAAATGATCCGGGGGGCGAACGTCGCGATGGTGTTGATGAAAGCGGCCTGCTTTACGCCGCGCAGAATGAGAAAGCGAAACAGCCGGATAGCAATCGAAGCCACGACGATAGTCGTGACCGTGTTGCTGTCGCCGAAAGCGGGGAAAAATACGCCCGGCATGGCCTTGATCGGCACCCAGTACGAAACGTTGCCAACACAACTGCCGATCGCGGCGCCCGCCATGCCCCCGGCTAGCATTGCGGTCAAGTGCAGCGGCCAACGGCACGCGACTCATCTTCTGCCCGGTATCGGCCATCGGTTTCCTCGCTTTGTCCGGAACTTCGCGTTATCGAGAGACCAACCGCACCTGCGTTCACTTCATCGGGTCACGCGCACCGAGTTGTTGCCGAGCAGGACACGCACACGGTCGCCCGGCACGAACTGCTGATCCGCATCCTGAACCACCGACATCAGTTGCCCCGAATCCAGACGCACCACGATTTCGAGGCCCGCGCGCTGCGTGACGCGCTGCTCCACGGCATTGCCTGCCGCGCCGCCCAGCACGGCGCCGCCGATGCCCGCCGCAACCGAACCCGTGCCGCGCCCGATGTTGCTGCCTGCCGCGATACCGCCGAGCGCGCCGCCGGTTATCGCACCAATGCCGGTCGGGCCCGGCTGGATCGAGACGGGCCTCACGTTTTCAACGACACCGAGCTCGACCACCATCACCTGCTGCGCCTGTGCAGGCGTAAAGGTGGAGCCCGAAGTTGGGGCCTCGCAGGCGGAAAGCGCGAGCGTTGCAATCAGCAAAGGGACAAACGCACGGCCAGCACCTCGCATGCCAGTCTCCTTGTCAGCGTCACCGGAGCGGACCCTGTGACGGCAATCGAAAGACAGTCTTTGCCACGAGGCATCGTGCGTATCCGGCTTCCAGAGCGCCGCACGATCCCGATAGAGACCGGATCACGCACGAAGATTCAGGAATTGTGCGCACGCGTAAAGACTAGCCGGTTTTAGAAGGGAACGCTCGGTGAGTGGATAAACCGGCGTTCACCATTTTGTCAGCTGCATGTTATGTCTCTTTTCGACAAATTGGCTGTCTTCACAGACAGCGGAATGCAGATGGTTGGTTTGCCAACATTTATGCGCCTCGCTTTTGTGCATGCTTCCTAAGCCCCGATAAATGAATGTCTGCAAATATCCAGGCGTTGGCTCGCGCCCTCGTAATACTGTCTAAATCGCGGGCCGCGTCCGGAACGGGACTCGCGGGTTCGTCGTCATGTTGATGGGAACCAGTGAACGCGTAGTGGGCCAGCTCTCAATATCAGGAATCCTTAGCGTCTGATGACGGATTGCGACTGTGCTTACGGCCGAGACAACCTTGTGCGCGTCCTCCGGCATCGTTTCCATATGGCATCCCTGCGCCGGGCCGTGCTCACTCTCCAGCAGCGCCCGCGCGTAGGCGTCAGAGACGGCACCGAACCCCGCCGGCAAGGTCGCCCCAAGGTGCGGACCGCTGCTCCCATGAAACATCGCCAGCTCTGCGCGCTCGCGAAAAGCCACGTTAGGGCAAACCCCTCTTTCGCTGCGCCGGAATAACGATATAAAAATCCATTATTTGGAAAACGCATTCTTAACGCGTAAGAATGCGAATTCTGAATTCTTACGCGCCGGGACACCCACGGAAGATGGAACTACGCCAGCTCGAAGCCTTCGCCGCAGTGATCACGGCCGGCAGCGTCACCGCCGCCGGCCGTTTGCTGGGGCGCTCGCAGCCCGCGATCACGCGGTTGATCCAGGAGCTCGAAACCGAGGTCGGCTATCCGCTGTTCACGCGCAATGGCCCGCGCGTCACGCCCACCGAGCAAGGCATCCAGCTCTACGAGGACGTCGAGCACGTGCTGACGGGCGTTCATCAGATCCAGAAGCGCGCCGGCGAGATCGGCCGCGGCGAAACCCGGCCGCTGCGCATCGCCGCCACTTCCGCGCTCGCCGCCGGCCTCGTGCCCGCAGCGCTCGCGCGCACCGAACTCGCGGGCGCCGCGCAGACGATCCAGCTGCGCAGCCTGCCCCCCGAGCAGGTCGTGCACGATGTCTTGACCGGCGCGGCTGACATTGGCGTGGCGAGCCTGCCGCTCGAGCACCGCGGCGTGGTCGTGCACTGGATCGGGCAATCCGCGTGCGTGGCCGCGCTGCGCGACGACGATCCCCTCGCGCGCCATGACCGGCTGCCGCTTTCGGCCTGCGCGGGCCGGCGCATCGTCACGATGCAGAACCCCTATCGCCTGCGCCGCCGCCTCGACCACGCGTTCGCGCAAGCCGACGTCACGCCAGCCGGTCTGATCGAAACGAATTCGTCGATGAACGCGCTGACCGCGGTTCGCGCCGGACTCGGCATCTCGGTGCTCGAACCGGTCACGGCCTACGGCATGCCGCTTGCCGGCGTGGCGATCCGCACGATCGACGCCGACATTCCGTACTTCTTTGGCGTGATCTCGCGCGACGCGATCGCGCTGCCCCCCGTGGCCGCGACGCTCATCGACGCGCTCGCCGACGCAGCGCGCGCCGTGCTGCCCGATTTCACGCTGCGCGCGAGCGCCGAGCACGCCCAAGTCCTGCAGTCGCTCTATGGCGACTTGCCTGCCAACAAGGAATCCTTGCCGTAATGAATCCGACCACTCCACCGTCCGCTGGTCTCGCCGCGCTCGAAGCCCGCCTGCGCGAAGATCTCGCGTGGCTCGAACTGCCCCCGAAGCGCTGGATTCCCGAGCGCACCCACGACGGCCGCCCCGTGGTCAATGTGGCGATTGTCGGCGGCGGTATGGCTGGGCTTGCGCTCGCCGCCGCGCTCGACCATCTCGGCATCGACGCCGTCATTTACGATCAGTCGCCGCGCGGCTTCGAAGGCCCATGGGCCACCACCGCGCGCATGGAAACGCTCCGTTCTCCGAAGCAGCTCACGGGCCCCGCGCTCGGCCTGCCCTCGCTCACGTTCCGCGCGTGGTTCGAAGCGCAGTTCGGCGGCGCGGCGTGGGAGGCGCTCGACAAGATCCCGCGCCTGCAATGGATGGACTATCTGCGCTGGTATCGCGATGTACTCGATATCGACGTGCGCAACGAACACCGGGTCACCGCAATCACGCCGCGCGCGGACGGCGGGGTGGCGCTGTCTGTCACGAGCCCCGGCGGCAGCGAGACTGTGTTTGCGCGCCACGTTGTCCTCGCAACGGGCCGCGACGGCCTGGGTGGGCCTTGCGTGCCTGCATTCGTGCGTGATCTGCCGCGCCGCTTCTATGCCCACTCTTCCGATGTGCTGGACTACGGCACGCTGCGCGGCAAGCGCGTCGGCGTTGTCGGCGCGGGTGCGTCGGCCATGGACAGCGCGGCAACGGCGCTCGAAGCGGGTGCAGCGTCGGTCGATCTGCTGATTCGCCGCGCGGACATCCCGCGCATCAATAAAGGCAAAGGCGCGGGTAATCCGGGCCTCACGCACGGCCATGTCGCGCTTTCCGATGACTGGAAATGGCGCATCCGCCACTACATCAACGTGCAGCAGGTGCCGCCGCCGCGCGGCAGTACGTTGCGCGTGTCGCGCCACGCCAACGCCCGCTTCAACCTCGGTGCGCCAGTCACCGGCATCGAGCAGGTGGACGACGAACTGTACGTAAGCACCCCGAAGGGTGTCTTCGTGCTGGACTTTCTCGTGTTCGCAACGGGCTTCCGTATCGATCTGGCGAGCCGCCCCGAATTCGCGCCGTTCGCCCGCCACGTGCGCGCGTGGAAGGACCGCTACGCGCCGCCCGCAGGCGACGATGACATTGAGCTTGCCGATTCGCCCGACCTCGGACCCGCCTTCGAGTTCCAGGAAAAGACACCCGGCGCGTGCCCCGGACTCGAGCGCATTCACTGCTTTTGCGCGCCCGCGACGCTCTCGCACGGCGCGCTGTCGGGCGACATCCCGGCCGTCAGCGAAGGCGCGAAGCGGCTCGCACAGGGGCTTGCCGCAACGTTCTATCGTGAGGACGTCGAACTGCATTACGCCAACATGGCGGCTTTCGCCGAGCCGGAAGTCGAAGGCGACGAATGGACAGCCGCCCCACCGCCCCCGGCGCTCGCCGAGCGCGAAGCGAAATGAAAATGAGCGTGTGAATCTGCAGTTTTCCGGAGTTGACCATGACATACGACACTGACGACGACATCATCGATCGCGTCGCCGACCTCACGCCCGGTTCGGCCACACATGCATTGCGGCACCAGCGCGCCAAGGTGGTGGAAGCGACCCAGGGCAGCTACGACGCGCTGTTCGATCCCGCGCTCGGCGGCCTCACGCTCGTCGAGCGCTTGCTCGTCGCGCTCTACGCGAGCCGCCTCGCGCCCTCCCCGGCGCTCGTTGCCCACTACCGCGCCGAACTGGCCGCACACGAAGTCGATGCGGCGGCGCTCGCCGCCGTGCAAACGGGTGCACCCGAGGACCTCCCTGCCCCGCGCCTGCGCGCGATCCTCGCATTCACGCGCACGCTGATCGAAAATCCGGTCGCTGGCGACAAGGCCGCGCTGCAGACGCTGCCCGCCGCCGGCTTGACGACACCCGCCGTCGTCTCGCTCGCGCAGCTGATCGCCTTTCTGTCGTACCAGACGCGCCTCGTCGCGGGTCTGCAAGCCCTCAAGCAGCTGGAGCGCGCATCATGACCGACATCATCCGTTCGCACGGCTTCACGAACGAGTCGCTGGAATGGGACGCGTGGCTCGATGTTGTCGATCTCGACCATGCCACGGCGGATCAGATCGCTGTGCTCGAAGAAAGCCATCCCAAGGCGAAAGTCTCGGACTACTACCGATTTCTCGTCCATCAACCCGAGATCCTGCGGCAGCGCTCCGCCGCGTTCAACGCGATCATGTACGCACCCGGCGGCTTGCCTCGCGCGGAACGGGAGCTTTCGACCACCGTGGTTTCGCGGCTCAACGGCTGTGTGTATTGCGCATCGGTGCATGCCCAGCGTTTCGAGCAGCTCGCCAAGCGCAACGACGTGATCCGCCAGGTCTTCGCCGACCCGCACAGCGCCGGTACGACGAAGCGCGAAGAGGCGATTGCGCGTTTCTCGGCTGCGCTGACCGAGCGCCCGAACGAGATTGACGCCGACCAGCTGCAAGCGTTGCGCGAGGCCGGGCTCACTGACGCTGAAATACTCGACCTGATCCATTCGATCGCCATTTTCGCGTGGGCGAACCGGCTGATGCTCAATCTCGGCGAACCCGTGTTTCCCGAGCCGGCAACCGCCGCCTGACCGAAGCATGCTGGACCGCCCTTCAACCAATATCCGGGGATAGCCGATGGACACTCAACCAGGCATCAAGCCCGTCATCGTGGCCGCCGTGCTGGCCAATGCGATGGAGTGGTTCGATTTCACCATCTTCGCAGCGATGACGCCGATCATCAGCAAGCTGTTTTTTCCGGTCTCGCACGGCGCAGCGGGAGCGGATCTGAATGCGATCCTGCTAACCACGGCTCTCTTCGGCGCAGGCTTTTTCATGCGCCCCGTGGGCGGCCTGCTGCTCGGCCTCTACGGCGATAAATATGGCCGCAAGGCGGGCATGACGCTCGGCATGGGCATCATGGCGCTGGCCGCCGCGATCATGACCTTCGCGCCGACCTACGCGACGGCCGGCCTCGCGGCGCCGCTGCTGATGCTGGTGGCCCGGCTCCTGCAAGGTTTTTCGATAGGCGGTGAATTAGGCACTTCCACGGCGTTCCTGATCGAACTGGCGCCGCCGAATCGCACCGGCTTCTACGGATCGTGGCAAATGAGCGGGCAGCTTATGTCGACGATGCTGGGCGCCGCGCTCGGCATGGTGGTCACGCAGGTGTTCACGCCCGAGCAACAGCTCGCGGGCGCCTGGCGCATCCCGTTCGCGGTGGGCCTGCTCATTGCGCCGCTGACCATCTATCTGCGCCGCCATGCAAGCGAAACCTATGCGCGCATCCACGCCACGCCGCGCGCCCGGACGACGGATGCGGCTGCCGTCAAGCGCGGGCTGCCAGACTATCTGATCGGTATGGGCATGGTGGTGGCGAGCACCGTTACGTTCTACGTCACGTTCGGCTATACCGTCACCTACGCGAAGCAGGTTCTCAAGCTGCCCGTTTCGGAAAGCTTCATGGTGCAAATGATCGCGGCCATCGTCATGCTGATCGTGACGCCGCTCGCCGGGGCGCTATCCGACCGCTACGACCGCAAGACGCTGCTGGTCGGGTCGCTGGGCGCCTACCTGGTTGCGATCTATCCGCTCTATGCGTGGGTCGTGGCGGCGCCGTCCGTGCCCCGGCTCCTCGTCACGCAAATCGTGATCGGCGTGCTCAGCGCGACCTTCCTCGGCGTCTATTGCACGACGCTTGCCGAGATGTTCCCCAAGCGCACGCGCGCGACGTCGCTCGCCGTGGTCAATAACGTCGTTGTCCTGATCTTTGGCGGCTTTGCACAGACTTTCGTGACGTGGCTCATTGCGCTCACGGGTTCGCCGCTGGCGCCGGTGCTCTATGTGATGATCGGCATCGCGCTCAGTCTCGTAGCTGTCATGGCGCTGAAGCCGGGCCATTTCAGGCAGCGCAGCGCGAGCGCCGCTCAAACCATGGGATGATGCGGTGGCGACAGGAGCGTGGCGTGACGCGAGTCAGCCCTCACGTCACCTTCCTGTAGCGAGAATTCCGCCGCCGTCCGGCTCCGTCTGTGCATTTTGCGTGTTCTCCACGCGTTCGATCTGCACTCGCATCGACCGTGCTTCCGTCAACCCCAGGGTCTTCGCGGCGGCATAAGAGAGATCGATGATTCGGCCTTTCACGTAGGGGCCGCGATCGTTGATGCGCACGACAACCGACTTTCCGGTTGCCATCGACCTCACGCGCACGAAGCTGCCAAGCGGCAATGTACGATGCGCAGCCGTCAATGAGCCGGCATCAAAGCGTTCTCCGTTGGCGGTCTGCCGCCCCTGGAATTTTTCCGCATACCACGACGCCTCGCCGGATTGCACCACCTCGTGCCGCGTGCGACAGGAATCCACGCTGCATGCCGTTTGTCTGGGCGCGATCTGACCACACGCCGTAAAGAAGGCGCAGATTGCACAAACTCCCACATAGCGCAGCGATGGCTTCATAGACCACATACTAGTCAATGAGCGGCGATTAAACGTTTTCAAGTTTCGGAGCATTCCGCGTGCCCGGGTAAGGCGGGCCGGGCCGAAATTCTGGCAACTTTTCAGGTTTCTTGCAATGGGCCTGTCAGTCCGGCCCTCATTTTGCTGCCGGTATCGAACCCAAACAAAGCCCCTCCATTCGGAGGAAGGGCTTCGTCAACGCAATGGTTTATTGACCGAAGTAAATCGGCTTCATGCTGTCGCCGGTTGCGGCAGCGGGCGCACCAGACGCCGACGTCCCGCCAGCCATTCCGCCGTAGCTGTTCCCGCCGTTCTGCGCGGCCACGCGCGCTTCGGCAGCCTGGATATCGGCTGGATAATTTGTGTTGTCGCCGTCACCTGGGTGGTAGCCAGCCTGTTCCAGCTGCACGAGTTCGGCGCGGACCTGCTCGGGAGTCACGGCAGCGTTCGATTGTGCGAACGAAGCCACTGGAGCGGACAAAATGATAAGGATAACGAATGTTTTACCTAGCGATTTCATGATGAGCTACCTCTAAGGATTGCCATGTGGGGTGCAACAGGCCTTCTTGTCTGCACAAAAAAGCCGCTTCACTTCGCTCATTTCCTCCTCTATCGAGGGCCTGCTCGAAGCGGGCACCTTCGCCTCGTTGCAAGACCGGGCCGAACCTACGCGCAGGCGCAATACGCTCTCGCTATGTTTTTCCCGCGCCCCCGATCGCCTCCATCAATCGATGGGGGCCAGAAATGGGTAGCTCATCGTTGAATACCCGTTCAATATTTCCGCCATGTTCCTGCTTGTACTGCCCTGCTCCCGGTACCCGAGCCGCCCGAAGTGCAGGCGGAACCGTGGTTACGCTGCCACCATTCATGGTGATCGAAGTTGCGCAGAAGATCGGCCCGACGACGCTCACGAAGGTAGTGCGCCGTCACGCCAGCCAGCGCGATCACAATCACGATCGCGCCGGCAGCGGTACATAGCCACGTTTGGTCCACATCAGCCCCCCGCGGTTACACCGCTGTGCTTTGTATGCCGCCGGCACTCAGCCGTGGTAGTAGCCGTCGCTAACGGAGTTTTGCAGCACGCCGTCGACATACACGGCGACCGGGTCGCCGTCGGCGGAGGTGAGGATCGAGCCGGGGTGCGAGCCGATGATCTTCATCCGGCCACCTTGAAACCTGGCCATTGCTTCGTGATCGAGCGCTTGCGACTTCTGAAGATCGCGGATGGTCAACGTAGTCATGATGGGTCTCCTCGAACAGGACGGTTGCAGGATGCGTCAAGCGGCCAGCCGCTCGCGCCACACCATGCAGATGTCATGCCATCGGGGCACCATCCGCGCAAAGCCCGACCCAGCGTGCATACGCGACGATGCGAGTTTGGGCGCGGCCATCACCTGGCCGAGAGATGTCGGGGAATCGCCGACAGGCGGGCCGCGCCGTGTGGCGGTCGTCTTGTTTCGGTCGTTCGTGGGCGGCCGAACCTGGGTCTGAACGGCTGAGTGATACGCTAGGCGGTCACAGCGGTGCTGTCTTGTGCAACGCACGATCGCCAATCGATTTCCGCCTGGGTCCGAGGTAACGATGTGGATCTTCCGTGTTCATGAGCCCCGCCTCGGAGGGCTGCGCATTCGGGAATGGCGCCGCGAGGTGCGCCTGACCATTGCGCTTCTCGCCCTGCTGCTCGTTGGCGCAGCCACTGGGTTGGCCCTGCTCGACCAGTCCGGTGCTCCGCTTTCCGGCAAAGTATTTACGGCCCTTTGGGACGGATTCAATCTCGTCACGACACTCGGCGACTTTACGGAGTTCAATCCGAGTCAGAAGATCTTCATGCTGCTGGCCATGTCGGCGACGATGGTGATTGGCGGATTCGCGGTTTCCAGGCTCACTGGCATGTTATCGAGCGACGACGTGCTGGCTTATCGGGAGAACAGGCTTATGGAACGCAAGCTCGGGCATCTAGCGAATCATGTTGTGCTGGTTGGATTCCATTCGCTTGGCGAACTGGTCGCCAACCGCTTGCGCGAAGCAGGAGAGACGGTGCTCGTCGTCGTGGGCGACCAGGAGCAGGCGCACCGGGCGGCGGATCGCGGACTGATGGTGGTTCTGGGTCCCCCGGACGTATTCGACGACGTGCTCAGGCGCGCGCGGCTCGATAGCGCCAAAGCACTGATCGTGACAACGCCCGACAGCAACAACAATCTGGCGATCACCTTGCTGGCGCATACGCTGAACGCTTCGCTTGCGATTGTCGTGCCCGGCGAAAATCCCTTGAGAAAGGCGCTATTCGAAAGCGCCGGAGCGTCCGACGTCGTCATCGGCGAGGAGATCGTGGCGAATGCGCTGGTCGGCAAGCTCACGGACCGTGTGGAGGCAGCGGCAGCGCGACCTCCACGATCATAGTGGCTGGCGTACTCACGCCCCCTCTTCGAGCACCAGCAGATTCTCGTGCGAAAAGCCGAGCGCGACAGGCTGACCGCGTTGCGGCAAGGCGTGGTTGGGGTCGTTGAAAATATCCAGCGAAACGACGGCTTCCTTCACGCGCGCACGGATGCGCACCACCGCACCGAGAAAGTCGATGTCCTCGACCGTCGCGGCAAGCGAGTTGCGGCCCGCCGCCGGCGCTTCCAGACGGATCGCCTCCGGCCGCACTGCGAGCAGGCGCGCGCGGCCCGCGTCGTCGGCGGGCAGCGGCTGCGAGGTGGTGAGCACCTGGCCGTCGACCGCGATGCGCCCCGTCGCCGGATCGACGATCTTGCCCGGCAGCAGGTTCAGCGTGCCGACGAACGACGCCACGAAGCGCGTGCGCGGGAAGTTGTAGATCTCGGCAGGCGTACCCACCTGCTCCACGCGCCCCTCGTTCATTACGACGATGCGATCGGAAATGGACAGCGCTTCCTCCTGGTCGTGCGTGACGAAAATCGACGTGATGCCAAGCTCGCGCTGCAGCGCGCGAATATCCTGGCGCAGCGAGATGCGGATTTTCGCGTCGAGCGCAGATAGCGGCTCGTCGAGCAGCAAGACCTCCGGTTTGCCGGCAATGGCGCGCGCGAGCGCGACACGCTGCTGCTGGCCGCCGGAGAGCTGCCACGGGTAGCGCTCGCCGAAAAGCGGCAGCTTGATGAGCTCGAGCATCTCCTCCACGCGCTTGTTGATTTCGCTTTGCGGGCGGCCCGCGACTTTCAGGCTGAAGCCGATGTTCCCGGCAACGGTCATGTTCGGGAACAGCGCGTACGACTGAAATACCATGCCGATCTTGCGCGCCCGCGTGCGCAGCCGCGTGACGTCCTTGCCCGCGATACGGATCGCCCCGCGCGTCGGATCTTCGAAGCCGGCGATCATGCGCAGCACCGTCGTCTTGCCGCAGCCCGACGGCCCAAGAAACGTGATGAATTCGCCGCGCTCGATCTGCATGTCGAAGTGATGCAGCGCCGTATGCGCGCCGAACGACTTGTGCAGATTCTCTATCTCAAGGAATGCCATGAATGATGTCCTGGTTCATCAGGATTTGTGAGCCGCCGCCGCGCGCACGGAGCCGAAGACCTGGATCAGGCCCATCGACGCCCACGTGACGACGAACGCGATGATCGCGAGCGCGGACGGTTCGTAGGCGCGGTTCGCGCCGATCAGCTGCAGATAAGGGCCGAACGCCGGACGGTCGAGCAGGCTCGCCATCGTGAACTCGCCGATCACGACGGCAAAGGTCAGGAACGCGCCCGAGAGGATGCCCGAGCGGATATTCGGGAAGATCACCTTGAAGAGGATCGTGGGCCAGTTGGCGCCGAGCGCCTCGGCCGCTTCGGTGAGCGTGCGCACGTCGACCGCGCGCAGGCCGGCATCGACCGAGCGATACATGTAGGGCAGCGCGAGCGTGACGTAGCCGAATGCGAGCAGCAGGTCGGTGGCGCGCTCGTTGCCGGTCATCGGCAGCCACGAACTGCTGTTGTAGAGGCGCAGATAGCCGAACACGATCACGATTGCCGGAATCACGACCGGCAGCAGCGTGATGAACTCGACCACAGGGCGCAGCTTCGGCAGCCGCAGTTGCACCCAGTACGCCGTCGGCACGACGAGCAGCACGCCGATCACGATCGTCACGAACGCCATCAGCACGGAATAGCCGAACGACGCCTGAAAGCTCGGGTCGCCCAGCACGACCTTGTACGCGTCTAAGCTGTATGTGCCGCGCCGCATGCGCAGGCTGAACTCGAAGGTCGCGAAGAGCGGGATCAGGAAATACAGTGCGCCGACGACAATCGCGATCCAGGCGCCCAGCCGGGATGGCTTTTTCATCGGCGCCCCCTTTCGGCGCGCGCACGCAGCCAGAGATAGCCGCCGTTCGAGAGCCCCGTGATCACCACCATGCCGAGCGCGAGCGCATAGCCGAGGTTCTGGTTGTGCAGCACGTCGCCGCGCACCTGCGCATACAGGAGGATCGTCACGATGTTCAGCGAACTGCCGGTCAACGCGTACGCGGTGGCGACTGCGCCGAACGCGTTGGCGAACAGCAGCAGCGCGCCGCCAAGCACGCTTGGCCACAGCACCGGCAGCGCAATGAGGCGCCAGTAGTGCCACGCGGTGCCGCCCAGGCAGTCGCATGCCTCGCGCCACTCGCGCTTCAGGCCATCCAGCGCGGGTGCAATGATCAGGACCATTAACGGAATTTCAAAGTACAGGTAGGTGATCGTCAGTCCCCAGAAACTGAGAATGCTGAAGCCTGTGGCGTAGAGGTTCACGTGCGCGTAGCGGTGCAGCAGCATCGTGACGAGACCGACGCGCCCGAGCGTGCAGATGAACGCGAACGCGAGCGGCACGCCGGCGAAATTCGACGCGACGCCGGAGAAGGTCAATAGCGTTGGACGGATCCAGCCGGGCAAGCGGCCGAGCACCGCGGCCCACGCGAGCAGCAGGCCGATGACCGCCCCACCCGCCGCCGACGCCGTACTCACCTTGATGCTGATCCAGTACGCACTCAGCACCTCCGGCTCGAAGAGCTGCCGAAAGTTGTCGAGCGTGAACCGGCCCTGTGCATTCTGGAACGCACCGGCCATGAGGTACACGGTCGGCGCGATCAGGAACAGCAGCGTGAAAATGAAGAACGGCGCGACGCCTAGCAAGGACAGGTAGCGCGCGGCGCCCGAGGATCGCTTTGCATGCGGAGCGTTTCCCGGCGGCACGGCGAGATCAGGCCCGTTGGGCTCCAGGTTGGATACAGTGCTCATAGGGCTTTCAGGAACGAGGAGTGAGCGATGCAATGCCAGCGAAAGTTGCGGCTGGCGCGCGAGCGCGGATCACCGCCTCGCGCATCACCATCCGCAATCGCGCTTACTTGACGTTCGCGCCTACGACGCTATCCCATTGCTTCGTCACAGCCGCTTTGGTCGCGTCCTGCTGCTGCAGCGTCGGGAATACGGCCGATTTGTAGGCCGTGGCGGGCGGCAGCTTCGCCAGCAGTGCGGCGGGCACCTTCTTCTGCGCGGCAAGCTCGTTGTAGCGGATCGGGTGGCAATAACCCGCGAGCCAGCCGAGCTGCCCTTCGTCCGAATAGAGGTACTCCATCCACAGCTTCGCGGCGTTCGGGTGCGGCGCGTAGGCGCTGATGGCCTGCACGTACACGCCCGCAACGACGCCCGTCTTCGGCACGACGACTTCCACCTTCGGATTGCCCTTGAGCGTGTCGCGGTCGGCAAGCGCGTTGTAGTCCCAGCGCACGAGAATCGGCGTCGTGCCCTGCGCAACGGAAGCGGCCTTGCCGATCACCGGCACGAAGTTGCTGTTCTTGTTCAGGTTGGCGAAGAACTGGAGACCGGCCGCTTCGGCCTTGCTCGCATCACCCTTGGCCGACGACAGGCCAGCCGCGTAGACGGCCTGGATCGCCTGGTTCGACGCGCGCGGGTCGCCGGCCAGCGCCACCGCGTTCTTGTACTCCGGCTTCTGCAGATCGCTCCAGTCGGCCGGGGCCTTGTCGATCATGTCCGCGTTGACTTCGAAAGAAAGGACGCCGTAATAGTCGCCATACCAGTATCCGTCGGCGTCCTTCGAGTCGTTCGGGATCGACTTCCACGTCGACACCTTGTACGGCTGCAACAGACCGTCCGCCTTCGCCGACGGACCGAACGACAGACCGACGTCGATCACGTCCGGTGCCTGCGGACCCTTGTTGCCTTTATTTGCCTTGATCGCCTCGATCTCGTCGCCCGAGCCCGCATCCGGATTCAGCTCGTTGACCTTGATCCCGTACTTCGCCTTGAAGGCTTCGATCATCGGACCATAGCCGCACCAGTCGTGCGGGAGCGCAATGACCGTCAGCTGCCCTTCCTGCTTCGCGGCGGCGACGAGCGCGTCGGACGGCGCCGCATTCGCGCTGCCCACGCCCATGGAGGCTAGTACAGCGGCGCCTGCCGCCGACAGCAAACCAAAACGGCTTGTACTCATCCGATTCATAGAATTTCCCATCCTTTGCCGAAATTAACGTGTGGTGAAAAACAGCAAGCAAATTGGCGCACGCCTGCAGGCTGCCGCTAATGCCCTTTTCCGGTGCATAAGCCGGGGCGTAAGGCGCGCCAGATCGTAATGGCGCAATGAGTCAGATTCGTGTCAGCGATTCTGCCCGAAGGGAAAACGCATTGAAAATAGAGGCATTTGTCTATATTGTTTTATTGCGAAACCATTTTTGCTCTGCTCTCGATTATTTATTACATCGAGTAAGAATAATTCGGAAAATGAAATATCTATTAAGTTTATTTGTGAGAAAAATTCTGTAAACGAAACTGCGGATAATAGAATGATTGATAAGAACATCTACTTAATAGATTAATAATCGGGAATTAGCCTGTCGTCGGCATGATCGACTCATGCCAGAAAAGCGCGGCGAAGGGCTCGCTCACGCCAGCCCGTCGCCGCCTCTCAGACAACAAGGAAAATATTTCGATGAAGAAGTCCGCAATTTCTGTAGCTATCCTTAGTTTTTCCGGGTTCTCGACCCAGGTGTTCGCGCAAAACTCGGTGACCCTGTATGGCCTCATCGACGCGGGGATTCAGTACACGCACAATTCGGGCGGACAGAGCTCGCAAATCTCGATGACGAGCGGCAACCTCTCGGGTTCGCGCTGGGGCTTGAAGGGCAGCGAAGATCTCGGCGGCGGACTGACGACGGTGTTCACGCTCGAAAGCGGTTTCAACGTGGAGACCGGCAAGTCAGGGCAAGGAACCCGCCTGTTCGGACGTCAAGCGTTTGTCGGCCTGCAGGACAGCCGGTTCGGCACGCTGACCGCCGGGCGTCAGTACGACCCGCTCACCGACCTCGTGCAGCCCATCCAGGGCGATAACTTCCTCGGCGGCATGTTCTCGACGCCGGGCGACATCGACAACGCGGACAATACCGCGCGCTTTAGCAATGCCATCAAATGGGCAAGCCCGACGTTGGCCGGCCTGAAGACGGAGTGGATGTACACGTTCGGCGGCGTTGCCGGCTCACAGGGATCGGGCCAGACGTGGAGCGGCGCGCTTTCGTACGGTCAGGGACCGCTCGGCCTCGCAGCGGGCTTCATGCATATCGACAACGGCAATGCGGTGCTGTCGACTCGCGGCACGACCACCGCTGACTCGCTTTTCACCACGTCGGTCAACGACGCCTACGCGTCGGCCCGTTCCATCAATATCGCGCGCCTGGGCGGCAACTACGCCATCGGTCCCGTCACGCTCGGCGGCTACTACAGCTTCGCGCAGTACGTGCCGGACGCAAGCTCGTCCTTCACGACGGCGCAAAAGTACAACACCGGCTCAGTGTATGCACTGTGGCAGATCTCGCCCGCGCTCACGACTGAAATCGGCTATACGTATATGAAGTCGAGCGGCGATTCGTCGGCGAAGTACAACCAGTTTGCGCTTGGCGCCGACTATGTGATCAGCAAGCGCACCGACTTCTACGCAGTGGGCGGTTACGGACACGCGAGCGGCGAAAATGGCGAAGGCACCGCGCAGGCTGTGATCGGTTCGACCGAAATCGATTCAGGCAAGAGCTCGCAGGCGATTGTGATGATCGGCATGCGCCACCGGTTCTAAGTGCGCTGGCAGTCCACCGCTGGCGGGCGTGATGGCCGGCGCAGGCCAGACCATCATGCTGCATGCCTCGTGGACGATCGCGCGGCGATTCGAGCATCGATCGCCGTGCGCAACGCTGCCACCACGTCGCCCCACTCGCCGCGGCGCGTTTGACGGAACAGACGCGCATCGGCATACCACGGGCTGTCGTCGCGATTCAGTTGCCAGCGCCAGTCCGGCGTGAACGGCAGCGCGATCCACACGGGCTTGCCGAGTGCGCCCGCAAGATGCGCGACCGCCGTATCCACGGCGATCACCAGATCGAGCTGCGCGACAAGCGCCGCCGTCGCCGGGAACGTCGTCAAACGTGCGCCGGTGTCGATCAGCCGGCCGCGCTGCGCGAGTTCGTCCACGCACGCGCGGTCGCGCTCACGCGGTTCTTGTTGCAGCGAGATGAAACGCGCGTCGGCGTCGAAAAGCGGAAGGAGTTCCGCAAGCGGCATCGAGCGATTGCGATCGTTCACGTGCGTCGTGCTGCCTGACCAGACCACGCCCACGCGCAGCCTCCGATCGTCATTCTCGTTGGCGCCGATTACGTCGGACCACGATGCGCGCGCTGCATCTTCAGCTTCGGTATCGACGCGCAGATACGCACCCGAGGTTGCGAAGTCCCCTTCGCGCAGCGCGAGCGCATGCGGCAGGCTCAACATCGGCACGTGGTAGTCGAACGCCGGCAGCGCCGACGATTCGCCTGTCACACTCGCCGCACCCGCCACGTTCTGCAGCAACGGCCGCAGCGCCTCCTGCACGCGCGCGATCACGCGTGCGCCCTTCGCGTTCAGGCGCTCGATGAAGCGAATGAACTGCAACGTGTCGCCGAAACCTTGTTCCGCGTGCACGAGCACGGTCTTGCCCGCGAGTGGCTGGCCGGTCCATTGCGTCGCCGCGGGGAAACCGTGTGTCATCTCGCCGTCGCGCCAGCGCCATTCGTATTCGCGCCAACCGTGCTCGAATTCGCCGAGCAGCAGATTGGTCTGCGCGCGATTCGTGCGTGCGCCGGCGTCGTTCGTGTCGATCGACAACGCTTTCCTGAACTGGCGCAGCGCCTCGTCGAAGCGATGCAGATCGCGTAACGCGACGCCCAGATTCACATAGGCGGCGACGAAATCCGGCTTGAGTTCGATTGCCCGCCGGTACGCTTCGAGTTCCTCGTCGTAACGGCCCAGCAAGCCGAGCAGCGTGCCGCGGTTGTAGTGCGCTTGCGCCGCGTGCGGATAGCGGCGCGTCAGTCGGGTGAGACAGGCGAGCGCGGCTTCGGCCTGAGCCAGTTGCATGAACGACATCGCTGCGCCGTGCAGCGCTTCGGCGTGATCGGGCGCGAGCGCGAGCAGGCGTTCGTAGAGCGCGACGGCGTCTGCATGGCGTTGCGCGCACTGGCAAATGCGCGCCGCTTGCTCTAACTGCTGCGGAACCGTCGTGGCGGGCTGCGCTGCGCGCCATGCGAGTTCGGCGGCGCGTGTGTAATCCTCGCGCGCAGCGTAGATGAAAGACATCGCTTCCAGCGCGCCAGGGTGATCGGCACGGACTTGCAGGATCGATTGGAGATCGTGCTGCGCGGCGTCGATGCGGCCGGCGATGAAATGCTGCTTCGCCTTGGCGAGCAGCGCAACGATGGTGTCAGTCATGGGAACGCGGGGCGTTCGCGCCCGAATGCATGGAAGAGTACTCAAGGCGGCGCTTTGTCACAGCCGCGCCCGTGGTCGAAAATCATGATAAGGAACGGTGCAGCCAATTCGATTCGTTGAATAACATGCATTTCTTCGCGGTATTCATTCACCGTAATATTCATGGACGCGGAATCATCGAATATTTCTCTAAATTACGATAAAAATACGGAAAACCGTGCGTTCCACCCACCATGCGGGATCGCTAAAAGTCCCTGATTTAACTGATATTTTTGTCATTTCTGGTGCGGAAGTAATAAGCCGGAACAAGTAAGAAACGGTTAGCCAGTAATCGTGGCATGTATGCCACAAATTCCGAAATGCACTCGCTATATCGCGTTATGCTCCGCGCTCGCTCTCTTTCGAGCGAAATACAAAGCAATGGAGTCACGATGAAAAAGAACACCCTATCCGCTCTCGCAGTCGCTGCAGCCTCTTTCGCCAGCGCGGCGCACGCGCAAAGCTCGGTTACGCTTTACGGCTTGATCGACGCCGGCGTCCTGTACACGAGCAACCAGTCGGGCAGCTCGAACGTGCAACAGTCGAGCGGCGCGCTCAACGGCAGCCGTTGGGGCCTGCGCGGCAGCGAAGACCTGGGCGGCGGCCTCAAGACGATCTTCGTGCTCGAGAGCGGCTTCAGCATTTCGACCGGCGCGGCGAAGCAAAATAGCCGCATGTTTGGCCGTCAAGCGTTCGTCGGTCTTTCGAGCGAACAGGCCGGCGCGCTCACGCTGGGTCGTCAGTACGACAGCGTGGTCGACAACCTGGGCGCACTGTCGCTGAACGGCACGCAATACGGCGGC
Organism: Paraburkholderia sp. J10-1; assembly: GCF_905220165.1. Classification (NCBI taxonomy): domain Bacteria; kingdom Pseudomonadati; phylum Pseudomonadota; class Betaproteobacteria; order Burkholderiales; family Burkholderiaceae; genus Paraburkholderia; species Paraburkholderia sp. J10-1. The sequence continues at coordinate 83,783 of NZ_CAJMYW010000018.1, read as the reverse complement.
ACGCTCGCCGCACACCCGTACGACAACGACAACCTCAACAACTCGTTCCGCGTGAGCAATTCGCTCAAGTACCAGAGCGTGAACTACGGCGGCCTCAAGTTCAACGCGCTGTACGGCTTCTCGAACGACGCAGGCGGCTTTGCGAGCAACCGCGCATACAGCCTCGGCGCCACCTACGCGTTTGGCGGCCTCACGGCAGGCGCGGGCTACCTGCAGCTCAACAACTCGGGTTCGACCATCAACAGCAGCGGCGCGGTCAGCGACGACGCCACCTTCACGGCTTCGCGTCAACGCACGTACGGCGCGGGCCTGAACTACGCGTTCGGCGCGGCCAACGTGGGCTTCGTGTTCACGCAAACGCAGCTGAACAATCTCACGGCCATCAACTCCGCGAACGCGGGCACGACGACGTCGCTCGCGGGCGACAGCGCGCGCTTCGCCAACTACGAAATCAATGGCCGCTACGCGTTTACGCCTGCGTTCACGGTGTCGGGCGCCTATACGTACACGGACGCGAGCCTGGAAGGCGTGAATCCGAAGTTCCATCAGTTCACGCTGCAAGGCGATTACGCGCTCTCGAAGCGCACCGACCTGTACGCAGAAGCCGCGTATCAGCGCGTGGTGGATGGCGAAGGGAAGATTCACGCGGACATCATGGGCGTTTCCGCGTCGGATTCGAACTCGCAGGCTGTGGCGACCGTGGGTATCCGCCATCGCTTCTAACACGGCCATGCGTGATCCGTCGCCAGTAGCGGGACGGCAAGCGCGAGACCGGATCGCCGCGTAAGCGGCGAACCGGCATGGGCAGACTAACGTTTCGGCGTTGGCCTGCCCATATGCTTTCCTGAGATACCGCGCCGCAGCGCCTGCGACGACCGCCTGGCGTTCTAGGCGAGCGTGTCGAGCCATTGCCTGGCTGCTCGCAGGTCCGCCGTTTCGAACCCCTCTGTGAACGATGCATACACTGGGGCGAGTGTCTCCCGCGCCTCACGCGCGCGTGCCGCTTGCGCATGAAGCGCTGCCAGGCTCAATGCCGCGCGAAGTTCGAGCGATCTGGCGCCCCGGCGGCGAGCGATCGCCATGGCTTCGTTGAAGTTCGCCTGCGCCGCGTCGCGGTCCACGGGTGCGACGCTCGAAAGCCCTGCGCAGAGCAGCGACAACTCGCCTTTGAGCCGATACAACTCGGGCTCGTGATAGCGTTCGTCCGACGTTTCGCAAACCGCTATTGCCTCGGCCAGCGCATGTTGCCCGGCGTCGCACAACCCCGCCTTTGCATAGGTTTCGGCCAGCAATGCCAGAAAGTACGAGCGGCCAAGGCGAGCACCGGTTGCTTCGTAGTCGGCGAGTCCGCGGCGAACTTGCGCAATCGCCTCCTCCTTTTCTCCGGCCTCCGATAGCGCCCAGCCGTGGAGCATGGTCGCCCACGCGAGAATCATGGGAAAGCCCTGCTCCGTCGCAAGGGCGATGGCGGCTTCGGCGCAGGCACGGGTTTGCGCAGTTTCTCGGCGTAATTGGTGAAGCTCAGCCTTGAAAATGAGCGTTTGGCCGAGACTGACCAGATCGTGCATCGAACGCGCGCGACTGATCGCTTGTTCAGCATGCCTTAGCGCTGCGTCCGGGTAGCCCCTATGCCAAAGGACGAGGCCCAGGCTGCCTTCGCCCACGCTGCGCGGATCCCGCCCGTGCGCAAAAATCTCTTCATCGAGCTGCCCTGAGTCCTGCAGTAACGATGATGTCGCCAGGCCGGCAAGGTGGGTATGCGCGCTGGAGAGCTCACCGAGCCTGAACAAGCTCATGCCGAGCAGATAATGCGCTTCCATGACTTGCGTGGGATTGTTCGCGGGCGCTGCCAGTTCGAGCAGCTGCTCGGCGATCTCTTTGGCCGTTTTATATTCCGCGCTCAACTGATAGAACATCCGCAAACCGGTTTGAACGCGGAACAAATGCGGTGTTCGCCCAGCCTGCCTGCACAGATCCAGCGCACGCGAATACGTCGCTTCCACATCGCGCGAAGCCCATCCTCTCGCGGCCATCAACACCGGCCCGATAGCAAGCAGCAACGTGAGTTCGCGATCGGCGCGTTCGGGCGTTTCCGGCATGCCCGAGAGCAGATCCAGCGCCATGCCAAGCTGGCGAAGCGCCTCGGCGGTAGCCGAACGTTGCCACGCCTGTTGACCGGCGCTCTGCAAATATTCGACCGCCTTCGGTACGTTGGCGCTGAGGCTATAGTGATGCGCGAGCTCGTTCCAGTAGTCCTTGAGACGGTCATGGAAAAGCGTCTCCATCGCCTGGCCGATGCGTGCATGCAAAAGCCGGCGCCGCTCGGCAAGCAGGGAGCCGCCCGCCACTTCCTGCGTCAAGGCATGCTTGAAGCCGTATTCCACCTCCGGAAACGCCGGTTGCTCGTAAATGAACTCCCCCGCTTGCAGACGTGACAAGCTCGCATAGAGCTCGTCGTCCGGCAGGTCGACGACATACTGGACAAGATTTGCCGGGAACGTCTTGCCAATCACCGCGAGCGTTTGCAACAACGCTTTGTCTGCGGCCTGCAGGCGATCGATACGCGCAGCCAGCACGCCCTGCACCGTAGTCGGAATATGTAGCGCGAGCGGCGCCGCTTCCATCCGGTAATGACCCGGTTCACCCACCAGCACGTGTTCTTCGGCCAGGGTCTGGACGACTTCTTCGATAAAAAACGGATTGCCTTCCGTTTTGTCGAGCACGTGCTGCTTGACCCCGGTAAGCGTTCGATCGTCGCCGACGAGCGCGCTGATGAGCCCTTGTGCATCGGCACGACCCAGCGGCTCCAGCGCCAACTGCGTGTAGCCGCTGCGCCCGCCCCACTCATGCTGATACTCCGGGCGATAGTTCAGCAGCAACAAAAGGTGCCCGCTCGATACGTGCTCGACCAGGTAAGCGAGAAAGGCTTGCGTCTCGCTGTCGAGCCATTGCAGGTCCTCGAACACCAGGACGACGGGTTCGTTCGCGCTCTCGCGCACGAAGAGATGCGTGATGGCTTCGAACGTGCGCTCGCGCCGGATTTGCGAATCCATTTGCGCGAGGGCCGGACTGGTTTCGCCAACCGCCAGCAGATGGAGCAAATAAGGCACCCCGTCCTCCAGCTTGCGTTCGAGGGCAAGCACACGGCCTGTCACCTTTTCGCGGCTTCGCCGTTCGTCGTCTTCCGCCGTGATCTGAAAGTAGTTTTTCAGCAATTCGATGAGCGGCAAGTACGCGAACGACTTGCCGTGCGAAACCGAGAAGGTCTCCACCACGAGGCAGCGTTTTAGCGCCGAGCGTTTGAACTCGTGAAAGAGCCGCGATTTCCCCACACCCGCCTCGCCCACCACGCCGACGATGCTGCATTGCCCGGCGCGGGTCGCATCGAGCGCCGCGCGCAATGTCTCGAGTTCGGGCGCGCGTCCGACGAATCGGGCCAGACCGCGCCGCTCGGCCACCTGAAGACGTGTGCGCAGCGCACCGGGCCCCTGCACCTCATACACGGCAAGCGGTTCGGCCACGCCTTTGACCTGTGTCTGCCCTAAGGCCTTGAACTCGAAATAGCCCTCGGTCAGCCGGTAAGTGGATTGACTCACCAATATCGACGCGGGCGTCGCAATGGCCTCCATGCGCGAGGCGATGTGGATCGCGTTGCCAACCGGGTCATAGTCCGCTTGCAAGTCGTTCTTGTGAATGGACCGCATGAGCACTTCGCCGGTGTGGACCCCCACGCGTATCTGCAGGGGAATGCCGCGCTCGAGGCGAATTCGGTCGCTATGACGGCGCATGGCTTGCTGCATTCTGAGCGCCGCATAGAGCGAGCGCTGCGCGTGGTCCTCGTGGGCGATCGGCGCGCCAAACAAGGCCAGAATGCCGTCGCCGAGCAATTTCGCCACGAAACCCTCGTAATGGTGGACGGCCTCCATCATCAATTCGAGGACCGGCGCGATCAGCCCGTGAGCCTCTTCCGGGTCCAGCCCGTAGATCAGTGCGGTCGAGCCGGCCATGTCCGCAAACAAGGCGGTAATCGTCTTACGTTCGCTGAGCGCTTTGCCACGGGCTTCGAGGGCCGCCTGCGCGGCGTGGATCTGCTCAGCCAGGTGCGAAGGCGTGTAATCGACCGGGGACGGGGGCGACGCAGTGTGAGCGACCTGGGTGCCGCACTGCTCGCAAAATCTCGCGCCCTCGCGGCATTCGAAGCCACAATTTGTGCAGCGCATATAGCCCCTGATCCCGAGAGACGCCCTCCATGGCAAATACCATTAAAGCTCAATCTATCGAGGCATCAAGCTGACTCGCAAGCTCGTTCAAATCGTCCACGACGAAGTCCCACGCTTGCTCCGCTTTCAGGTCCGTTTTCTGGCCGGGTCCATGCTCGGTCGGCCGCACGACGAACGCGGTCGAAAGACCGAGACGGCGCGCCGCGGCAAGGTCGCCGTTGTGCGCCGCGACGAGGCACAGTTCGGCTGGCGCAAGCCCCAGAATGTCTACCGTCTCGCTGTACACCTGCGGTGAAGGCTTGTAGGCGCGGACCACTTCGGCGCCGAGAATCGCGTCCCACGGCAAACCGGCGCGCTTCGCCATATCCACCATGAGCCGGATATTTCCGTTGGACAAAGGCGCGATGATGTAGCGGCGCTTCAGGCGGGTCAGCGCGCCGAGCGCATCCGGCCACGGATCGAGACGATGCCAGGCCAGGTTGAGTGCGTCGATTTCAACGTTTGTTACTCCGGCGATGCCGCTGCGTTCCAGCACCTTCACGAGGTTCTCGCGGTGCAGAACGTCGAGGCGCACGTATGGCCGTCGCCCGCTGCGGATTTCCTCCATCGAGGGCGAATACTCGCGACGCCAGGCATCGGCGAACTCGAAAGCGTCGAGTTGCGGCGCGTGGCGTTGCAGAAAAGCGGTGGCTTCTCTCGCCACACCGCTGCGCCAGTCCACGACGGTGCCGAACACGTCGAATACGAGGGCCTTGATATCGGTGGGCTTTGTCATAGGGGCCAGAATGGGCGGTTGATCGGACGCCAATCGGCTAAGGCGGCGCAGCGCTCATTGAAGCACTAGAAGCGCAACCTTGCTGCGCGATGTGCTTCTGCGCGCGCGTCAAGCCGCTTCGGCCTCCCGCTCGCGCCCCGGAATCGCGGCGAGCAACGTGCGCGTATATGCATGCCTTGGCGCGCGCCAGATGTCCTGATGGTCGCCGCTCTCGACGATCTTGCCCTGCTGCATGACGTGCACACGATCGGCGATATAGCGCACGACCGAAAGATCGTGCGAGATAAAGAGCATGGAAAGCCCCAGCTCGCGCTTGAGTTCGACGAGCAGATTGAGGATTTGCGCCTGGATCGAGACATCCAGCGCCGATACCGGCTCGTCGCAGATCAGCAGGGCGGGTTCGAGCACGAGCGCACGCGCAATGCCGATGCGTTGACGCTGGCCGCCCGAGAATTCATGTGGAAAACGCGCGAGCGCTGCCGCGGGAAGACCCACGCGCTCAAGCGCCAACCGAACGCGCGCGCGGCGCGCCGCCGCGTCGCCCTCGCCATTCACGGCCAGCACGGTTTCGAGAATATCGCCCACGGTGCGGCGCGGGTTGAGCGATGCATAGGGATCCTGAAAAACCATCTGCACCTGGCGCCGCCGGGGCCGCAACGCACGCTCGCGCAGCGCGACGAGATCGGTGCCGTCGAGCGCGATCGAGCCGCTCGCAACCGGCACGAGGCGCATGATCGCGCGCGAAAGCGTGGACTTGCCGCAGCCCGATTCGCCCACGAGCCCGACCGACTCGCCCCGGCCAATCTCGAACGACACGCCGTCTACGGCGTGAAGCGGCGGCGCGCCACGGCGCTGAGGGTACGCCACGCGCAGATCGCGCACGGCGAGCAGCGGCGCGGCGTGCGCCGCCCGCACGCCCGGCGCTGCGTGCTCGGGCACCTTGCGCGGCACCACCACGAAGCCGCCTTCCTCGCCCTCTGCTGGTGCCGTATGCCGGATTTCCGGCAAAGTCCACGACCGGTAGTGCAGATCGTCGGCCAGATTGAGCGAAGCGCTCAGGAGCCCTTGCGTATAAGCGTGACGCGGGTGCGCAAAGAGGTCCTGGGTAGGCGCTTCCTCTACCTTGCGCCCGGCCAGCATCACCGCTACGCGGTCAGCATGATCGGCCACGACGCCGAGGTCGTGCGTGATCAGCAGGAGCGACATCGACAGCTCGCGGCGCAGCGCGTCGAGCAGTTCGAGAATGCGCGCCTGGATGGTCACGTCGAGCGCCGTGGTGGGTTCGTCGGCGATCAGCAGGCGGGGGCGGCACGCCACGGCCATCGCGATCATCACGCGCTGGCGCTGCCCGCCCGATAGCTCGTGCGGGTAGTCGTCGAAGCGGCGCTGAGGCTCGGGAATGCGCACGAGATCGAGCAATTCGACGGCGCGCGCGCGGGCGCTCCGGCGCGACAGTGCTTCGTGCTGGCGCAGCGTCTCCACGACCTGCTCGCCGACCGAAAGCACCGGATTGAGCGACGTCATCGGCTCCTGAAAGATCATAGAGATCTGCTTGCCGCACAACTCGCGCACCGCCTTGGGCGGCAAGCCCAGCAGCTCGCGCCCTTCGAAGCGCACGCTGCCCGTCACGCGCCCGGGCTCGGGAACGAGCTGCATGAGCGAAAGCGCCGTAGCGGACTTGCCGCTGCCCGACTCGCCCACCAGCGCGAGCGTCTCGCCCGCCGCGATGTCGAAGCTCACGCCGCGCACCGCTTCGTGCGCCCCAAAATTCACGCGCAAATCGCGTACTTCAAGCAGTTGGCTCACGAGACACCTTTACGGTCGTTGCCGTTGCCGCGGATTGAGGGCCTCGGTCAGGCCGTCGCCGAGCAGATTGAGGGCGAGCACGGCGAGGACGATGGCCGCGCCGGGAATCGCCGTGAGATACCACGCCGTGCGCAGCGAATCGCGTCCGGCGCCGATCATCGCCCCCCAGCTCATGACATTCGGGTCGCCCATGCCGAGGAACGACAACGACGACTCGATCAGAATGGCGCTCGCCACCATGACCGAAGCCGTGACGATGACCGGCGGCAACGCATTGGGCAGGATCTCGCCAAAAATGATGCGCGTATTGCTGAACCCCTGGCTGCGCGCCGCCAGCACGAAGTCCGAGCGCCGCAGCGTGCGAAACTCAGCGCGCACGATACGGGCGACCGTGGGCCACGAGGCAATGCCGATGGCGAGCGCGATGACCACCACGTTGGGCCGCCCGATCGCCACGAGCACGATCACCAGCAAAAACGACGGCACGGTCTGGAAGAGTTCGGTGAGGCGTACCAGCGCGTCATCGATCAGACCTCCGAAATAACCGCCGATCGCTCCCACCAGCGTGCCGATCACAAGCCCGATGCCGGCGGACGCCGCGCCGATCAGCAGCGACACGCGCGCACCGTGCGCGATGCCGGCCGCTACGTCGCGCCCGAGCGAATCGGTGCCGAGCCAGAACTGCGGGTCGCTGCCCGGCCATTCGAACGGGCCTCCCACCATGTCGAGCGGGTCGCCTGGGTAGAGCCGCGGCGCGAGCACGGCGAGCACCACGAATGCGGCGAGCAGTGCGAGGCCGGCGCACGCCGATGGGTTGCGCACCAGCGCGCGCCAGAAAGCAAGCCCGGCGCGCCGTGCGGGCGCGCCTGCACGATCAGCGCCCCAGCGGCCAAGCAGCGCAAACGCCAACTGGCGCCGCCATGGCGAACCCTGGCTTGCGGCGGCGCTTCCGGCTTCAACCGGCAGATCCGGCGATTCGAAACTCATTGCGGTTCCTCCGTTAACTGACGCGCGGATCGAGCCACGCCTGCAGCAGATCGACCACGACGTTCGCGACGATCACGAGCAGCGACGACAGGAGCAGCACGCCCAGCAGCACACTGAAGTCGCGCGCGAGCACCGCATCGAGTGCGAGGCGGCCGAGCCCCGGCCAACTGAACACGGTTTCCGTCACGGCCGCGCCGCCAAGCAGCGTGCCGAAATGCAGCCCCACGAGCGTAGTGAGCGGCATCAGCGCGTTGCGCAGCACGTGCCGCAACGTTACGCGCCACGGATGCAGACCCTTGGCCTGCGCCGTGCGCACGAAATCCTGGCGCTGGACTTCGATCATCGCGGCACGCGTAATGCGCGCGTAGATCGCCACGAAGAAGGTGGCGAGTGTTGCCGCGGGCAGCAACACGTGACGCGCGACATCGGCGACATAGGCGAAGCCGTGCAGGTTCGCCCCGATCGTGACGTTGCCGCCGCTCGGCAGCCACCCAAGCCGGACCGCGAACAGAATGATGGCGAGCAGGCCGATCCAGAAGCCCGGCGTGGAATAGAACAGCAGCGCGCACACCGACAACACGCGATCGGGCCACTTGCCTGCCCAGTGCGCCATCACCGCGCCGAGCACCACGCCGACGACGAGTGCGAGCGAAAGCGCCACGCCCATCAGCAGCAAGGTGTTGGGCAGCCGCGAGAGGATCAGCTGCATGACGGGCATGTCGTAGCGCGGCGAATAGCCCAGGCTGAAATGCGCGAGATGCTTCAGATACGTCCAGAGCTGCACGAGCAAGGGCTGGTCGAGCCCGAACTTCGCGCGCAGCAGGGTCATCGTTTCCGTTGTCGCCGAGCCGGCCTCGCCCGCGATCACGTCGGCGGCGTCGCCCGGCATCAGCTTGAGCAGGAAGAAGTTGAGAATCACGATGCCGAGCACCGTGGGCAGCGCCTGCCAGGCGGTGCGGCGCAGGATCGTTTGCCAGCGAACGCTTCGGCTCATCGTTGGACTCCGTCGGGTGTTGCGGTGCGCATGGGGTGCGCAGTCAGGCACTGAGCCAGACATCGGCGAAATTGCCTTCCAGGCCCTGCGCGCTCACCGTGTGATCGTGCACCCGGCGGTTGGCGAGCGTGACCATGCGCGGCGCGACGAGATTGAGAATCGGCAGATCGCGGTAAACGGTCTGCTGAAACTGCTTGTAGAGGCTCACGCGCCGGCTTTCGTCGATTTCAACCGATGCCGCTTCGAGCAGACGGTCCGCTTCCGGGCTGCTGTAATGCGGCGCATTCGAGAACGGCACTCCGGGCCGGATATTTTTCGACCAGTAAAGACGCTGCACGCCCACAGCCGGATCGAACAGCGTGTTCACGCCGATGCTCGTGAAGTCGAACTGGCGGTCGGCGTAGACACGCTTGAGGAACGAAGGAAGATCCTGCGAGCGCACCGTGACATCGATCCCCACACGTGCGAGCGCCGATTTCACATAGCCGGCCTGGCGCTGGTACATGTCGCCGTATGGCAGGTAATCATGGGTGAGCTTGAAGCGCACGCCATCCGCGCCGCGCGGCTTGCCTGCCGCGTCGAGCAGCGCCTCGGCCGCGTGCGGGTCGAAGGCGTAGGGCGTGATCTGCGCGTCGTGATACGGCGAAGCGGGCGTGATGGGCGTGGGCGAGACATCCGCATAGCCATAGGCCACGGTCTTTTGCACGATCTGCGGGTTGATGGCGTGCGCGATGGCCTGGCGCACGCGCGGGTCCTTCAACACCGGATGATCGAGATTGAAATCGATCTCGGCCAGCGGCTCGAGAAAGCGATAGCCGCGCGTTTCGGTCACGAGCTGCGGCAATTGCGTGAGGCGCGGCAAGTCGGTGAGCGGCACGGGGTTCTCGCCGCCCAGGTCGAGCGCGCCGGTCTCGAACGCTGCCGAGCGCGCGGCCGGATCGGGAATGACCTTGTACACGAGCGCATCGATATAAGGCTTGCCGGCGTCCCAGTAGTCGGGATTGCGCTCGTAGACGATGCTCGCGCCCCGCGTCCACGACTTGAAGCGAAACGGCCCCGTGCCAATGGGCGCGTTGTTGTGCGGGTTCGTGAGCGGATCGCCCGAGGCGTACAGGTGCTTCGGCACGATGGGCGACTCACCCGCCGAAAGCGCCTTCAGCAGAAATGGTGCGGGCTTCGACAATTCGATGATGGCCGTGCTGGCGTCGGGCGTCTGCACTTTCGTCACGTTCGCAAAGGTACTGCGCCCGCGCGGGTGAATCGCCTTGAGCAGATCGACCGAGAACGCCACGTCCTCGGATGTAAATGGCTGGCCATCGTGCCAGCGCACGTTTTGCCGCAGCTTGAACGTGTAGCGCAGACCATCGGGGCTCACGGTCCATGCGGTCGCCAGTTGCGGTTGGGGGTGCAGGTCGAAGTCGTAGGAAAGCAGACCTTCCAGCACCTTGGAGCTTGCCGCGAGCGCGGGACCGGTAGTCTGGAAGATCGAGACCAGCACCGGCGGCTCGGGATTGATCAGCACGTTCAGCGTGCCGCCGCGTTTGCGCGTAACAGCGCCCTGGGCGCGGGCAAGCGCGGGCAGCCCCGCCGTGGCGGCGGCTGCGCCGCTTGCAATGAGAAATTCTCGACGGGTCAAACGTGACATGCTGATGCGTTCCGATATGAATGGGGCAAAGCGGGGCTCTGCGAAAGCCGGTCAATTCGCGCCGTGGCGACAGTTCTGCAATCGTAGCAACGGCCTTCTCGCGCGCTAACCAAGCGATGCTGCTATCCATATGAACTCACGCACCGAACCGCAAATGCGGCAGTGCGGCCACTCAATTGGAAAGCAGAAAAGCTTCTTTGTTATTCGCGCGCGGCGCGTGTTTAATCAATCGATTGAATGAACAACCAATTGATCAGCAAAGGCGCCCGGCGCCGCAACGAACTTCCAAGGTGTCTGTCTTGAGCGAAATTCCCGTGGCCGAGCCGCGCACATCTACCGCCGCCACCCCCTTCGTGCCTGTGGCCTCCCCCGCTGCCTTTGCCGATAGCCCGGTGGCGCGCGCGTTCGCGCAGCCGCTCATGCTGGGCCTGTTCCTGCCGATCCAGGCTGGCGGATGGAGCGCGTCCACGCTGCCGCGCAGCACGGACTGGTCGTTCGACTACAACGCCGCGCTCGTGAAAAAGTGCGAGGCGCTCGGCTTCGATCTCGTCTTCGCCCTGTCGCAATGGCTGCCAAAAGGCGGCTATGGCGGCGTGTTCGACGGTCACGCGCTCGACTCGTTCATGACGCTGGCCGCGCTGACCGCGCGCACCGAGCGCATCATCCTGGCGGCGACGACCCACGTGCTCTACGGGCCGTGGCACCCGCTGCACTTCGCCAAGTTCACGGCCACGCTCGATCACATTTCGCGCGGACGTTGGGGCATCAACGTGGTCACGGGGCATCGTGCGGTCGAACACGAAATGTTCGGCTGGAACCGCATCGAGCACGACCGGCGCTACGAGATGGCCGCCGAATTTCTCGACGCCGTGCAGCAGTTGTGGGCGCAACCGGATAACTTCAGTTTCGAGCCTGAACTCTCGGGATGGCGGCTGCAAGGCGCGTTCGTGACGCCCAAGCCGTGCTACGGACGCCCGCTGCTCATCAACGCGACGGGCTCCGATGCGGGCATCGATTTCGCCGCGCGTTACTCGGATGTGGTGTTCATCACGAGCCCGGCCGGCCCGCAGATCGATCGCGCGCTGGAGGCGCTGCCCGCGCACGTCGTACGCGTCAAGACTGCGGCGCGCGCGTATGGACGCGAGGTGCGCACGCTGATCAATCCGATGGTGATTTGCCGCGAGACTTCGGCCGAGGCGCGCGACTATCACGACGCCATCGTCGCGCACGCCGACGAAGGGAGCTTTCACCGTTTCGACAGCGACGCACACGCATGGCGAGGCGGTTTCGAAGATCGCGCAAAGGCGGCCTCGCGCGCTGTGGGCGGCAACATTGCGATCGTGGGCTCGCCCGAAGAGGTGGCCGACAAGATCATCAAACTTCACGCGGCGGGCATCGACGGCGTGCAGTTGAGCTTCTACGATTTTCAGCCCGACCTGGACTTCTTCGGCGAACGCGTGCTGCCGTTGCTGCACGAGGCGGGGTTGCGCCGCTGAAGCAGTGGGTACGCGGCACCCGAAGCACCGCGTACCCACTGCTTCAGGCGTGCTGCAGCGCCGCGCCCGCCGCCGCCTCGCGACCGCCCGGCCGTTCGAGCCCGAGATGCGAGCGCAAGGTGTTGCCCTCGTATTCGGTTCGAAAGAGTCCACGGCGTTGCAGGATCGGGACCACGCCATTCACGAATGCTTCCAGCCCGTCCGGCAGTGCGTCGGGCATGAGGTTGAAGCCGTCGGCGGCCTCGCCCGTGAACCAGTGCTCGATATCGTCTGCGATCTGCTCTGGAGTGCCAACGATCACGCGATGGCCGCCGCCGCCCGCGAGCGAGCGGATCAGCTCGCGTACCGTGTGGCCGCCTCGCCGCGCCTCGGCAATCGTCGCGTGAAAGAACGTGTGATTGCCGTTGCCGCCGCCCGGCAGCGCGAGGTTATCCGGCAGGCGCGCGTCGAGTTCGAGCTGATCGGGCGAAAGGCCCAGCGTGCCGGCGAGGCGCGTGAGGCTGTAGCGCCACGGAATCTGCTCGACGAGTTCGTCGCGACGCCGCAATGCCTCGGCCTCGGTCGCGCCGATAATGGTGGTGAGACCCGCCAACACCTGCACGCCCTGGGTTCGCCCGTATGCGGCGGCGCGCGCGTTGAGATCGCGCCGGTACGCGGCCGATTCCTCGAACGATTGCGATGCGGAGAAGACGGCCTCCGCGTGACGCGCGGCAAGATCGCGGCCGTCGCCTGAGCCGCCCGCCTGCACGAGCACAGGATGACCTTGCGGCGCACGCGGGAGGTTCAGCGGCCCCTGTACCTTGAAAAAGCGCCCCTCGTGCGCAACAGGCCGCACCTTCGTCACGTCGATGAAGCGCCCGCTTGCCTTGTCGCCAATGAAGGCGTCGTCCTCCCAGCTGTCCCAGAGCGCCTTGACGAGTTCCGTGAACTCGGCGGCCCGCGCATAGCGTTGCGCGTGATCGGGCACCGCGTCGTGGCCAAAGTTGCGCGCCGAGGGCAAATCGGCCGTCGTCACGACATTCCAGCCCGCACGGCCACGGCTCACATGATCGAGCGTGGCGAAGCGGCGCGCGATATTGTAGGGCTCGTTGTAGCTCGTCGAAGCCGTGCCGATCACGCCGATATGCGTAGTCGCCGCGGCGATGCTGGCGAGCAGCACAGTGGGCTCGAGCGCCGTAATCGGACGGAAGTCGATCTGGTCGATGATCGCGGCATTGTCGGCAAGAAACACCGCATCGAACTTCGCGCTTTCGGCAAGTTGTGCGACACGCACATAGTGCCCCACGTCCACGAATGCGCGAGGATCGGCTTCGGCCAGACGCCAGGCGGACGGCACAAAGCCCGAATGCAGGATATTGACGTTCAGATGCAACTGGCGCGACGCTTCGGTTCGGCTCATCTCGTGGCCACTCCTCGAATCATGGATTTCAGAAAACGCGGCCTTCGGTGAGGTGCGTCGTCACGCCGTTCAAGGCGTAGTCGCCCACCACGCGCGCCTTGTGCAGCAGCGGGTTGTGACTGAAGATCGTGCGCAGGTTGCGCCAGTGCCGGTCGAAATTGTGCGCACGCGAAGTGGCCGAAGCGCCACCCGCTTCGAACAGGCGCTCGCCCGCTTCCAGCGCGAGCTTGCTGACCACGAGCTGCGTGCGCGCCGTGGCCAGTGCCCCTTCCAGCACGAGTGCATCGGCGTCTGGCGCACCCGCGCGGATCGCTTGTGCCGATCGATCGAGCGTGCGGGCGTTCTCGCGCACGAGCGCATCGATCGCATGGCTATGCGCGGAGAGTGTGCCGACGATCTGCTGGATGAACGCATCTTCGCGCGCGGAGGGCACCGTGCTGTGCAGCACGGGCCGCCCGTGCTCCAGCACGTAGCGCTTCGCATCGGCAACCACGTTGCGAACGATGCCCGCCGCCACCGCCACCAGATGGAGTTGGCGCAGCGCGCCGCCATGACGGCCGGCAAGCGTGGCGAGGCCCCGTTCCGTGATCTCGTCCGCCCGTACCAGCAGATTCTCGAACACGAGACTGCCGCTCGCCGTCATGCGCTGCCCCATGCCGTCCCAGTCGTCGAGCACCGTGAGCCCATCACGCCGGACCGGCACGATCGCCACGACCGGCTGGCCCTCGTCGTTGAGCACGCTCAGGCGCGCATAGTCGGAAAAGGCCGTGCCGGTCGAATAGTACTTGCGGCCGTCGAGCCGATAATCCTTGCCGTCGCGCCTGAGCGCCGTGGTGTATTCGCCCGGACGCGACGTACCCAGCTCGGTCGAGGCGCCGCCGAAAATCGCACCGTCGATTACACGCCGAATCTGCAAATCGTTGAACGGCGTGCGCGCCGAGAGCAGCAGCGCTTCGGTCTGGTCGTAGTGAATGCGCAGCGCGTGCGCGAGATTGCTGTCGGCGGCGGCCAGCGCGGCGATCACGTCGAATTCGTCCACGAGCGAGCCGCCCAGACCGCCCCATTCCACCGGCAACCTGAGGCGCCCCAACCCCGAGCGGCGAAACGCGTCGAAGCCTTCGAAAGGCAGTTCGCGGCGCCCTTCGCGCGCCGCTGCGTCTTTGCCGATTTCGTTCGCAAGCGATGGCAAGTTGGCGAGCGCGTCCTGCAACGACAAATTCGGCGAAAGTTCAGTGGGAAGTGCGGACATTGAGTTTTCCTTTTCGTCAGGCCTCGAGGCGTTTGGCCAAAAGGGAAAGTATAGGGAGCGCATTGCCCGCGACTAACCACGGAATTCGCATTTTGTTATTCGTCTGTCTGCGTTGGCCTGCATTGTGCGCATTCAAGCAGCATGACGTTGCGGCCAAAGCAAATCACGCTGGCGCGGGGACCTATTTCACGAATCGTTCTTTGACCACGCAGCAAGCGCTTGCCGATAATCGTTCGCTCCAGTCTGCCCGCGCAGACGCTATGCGCCGAGTGCCCATTCGCGACCGAGGAATCTTCATGACGCTTCTCTGGTACACCCGTTGCCCTGCACCGACGCCATTTGGCATTGCCGCGCAGCAAGGACTGCTGCAGGAGGAGTTCGCTGCCGACGGCATCGAGGTGAAGGCGTTGCAGGACGCCGCCGATCCGTCGATTCGCCGCTCGCACTTCACGCATACGCAGCCATGGTCGTTTCGCCAGGGCGGCAACATTCCAGCGCTGTGGGCACGAGCGCAAGGCAGCGACACGCGGCTCATCGGCGTGAGCTGGGTCGACGAGTTTCAGGCGCTCATTACACTCGATCCGCGCCTCACGCCAACACGCGCCTCGCTCGCCGGCCGTCGATTCGGATTACCGATCAATCACGCCGCCGAAGTGGTCGATTTTCACCGCGCCACTGCGCTGCGCGGCTTTCACACGCTGCTCGAAGCCATCAGCGTCTCACCTGGCGATGTCGAACTGGTGGATCTGCCGCATGCGCCTCGTGGTCTTGCGCACGCGAAACCGGACGAATCGGCACCGCTTGCCGAATGGCTCGATGCGCAGCGCGCTCACGAATATTCACGCGAGGCCGCGGCGCTCTTGCGCGGCGAAGCCGACGTGGTGTTCGTCAAGGGCGCGACGGGTCTCGACATCGCCAACGTAATTGGCGCGCGCGTGCTGGTCGAAATCGGCGCGCATCCCGATCGCCGCGCGCATGCGAACAACGGGACGCCGCGCCCGCTTACTGTTGACGCCCAACTCCTGCGCGAGCGTCCCGACCTCGTCGAACGCGTGCTCGCACGCACGCTCGACGTCGCCGCGTGGGCCCATGCGCACCCCGGCGAGGTCACGCGTTATGTGGCGCGCGAAGTGCGCAGCGCCGAGCACTGGGTGACGCGCGCGTATTGCGCTGGCTTGCACCGGCAACTGGCAATCGGGCTGGATGCCGGGGCGCTCGGTGCGCTCGAGCACTTCAAGCGCTTTCTCTTCGAGCACGGTTTTATCGCAGCCGATTTCGACTTCGCACAATGGGTCGATCCGGCGCCGCTCGAGGCCGCGCTGGCGCGTCGTGCGGCGTTCGCCCGCTAACTCGTGAAGCGTGGCCCTTTGCGCTCCCAACTTTCTGATCGCCTTTTTGCCTAATCGATGATTCCTCTCCTCCTGCGCACGTCGGCACGTCGTATCGTTCTGCTGGTTCTGGTCATGGCGAGCGTCATCGCGCACGTCGCCGCGCACGCTCAAACACGCGGCGGCACGCTCAATTTCGTGGTGATGCCGGAGCCAACGGCGCTCGTGGATGTCGCCACGACGGCCGTGAATGTCCTCAAGGTCAGCCCGAAAGTGGTTGAAGGGTTGCTCGACTACGACTTCGATTTGAAGCCGAAGCCGCTGCTCGCCACTTCATGGGAGATCGAGGATGGCGGCCGCCGCTATGTGTTTCACCTGCGGCACGGCGTGAAATGGCACGACGGCGCGCCGTTCACTTCGGCCGACGTTGCGTGGTCGATCGACTCGCTGCGCAAGGTGCATCCGCGCGCGCGCACCACCTTCGCGAACGTCACCGCGATCGCCACACCCGACCCCTATACGGTCGTGCTGACGCTCAGCGAACCGACACCGTGGCTGATTCGCGCGTTCTCGGCCTCGGAAACGCCGATCCTGCCGAAGCACATTTACGAGGGCAAGGACGTGCTCGCCAATCCGGCCAATAATGCGCCCATTGGCACCGGTCCGTTTCGCTTCGTCAAATGGGTGCGCGGCAGCTACATCGAATATGCGCGCAACGACGATTACTGGAACGCAGGCAAGCCGTATCTGGACCGCATCATCGTGAAGATCATCGCCGATCCCGCCGCGCGTGCAGTGGCGTTCGAGGACGGCTCGGTCGATCTCGCCGGCGATACGCCTGTTCCGCTCGCCGACCTCGATCGCCTCAAGGCCAACCCGAAGCTCGGTATCGAAACACGCGGCTACGAATTTCAGGCGGGCGTGGCGCGTATCGAGTTCAATCTCGACAATCCCGTGCTCGGGCAATTGAAAGTGCGTCAGGCGATTGCCTCGGCGATCGATCGCGAAGTCATCCGCAAGGTCATCTACTACGGCTACGCCACGCCCACCGCGAGCCCGCTGATGCCGTCGAACCGCTACTACGACGCGGCGCCCACGCCCTACCCGTTCGACGTGGCGCGCGCGAACCGTCTGCTCGACGAGGCCGGTTATCCGCGCAAGGCGGACGGCACGCGCTTCGCGCTCACGCTCGACCCGCTGCCGATTGGCGACCTGCCCGCGCGCACGGGCGAGTACATCAAGTCGGCGCTCGCGCGGGTGGGAATCGCCGTGACGATCCGCAATCAGGATCTTGCCGCCTATTTGAAGCGCGTTTATACCGACCGGCAGTTCGATTTCACCGTGAACGGCATGAGCAATCTGTTCGATCCGGTGGTCGGCGTGGCGCGCTTGTATACGACCGACAATTTCCGCCCCGGCGTGCCGTTCACGAACGGCTCGCACTACAGCAACCCGCAAATCGACAGCCTCTTTGCACAAGCCGCGCGAGAAAGCGATGAAACAAAGCGCAAGCAGCAGTTCGCGCAAATCCAGCGTATTCTGGAGCGCGATCTGCCGGATCTGAATCTCGTCTCGCCGCAGTGGGTGACGCTTGCCTCGAAGCGCGTGCACGACCACTCCATTTCACCCGACGGCACGGCCGCGAGTTTTGCCGATGTCTGGCTTTCGCGGTAAGCGCGCTCACGTCGCACTGATTGCATGAACAAAGGAAAATCCATGGAATACCGGCAACTTGGCCATAGCGGCCTGAAAATCTCCACGCTCACGCTGGGCACGATGATGTTCGGCGGACAGACCGACGACGCCACGGCCGAACGCATCATCGGCGCCGCGCAGGAACAAGGCGTGAATTCGATCGATACTGCCGACGTCTATCACCAGGGTGAATCGGAGCGCGTGGTTGGCCGCCATATTGCACGGCAGCGCGACCGCTGGGTGCTCGCCACGAAGTTCGGCAACCCGTTCGACTTCTCGCCCGGCAGCGGCAGCCGCGACATCAACGCAGCCGGCGCGTCGCGCAAGCACGTGATCCGCGCGGTCGAAGCGAGCCTGGCCCGCCTCGGTACCGATTACCTGGACCTCGTGTATCTGCATCGCGAGGACCACCACACCCCTGTCGAGGAGACGGTACGCGCGCTGGGCGACCTGATCGCGGCCGGCAAGCTGCGTCACTACGGTCTGTCGAATCATCGCGCATGGCGTATTGCCGAGTTCAGCCGTGTAGCCGATTTGCTGGGCGTGCCGCGGCCCGTCGCGAGCCAGCCCCTCTACAACCTCGCCAATCGCCAGGTCGAGGCGGAGCAGTTGAGCGCCGCGTGGCACTATGGACTAGGCGTGATTTCGTACAGCCCGCTCGCGCGCGGCGTGCTGACCGGCAAGTACGAACCCGGCGCCCAGCCCGGCGCCGACACGCGCGCGGGACGCCAAGACCGCCGCCTGAACGAGACTGAATGGCGAGCGGAGACGATCGAACTCGCGCGGCGTGTAGAGGCGCATGCGCACGCACGCAAGCTCAGCGCTGCGCAATTCGCGCTGGCGTGGGTGCTTAATAGCCGCTATATCACCTCGGCGATTGCGGGGCCGCGCACGGAGGCGCAATGGCGCGATTATCTGCCCGCGTTGCAGTACCGTCTCGATGAGGATGACGAAGCATTCGTCGATTCGCTCGTGGCGAGCGGCCATCCGTCGACACCGGGATTCAATGACCCGGGCCACCCGTTCTTCGGCCGCATCGTGCGCCATGGCGCTGCACCCGACCCGCGTGCGCCGGGCAGCGAACGTTAAACGCACAGGGAGTGCACCGTGAACGCATTCACGCCAGACGCCACGCTCGCGCGCGACGACGATCAGGCGGCCGCGTTGATCGAGCGCGCGGCGCTGCTGGGCCGCGCGTTTGCCGCCGTGGCCGACGAGCATGACCGCGACGCCACCCCGCCGCTCGAGCAGTTCCGCGCGTTGCGCGAAGCGGGCCTGCTTCGCGCGAATATCGCGCGCCGCGACGGCGGCTTCGGCGCCGGGCTCGCGCTAGCGCGCGCCATAGTCGCCGAAGTGGCCTATGGCGACCCGTCGGTGGCGCTCATTCTCTCGATGCACTACAGTCAGCACGCCATGATCGCGCACGACGCGCGCGAGAACACGGGCCACTGGCCCGCAGCGCTCGCGCGACGCCTCACGCGTGCGAGCGTGGAAGGCCGCGCGCTCGTCAACGCGGCCCAGGTCGAGCCGGCGCTCGGTTCGCCCTCGCATGGCGGCCTGCCCGAGACGCTCGCGCGCCGAGAAGGCGGCACGTGGCGCATCACGGGCCATAAGCTCTATGTGACGGGCGCACCCTTGCTCGCGTGGATCAACGTGCTCGCACGCACGGACGAGCCCGAGCCGCGCCTCGGCCATTTCCTCGTGCCCCGCGAGGCGGCGGGCGTGCGCATCGTGGAGACCTGGGACCCGCTCGGCATGCGGGCGAGCGCGAGTCACGACGTGGTGTTCACGGACGTGGCGATTCCCGTTGACGATGTTGTCGGCTTGCGGCCGGCCCATCTCGGCGTGCTGCGCGATCCGCATGCCACGGCGTGGTACTTCAGTCTCGTCGGCACCGTCTATGACGGCGCGGCGCGCGCGGCCCGCGACTGGCTGCTCGCCTTCCTCAGTGAGCGCAAACCGGCCGCGCTCGGGGGCGCGGCGCTGGCCACCGTTCCCATCGTGCAGGAAAACGTGGGGCGCATCGAGATGCGGCTGGCTAGCAACGACTGGCTGCTGCGCACGCATGCCGAGGCGATCGACGCAGGCACCGCGCCCGCCGAGCTGTCCGCCCTCGTCAAGCACGACGTGGTCGACAACGCCATTCAGGCCGTTGAGATCGCGCTTGAACTCGCGGGCAACCATGGGATTGCGCGGCACAATCCGCTCGAACGCCATCACCGCAATGTGCAGTGCGCGCGTATTCACGCGCCGTCCAATAGTTTGCTGCGGAGCATGGCCGCGCGCCGCGCGCTGGGCGTGTGAGAAAACCCCGTCGCGCGAGTTGCGGCCGGGGTGGATACGTTGTGCCGAGCGCTAGACGATGCCCGGCGCAGCCGCTTCCAGCACGTTCACGCGTTTTGGAATCAGCTTCAGGTCGAAGAACGCATCGGCGATCTGCTGCTGCTCCGCAAGAATGGCTTTCGTGATAGGGCCTGTGCCGAACTGCACGCGTGCGATTGCCTCGCTAGCCGCATCGTTCGGCAGACCCCACAACTGCGCGAGCTGGGTGGCGAGCGCGGCCCGGTTAGCCTGCCCCCATTGGTCGATCTGGCTCAATTCGTCGATGAGAATTTTGATGACATCGGGGTTCTGCTTCGCGTAGCTGAGCGACGAGAAGTAGTAGGCGCGGTTGCCGACCACGCCGCTCGCGTCGGCGAGAATGCGCGTGTCGAGGGTTTTTTGCGCGGCGGCGAGGAACGGGTCCCAGATCACCCACGCATCGATGGAACCGCGCTCGAACGCCGCGCGCGCGTCGGCGGGCGCAAGGAACACGACTTTCACGTCGCCATACTGGATGCTGTGCGCTTGCAGCAGCTTCACGAGAAAATAGTGGACGTTGCTGCCGCGATTGAGCGCAATCGTCTTTCCCCTGAGATCCGCCACACTGCGTATCGCTGAAGCGTGAGGCACCAGCACCGCTTCCGACTGCGGGCGCGGCACCGTGGCCGCGACGTAGGCGAGCGGCGCACCCGCTGCCTGCGCGAAGATGGGGGGCGCCTCGCCCACGTCGCCAAAGTCGATCGAACCCACGTTGAGCGCTTCGAGTTGCACCGGGCCTGCGTCGAACTCTGTCCACGTGACGGAGACACCAAGCGGAGCGAGCCGCTTCTCGAGGGTTCCACGTCCTTTCAGAAGACTCAGATAACCTTTCTGATTACCTACGCGCAGCGTACGCGCTGCGCTGGCCGCGCGCGCGGGTCCCGCGCTGAGCATGGGCAACGCGGCGAGCGCAGCGGCTCCCGCTGAGATGCGAATGAAGTGACGGCGTGCGTTCATGCCCGGTTGTCTCGACGTGAGGTCGACAGTGAATAAGGAAGAAGCCGATGTTATAAGCCGCGCGGCGCAGCGAAAACCATCAAATCCTGCGTTTCTAATTCTCGCCGCAGATAACCGTATTGCTTTGCGTTCTATGTCACCAGTCGATATGTAAATCTCGATTTAATATTGGCCGCCCCAAAGGCTCACAACCATAATCGGCCTTCCCAGACCGCGAGGGCCTTCATCGTGATAAATAAATTAGTTATCCAAATAGTATTTTCCACTATCGCACTGTTTGCGCTGCAATTGCCGGTTGTGCACGCTGCCGACAATGCCGCTCACGTGTTGCGCGTCGGCTTCGTGCCCGGCCCATACGCCGACGAATTCCGCGAAGGCGTCGAGCCGCAGCTCAAACGCAAGGGTTACACCGTTCAGTATGTCAACTTCAGCACCGGTCTCGAAGCAAATCAGGCGGTTTGGCACGGCGAGATCGCGGCGGACGTGATGCAGCACAACGTCTATCTGAAGGCATACAACGACCGGAACGGCACCGATCTCGTCGGCGTCGTACAAGTGCCGACACCGCCTATGGGCCTCTACTCGACCCGCCATCGTTCGCTCTCCGAGGTGAAAGCCGGCGCAACGGTCGCCGTGCCGAACGACCCCGTCAACCTCGAACGCGCGCTCAAGATTCTCCAGTCGATCGGCTGGATCCGCATTCGCGAGAATCCCAATCCTGTCGATGTCTCCGAGCGTGACGTGGTCGCCAATCCTGCTGGCATCCGTATCGTCCCGCTCGAAACCGCACAGGCGCCGCGCGCCCTCGAGGACGTCGATTTCGCGGCGATCCAGGGCAACTTCGCCATTTCCAGCGGGCACCGTTTGACCGAGGCGCTGGCGCTCGAGCAAATGCGCTCGCCTTACGTGAATCAGGTGGTCGTCAAATCGGCGAACCGCAACTCACCGGAGACCGCCGATATCGTCGCGGCCTATCGGTCGGAAGAGTTCCGTGCCGCGATCCTGCGCAATGAGGCCTACAAAGGCTATCGCCTGCCCGATTACTTCCCGCACTAACGCATTCCAGATTGCCGCTGTCTAGTCTCGACCACGTTTTAAAACAAGACCCCAACCATGAAAAGAACACTTCTCGCGCTCACTACCATCGCACTATCACCCGCCGCAGCCTACGCTCAGAGCAGCGTGACGCTCTACGGTATCGTCACGGGCAACGTGACGTACACGAACAACGTTCAAACAGCGGCAACGGCCGCCGGTGGCAAACCCACCGGGGGCGGCCAGGTCGCCCAGTTCGACAGCGGCACCTCGGGCCCGAGTTCGAGCCGCTGGGGCCTGAAAGGCACCGAAGATCTGGGCGGCAGCGTGAAGACGTTGTTCGTGCTCGAAAGCGGCTTTAGCGTGAGCAATGGCACGCTCGGCCAGGGCGGCACCCTGTTCGGCCGTCAGGCATGGGTCGGGCTCACCGCGCCGAACTACGGCACCGCATCGCTTGGGCGTCAGTCCGACGCCGCGGTGGATTACGTGTCCCCGCTGCTCTATGCGTGGTACTTCGGCAATCTCGCGATCCATCCGGCCGACTACGACAACCTCAACTTCACGCACCGCATCAATAACGCGATCAAATACAGTTCGGACTCCTTTGGTGGATTCCGGTTTGGCGCGTTATACAGCCTGGGCGGGATTGCCGGCAACTTCACGCAGAACCAGTACTGGTCCACGGGCTTCAGCTATACCGGACCGAGCGTTGCGATCGCCGCGTCGATCATCAACGCGCGCAATCCGAACAACTCGCTCTATGGCACGAATGCGAACGCGAGCGCCAC
This sequence comes from Paraburkholderia sp. J10-1, assembly GCF_905220165.1. Taxonomy (NCBI): domain Bacteria; kingdom Pseudomonadati; phylum Pseudomonadota; class Betaproteobacteria; order Burkholderiales; family Burkholderiaceae; genus Paraburkholderia; species Paraburkholderia sp. J10-1. The sequence goes on along the minus strand of NZ_CAJMYW010000018.1, from coordinate 61,048 downwards.
GGGCAACAATCTCGGCTCGGCCGGTTCCGCCACGAGCCCGGCATCGAATCCGTCCATCTCGGGATTCGCCTCCGCGCGCACGCAGCAAACGGTCGCCGTGGCCTCGACCTGGACCATCGGCTCGGCCATCCTGGGCCTCGCCTGGTCCAACACGCAATACCGCGATCTCGGCGCTACGGCCTCGCTCAACACGCAGAACTACCACGGCATGGCCTCGTTCAGCACGGTGGGCGCGAGCGTGCGTTATCAGGTCACGCCGTTCCTGCGCGTGGGCACGTCGTTCGATTACACGAATGGCGGCAACCTGAACGGCAGTGGCGGCGCGCGCTATGAGCAGTGGAACCTGGGCGCCGGCTACTCGCTCTCGAAGGCCACCGAACTGTACGCAACGGCCGCGTACCAGCACGCAAGCGGCGTGGACTCGTGGGGCCGCCAAGCGGTCGCGGACATCGGCTACCTGTCGCCCTCGACAACGTCGAATCAGGTTGCGGTGTCTGCGGGTATCAAGCACCTGTTCTAACGCGCAACGCGAGCCGCCGTTCAGCCGATTCGAGGGCGCCGGCTCGCTCGTCCATCCTGTTGGATAATGAGGCGTTCGTTTGGACGCGCACGCTCATCCGCCCTACGATGCGTGTCGCCACTCTCACTCCGGAACGCCTGCCATGTCCTCAACATCCGCTTATCTTCCGCACGATCTCGACAATGCGCTACTCGTCGGCCGCGTCTGGCGGCCCACACCAGAGGGCGACGGCCCCTGCGTCGTCGTCGTGCGCGGCGGCATGGTCTTCGATATTTCGCAGATTGCCCCCACCACGGCCGACTTGTTCGAGTACGACGATCTGCTCGATGTCGTGCGGCATACGCCCGGCGAGCCGCTCGGCACGGTTGATGCCTTGCTCGAACACAGCCTCGCGGGCGATCGCCCCGACGATCGCCCTTCGCTGCTCGCGCCGTGTGACCTGCAGGCCATCAAGGCTTGCGGTGTGACGTTCGCCGTGAGTCTTCTGGAGCGCGTTATCGAGGAACAGGCCGGCGGCGATCCTGCCAAAGCGCAGGACGTGCGCGCGGAAATCACGAAGCTGATCGGCGCCGATCTTTCGAAGATCAAGCCCGGCTCCGCGGCCGCGATCAAACTGAAGGAAGCGCTTCAGCGCCGCGGCGCGTGGTCGCAATACATGGAAGTCGGTATCGGCCCGGATGCCGAGGTGTTCTCGAAGTCCCAGCCAATGTCTGCCGTAGGCTTTGGCGCCGATATTGGCCTGCATCCCGCCTCTGCGTGGAATAACCCCGAACCCGAAATCGTGCTCGCGGTGAACAGCCGCGGCGAGGTGGTCGGGGCGACGCTCGGCAACGACGTCAATCTGCGCGATATCGAAGGCCGCTCCGCTCTGCTGCTCGGCAAATGCAAGGACAACAACGGCTCGTGCGCCATTGGGCCGTTCATTCGTTTATTCGACGAAACGTTCACGCTCGACTCGGTTCGCGCCACCAGCGTCTCGCTGCGCGTGGAAGGTGCGGACGACGGCTTTCTGCTCGAAGGCGTGAGTCATATGCAGGAAATCAGCCGCGATCCGCTCGATCTCGTTTCGCAGGCGTGGGGCCGGCACCATCAGTACCCGGACGGTTTCATGCTGTTCCTCGGCACGATGTTCTCGCCGATCAAGGACCGCGACGCGCCCGGCGGCGGCTTCACCCATCACCTTGGCGACCGCGTCACGATCAGTGCGCCGCCGCTTGGCGGCATCGTCAACACCGTGCGGCTCTGCACGGAAATCGAACCGTGGACGTTCGGTGTGCGGGCGCTTTACGCCAATCTCGCCGAGCGCGGTCTTTTTTAAGGTTCTTCGTGGATTTGCGGGGAGATCGGTTGCGGGCAGGCGGTAGTCGGCCCGAATCGGCCAGTTGGAAAAGATTGGGCAACGTCGTGTTCAACGACGTGAGACACCGAAGCTCATCGGGGCGCCATGATGCGCAGCACAGGATGCCCGTCGACGTCCTTCAGCGGATACCAGGACCGATGCGTCTGCGCATCGACAGTCACAACATGTGCGTTCGGGCCGACCCTGCCGTCGCCGATCCTCGTCACGCGGGTCGCGCCCACACGGAACATTGACACGACGCCCGCCTCGCCGGCCACGTATGCCACGTGCAATACGGGATCGAACGCCAGCACATCCGGATCGCCGCCGACGTCGTACGCCTCGACAACCTTCATCGTGCGCATGTCGAGCACAAGCAGGCGATCGTTGTCCTCACAGGCGATCAGTGCGAGGCGTGATTCCGGAATGAGCAGCAGTCCGTGATTGCCTTTCGCGCCCGGGAGCTCAATACGCGCAACAACCGTGTTGCTGGCCGGGTCTATCTCCACCAGTTGGCGACGTGTCTGTACGTTGACGAAGATGTGCCGGGAGACCGGGTCGTATTGCGAATTGCCCACTTCACCGTCGAGCGGAATCGTCGCAATACGGCGGTTGCCCGGGACATCGATCACCGTCTCCGTTTCTCCTGTCTCATCGGATACGAAGAGTCTGCGCGTATCGGGCGCGTACGCCATGCCGTCCGGATAGACGCCACCGGGCGCCCGTGCGGCGATCTTCAGTGTGCGCTCGTCGATCGCGACAATCTCGTTCGTGCCGGTCGCCGAAGCGAACACGCGGGACAGTTCGGGAACCGCCAACACGCCGTGCACGGCGGAGATGCCGGGAATACGCCCGACGACGCGCGATGCGAGTGTGTCAAATACGACGACTTCGCTGTCTCCCAGATGCGCGATGAACAGCAGATGCCTGCCGGGGTCGTAGCTTTCATAATCGAATCGTGACGCGCGCCCTGGCAGCGGCACATCCTCGATGTGCTGCAGTGGCAGGTTGCCGCTCGCCGCGTCATCCGCGCCATCCGCACCATGCGCAATACGGCCGGCGCAGCTTCCGGCTGCAATCGCGGCCGCGAACAACATGCTGATGAGCGGCGCAACGAGGCGATGACCCGCGTGCCCGCCGATCACGATGATCCTCCGTCCGGCCTGATATGACGGAAAACTGCGAGCACCGCGAGATCGTAGGCAATCTTGAGCGTGCCGCACGCTATGAGTGGTGCGCCGAGCCAGCCGGCGCCGAGCAGCCCGCCGGCGATCGTTGGCGCGATAGCCGCCGCGAGGCTACGCGGCACTGCCGTGAAGCTTGCCGCGGCCGGTCGTTCGGCTGGCGTCACGACGGCCATCACGTAAGCACTGCGGGTCGGCACATCGAGTTGCGACAGCGCACTGCGTACCAGCAGCAACACGAGGGTCAGCGGCAGCGAATGCGTGAAGGCGGCAGCGATCAGGCACACGCTCGAGGGAATGTGGGTGAACACCATTGTGTTGAGCAGGCCGATCCGGCGGGCAATCGGCGCAGCCGCCAGTTGCGAGCCGGCACTGAGCAGCCCCGACCAGAAAAAGAACTGCCCAGCGTGGGCGAGAGACAGACCAAAGCGCTGGATAAGCCACAGCGTCAGCAGTGAGTTCACGAGCAGCCCACCTGCAAACGCGTCGATGCTGAACAGCAGCGCGAGGCGTGTGACGATCCCGCGTGACGGCCCGAGCGGCGCCCGGACCGCCGCCGTGTGTGCCTGACGCTTCGGCAGGCGGAGGTATAGCAGAAATACAGCGATGCCCGTTATCGCGTAGAGGATGAACATCCCGCGCATGGCGAGGAGCGCGGAAACCCTGGAATGCGCCGCCATCCACTCCGGGAGCCCGGAGAGCAGCGCGCCCAGTGCAGCCGACAGCCCGCCCACGAGGCTGTAGCGGGCGAAAAGCGCAGTCCGGGCGTCGCCAGTCGCGGACTCGGCGAGCCGTGCGTGCTCAAGCGGCAGGAACAGGCTGACGTCACCCGAACTCGGATTGAGCGTGCCGACGAACGCGACCACGAGCAACGGCCATAGTGACGACAGGAATCCAAACGCAAGACCGGTTGCTGCCATCAGGGCGGCAGCGAAAAGCAGCAGCGCGCGTTGCGGATAACGGCTACCTAGCAGGCCGACCACAATCGTCGCAACGGCCGAGCCCAAAAGCGTGGAAGTGCCGATCAGGCCCACCGTGAGCTTCCCGAAGCCAAGCGACAGAAGATACGCTGGCAGCAGCACGGCGACGAAACCGTCACAGATCCCGCGCAAGCTCCTTGCCGCAAGCAGCAGCCATGCACCCCGGTCCACGCCCGCAGGCCGGAGCCGGATCGAAAGTGGCGCCCTGGCTGGAGTCATGGCAGTACCCGGGTTGTCGTCTCGACGTTACACCACGCGCGGGCATCCTGCCCGCGTGCTTCAGGCCTGCGCGCGCGACAGCATTGCCGCCTGAAGTCTCATTGCAGCGTTATCCCAGTTGATGACGCTGCACAGCGGGTTGACGCACGCCGCTTCAACATGTAAAGCGCCATCTGGCCACGCGTGTATCCGGGCACGTGCGCCGTCGTCGTGCTCATGGGCGCCCCCTCGTATTGCTGCCCTTTTCACTGGCTGCGGAAAGCTCGCGCAGCAGGTTTGCTGAGGGTTCATGTAGATGAGGCTAGTTGTATGTAGCGTCATCTACAAGTTAACTCTGCGCACGAGCGTCAGATCGGGACCATTCACGGTCCGCGTCAATGGCTCGCAGCGTCCGCAGCGCGTTTAGCCAAGGCAAAAGCATCACTAGCGGAGGCGGGAGCCTTGAGCCGATACATCTCCTCAAGTCTGGCGTGAAGTGCAGCAGCATCAAAGCGCTTGTCGGCCTGAACCAGATTTCCTACGCTCGTGAGTTCCCCAGTCAACAACACGTAGAATCGAAGTTCATCCAGTGAGTCCCAGCATTCACACACCGTCTGCAGCGCTTTCAGGTGAAGGCCAGAAAGATAGTCAAATGCCTCATGCGGTTGAAAGCTGATGGAAACCGTGTTCGTTACGTCAAGAGGCGACAACGTGCCGGCCTGAATAATCAAGTACAACGTAATCGCTGCTGCGGTCACGGAATGCACTGACCGGCAATCGATATCCGAAGCAATAGCATATGCTTGCGAAAACTTCTCACGATGCGATAAAAACCACGATACCGCGACGCGATATTCTCCTCCGTCGTTCATCCTCGCGCGCAATCCCTCTTCAACAAGGTCGGCGTACTCTGAGTCGCTGAGAAAGCAAAGCGCGTCGTAGACTGCATAGTTTGAAGGCGGTGTTTCCACGCAGAAATTAAGCAGGCGTTCCGTCGCGACCCACGACATCCTGAATTCCGTTGCGAGCGATAGAAGAAACGCGCCACCTTCAACTGTTGGTACCGGGTGCCCCCTTTCCATGGAGCGGCCCACCGTGGCACATTCGACGGCCTTCGCAACATTCCCCAATCCAAGGAACGCTAGAGCACAGCGCAACTCGGACTCAGCGGTTCTGACTTTTACGCGTTCCAGTAGCCCTTCAGCTTCTTTGAAGCGATGCATGAAAAGTTCGCTTGTCGCGAGGTCGACAATGTCTTGGTCAGAACGTAGCAAGGTCCAGCATTTCTTCGCCAATCCGAGAATTGACGCCGCGAGAAGGACACCCGACGCTGCAATCATGGCCTCTTTGGTGAAACCACTGGGCCACTCACGAACGATGTCAAGCAAACTCCCAGGAGAGACTAACTTATGCCCGGAGTTCGTTACGGCTTCGAACATCGATTGCGTATCGTGGTCGAAACCTGCGTAAGCTATCGAGAGCGTGGCAACTTGTATCAGCGCGATTAGCGGAACGACGACTCTGGGATCCCACCTTGACCTCATGAGCTGATTCGTCGCGGCCTTTAGCGAGAGTAGCAACTTAATCTGGAAAAGGGTCGCGTAAAGCAGGAGCGCGGTTGCTAGCGCAAGGGTAGCGAAATCAGGCGGGAGTGCGCGCGGCCGCAGCAAGATGAGCGAAGCGAAAATGAGAAAGAATACAAACGGTTCAACGAGCCACGAGATTGAATGGTAGTTCTTCGTGGCTATGAAGCGTCCTTCGGAAGGGAGGCTGAATTTCTCCCACGTCAGGACCGCAATATGCAAAGGCCAAACCAGGCCCTGACACAGCGCTGCGACGACGTCCAATGCCGTCATCAACACCCGCCGGCGCAATTGTTCCCATTCGGTTCCTTCAGCTGCTTGATACACCCTCGCCATCTCGGCACGACTGGATCGCGTGTCGCGAACGAGAATTACGTACGCAATTCGAAATCCGATTACCGCGTAGACAATGACGGCAAGCAACATCTTGATCTCCCCCACAATCAATTGCGTCCAAGCACCCCTCCACAACCGTGACCACTACATGTTTGATGCCATCGGCGATTTTGGTGATCGCGTCACCCGCCGCACCAATAGCCTCGACGAGATCCTTCAGCATCCTGATATTGATTTCCATCGCGGGCTCCTTGTTGTTGCTCTTGTGCAGCGCAGGCAGCGCGGGCCTTTCACGAAAGATAGGACGGGAGCAGCGGGAGTCAAGGAAATGACAGGCTTTGCTGGGGTGCGAATCCGTCGCGGGGCGTACAGGGAGTATCGCGTGATTGACGGTACCTCGACGCAACGATGCAGTTCCGCAACGCCCCGCCTCCCGTCACTGGAAAGCGAAGTCAGGCACCTGTGGCGCGCGGGCGAAAGGCTCGGCCCCCATCCTGGCGCTTGTGTAGGCATCGACGAATTTGTACGAGCCAAGGTCGGTCAGCTATTGCTTCTCAAACCGTCCTGCGGCCGATACTCGCAGCCGTTGGTGGACGGCGAATGTTGTCGAGTGGCGGCTTACGGCGAAGTTGGCGCGCGCGTACAGTCGGCCAGTTCCGGCCGTTCATCAACACTGGGGCTTTGCCATTCAAATGTCTCTCCGGCCCAACGAGCAGTCGTTCAACCCGGTTTCCAGGTGATACATGCTTCAGATTAGCCTTGATCCGCCGCACCCGAATCAATTCATTTTTTTCCCAACCGGGTCCGCCACCGCGGTCTTGATGTCGAGTTCGTGCATATACGTCCCAATCAGGTCATCCACCGAAACGCGGCGGCCGATATCGTCAACCTGCTGCTCCAGTCCTTCCGCGCGAAGCATATCGCGCACGCTGCCATGAGCGGCAACGATCCGCAGGATCCCTCCCGCTTCGGAGAGCTCAGCATGCAGGGTAGCGAGCATCCGGGCTCCGGCGATATCAACCGCCGGAGAATTGGACAGATCGACTATCACCAGCTCGACCGCGCCCGTTGCCGCCCGGATTGTCTCCCGTACCGCTGCCCGTACATGGTCCGTGTTGAAGTAAACCAGCGAAGCCTCAACTCGGAAAATGAGAACACCAGGTATCCGCTCATTGTCGGGATGACGCTCGATATCCGAGTATCGGTGTGTTCCTGGAATGCGTCCGAGCACCGCCACGTGCGGATGTGCTGCGCGCCGGATGAGCAATAGCATCGACGCGAGTACCGCGAAGATCACCCCTTTGAGAATGCCCAGCAGCAATACGGCAATGAAGGCGACCATCGACACCATAAACTCGTAGCGGCTGGCGTACCAGACGTGGCGCAATTCGCGAATGTCAACGAGGCCCTTGACCGCCACCAACACGACGGCCGCCAGAACAACGTTGGGCAGGTTGACCAGCAAACCTGTGAGGAACATCAGGCACAGGCCGATAGCAATCGACGCGAACACTAGCGCCAGCGGGGTCTTCGCGCCGGCCTTGTCGTTCACGGAGGACTGCGACAAACCACCCGCCACCGGGTACCCATGAAAGACGCCTACGGCGAGATTCGCCGCGCCGAGCGCCAATAGCTCCTGACGCGGGTCGATTTCATATCCGTGCTTCTGCGCGATAGCGCGTGCCGCCGATACGCTCTCCACGTACGACAACAGCAGACACGCGAACGCAAGCGGAACGATGCCATCGACGTCACGGACCCTGAGCGGCGGGAAATGAAAACCGGGCAATCCGCGCGGCAAATTTCCGACGACCGTGAACCCCATGCTGCCCAGTGGCGTCACCGACAGCAGCACGATGGAGAGCGCCACCACGAACAAGGCGACCGGGCGCCCAGGCAAGTATTTTTCGCCGAGCATCAGCAGGGCCAGCGCGCCAAGCCCGAACGCAAGCACGACAAGATGGGTGCCAGGAAGCTGCCCAACCAGAATCGCGACACGCTCATAGAACTGCTCACCGCCCCCTTTGACACCAAACAGCTTTGGCAATTGAGTCAGTGAGATCGTCAGCGCGGCTCCGGCCTTGAAGCCAAGCAGTATCGTTTCGCTGATGAAGTTCACAAGCGAACTGAGCCGCAGGAGCCACCCCAGCAGGCACATGGCGGCGATCAGTACCGCCGTCAATGCGGCAATGGACGCGAACCGTTCGGCATCGCCGCCGGCCATGTCCACGACCGTCACGCCGACGAGCATCGAGATTGCCGAAGTGGGTCCAATCGCCAGCTGGCGCGACGAACCGAACAGCGCGTAGAAGATCCCCCCCACCAGATAGCCATATATGCCGTATTGAGCCGGCAATCCAGCGAGCGTCGCGTAGGCTAGCGAGACAGGAATGCCGTAGGCAGCAAGCGTCACCCCGGCTACGAGATCGGAAGAAAGCCACCGCAGTTTGTAGTTCGTCAGCCATTGAGCCGGCGCCAAAATCGCACGCCAGCCTCTGGCGGTCGCCGCCCCGCTGGCGCTGACGGCAGCAACGTGCTCTTCGACCATTGCACCCTCCCTCCCGACGATGGGTCCGAATTGGCCTGTCCGGGATCCGCAACTCAAGTCGGACTACGACCGGCCATGAAGAGTCGGGCCTCTCTCAAGAATAGATGATCCAGATGTCCGACTCGTCATGGCTACCACGGCCGGGATGTGGAGCGCGTCGAGAGAAGTTCGACTTGTTTGGGACTGGCAGTCAGGTCATTGGCGTGCGCCGGTCTGAAAGGCGGTTCAGAGTTGGCTACGGCCGACCACGTTGGACGTTAGTCGGCGATGAAGCAACGCTCGCACAATTTGCGCACCGCATGCGAACGGATGACTCGCTATCGCGATCAGGCACCTTGCTCCAGCCTGGCCCCGGGCCGAACGTCTTTGTCGCCTCCGCTTTCGTGGCGCTGCCCGGCCCGAGGTCCCGTTCGTAGACCTGACCGGACTGGCGCACCATGAGCGTTTTGATGGCCGTCTCGCCGTACTTCACCTGGCAATGCGCCCTTGTGCTTGCGCAGGAAGTCGCTCATGTCCACCCTTCCCTGCGCTCGGTTGCACGCCTTGGCGTTTACGCCTAGTGGCATGAAATACGAAAAAATTGTCGTAAAAAGATAAAACGCGGGTTACGTGATCCCCTACAGTTCCACCCGCATTCTGTTTTTGTAACAAGATGTAAATGGGTTCGCTTCAGCGGTTGGTCACTGTGCCGCGTGGCACCATTTTATAAATGGCCGTAGAGGCCAACCTGTTTATTCTGTATGTGTAGGAGACCGAAGTATGAAGAGAATAATCATAACTGCTATTGCTGGCGCGACCGTCCTGATGTCCGGCTGTGCATCGATTGTTGGTGGGACGCAGCAAACTCTTTCTGTCGATGCGCATAAAGGCGCGGATACCGTGACTGGCGCAACGTGCGAACTGAAAAACGATAAAGGCACGTGGTTCCTGACTACGCCGGGGACCGTGACGGTTCATCGTTCCGCCGACGCACTGAATGTCACTTGCAAGAAGGATGGCCTTGAACCCGCGACAAGCACCGTGAAATCATCCGTCAAAGGTTCAGCGTTCGGTAACATTCTCTTCGGCGGCATTGTCGGCGCGGCTATCGACACCGCGAACGGTTCGGCTTTCGATTATCCCGACCTCATAACGATGCTGTTCGGCAAATCGGATTCAGAGAAAGCTGGAATCAAGCAGGACGTCAAAGCTGACGTGAAGTCAGAAACGAAACCTGCCACCGCGACGAACTGATTTTGAGTGCCCCTTCGGCGGGGCTTCTTCCAACGCGCCGTCGCTGAAAACCGGGACAAGGTGAGGCGGTCGTCAATTCTCACTTGATCCGCGATGCGCAAGGATTTTATCGGCCAATTTATTCGTGGCCTTGTCAAGGCAAATCTGTACCGACTTCGTTCAACACGAGCGATACCTGGATCGGACGCAGTAGTCCTGAAAGCAGGCGTTGCTGCTGCGAATGCGCAATGGCCGAAACGGGTCGGCTTCGGGCGTTCGCGTAGGCCAGTAGTCGGCCAGGAGCGAACGCCTGGAAGGAGTTCACTTCACCTCGGGATTCTTGGTTCCATCTTCGGCCATGCCGCCATGGTCTATCGCATCTTCTTTCATCCCGTCTTTGGCCATGCTGTCGACACTCATCGCGTCTGATTCCGTTGCACTCTTTGCGGTGGTCTCCTGACTCGTCGCGTCTTCGGAATTCGCGTCGGTTGACGCACTATCAGCAGCGAAGGCGCCCGCAGCGGCGAACGACACGCAGCTGGCAAGAATGGTGGCAGTGAGCTTGTTCATGATGTGATCCCTCAGCGAACTGACGACGAAGCTGAAAATCTAGAGGAAAGTCGCTCGACGATGGGAACCCGGTCCTGCCGCGAACCCGTGGCGGGCATGGCACCTCCCGGCACTCTCGCTCGGCGACTGCCATGTCATTCTTTGCCTGGACGGATAGGAAAGGGAGTCGGCATGCACTCCAAACGGCCTGGGTAAAGTCCCCACATGCAAGCGAATCACTGGGGAGTGACGGTAAGTAGGGGCTGAAGGTCGCCCGGACGGTCCACCGACCACGGCAATAAGGCAATGGCCGCTGTACCTTCGAGAGGGGTCATCGCGGCAGCGGATGATCGAACGCCGGCAGTGGGTCTGACGTGCGCCGCAGACTCCCAAAACAAAGAGGAAGAGCCGCAGCTCTTCCTCTCGTTTTGCGCTCGACCCAAACCAATCAGTCGTAAAGCACTGCAGCGATCTTCGGGTCGCTCATATTGGTTTTGTCGTACCAGTAAAAGCCCGTGTCGATTTTCTTCGGCAGCGTTTCGCCCTTCAACGCCTTCGCCGCAGAATCGACCACACACTTGCCGATACCGACCGGGTTCTGCGTGATCGCGCCCGCCATCAGGCCGGACATGATCGCTTCCTTTTGCTCCTTGCCCGAGTCGAAGCCGATCAGCACCAGTTTCTTGCCCGACTCCTTCACGCCAATCGCCGCGCCTTCCGCCGAGCCCTCATTGGCGCCGAAAATGCCCTTGAGGTTCGGGTTAGCCTGAATCATGGCCTTGGCGATTTCCGCCGACTTCAGGTGGTCCCCCGCGCCGTACTGCACGGAAACGATCTTGATGCCCGGGTGCTTCGTCTTCATCTCGTTGAGGAAGCCGTCGCGCCGGTCGATACCCGTGCGGCTCGTCTGGTCATGCACGATCACGCCGACTTCGCCTGCGTTGCCGATCATCTCCGCCATTTTGTCGGCGGCGAGCGCGGCGGCGGCGAGGTTATCCGTGGCGCAGGTCGTCAGCGGAATATCGCTGTCGACGCCGGAGTCGAACGCGATCACGGGGATCTTGCTGGACTGCGCGCGTTTTAGCAGCGGAACGGCGGCCTTGCTGTCGAGCGCGGCAATGCCGAGCGCCTGCGGTTTCTTGGCGAGCGCGGCAGAGAGCATGTCGATCTGCTTGTCGACCATGGCCTCGGTTTCAGGGCCTTCGAACGTGATCCGGACGTTGTTCGCCTTCGCCGACTGTTCCGCGCCGGACTTCACGGCTTGCCAGAACTGATGCTGGAAGCCTTTCGAAATAATCGGAATGTAGGGTTCCTCAGCATAGGTCAGGCTCGACGCGCCCACGAGCGCGCCCACTCCGATTACGGCACTGATGAGTTTTCTTTTCAACATGACGTTTCTCCTCCTAAGGTGGGCCATAGACCTCCAGCCGTTGAGGGAGTCTTGTTTTACTCCCCGTTCTTTCCGTGCTTCTTCCGTCTCCTCTTTCAACGCTTCTTGCGCCGCAAGATATCCGCATACACCGCGAGAATGATGATGAGCCCCGTTACCACGATCTGCCATTCCTGCGCGACCGACATGATGCGCAGGCCGTTCGTCAGCACGCTCATGATGAACGCGCCGATGATGGTGCCGAGTATCGTGCCCGACCCGCCGCTCAGCGACGTACCGCCGATCACGACCGCCGCGATAGCCTCCAGCTCGTAACCCTGGCCGAGCGCCGGCTGTGCAGAGTTCAGACGCGAGGCGATCAACAGTCCTGCAATGCCGCAAATCGCGCCGCCAAGACCATAGATCGCGATCTTCCAGCGATCGACATTCACGCCCGAAAGTCGCACGGCCTCTTCATTGCTGCCGAGCGCGAACGTATAGCGGCCAAGCGCCGTGCGGTTCAGCGTGATCGAACTCGCAATCGCGAGCACGAACAGAATCAGCACCGCGTTCGGCACGGGCACGCTGGGCAGGAAATAGCCGATCAGCGAGTCCTGCGAAATCATGTAGAAGTTTTCGGTGTCGGTGAAATAGATGGGCTTGTCCGACGAGACCACGAGCGAGAGTCCCTTGAGCAGCAGCATCATGCCCAGCGTGGCGATGAACGGCGGGATTTTCATCTTCGCCGTGAGCGTGCCCGAAATGGTTCCGCACAGCGCGCCCGTTACGATTGCGGCGAGCACGCCGATCCACATCGGCAAATGCCAATAGGTCAGGAATACGCCGCAAATCACGGCCGTAAACGTCATCAACGTGCCAACGGACAAATCGATGCCGCCCGTGATGATGACGAACGTGCTGGCAATGGCGAGCACGCCGTTCACAGCCGTTGCCTGCAGAATGCCGAGGATATTGTCCATCTGCATGAATGCAGGCGAAGCGAAGCTGAAAAAGATCAGCAGCAGGATCAAGCTGGCGAACGCGAGCATTTTCTGCAGCGCGGTAGGCGAGAAAATGCGCGCCTTTAAACCGGCCGACCGTTTCTGATCCGCCAGTGCTGCAGTATCCGATTGCATAGTCATGGATTCGACCTCTTGAGGCTCATGCCGCTTGCAAGGTTTCGCGCTGGGTCGCGAGATGCATGATGCGCTCCTGGCTCGCCTCGCTGGCGGAGAGTTCGCCAGTGATACGGCCTTCGCACATCACTACGATCCGGTCGCTCATGCGCAGGATTTCCGGGAGTTCCGACGAGATCATCACAATCGCCTTGCCTTGTTCCGCGAGCGCGCGCAACAGTTTGTAGATCTCGCTTTTCGCGCCAACGTCGATGCCGCGCGTGGGCTCGTCGAAGAACAGCACATCGCAGTTGCGCTCCAGCCACTTCGCAATGACGATCTTCTGCTGGTTGCCGCCCGAGAGCAGGCGCACCGGCTGCGTAGGGGAAGGCGTGCGAATGGCGAGGAGGCTGATGAAATGCGCCGCCGTCTTGCGTATCTGCATGCGGCGTAAAAACAGATTCAGCGAGAGAAATTTGCCGAGATTGGACATCACGATGTTCGATTCGACGTCCATGCCGGTCGCAAGGCCAAAGCGCTTGCGGTCCTCGGAGAGATACCCGATGCTGTGCGCGACCGCGTCGCTCGGCGTTTTGATCGACGCCTTTGCGCCTTTCACGAAGATCTCGCCGGATTCGACCGGGTCCGCACCGAACACCGCCCGCGCGACTTCGGTTCGGCCCGCGCCCATGAGTCCCGCAAACCCGAGTATTTCGCCTTTGCGCAACGTGAAACTCACGTCCTTCACGAGCGGGCCCGCGTTCAAATGCTTCACTTCGAGCGCGACTTCGCCCTGCTGCGCCGGCCCCTGATACGGCGCGACGTCGGCGAGCGTTCTGCCGACCATCATGCCGATGATGGCCTGCACGCTCGTATCGGCGGCGCCGACAGTGGCCACGTATTCGCCGTCGCGCAGCACGGTGACGCGATCGGCAATCTGCTTGAGCTCATCCATCTTGTGCGAGATGTAGACGACTCCCACGCCCCGCTCTTTCAACTGGCGAATGATGCGGAAAAGCTCGGCGATTTCCGCGTCGTTGAGCGCGGAAGTCGGCTCGTCCATGATGAGCACGCGCGAATCGTACGACAGCGCCTTGGCGATCTCGACCATCTGCTGGCTCGCGACGGTGAGCGAGCCGACCACGGTGCGCGGGTCGAGCTGCACGTGCATGCGCGCGAGAATCGCATGCGCCTGCGCATTGAGTTTGTCTTCGTCGAGAAAGAGCCCAAGACGGCCGCGCGGCTCGCGGCCAATGAACATGTTCTGCGCGACGGTCAAATGATTCATCAGCTGGAGTTCCTGATGAATGATGCCGACGCCCACAGCCTGCGCCTCGCGCGGGCTTGCAAACGCGACATGCTGGCCATCGTAGAGAATGTCGCCCGAGTCGCGCGTATAGACGCCCGCGAGAATCTTCATCAAGGTCGACTTGCCCGCGCCGTTCTCGCCCATCAACGCGTGCACTTCGCCCGCCATGAGCTCGAATTGCACTTCGTGCAGCGCTCTCACGCCAGGAAAGCTCTTGCTCAGCTTGCTAACGGAAATGAGCGGCGTCATGGCGCAAATCCGCAAAGAAAAGCCAGACACATTACCGGGGCCCCTTGATTCCGTGCGCGGCGAAGCTTCCGGCGCTGCACGAAGGTGGTTGAAGTACGGTCGTTGCTTGACGTAAGGCCAGGCTGCTTAGGGTACGCAGGTACTTAAGGTGCTTATGGCGCAAAGAGATCCGGCCGTGCTTTCGCCGACCGGCGCAACTCCTCGATCACCTGATCGAGATGGTCGTGCATGGCTTTCGCCGCCGCGTCAGCACGGCCGGCGCGAATGGCCTCGAAAATCCGTTCGTGTTCGTCGAGCGTATGAGCGAGACGCTCCGGGCTCGCCAACAATTGCCTTGCGCGATCGAGCGCGTTGCGCGACACCGCGACGATCTCCTTCACGCGCGGCAGGTTCACCGCGTCGAGCAGGATTTCATGAAACGCGAGATCGAGCTCATGAAACACGAGTCGCTGACCGTTTCCCGCGACCTTGCGCTGCTCGTCGAGATTGGCGGCCAGTGCGTCGATCGTGGCGCTATTCTTCATGCGCGCGACGCCGCGCACCGTTTCGACTTCGAGCGCGCTGCGAATGAACAGATGCTGGCGAATATCGTCGAGCGCGATCGGCTTCACGCGCGTGCCGCGCTGCGGCAAAACTTCGACGAGCCCCGCGTGCGCGAGCTTCGCCAGCGCGGCGGAAACCGGAAAGCGCGACACGCCCATGCGTTCGCAGACCGCCATCTTGTCGATCATCATTCCGGGTTCCAGCGCGAGCGTCACAATCGCTTCTCTGAGCGCCTGCTCGACCGCGTCAGTCAGACTGCCGCGCTCGCCGCCCCTGATCTTTTGCAGTGCGACATAAGGATTGCCGGCGACACTCGCCACTTCGGATGAAGAGTTCACGGCGCGCTTGATTTTGAGAAGACATGCTAGCATGCTAGGTAGCAGATTCAGCGTTGTCAACGCGTGCAAACGCCTGGTTTTCCCCTACCCGAAAGCCGTCCCTTCCATAGGGAGTTCGAATGACCACGATCAGCAAGCTTTCCGTTCGCGACATCCGCTTTCCCACTTCGCGCTCGCTCGACGGTTCCGACGCCATGAACGCCGCGCCGGACTACTCCGCCACCTACGTCACGCTCGAAACCGATTCTCCTGACAAATTCACCGGGCACGGCCTCACGTTCACCATCGGCCGCGGCAATGAAATTTGCGTGACAGCCGTGAACGCGCTCGCGCCTCTGATTGTCGGCAAGCGGCTCGAAGACATCACCGCGAATATGGGCGCATTCTGGCGCGCATTTACTTCGGATAGCCAATTACGCTGGATCGGCCCGGACAAGGGCGCGATCCATCTCGCTACGGCGGCGGTCGTCAATGCGGTATGGGATCTGTGGGCCAAATCGGTTGGCAAGCCGGTCTGGAAACTGCTCGCCGACATGAGCCCCGAGGAACTCGTGCGGTGCCTCGATTTTCGCTATGTGACCGATGCGATCACGCCTTACGAAGCGTTAGCCATTTTGCACCGTCACGCGAAGACGAAGGGCGCGCGCGAAGCGGAAATGCTCGCACAGGGCTACCCTGCCTATACCACCTCGGCGGGCTGGCTAGGCTACGACGACGACAAGATTCGCCGCCTCGCGCGCGAAGGCGTCGCGCTGGGCTGGACGCATTTCAAGCAGAAAGTGGGCGGCAATCTCGACGAAGACGTCCGGCGCGCACGCATCCTGCGCGAGGAAATCGGCGAGAACCTGAAGCTGATGATGGACGCCAACCAGGTGTGGGACGTGGACGAAGCCGTGGCGAACATGCGGCGTCTCGCGGAATTCGACCCGTGGTGGATCGAGGAGCCGACGAGCCCCGACGATATTCTCGGCCACGCGGAGATTCGCCGGCGTTTGGGGTCGATTGGGGTCGCGACGGGCGAGCATTGTCACAATCGCGTGATGTTCAAGCAACTGCTGCAGGCGCAGGCGATCGATTTTTGCCAGGTCGATGCCTGCCGCTTAGGTGGACTGAACGAAGTGATCGTCGTGCTTTTGATGGCGGCGAAGTTCGGCATTCCAGTGTGCCCGCATGCGGGCGGAGTGGGATTGTGCGAGTACGTGCAGCATATTTCGCTGTTCGACTATCTGTGCGTTTCGGCTTCGCTGGAGAACCGGGTGCTCGAGTATGTCGATCATTTGCATGAGCATTTTGTCGATCCGGTCGTGATCCGCAATGGGCGGTATATGCCGCCGCAGCGGCCTGGCTACAGCATCGAAATGAAGCCGGAGTCGCTCGAGAAATATACGTTCCCCGATGGTGAGGGGTGGCGGCCTTAAAGGCCTTTACTCGCTCTCTGGCAGCAACCCAAGCGCCGCCCCCAGCGCTCTGCCCCGCTCACCTGCCATCAACTCGGCCAGAAGCTCCGGCAGCGGCTTGCCGCCCCAATCGAGCGCCCGCTTGAGCATATAGGGCACCGGGCTGTGCGGCTCGTAGCGCATGAGGTAGTCCGCAACAACGGCCAGCAGCCTGTACGCCTCGTCGCGCGACTGAGGCACATCGAGCCTTTTCGGCCCCGTCGGCTCCTGCGCCGCGCCAGCCGGAGCAACCTGAACCGCTGCGGGCTCGAGCGCCGCCGGTTCCTGAATCGATGCGGCCTCAACCATCGGTACGTCCTCCCATTCGGGATGCTTCGTGAGCCAGTCGCGCAACACGCCCTCCATGCGCTCCAGCGTGTCCACCACCGCCCCGAACGACGGCGCTTCCGCGCCGAGCCGCTGCGTGCACCACGCATCCAGCTTCGCAATCGGCGCGCGGGCCGAGCGCAGCGCCTGCAACTGATCGCGCAGCGCGGCGGGCGCCGCTTCGTGCGCGGCCTGCGCCAGCGCCTGCGCCAACCGCGCGGCTTCCTCGCGCTTCGCCGCAGGCACGTCCTTGCGGTCTTTCACCGCAACGGCCTCGCGCTGCGCGCCCTGCCAGCGCGCAAGCGTCAGTGCCGTGCCATCGGGCCCCGCGCACAGCGCAATACGCCCGGCGAGCAAGGTCGGGAACTGCTGGGCAACCCATGCGAGCGGCGCGGCACGAAAACCCATGTCGCCGTCGCGCGGCAGCGGATGGATGTCGTCCGAATAGCGCGCACACAATTCGCTCAGCAATGCGAAGCAAGCCGGCAATGCAACACTGCCATAGCGTTGCAGCCAGCTTTCGCCGAGCCATGCGGCAAGCGTCAGATCCTTGCTCCGCCGTGCCAGGAGGTCCTCGCAGCCCGCTTCGACCGCAGCCCAGTCCGCGACCTTGAGCGTGGTTTGCCAGATACCCGCGGGCAGTGCCGGATCGTCCTCGCGGCGCGCCGCCTTGATCGCGTCGAACGAGGCATCGTGCAGCAGCGAGACGCCGGCGGGCGCATCGCCCGGTATGGGTTGAACGAGTGCTTCGATGTCGAATGCCGGGTTCATCCGTGCCCCGCCTGGGTGATCGAGTTGCTCGACGGATACGGTCCATAAGTGACCGCAGGCGTGCCGTACACGCTGTAGCCCGGCGCCGCGTATGGCAGGTCGGGCCACGTGAGCGCCGTTTTCGCTGCGCCCGTCATGCCCACGCGCATGAACATGCGCGCGGTTTGCGTGCCGCCGTTGCGGTCGCGCACCGGCACGCTCAGCACCATGCGCGCGCTTCCCGCTCCGGCTCCCGTGCCGCCATCCGGGCCATCGTCCGGCACCACGTGCAGGCGCACGAGGCGCAACAGCGCCCATGTGTCGTTTGCCGCCCAGGTGGCGGCTTCGCCATCGACGGAAAGCGTCGGCTGCGAAGCGTCCTGCATCGGCCGCCACGGGCCGTCCTTCGCCCAGCGCAGGCTCAGCGCGGCAGGCTGGCCCGGCGCCCAGCGCAGCGGCGTGCCGGCTACAGCGGGCCAGGCGAGCGTCTGGCTGCCGCTTGCGAGCGACCACTGGATCACCTGGTCCGCGCCGGCTTCGTCCGCGCGGTCGATGCGCCAGTCCACCGCCACGTCCACGCCCACGAGCGCGCCGTCCGCGCCGCGCGCCACCAGCGCGTCGAGCCAGGGCTTCGCGCGCGCGAGCTTCGCGAGAAACTGCTGCGCGCCCGCTTGCTGGCCGCCGCTCGCCGCCGCGGCGCTCATGCCGCGTTGCGCGTCCGCGAGTTTCGCGTCGAGCAGCGCCACGAACGCCGCCGTCTGGCGCAGGTCGGCGGCCTGCGCATTCGCGTCCGCCGAGAACGGGAAGCGCCCGGCCAGATACCGCGCGAAATAGCCGCGCAACTGTTCATAGGCCTCGCCGCCGGTGCCGATCTGCAGCCGGTAGCAGCGCTCGCGCGCGGATGAGACGAGCCGCATGCCCGCGCTCGAGACGATGTCGCCCGCGCCCGGCACATCGACCTGCGCTAGCGAGGCGCTGCACGTGTCGAGGTCCATCTTGTCGAGCTGGTTCGAGATGATCGACGGCACCGCCACCAGCGCGCTGGCCGGGCTGCGCGCGCGGTATTGCGCGAGGTCCGCGAAGAGCGCCTTCCAGCGCGCAACGAGCCGCGCATCCGCCGTGGAGAGCGGCGGGTTCTGCGCCGTGAGCCAGTCGAGCGCGCTCGACGCGAGCGTGGCCGTGTCGGCCACCGCGCCCGCCTGGGCGGCGAGATAGGTTTGCAGCGCTTCGGGCGTCGCGGCCCCAAACGCGCGCATCGACCCGCCCGCGTTGCCGTTCCAGGCCGAGAAGTCGCCGCGCACGGGCCGGAACGGTTCGAGCGATTGCAACTGCGCATCGGTCGCGCGCAGCACGTCCAGCGCGGCGTCGCTCACGCGCAGGGCGACCGCCTGTGCGAGATCGGGGCGGCCGAGCGAGTCGAACGCTTCCACGAGATCGGTCGCGTTCTTGCGCAGCGTGTCGAACGGTGCACCTTGCGTTTGCGGCGCATACGCGACGTTGCGCGCCCCATTCGGCGCCGCGGGCGCCGACAGCGCGGCGACCATGCTGTGCACGGTCGCGTTGCCTGCCGCAGCGAGGAGCGGCCCGCGCCACGCTTCGGGTGCCTGCGCCAGAAGTCCCGCTGAATATTGCTTGTAGGCCGGCAGGACTGCCAGCGCGCGCTGCGCCGAGTCCGCATCCACGCCGCGAATTTCGGCCATTGCACTGCCCGCGCCCGCAACGAACGACTGGCCGAGCAACGTGCGCAGCGCATCGCGCAGCGGCAGCAGGTCCGCCGCCAGTTGCAGCCCCGTGGCGGGATTGGAGACCAGCACGCCGGGCAGGTTGCCGCTTGCGAGCCAGCGTGCCGCGAATGCGCTTTGTTCGCTTTGCTCGTGCTCCAGCACGCTCGCCACCGGTGTCGCGCCGATCAGGCGCAGGCCTTTTGCCGTGTCGAAGGTCGCCGTGAGTCCCGGCACGAGTTCCTGGCCGTGGGTGCCCGCCCAGCCGTGGTCGGCGGTATCGACCTGGGTGGCGAGCGTGTCGATGCGCGTGGCCAGTTCGGAGAGCGAAGCGGTGGTGGGAACTGCGCCGGGCGCCTTGAGATCGGCGAGCATGGTCTGGATTTGCGCAGCGTTCGTCGTGAGCGAGGAGTCCTGATAAATGTCGTCGAACCAGCGGTCGAAGGTCTCCTCGAAGCACACGCTCGCCCGCGCTTGCGCGGCGCGCGCCTCGGTGCCGTCGAACGGCAGTTGGCCGCCTTCCACGGCGCTCGCGCGCACCGCGTCGTCGAGCCCAGCGCGGTCGGCCACATGATCGGGCGAAAAGCTCACGCCTACCGCCCCGCGCATGAGCTGCGCGAGCATGACGGTGTTGCCCGAGTCGCGCTCCACCAGCTCGTTGTAGTTTGTGATGAGCCGCTCGGTCTGCGCCGCGTTCGTGACGAGCCGCGTGCCCTGCGTATATTCGGGCAGGTCCTGGGGACGCCGCGCGGCGGCCGCGAGGCTCGCGTTGACGTCCGACCCAACGGGGGCGCCGGCGCAGTTCAGATCGGCGAGACGGCTGATGAGCCGCGTGCGCAGCGGTGTAAATACGAGCCCGCTCAGCACGTGGTATTGCGCTTCGTCGAGCCGCCGCCGCAGGCCGAAATACGACAGCGGCATGAACGGCGTGGCGAGTTGCCAGCGCGGCACCTTGACGAAGGCGTTCGCGGCGCTGCCCAGTGCGCCTGCCGCCGCCGCTTCGCCACCGCTCGCGCCCGTTTCGTGCCAGGCGGCGCTCGCGAGCGCCAGCGCGTCGTAGCTGCTGGCGAGCGCACGCGCGTCGCTGCGCACGTGCCACGTGGTCACGCCAAGCCCCACGCACCAGCACACGCCCAGCGCAATCGCGGCGAACGTGGCGATGCGGTAGCGGCGCATGCGCAGCGCGAGCACGCGCGGGATGGCGAGCGCGAGTCCCTGCCCCGGCATCAGCACGTCGTGCCACAGGCGCGACGCGAAGGCCGGTGCATCCTTGCGCGCCGCATTCGTGATGGCGGGCTCTTCGCGCTCCTGCGCCTGCGGCATCGCGCCCACGCACCAGATGCCGCGCAGGAGCGGCGCGGTGCCGTCGGCGGCGCCGCGCAAGGTCGGTTCGATGTGCTCGCGCAATGGCTCGCGCAGCGTGTCGATGCGCTGCGGCAGCAGGAACACGTCGCCGTCCAGCGCGCCGTCGAGCGTACCCATTTCGGTGACCGTCGCCGCGAGCGCGCGGCTCATGTCCGCGAACGCTTCGTCTACCCAGGCGGGCTCGAAGGCGCGCCGCGGCGCATAGGGCGAGGCCCAGCCCAGCGGCGTTTCGATGCGCTCGCGACGCAGGCGTGCCGCGAGCGCGTCGAAGCCCGGTAGCGCGTCGCAGCCCGTGACCACCACGTAGAGCGGCAGCATCTGCCCGAGCTGCCGTTGCAGCGCGAGCACCGTGCGCGACGCTTCGAGCGCGGCATCGGTATCCGCGCGCGCCGTGCCGTTTTCGTCGACGAGCGTATCGAGCGCGATCACCCACACGAGCGCGTCGAGCGGCCGCCCCGGCCGGTTGCGCAACAAGCCGCGCAGCAAACGCCCGCCGGTCGCGCCGCGCCGGCGCTCGGCGGCCGCGCGCGCGCCGAGCGAGTCGCCCGGCTCGGCAATCAGAATGCCTTCTGCGTCGTGCCAGAGCCTGCCGAACCAGGCTGGCTCGCCCACGCTCGCGAGGCGCCAGCCGCGTGCCAGCGCGTCGAGCGCCGCCGGTGTGCCCGTGGCCAGCACGCGCGGCACCGAGTACGGGTCGCGCACGCCCATCGCGTTGTGCGCCGCTCGCATCATGGCGGTGAAATTGCGCAGCGGCCTGCGTTCGTCGCGCGCGCGCACCCAGCGCACGACGAGCGCAGCCACGAGCCCCCCGATCAACAGTGCGATCAGGACGATCAGGATAACGATGAGTGTGCTCGTCATGGACGGGCTCCCCGTGGCGCGCCGTCCGTGTTTTCTTCACTGGCTTCGTCGGCGCTTTGCACGCTCACCGGGACGATGCGGCGCGCCGCGAGCGCGAGCGTCGAGGGCGTCGAGAGCGGCGAAGTGGAAACCGTCTGCGCCGCGGGGGTGTCCTGCGTTTGCGGCGCGAGTTGCTGGTTGGCGGGCGGAGCCGGCGGCCGCAGTCTGCGGATCGTCCTCGCGCGCGGCAGCACCATGCCGGTGGTGCTCGTATGGTTGATCTGCGACGGACGCCCTTGCATCATCGACACGGTTTCGAACTGTTCGAGCGATGGACGCACAGGCGCTGTCGCGTAGAGCCACAGCAGTTGCGACACGCCGAGCAGCACCGCGAATCCGCCGCCCACGAACAGCGCGAGGCGTGCGCGGTCTGGAAACATCTGCGTGAGCGGCCGGGTTTCGCGCGGCGCCAGCGCGGCGCGTTCGAGCGGCGCGCCAAGCCGGTTGGGCTCCGGGTCGCGCTGCATGGCGAAGGCGAACAGCGCATGGCGCAACTGGTCGTGGCGCAACGCGCCCGCTTCGCCGCGCAGGCGGCCGCGAAAGCCTAACGTGAGGCAGGCGAGATAGACATTGGCAAGATCGCGCTGCGCCGGATCGCGTTGCGCGAGCAGCGTTTCAATGGCGGCCGGAATGCGCTCGCCTGCCGCGCGCGTGCCGAAAATGCGCGCTTCGAGCGGCCATGCCTCCCATGCGCTCGCGCCATTCCACGCGGAAAACAGCAGCAATTCGTCGAGCAGCGCGACATAGGCGTATTGCGCGGCGGCAATGTCCGCTTCGCCGGCCGCGCCGGTCCACGCCATGGCGTCGCGCGCGAGCTTGCGCGTGGCGGACTGCAACTGCGTGGCAAGCGTGTCGGCCTCGCGCTGGGGATCGGCCGGTGGTTCGGCGTTGGCGGCGTTTGCTGCATTCGCCGTGCTCGCGGCCTGGGCCACGGCGCGCAGGCGCGCGTTCTCCGCAAAAGCGAACGCCACGACGAATGCGCGCATGAGCGGCAGGCGCTCGTCGTTCGGGTCGCCGGTGTCAAGCATTGTCGGCTCCCGTGGGGCGCGCGTCGTCGTCGGCGTCGCCCGTGGGCGTGAAAAGCTGCACGGCCCAGGGCGCGCGGCCTGGCACGCTCGTGCGGACCTCGATGCACAGCGGCTGCGCGCGGTCGAACCAGGCGTCCTCCACGCCCACCGCGAAGAGCGTGGTGTCGTCTCCGGTCGCGTAGGCGGCGCGCTCCTCGCGCGCGAGGCGGCGGCGCGCGAGGCCCCGCATGCGCTGCCGCGCGAGCGTGGGCACGTAGGGCCGCGACGCGACAACGGCATGATCGAGCCACACGCTCGCGTCGTGCTCGCCGGCGTCGGGCGGCATGCGCAAACCGATCACGAGTTCGCGCGCAACGTTGCCGCCGCTTTCGAATGGCGGTGCGATCCAGAAGCTGCCGCCCTCCTCGGTGAACGCACGTACGCGATAGCCCTGGCGGATCGTTGCGAGCGCTTCATCCGCCCATTCGAGCAGCGGATCGAACGACGCGAGCAGCGCCATGTAATCGAACGTCGCGAAGGCGGGCACCCCGCGCTCCGGGCGCAACGCCGCGAGCGCGCCCGTCATGCCGGCAACGGCGCGATACAGCTCGGCCGGGTGCGCGATGCCGGTGACGAGCGTCGCCTCCACTTCGGGCAGGCGGCTCCAGAGTGCGCAGAGCTGGCGCTCGATCTGCGCGGTGTCGTCGCGCTCCTCCGCACGCTGCGCCGCCTGCAGCCGCCCGGCCAGGAACACGCATTTCTCGCGTACGCGCAGCAGCAGCCGCATCACGCGCTGACCGAGCACCGAGTCGGCGCGCACGAACGGACACGGCGGCGCGTAGTCCGCAATCGCCACGCCGCCGCCCTGCTGCCTCACGCACATGAGCGGCAAGCGGTCGAATTCGTGACGGCCGAGATCGGTCATGAGGTGCAGGCGCGGCGACCATGTCGTGATCGAAGCGGGCTCGCCGCCCGAGACAAGATCGGGAACATCCGGACTCTCGCGCTGGGTGTAGCGCCCGGTCTGCGCATCGAGCTGCCCGCCGCGGTATAGCGGCGGCACCGCGAGATAGATCGTGACCGCTTCATCCGGCGCGCTGAACGCGTGGCTCACGTCGATCTCCAGCACCGGGTCGTGCGGCGTGTGGCGAATGGCGAGACCGTCGGCCATGATCGCCTCCAGCGCGCTGATGCGCACGAGCCCCTGGGCAAGCCCCGCGGCGTCGTGCTCGAGTGAAAGCACGCCCCAGTAATGCGCGCGTGCGGCGCTGGCCAGCAGCGCGGCGTGCCCCGCCGCGTGCAGCGCCTGAGTCTGGAAATGCTGCGGCAGCAAGGGCATGCCGTCGAACCAGCAGACCGGATCGGGAAACGAAGTTCGCATGATGTGTTTGCTTTCTATTGCTAAACGTTCCGTCGTTCAGTGTTGCCGCACCATTGCGCGACACCTTCACATGACACATTGGCGTCACATCAATGCGAGGCCTGCACGCTCAGATCCTGGTCGCCGAGCAGCAGCAGCGCGTGAGCGGGCCCCGTGTCGAGCCTCACGCGGTGCGCGCCCGGTGTCTGGTAGTCCGCGAACACCACGACGCCAGCGCCACGCTTGCCGCCAAACGGAAACGGCGCCGCGGCGATCTGCTGACCCGGCACCACTTCGAACGACACGACCGTAATGTCCTCGGGGTGATCGCGGCGCCATTGATCGCGCTGCGCGAACCACTTCGCCGAAGGCAGACCGAGCAGCGCGTCGAGCAACTGGGGATTGCGCACGAGCACGGCGTCCACGGCAATGGGCGTGTCCTGATTCGCTTGAATGGAAACGGCAATGGCCAGGGTATCCACCTGTACCTTGGGCAGCGACGAGCACGCCGCGAGCCACTGCGCGAGCGCAAGCAGCACGAGCGTGGCGGCGCGCCAGCCGTGCGGCTGCGCGGCGCGCGACGCGCCCGCGAATAACGTGGTGATCACTGCGCAATCCCCATTGTTTGCGTCGCCTCTTGTCTGCGATGCCTCCTGCCCGCGCGCAGGAGAATTCATGCTAGTTCGTATTTCTAATCAAGACGCATGTTCTGCTGCGCAAGGTGTTTTGCGCGTAGTCTACAAGCGCCCCACTTGTCATTGCAATAACGATTTTCTAATCGACCAATTCAAAAAGAATAAGTAAATAAACTTGAAAGGAATCCTGTATATGCGCCGTAAATATACTTTGAATTTCCCCGTTTACTGTTCTAAAGTCCTGACCGTCTATCTTCACGTCTCGCGCGACGAAGGACAAGCTGAGAACCAGGCAGCGCGACGCTTAATGCCGTGAATGCTCTCGTCTGACGAATCCGGGGGCATGCTTTAGCTGTGCTTTTTTCTGAAGGGCCGGGAGTGGATCGCGCAATCGTTTAATTACGTTTTGCGGCCCATTGTCGTCTTAAAGAAAATGCATCATGAAAAAGGCAGATTGACGACAAACGCGCATCTCCTCCCGTTGCACAACGCATTAGAAGAACGACCGCCACCGAGGTGACCATGGCCGACAGTACCCAGCACTGGTTCGAACGGAACCGACCGCCGCGTGTCCAGATCACGTACGACGTCGAAACGGGCAACGCCATCGAAAAGCGCGAGCTGCCGCTCGTCGTGGGCATTCTTGCCGACCTGTCCGGCAAGCCCGTCGAGCCGTTGCCGAAAATGACGGAGCGCCGCTTCGTCGACATCGACCGCGACAACTTCAACGACGTAATGAAGTCGATCGGGCCGCGCGTGACGCTGCAGGTCGACAACACGCTCGCCGCCGACGGCAGCAAGATCAACGTCGAGCTGAAGTTCGAGCATATCGACGACTTCGATCCCGTGAGCATCGTTCAGCAGATCGGCCCGCTCAAACAGCTTTACGACGCGCGGCTGCGCCTGCGCGACCTCCTCACCAAGCTCGACGGCAACGACGAACTGGACAAGCTCCTCCAGGAAGTGGTGCACGACCCGAAGGGGTTGAGCGAAATCCGCTCGGCGCACCCGCAGGACACGCCCACTGCGCAGTTGCCGCCGCCGGAGCCAGGCGACGCCCCTGCCCCTGCCAGCGACACGCCGGCGAGCTAAGCCCAACACGAGGAGACGATCATGTCCGACATTCAGGCCGCCGCGACCGCGCAGGCGGGTACGGTCACGCTGCTCGACCGCATCGTGCACGAAGGGCGCATGGCGCAATATGAGGAACAGCAGCAGCACGCGCGCGAGCTGCTCGCCGAGTTCGCGCTGCAGGTGCTCGACAAGAACATGACCATCAGCCGCGACACCGTGGCGATGATCAACGACCACATCCGCAAGATCGACGAACTGATCAGCGAGCAGCTCAATGAAGTGCTGCACCACCCCGACATGCAGGCGCTGGAGTCGTCGTGGCGCGGCCTGCACTTTCTCGTGAAAGGCTCGGAAACGGGCACGCGCCTGAAGCTGCGCCTCCTGAACGCTTCGAAGAAAGACCTGCAGAACGATCTCGAGAAGGCCATCGACGTCGACACCAGTGCGCTATTCAAGAAGATCTACGAAGAGGAATACGGCACCTTCGGCGGCTTTCCGTTCAGCGTGCTCGTGGGCGACTACTACTTCACGCGCCAGACACCCGACGTGAGCCTGCTCGAAAAACTCGCCTCCGTGGCCGCCGCCGCGCATGCGCCGTTCATTTCGGCGGCGCACCCGCAACTCTTCGACATGTCGAGCTTTACGGAGCTGGGCGTGCCGCGCGATCTCTCCAAGGTCTTTGAGACGATCGACATGGCCCGCTGGCGCGAATTCCGCAAGAGCGAAGACTCGCGTTATGTCGCGCTCACGCTCCCGCACATCTTGATGCGGCGTCCTTATCATCCGGACAGCAACCCGGTTGAGGGCATGAACTTCTTCGAGGACGTCGACGGCACGGACCACTCGAAGTATCTATGGGGCAACTCCGCGTACGCGCTTGCGCAGCGCATTACCAACGCATTCGCCCAATACAGCTGGTGCGCGGCGATTCGCGGCGTGGAAGGCGGCGGCGCCGTCGAGCGCTTGCCGGACCATATCTTCCAGACGGCCTCGGGCGACAAAGCCATGAAGTGCCCCACGGAAGTGGCGATCACCGACCGCCGCGAAAAGGAGCTCGACTCGCTCGGCTTCATCGCGCTCGTGCACAAGAAGAACGAGGGCATGGCCGTGTTCTTCGGCGGCCAGACCGCCTGCAAGCCGGCGCTCTACAACACGCCCGAGGCCACGGCGAACGCGCGCATTTCGGCCATGCTGCCGTATATCCTCGCGGCTTCGCGCTTTGCGCACTACATCAAGGCGATCATGCGCGACAAGGTCGGCAGCTTCATGACGCGCGATAACGTGCGCAGCTACCTCAACACGTGGATTGCCGACTACGTGCTCGTGAACGACAACGCGCCGCAGGAAATCAAGGCGCAGTATCCGCTGCGCGAGGCGCGTGTGGACGTGACCGAGGTGCCCGGCAAGCCTGGTGCTTACCGCGCGACGGTGTTCCTGCGGCCGCATTTCCAGCTCGAGGAACTCACCGCGTCGATCCGGCTCGTGGCGACGTTGCCGCCGCCGGCTGCCGCCTGATCCAGCAGCGACGACAAACGATTCGATGAAGACACGACGGCCAGGCGGCGCATGAGCGCCCCTGGTCCCTGAACGCGCCTGGCGCCGCGCACGCGGCCCGTGTGTTCCTTTACTGCTTCGGGAGCAGCAAACCATGGATTCGATCATTCTCGACCTGGGCGCCGATATCAAAGGCGAGTGCACGCTGGAAGGCTATGCCGACAAGATCGAGCTGATGTCGTACAGCCACAATGTGGCGATGCAGGTGACGAACGACGTCAGCAATTCGGAGCGCACGTCGGGCAAGCCCCATATCGGCGAATTCACCGTGACGAAGTTCGTTGACGTCGCCACGCCCACGCTCAACGAATATTGCTGCTCGGGCAAACCCATTGCCAGCGCGTCCGTCGTAGTGGGCCGCAACGCCGCCGAAAGCGACGGCAAGGTCATGCCGTTCATCACCTATACGCTGAACAATGTCGTGCTGAGCAACGTGAGCGTCTCGGGCGGCGCGGGCGGCAAGCCCGTGGAAACGCTCTCGCTGAACTTCACGAAGATCAAGTGGGAGTTCACCGCGCAGAAAGACGACGCCACCAAGGAAGGCACCGCGGCTTCCACGTGGGACCTGGCCGCGAACAAGGTCGTGAAGGCGGCGGGCTAGCGCGCGCCTGTGGCGAACGTCCGCCCCTTCATCGCCGTCGCGCCCATGCCGCTCTTCGAGCGGCTGGCCGACGATGCGCCTTTCGACGCGCACGAGTCCGTCGACGAACTCGCCGCGCGCACGCTCGATGCGGCGGGCTTGCGTGCGTCGGTCCGCGCGGAGCTGCTGCGCCTGCTCAATACGCGCCGCGGCACGCCACGCGTGCCACGCGCGCCGGACGTGCTGCTGTATGGCCTGCCCGACTGGAGCGGACAAAGCGCGGCGCGCGCGGAAGACCGGGCCGTGATCGAGCGCGAAGTGGCCGAGGCTATCCGCGCGTTCGAGCCGCGCCTTCACGGCCCGCGCGTGAAAATCGAAGCGGACGCCGCTGCGCCGTGGCGCCTGTGCCTGCGCATTCGGGGAACGCTGCGCGGCAGCGACGGCGTGGAGCACGTCGTCACCTACGTCGCCGGGCAGCATGGCGACACGCAGTCCATCGGGATCGTCGATGAACGACTCGCTTGATGCGCAACTGCTCGATTACTACCAGCGCGAACTGACCTATCTGCGCCGCGCGAGCGAAGGCTTTGCGCAGCGCTATCCGAAGATCGCCCGGCGGCTCGAACTCGGCCCCGGCGAAAGCGCCGATCCGAACGTCGAACGCCTGATCGAAAGCTTCGCGGTGCTCACCGCGCGCATCCAGCGCACGCTCGACGACGAATACACCACGCTCACGGATGGCCTGCTCGAACAGTTTTATCCGTACGCGTCGCGGCCCGTGCCTTCCATGACGATCGTGCAGTTCGAGCCCGACCCCACGCAAGGCAGCATCGCCGCGGGGTTTCGCGTGCCGCGCGACACGCCCCTCATGCACGTGGACGCGAGCGGCACGTCGATCCACTGGCGCACGAGCAGCGACGTCATGCTCTGGCCGCTTACCCTCGCCGCGGCCCAGTTGCTCGACGCCGAGGAAGCGCAGGCGCTCACGAGCAATGCGTCGCTGCAATCGGCGCTGCGTCTCACGCTGCGCAGCACCGGGCCGCACAAGCTGGGCACGCTGCCGATCGAGCGACTGCGGGTGCGCCTCACGGGCTCGCCCGTTACGTCCGCTGCACTCTACGATCTGCTCGGCGCGCACAGCGCCGCTACCTGGCTGCAAGCACCCGACGCAACGTTGTGCGCGCAACGAGGTCTGCCGAGCCCGGTTGGCTTCGACGAGAACGACGCGCTCCTGCCGCTCGAAGACGGCGCGCATCCGGCCTGCCGTCTGCTGGTCGAGTACTTCGCGTTTCCCGAGAAGTTCGCGTTTTTCGACCTGCCGTTCAAGCCGCCTGCCGATGCCGGTGAAAGCCTCGATCTCGTGATCGGCTTCACGGCGGCCCCGCGCGGACGCTTTACGTTGCACACCGACGATATCCAGCTCGGCTGCGCTCCCGCGCTCAATTTGTTCGGGCGCACCTCCGAACCGTTGCGGCCCGACGGCACCGCGCGCGAAATGCGCGTGAGTCCCGACGCGCACCGTGAATCGAGCACCGAGATCTACGCCATACGCAATGTGCGCGCCGTGGCCGGCCGCACGGTCACCGACGTGCCGCCCTGGTACGGCTCGATGCACGGTGCGGATTCTGCCGTCTACTGGTACGCGCGGCGCGTGAGCGGCCTGCATGCGTCGCGCCCCGGCAGCGATGTCATGCTCACTTTCGTCGACACGCGCTTCAATCCCGCCGCCCCTGCGGCGCGCACGCTCACCGCGGACCTGTTGTGCACCAATCGTCATCTGGCGCATCGGCTCGCGCCGGGCGCCGCGCTGTCGTTCGAAGTGCCCGGCCCCGTGGCGAAGGTGCGCATTGCGCATCGGCCCACGCCGCAGATCGTGGCCGCGCTCGACGGCACGTCGCGCTGGCGTCTCGTGTCGCAACTCGTGCTGAACCATGCGTCGATCGTGGAAGGCCCGCAGGCGCTGCAGTCACTGCGCGAAATGCTCATGCTCCACAATCTCGGTGCACATGCCCCCTCACAGCGCCAGATCGCGGGACTCGTGGCGGTGTCGAGCGAACCCATCGTCGCGCATGTCGGCTCGGACCGCTGGCGCGGCTGGCGCAATGGCCTTGGCGTGCGTATCGAACTCGACGACGCGAGCTTCGTGGGCGCGAGCACCGTGCTCTTTTCTGGCGTGCTCGCGCAATTCTTCTCGCTCTATGCGAGCGTCAACCGTTTCGTACAGACCTCGCTCGTACGCGACGGTCGGGAGATCCGCACATGGCGGCCGACGATGGGCAGCCCGCTCGTTCTCTGACACAGCGGCTGTTCGACGAGCCGCATGCGTTCGAATTCACGCAGGCCGTGCGCCTGCTCGAATTGCTGCAGCCGCATGCCCAGCCGCTCGGCACCGGCCTCGACCCCGGCCAGGAAGCGCTCGCGCTGAGCGGCAATCTCTCTCCCGCGTTTCCCGCGAGCGCGCTCGGGCCATTGCGGCGCGGCCTGCCGCGTTCGCTCGCTTTTGAGCCGCATGCGGGCGAAGAACCCGCCGCGCAATCCGAACATGCCGGGCCGCCTCAACTCCAGGTCAATGCGTTCGCGCTGGGCGGCCCGAACGGTCCTCTGCCCGGCGCGTGGCAGGAATGGCTGCAGGACCGGCTGCGCCGCAAAGACCGCTCGGCGGCGGCGTTTCTCGACATCTTCCAGCACCGGCTGCTGGCGCTGCTCTATCGCGCGCAGCGCAAGTACCGCAGCGCCGAACCGCTGCCGGCCACGGCGCAGCGTTCGGCTGACGTCGTGCTGCGCGCGCTCACGGGCAACGCCTCGCTGAGTTTGCTCCCGTACGGCAACCATCCAGTGCAAGAGGCGCAAGCAGCGCCGCCGCCACCCGAGCCGCTCGACATGCGCGCCGTACTGGCGCGCGCGGGCCTCTTTGCGAACCGCCGGCGTTCGCTCGCGGGTTTCGATGTGATGGTGCTCCATCACTTCCGCGTGCACGTTCGCTCCACGCCGTTCGCAGGCGGCTGGCGCACGTTGCCGAGCGCGAGCCGCACGGCCATCGGCTCCGGCGGCCGCAACCGGCGGCTCGGCCAGGACGCCGTTGCGGGCACGAGGATCTGGGACGAACACCAGGGCATCCGCGTGCGCCTCGGTCCGCTCAGGCGTGAGCAGTACGAAGCATTCCTGCCGGGCGCGCCGGCCCACGAAGCGCTGCACTCGCTGGCCGCCGAGTGGTTCGGCGCCGAACTCAAGGTACATCTCGAACTGCAGCTCGGCGCAGGCGAATTGCCGCGCGCACGCCTCGCACGGCACGCGCCTATGCGGCTAGGCTGGACCGCCTGGGCCGGCGCGGCGGAATCGGCGCCCGCGCGTCTCACGTGCCTTGCGCCCGACGACACTCAAGGGCGTACCGCGCCGTGACGCTCGATCTCAAGACGCTCGTTGCGCGCCTCGAGCGCGAGCCGCGCGAAGCGCTCGAACGCGCCGCGCAACAATGCCTGCGCGAGACGCATTTCGTGGTTGAAATCGAGCACTGGCTGCTCGCGCTCGCCGAACCCGAGGGCGGCGACTTCGCGTGCGTGCTGCCGCACTTCGGCGTGGACCGCGCCGCGCTCGCCGCCGAAATCCGCATCGCCATCGCGCGCTTCAAGCGCGGCAACACCGGCATGCCGTCGTTCTCGCCCGACCTGCTCGTGTGGCTCCAGGACGCGCTCGTGCAGTCCACCGTCGTGCTCCAGCAGCCACGCGTGCGTGCGGCGACGCTGCTCATCGCGCTGCTCGAAAACGACGCGCTGCGCGCTCGCACCGTGCATGCGGCGCCAACGCTGCTGCGCGTGGCGAGCGCGGCGCTGCGCGCCAACTTCGCTGTGTGGCTTGCGCCGAGCGAGGCGGCCGCGCCGCTTGCTCCGCTTGCGCCCCTCGTGCCGGCGCCGCCTGACGCGCCGCTCGAAGCCGCTATGGACGGCAACGCGAGCATCCCCGCGCTAGCGGGTGCGCTGGAGCCTGCCACGCCCACCCGCGCCCTGCTCGACCAGTACACGCTTGACCTGACCGCCGAAGCGCGGGCGGGACGCATCGACCCGATCATCGGGCGCAATGCGGAGATCCGCCAGACGCTCGACATCCTGTTGCGGCGGCGTCAGAACAACCCCTTGCTCGTGGGCGCGCCCGGCGTGGGCAAGACCGCCGTGGTCGAAGGCCTCGCGCTGCGCATTGCGGCGGGCGACGTGCCGCCGCCGCTTGCCGAGGTCTCGCTGCGCATGCTCGACCTCGCGCTGCTGCAGGCGGGCGCGGGCCTGAAAGGCGAATTCGAGCGGCGCCTGCGCGCGGTGATCGACGAGGCGCGGCACTCCCCGCGCCCCGTTGTGCTCTTCATCGACGAGGCCCACACGATGATCGGCGCGGGCGGCGCGGAAGGCGGCAGCGACGCCGCGAACCTGCTCAAGCCCGCCCTTGCGCGCGGCGAGCTGCGCACGATCGCGGCCACGACATGGCTCGAATACAAGAAGTACTTCGAGCGCGACCCGGCGCTCGCGCGCCGCTTCCAGCTCGTGCAGATCGAAGCACCCGACGAGCCCACGGCCATCGCCATGCTGCGCGCGCTGGCGCAAAAGTTCGAGGCGCACCACAGCGTGACGATTCTCGACGCCGCCATCGTCGATGCCGTGAAGCTCTCGCACCGGTACATCTCGGCGCGCCAGCTGCCCGACAAGGCGATCGCCGTGCTCGACACCGCCTGCGCGCGCGTGGCGCTCGCGCAGCACGACACGCCGCCGCAGCTCGAAGCGGCCCGGCACCGGCAGCGCGCGCTCGACGACGAACTGCTGCGCCTGCGCACGGAAACGGTGCTGGGCGCGAACCACTCGCAGCGCCTCGCCGTGCTCGAAACCGAACATGCGCACAACGCCGCGCTCGTCGAAACGCTGGAAGCGCGCTGGCACGATGAGGCGGCGACCGTGCGCGAGATTCTCGCGGTACGCGCGCGCCTTGCCGCCCTCGAAGCCGACCCGCGCGAGACTTCCAGCGCCGGCGCGCAGGAACCGCCAGACAGCGAGGATGCGAACGAAAGCAACGAGGCCGCCGATCCGCGCGAAGACCTCGCCGCCGAACTGGCGCGCCTTGAAAGCGGCCTCGAAGCGATTCGCGACGACGACCCCATGGTCCCGGTGTGCGTGGATTCGAAAACCATCGCTGCCGTGATCGCGAGCTGGACCGGAATTCCGGTCGGCAAGATGCTCGCCGACGAGGCCCACGCCGTGCGCACGCTCAAGGGCCGTCTCGCGCAGCGCATCGTCGGTCAAGACGCGGCGCTCGACCGTATCGCGATGCGCATTCAGGCCTGGCGCGCGGGGCTCGCCGACCCGTTGCGCCCGGTCGGCGTGTTCCTGCTGGTCGGGCCAACGGGAGTCGGCAAGACCGAGACGGCCTACGCCCTCGCCGACGCGCTCTATGGCGGCGAGCGCAATCTCATCGTGATCGATCTCGCCGCGTATCAGGAAGCGCATGCCGTCTCGCAGCTGCGCGGCGCGCCGCCGGGCTATGTGGGTTACGCGAGCGGCGGGCAGCT
The DNA here is from genome assembly GCF_905220165.1 of Paraburkholderia sp. J10-1. Classification (NCBI taxonomy): domain Bacteria; kingdom Pseudomonadati; phylum Pseudomonadota; class Betaproteobacteria; order Burkholderiales; family Burkholderiaceae; genus Paraburkholderia; species Paraburkholderia sp. J10-1. The sequence goes on along the minus strand of NZ_CAJMYW010000018.1, from coordinate 27,422 downwards.
CACCGAGGCCGTGCGTAGGCGTCCTTATAGTGTCGTGCTGCTCGACGAGATCGAGAAAGCGCACGTCGATGTGCTCGAGGCCTTCTACAACGTGTTCGACAAGGGCGTGATGGAAGACGGGACCGGGCTCGTGGTGGATTTTCGCAACACTGTGATTCTCGCGACCAGCAACGTGGGCGCGGAACTGCTGCTCAATACGCCAGCCGCGACACTCGCCACCGACGCCTTTGCGCGGCGGCTGCACGAAGAATTGCTGCACGCGTTTCGCCCCGCGTTCCTCGCGCGCATGACTGCCGTGCCGTATGCCGCGCTCGACGACACCGTGCTGCGCGCCATCATCGAAAAGAAGCTCGAGCAGCTGCGCATGCGTTACCGCGACGCCACGGGCAAGCAGTTCGCCTTCGACAGCCGGATCATCGACGCCGTGCTCGCGCGCTGCCGCGCTGCGGGCGGCGCGCGCGAAATCGACAACGTGCTCATGAACGAGCTGGTCGGCACGCTCGCGCAGTGGGCGCTCGAATGACGATGCATCCAACCCGCCACACCGCATACAGCCAAACCTGATCCACGCGATGAACCGCCCCATCTCAGTCGACACCGACGCGCGCATCAGCCTGAGCGGAAGTGCGTTCAGCACGCTCTTTCCCGCCAGTTTCGAAGCGCGCGAGGCGTTGGACGCCCCCACCGCGCTGACGCTTCACGCCCATGGCGGATTGCCGCCGCCCGCGCCCTCGGGCATGACCGGCAATCATGCGACGCTCTCGCTCGCATGGGGCGAGTCGCCGCGCCTTATCGACGCCGTGTGCACGCGCGCCGCGCAGTTGCCCTCGACGGTGGACGCGAGCCACTTCACGCTGGAGCTGCGTTCGTGGCTCTGGCTCCTCACGCTCTCGCGCAATAACCGCATATTTCAGGGCAAAAACGCGCAGGAAATCATCCAGGCCGTTTTGGCGGGGCATAGCTTGACGGACTACTCGTTCTCGGTCACGGGCACGCCCGCCACGCGCGAATGGTGCGTGCAGTACGCGGAGTCGGATTTCGCGTTCGTGAGCCGTCTGTGCGAAGAGGAAGGCTGGTTTTACTTCTTCCGTCACGATACCGGCAGCCATACGCTCGTCATTGCCGACAGCAACGACGCCTTCACGCCGCTGCCCGGCGACGCGACGCTGCACTACACGGGCGGCACGAGCGGCGCGCGCGAATCGACGCAGATCGTTCACTGCGAGATCGTCGAAGAAACGGCCTCCGGCCTCTTCTCGCATACCGATTACGCGTGGGAAACGCCAAGCGCTCAGCTCTACTCGCAGGCACAAGCGGCATCGAACGGGCACAGTGTGTACGAGTACCCGGGGCGTTACGCCACCAGCAGCGACGGCTCCACGCTCTCCAAGCATCGCGTGGATGCACTGCGCGCGCCCACGCGGCTGCTCATCGGCGAAAGTGATTGCCGCGCGCTCGCGCCCGGCTGCCGTTTCACGCTGGCAGACCACGATTCCAGCGACGCCAACATCGAATGGGTCGTGCGCAGCGTGATTCACGAGGCCGATCACAGTCGCTATCGCAACCGCTTCGAAGCGTTTCCCTTCGCGACGACCTGGCGCCCCGCGCGCACGACGCCGCGCCCCTTCATGCCCACGCAGACCGCGACGGTGGTCGGCAAGAGCGGCGAGGAGTTGTGGACCGATCAGTATGGCCGCGTGAAGGTGCAGTTTCACTGGGACCGCGACGGCCAGAACGACGAACAGAGTTCGTGCTGGATTCGCGTGGCGCAGCCCTGGGCGAGCAAGCGCTTTGGCATGCAGTTCATGCCGCGCGTGGGCGACGAAGTCGTGGTGAGCTTTATCGACGGCGATCCCGACCGGCCGCTTATCACGGGCAGCGTGTATAACGGCGCGAACCTCCCGCCCTATACGCTGCCCGACAACCAGACGCAATCCGGCATCAAGACGAACACCTCGAAAGGCGGCAATGGCTTCAACGAACTGCGCTTCGAAGACAAGCAGGACAGCGAGGAAGTTTTCCTGCAGGCGCAAAAGGACCTGAACGCCAAGGTGATCAACGACGCCACGTGGACCATCGACCACAACGAAACCAGCACGATCAAGAACGATCGCACGCATACGATCAAGGAAGGCAACGATACCCTCTCGGTCGAACAAGGCAACCGCAGCACGACGGTGAAGACCGGCGACGAAACGGTCGACATCAAAGGCGCGCGCACCGTGAAAGCCGGCGGGAACGAAACGCGCACGGTGGGCGGCAATCTCGATCAGACCGTGACGGGCAACATGACGCTCACCGTAGACGGCAACCTCACCATCAAGGTAAGCGGCACGCTCACGCTGCAAAGCACGGGCAACCTCACGGCGAAGAGCGACGCGTCGCTCACGAATCAGGCTGCCGTGTCGCTCACGAATCAGGCCGGCACGTCGTTGACCAACAAGTCGGACGGCACGCTTTCGAACGAGGCGCAGAGCGTGACGAACAAGGGCGCCGTGCAGCAGACGGTGGACGGCGGCGGCATGCTGGTGGTCAAGGGCGGCATTGTGAAGATCAACTGAGGCGAACATGGAGACGATCCAGCCGGTCACGATAGAACGCGACGACACGCGCATTGAAGGCACGACGCTGGGCGGCGCGCTGCACGGCCCGGTTCGCATCGAATCCGAAGGACGTCCGGTGGCAATGATTCGTTATGCCAATGGTGTGCTCAGCGGTCCGGCGACCTATTTCTATCCTGAGGGCAACCCCTCGGCACAGGTGCAATATACGGGCGGCAAGCTCGACGGCAAGGCACTTTTCTATTTCCCCGACGGCAAGATCCAGCGCGAAGCGCACTATGCGCACGGCGTGCTGCACGGCATCTCGCGCACGTGGCTGGCCGACGGCACGCTGCTCGAAGAAGCGCATTACCGCAACGGAAAATTGCACGGAATCCTGCAGCGCTTCCATCCGAATGGTTGTCTTGCGTTGCGCCAACCGTTCAGCGCGGGCAAGCCGCTCGAAGCCGCGCAGCGCTATACCGACGACCGACGACCGATCGCGGCAGACGGCAAGCCGCTGCCGCGCTGGAAGCAATGGTGGCAATCGCTCGCCAATCCGTCTTCGGCTTGATTTCAGCCTGCGATTTCCGTACGACCGCGACGTATAAGGAGCCACACGATGACCAGTCCGCAAGTCTGCGCCGGCGCCACGCTGCAATGTTCCTTTGGCGGTGCGCCGGGCACGCTCAACGTGATGCCCGTTAATCGTGTGCTCGTGAGCGGCGTGCCCGCCGCAACGATTGCCGACTCGATTCCCATCGCCAATGTCACGCCGTTCGCCCTGTGCCAAAGCCCGGCGAACCCCACGGTAATCGCTGCGACAGCCGCGGCGCTGGGCGTGTTCACGCCCATGCCCTGTGTTCCGGCCACGCCGTCGCCCTGGATTCCCGGTGGCGCACCCACCGTCACGCTAGGCGCGATGCCGGCGCTGGATGCTCAGGCTACGCTCGTGTGCATGTGGGGCGGCGTGATCAAGGTGGTTCAGCCTGGGCAGGTCTCTACGCTAATTCCATAGGGCACGGCCGCGAGCGACACGCCCGCGATCGTTTCGATTCGGTCTGAATGTCAGCCCGGCGTTGCGTGCGCCGAGCCAAGGCCGAGCATGTATAGCGCGAAGTCGCGCATGATGTTCTGCACCGCATTGGTCAGAACACCCGTGAAACTGGCACTGAAGACTTTCTGGGATTTTTTTCCGAGTATCTCGACTTTGCTTGAGTGTGAAAACACGACATTCGGCACGGGACCGCCGCTAATAATGAAATCGTAATACGCGCTCGGCTTGTTCTTCACGGTGTATGTCGTTCCGGCCTTCTTCCCTTTGCTTGTGTCGAGATGAACAGGTGTTGGCCGCTCGGCGGTTACGTGGCAGGAATTCGCCACGCCCCCGCTCGCAATGGGTACCGTGATGTGATACTTCTCGTTCTGGAGTTCGAACGGCAAGTAAATGAGCGTACCGCCATCGTCTGTCGCGTCCTCGTAAGTGGCCGCCACAGGAAGAATTCCGCCTGCGTTTATCGCATTGTCCCAGTCCGTCTTGATGTTCGAGAAAACGAGAGGCATGGCTAGTCTCCTGGTAATTGGCCGTGAGATCCTTCTGACTAAATACTAGCCTGTCGGCTCTCAATTCGCCTCTTTGTTTGATGTGCGATAGACGTTTAATTACATGGAATCGCAGCCGACCATAAAGCGCGAGTGCCAATTCTTCTTAAAGCGCTTCACTGGAAAATTGTTCCCGCAACAAGTAGCAATCCGCGATTCTGTTTACCTATACTCGTTTGACTCTGCAAGGCAGCCCCATTTTCCGAACACCAACAAGAACGGAGCGTGAAATGCGAGGAGCGATGCTTAAGACGGGTTGGGTACTGCTGACTCTCTTTTTGTCGAGTGCCAGCAATGTCGTGCAGGCCGGTTCGACCTGTAGCGGGTTGAGCTGCTTTTTCCGCGGCCAGTTGGTCGAGCAGAGAACGAGCCTGCGCCTGAGCGCGGCTGACTTCACGAAACTGCTGGGAACGAACGCAACGGGTCAGCAATTGCTGCAGGTTGCAGGCACGCCGCGCTGCGACATCGAAATCAAGTACTTCCGCTACCTCACGATAGGCGGCGCGGGCGAACCCACGATGTCGAGCGCCGCGCTGATGATTCCAGGCGGCGGCGCCTCGTGCACCGGTCCGCGCCCACTCATGCTGTATGCGCACGGAACGACGACCTACCGCAACTACAACATCGCCGACATAACGCAAACGGACCCGGCCAACGGCGACGGCGCAGGTGAAGGCATTGCCGTGGCGGCGATCTACGCCGCGCAAGGCTATGTCGTGGTGGCGAGCAACTATGCCGGCTACGCCGGCTCGCCATTGCCGTACCACCCGTATCTGAACGGCGACCAGCAATCGGCCGATGTAATCGATTCGTTGCGCGCGGCCCGCTTTGCAATGGCGCTTCCCGGCCCGGCAAACAAGACGCGTGAGAACGGCAAGCTGTTCGTGACCGGCTATTCGCAGGGCGGCTACGTGGCGCTCGCCACGCATCGCGCGCTGCAGGCCGCCGGCATCAATGTGACGGCTTCTGCGCCGGGCTCCGGTCCGTATGCGCTGGGCGCCATGGCGGACGCGCTGGTTCAGGGCGAGGTCGACCTCGGCTCGACGATTTTCACAGTGCTCGTAACCACGAGCTACCAGCATGCGTATGGCAATATCTATCGCAAGCCAGGCGACTTTTTCGAAACGGCCTACGCCCCCGGTATAGAGGATCTGCTGCCGAGCGTCACCTCATTGGACACGCTGTTCGCCGAAGGCAAATTGCCTGCAACGCAGCTCTTCAGCAGCACGCCGCCTGCGGCACAGTTCGCTTCGTTGACGCCGCCGCTTGCACCGCCTCTCGCGCCGGCTCAATTGACGCCGCTATTCGCGTTGGGATTCGGCACGGCGAATCTCGTGCGCAATAGCTATCGTCTGAGCATGCTCGAAGATCAGATCGTCAATCCGGACGGCGCGTACCCCTCGCCGACCGCTGCGATGGCTCCGGCTGCCAGTCCGGCGCAGCCGCTGCGGCAGGCGTTCAAGCGCAACGATCTGCGTAACTGGGTGCCGCGCTCGCCCGTGCTGCTATGCGGCGGCCACCTCGACCCGACCGTGTTCTTTTTCAACGCGGCAATCGAGCAGGCCTACTGGAAAAACGCCAACGTCGCGCCTGGCCTGACGAGCGTGCTGGATGTCGACTCCGCACCCGGTGCGAACGACCCGTTCGCCGCAGTGAAGGCCGGCTTTGCGCAGGCCGAAGCGGCAGTCGCCGCACAGGCGGTCCAGGCCGGCGCAAAGGACGGCGGAATGTCCGCCGTCCTCCAGGCCTACCACGCCGACATCGTCGCGCCGTTCTGCATGGTCGCGGCGCGCGGCTTCTTCGGCAACTTCTGATTGGCGGGCCGGTATCGGGTTGCCGCGATAGATCACGAAACATTAACGCGCGCGTAGCGAACCTACGCATTAAGCGGAAAGCCGGGAGGATTGCAAATCAGGCTTTTGCATTCCTCTCGGTGTTTCACTGCCCCAAAAATCCGCTTGACCCGACTACCGTAGTCACCTTCACCATCGGCACTCTGTTCAACGAACATTGTGTCGAAACACATGGAAACGACCCGGCATCTCACCGACGACGCCTTCCTCGAAGCCTTTCTCTCTTGCCAGTTGCCGCCGGCGGCGTTCAATCATCGCAATCATCTGCGCGTAACGTGGATTTACTTGCAGCGTCACCCGCTTGAAGAAGCCATTGAGCGGACCTGCGCCGGCATTGCGCACTACGCCGCCCATCTCGGCGCACAAGATCGATACCACCGTACAATGACCGAAGCGCTGATCCGGCTCATGGCGCATGCGGGCGCTGCGAATCCGTCGCGTTCGTTCGAGGCATTTCTCGCCCATGCACCGGTATTTACCGGCGATTGCCGCACGCTCGTCGCCGAACACTACTCGCCCGAATTGCTGGCCCGCTCCGAAGCGCGCTGTGGCTTTCTCGAACCCGACAGACTTCCCTTGCCGTCATGACACGCATTACTCTCGGAAGACTGGCACGCGAGGCAGGACTCTCGCGCTCTTCGCTCCTGCACTACGAAGCGCTCGGCCTGCTGATGCCGAGCGCACGCAGCAGCGCAGGCTACCGGCTCTATGACGAGACGCAACACGAGCGCCTGCGCGCGATTTGCGCCTACCGGGCCGCGGGGCTGCCCTTGGCCGCGATACGCGACCTGCTCGCACGCGAGGGCAATGCCGCCGCACACATCCTCGAAGCGCATTTGATGCGATTGACCGCCGAGATCGCGCGCCTGAGGGAACGTCAGAAAGCCATTGCAACGTTGCTCGCGCAACCATCTTTTAGACGGCGTGGCAAGCAGCGCGGGAAAGACGCTTGGGTTGCGATGCTGCGCGGCGCGGGCTTCGACGAGGCGGAGATGGACAACTGGCATGCCGGGTTCGAGGCAGAAAACCCCGACTCGCACGCGGCATTTCTGGTTTCGCTCGGACTGACACGCGAAGAGGTAAAGGCAATCCGCCGGCGCGCGAAACTCGCGGGCAACCCTGCCGCAGGCCATTCGGGCTCGTGAAAGTCGTTGACCGTCAAAGCCGGGAATGTGCGCCACCGCACGTTCTCGCGCGACTCCAGCGCACGCCGTTGCGCGTGCGAGCCTACTCTGCAGCAACCGGCTTCCCCTTCCACTCTTCGCCAGCCAGGAGGCGTTCATCCCATGCACGACACTAGCGGTTTGGTTCGCGCGTTTATCGAAGAAGTCCTCAACCGTGGGCAGCTCGACGCCGCGGACCGGTTCTTCTGGGAAGACATGGTCGAGCAGGTGCCGTTTCCCGGCCAGGGTCCCGGTATCGAGGGCCTCAAGGATGTCGTGCGTGGCATGAGAGCCGCGTTCCCGGACATGCATTGGCGCGTCGAGGAACAACTCACAGAAGGGGATCGCGTGCTAACGCGCTTCGAGTGGACGGGCACGCACCAGGGCGCATTTCTCGGCGTGGACGCTACGGGGCGCGCCGTCAAGGTATGGGGCATGGTCATCGACCGCTTTCAGGACGGCCGGATCAAGGAAACCCGCCTCATCATGGACACGCTCGGGTTGATGATCCAGCTAGGCGCGGTTCGGCCACCGGGCGAATAAAAGCGCGCATGCCGGGTTGGCCCCGCGTCCCACCGCAGGTACCCAACCGGCAAGCGGTCTTTCGTCGATCGCTACATGGACCGCATGCACGCCTCGTGCAGCACGTTGAGCCTGCGCACCGGGTCCGCCACGTAAGGATTGCTCTCGTCCCACGCATAACCGGCAAGCACCGAGCTAATCATCCGACGGATCAAGGGCGTCTGGCGCGGGTAGTAAATGATGTCCTGCAGCTCGCCCGTGTACCAGCGCTCGACGAACGCGCGGAACGTGTCGATACCCTTGCGCAGCGGCACGTCGTATTCGGTCTGCCAGTCCACCGCCGCGCCGCCGAGCGCGCGCTCGACCACCTTCACGGCCAGGTGCGCCGAACGCAGCGCAATCGTCACGCCGGAAGAAAACACCGGGTCGAGAAACTCGCCAGCGTTGCCGAGCAGCGCGTAGCCTGGGCCATGCAATCGTTCGACGTTAGCCGAATAACCGCCGATCTGGTTCACGGGCATGAGAAACGGCGCGTCGCCGATCAGGCGGTTCAGGGTCGGTTCCTCGCGAATGAGCGCGCGCAGCCGCGCCTCGCGTTCCGCCTGGGACACGTCGAGGAAGGCCGCGTGCGCGACACAGCCAACCGACGAGCGGCCGCCCGCGAGCGGGATCATCCAGAACCACACGTCGCGGTGTTCGGGGTGAGTCGCGATGCAGATCTTGTTGCGATCGAAGGCGTCGAGCGGCAGGCCGTCGCGGACATGGCTGAAGATCGCGGCACGCGTGGGCAGGCCGGTCGGCGCTTCGAGGTTCAGCAGGCGCGGCAGTACGCGGCCAAAGCCGCTCGCGTCGAGCACGAAGCGCGCGTGCACTTCATAGCGCACCTCGTTTTCGTCGACGACTTCCAGCATCGGCGCGTCGCCCGTGCGCATCGCAACCACGGTGTGGCCGAAGCGCACTTCGGCGCCCTGCTGTGCGGCACAGTTGATCAGCAGCTCGTCGAATTTCGCACGCTCCACCTGGTAGGTCGTGCCCCAGCCCGCCGAATGCTTGTCGCGAAAGTCGTACGCCGTCGCGTGATCGCGCCATACGAAATGCGCGCCGTTCTTGTACTGAAAGCCCGCTTCCACGACCGCCTGCAACATGCCGGCCTCTTCGAGGTACGCCATGCTTTGCGGCAGGAGGCTCTCGCCAATCGAAAAGCGCGGGAAATGCTGGCGCTCGAGCACGAGCACCGAACGCCCGGCCTTGCGCAACAGGGCGGCCGCCACGGCGCCCGAGGGGCCCGCGCCGATGATCGCCACGTCGACGGCTTCGCGTCGCGCGGATGGGGTCATAACTGCTTCTCCAGTGCTCTTTTCCATAGTCCTGTCCCTTCACTGCGTCCTGACGCGACCTGTTACGTTCTGTCACGTCCTGTTACGTCTGTATGCCCAATGCAAGCGCACTGCGCTGCGCGAAACCGTGATTTTGACACCCCTCGCGCTGCCCTTGCATTTACAATCCCCATTCTCGTCCACGACCGCATTCGCAACGGATAAAAAAATATGTCGGTTTCCGAAACAAATGACGTGCCGTTCGTGCCGGAAACGGCCTTCGGCATCTGGTTTCTGCGCACGCATACGTGGGAGCACCACGTGCTGCGCGTGGCGATCAACGACCTCAAGCGTCTCGTGGACGTGCCCTTGCCCGCCGCACCTGAAATCGTCGATGTCGGCTGCGGCCAGGGCAAATCGTTCCGCCTGCTGGCCGAGGCTTTCCGGGCTCGCCGCATCGTCGGGATCGACTATCACGAGGCGTCGCTCGAACTGGCTGCGCGCGCCGCGCGCACGTGCCAGGACACATTGAAAACGCACACCGCATTCGAGCTGCTGCACGGCGACTGCGCGAACCTGCCGCTACCCACGGCCAGCGCGGACATCTTCTTCTGCCACCAGACGTTCCATCATCTGGTCGAGCAGGAACGCGCGCTCGCGGAGTTCCACCGCGTGCTCAAGCCGGGCGGCGTGCTGCTGTTCGCCGAATCCACCGAGGCGTATATCCGCTCGTGGGTGATCCGGCTGCTGTTCCGCCACCCCATGCATGTGCAGAAAAGCGCCAACGGCTACCTCGAAATGATCCGCGCGGCGGGCTTCCGCTTTTCGGAGCGCAATGTTTCGCTACCCTATCTGTGGTGGAGCCGTGCAGCGGATTTCGGTCTCTTCGAGCGCCTCGGCCTGCATCATCCCAAGCCTGGGAAGCGGCGCGAAACGCTCGTCAACGTAGCCGCCGTCAAGGCGGCGTGAGCCGGGTGGCCCGCCGCCGCCTGCCGCGGGTTACTTGCCGCCCTTGAGCGTCACCACGTCGCCAACGAGCGCCACGCCGGCGATCATCGCGCCCGCGCCACACGTAAATTCGGTGGCGCTCTCTCGAAGTTCGTTCTTGTAGTTGCTCTTGATGTTGATCACCGCGTTGCCGCCTTCCTTGCGCGCGCGTTCCTGCAACTCGGCCACGGCCGAAAGGAACACGTGCTGGCAGGCCGCTTCGTCGCTCTTGCCGAACGCGTTCGTCTTCTTGTTCGTGGAGTACTGGCCCAGCGTCTTCTTCACCGCCGGATGAGACTGGCCCGCAAAGTACAGCGCGATATCGTCGCTCACCTTGCCGGGCTCGCTCTTGAGCGCGGCATCTACCTGGTAGGTGTCGACCGTATTGCGTGCGTTCGCTTGCGACGTCGCAAAGGCCGCGCACAGCGCGGCGAGCATCCACAGTTTCTTCATCGTTCTTCTCCGTTGGTTCAATTGGCCCGCAGCACCACGAGGTCGCCCGTGACGGCAATCGCCGCCGCGCTCGGGCTCACGCCGCAGGTGTACTCGGTGGCCGATCCGGTTTCCGTGCCGTGAAAGCGCGTGGTCACGTTGATGACAGCGTTGGCGCCCTTGTTCTGGGCGTCCGCGCGCAGCTTGTCGAGCGCGCTGGCGAGCGCCTTGTTGCAGGTGGCCTCGGCGCCGTCGGTCGCACGGGCGACCCGCAGCGAATGCGAGGCGTCACCTACGTGGCGGACCACTTCCGGGTGCGGCTGCGCGCCGAAGTACACGTCGATCTTCGTGGCGGGGTTCGCGCCCGACGCGGCTTTGCCCGTTGAGAGCGCAGCGGCGGGCTGGATCGGCAGCGTGAGGCGTTGCGATCCGCAACCAGCCAGCGTCAGGCTGACGATGGCGGCCGCGCTCAGCGTGAGGTAAGTCTTTTTCATTGGAATCCTCATTATTTTCAGGGTTGCCCGAAACTTCAGACTGCATTCCAGGCGCGAAATACCAGGCTCGCGCAACTGCCGCCGAACCCGAATGAAACCGACATTGCCGTATCGATGCGCGCGTCGCGCGTTTCCCGCACGAGCGGCATGCCGGCGGCGGCGGCATCGAGCGCTTCGATGCCCACGGCGCCCGCAATCCAGCGATCGCGCATCATCAGCAAGGTGTAGATCGCTTCGTGCGCACCGCACGCGCCGAGCGGATGACCGCTGAGCGCCTTCGTCGAGGAGAACGCGGGCACCTCGCCGCCAAACACGGCGCGCAGCGCGAGCAGCTCCTCGATATCGCCCGTGGGCGTGGAAGGCGCGTGGGTGTTGATGTAGTCCGGGCGCGTGCCGGCCTCCGCCAGCGCCTCACGCATGGCGCGCGCAATACCGCTCGCCTGCGGCGCAACCATCTGCGCGCCATCGGTGCCGTGGCCGTAGCCGGTCAGCTCCGCGTAGATGCGCGCGTTGCGTGCCTGCGCATGCGCGAGCGATTCGAGCACGAGGATGCCAGCCCCCGAGCCGATCACGAATCCGTCGCGCAGCGCGTCATAGGGCCGCGACGCGCGCTCTGGCGTGTCGTTGAAGCCGCGCGAGAGCGCACCCATTGCGTCGAACATCAACGTCATGTTGTCGTGCAAGCCCTCCGCGCCGCCCGCGAGCACGATGTCCTGTCGGCCCGTCTGGATCAGCTGCATGGCCTGGCCGATGGCGAGCGCGGAAGTCGTGCACGCCGATGAAGGCGAGTACGTCACGCCTTCCATGCCGAACACATGCGCCAGATTCGCCGAGGTCGTGCTGCTCATCGCCTGCGGCACCGTATACGGTGGCACGCGGTCGACGCCGCGCGCGTTTGCGCTCTCCATGGCCGCGTCGTAAGCGGACATCGTGCCGACGCCCGAGCCCACCACCGCGCCGGCCCGAGGCGTGCGCAACGCGTGCGCGTCGAGATGTGCGTCGGCGATGGCGCTGCGCGCGGCGTGGCAGGCAAAGCGCGCCGTGTCGCCCATGAAACGTTCGGCTTTGCGCTCGAACGGCGCTTCGCCTGCCACAGAAGCCACTGCCGCCACCTGGATCGCGAAACCGCGTTCGCGCCACGCCTGAACGCGTGTGATGCCGCCGCGTCCGTCACGCAACCTCCCGGCGACGCTCTCGAGCGTGTTGCCAAGGCACGAGACGATGCCCATGCCCGTCACGACCACGCGCCGCAAGCCGCTCGCGGAAACTGTCTGCATGCTCAACGCGCGCGCCGGAAGATCAGCGACGTGTTCACGCCGCCAAACGCGAAGTTATTGCTCATCACGTACTCGGCGTCCAGGGTGCGCGGTTCGCCCATGATGTAGTCGAGCGGTGCGCAGGCCGGATCGACCTCGGTCAGGTTGAGCGTGGGCGCATACCAGTTGCGTTTCATCATCTCAATCGTCCACCAGGCCTCGATCGCGCCACACGCGCCGAGCGTATGGCCGATATAGCTCTTGAGCGAGCTGATCGGCATGCGCGCGCCGAAGGTTTCCGCCGTGGCCTGGCTCTCGGCCACATCGCCGCGATCCGTGGAGGTGCCGTGCGCATTCACATAGGCGATCGCTTCGGGGGCCAACTGGGCGTCGGCCAGCGCCTGGCGCATGGCGACCGCCATCGTCGCCGCCGTGGGCTGCGTGATATGCGCGCCGTCCGAATTGCAGCCGAAGCCCACCACTTCCGCATGAATGCGCGCGCCGCGCGCCATGGCATGCTCGTATTCCTCGAGCACGAGCGTAGCCGCGCCCTCGCCCACCACGAGGCCGTCACGCGCGGCGTCGAACGGACGCGGCGTGAGTTGCGGCGCGTCGTTGCGCGTGCTCGTGGCGTAGAGCATGTCGAACACGGCTACGCCCGGCCCCGAGAGTTCCTCGGCGCCGCCCGCGAGCATCAGCGTCTGCTTGCCGTTCGCGATCATCTCGTACGCGTAGCCAATGGCCTGGCTGCCCGAAGCGCACGCGCACGAGGTCGGCACAATGCGCCCCTTGAGGTCCCAGAAGAGGCTTACGTTCACAGCCGTGGTGTGCGGCATCATCTGCACGTAGCTGTTCGACGTCACGTCGCTCATCGAGCCCGTTTCGAGCATCTTGCCAAACGCGCGCACCGGCTCCACCGAACCGGCCGATGAACCGTAGGCCACGCCCATGCGGCCGTCCTTGATCGACGGGTCGTCGAGCAGGCCCGCGTCTGCCAGCGCGTGTTCACTCGCGCGCACCGCGTAGAGCGAGACCGGCCCCATCGAGCGCGTCTTCTTGCGCGGATAATAGTCAGGTGTATTGAACGCCGGCAGCGGGCACGCAAGGCGCGTATGCAGCGACTCGATATAGTCCCAGTCGTGCACGCGCTTGACGGCGTTGACGCCGCCTTTGAGTGCGGCTTCGACCTGATCCCACTGCTCGCCGAGCGCGGTCACGCCGCCCATGCCGGTAATGACGACGCGTTTCATCAGACCATCCCGCCGTTCACGCCAATGACCTGGCGCGTGACATAAGACGCCGCGTCGGACATCAGGAAGCCGACCACGGCCGCGACTTCGGCCGGTTGTCCCACGCGGTTCATCGGCACCGCCTTGAGTGCGTGATCGAGCGGTACGTCGTCGAGCATGCCGGTATCGACGAGCCCGGGCGCCACGCTATTGACCGTGATGTTGCGCGTGGCCAGTTCCACCGCGAGCGCCTTCGTCGCGCCGATCAGTCCGGCCTTGGCCGCGCTGTAGTTCACCTGGCCGCGATTGCCCGTGACCCCCGACACCGAGGCCACCGTCACAATGCGGCCGCCCTTGCGCGCCCGCACCATCGGCATGACGAGCGGGTGTACGACGTTGTAGAACGCGTCGAGGCCGGTTTCGATCACGATGTCCCAGTCTTCGTCGGTCAACGCAGGGAACGCGGCGTCGCGCGTGACGCCCGCACAGCAGACGATGCCGTAGTACGCGCCGTGCGCCGCGACGTCCTCTTCGAGCGCCGCGCGGCACGCGGCCCGGTCGCGCACGTCGAATTGCAGCACGCTGGCGGTGCCGCCCTGTGCGACGATGCCGGCCGTGACGGCATCGGCTTCGTTGCGGCCCGTACGGCAATGCACGGTGACGGCAAAGCCGTCCGCGGCGAGATGGTAGGCGATCGCGCGACCAATGCCGCGGCTCGCGCCGGTAACGAGAACACGCCGGCTCATGATCTGGAATTCTCCTCGATGAATGTCTGAAAATCGCGCGGCTGGTACACCTTCACGGTGGCTTCCGCTAATAGTTCGTTATCCTGCTTGATCGTGCAGCCGTACGCGCCGTGGCCCTCTTCGCTGCGCAGCAGTTCGCTGACCGTGACACTGAGCGGCGCACCGCTCGCGAATGCCGTCTGCGCCGCCTCATAGCGCCGCGTTCCGAGCAGCACGCCCGGGCGCGCGGTCTTGCCTTCGCGCATCGACAGCAGGCCTACGTGGGCCGCAATGGACTGCGCCATCAGTTCGATGCCGATCCACGCGGGCATCGCGCCCTGCGCGTCGGCGTACCACGCGTCGGTGCGCACGCTCGCAAGCGCCGTGAGCGACTCGTCGCTGCATGCCGCGACCGAGTCGAGCAGCAGCATCGTGCCGCGGTGCGGGATGATGGTTTCGATCGGCGGGAACGCGTCCATCGTTGATGAAAGAGCAGGATTCATGGTCTCGATCACCGTCCGAGTATGAGTGAGGCGTTGCTGCCGCCAAACGCGAATGAATTGCTCATCGCGTATTGGCGCGCGCCGCTGCGTGGCAAGTGGCGCACGTCCTGAATGAGGTCGAGCGCGGGCAGCGCCGGGTCGGCTGCTCCGTCCCACATGTGGTGCGGTAGCGCAACGTCGTCGCGGGCGAGCGTGAGCCACGCGAGACCCAGTTCGGTTGCGCCTGCTGCGCCGAGCGTATGGCCCGTGAGCGGCTTCGTGCCGCTCGCGGCCACGCCGTCGGGAAACACGCGCGCCATGAGATGCGCTTCCATCTGATCGTTCTTGATCGTGGCCGTTGCGTGCAGGTTGACGTAGCCGATCTGGGCCGCGCTTATGCCCGCGTCGGCGAGCGCCCCGCGCAATGCGAGTTCGCCGCCCGCGCCTTGCGGATCGGGTGCCGAGATATGGTGGGCGTCGCTCGACTCGCCCGCGCCCGCGAGCACTACCGGCCCTTCCTCGCGGCTCATGAGGAACACCGCCGCGCCCTCGCCGATGTTGATGCCGCGGCGCTGCGCGCTCATCGGATTGGTCCGCACGGGGCTCGTCGATTCGAGCGAGGCGAAACCTTGCAGCGTGAGTTCGCAGAGCGAATCGACGCCGCCTACGACGACCGCATCACACAGTTGCGCGCGCAACAGGCGGCGCGCGGTGACGAAGGCCTTGGCGCTCGACGTGCATGCCGTGGAGATCGTGTAGGCCGGCCCGCGCAGATCGAGCGCCGCAGCGGCGAACGGCGCGGTGGTCCCGATTTCCATCTGGCGGTAATCGAAGGTCGAAGCCGCTGCCGGCTGCGTGAACGATATTTCCGCCGCGCTGATGCCCGACGTGCTCGTGCCGAGCACGACACCGATACGCCCCGCGCCAAAACGTTCGCGCGCCGCCTCGATGGCCGGACGGATTTGCGCCAGCGCGGCGAGCAAAAGCCGGTTGTTGCGGCAGTCGTAGTGCGCAAGCGATGCGGGCGGTGCAACGTCGAGCGGCGCCTTCACGCTGCCCGCAAAGGCGGTGCCGGTGCGTGTCGTAATCGGCCCCATGCCGGGCGCCTCGCCGCGCGCGAGTGCGCCGACGATCGACGCCACATCGTCGCCGAGTGCGTTGACCATGCCGAGCGCGTGCAAATAGACAGGGAGCGCCATCAGGCCTTTCTCCGTGGTGTAGTGTGCGTGCCCGAGGGCATGCCGATAGGCGCGAGCATCACGGACACCATGATGCCGAGCGACAGCGTGGCGCCAAAGCTCTTGAGCGCGGGCATGGAACTCATGGCGAGCATGCCGAACGAGAGCAGCGTGGTCGCGGCCGAAAGCAGCACACCGGTCCACACCGCGCCGCGATCGGTGGAAGCGCGCATCGCGCCTTCGCGCAGAAAGACGGCGTAGTTCGCGCCCACGCCGAGCACGAGCATCAGCGCCAGCATGTTGAAGAGATTGATGCGAATGTGTGCGTAACCGAACGCCGCGAGCGTCACGCCGATGGCGAGCCACACCGGCAGCGTGACCGCGACGGCGCCACGCCAGCCGTAGCGGAACATCAGCAGCGCGAGCACGAGCGTCAGCGCACCCGCGAGCCAGATCGCACCGTCCTGCCGGTACACGCCAAAAAGGCGCGACACGCTCGCCGCTTTGTCGACGAAGCTCACGCCGGGCGACGCGTACGCAACGTCGAGAAGCGCGGGCTCGTTCGCAGCCGACACGCCCTGCGGAATCACGATCGCCGCGAATGCGCCGGGCGTGCTCACCGAGCGGCCGAGCCACAGATGGCGGAACGGCTGTGACCACGGTTCGGCGAGCCAGGCGTCCACGCGCAGCACGGCAGTGCCCGAGTGCGCCCACGCATCGAGCCACGTTTGCGCCACCTCGTCACGAAAGCCCGCTGCGCCGAGCAGCGTGCGCAAGGCGGCGGGATCGGCGAACACGTGCGCGCCGAGCAGCGTGCGATCGGCCCGCTGCCGCGCTTCGGACGGCACGAACGACGTCACCGATTGCCAGCCGCTCAGCGCGGACGTGCCCGTCAGCGCGCCGAGCCGCTTGCACAGCGTCTCGGTGCGCTGAAGCACGGCCTCAGGCGACGCGCCGCGCACGACGAAGAACTGGGCGCTGTTGTCGGCTCCTACTGCGCTCGACACCACACGCTCTTGCGCGACCAGCACCGGGTCCCGCTGGATCAGCAAATGAATGTCGTCGTCGCTGCGCAGTTGCAGCCAGCCCGGCACGGCGGCAATCACGAGCACGAGCGCGACGCCCCACGCACGCCGGCCGCCGATCAGCGCCTGCCATTTCGCAAGCGACGCCGCGGCGACCGCGAAGAGCGTCTGGGGACTGCGGCGCGCGGGCTCGGTCATGAGACTCGGCAGCAGCCAGATGACGGAGGCGAAAGCGGTAAAGATGCCGACGATGGCAAAGCACGCAATCTGCCTGAGCGCCGGGAACGGCGCGAACGTGAGAATGGCGTAGCCAAGCAGGCTCGTGCTGAGCGCCACCGTCAGCGCGGGCAGCACTTCGCGCGCGCCGCGCCGCGAATCCCAGCCGTGCCGCGCGCCCAGGTAGACGACGAAGTACTGAATGGAGTAATCGACCGCTTCGCCGATCAGGCTCGCGCCGAACACGAGCGTGAGCAGATGCAGCTTGCCGAAGACGAGCATCGTGGCGGCCAGCGCGCACACGATGCCGAGCGCGGTGGAAACGAAACCGAGCAGGATGAGCCGCGGCGAGCGGAAGATCCACAGCATGAGCAGCGCGATGCCGACCGCCGAAACGACGCCGACTACGTGTACGTCGCGCTCCGAGGCGCGCCGCGCCGACTCGGCATAGAACACGGCGCCCGTGCGCGCGATAGAGACATCGGGCCACGCAGCCTTGAGCGCCGCTTCGCCGTGAGCGACGGCAAGCAGCACGCCGCGCTGAACCTCGGATTCGTAGGCGGAACCCGGCAGCGTGCCGATCACGAGCACGCTCGTGGTGTTAGCGCGGTGCGCCACGAGAAAGCCGTCCTCGAGGGTGAGATTCGATGCCGCCAGCGGCAGCCCCGCGAGCCAATGCTGCAGCCAGCCGAAGGGATCGTCGGCGAGTGGCGTGGCGAGACCCGCGTTCGGCAGGCCATAGAGGCGTTCGGCGAGCGCGCCGTGCAGCGTCTCGGCGCTCCCGCCAGCCGTCGCGCGGTCTTCCGCCGTGAGCAGCCCGAAGCGGTACGGCAGGTAAAAACGCGTAATGCGACCCAGATCGAACGGCGGGACTTGCGCCGTCACCGAAGCAAACGCATGACTCGCGCTCAGTACCGCGCCCAGTTGCCCCGCCGCCGCTTTCGCGTGTGCCGCGTCCTGGCTCGACACGAGCAGCACGGCGCGATTGCCGAGCGCGCCCGCAAGCTGGTCCACGGCCTCTTCGGCAACAGGGTCGGCCTCGGTCGCGGGCAAGAGCGCCAGCAGGTTCGTCTGCAAGGGCGTCGGACCCGTAAAGCGCCAGGCGCAATACAACGTCGCCACGAGCGCGAGCAGCACCCACGCGGCACGCAGCGTCCACTGCCGCCACCAGGGCGTTCCGGTGCGAAGCTCGGAAGCACTCACTGCGGCGTTCCGAAAAGCTTTTCATCGGCGGGCGCGAGCCCGGACACCTGCGCGCTGCCGGTGAATTCGTACTGCGTGACGTCGCCGTTGGCGAAGGTGATGCGCAAACTGCTCAGAAAGTCGCCACCTTCCATCTCGATGCCGCGCAGCGCCTGCGCGATCTGCGGCTGACGCGGCACGAAACGCATCTGCCATTGGGCAGGTGTGCCGCGCGCCTCTACGTCGAATTGCGAGTACAGCCCGCTCAGGTCGCCGCCAAGCATGGCCCGCATCATCTTCGCGATCTCCGCCGCGCCGCGCGCACCTTGCGCGCCGCCGTTCGCGGTGCGCTGACCGGCCGCATCGATCACGGTGACGCCGCCCTCGCGCATGATCCACGTTTTCTTGTATGGCGTTTCGACCTGCCAGATCACGCCGCGCTCACGATAGAACAGCAGCGAGCCCGTGCTCACTAGCGGCGCTTTCATCGCGGCAAGCGTCTGCGTTTGCGTGAAATGCGAACGCACGCCGTTTGCGCGCGCGAGACGGGACGCGATTTGCGAAACGAGTGCCGCGTCGCTCGTGCTCGCGTTCGCGTTCGCGTTCGAGGGGGCTGTCACGGCCTGCGCCGCAGTGCCCATCGACTGAACCACAATCAGTGCGGCGACGGCCGCGCATCGTTTCAACGCGCCCATGCACGCTCCAGCTTGTCGAGCATGATGGGCGGCGAGACGAACTGCAGCTCCTGGGTGGCGGCATTCACGGCGACCTGGATCGTGTAGCCCTTCGTGAGCCGCGTACGCGAGTCGCGATCGTAAATTTCGTAGCCGATTTTCAGGCGGTTTTCGTATTCGAGCAGATGTGCGCACACCTCGAGCTGCTGCCCATACACCGCGGGCCGCACATATTTCAAATGCGCCTCGACAACGGGCCACACGTAGCCCGACGCCTGCATCTCACGATAGTCGTAGTCGAACTTGCGCAGGAGCGCCGCGCGGCCGAATTCGAAATACTTCAGGTAGTGGCCGTGCCAGCAGACGTTCATCGCGTCCACGTCATGGAACGGCACTTCCACGTTTGCGCTCGCGCTCAACGCCGGCGCAGGCTTTCGTGATTCGCTCATGGCCGGCCCTCCGTTGTTTGCGCGAGGAAGCCGCCCGCCGCGATCCGTTCGGTCATGGCGCGCAGTTCGTGTTCGAGCGCGCGGTCTTCATCGACGAACGGCGACGTCGCGGCGACTTCGTCCATGAACGCGGCAAGCGGTTCGGGAATCACCGTCGCGGCATTGGCGCGCAACCGCAGGCGCGCGGCCTGCACGGTGGCGAGCGCATGCGCGGCCGCGACCTGCTCGGTGAGTTGCAGCACACGCAAACAGTCGCGTGCGGCGATCGTGCCCATGCTCACCTTGTCCTGGTTGTGCGCCTCTGTCGAACGCGAGAACACGCTCGCAGGCATCGTGTGCTTGAGCGCCTCCGCCGTCCATGCCGACGACGAAATCTGCACGGCCTTGAAACCGTGATTGATCGGCGCGCGCGCGCTCGTCGCGCCCGTGAGGTTGCGCGGCAGGCCGTTGTTGAACTTGTCGTCGACGAGCAAGGCGAGCTGCCGGTCCATCAGGTCGGCAAGATTCGCCACCGCCGTCTTGAGACCGTCCATCGCGAACGCGATATGGCCGCCGTAGAAGTTGCCGCCGTGCAGCACGCGCTCGCCGTCGGGATCGATCAACGGGTTGTCGTTGGCGCTGTTCAGTTCGTTTTCGATGTCACGGCGCATCCACGTGAGCGCGTCGTTCGCCACGCCGATCACGTGCGGCGCGCAGCGGATCGAATAGCGGTCCTGCAGCCGGTGGCCGGGCGTATCGGGACGGCCCGCCAGATCGGCGCGGATCCACGCCGCCGCCTCGCCCTGCCCGGCATGCGGCTTGGCTTCGAAGATGAACGCGTCGAAATGCGCGGCGCGCCCGTCCAGCGCCACCGTCGCGAGCGCGGTGAGGCGCGCGCTCAAGCGCACGAGCTGCGCCGCGCGCGTGAACGCGAGACAGGCGAGGCCCGTCATGACCGCCGTGCCGTTCATCAACGCGAGGCCTTCCTTGGGCGCGAGCGTGAGCGGTTCGCGGCCGAGCGCGAGCCACGCGTCGCGCGCCTCGCATGGCGCGCCGCGAAACTGCACCTCGCGCTCGCCGACCAGCGCCGCGGCGACGTACGAAAGCGGCGTGAGGTCGCCGCTTGCGCCCACCGACCCTTCGGCGGGAATACGCGGCAGTACGCGATGATTGATGAGATCGGCGAGACGTTCGAGCAGCACCGGACGCACGCCCGAGAGCCCGAAGGCCAGCGAATTCAGGCGCGCGGCGATCACGGCGAGCGCCGAGGCATCGTCCAGATGCTCGCCCATGCCGCAGCCGTGATAGCGCGTGAGCTGCAACGGCAGCGCCTCGACGAGCGCCATCGGCACGTCGACCACGCAGGCGTCGCCGTAGCCCGTATTCACGCCGTACACGGTCGCGCCGGCTTCGAGATGCCGGCGCAGAAACTCCGCCCCCCGCGCGATGCGCTCGCGCCAGGCGGGGTCGTCGTTCAGGCGCACCGCGGCGCCGCCGCGCGCGACCGCCACGACGTCCTCGATCGTCAGATGGCGGCCGCCGAATACCACGGCGTCCGGCTTCACTTCGGCATCCTTCAGGTCAATCTCGGCCATTCGCTCCCCCACTGGGGCGCGCCCAGAAATCGTAGAAGTTGAACCATTGGTAAGGCGCCTTGCGGCAATAGTGTTCGAGGCGCGCGGCAAAGCGCTGCGCCCATGCCGCAATATGCTCGGCGCGGCCACGCCGCGGCAGATCGATGCGTTCCGCAAACGGCTCGAAGTAAAGCCGGTAACCCGCGCGCTCTTTCAGGCAGAACAGTAGATAGACCGGGCAAGCGAGCGCGTGCGCCAGCACATAGGGCCCCTGGGCAAACGCGGCGGTCTCGCCGAGGAACTGCGCCTCGGTGGTACGGCCGGTTTCGCGCGCAGGCGTGCGGTCGCCGACGATGACGAGCAACTCGCCGCGCTCGATGCGCTCTTGCATCATCAGCGCGGTTTGCGGGCCGAAGTCGCTCACGGGCACGAGATGCTGCGCGAAGTCGTGATGCGCAGAAGCCAGCACGCTGTTGAAGCGTTTCGCGTGCTCCGTGTAGACGATGGCCGTCACCTTCGTTTGCGCGCCTCGCACGGCCAGCGCCCGCGCCATTTCGAGGTTGCCGTGGTGCGAGCCGATCACGAGCGCGCCGCGGCCGCTTGCCAGCAGCGCGTCGAGCGCGCGCGGGTCGTCGATCTCCACATCGGTCTGATCGACGCGGCCCGTCCACGCGGCCAGTTTGTCGAAGCCCGACTGCGCGAACGAGAGCATATGGCGGTAGGCCGTGAGCCAGCCGGGGCGCGGCGTCTCGCGTTCCGGCGAGCACTGGCGCAGCCGGTCGAAATAGCGCCGCGAGGCTTCACGCGCGGGCCGGCCCGTGAGCAGAAAGTAAGCGACGATGGGGTGCAGCCAGAGGGTAGTGAAACGCCGCCCGAACACACCGCAGCTCCAGGCGAGCAAGGCCATGCCGAGCCGGCTGCCGCGTTCGGCCCTGCGCCACCATGCTTCGTTGCCCTCGCCCGCTTGCGCGCGCTTCGGCAAAACCTTGTGCGCGAGCAGGAGCGGCAGGCGCGCGAACATGCCCGCGACCAGCCGCGTATGGCTGCGGCTGATGCGCACGTTGTCCCACAGCACGTCGAAATGCGACACGCCATCGGCCGCGTAGGTGACGGCGGTCGGAATGGAGACGAACGCCACGCGCCGCCAGTGCAAACGCACGAGGATCTCGATGTCGAAGTCCATGCGCTCGGGCAGCTTCACGCTGTCGATCAGCGCGCAAGCGAGGTCGAGCGGATAGAGGCGAAAGCCGCACATCGAATCGCGGATCGTGAACGAGAGCGTCTCGATCCAGACCCACACGTGGGTCAGATAGCGCCCGTAGAGGCGCGATTTCGGCACGCTCTCGTCGTACACCGGCTGGCCGATCACGACCGCGCGCGGGTTCGCCTGCGCGGCGGCGAGAAAGCGCGGCACGTCAGCGGCGTCGTGCTGGCCGTCGGCGTCGATCTGCAGCGCGTGCGTATAGCCCGCGTCGCGCGCGGCGCGCAGCCCCGCCATCACTGCCGCGCCCTTGCCGCCGTTCACGGGCAGGCGCCGCAGCGTGAGCTTGCCGGCGTAGCGGCGCGCGAGGTCCGCCAGCACCTGCTGGGTGGCTTCGTCGCTGCCGTCGTCCACGACGATGAGCGGCAGGCCGTGAACGATCAGGTTCGCCACGGTGCCGCCAATCGCGTCCTTGTGGTTGTAGATCGGAATGACGATACAGGCCGCGAGGCTCATGCGGGCTCCCGGTACACGAAGGCGCCGGACGCGCAGTCGCGCTCGCCAACGCGCCACGCGAACGCCACGCGGCGGCGCACCGCATCGTGCCTGAGCACGAGCTTGAGCAGCGCGCCCGGCGGCACCGGCATGGTGAATTTCAGTTGATCGACCGAGGCGAGCGCGCGCACGCCGGGCACCCACTCGCGCGCGAAGCGCATCGCCCAGTCGACCTGCACGACGCCCGGCAGAATCGGCAAGCCTGGAAAGTGGCCCGCGAAATGGACAAGCGTGTGCGGCACGCGCAACTCGAATACGCGCGCTTCTGCGTCGTCCCACTGAGCGAGCAATTCGAATCCTTCAACGCTTGCCGCGAACGCGTGAGCGACCGCTCGCGCCTGAATCTTGCCGCGCGAGTCGACGGGCAGCGCGCGCTGAATGCGCCAGTGGCGCGGCAGCACGACCGTGTCGAACCACGCTGCGAGATGGCGGCGCAACGCTTTGAGGAGCAGCACGCGGCCGTCGCGGCGCAGCGTTTCGCGGCCCTCTGTGGAGAGCACAACGAGCGCGCCGATGCGCTCGCGCGAGCCGCCTTCGAGCAGCACGGTTCTCACTTCGGCAACGCCGGGATGCAGCAGCAGTTTGCTCTCCATCTCGCTGAGCGACACACGCTTGCCGGCGAGCTTGACCACGCGGTCCAGACGCCCTTGCAGCACGAAGCGGCCGTGCTCGTCGAACGCGGCTTTGTCGTCGGTGCGATGCCAGTCGTCGTGACCCAGGTGCGGCGAGCGTACTTCGAGCGCGCCGCCCTCTTCCACAGCACCCGCGCGCACGGCGATGCCCGGCATGGGCGTCCACGCTTGCATTTCATTTTGCCTGCGCCAGGCGACGCCGCCCGTTTCCGTGCTGCCGTAGATCTCCAGCGGCGCAGCGCCAAACGTGGCGGCGTATTGCTTCGCGGTGTCGAGCGGCAGCGGGCCGCCCGACGACAAGAACGCGCGCGGCTGCGGACTGAGCGCGGCAAACCCCGGCAGATCGGGCCAGCGCGAGAGTTGCGCAGGCGTCGAGACGACGACCGTCGCGCCGCACTGCACCGAACACTCAGTAATGCGCGCCTGTAGTTGCGCGGGATCGGCGCAGGTCGCGCGGGCAAACGGCCTTCCTGCCGCAAGCGGCCAGAACACGCGGAACAGCAAGCCGTAGATGTGGTGATGCGGCACGCTCGCGAGCACCGCCGCTTTGCCCAGAAGCGCGCCCCAGGCGGCTTCCAGCGTATGCACCTCCGCGTCGAACTGCGCCAATGTCTTGTGGACGGGCTTCGGCGTGCCGCTGCTGCCGGAGGTGAAGAGCGTGAGCAAGGCGTTCGCGTCGATCGACACGTCGGCTTTCGCAGGTTGAACCGCAGGGATCTCGGCACACCAAGCGGCGAGCTCGTTTTCGTCGAGCACCGCATCGTACGCATCGCTCAGTTCAGCGAGATAGCCCGCCGTCGCGTTTGCGGGAATCACCGGCACCTTGCCAGCCGCAAGCAGTCCGAACAAAGCGCAGGCGAACTCATACGGGTCGTCGCTCCATAGCACAACGCGCTGGCCCGGCCGCGCGCGCATGCGTGCGGCGATGCCAAGCGCATGTGCGCGGAACGTCGCGAAGTCCGTCACGTTTGCGCCATCGACGCAAACCGCGCTGCGCGGCTCGCGGTAACGCGCCACGAGAAGCTCGTGCAATGCGATCACGCCGCCTCCCGTCGCGCAGCGCGCGGGAGCATGATCCACTTGCGCCACGCAAACTCGCCAGCAAGCAGCGCGCCGATGATCCCATAGGCAATCGCGCCGTTGTAGAGCGACCAGGCACGGGCTGGCAATGCGAGCGCTGTCCAGGCGGAAAACACGCTGTTCACTGCGAAAAAACCACACCAGATCTGCGTGACGCGGCGCGTATAACGCACGATGTGTGCGGGCGGATCGGCATAAGTCAGACGTGCGAATTTCTCGATCATCGACGGCCCTTTGACGAGGGTCGCGCCGAATGCGACGAGCAGACCGAGATTCACGAGCGAGGGATACAGGCGCATGAGGCGTTCGCTATTGGTGAAGACGATGGTCACCGAGGCGGCATTGAGCATGACGGCCACGGCCCAGTCCACCGGCGTGAGCTTGCGCAGGGTCGCGGCGAGTGCGCCCGTGCCGGCCACGCGCTGCATCCACAGCAGCACGAGCAGCAACAAGCCCACGAAGCGCGGCGAATCCCAGCGCCACGCGCAAAGAATCACGACCGGGTAGGCGAGACTGGCAATCAGCCGCCACTTGCCGCGTGCCCGGCCGCGTGCGCCGTCGTCTGCCGTGCCGCTTTCACCTGCACCGGCAGGCTCAGCCGAGCCGTGCCCGCGAAGCACCGTCACGTATGGCCTCAAGCCTGGGTCACGAGCAGCGACTCGACCGCGGCGATCACGTCGCCCACGGTGCGCACCTGCTTGAACTCTTCCGGTTTGATGCGGCGGCCCGTCATTTCCTGCAGTTTGATCGCCAGATCGACCGCGTCGATGCTGTCCAGATCCAGTTCCTCGAACAGATGCGCCTCCGGCGTGACGCGTGCCGGATCGATATCGAAGTTCTCGTGAAAGATCTCGCGGATACGGTCGAGAATTTCAGCTTCGCTCATGATTCAATCCCCTTTCCCTGCAGTGGCTTCCAGCGCCTCGTTTTCGTTTGTGTGGCCCGCGACGAGCGCCGCAAGCGTGTTGATCGACCGAAAGTAGCCGCGCACGTTTTCGTCGTCGGCGTTGATGGTCAGTTGATAGTGCTGGCGCAGCACGATGCCGATCTCCAGCGCGTCGATCGAGTCGAGTCCCACGCCATCGGTGTCGAACAGCGGCGCGTCGTCGTCGATATCGGCGGGCGTGAGATGCTCGAGATCGAGCGCCTCGATCAGGAGCCGCTTAATTTCCAGTTTTAAAGTATCCATAGTCAAACAGGTGCTGTGTGATTTGCGCCTCGATAGTGCGCGTGACGTTGCGCGCGGCGAGTGCGGAGGGCATGTCGCGCGGCGCGAGCCGCTGGACGCCGATGGGCGCCAGCACGTTCACGGTCATGCGGAAAGGTCGCTGCGGAACGTGGTACCAGTGCATCTGCTTGGTAAAGGCGGGCGGGTCGCAGTGCATGAGCACGGGCAGCACCGGCGCGCCGGCCTCCAGCGCCGTATGCGCGAAGCCGCGCGAGAACGCATGCAGCCGATTTGGCGCCGGGCTGCGCGAGCCTTCGGGAAAAATGATCATGCTGTAGCCGTTCGCGAGCTGGCGCGCGCAGTCCTGCACGAAGCCTGCGGGATCGGCGTTGCTCACGTATTCGGCCGCACGCACGATGCCCCAGAAGCACGGGTTGCGCCAGTGCGCGTTCTTCACGACGCAACAGGCGGAAGGCGTGAGCGCGAGGAGCACCACCACGTCGAGATAGGTGGGATGGTTCGCCACGACGATGGCGGGCGCGCCCGAACGCAGCGCGTTCGCGCCGGCCACGTCGAGCGTCATGACGCCCGCGCGCTGCAAAGCGGCCACGAGCGCGCGGAAAAACCAGTGAATGACGGTGGTGATCGCGCGCTGCCGCGAAGCACGATGCGGCCAGACCCACGCGAGCGGAAACACGATCACCGAGAAGAGCAGCCCGCATGCGCCGAACAACGCGAAGGCGAAGCCCGTGGCGAAGAGCCGCCAGCCGTAATCAAGCCGAGCCGACATGCCAGCTCCATTGCCAGGTGCCGCCACTGCCCTGCCACGCGGCGCGCTCACCCTCGCTCAGACAGTGATGCAACGCTTCGCTTTGCGTGGCGAATTCGCGTGCCTGTGCCTGTGCGGCCGTGTCCGGCTTGTTTTCTGTGATGGAGCATGCGAGCCGGCCTTGCGGCGCTGCGCTCGCGTCGAGCAGCAATGCGAACGCGCCGCGCTGCACTTCCTGTTCGATTGCGCCGTAGCGCGCGTCGGCGGGTTCGTCGGCGTAGACGACCAGCACCGGGCTGCCGGGGTCTTCCGAATAAAGCGCATGGCCTTCGAGCAGCGCGTAGCCCAGCGTTTGCGCGCCTGCGGAGAGCGCCGTAGCCGGCGAGCGGTCGCCCCGCACGATGCCGAACAGCCCCGTCATCGCGTTGAGCACGGAAAGGCTGAACGCGTTAGGCGAAACGGGCTTCTTTGCCTCGATGTCGCACAGAATGTCCGTCGTGCGGCGCAACTCACCGTGCCGCGATGCGAAGACCACGCGTGCCCGGGTTTGCGCATCGACGCAGTCGCCCGCCACCTTCAGCGCCATCCGCGAAAGCGCGCTCAGGCGGCGGCGCATCATCGGATCGACGAACGCAACCTCAGGCAAACTTTCCGCTGCGGAAGACCAGAAGGACCAACGCGCTACGGGCATGGTCCACGATAAATCGGGCATAACGGGTTGACGGTGTCCACGGCCGCGGCGTGCGGGCTCTCAACCCCGAACGGCGTATGTTTATTTTTCCTCGGCCCGCAAATGCTCTGGGCGGAGTTCTCGTGCGTACTTTAACGGCTTGGTTCCCGAATTATTTAGGGTGGTTCGTGAAATATTTTGAAATGACTTGTTGAGCATCAAGAAATTCCTTGAAATCAAATGCTTAAGCATGGGGCTAATGCGCGCATCTGCCTAAGCAGAACCGATTTCACAGGGAGGAATCCAGGCCGATGGTTTCGCGCCCGCCACTCGGTCGAAATAGGCATCTCCCCTTGCAGGCCGTAGAATGCGGGCACCGAGGGCCAGTTTCGGTCATTGACTGCCATCCCTCAGCTTTCAGTCATCCGAGCACTTATTCTTCCAGTCGCCCCACCATGCTTTCCCTTTC
>NZ_CAJMYW010000017.1:0-136646 GCF_905220165.1 Paraburkholderia sp. J10-1 | reverse complement strand
CGACGCACTCGAAGCAGGCACGATCGACGACGTGATCGTCGCGCAGTCGCTGGAGCAGGCAAAGCAGTTGTGGGCCGCGCGCGAGTCGGTCGGCGAGTTGCTGGCCGCCACGCGCCCGCACGCAGCCTTCGACGTGGGTGTGCCGATGGAAGAGATGGAACGTTGCGTCGCGACGCTGCGCGCGCGCCTCGAAGAGAAGTTTGCACAGCAGAAGCATCTGTTCTTCGGCCATCTCGGCGACGGCAATCTGCACGTACTAAGCGGCCCGTACGCCGACGAATCCGCGTTGCTCGATGTCGAGGCGCTCGTCTACGAGACGGTGCGCGAAGCGGGCGGCTGCATCTCGGCGGAGCACGGCATCGGCGTGGTCAAGCGCGCCTTTCTCGGACTGACCCGCTCGGATGCAGAGCTTGACCTGATGCGCAAGCTCAAAACCGCGATAGACCCGTCGAACATCCTCAACAGCGGACGGGTCATTCCTTGAGCCGCCTGGAAGATCGGCGGCCCCGCTCATCAACGGCCAGATCCCTGAAGCGGCCATCGGATAGACGCGCCTAGCGCGCTGCGATCCCCTGGGCTCCGGGCGGTACGCCGGTCACTGATCCAATCGGTTCGAGCGCGCCGTCAGGCTTCACGCGAAAGCCGCTGACCGCGCCGTTTCCCTCCCGCACGTACAGGAACTTGCTGCGGCTGCTGAGCGCCATGTCGAGTGGCGCGCTGAGCGTCCCTGCTGCTGGATTGAGCAAGCTTAGCGTGCCGTCCGCGCCAATCTGCAGACTGCTGATCGTGCCGCTGCCCGCATTGGCGGTATAGGCATAACGTCCGTCGCCGGTTGTGACGAGCCAGCACGGCGCGGACTGTCCCAGATGGATCGAAGCGGTGATCGAATCGAGATGCTTGCCGTCCACGACGTCATATGAGGAAACCGACCCGGACCCGGCTTCGGAGACGACTGCATAACCGCGTGCCGTGATCGAAAAGCCGAACGGAGTCACGCCGTTTGAAGCATGAGGTGTCGCAGTCGAAGCGTAACCGGTAAAACCAACGGCATAGGTGTCTATGAGTTGCGTACCCTTTTCGGTCACCAGCAATTCGTTGCCTTCCGGTGCGAACTTGACCTGCGCAGGCTGGGCGTTGGCTCCGCCAGCAAGCGGCCGTTGCGAGCCGGGTAGCGCAACGAGGTGCTTGCCGAACGCGTCGACGAAGTAACCGCTGATGTTCGGTGTACCGCCGGCATTGACCACATACGCTATGGGCCCCTTCATGGTCACGCTAACAGGCATTTGACCGCCCGATGGCGCTCTGTCGAGCAGCGTCAGCTTGTCGCCGTCGACCGCAAAGAGCGAAACATCGTTGCTGCCGGCATTCACGGCGAGCAGAAAACCCGAGTCCAGCGTCAGCGAACCTTGCGAGCCTAGCGGATCGGCTCCCGTGCCCGCGCCTTTTCCGCCGGTTGAGTAACTGGCCGCGTAGGTCAGTGTTCCGTTTCCAGCGCGAGAGAAGACCATGACCGAGTTTCCGGACGGCTGATTTGTCAGGACGTAGACCGCCCCTCGCACATCGGCCTCAGAATCCGCTCGCGCAACACTAATTGAAGCGAATCCCAACGCCGCTGTGAGCGCGATGGTTCGATAGAGAAACGATGACCTGCGGGTGACATATGACATGGCGAACTCCTGATTCGGTAGACTCGATTTCACTGAAGGTACCGCCACTGCACTGAGCGCCGGCGCTTCTCCCGGCGCGTCAATATGTGATTTGGAATCCTTATCAAACATTCGAAAAGGATTCCACGTCATTCCAATCTTCCCGACCTGCTCAGAGCCCTATGCTGGCGACTCGCGCCGCACCGATAATCGCACCGTCCGTTGACTGAATCAGAATTGCCGCCTGTTCACCGGCAGGGGTCGCGCTTTCAAGCTTCAGCGGCGCACCCGTCCATTCGCCGACGGTTTGTATCGAGCGAACGATATTCGATTCCCTGAGCGTGCGACCTGTGTTTTCGCCTCGCGCAACGTTCGTCACGTGCCCGGCGTCATAGCCAACCAGCACGACTTGCGCATGGCCGGCGCCGCGCCCAACCGTGACCGATATCGTCCTGCCGTGACGCACAGCACTCACCGCCACCTCGGCCTCATCAGCTTTTTGGGCTTTCGCGATCGCCGCTTCGGCGGCACGCCGGTTCGAACCAACCAGTCCCTTCTGACCGTCGATGACCATTTCCGGCGTATAGGGACTGTCGCCGAAGCGGGCGCTGTACTCGGCCTGGCGCTGTGTGGCCGCCTCCAAAGAGTAAGGGTCCTGCCAGCCCAGACTGTTCCAGTACGTCACATGAAAGGCGAGTGGAAGCAACTCAGGGCGATCACGAGAGAGCTCCGACAAAAAAGCATCGGCCGGAGGGCAAGAGGAGCACCCTTCGGAAGTAAACAGCTCGACAACGACTGGGCGGGATGACGCCACAATGGGGGCGGCAAGCAGGAAGGACGCGACAGCAACGAGCCGTACAAGCATGATCGATCTCCAGGGCGACGGGATTGCCGTTGAATTCGTCGCGCGCGCTCACTGAGTCCACCGCTCCAGGCAGACCCGCATACCCACTGCATTCAGGGGCACCAACAAGCCGCGTTCAGCCACGGACATTCGTTGCCCGAGACCGTTAGTTCGTTGGGTAACGCTTTCTGGTTACAGCTGGAGAAGTTTTTTTGCGAGACCAGGCGGGATAGGTGATTTCGGATCGAGGGTCGCCCAATGCTTACAGGGCGACGGGAGCGCGCCGTTGGTCGGCCGGCCGCAACCGGATCTCACGCACGGAGTGGGGAATGTCACGTCGATCAAGCGGCGAGCCGGCCTGCTGCCGGCTCCGCCAAAGCTCGCTGCCGAACGCGGAAAGTCACACGCGAAAATCCGCCGCCATGTCTTCGTCGCTGCGCGCCTCGAGTTTTCCGGAGCGGCAGGCTTGCATGAACGCCTTGTAATCGGCCTCGTTCTGCGCGGCGTACGCCAACGAATACTCGGTTAGCGCTTCGGCGAGGCGGTCGCCATTGCCGAGATAGGCCGCGATCTCGACAGCCTTTCCGCTCGCCTTGGCATGCGCGCGAGCGAGCGCCCAACCGCACAGGCGCGCGTAGCCTTGCATCAAGGTGCTGTTCATCCGCTCCACTTCCGCCGACACCTTCATGTCGCGCAATTGGCGGAAATAGAAGTTCCTGCCGGCAGGCCCCGAAGTCCAGCCGAGGAACGAATCGCTGGCCGCCTGCAGCAGCCGCTGGCCGACTACTACGCGCTGGCCCTGATGCTCGAGGCCGGGCGCCTCGTAGTATCTGGCGATTACGGACCCGCGCGCCTCCTTGACCTGCAGGAACAGCGGCTTTCCGTGACCGTCCACGAACAGCATGACAAGGCAGAACGTGCCGACACTCCCAACGCCCACCACCTTGAACGCGATATCGTGAAGCTCGTATTGACCGATCATCATGCGGCGCTCGGTCGAAAGCGTGCTCAGGTATTCGTCGAACGCCTTGGCGAGTTTGCCTTGCCACGCTTCGGCGTTGGACCAGTTGCTATCCTTGCCGAGCAGCGAATTCGGCCCGGTGGGATGGAACAGCGCGGGCGGTGCGTCCTGAATCGTCCAGCGGCCGTCGCGCAGCGTCGCCATCTTGGCGAGCACGCTTTCGTGCGTTCGCGAAGCCGCCTTTTTGCTCGTCTTGGCGATGAGCGCCCGGCCTTCTTCGGTCGCTGCGGTCTCCATCATGCGCTCGAACGAGATGATCTCGTGCCACAAGTCCAGTGTGCTGTATTCCGAGTACTCGCGCATGCGCTCGGCGTATTCGTGAACCGCGGCCGATACGAACTCCCCGATGGGACCGCGCCCCATGCCCATGTGCTCGCCGGCAATGGCGAAGCTCGCAACGAGCCGCTTGAGGTCCCATTCCCATGGTCCGTTTGCGACCTCGTCGAAGTCGTTCAGGTCGAACACCAGTTGCCGCTCCGGCGTCGCGAAGCCGCCGAAGTTCATGAGGTGTGCGTCGCCGCATATGGGAAAGGCAATACCGGAGTTGACCGTTCCGGCGAGATCGTGGGCCTGGATGATTGCGCTGCCACGATAGAAGGTGAATGGAGAGAGGGACATGCGTCCATAGCGCAACGGCACAAGCGCGTCGACCCGTCCTGCGCTGTTTGCCCGCAGCAGTTCGACAGGGTCGCGTTCGGTGTTGCCGATCTCCGCGTGCCGGGAACGCTTCGCACGTTCGCGCGCCTGACGCCCCGCTGCCTGCCTTTCAGCCAATGTTTGCGTGCCCGCCATTTGCCCACCTCGTTCTGGGTAAGTTTTTTGATGCGCGTTCAGCCGACCCCATTCAGTCTAGCATCGAGTCGTTCGTTGTACTGCCCTATTTGATGGCCATGCAGTCGTTGCTACTCGCGAGTTTTCGTTCGCAAACGTCGCGCAATATCCCTTCCTTCAGGTGTCGAATTTGCCGTATGAATCGTATTGCACCAACGGGCAATGATATTGCCCCAAGCACCTATAGCCGCAATCGGGAGACTCTGCGAAAAGTGTTACCAGAGGTCTTGATCGATCTCGCAGGCCGCCTGCGCCTGATATTTCCACCCCTAACCCGGAGGTGATCATGTCTGAACCGGATGACGCGGCAAAAGCGAGCGGACGCAGAACATTCCTGAAGAACGTGGCAGTGGCCGGGGTGGCCACAACGCTTCCCGGCGCGGTAGGCGAGGCGCTGGCGCAAGCCGGTTCGAGCGCAACCCCGACGGGCGGCGCGTCGAAGCCGGCTTCGGCCGCGACCATCGCGGTGAACAAGCAATATGCCGACTTCCTTTCCTTCGAAGACGCACAGGACTTCGAAGACGCCAAACGCGGGCTCATCGCAACGCTCCCCGAACCCGTCATCATCAAGCAGGCAAATGGCACCCCGGCGTGGGATCTTCAGCAGTTCGCGTTCGTGAGCGGTGGCCCGGAGAACAACTCGCCACCGACCGTGAACCCGAGCCTCTGGCGCAACGCCAAGCTGAACATGAATCACGGTCTCTTCGCGGTGGTCGACGGCGTCTGGCAGGTGCGCGGCTACGACCTCTCCGTCATGAGCATCATTCGCGGCGACCACGGCTATATCGTGGTCGATCCGTTCATCACGACCGACGTGGCCTCGGCAGTCTGGAAGCAACTCGTCATTCCGCATCTTGGCGACAAGCCCATCACGCACGTCGTCTATACGCACAGCCACGTAGATCACTACGGCGGCGTACGCGGGCTCGTGAGCGACGACGACCTGAAGTCCGGCAAAGTTCAGATCGTGGCGCCCGCCGGCTTCACCGAAGCGGCCGTGGGCGAGAACATCATCGCCGGGAACGCCATGGGGCGCCGTGCGAGCTACATGTACGGCTCGCTGCTGCCGCGCAGCCCCACGGGCATTGTCGACGGCGGCCTTGGCAAGACGACTTCGGTCGGCACGATCACGTTGGCCGTGCCTTCCATGTTCGCCGAAAAGACCGGGCAAAAATTGACGCTCGATGGCGTGGAGGTCGTGGTGCTGATGGCGCCGGAGTCGGAGGCGCCTTCGGAGTTCATGTTCTATCTGCCGAAGTACAAGGCATTCTGCGCCGCGGAAGACGCCACCCATACGCTGCACAATCTGTACACGCTGCGAGGCGCGAAGGTTCGCGACGCCCTCCTCTGGTCGAAGTACCTGCAGTCGTCGCTCGACATGTTCGGCGACGACATGCAGGTGGTGTTCGCGTCGCACTACTGGCCCACGTGGGGCAACGATCGCGTTGTCGCCTTCCTGCGCGCGCAACGCGACATGTACCGCTACATGCACGACCAGGTGCTGCGCATGGCCAACAAGGGCATGACGCCGCTCGAGATCGGCGAAGCGATGCGGCTGCCCGACAGCCTCGCGAAACACTGGTTCTGCCGCGGCTACTACGGCACGGTCTATCACGACGCCGTTGCGCAGTACAACCTGCGGCTCGGCTTCTTCGACGGCGTACCGGCCAATCTGCACCGCCTGCCGCCGACCGACGCCGGCAAGCGGTACGTGGAGTTCATGGGCGGCTCGGCCGCCGTCCTCAGCAAGGCGCACGGGTATTACAGCAAGGGCGAGTACCGTTGGGTCGCGGAAGTCGTGAATCACGTGGTGTTCGCGGAGCCGCAAAACACGGCCGCGAAGCAACTCCTCGCCGACACCTACGAGCAACTCGGCTACCAGTCCGAATCGGCGTCATGGCGCAACTTCTATCTGACCGGCGCCATGGAGCTGCGTAAAGGCATTCAGCAACTGCCCGCCCCGCAGCCGCAAAGCCCGGACACCATCCAGGCCATGCCGCTCGACATGTTCCTCGATTACCTCGGCATCCGGCTCAACGGCGACCGTGCGGCCGGCAAGACGGCCGAGTTCAACCTCAATCTGACCGATACGAAAGAGAACTACGTGCTGGGCGTCGAAAACAGCGCGCTGCACTATTCGAGGAACAAGAACTCGAAAGCGGCCGACGCGACAGTCACGATGACACGCGCCAACCTCAACGACATCATGATGGGCAAGACCAACATGCAGAAGCTCGTCATGGCTGGCGACGTGAAGGTCGACGGCAATAGCCAGAAACTCGGTGAGTTCGTTTCGTGGCTCGACACCTTCGACTTCTGGTTCAACATCGTTACGCCGTGAGGTTCCGCCATGTGCGCAGTCTGTGAGTTCAAGATCGAGTTCGGTATCAGCCACCCGCTCGCGCTGAGCGTGGCCGTTGCAACGCGAAAGGCGATCGAGGCGGATCTGATCGAAGCGGTCGACATCGACGAGGGCGCGCTCGCCGCGGCGCGAAAGCGCATGGCCGCGGTCGAGGCGTTGAATCTGCTGCAAGCGCGCATTGAAGACGCGCACACGGAGGCGTGTCTCCTCGACTTGCCTGACTTTTATGTCCTGCTCATCGAAAACGATACGTGGGGCTTTTTCCACGCCACCACGGAAGGCTTCGATCCGGACATCGTTCCGGAGATTCCCGACGTGACGACAACGGAAGAGGCGAAACGCAGCAATATTGTCATCATGTCCGAAGCCGCATTGCGCGGCTGGTTAGCCGGTCGATTCGACGTTGAGCACGCGTTTCGCGAGTCGCTTTTCGTGATCGACGGTCCGCAGATTCACGCCGACTCGCTAACCCGGATGTTCTACGCCACGGAGCCTGCCACCGTCGCACCCTGACGCCTTCGGCGCGGCCGCTTCAGCATGACGGCCGCGCCAAGGCAAAACGATACCGCTGCGCGGTTCAACTTTCGCCAGCCAGGCCGCGACGATTATTTGCTCGCCGCAAACCATTTCTGGTAAATCTGTTCATAGCTTCCGTCCTCGTACATCCCGAGCAAGGTCTCGTTGATGGTCTTGCGCAACGGGCTGCCGTTCGCAACTGCGATCCCATACTTTGCAGGCAGGAATATCGGGCCCACTACCGCCAGCTTCCCGTTGCCGAGCCGGCCTGCCCAATACTGCAGCGTGGGCGCGTCGTAGACAATGGCCTGCACGTCGCCGCGCATCAGCATGCGGAAACCGTCGGCGGCGCTGTTGACGCTCACGAACGGCAAGCCGCGCCCGGTGAGGTACTGTGCGGCAACCGTGCCGGGCACTGTGCCGATTGTCTTGCCTGGAAGATCGTCCGGTCCGCGAATATTCGACTGCAGCCGCGCCACTGTTTGCAATGACGTCACGGTCGCCGTGAACTGCGCGATCAGCACCACCCCGATCAGCCACATTGCGGGCACCAGTATCCTTTTCCAGAGCCCGGCGCTCTCGCGCTCGCCATGTTCGCCAGTCGCGATGATCAGCATGGTCACCCAGAGCCCTTCGCCGACTGCGCGCAGCCAGGGCTTCTGGAAGTTGGGATCGTTGCGGCGCTCGATCAACCATACGAGATTGGCGAGAACGAAGACGATCACGACGGAGACGGCAAGGAACTGCCCGAGGGCGAGCCACGGAACCGAACGGAGCGAAGCGACGAACGAGCTGTCGCTTTGCGCGCGCACCATGATCTGCAAACCGGAATCGAAATACGGCAGCGAGAAGTCGACGCGCTTTTCGCGTTCCGGCGTCAGGGTGATCGCCGCGATGGCGACATCCGCATCGCCACGCTGTACGACGCTCAGCAGATCAGGCTGGTTCGCGACGCGATCCCATGTGAAATCGACATGCATGCGGCGCGCAATCTCATACCATATGTCGATGCTGAAGCCCACCGGGGTTGCCGTCTCCGGCAACACAAACGGGGCGACCGTGGCGATCGCCACCCGCAGCGCGCCGCCTGGCGCAGTGCTCGCGCTCGCAGGCGCGGCGGCGGCCGCCTGAGATGGCTGTGCGGCTTCGGCGGCGGCGCCGGATGGTGCCGGCGCAAACAGGACCAGGCAGAACATGAGCAGCCACCAGGCCGGCTTCGTCATGGCGTCCCTCCATAGGCGACTTGCGTGCGTTGCGGCGATGAGATCCAGTATAAGAACCGTCGCCCCTGGCGGGTAGCGGCGCCTTCGTGACAATGACCGGTACCACTCAGAAACTGAGCGCAACACCGAGCGACGCGCCCGTCACATCCTTGCCGAACGCGTAGCGGGCCACGATGCGCAAACGCGAGAAGAGCTTGGTGACCGCGCCGGTGTCGATTTCGATACCTGCGCCGAGCGACGTAAGCTGATTGAAGCCGAGGATGTCGGCCTGACTGCCGAGGTAATCCGAGTGCGACAGTTCGAGGACATAGCGCAGCGGCCGGTTGAACGCGAGCAGCCCGGTCGGTGCGCGCCAGCGCGCGTAGAGATTCGTGGACTGCGCATTCGCGGTCCCGCGCACGCCGCTGGACGATCCGAAGCTCTGCAGATAGATGTCGGTGTAGCGCAGTTCGAGGTCGAACTCGTAAGGCTCCTGGCGGGGATACCAGCCAATCATCAGTGAGCCGCCAAGTCCATACGCATTGAGCCTGCCGTTCTGGATGAAGTCGATGTTCTTGTCGGTCTTCCGGTTGACGAGGAATTGCGCCGCGGTCGCGTCGCTGATCACCTCGCCGAGCGAGAAGTTGAAGATCGGCCGGATCACGAGATCCTTCTTTTCGTTGAGCGGAAAGTCCCAGCCTATGCCGCCCGTGGCCGCCACGTTGGTCCAACGGGTGGGCAGCGCGCGCTCCTGCTGGCCGTCCGTGGCGACGAACGTGGGATCGTAGCGGGACCCGCCGATCGCCCCCTCCAGATAGAGCGGAAAACTCTGGCTCAGCGTAAAGCCGCCGCCGAACTGCGTCATGCTCAGCGAGGGGTCGCCCGTGGAGCCGTTGCGAATGCCGAGCGTGCTCGCGGAAAGGTCCGGCGTGACGGTAAAGGACAGCAAGGCAAGCACGGCATTTGCGCGCTTTTGTACATTCGGTCCGGTAAATTCGGGGAGGGACGAAGTTTGCGCCGTCGCCGCGGCGGGCATGAGCAACTGGCTCGCCGCCAGAAGCACGGCTGCGGCCGCATGCACGGCCGTCCCATGTGTGCGGCGCGCGCGTCGGAAAGAGCGCGCTTCAGAACGGTACGTGTTGCCCGGATTCCTGGTGTCGGTGGCCGGCATCATTTCGGGCTCTCCATCTTCGCGCGAGACGCTCGATTTGTCCTTCAGTTCGTCCTTCCGTTCGTCCTTCCGTTCGTCCTTCCGTTCGTCCTTCAGCGCGTAATTTAGCGGCGCCCCCAACGAAAATAAAGGGTTAAGCGCCAGATTGCACCAAAGGGCAATCCAATTGCCCGAACTCCCTATCGCCTCAGTTCGGTGCCTGAGCAAAACTGGCCCTGCGGACTGCCATGCAGCCGCACGATGAAGCGCTATGGGCTCGCCTCGCCGAATGAAAGTCCTGAACGGGGAAGGCGCACAAAGCGCAGTGCATCTGCCACCGGTATGCCGAGTTGCCAGCGCAGTTATCGACGCCATGATCGACAAAGCGAGAGTGACATGCCCGATCAAGATGAAATGAACCCGACACGCAAACTAGCGGCGGCGAAAGATGCCCAAGCCGCCGCGCCCAGCGCGTCCGCGCAGGCGTCTCCACCGTCGGGGATCAACATGCACCCCGAATATGCGCAAGTGATTGCGCGCATGGCCTATGTGTGGGGCTGGCCAATGGTGAACATGCTCAACCGGAGCGCACGTATCACCAGGGCGCCGTACCCTGGCTTGCTCAATGGCGTGCTTCCGGCGGCGCCGCGCGGCCAGGTTGGCATGCTTCATGATTACATCGATCCGGCCCAGACGTTCGTAACCTGCCCAAACCAGGACGTCGTCTACGGCCTCGGCTTCTTCTCGCTCGACGACGAGCCCGTTGTCGCACAGGTGCCCGATTTCGGCGAGCGCTTCTGGGTCTACGCGCTCTACGACGCGCGCACCAACCAGTTCGGCCATCTCGGCAAGGCGTACCAGTCGCGCCACGGCTTTTACCTGCTCGTCGGGCCAAACTGGAAAGGGAGCAAGCCCTCGGGTATCACCGAAATCATTCGTTGCCCAACGGCGCTCGCCAATGCCATTCCGCGCGTGTTCCAGAACGACACACCTGAGGACAAGCAGGCGATTCAGCCCGTGCTCAATCAGATCGTGTTTTATCCGCTCACGCAATTCGATGGCCAGATGAAGACGATAGTCTGGAATCAGGCGCCGATCATCAAGCCACCTGCACAGGCGCAAAACGACAGCGCCGACGGCGGAGAAACCAAGTGGGTCGTCCCGGAACAATTCTTCGAGCAATTCGGCGAGGTGCTGGATACCGTAGCGCCGCTGCCCGGCGAGGAGGCGCTCCATGCGCAATTCCGCTCGCTCATGGAAGTTGCGAACCGCGACCCCGAAATTAAAAAGGCGCTCGTCTCCAGCGCCGTCGACACGGAGCGGGAAGTGATCGCCCCATTCTTCGCGTGGCGTCGTAACGGCGTGCCGGCCGGCAACGGCTGGAACCGCTCGGCCAATAACGCGCAAACGGGCTTCGATTATTTCGACCGCACGGGCACGGCAAAGTCGAACATGTTCGACAATCGCCCCAGCGAAACGCAGTACTTCTATACGGACCTGGACGCGACCGGCGCACCACTCAGCGGTGCGAACACCTACGAGATCGTCTTTGCGAAAGGCGAAGAGCCCCCTGTCAACGGCTTCTGGTCGCTCACGCTTTACAACGACAAGCATCTCTTTCACGCCAACGACCTCAAGCGCTATTCGCTCGGCACCAAGAACACGACGTTGAACCGCAACGCCGATGGCTCCCTCACGCTCTATGCTGGCTCGAAGTCGCCGGGCGCCGACCGGGAGTCGAACTGGCTGCCTGCCCCGGACGGCACGTTCTCGCTTTATATCCGGGCCTACTGGGGCAAGGAGCCCATTCTGGACGGTTCGTGGAAGCCACCGCAAATTCACAAGCGGGGGTAAGCGTCAACAGTCCATGCTCAAGGAAGGGACCCATGATCTCGCACAGCCGGAAGACTTCACCAGTACGCTCGTTGGCGCACGCGGCGACAACTGCCTGCGCCCTGCTCCTCTACGTGCACAGCGCCTTTGCTGCGAACCTCGAGTTTCTGCACGACACGCCGCTCAGTTACATGAAGCAGAAAGACATCGACTCGGTCAAGCAGGCGGCCATCGCCGCACTGAACTCGAAAAGCGACGGCGAATCGGCGCAGTGGACGAATGAAGGCTTGGGCAACGGCGTGAAGATCGACGCCACGTTGACACCTCACGACACCTCGAAGACCGGTGACCGGACTTGCCGCATCGTCGATGTGGTCCTGAATGCGAAGGGGCAAACGCTCAATCTGCATCCGCGCTACTGCCGAACGGGCAACGGGCCATGGCAACTGCAAAAAAAGAACTGAAGAAGATCTCCTCAGAGCATGCATCTGCCATGATCAATGCAAATGCAGCCTGACTGGTTCGCCGGAATCTTCTGAATTTATATGTTTGCTAGCAAAGCAGTAAATCGACGATGAAAAATGCCTAAAATGCCTATCAGATAACTACGATGCACCGAACACACTCAATATCCGCAGCAACTAAAAATGGCATTCGCGCCAAAAGCGGCGTTAGCTCGCCAATCTGTCCGTGCGGCGATCACGACAACATCGCAGGCGCTGTTCGTCCTTCACGCTTTTAAGCAGGCAAACTGACCATCGCTTGTGTGCGGCGCAGCAACTCAGCGAGTGACGTCGCGCCTACCTTGCGCATCAGGTCGGCGCGACAAGACTTGATCGTGCGTTCGGACAACCCGAGTTCCGCTGCGATCTGCTTGTTTCGAAGTCCGGCGGCGATGCCGCGCAACACAACCTGCTCACGGTCCGCAAGCTGCACCGCCGCTGGGTGCCGCACGGGCGCCTGCATCGCGTTCGCACGCAACGCCGTGCCGATCGCGTCGAACAACGCTTGCCGCTCGAACGGCTTGAGCAGGAAATCGACAGCACCTGCCTTCATCGCTTGCACGGTGCGCGGCACGTCGCTGTAGGCACTCATGAACACAATGGGCAATGCCCGCGCGTCGCGCAGCAACGCCTGCTGCAGTTCCAGGCCGCTCGGGCCGCCCAGTTCGAGGTCCAAAAGAATGCATCCCGGACGGTTGTCCAGGGCGCTCACCAGGAAGTCTCCCGCGGAGGCATACACACGCGCCTCGAAGCCGGCGCTCCTCACAAGCCGCGATAATGCAGTCCGCATTGCCGCGTCGTCATCGATAATATGAATCACCGTCTGTTCAAGATCCGTCACGCTTTTCTCCGCCGTTCATCGTGCGATGCGACGATATTCCAGGTTCGTGCAATGGCTACAGCGCGCAATCGTCGCAACTGACTTCTTGAATGCGTCTAACTTATATCGGTTTATAGCAACTTTTCAGAAACCCTGCGCGATTGGCGTCACTATCGTTTTTTGAGGATTCATGCGGAAAATTTGACTAATTCTCGATTATTGTCATTTATGAACGGTATTATTTTCCTGCGCTGCCGTTAAAAATAACTGGCAATGCGTTGGCTTCCGTATGAAGGTGTGAATAGGGATTGGGATTGCCCAAAACGGCAAAATCGTTTGCCGAAATCTCAATGGCCACCCCGTGGCATTGCGAAAACAATCAGGCAGGGAACCAGGCATTCGATCGTGGTTGTGACTGTGCAGGGTGGCGGCGGGCCATTCACGCTGAGGCCCCAATACGGCAGAAACGGCGACGCGACGTGGGAACGTCAAGGTCCACGGCAATCATCGACACGGCTGCACCGCAGTCGGTTCGCGTCAGGCCGTTGCGGTCGCTTTGGCAATCGCCTCGACCAGCACCTCGCCGGGGAACGGCTTGGTCAGCAGCGCATGCGCGCCGGTGCTTTCGACGGCGCCACGCATGCGTGCGCCGTCGTACGCCGTCATGAACACCGCGGGCGGCCGCGGCGCATGCAATGTATCGTAGAAGGCTGGCCCCGATAAGCCCGGCAGTTGAACGTCGATGACGAGGCAGCGCGCTGTGGAGGCGAGTTCGAATAGATTGGCGTCCTCGGCGCTGCGAAACGACCGCGTGCGAAAGCCCGAATACCGCAGCAGCCGCTCGAGGGCGCGCCGCAAGCCGGCGTCGTCCTCCACGATCACGATCATCTGCCGCATCACGTTCATACGACACCCACCTCACCGGTACATCGAGTCTTGTACAGACGCGCGCACAACGCCGTACGGGGTCGGGGCCTGCTCCGCTGGAGTCGTTCGATTACATTGCAATCCTATGCAATTCATTACCTCGATGCACGATCCACGAAAGAGACAGATGAAGCAGATGCATCGCCAACCCATCTATCGAGCATGTGTACGACATGGACCTTCGGTAAAGCATTGCGCGGTTACGCGAGTTGCAACATCGGGACTTGGGGCAATCCCATTTCCCCTTTGGGCAATATTGGGCAGAAGCCTTCCCTTTCGCGATTCCGGCCATTACATTAGGCACTGCAAGCGCGCAGCGCGACGCTGCGAAAGCGCCTGCTAAAACGATGCTTTCACGTTTCTGCGGCTTCTCGCTCATATGCCGGGAGAACACGATGAAGAGAAGGGTTACATGCGTGGCCGTACTGGCCGCGACACTCGTTGCGCCACAGGCTTTCGCACAGGCTTCCGCGCCGGTCGCGGCAAGCAGCGTTGCCAATCCAGTCGATCCAGCGGCAGTCGAAGCGCTCAAGAAGATGGGGGCCTACCTTCAGTCACTCAAACGCTTCAGCGTTTCGACCGAACTCACCGGCGAGCGCGTGCTGGAAGACGGCCAGAAGCTCCAGCACACGGCAACGGCGGACGTAGACGTCGATCGGCCGCACCGCATACGCGCACTCATGTCGAGTGCACGAAGCGAGCGCGAGATCATCTTCGACGGCAAAACGGTTACGCTTTTTTCTCCGGCCCAGAAGTACTACTCGAGCGTCGCGTTCGACGGCACGATCGCGGGTTTGATCGACAAGCTCAACGAGAACTATGGTGTGGAGTTCCCGCTCGCCGATCTGTTCATCTGGGGAACGCCGAACGCGCCCGCTGAGCAGTTCGAGTCCGCCATGTTCGCGGGCCAGGACTATATCGGTTCAGACCTGTGCAATCACTACGCATTCCGCCAGAAGGATCTTGACTGGCAAATCTGGATCAAGGTCGGGGAAAGTCCATTGCCGCGCAAGATCGTGATCACGCGCCGCGACGACGACGCACGCCCGCAGTCCAGTTCAGTCATTGACTGGACGACGCACGCCACCTTCAACGACGCCACGTTCTCGTTCCATCCGCCCGCTGGCGCGAAGAAGATCGAAATCGTTCCGGTCAAGAACAAGGGGTAGGCCCATGAAGACCACACTCATGCGAAATCCCGTCCGGCTCCTTCCTGTCGTGGTCGCTGCCTGCGTTGCCTTCACGGTGCCGCCTTCCGCGAGCGC
Organism: Paraburkholderia sp. J10-1; assembly: GCF_905220165.1. NCBI lineage: Bacteria > Pseudomonadati > Pseudomonadota > Betaproteobacteria > Burkholderiales > Burkholderiaceae > Paraburkholderia > Paraburkholderia sp. J10-1. The sequence goes on along the minus strand of NZ_CAJMYW010000017.1, from coordinate 121,726 downwards.
CTTTAGAGGCGGCGGCGGTGGCGGTGGCGGCGTGCACCCAGGCGGGGGCGGTGGTATGCACGCAGGCGGCGGTGGCGGCGCACGCGCCAACCACCCGCCGGTGAACAACGTGAATGCCGACGCCCGCACGCGCAACGTGCGCAACACGAGCGTGAACAACGTCAACGCGAATCGCAATGTCAACGTGAATCGCAACGTCAATGTGAACGTCCAGAACGACCACCACGGCGGCTGGGACGACGACTACCACCCAGTCGCCACGGCGGCCGCCGTCACGGCCGCCGTGGGCGTGACGTCCGCGGTGGTCGGCTCCATCGTCCGCTCGGTGCCGTCCAACTGTGTGCCGGTGAACTATGGCGGCATGGTGTACCAGCAATGCGGCGGTACCTGGTACCAGCCGCAAGGCGCACAGTACGTCGTGGTCAACGCGCCGTATTGACCTGCCATGCCGCTTCCATCAGCGTAACGCGTACAGTTAGGATGTTCGCACCGCCCCGGGGGCATACGCCCGCGGGGCGGTGCCTTCGCGAACATCGCCGATGACTGGAGTCCGCCATGCACTCGCTGATGGAAAAGCTAAAGGAAGAGTTCAAGAAGGTCTTGCCGCCGACGATCTTTTTCTTCGTCATTCTCCACATCATCGCGCTGGTTCGTACGCTGATGGTCAAGGAAACCGGCATCACGTTGCCCGCCTCGGGGTCCGTGCTGATCGCCTCGCTCATCCTCGGCAAGTCCGTGCTGCTCGCCGACATGCTGCCCTTCATCAACCGCTTTCCCGACAAACCGCTCGTCTGGAACGTCGCCTGGAAAACGCTGATGTACACGATCGTCGCGCTCGTCATTCATTATCTGGAGCGCCTCTATGAGTTCTGGAAAGAAGCCGGCAGTTTCGCTGGCGCAAACCACGAGATGTTCCTCCAGATCAGCTGGCCGCGCTTCTGGGCCATCCAGATCCTGCTGGTGACGCTGGTCTTCAACTACTGCGTGATCGCGGAGCTGGGACGCGCGCTCGGCAAGAGTCGGCTCAAGAGGATGTTCTTCGGCCCGCTGCCCGTATCGCCGGGCCGTTCATAGCAACGACGCGGCGCGTTCCCGCGCCTGCCCCCTAGAAAGCCTTGCGCAACTGCACCCAGCAGTGGACGGACGTGTTGGCGTTCGCGCTGAGTATTTCCGGCGTGCGTCCAAATGGGAAGGCCACACTCGCGCTCAGCAGAAGCTTGTAGGGTCCGTTCCATTGCACGCCAAAGCCGGCGCTGCTCAACTGGCCTGTGTTGGGTCCGGGAACGAACGGGTTCTTGTACTGCTGCACCCACCCCGTATCGACGAAGACGGAAAACTGCCAGATGCCCGGAATGTTCTGGAACGCGGCGTCGTGCCGGTATTCGACCGTCGCCAGATAGCCCCGCGAGCCGGACAGCACGCCAACGTCGTAGCCGCGCACGCTATCGGGGCCGCCCAGGTAGAACTGCTCGGAGGTGTCGAGGTTCTTGCTCGACGTCTGCCCGGAAAAGCCGAAGTACAGCGCATCGCTGTGCGTGAACTGTTGCAGACGCGACAGCGACAGCGCGAGCTTGACGTAGTGGCCCGCGGTATCCGCGCCGAGCTGGTCGATGATATCGGTTTGCAGGTTGTTCGCCGCGAGTACGCCGTAGGTCAGCGCAACGCGCGCATTGCTCACGCCCATCGAATCGAGCTGGTCGCCCGCGAGCGTGGTGGTCACGCTGTTCGTGTGGCGATCGTTCTGGAGTCCGATGATATCGATGTTGTCGTTCAGCCGGCGAAAGTCATATTCGATCTGCCCGTAGAGATTGCCCCGCGTATTGCGGATCAGCGGCTGCGCGAGCACCACGCCGCCAACGAAGGCCGACCCGTGCGCGTCGAGATCGGAGAGATCGTTGCGCAGATGGTAGTTCAGGCCCGACACCGTGGCCCCGAGCGTCGTACCCTGCCCGTTGAGCAGGTAACGATAGTCCATGCGTCCGTAGGTCATGCCGGGGCCCGTCGTCAGCGCGCTGAAGTCGAGCAGGTCGCCCTGGTCGAACAGGCCGTTGATGTTCAGGTTGCCGCTGCCGCGCACGCGACCGCTATAGGGGTCGCCGAAGTTGTCCACCCCGGCGTCGCCGGTCACGCGCTGCTGGGGCGTGACGTCGACGAGCAGATCGGACGTGCCCACCTGTTGCCCGGGCCGCATCGTCGAACTGACCAGCGCGCCCGGAATGTCCTGCAAAAGCAGCAGCGTGCGCTCCAGCTCGAACTCGCTCACCGGCTGCCCCGACTGCAATGCCGCCAGCGTATTGTTCAGCACACGGTCCGATACGCGGCTCTGGTTGTTCAGCAAGACGGCGCCGTAGCGCGCCTCCGCCACGTCGATGCGCACGACGCCGTTCTCGATCGTCTGCGCGGGCACATAGGCCGTCGCGAGCGGGAAGCCGTGCTGGTGATACACCTCGCTGATCTGGTCGGCGAGCGCGTTCAGGTCGCTCAACGTGAGGTTCCTCCCCTCGCTCGGCGCGACGATGGCGTGCAGCATGTCGGCGGGCAATTGCGTGTTGCCCGTGATCTCGATCTGGCGCACCGGAAACGTCTTCGTGTTGTCGGCCGGCGCGTTCTTCGGCGGCTGGATCGTGAGGTCGAGATTCGAGGGCGGCGGCTGCAACTGCGGCTGTGGCGCCTGCTGAAGCAACTGGCCGCTATTCGGCGGCGTCGGCACCCGCACTTGTCCGTGGGCGGCAAAGGCCGTCGCCGCGAGCGCGACGGCAAGACTGATTCGTGTTCTGCACAGGCGCTTCGAGCGAATCTCGATCATGGCATGAAGAGGTCGTGGGGCGCTTGCGCGCGTGCGTTGTTCTTCTCCTCCACCCGGAGGCGTCAATTCGTCGGCAGCCGTACCCCGCCGTTGAGCACTGTGAGCGCGAGTCCGGGATGGAAGTCCGCGCGCGCCAGATTGCGCTCGTTGGGATGGTCTTCCTGCTTCTGGTTGCCCGCGTAACCGCCCTGTGCGGTGTCGGAAGCGGTGCCATACGGCGTTGCCACGTCGTTCGGTGCGAGCGGCGCCTGGACGCTCACGAGCGTGCCCGCAGGCACCGGCGCGACCGGTGTGATGATGTCGGCGGTCAGTCCGGAGGGCTGCACAAGCACGTAATTGCCCGAGTCGGCGCCGCTGGCGGTCATCGCCGTGCTGACCGGCTTGTTGAAGCCGATAGCCGGATCGTAGAAGTAGCCTACGGCGCTGTTGCCGAGCGTCACGCTGTCGTGGCCGAGCACGCCGGAAAGCGTCGAGCCCGAAAGCGCGTCGAGCACGGTGCCGTCATAAGTCCGGTTGGTCGTGCGCGTGTCCACCACGACAAGTGGCGCGGGCGTGACCGTCACCCAGTCCACGCCGCCCGCCAGCGTGTAGTTGCTGGCGAGCGCCGCGCCGTTGCCGGTCAGCGTGTAGCCGCCGGTCCCGCCGGGTGCGAATGCGATCTGAGTGCCGACGTTCTTCGTGGAAAGCGTGCCGCTGCCGGAAAGCGTGAGCGTCTCGCCGTTCACGCCCTGGAGCACGCCGTTCGCGCCAAAGAGGCTCGGCGCCGCGCCCGTGGTTGCGTCATACACGCGGCTGCCCGTGAGATCGAGCACGGCAGGCGTGATGTTGGCCGACGTGGTCGCCGCCGTGTTGAACGTGTAGTTGCCGGCGTCGGCGCCGCTGCCCGCAATGCCCGTCACGAGAATGGGAATGCCGTTGCCGGCATTCGGCGTGACGAAGTTCGACGATTGCGCGCTGAAACTCACGCTGTCGCCGCTCAGAATTCCGCTGCTCGCGAGGCCGACCGAGGCAGTGCGCGTGCCGTCGTAACTCTTGCTCGTGCCCGTTGCGGTCACGGTAATCGCAAGCGGCGTGATGGTCAGCCAGTCTACGCCGCCAATGAGCGTGTAGTTGCTGGCGAGCGTCGAGCCGTTGCCAGTGAGCTTGAAGCCATTGAGCGCACCCAGCGCGAACGGTTTGCTCTGCCCGGCGTCGCGATTCAGAAGATTGCCGAAGCCTGTGAGCGTGAGCGTTTGACCATCTACGCCCGTGAGTTGCCCGCCGTTGCCGAACAGGTTCGCGTCGGCCTGGTTCGTGCCGTCGTAGACCCGGGTGCCGGTCAGGTTCAGGACGAACGGCAGAATGTTGGCCGTCGTGACTGTCGACGTGTTGAACGTGTAGTTCGAGAGATCGCTGCCCGTGCCCGTGATGCCCGCCACGTTGACCGCAATGCCATTGCCCGCGTTTGGCGTGGCGAAATTCGCGCTGCCCGCTGTGAAGCTGGCCGTGTCGCCCGCCACGAGGCCGCTCACGGTCAATCCGTTGAGCACCGCCGTGGTGGTGGCGTCATAGGTCTTGTTCTGTGCGCTGGCCGTGATCGTCAGCGCACGCGGGGTGATGTCCGCGCTCGTCGTGACGACCCGGCTGCCGAACGTATAGTTGCTGATGTCCGTGCCGTTGCCGTACAGACCCACTGTGATGGGAATGGCCGTACCGACGTTAGCCGTGAGGAAGTTCGCCGAGTTGTAGCCCACCGAGGCGTTGTCGCCCGCCACGAGGCCGGTCACGGTGAAGCTGCTGAGCTGCGCGGTGGTCGTGCCGTCGTAGACCTTGTTCTCGCCCACGGCCGCGATCGTCACCGGCTTCGGCGTGATGTTGACCCAGTCGCCCACGCCGCTGCCGAGCGAGTAGTTGCCGGACAGCGCGCCATTGTTGCCGCTGAGCGTATAGCCCGAGAGGCCGTTCGCGGCAAATGGCTGCTGGACGTTCACGTTCTTGCTCGCAAGCGTGCCAGTGCCGGAGAGCGTAAGCGTTTCGCCGTTCACGCCGGTGAGCACGCCGTTATTGCCGAACAGACTGGCGGCAGCGCCGGTCGTGCCGTCGTACACGCGCGTGCCCTGCAGGATCAGGATGTACGGCAAGATGTCCGCGCTGGCCGTTGCGGTGGCGTTGTAGGTGTAGTTGCCTGCGTCAGCGCCGCTCGCCGCGATGCCGCTTATCGTTACCGGAATACCCGTGCCCGCGTTCGCCGTGGAGAAGTTCGCACTACTGAAGCCGAAATTCACGGTGTCGCCCGCCAGCACGCCAGTTGGCGTGATCGTCGCCGTGGCCGCGGTCGTGCCGTTGTAGTAGCGGCTTTGCGCCGTCGCGCTGACCGTGATCGCAAGGGGATTGATGGTCACCCAGTCGGTGCCGCCCGCGAACGTGTAGTTGCTGGCCAGAGCGGCGCCGTTGCCCGTGAGCGTAAAGCCGGCAAGGCCATTGGCCGCGAACGGCACCTGCGAGCCCGCGTTCTTCGTTGAGAGCGTGCCGGTGCCCGAGAGCGTGAGCGTTTCGCCGTTCACGCCCGTGAGCACGCCGTTGCTGCCGAACAGACTCGCAGCGGCGCCCGCGGTGCCGTCGTAGGTGCGCGAGCCGGTGAGGTTCAGCACGACGGGCAGGATGTTCGCCGTCGCCAGCGCAACGGCGTTGTACGTGTAGTTGCCCGCGTCCGCGCCGCTCGCCGTGATGCCGTTCACCGTGACGGTAATGCCGTTGCCTGCGTTCGGCGTGGCGAAATTCGCACTGCCGAAGCCGAAATTCACGGTGTCGCCCGTGAGCACGCCGTTGCTGCCGATCGTCGCCGTGGCGGCCGTCGTGCCGTCGTAGGTCTTGTTCTGCGCGGTCGCGCTCACGACGATGGGCCGCGCCGTGATATCGCCTGTCAAGCCGGTGGGTTGCGTGAGCACGTAGTTGCCGGCGTCGGTCCCGCTGATGGTCATCGTCGCCGCCGTGACGGACTTGCCGGTGCCCACGTTCTTGTCGGAGAACGTGCCCGTGGTGTCGTTGCCGAGCGTCACGCTGTCGCCCGCGAACACACCGGCGAGCGTCGCGCCGCTCAGCGTGGCGTTCGTTGTGGCGTCATAGACCTTCGTGTTCACCGAGGTGCCGTTGACGGTGAGCGTCGCCGGCGTAATGTTGACCCAGTCCGCGCCGCCCGCGAACGTGTAGTTGCTGGCCAGCGCGCTGCCGTTGCCTGTGAGTGTGAAGCCCGCAAGGCCGTTCGCGGCGAACGCCTGCTGAGTGTTCACGTTCTTGCTCGCGAGCGTACCGGTGCCTGAGAGCGTGAGCGTTTCGCCGGCCACGCCCGTCAACGTGCCATTGTTGCCGAACAGGCTCGCGGCGGCGCTGGTCGTGGAGTCGTACACGCGCGTGCCGGTGAGGTTCAGCACATAGGGCGTAATGTTGGCCGTGGTCGTGGCGGTCGTATTCGTGAACGTGTAATTGCCTGCGTCGGCGCCCGATTCGTTGATGCCCAGAACCGTCACCGTCTTGCCCGTACCCACGTTCTTCGTATCGAAATCGGCGGACTGATCGCTGAAGCTCACCTGGTCACCCTGCACGATGCCGGGGCTGCCGAGCTGCACGGTGGCCGTGGTCGTGCCGTCGTAGACCTTGTTGCTGGCCGTGGCCTGCACCGTGACGCCAAGCGGCGTGATGTTGGCCGTGAGGCCGCTGGGCTGCACCAGCACGTAGTTGCCCGCGTCGGTGCCCGAGATCGTCATGCTCGTGGTCACCGGCTTTGCGCTGCCTACGTTCTTGTCGTTGAACAGACCCTGGGAGTCGTTGCCCAGCGCTACGGTGTCCGAACCAAGCACCCCGCTGAGCGTGGCGCCGAGCAATTGCGCAATGGCATTGCCGTCGTAGACCTTGTTCTGGGCGACCGTGTTGAGCACGTTCAGCGTGGCGGGCGTGACGGTGACCCAGTCGGTGCCGCCGACGAGCGTGTAGTTGCTCGTCTTCGCCGCGCCGTCGGCGGTCAACGTGTAGCCGCTCAGGCCGTTCGTCGCGAATGGCTTCTGGTTGCCCACGTTCTTGTCCACCAGCTGGCCGGTGCCGGTGAGTGTGAGCGTCTCGCCATTCTGCCCTTGCAGCACGCCGTTGGTGCCGAACAGGGTCGCAGCGGCAGTGGCCGTGGTGTCGTACACCCGCGTGCCCTGCAAGTTCAATACGCGTGGCGTGATGTTGGCCGTGGTGTCCGCGGTAGTGTTGGCGAACGTGTAGTTGGCCGCGTCGGCGCCGCTCGCCGAAATGCCGGTCACGTGCACCGCGAGGTTGTTGCCCACGTCAGACTGGGAAAAGTTGGCCGCCTGGTCGCTGAACGTCACCTGGTCGCCCGCCACCACGGCGGCGCTGGACAGATTGACCTGTGCCGTGGTCGTGCCGTCGTACTGCTTGTTGATGCCGGTGGCCGTGATCGTCACGCCCAATGGCGTGATGCTCGCGAAAATGCCGGTCGGCTGGATCAGCGTGTAGTTGCCGGCGTCCGTGCCCGAAATCGTCATCTGGGTGGAAACCGGCTTGTTGGTACCGACGTCCTTGGTATTGAACAGCCCCGTCGCGTCGTTGCCGAGCACGACGGTGTCGCTGCCGATCACCCCGCTCAGCAGGGCGTTCTGCAAGGTCGCCGTTCGCGTGCCGTCGTAGACCTTGTCGAGCGCGGTCGTATTGAGCACCGTGAGCATGGCGGGCGTGATGGTCACCCAGTCGGTGCCGCCTGCGAGCGTGTAGTTGCTCGCAAGGCCCGTGCCGTTGGCAAGCGCCAGCGTGCCGAGATTCGAAAACGGCACCTGGGTGCCCACGTTCTTGCTGGTCAACGTACCGGTGCCCGTGAGCGTGAGTGTCTCGCCATTGACGCCGTCGATCACGCCCGCGCTCGAGAACAGATTCGCGTTGGCGCCCGTCGTGGCGTCGTACACGCGCGTGCCGGTGAGGTTGATGATCTTCGCCGTGATCTCGCCAAGCGTGCCGGTGGCCTGGGTCGGCAGGCTGTAGTTCGAGAGGTTCGTGCCGACCGGCGACGTATAGTCCGATGGCTCGAGCGTCGCGCTCACGCCCACATGCGTACCCACATTTGGCGAGAAGTAGCCGCTCGCCGCAGTCTGCGTAATCGTCGCGCTCTGGTTGCCCACGAAGCCCGTAATGGTGAAGTCCGACGCGCCGAGCGTGACCGACGTCGTACCGTCGTACTGCTTGATGGGGTTGCCGGTGATGGTCACCGTGAGCGGCGCCGGCGTGATGTTCGCGAACAGGTTCGACGGCTGCGACACGCTGTAGTTGCCCGCCTGCGCGCCGCTCAGGGTGAAGCCGGTCGCGCTCACCGCCAGGTTGGTGCCCACGTTCGGCGTACTGAACTGCCCCGTTGCGCTGCCCGACGAGAGCGTGACCTGGTCGGTGCCGAGCACGCCCGCGAGCGTGACGTTGCCGGTGTTGATCGTTGCGGCCGTCGTGCTGTCGTACACCTTGTTGTTCGCCACCGCACCGTTGATGGTGAGCGGCGCGGGCGTGATATTCGCGCTCAGCCCGGTGATGGTCTGCAGCGTGTAATTGCTGGCCGCGCTGCCGGAAATGCTGAAACCGTTTGCCGTCACGGCAATGCCGTTGCCGACGTTGGACTGGGCGAAGGTGCCCGAGGTGGACGTGGTGAGCGTGACGTTGCCGGCGTCGGAGGGCACCAGACCCGAGAGCGCCGCGCTGCTCACGTCGAGCGTGTCGGCGGTCGTCGTGTCGTAGACCTTGTTGGTCGCGTGCGCGTTGATGACGTACAGCGGCGCAGGCGTGATGATCCCCGGGCCCGAGGCCGTGGTGGGCAACAGGTAATTGCTGAGCAGCGTGCCGCTGTTGGCGGTGTAGTTGCCCGGCACGAGCGATCCGCTGACGATCCAGTTGCCCGCGTTCGCGCTCGCGTAATTGAACTGCGTGGTCGGTGTAATCGTGGCGCCCTCGCCGCTCACCATGCCGATGATCTGCAGGTTGCTGCTGCCGACCGGCGCGAGCGTCGTCCCGTTATAGACCTTCCTGGGCAAGCCGATGATCGCGACCGTGAGCGGGGCGGGCAGAATCGTGCCCGTGCCGTAGGCAGAGATCGGGAACGAATAGTTGTTGAGGTTGGTGCCGGCGCCGGGTGTCAGTTCGGACTGCGTAAGGCTTGCCGTAACCGCCTGGGACCCTGCGTTCTTCGTTGCATAGTTCCCGGTAATGGTTTGATTGACCGTCGCGCTGTCGGTCCCAACGAACCCGGTGAACGTGAAATCGCTCGCCGGAATCGTGGCGATCGTGTTGCCGTCGTAGGTCTTCGACGGGTTGTCCGTGATCTGCGCCGTCACCTCGCCGCTGATCGGCCGCTTCACGATCGTGCCCATGCCCGTCGCGGTGGTCGGCAACGCATAGTCGGAGAGGAGCGTGTTCGGCCCGGCCTGGTAGGCGCTGCCCGGTATGGTCGCGCTTACGCCCTGGTAACCGACGTTGGGCGTCGCGTAGGTGCCCGTCGGCGGGTAGGGATTCAGGGTGATGAACTCGCCGGGAATGGCGCCGCTCACCTGGTAGTTGTTGCTGCTGAGCGAGGCGGTCGCGGTGCCGTCGTACACCTTGGTCGGGTTGTTGATGATGCTTACTTCGACCGGTGCGGGCGTGATGACACCGCTCGTGCTGGTCACGGTGGCCGGGAACGTGTAGTTCGACATCGACGTGCCGGCCGCCGGCACGAAATCGGAAGCGGTGAGCGCCGCGTCAATCGGGATGTTGGTGCCCGCATGCTGCGTCGCATACCCTCCCGACACCTGGCCGATGGTCGCGCTCTGGCCGCCCACGAAGCCCGAAATGGTGTAGTTCGACTGGTTCAGCTGGACCGCTGTGGTGCCGTCGTAGACCTTGGTCGGCGAGCCGAGGAAGGTGATCGTCAGTGGCGCCGGGGTGATGTTCGCGGTGAGGCCCGTGATCGGCGCAATGGAATAGTTGCCCGCCGCCGTGCCGGACAGCGTCAGGCCGCCGACCGAGACAGTGAGATTGTTGCCCACGTTGGACTGGCTGAACGTACCCGTGGACGTGCTCGACGAAAGCGTGACGTTGCCTGCGTCGGAGGCAATGATCCCCGAGACCGCCGCGCCGCCGACGTTCAGCGTCGCAGTGGTCGTGGCGTCGTACACCTTGTCGTTCGCGCTCACGCCCGTAACGGTCAGGAGTTTCGGCGTGATGTTGGCGTTGAGGTAGGCCGGCACCGAGATCGTATAGTCGCCGGCCTTGGCGCCGGTCAGCGTGAGACCCGTGGGGACCACGGAAATCGCATTGCCCACATTGGGCGTGGCGAACAGGCCAGCCGCGTTGCTCGCGTCGAGCGAGACCTGCCCGCTGTCCGAACTGACGAGACCGAAGAGCGCGGCACCGCTCGCGTCGACCGTGGCGGCTCGCGTGCCGTCGTACACCTTGTTGCTGGCGATGAGCCCGGTCACGTTGAGCGGCGCGGGCGTGATGGTGCCCGTGCCCGTCGCCGAGGTCGGCAGCGTGTAGTTGGCAAGGTTCGTGCCGGTGTTCGCCGCGAAATTGGTCGATGTGAAGCTCGCGTTGACCGCAATGCCCGTGCCGGCATCCACGCTCGCGTACGAAACGGAACTGGCCTGGTTCACGCTCGCGCCCTGCCCGGCCACGAAGCCCGTGAAGCTGTAGTTGCTGGCCGTGAGCGGCGCCGAGGCCGTGCCGTCGTACACCTTGGTCGGGTTGTTGACGATACTGACCGTGAGCGGCGCGGGCGTGATCGTGCCGATATCGGCCGAGGCCGTGCCTCTGGCCTGGTAGCCGTAAGCCGGAATGCCGCTCGACGTGTTGATGACGACGCCCGCGAACGTCGTCGGCGAGTTCACGGTGATGTTCGTGCCCGCGTTGGAGGTCGCATAGGTGCCCGTGGCGCTCGCGACGACATCGCCGTTCACGAGCCCCGTGGTTTGCAGATTCGCGTTGGTCAGGTTCGCCGTGGTCGTGCCGTCGTAGACCTTGGTCACGCTGCCCGTGAGGCCGGTCAGCGTGATCGTCGGCGCGAGGCTATAGAGAAAGCCGTTGCCGGAGGCCGCAGGCGTCGTGCCATAGGGCGCGTTGTACTGGATGTACGAAGGCGCGAGACCGCCGGTCGTGTCGAGCCGCGGGTCGCTCGAGTAGATCAGCCAGGGCGCCGAGGTGCCCGTGCTCACGGCCGCGCTGCCCGCGTTGTTCACGAAATTCGCTTTCGTCGCCAGCACGACGCCAGCGCCGCCCGTCACCGCGCCGCCCGCGGCGATCGTCAGGTTGCCCGTGCCCGCCTGCATGTTGACGGCGCCCGCGCCGGTCACGGGCGCGTTCACGAAGATCGCGTTGAGCGCCTCGAGCGTCAGGCTCGCGGCTGCGTTGGTCCAGCTGATGGCCGCGTTGACGTTGATGTCGCCCGCGCCGGGCGATTGCACGCCGGCGCCCGAGGTGCCCGTTGCCGTTGTCTGCTCCACGACGTTCGTGCCGCCGTTCAGCGTGCTCGAAATCTGGCTGGCCGCATTGGCGTCGATGGTCAGGTCCGTCGGGTCGACGAGCCAGGTGCCGGCCCGCCCGAACGGCGCCGCCGCCGTGATGTGCGCGTCGCGCGCAATGTTGAAATGCGCCGCCGATGTTTCGATCGAGCCCCCATCGCCGCCGTTCGGTGCGCTCGCATCCAGCGTGCCGCCAACGTTGACCTGCCCCGCTGTCATGCCGCCCAGCAGGACGATCTTGCCCTCTTGATCCACCACCGTCTGGGCGCGAATCTTGCCGGTGTTGTTGACTGCGCTGGCGAGAAGCGCGTCTTTTGCGCCAGCGGTCATGATGACCTGACCGCCGTCGGCCACGATGAGTTGGCGGTTCTCGGCCAGATTGTCGAGTGTGCTCGCATCGACCTGAATGTGGACGAGGCGTGAACCGTCGAACGTGAGGGTTGCCGCGCTTCCCCCCGCGAGGGCGACCGTGCCGAGCCGCGCGCTGATGACGCCCTGGTTCGATACGTGGTTGCCAAGGAGTGCGACATATCCCCCGTCGGCTGCCGTAATCGTGCCCTGATTGACGACGCTGCCCTGCCCGCTGCCGCTGAAGCGGCGGTTGTTGCTGCCGAGGCTGGCGGGGTCGACGTCGAGCGCGGAGGCCACGATGCCGCCAACGTTCACGCGCGCAGACGGGCCGAACAATACGCCGTTGGGATTGATGAGCCAGACCTGGCCGTTCGCGTTGAGATTGCCGAGAACGGCGCTCGGTGTGCTGCCGAGGATACGGTTGACCGCGAGCGAACTGCTGCCAGGCTGAACGAAGTCGACCGTCTGGCCCGCACCCACATTGAAGCTGCGCCAGTTCAGCTGCAGCGTCTGGCTGGTTTGCTGGATCGTGGTCGTCGAGCCCGACTGCTGGATCGAACCGGCGCCCGAAATGATCTGGCCGCCGCTCGGTCCGCCTGCTGCGTACGCCGCGCCCACCCACAGAAGCTGCGCGCCCGCGAGCATGATCGCGACAAGGCGGCGGACACCGTTGCGGGTTCGACAAGCGCCGCTGCCCGCACGCCGGCACGCGAGTTCCGAAACGACGACCCATTGCCTGAGCGACCGGTTCCAGCACAACTGGTAGATGTGATTCATGGCATCGCCCATCCTCAGCGTGGTACCGGACCAGACAACGCAGCAGCGGATGCAGGCGAGACCCATGACGAGCCGCACGCCAACCCGCTCGCCGTGGCAGTCCGCATCCGGTTGCCGGGTTCGAATCATCGATCCCAGTAGCGCGTTGTGTAAGTTTTGGTAATTCGACGCAACGCTGCCATAGGGATTAAGGGCAAATCCGTTGCCCGATGGGGCAATCGCTGGCGACAAGGCGGGATGATGCGGCGCGGATTCCGGAACGTTGTCGAGTCAAACCATGGACTCCGTAGTTTTTTCCTTTCTGTCATCCGGAGTGCCAATGCTTGCCACGTGCCTTAGAATCAATGCGGTCCGACCCCTGACTACACAACAACGTTTGAGGAGTTGAGATGGCACAGCTGGTCCACCACCCCGTCTATTTGTTTGTCCTGCTGATCGTGCTGCTCTGCGTCGCTGCCGCGCTCGGCGCGCTTGTCTTGCAACGTGTCTTTCCGCTCGCGGACGACTCACGGGACAACTACAACGTCATACAGGGCGCCACCCTCACGCTGCTCGCGCTGTTGATTGGTTTTACGCTGTCCATGGCCGTGAGCCGGTACGACCAGCGCAAGAACTACGAGGAAGAGGAAGCCAACGCGATCGGCACGCAATATCTGCGCGCAGACCTGCTCGGCGAAGCCGATGCGCCGAAGGTCAGAGCACTGCTCGCGAAATATGTCGCGCTGCGCATTGCCTACTACAAGACGCGCGACACAAACGAACTCGAAACGCTCAACAACGCAACGTCCAGCCTTCAGGGGCAGTTGTGGGCAAGTGTGCGTGACCCGGCTATCGCGCGGCCCACGCCGATCTCGGCGCTCGTGGTGTCCGGCATGAACGACGTGCTGAATTCCCAGGGCTATACGCAGGCGGCGTGGCTAAACCGCATTCCGCTTTCTGCCTGGGGATTGATGATGGCGATCGCTTTCTTCAGCAATCTCATGCAGGGATATGGCTCGCGTGGCAGCACGGGGCGGCGTGTGTTGCTGTTCGCACTGCCTATTACCGTCGCGCTTTCGTTGTCGCTGATTGCCGATATCGATAGTCCGCGCGGTGGACTGATTCGTGTCGTTCCCGTCAATCTGATTTCGCTGCAACAGTCATTTGGCTCAACGCCATAGCGCGTGCAGCAGGCCTGGGCGCTTGCGCTGCCCAGGCCGCCCCCACCTTAGTGCATGTCTCCAACGCTCACGCGGTCGGACAGCGCATTCGTGTCACGCGACGACGACGCGGCCCGGATCTCATAGCTTCCGCCATGCACCTGCCACGCGTGCGTCGTGGCATTCCATGTCGCAAGGCGCCGCGCCGGAATGACCACACTCACCTGTTGCGACTGCCCAGGCCGCAAAGCGACCTTCGCCCAGCCCACGAGGCGCTGCGGCGGCTCGCCCAACCCCGGCGGCAGCGTTGCATACACCTGGGCCACTTCCGCCCCGGCACGCGAGCCCGTGTTGGCAACGGTGAACGTGGCGATCACGTTGCCGCCATGATCGGTACGCGTTCTGAGCCCAGAGTACGAATATGTCGTATAGGAGAGGCCGTAGCCGAATGGGAACAAGGGGTCGATGTTTTTCGCATCGTACCAGCGGTATCCCATCAGCAGTCCTTCGCTATAAACGACGTTGAGATTGTTGGGGTCGATCGTCGGCTGCGGCAGATCGGCTTCCTGCCGCGGGAACGTGACCGGAAGCTTGGCGGACGGATTCACGTCACCGAACAGGATGTCCGCAATCGCCTGACCGCCTTGCACGCCCGGATACCACGATTCCACTACGCCGTGAACGCTGGCGAGCCATGGCATCGTGACCGGACTCCCGTTCTCCAGCACGACGATGATCCGCTTGGCCTTCGCGGCCACTGCGTTGATCAGCGCGTTCTGGTCGTAAAGCTGATTGCTCGGGTCCACCTTGTTGTCCGGCAAGGACAAGCTGGCCAGGTCCGTGCCCTCGCTCTCCCACTGCGTGGCGAACACGATCGCCACGTCGGCGCTGGCCGCTGCGCTCGCCGCTGCCGCAGCATTCGTGCCGTCGAAGAACGTGACAGTAGCCTGCGGCGCCTTGGCCTTGATCGCGTTGTACGGCGAGGACTTATACCAGGTCGCACAACTCGATAGCAGCGGATTGCCGGACTGACACCCCGCTACCGCATTGCCGTCTGCCGCGGGCACGCCGCCCGACCCGCCACCGGACAGCACGCCAACGTCGGCATGCCCGCCAATGACGACGATCGAGTGCAGGCCGCCAGCGGCGAGCGGAAGGACCGGCTGATTGCTGCCCGCTGCCGCGCCATTCTTCAGTAGAACGATTGACTCGTGCGCCACGGCCAAAGCGTCACGGTTGCCTGCCGTCTGGTCGACCGAGCCGCCGGGGGTCGGCGGATTGTCCATGACGCCAAGGGCGATCATGGTGCGAAGCTTGCGAAAGACCATGTCGTTCAGGCGGGAAACCGGAACGCTACCGGCCTGGACCGCGGCCTTGAGTGCGCTGCTGAAATAGGACTGAATGCCAAAGCCCGCCCCTGCCGCGCCAAGGTCGCCGGGCTGTTCTTCATCGAGACCCGCCAGCGCGGACGCGACGGTAGTATGGTTGGCCGTCCAGTCCGATTGAACCTTGCCCTTGAATCCCCACTCGGTCTTCAGGATGGTCGTGAGGAGTTCCGGGTTCTGGCACGCATACACGCCGTTGATCAGGTTGTACGAGCACATCACGTTGCCGGGATGCCCCTCGCGCACGGCAATTTCGAATGCCAGCAGCTCCGTTTCCCGCATCGTCCGTTCATCGACCACGGAGTTACTCGTCATCCGGTTCGTTTCCTGGTCGTTCATCGCGTAGTGCTTCACCGTCGCGATCACGTTCTGCGACTGCGTCCCCATGGTGCGGGCGGCGCTCATCGTGCCGCTCAGGACCGGATCTTCGCCCATGTACTCGAACGTGCGGCCGTCACGCGGCTCACGTGCGAGATTGACGCCGCCCCCTAATCCCTCCGCATAGCCGAGCACGCGCAGCTCGCGCGCAATACGCGCACCGTAGGCTCCCGCGAGCGCCACGTCCCAGCTCGAGGCAAGCCCGATCGGCGCAGGAAAGGCCGTGGTATGCGCGTTCTGCACGTTCACGCCGCCAGCCGAATCGGCGGTAGCCAACGCAGGAATGCCCAGACGGCTCACGCCGGGAATGTAACCGGCGCCCTGCACCCACGAAGGAAACGGGCCACCGAGACCGACGGTGGGAATACCCGTTCCGTGCACCAACTGGATTTTCTCGTCGAGCGTCAGTTGGGAGACCAGCACTGCCGCGCGCCGGTCGGCAATATCGCCCTTTTCTTTCCATTCGGCGGCCGGCTGTGCCGCACCTGAAGCCTGGGAAAAGAACTGCGACACAATCGAAAATGGGTTGGCGCCCCAGGTGTTGCCGGTGGCGGCTTGATCCGCGTATGCCACGGAGCCGGCGCACAATGTGCCGGCGACCGCAATCGCTATTTGCTTCGCATTCCTCACAGTGTCTCTCCAGATTTGCCGATTGTATGAGCGATGACCCGCAGGATTGCGGGGCCGTAATCGGACTACATTTTTCTTCTTGTTTTGTGTTGAATTACCCTACGTAGCGTGATGACGATATCACCCGGAGAAACGTTTGCGCTTATCGTGCCGTCGCGGAACTTAACCTTGCGTCGCGAGATCAGGGTTTGCCTTAACCCTGCGTCATCGGCCAATTCGCCGCTACCTTGCAGGCAGATTACGGTTTTGTCGCGCAGGCTCACGGCCCATGCGAATCGAATCATGCCCGCTCAAAACGCGGGCGCATGAGGCCATTTGAGGTTTGAAACAAGGATGCTAAAGTCAGCAGCTACCAGCGGTTAGCCGAGGCGACGTTTCCCCGTTCCATGGTGTCTCCCATGACGACCGATCAAAAGACCGTTTCAAACGTCCTTGCCCAACTTTCGCTCAAATCCGCAGTTGAACACGGCATGTCGCCGCACGATTTCACGCGCCTAACTGGCATCACGGAGGCCGAACTCGCGCATCCCGACGGACGCATACCGGCGCACAAGCACATTGCGATGCTCAATCTGCTTGAGCCTGGCTACCAGGCTTCGGAGCGGCTCGAAATTTTTTCCAGTTACTCCTTTCGCGCGCCCATTAGCACGTTATTGGCCATCGTCACGAATAGCCCGACACTCACAAAGGCCTTTGAGCAGTTCCTGCGTTACCGGGTCCTGATCGGAAATGTCGATACCGTGAAAGTCAAGCGCGCTGGCCTGACTTTCGAATTCGAATACGTGCAGGACGGCGCGCGCAAGAGTTCGTCGAGCGCCTTCTACAATTTTCTGCTGCTCACCCGCCTGGCCGAACAGTACAACGACGACGAACCGTACCCCACCCAGATCGAGCTGACTGGCGACGCATTTGCGCCGGTTTCCCAGCTATCGCACCTGAGCGGCGCGACGGTGAAATTCAGGCAAAGCCGCAACCGCATGCTGATGAAAACCGGGGCGGCGGACATGCCGTATCGAAAGTACAACGAGATCACGGAAAATATTCTCTGCGCTCAGGCCGATGCCGATATCCGGCGCTTTCTTATCGGCCATTCCTTTTCTTCGCGGATCGAAGATTTCGTGACGA
Source organism: Paraburkholderia sp. J10-1 (assembly GCF_905220165.1). Classification (NCBI taxonomy): domain Bacteria; kingdom Pseudomonadati; phylum Pseudomonadota; class Betaproteobacteria; order Burkholderiales; family Burkholderiaceae; genus Paraburkholderia; species Paraburkholderia sp. J10-1. Next base: position 104,631 of record NZ_CAJMYW010000017.1, on the reverse strand, counting down.
AGATGATTCGCGAGGCGCATGCCGGCCTGCCATTTTCGAACCCGATGGAGGAAGTCTGCGGCCGGCTTGGCATTTCACGCTCAACCCTGCACCGGCGCTTGCAGGGTGAAGGAACGAACTTCCAGGCGATCCTCTCCCATGCGCGGCTCGAGGAAGCGAGGCGCCTGCTGCCGCTGGCCGATTATTCGGTTGCGGCAGTGAGCGATCTTCTCGGCTTTTCCTCTCCTTCCGCGTTCTCGCGTTTCTTTCTCGAGAACAGCGGCAAGTCTCCTTCGCGCTACAAATTCGAAAACTGCCGGTTCTAGTTGGGTTTTTCAGACACACTGTGATTGCGCTGTCCGCGTTCGAATCGATAGCCGGAGGGCGGGTGCGCGCGCGGGATCGATGCGCCGTCACCGATCGTTATCTCCGGGACAAACACAAAAAAATGCCACGCGTTTATCGGGAGCCCACGAGGCAATGAGTACCTTCCCCTTCGTTCCGCTTTCCGGAGAAAAGGCCAGCGACGATGCGTTCATTGGCGAGGCGCCGGCGTTTCGTCAGCTGGTCAGGATGATCGACCGCGTCGCGCCCACCGATCACGCCTTGCTCATCATCGGGCCCACCGGGTCGGGCAAGGAAGGGGTCGCGCGCCGCGTGCACACGCGCAGCGCGCGCCACGATCAACCGTTCGTCGACATCAACTGCGGTGCGATTCCCGAGCATCTCGTCGAAGCGGAACTGTTCGGGCATGTCAAAGGCGCGTTTACCGGCGCCGGCGAGACGCGCCCGGGGCTCTTGCAGCAGGTCGGCAAAGGCACGCTGCTGCTCGACGAGATCGGCGAGTTGCCGCTCGCGCTGCAGCCCAAGCTCCTGCGCGCACTCGAAACGCGGACGTTCCGCCCGGTCGGCGGCTCGTCGAGCCTGCGTTTCGAGGGCCGAGTAGTCGCATCGACTCACCGGGATCTGCGCGAACTCGCGCACCAGGGGCTGTTTCGCGAGGACCTGTTTTACCGGCTCGCGGTGTTCGTGCTGGCCGTGCCCGGGCTCGACCAGCGCGTCGAGGACATTCCTGCGCTCGTCGCCCATTTCGCCGCGCAACAAGCGCGCCGCATCGAGTTTTCGCCGGCCGCCCTCAGGCGGCTCGGCCGGCATGCGTGGCCGGGCCATATCCGGCAATTGCGTAATTTGATCAGTCAGCTAAGCGTGCTCGCCGAAAAGCCACTGATCGATGAAGACACGCTGGAGCCGTTTCTTCTCAGCGAAACGGCCGGAGCGGTTTCGCGCGCGGCGCTCGCCGACATGCTGCTGCAACTCGAGGGACGCGACAAGCTCGCCGCCGCCGAAGACCTCCTCATCGACCGCGCGCTGGAGCGAACCGCGGGGAACAAGAGCGCCGCCGCCAGCTTGCTCGGTGTCGGGCGCAAGACGGTCGAGCGGCGCCTCAAGTCGCGCGAGGAAGACCATCGCGAAGCACACAAGAGTCTCGAACATGCACGCGCGCTGATCGAAGCATCGCGCTTTTCCGAAGCCATTGCGCATTTGCGGCGTTGCCTCGATGTGCTGCAGACAAGCCGCGACGAGGCCGCCACGCGGCGCGCCCAGTTCGACGCCTACCGGCTGCTCGGCATGAGCCTGCGCAGCGTGCACGGCTGGCTGTACGCGGAAGCGACAGCCTGTTATGCCGCGGCGCTCGAGATCGGCGAAGGGATCTGCGAACCTGGCGAAATCGCCGCCATCCAATTCGGCGTGTGGACCACCCAGTTGACCACGCTTCAACTCAAGCAGGCGCGCGCGAGCGCACAGGAGATGCTGCAGCGCGCCCAGAACAGCGGGGAGCGCGTGTCGCTCGACGAAGCACACGTTGCGATGGCCAACACCCTGTACTGGCTCGGCGACAGCGAAGAAGCACTGGCCTGCCTCGCACGAGGCCATCTGCTCGGCGTAACGCGAGACGATGTGCGCACGGGCTCGCAGGGCATCGATCTGGCAAGCCTCGCGCTGACCTTCGAGGGGCTGGCCGCCTACCAGATCGGCGAGTTCGCGCAAGCGCGGCGCGCGATGGAAATGCTGATCCTGCGCGCAAGCGAGCCGGGTACGCACGCCTTGGCGCATGCCGTCAATCTGCAGGGCGCCGCGTGGCTCGCGTGCCTTTTCGACGATCAGGCGCGGCGCGGGCCGCTCGCAAGCGAACTCGAGTCGGTGTCGATCGCCAACGGCTTCACGTTCTATCGCGGCATGGGGCAGATACTCCGTGGCTGCCATCTCAGCGAGCTAGGCATGAACACGGAAGCCGAAGCCGTCATGCTCGACGGCTACGACAACCACATGGTCTGCAACGGCGGCGCGCTGTTCTATTCCTTCAAGATGTGGCGGCACGGCGAACTGCTGCTGCGTTCCGGCCGTGCTCAGCAATGCGAAACGATGCTGGCCGCCGCAGTCGACGAAACCCTCGCGCGCCAGGAGCGCGCCCATCTTGGCGAGCTGCTGGTCACGCGCGCGCGGGCGCAGTGGGCGCTAGGCGATCTCACGTCCGCCGAGCAGGGATTGCGCACCGCCCTTTCTACGGCGCTCGCGTTCGGGTCGGTGCCCGCGCGTGTGGAGGCCGCGCACTATCTGGCCGACCTCTTGCGCGCCACCGGCCGCCGCGCCGAAGCAGTCGACACGCTCGCTCGCGGGCTGCGGGACCAGACGGCGGATTCCACCAGCCGTATTGCGCTCGCCATGGCGTTGCTGGCCGAACTGCGCCACGAAGCGTCTCGCGAAGCGAGCGACCAGGGAACTGCCGCGGGCGGCTAAGTCACCCCGATAAGTCACCCAGTTAAGTCCCCCCGATAAAACACGCTCCACAGTCACGCCGGGACCTGGACGAAATCGTCCACTCCCGGCCATCTCTGCGGACGAAATCGTCCTGCGCCACCCTCTCACTCGCTGCCGGAGCCCTTCGCCATGGGGCTGCGCAACGTTGGCGCGATCGTTGCTTACTTCCGGTATTCGGGACCGGAATGAACGGCAACACGCGCGCATCGAAATCACGACGGGGTCGCGATGCAAATCGCAAAACGTAATTCGCGCGCACGGCAGAGATATTCGACGGCAAGGCAAAATAATGATAATTGCAATTGAACCAGAAACATTCCAGCGACCACAGTCCGTCAATCCAGATGTGACAGGCGTGACGACACGCGAGGACGCTAAAAGCGGGGCTCGGGGACAAAGTGCCTATACGGCGAAAAACCTCGATGCGGCCATCACGCACCTGGAAACCGCCATCACCGTCGATGACAACATCGCCGTGTTCGGCCGCCGCTATTGGCTCGCGCGCGTCCAGCGAATCGCGTCCACGCCGGAGATCATGCCCGCCCAGGCCTGCCGCCTTCGGCACTTGCTGGATCGGCTCAACGACGAGCGTCTGCACGCAGGCGCTTGAGCGCAACGCCACATCACAAAGGCGTCAGTGCGCAGGACCAAAGAAGGCCTGCGCACCCTCCGAGGGTGTCAGCCCGGCAACGAAATAGCCTTCGAGGCGCTCGGCCTTGGCGTCGTCGAGCAGGAACGGCGGACGCACGAGCCCTTGCGCTACAGCGTGGTCGTACCACTTGCTCATCCAGTCGCGGAGTTTCGTTTCGTATTGGGACGGCAATTCGTCCGGCGCGATCTCTTCCATGCGCAATCTCCGCTCGCGGCTCAACTGCCGCCAATTTCCTGTCACTCCGCGCGCCACCCCATCGAAGGACGCAGGACGTCGGGGGGAAACACTTGCCACCCACGGTCGGGATGGCGGAAGAAAAACAGCGCGCGTGGCCCGTCCGTTGTCTGCGCCTCGATGAACACGCTCGCAATCCGCCCGGACGGCGCGCGATGCACCGTCACGACCCGCACTGTCTGTCTGCTGGTGGGGTTCAGCCACTTCACGACCGCTGCCCCTAACGACTGCCGCACCGCCATCGCTTTCCCCCCACGCTTCACGTGAGATCATCGTAGGCAGCCGCTAAACCGGCCGCCATCGGGACGGGTAGATAGTTCCCTCGGGAATGGCTGGTTCGCTTGTCAGGATTTCCTTCTCGACGCGCATGGCCGCCGTCTACTCGCCAACCAGACCGTGCCGGATTGCATAGCGGATCACCTCGGCGTTATTGCCCAGGCCGAGCTTTTGCATGAGCCGCATCTTGTGCGTGCTGATCGTCTTGGCGCTGAGTGCGCACGCGTCGGCAATGTCGTTGATGCTCTTGCCCGACGCGAGCATTTGCAGCACCTGGAATTCGCGGTCGGAGAGCACCTCGTGTGGAGGCACGTCGCCCGAGTGCTTCTCGAACACCATGGCGTCGACGAGCTTCGGGTCGATAAAGCGCCCGCCGTCTGCGAGCTTGCGAATCGCGGCCAGCAGCACGTCGGGATCGCTGTCCTTCGTCACATAGCCCGTCGCGCCCGCCCGCAGCGCGCGCGACGCGACCTGCGCTTCGTTATGGATGCTGAGCACGAGCACCGGCAACGCGGGCTCCTCGGCGCGCACGCGGCGGATGAGATCGACGCCGCTGATGCCCGGCATCGTCATGTCCAGCAGCAACAGGTCGATCTCACAGGTCCGCAGCTTTTCGATCACCTCCGAACCCTGCCCGGCCTCCGCCGTCACGACCATGTCGGCAGTCGTCGCGAGGATCTGCTTGAGTCCGCCACGCACGATGGCATGGTCATCGGCGATAAGTATCCTGATCATGGTTGTTTTCGAGCGGAACATGAATCGAAATCGTGGTGCCGGACGCAATGCCAATGGTGGGATCTTTGCAAGGCTGACTGTCGATTCTCAACGTACCACCAATCAGCCTCGCACGCTCGGTCATGCCAAGCAGACCGTAAGCATACTTGGCATACGCGGCCGCTACGTCGAATCCACGGCCATCGTCGCGAACACGCAAGTCGAGCGAACCGGGCCCTGCGATGAGCGTGACCTCGACGCGCTGCGCCGCCGCGTGGCGCGCGACGTTCGTCAATGCGGCCTCCACGATGCGAAAGAGCGCCGTGGCCTGAGTGTCCGGCAACGCGGGCTCGCCACTCGAAGTGTGCAGTTCGCAAGGCATGGCGTTGTGCCGGCTCCATTGACCGGTCAGCCATTCGAGCGCCGAAACAAGGCCGAAATTGAGCGCGGCGGGCCGCAGGTGGCTGGCCACGTTGCGGACCATCCAGATCGTGCCTTCGACCAGTTCGCGCATGTCGTCAGCCCGGCCGATCGCCTCGGGATCGTCGGTGAGCCGCATCCTCAACAGCGAGACATCCATTTTCAGCGCGGTGAGCAACTGGCCCAGTTCGTCCTGGATCTCCCGCGCGCTGCGCTTGCGTTCGTCTTCGCGCATCCCTTCCAGATAGGCCGACAGTGCGCGCTGCTGCTCGCGCGCGCGCACGAGTTCGTCCTCCACGCACTTGCGGCCGGAAATGTCATGCAGGCCCACGTAAATGGCGGGCGCGCCGTCGTAGTTGGACAACCGAGCTGTGGCCATGGCCCAGAACTGCGTCCCGTCCGGACGGCGCAGTCTCACCTCCGCGTCGCCGAAGCTGCCTTGCGCGGCGAGACAGCGCACCAGCCGGTCGCGATCCTTCGGATCGACGTAGAAGTCGACAATATTGACGGTCGCGCACGCCGCTTCATCCACGCGAAACAACTCGCGAAACCGCGCGTTCGAATAGAGCAGATGGCCGTCGGGCATCGAGGTGATGCCCATCGCCACCGGGCCCGATTCGACGATGGCGCGAAAGCGCGTTTCGCACGCCTGCAGGCGGCGCTGCTGTATTGCGATCCGCTGGTGGGCCGAGCGCAACGCGATATGCGTGCGCACGCTGGCCATCAGTGCTTCGACGTGCACGGGCTTGCGTACATGGTCGGCTGCGCCGGCCCAGAACCCATCGGCCAGGTCTCGATGATTGCTTGCCGGCATCATGAGCACCACCGGAATATCGCGCGTGCGCTCGTCCGACTTCAGGCTGCGGCAGGTGGCCAGGGCGCTCACGCAGGCGGCCTCTGCATCGAGCAAAATCAGTTGAGGCTGGGACATGCACGCGCGCTCCAGCACTTCGAGGCCGTTGTTCGCCGCGAGCACCTGAAAGCCTTCCCATACGAGATGATCGGCGATCAAACGGGTCTCGTTCGGCGTAGCGCCTGCAACCAGAATCGTGCAGAGGCTCGCTGTCGTGGCCTGCGAATCAGTCATCATGCCCACGGTCGCTCCGGCCCTGGTTCCTTTGTATTGTCCTCGCTGCCGAAGCCATGGCCCTTCGGCAACCCTTTCTCACGTATGCAGGTAATACGTCGCCCAGCCCCCGCTAACCCTGCGTGCGCTACGTGGCGAACGACTGACGCATGGAGGTTTCCGCACGGTCGATCAGTTCATCGAGACTGCGAGCGAGTTCGCCAAGCGCGGACAACGCATACAGATCGAGTTTGTCCGCATGATTGCGGCGCAAGTCTTTCATGCTTTCCTGCAAACGACGTAGCGTGCCGGCGCGGCTGTCCAGCAGCGGCCAGCAGTGCATCAGATAAGCCAACGGTGTGAGATTGCGCGATTCGCACCACGTATCGAACAGCCGCGTGCAGATCGTGTTCACGTCCTGAACGCGCGCCAGACCGTCGCCCCACTCGGAAATCATCGCGCGTCGCCTCTGCCGCTTCGAAATGTGCTGACGTCATGATGAGCCCGCCAATGATCGCGTGCAGTCGTCCACGACTGCAAACGGCCAAGGGGAATGCTGAATTTCGTGTCAGGAAATCCTGAACATCAGGCTGCGATCGCCAATCGCGCCCTTGAATCTCCGCGTTCGATTATGACGCTCGCCCGAAGTAAAGCGGATTGTCGGCGAGATTACGTCGCGCTATGCTGCGCGCGACCGCCCCTTCCGTTCCACACAATGCCGCGCATGGCATACGCTGATTTCGTATGAACAGAAGACAGATGATCGCGCAATGCGTCGGCATAGGCGCGAGCCTCATGACGATGCGCTCGACCATGGCGTTGCCAGTCAACCGCCCGCCCGCAAGCGTCGTATTTCTGAATCCGGGCGAAAGCGTGGAACACGATACAGGCCAGCACTGGCAACTCGTGTCGCGCTTCATGGCCACGACGGCAAGACGTTTCGGCATGCAGCTGGAAGTGCTTTACGCCCAGCGCGATCATCTGCTGATGCTGCGCCAGGCCGAAGCGGTGGCCGCGCGTTCGGCCGCCCCCGACTATGTGGTGATCGTCAACGAGAAGATGGCCGCGCCCCAGATGCTGCAAACGCTGGCGCGCTCGCGAGCCAGGGTGCTGCTGATCCACAACGATCTGACCGAGGCCCAGCGCGCGCAAACGGGCAACGAGCGCGGCCGGATCGCGAACTGGATCGGCACCGTCACCGCCGATGCCGAGCGCGGAAGCTTTCGGCTCATGGACTATCTGAGCCGTTTGAACGGCAGCGCGCCAGCGCGCGTGATCGGCATTACGGGCGACCCCGCCACGCCTGTTTCGGCGCAGCGCGCCGCGGGCGTGCAAGCCGCGCTGGCGCGCCGGCCGCAGGACCGTATCGACCAGCTTGTCTATGGCGACTGGAGTTTTTCCGACGGGCGCGACAAGGCACGTGTGCTGCTCTCGCGCTATCCGGACGCCAACATCCTCTGGGCTGCCAACGATTCGATGACGCTTGGCGCATTGAGCGCGGTGCAGGAACGGCATCTTTCGACCATCGTTGGTGGCCTGGGCGCACTGCCCGAAGCTGTGGCGTCGGTCGTGCGCGGCGAGCTGGCGGCGATCGTGGCGGGGGACCAGTTCATCGGCGCCTGCGCGATGGTCCTCCTTCACGACTACCACTACGGCGCGGACTTTGCGCAAGTCGGCGGACCGCGTCAGCGGCTCGACTATCTGAAAGTGCTAGACGGCAGCGACGCGCAGCGTTATGCCGAGATTGCATTTCAAGGCCGCACGGCCCTCGATTTCAGCGGCTTTTCACGCCTTCAAAGTCGGCGCACAGGCGCCTACACGTTCGATCTCGACGCCCTGCTCAATTCCGCTTCAAAGGCCGCCTGATGTTGCAAACCCCGCTTCAAGCCCCTTTGCAGGCCCTTTCCCGATTACGCTTTCCACGCAGCCTGCACGCGCAACTCGTGCTCTCGCTGCTGGTGCTCTGTACGCTGGTGGCGGGCACGTCGGCTTTCTTCCTGCTCGAGCATGCGCGCGAACGCCGGATTGCGGAACTCGACGATCGCGCGAACCGCATTGCCGATCTGCTGAGTCAATCGCTTGCGCAGCCGCTATGGAATGTCGATCGCGAGGCGATTGCGCGGCAACTGAACGTGCTGAAACCGAATCCCGAGGTGGTGAGCTTCACCGTTACCGCGATCAATTATGGCGTGCTCGCCGACGCGAGCAACGCGCCGATGCCCGACCCGCGGGCGCGCGTGGTTCGCGTGCGGCCGATCGAATTCACGCCGCCCGGCAACGCGCCGCCCGAAAAGATCGGCGAAGTGCGCGTGGTATTGACGAGAGCCGCTGCCGACCGGGGATTCGCGACCGCACGCGCGGCGGTGCTGGGCACCCTCGCGCTCGTGCTCGCCGTGGTGTACGCCACGACCTTTCTGCTGATCAAGCACCTGGTGCGCGAACCCATCCGGCGCCTGGAGGACATGGTCGACCGCATCGCAAGCGGCGATCTGGACAGCCGGTGCGCAATCGAATCCAGTGCCGAACTTGGCCGGCTGGCGGCGCGCGTGAACGTGATGGCCGAACGCCTGAGCGATTCGACCGCATCGCTCAGAGAGAGCGAGCGCAAATACCGCAGCATCATTGAGCACTCACTCGAAGGCTTCTTCGTACTCGATCGCCATGGCAAGCTGCGCGACGCCAATCCCGCGATGGCTCAACTGCTCGGCTATCGCGACGTTCAGGGCATGAAGGCAGCGCTTGGCGATAACGCGTGCGCGGTGCATGCCCCGTCGTCATTCTCCGGCGAAAACACGACGCAACTGTTCGCCATGCTGCAAATCGCCGGCAAGATCGCGGGGATGGAAATCGAACTGACTCGCGCCGACGGCACCACGGTGTGGTGCCAGCTCAACGCCCGCGGCATACGCTACGACGGAGCGGGACCACAATGCCTCGAAGGGCAGCTGACCGATATCTCCGGGCGCAAGCACGCAATGGAGATACTCACGCGCCATCGCGATCAACTCGAGGAGGAAGTTCGCGAACGCACGCGAACCGAGCAGTTGCTGCGGCATTCGCGCGAACAGCTGCGGCAGCTCTCGTCCCATCAGGAATCGATCCGCGAAGAAGAGCGGCGGCAGATCGCCATGACCATCCACGACGAACTGGGGCAATTGCTCACCGCCATCAAGATCAACGTTGCTTTGCTCAAGCTCGCGCTGAGTCAGGGCGCCGAGTGGAAACAAAAGGTCGGCGATATCGGAAGCCTGGCCGAGCGGACCATCGACATCGTGCGCAACGTCGCGAGTCACCTGCGGCCGGCCGCACTGAACTTCGGACTCCTTTCCGCGCTCGAATGGCTCGTTCAGGACTTCACCCGCCACAATGCAACGGTTTGCACGTTCCGGCTCGAAGGCCGCGAACCTTCCGTGAGCGACGACCGCGCCACCGCTGTTTTCCGCATCGTGCAGGAGGCGCTCACCAACGTCAGCCGGCACGCGCAGGCCTCGCGTGCCGAAGTCGTCCTGCGTTGCACCCACCATCATTTCGAACTCGAGGTTCACGACGACGGAAACGGGTTCGATGTGGCGAACGCGATCCGCGGCAATTCGTATGGGCTGCAGGGCATGCGGGAGCGCGCGCGAATGATCGGCGCGCAGTTTCATATCGAAAGCCGGGACGGAACGGGTTCGAGGGTTCGTATCGTATTCAGCGAAACGCAAGATGTCGTTAGCCGCGACCTGCCCGCCGACAACGAACTCAGGTAGCTATGGCTCATCTGCCTGGCGCTTTTCGAGCGCACGCAGCATCTCGTTGGTCTTGTCGAGAAACGCGGCGTGATAGGCGCCGGGAAGCGCGACATCGTCCATCACCGACATGACGTCTTCGAGCACTTGCCTGAGCGCCCCCTGGATCTCGCCGCATTGCGCCGGTGTCAGTTTCGGCAACGCCAGCTCGATGAATTTTTGCATGACCAGCGACCTGGCCGCGAGCTGCGAGATCTTGATGGTCGTTTCCGCCACTTGCGACCTGAGCACGCTCAGCATGTCTTTGCTACCGGTCATGATCACACGTGTTCCAGGTTCGCAGGATGGATACGCATACGGTGCTCTCGCTCGTTTGCATCATGACTGACATAACGGCATGGGTGCGGCACGTCTAAATGCGATTAAGCCGTAAATTGGCGCGGGGGTTTGCTGAATTTTGGGTCAGGAAATCCTGAATTGCGTACCTGACTTCATAACGCAGCGCCCGGCAGAGGCTGCGCGAGGCGCCACGTGAGATTCTCGCGTGCCGCCGCCTCGCACTGTGAATGAAAGTAATCGGTCAGGTAAATGCGCGGCCGCGCAAGCAGGCCTTGCAACAACTTTCGCTCCTGCATGGCGTACGCGTGCTCGTCGAGGTCCGGGCGCTCGGCTCTCAAGCGCACACCGTTGTCGCAAAACTGGCGGCGCGGCGCGCCGAGTGAAGCGAGATCGATGTCGCAAACGAAGCACGCATCGAGATCATCGGGAACGCGGTGATGGCAGGTCGCGAGAATCGCCTCGCAAATGCGCTCGCATGCCGCAATGCGATTGGCGGCGCAGCGCCGAAGCCAGTCCGCACTGCGCTGTTCGTTATCTCTCGCGCCCGGAACATAGATCACATCGTGGCACCACAACGCGAGTTCCACGAGATCGCCATGCGCAATGACCTCGCGCGCCAGATCGAAATCGCGCAGGCAACGGCGCACGTGCTGCAACGTGTGATAGTGGCGCCCCGGTTCCCCATAGCGGCGCACGAGATCGGCGCAGACGCGCTCCGCGTTCGCGCCCCCACTGCGCGACCATAACGCGACGAAGCGTTCCTGCGTGCTGTTCACCGCTGCTCCTTTGCGCACTGCGCGATTTTCAGAGAAATTCCTTGCGAATGTCGATGCTCGAGCGCTGACCGATATCCGCATAATGCTGCGTGAGCCACGCGTCGGCTTCCTTGCGGCCGTTGTCGCGCAGCTCGCACAGAAAATCCCAATCCGCGTTGTATTTGCTCGACACGCTGAGCGCACACATGGCGGCGTCGGAGCGGATCGAATGGATCAGCATTTCCTTCATCTCGTCCTGAGCGAGTTTGTGTTGCTGGATCAACTCCGTCACGAAGGCAATGGCACGCATTTCGCGCATGAGCGACGAGTTGAAACTGATTTCGCTGATGCGGTTCAGAATGTCCGCCGCCGTGACCGGCACACCTGGCCGCACGAGCGGGTTGATGTGGACGATCACCACGTCGCGCGTCTTGCAGTGATAGATCAGCGGATAAATGGCCGGGTTGCCCATATAGCCGCCGTCCCAGTAGTGCTCGCCCGCGACCGTGACGGCATGGAACAGCGTTGGCACGCATGCGGAGGCGAGCACGGCGTCCGCGCAGATATCCTCACCCGTGAAGAGGCGTATCTTGCCTGTCTCCACGTTGGTCGCGCACAGGTACAGCAAAATGGGGCAGGCCTTGCGCAGCGCGGCAAAGTCGACCTGGCTTTCCAGCACCTCGCGCAACGGGTTCAGGTTGCCCGGATTGAACTGATAAGGCGAAAACACGCGCAGCATCATGTCGGCAACCGCATAGAGCGGCGAATGATCGAGCCCAAAGCTGTGCGAGCCCTTGAGCCACGGCACCCAGCGCAACGGGTTGTAGCGTTCGGCCGACTCGGCAACCGCATGCCAGAAGCGATCGAGCGCCTCGCGCGCGCCGCCCACACCGCCCTTCATGAGCCCATACGCAAGCACCGCGCCGTTCATGGCGCCGGCGCTGGTCGCGCTCACGCCTTCGATCGCGAGCCGTTCGTCTTCGAGCAGGCGGTCGAGCACACCCCATGTGAACGCGCCGTGCATCCCGCCGCCCTGCAACGCCAGCGCGATCTGCCTGGGCGCCGCAGGGTCGTGCTCTCTTTTCTGGCTTCTTGTTCGCTTCGTCGCCATGAGTCGCCTCCTCGGGCGGTACGCGCGTCCATTATGCGCCGCATGCCCTGCGGGAACAGCCCCGCTATTCAACCGGCATTCCAGCAGCAAAATCGATGCAAACGTATACTCCCCAGCAGTATTGCCCTATACTGCCCCACAGTATCCCCATTATCGATGCGGTCATGCCTCATTCCCCCGAAGAAAAGAAGCGCGTGCTCACGCGCGTGCGCCGGGTTCGCGGCCAGCTGGACGCGCTCGAGCGCGCGCTGGAGGAAGGCGCCGACTGCGCGCCCGTGCTCCAGCAACTGGCGGCGATTCGCGGCGCGATCAATGGCGTGATGGCCGGTGTGCTCGAAAGCCACCTGCGCGAAGAGTTCACCCACCTTGCAGGATCAGCGGAATCTCCGGGATCGATCGACGACGTCGTGACCCTCGTTCGAACCTACTTACGCTAACTCACCGCGGGTTTTCCCGCCCCGATTTGGCTGAACCCTTTTTTTACAGGACTACTATGAAATCGCGTGCTGCAGTAGCGTTTGCGCCGGGCAAGCCCCTCGAGATCGTCGAGATCGACGTCGAACCGCCCCGCAAGGGCGAGGTGCTGGTGAAGATCACGCATACCGGCGTTTGTCACACCGACGCCTTCACGCTCTCGGGCGACGACCCCGAAGGCCTCTTCCCCGTCGTGCTCGGCCACGAGGGCGCCGGCATCGTCGTGGAAGTGGGCGAAGGCGTGACCAGCGTGAAGCCCGGCGACCACGTGATCCCGCTCTACACCGCCGAATGCGGCGAGTGTCTCTTCTGCAAGAGCGGCAAGACCAATCTGTGCGTGTCCGTGCGCGCGACCCAGGGCAAGGGCGTGATGCCCGACGGCACGAGCCGGTTCAGCTACAACGGCCAGCCCCTCTACCACTACATGGGCTGCTCCACGTTCAGCGAGTACACCGTGGTGGCCGAAGTGTCGCTCGCCAAGATCAACCCGCAAGCCAATCCCGAGCAGGTGTGCCTGCTCGGCTGCGGCGTGACCACGGGTTTGGGCGCGGTGAAGAACACCGCCAAGGTGCAGGAAGGCGATACCGTCGCCGTATTCGGTCTGGGCGGCATCGGACTGGCGGTTATCCAGGGCGCGAAGCTCGCCAAGGCCGGCCGCATCATCGCCGTCGACACCAATCCGGGCAAATTCGATCTGGCGCGCGCCTTTGGCGCCACCGACTGCGTGAACCCCAAGGATCACGAAAAGCCCATTCAGCAGGTGATCGTCGACATGACGGGCTGGGGCGTGGATCACAGCTTCGAATGTATCGGCAACGTCAACGTCATGCGCGCGGCGCTCGAATGCGCGCACCGCGGCTGGGGCCAGTCGGTCGTGATCGGCGTGGCGGGCGCGGGTCAGGAGATCTCCACGCGCCCGTTCCAGCTCGTGACCGGCCGCCGCTGGCTGGGCACGGCCTTTGGCGGCGTGAAAGGCCGCTCGCAGTTGCCGGGCATGGTCGAAGACGCGATGGCAGGCAAGATCCAGCTCGCGCCGTTCGTCACGCACACAAAGCCGCTTTCGGGCATCAACGAAGCGTTCGACTTGATGCACGAGGGCAAATCGATCCGGACCGTCGTTCATTACTGACACGCAAGGAAGGAGAGAGACCATGGCCTCAGCTATTCACCCAACGGTTGATCGCGGCATTCAGAAAGGCGCCGAGAATTTCGCAGGCGGCACGCTGCGCTGCCAGTGCGCACAAGACCCGGTCGAAGTCCGCATTGACTCGCAGGTCCTGTTCAACCATGCCTGCGGCTGCACCCAGTGCTGGAAGCCCGCAGGCGCGCTGTTTTCCGTCGTCGGCGTCGTGCCGCGCGACAAGTTGACGGTCACGGCGCACGGGGAAAAGCTGAAGGTCGTCGACGAGAAGGCCACGATCCGGCGCCATGCCTGTACCGGCTGCGGCACGCATCTGTATGGCCGCATCGAGAACAAGGACCACGCGTTCTACGGGCTCGACTTCATTCACACCGAGCTGTCGAAGGAAGCGGGCTGGGACGGCCCCGGCTTTGCGGCCTTCGTCTCCTCGATCATCGAGAGCGGCACGCCGCCTTCGGCCATGGCCGACGTGCGCCAAACGCTGCGCGACAAGGGCCTCGAGCCGTACGACTGCCTGAGCCCCACGCTCATGGATCTTCTCTCCACCCAGGCCGCGAAGGCCAAAGGCACTTACCGGGAGGCCTGAAACGCTTATGGAGCGCATTGAAAAACACGTCAGCCACGGCGGCAGCCAGGAGGTGTGGAAGCACGCCTCCTCCACCGTCGGCGGCGAAATGAAGTTTGGTATCTATCTGCCCGAGGCCGCGTTGCGCGGGCAGAAATGCCCCGTGCTGTACTGGCTTTCGGGCCTCACCTGCACCGAACAAAACTTCATCACCAAGGCCGGCGTGCAACGTTACGCGGCGCAACACGGGATCATCGTCGTCGCGCCAGATACGAGTCCGCGCGGCAGCGACGTGGCCGATTCACCCGACTACGATCTCGGCCAGGGTGCAGGCTTCTACGTGAACGCCACGCGCGAACCGTGGGCGAAGCACTTCCGCATGTACGACTACGTGGTCACCGAATTGCCGGCCGTTGTCGAGGCCGGGTTTGCGGCAAGCGACGCACGCTCGATCAGCGGGCACTCGATGGGCGGGCACGGCGCACTGGTCGTTGCGCTGCGCAATCCGGGCCGTTATCGCAGCGTCTCCGCGTTCTCGCCAATCGTCGCGCCAAGCCAGGTGCCGTGGGGACAAAAGGCGCTTGCCGCCTATCTTGGCGACGACCGCGCAACGTGGCAGCAGTATGACGCCGTGGATCTGGTCGCTAACGGGGGCAAAAGCGCGAGCGAAAAGCTGCCGCTGCTCGTGGAGCAAGGCGGCGGCGACGATTTCCTGAGCACGCAGTTGCGGCCGGAACTGCTGCAGGCGGCCTGCGAGAAAGCGGGACATCCGCTGCATCTCAACGTTCGCGAAGGCTACGACCACAGCTACTACTTCATCGCCAGCTTTATCGGCGAGCATATGGCGTATCACGCCAAAGCGTTGGCTTGACGCGGGCCCGGCCCGACGTGCGGCATTCAGCGCCGCACGTCGCGCTTGTTACGGCGCGCCCAGTTGCTGAGCGGGTGCCTCGACATAGTCAGCAGGCAACGGCGTATCCGGCTCCGGCGTGCCCAGTAGCGCCTCATGCGAACTCGGCAGCCGCGTCGTGCGATATTCGTTGGGCGACGCGCCAAACTCCTTGCGGAACTCGCGGCCGAGGTGCGAAGCGTCGGAAAAACCGCATGACGACGCAATATCCGCAACGGTGCGGTCCGAACTCGTCAACAGCCACGACGCCATGCGCAGGCGAATCTGCCGCGCGTATGCGCCCGGAGATTTGCCGGTCTCCGTCGTGAAAAGGCGTTCGAGCTGGCGCACCGAAACATCGAGCCGATGGGCCAGATCCGGCAGACTCAGCGGCTGGCCCACGTGCTGCTCCATCAGCAGAATCGCGCGCCTGACCTTGGGATGCGTAGCGGGCTCGAGACCCGGAGGATGCGGTTGCGGCGCATTGCCTTTTTGCGCATCGTCCACGAGCAGAATACGCAGCGCCTTGCGCACGATGGTGGCCTCGACATGGCGCAGCAGAATAGCCGCGGCAACGTCGATCGACGCACGGCCGCCCGAACACGTAATGCGTCTTCTGTCGATCACAAAGAGCCGGTCGGCAACGAGGTCACGCTCATCGACTTGCGGGAAGCGCTCCACGAAATCCCAGTAGTGGAACCAGCTCACGCATATGCGATATCCGTTCATCACGCCGGCTCTCGCGAGCGCGAATGCCCCGGTGCAGAGTCCGACGAGCGTGGCCGGCGTCTCGGCCATGGCGCGAATGAAGGCGAGTGTCGCGTCGCTGGCAGGCGGCCCCGAATGCAGCAGGCCGCCGACGATCACGACATAGTCGAACGGCTCGGCCTCCTCGAAAGTCGTCCACGGCGTGATCTGGATGCCGCAGCTCGCGCGAACCGGCACGAGATTTTCTCCGACGATGGTCCATGAGCACCGCACCGGCCGGCTCATGTCGCCTTCGTCGCTTGCGAGCCTGAGCAGGTCGACGAAGCCGGAAAAGGCGGTCAACGTGAAGTTGGGCAATAGCACGATCCCGAAACGCAGCCGCCTTGTGGCCGTGGCTTCGCTGTCAATCGTGGGGTGAACCATGGGGCCGCCTGTGCAAATACATATCAAACAATCGATACGGTCGAAACCTGTTATCCGCTACCCGTTAGCCTGTGACCGCAACGCCGGCGTCGAGCCAGTCGCGCATCATTGTGCCGGCTTCTTCCGTCAGCCAGTTTCGAAACTGCAGATACTCGGTGCGTGGCCGCGCGTTCCGGTGCGTAATCAAATAGTGGTAGCGGTCTCTAAAGACGAGCGCATCGGGCACTGGCCGTATCAGCCGGCCTTGCTCGACCTGGTGGTGGAGTAAGTGGTGCCAGCCCAGCAGCGTGCCTTCGCCGGCTTCCGCCTGCGCGACCAGAAGCCGATAGTCGTTGCTCTCCAGATGTCTGTTTTCAGTCAGCATGTCCGTGCCGTCGCCCTGCTGAAACCAGTTGCGCCACACGCGCCAGTCCACGTGTTCACAAACCTGGGCGCGCCCGAGCAACGAAAGATTCAACGTGGGTTGCGAAAGCAGATCGAGCGGCTTGAGTTTCTTGCCGCGAAAATGCCGGTCGTAAAACGTCGGGCTGCAAACCGGGTAGACGACATCATGAAATAACGGCTCCACCTCGTATTCCGGCTCACGCGGTGGATTCTTCGTGATGATGATGTCGGGCTCCATGAGTTCGTCCAACTCCATGAAGTGCTCGGTGACCATCACATTCAGCTGGATCTCTGGAAAGCGCTCGCGAAACGCCGGCAGGCGCTGCGACAGCCACAGGGCCGAGAACGTATGGGAGACGCAAATCGTCAACGCGTGCCGGTCCGTGCGGCGCACTGCCTCCGCCGCCTCGGCGATATTCATGATGGAGAGGTACGACGCGTTGTACAGGATGCGTCCCGCATCGGTCAGCGCGATATGCCGGCCGGTGCGCTCGAACAGCGCGACATCGAGCGAATCTTCCAGCTCCTTGATTTGTCTGCTGATTGCGGCCTGCGTGACGCAAAGCACCTCCGCCGCCTGGGTGAAGCTTTCGTAGCGCGCCGCGGTCACGAAGCACCGGAGCGCCCGCAGCGACGGCATCTGGGCGAGGAGTCTGTCTGCGAATAGCTGCTTCTTTAACATGGCTTGCGCTCTTTAAACGGGTGCCCGCATGGCGCGTTCAAGCGCGCCACGAACCATAAAGGGATTCGGATGAGAATAGTGTGCGAGTCCGTATTCCCGGTGGCAAGTGATGTGGTTCATACCGTGGCTTACGTTCCGCCAACAACCTGCTCCCCCTTCATCGTGTGTGCACGGGCCTGACGGCCCGCTCTCCCGCTTTATCGCTACCCATTCACGCCAGCTTCAGCCAGGTGGTCTTTAGCTCGCAATACTGGTCGTGTGCATAGACAGACTTGTCGCGCCCACCAAAGCCCGATTGCTTGAATCCGCCGAATGGCGTCGAAAGGTCACCTTCGCCGAAACAGTTTACCGTGACCGTGCCTGCGCGGATACGCGAAGCGACCTTATGCGCACTGTTCACGTTATCCGTCCACAACGAAGCGGCCAGACCGTAGCACGTGTCGTTCGCGATGCGAATGGCGTCTTCCACGTCGTCGTATTCGATAAAGCACACGACAGGCCCGAACACTTCTTCCCGCGCGATGGCCATGTCCGGCGTGACCTGATCGAAGATCGTGGGCTCGACGAACCATCCGCCCGTTTCGGTTAGCGCGGCACGCCCGCCGCACACCGCGCGCGCGCCCTGCTCCTTCGCTTTCTCGATGTGCGCGAGCACTTTCTCGTAGTGCTTCTGCTCGATCAGCGCGCCAAGCTTCACGTCGGGGTCGAGCGGATCGCCGGTCCTCCAGCCCGCCAGTACGGCCTGGACTTTCTCCACCAGTTCCGCCCGCTTGCTCGAAGGCACGAGAATGCGCGAGCCGGCGCTGCAGTTTTCCCCCATGTTCCAGAATGCCGCGGCAACAGCCTGTTCGGCGACCGCATCGAGATTCGCGACATCGGGCAGAATCACCTGGGGGTTCTTCCCGCCGCATTCGAGCAGCACCCGCTTCAGATTGGTATCCGCGGAATAATGCAGAAAGCGCTTGCCGGTCGCCGTCGACCCGGTGAACGCAACGAGGTCAACATCGGGATGGCGGCCCAGCGCCTGTCCCGCGCTTTCCCCAAAGCCCGTGACGACGCTGAATACGCCCGCGGGCACGCCCGCTTCGAGAGCGAGATCGGCAATGCGCAGCGTAGAGAGTGACGTTTGCTCCGCCGGCTTCACGATCACGCTATTGCCGACCGACAAAGCCGGCCCGATTTTCCAGGCCAGCATCAGCGCGGGGAAATTCCACGGCAGCACCGCGCCCACTACGCCTATCGGCTCGCGCGTAATCATGCTGACGACATCCGCGCCGGAAGGCGACAGCGCGTCGTAACGCTTGTCCGTCACTTCGGCATGCCAACGAATACAAGCTGCCGACTCGGGAATATCAAGCGCGAGACATTCGCTGATCGGCTTGCCCGCTTCCAGCGCTTCGAGCAGCGCCAGTTCGTCCGTATGCGATTCGATCAGTTGCGCGAGGCGAAGCAGCACCGCCTTGCGATGCGCCGGCGCGGCCTTCGACCACACGCCGGATTCGAATGCATTGCGCGCGGCCGCGACAGCATGGTCCACATCCTTTTCGCCGCATTTCGCCACTTCCGCGAGCACCTGGCCCGATGCGGGATTGAGCGTGGCGAACGTTTCGCTCGATGCCGATCCACACCGCTCTCCAGCAATGAATGCCCGTCCGTCGAGCGATAGTGCCGCTGCTTTCTGCTTCCACTCTTGATGCGTCGTCATCTCGTGTCCTTGGTTAATTAAAGCTCGGCTCCCGCCGACATTTCCTTCGCCCAGATCGTCGCCGACACCGCCATGTCGACGATCGGCCGAACCGGCAGCGAACGCGGGTGCGGCTGCTTCAGAAGCTGCTGGATCAGATCGTTGGTCTGGCCTAGCGCGTATTCGGCGATCAGCTTGCCCGACGAAGAGCCTCTGCTCAGCCCGAGGCCATTGCATCCCACCGCTTCCAGGATGCCGTCGTCGCGGCGACCGAATAGCGCGCCGTTGTTCGCCGAAAGACACAACGGACCGCCCCACGTGTACTCGAGTTCGACACCCTTGAGCATGGGGAACCGGCGGTCGAACGAGCGTTGATGCAGCGCTTTCGCCTTCGTGAGATCGGATTCCGAGACCTGCAACCCGGGCCTGAACGCGAAATGGTTGCGCACGCAAATACGGTCCGTGGCCAGACGGCGCACCGTCGTGCCCATGGGGTCCGCCGGAATCAGCGACCACGATCGCGTGCCGCCCAGCTTTTCAACCTCAGCGGCATTCATGACGCGAGTCATCGACGCAAACGTGTACACGGGCAGCAAGCCATTGGGGTGAATACCGAACGTCGCCGCGTACGCGTTCGTGCAGAGAATCACCTGTTTGGCGACGATCTTTCCCCGGGCGAAATGCAGGACTTTCTCGTTGCCGCGCTGCTCGACCTGCGTCACCGCGCTCATTTCGAACACCTTGACGTTTTCCGGCTGCGTAGCCGCCAGTCCTCGCATGAGCGCCGCCGGCTGCACCGTGCTGCATCCCGGCGTGAATAGCGCGCCCTGGTAAAAGTCCGTGCCGGTCACCGCACGAATGGCGGGTTGATCGAGCCATTCGAATGCTTCGTCAATGCGCGTCAGCCCCTGCGCAAAATGCTTTAGCGCGTCGAGCCCTTTCTTGTTGACGCTGGCGTGGAATTTACCGTCGTCGCGCCAATCGCAGTCGATGTTGTGCGCGCGTACGATCGAGCGCACGTAGTCGATGCCGTGCCGCTGGAAACGCACGTCGGCCTTGTCCTCCGCGACGCTGCGCGAATAGCTTTCACTGCTGATGTCGTGCGGCAAATCGACGAAGAATCCGGAATTGCGTCCGGCCGTCGTGCGCCCAATGCGATCGGCCTCGACCAGCGCGATCGACGCATCGGGCGACAACTCGGCAAGCCGCCGCGCGGCACAAAGCCCGGTGATCCCGCCGCCCACAACGACCCAGTCGTATCGAAGCTCAGCCGACACCGTTTTGGCAGGCCGCGCTGGCGGGAGACTTTCCCACCACCCGTTGACGCCGTCTGGCGCAGGAAAGCGCGCGAATTCCAGGTTCGAGACCATTTTCTGTTGTTACTGGGCGTTGCGAATGAGCGGTTTCACAAGCTGCGCAAATGCGCTGCGTTCCTCTTGCGTGAGCGAACCGAGCGGTGCACGCGCCACGCCAACCGGCAGCCCCACCAGTTCGCAACCATAGCGCACGTACTGGATGAATTTTCCGCTGCGCTCGAGCAGTTCGAGCACCGGCAGCAATTGCGACATCAGTTGGCGGCCCAGCACGAAGTCGTTGTGTTTGACGCACGCGTCGAAAAGCGCCGTGTGCGCTTCCGGCAGGAAGTTCGATGCGCCGCCAACCCAACTCTTCGCGCCCCACGCAAAGAATTCGAGCGCCTGGTCGTCCATGCCGCAACTGAGCACCAAGCGGTCCTTGAAGTGCGTGACGAGATGATGCAGATGTGAAATATCGCCGGTGCTTTCCTTCATGGCGATAAAGTTCGGACGCTCCAGCAGCGTTGCCAGCACGCCGTCGCTGATCTCCGTTCCCGTGCGGGCCGGAAAGTTGTACAGCATGATCGGCATGTCGAGCGCGTCGTCCACCTTCAGCATGTGGCTGAGCAGTTCCTCCTGCGTCGGCTGCGCGTAGTAAGGCGCGGCAACCAGCAGCGACGACAGACCAGCGCGCTTCGCCTCCAGGCCCAGGCGAATCACCTCCTTCGTCGTGGTCGCGTTGATGCCCGCGGTCAGATACGTTTTGCCGCCCGCCGCCTCCGCAACGGTGTTGAACGTCTTGACGCGTTCCTCGAAGCTCAACGCATAGTATTCGCCCGTGGTGCCGCCGATTCCAAGGCCCGCTACGCGGCCTGCAAGATTCGCTGCATGCTTGCCGAGCAAAGCGTGGTCGATTTCACCGTCCTCTTTAAACGGCGTGACCAGCGGAGTATGTACGCCCTCGAAGCTCATTTTGATTCCTCTCTTCAATAATCTTCAAACAGATAATCGGATATTTACTGCATTCGCGGCCCTGAGCGCCTGGCTTACGCCAGGGCGTCGGCGTGCGAATAAATCGGGAACTGGTGGCACAGGTCTCTCACGCGGCTGCGCACGGCGCGCTCGACCTGCTCGTCGCCGCCGGGCTCGCTCTCCAGTCCCGCCAACACTTCAAGAATCATTTCGCCAATCTGCTCGAACTGGGCCGTGCCGAATCCGCGTGTCGTGCCGGCAGGCGTGCCGAGCCGGATGCCGGAGGTCACGGTCGGGTTCTCCGTGTCGAACGGAATGCCGTTCTTGTTGCAGGTGATGCCCGCGCGCTCGAGCGCTTTTTCGGCCTGCGTGCCCGTGATGCGTTTGGAACGAAGATCGACGAGCAGCAGATGGTTGTCGGTGCCGCCCGTGACGAGCGAAAGCCCGCCCGATTGCAGCACGTTGCCCAGCGCCGCGGCGTTGCGCAGCACGCGGTCGATGTAGCTCGCGAACTCCGGACGCAGCGCTTCGCCGAACGCCACCGCCTTGCCCGCAATGACGTGCATGAGCGGACCACCCTGCAGGCCGGGGAACACGGCGGAGTTGATCTTCTTCGCGATGTCGGGGTTGTTGGTGAGGATGAAGCCGCCGCGCGGACCACGAAGCGTCTTGTGCGTGGTCGACGTCACCACGTCCGCGTACTTGATCGGGTTGTCGTGCCGTCCGGCCGCGACAATGCCCGCGATATGCGCCATGTCGACCATGAGCAGCGCACCGACGCTATCGGCGATTTCACGGAAAGCCGCAAAGTCGAGCGCGCGCGGATACGCGGAATAGCCCGCGATCATGAGCTTCGGGCGGTGCTCCTGCGCCTGCCTGCGCACCGCGTCGTAGTCGATACGGTACGTCTGCGGGCTCACGCCATACTGCACCGCGTTGAACCACTTGCCGGAAAGCGCCGGTCGCGCGCCGTGAGTGAGGTGGCCGCCCGCGTCGAGCGACATGCCCATCACCGTGTCGCCGGGCTTCACCAGGGCGAGCATGACCGCACCGTTTGCCTGCGCGCCGGAATGCGGCTGCACATTGGCGTACTCGGCGTCGAACAGCGCCTTCACGCGGTCGATGGCGAGCGCCTCGACGCGGTCCACGTGTTCGCAGCCGCCGTAATAGCGCTTCGACGGGTAGCCCTCGGCATACTTGTTGGTCAGCACCGTCCCTTGCGCTTCCA
The DNA here is from genome assembly GCF_905220165.1 of Paraburkholderia sp. J10-1. NCBI lineage: Bacteria > Pseudomonadati > Pseudomonadota > Betaproteobacteria > Burkholderiales > Burkholderiaceae > Paraburkholderia > Paraburkholderia sp. J10-1. The sequence goes on along the minus strand of NZ_CAJMYW010000017.1, from coordinate 82,092 downwards.
TCACCGCCGCCGAAACGATATTCTCGGAGGCGATCAATTCGATCTGCGTTTGCTGGCGGCGCAATTCGAGCGCGATCTCGGATGCGATGACCGGGTCACGGCTTTGGAGCGTTTCAGAAAAGAAGCACGAGTTTTCGCTCACGGGTCACTCCAGGAAGTAATCGTGTCTTGCAGGCCCTGCTGGAACTTGAAAATCGCTGGGGCAGCGGGCCCTTCCTGCCCCTTGAATACGGATCGCCGGCTTACTGCTGCAGCCAGGCTTTCAGCTTGTCCGGGTGGGCGTCGACGAACTTCTTCGCAGCGCTCGCGTAGTCGTTCGTGCTGTTGCCTTCGAGCTCGATCGCTTCGACATCCGCCAGCGTCAGCTTGAAATGCTTGAAGAACACATCGGCGCGGGGAAACTTCGTGGCGAACTGTTTGGACGCGAACGCGTGAATCTGCTCTTCGCCGCCCAGCGTGCCCTTAGGGTCCTTCAAATAGCGCATCTGCCATTTCTGCCAAAGCCAGTGCGGGCTCCAGACCGTGGCCACGACCCATTGCTTCGTTTGATACGCACGCGACACGGCGGCGAGCATGCCGGCTTCGCTCGATGACTGGAGGTTGTAGCCGTTCAGGTTGTATGCCTCAACCGACTTCTGCGAGGCTTGCATCAGGCCCGCACCCGGACCAATGCCCTGAATCGTGCCGTCGAGCTTGCTCTTGACTTCCGGCTTGTTCAGATCGGAAATCGACGAAACCTGGGACTCCGGCACGTATGCAGGCACGGCCCAGCCGTTTCTGCCGCCCGTGTAGATCACGCCGACATCGTCCAGATCGTTCTTGTACTTCGCGTAGTACACGGCGTGCGTCACCGGCAGCCAGCCGCCCACCATGATGTCCAGATCGCCGCGCGCCACGCCCTGAAACTGAATGCCGATATCGGCATTGACGAACTTGACCGGCTGGTTCAGTTTGGTCTCGAGCACGTATTTGGCGACATTGGCCGTGGCGAGTACATCCGCCCAGTCCGTGACCGCCATCTTGATCGGCTCCGCGGCCACGGCAGACCCGACGCCGACACTGATGGCGAGAACCGTCGATAGCGCAACCTTCGTCACGAGTGATTTGAAAACATCGCTAATCATGTTAGTACTCCGTATTGATGTGGAAACTACCCGTTCCTTCACGGTTACCTGCCTGTGACTTGCAGGTAACCGGCTGGTCAGCTATGCGCGGCTTCGGTGGTGCTGCCCTTGCTCACTTTCGCGACAGATCTCCTCTTCTTCGCCTTCGCGCCAAACGTCTCCGTCAGGCGGTCCAGCACGATGGCGAGCAGCACGACACCGAGCCCGCCTTCGAAGCCGATGCCGATGTCGAGGCGCTGAATGCCGCTCAACACATACTCACCCAGGCCGCCCGCGCCGATCATCGAGGCGATCACGACCATCGAAAGCGACATCATGATGGTCTGGTTCACACCGGCCATGATGGACGGCAATGCATTCGGCAGCTGGATTTTCCAGAGCAGTTGCGCGTCCGTGCTGCCGAACGAGCGGCCCGCTTCCAGCAGTTCCTCGCGCACCTGGCGAATGCCGAGCGTCGTGAGTCGCACGACAGGCGGCATGGCGAACACGACCGTTGCGATCACGGCAGGCACGCGGCCCAGCCCGAACAGGATCACGGCAGGGATCAGATAAACGAACGCCGGCATGGTCTGCATGAAATCGAGCAGTGAGCGCAGGATCATTTCCACGCGCTTGTTTCGCGCGCCCCAGATGCCGAGCGGCACGCCGACAATCAGACTGAACACCGTCGCGGCCACGACGAGCGCGAGCGTCGCAACGGTTTGCGGCCACAGCCCCATGTAGTGAATGAGCATCAGCGCGACGCCGACGAACACCGCGAACGCGATGCCACGGCGCCACAACGCAAACGCCACAAGAAACACCAGCATCGCGAGGAATGGGATGGCGCCCAGACCGTCCTCGAGCAGTTTGACGACAGCGCCGAGCGCCGCGGAAAACGCGTTGAACCCGCCCTGGAAGTGATTGAAGAGAAAATTGACGGCGTTCTCTGCGAACTTGCCGATGCCTGACGAATTCATGCTGCCCTCCGCTCCATAACCTGTTTGAGTATCGTTCGGCACGACACGACGCCCGCGAGCTTGCCTGCCGCGTCCGTGACCGGCACGTCGTGTTGCTGGCTCAATGCGATCGCGCTGAGTTCGTGCAGGTCGGTGTCCAGCGAGACCGTGCTCAGGTCCTTGAGCAGCGCTTCGCGCAGCGGTTGGGCGCCCGCCTTGTGCAGCGAAGCGGGCGTGACGCAGCCCTGGTAGCGGCCGGCTTGATCGCACACATAGCCACACTCGGCGCCGCTGTCGATCAGTTGATTGAGGTAACGCTCGGCCGGCGCACCGACGTCGCCGGCAATGAGTCCACGCTCGACGCGGGTCATCAGGCGGTCGGCCTTGAGGAAGCGCGAAACGTCGACGTGACGGAAAAAGTCCCGCACGTAGTCGTCTGCCGGCGACTGAATGAGTTCAGCCGGCGTGCCGACCTGGATCAGGCAGCCGTCTTTCATGATGCCGATACGGCCTCCGATCTTGATGGCCTCTTCGATATCGTGCGAAATGAAGACGATGGTTCGCTGCTCTTCCTTCTGAAGCCGCAGCAATTCGCTTTGCATTTCGAAGCGGATGAGCGGATCGAGTGCCGAGAAAGCTTCGTCCATCAGCAGCACGGCAGGATTGACCGCGAGGGCGCGCGCAAGACCGACCCGTTGCTGCATACCGCCCGAGAGTTCGCCGGGCAAAAGCTTTTCGTACGAGCCAAGACCCACGCGCGTGAGCGCGGCGCGAGCGATTGCATAGCGCTCGGACTTTTTCATGCCCGCGACTTCGAGGCCATACGCAATGTTGTCGAGCACCGTGCGGTTCGGCAGCAGCGCAAACGACTGGAACACCATCGCCATCTTCTTGCGGCGCACTTCACGCAGCTCCGGCGTGGACATGGGCGCGATATCGCGGCCTTCGAGCACGACCTGGCCGGACGTCGGTTCAATGAGCCGGTTAAGCAGGCGCACAAGCGTCGATTTACCGGAACCCGAGAGGCCCATGATGACGAAGATCTCGCCGGCCTTCACGTTGAGGCTGACGTTGTTGACCGCCACCATGTTGCCGGTGCGCTTGAAGACTTCATCGCGGCCCAGCCCCTGCTTGACCAGTTGCGCGGCAATCTCGGGCTTCGGACCGAAGATCTTCGACAGGTTCTTGACCGTGAGAATGTCAGTGCCTGATAGGGCAATGGGCCGGGCCACCGAAGGCGTACCCGCTGTGTTGATTGCGCCTGGCGGCATTGCGTCGCCCGGTGCGAACGTCAGATGAGGGGCCATTTGTCATCCCAACTGGCTGGTTCAGAAAATTGATGCTGGCGAACTCCGTTGCGACCAGAAGTTCTAGCGCGGCGATTCAGCTCGCATTAACGTCTGCCTGGCGTCGAATCCAATTCTTTGTTGATTCCGGTTCCGGCGCAGTCGCTGATGCAGTGATTGCAGCGTAGCAATCCAAATTGCGCGCTCCAGCTACATTTTTTCGACCCTTTCCCATACCTTTGGTAATGCGTGCGAGGCACGCAGAAGGCGATGAAATGTTTAGCGAATACGCACGTAGTGCGCATTCGCCATATAGGCCGGGGCTTTGCAGGAAATTGAGTGCCGGAAACGGCGCCGTCCGGCCAGTCCTCGCCAGACGGGGCCCACCGTGTCGAACAAGGGAAAGCCCTGGCGGGATTCAGTCAGGGAAATTACCAGGAAAATGCGCGAAAACCGCGAGGAAGGGGCGACAGTTCAGACGACAAAAAAGGAATTGCCCCATTACGGGGCACAGGATCATTTCAGGTCAGGCTAAGCAGCCGTCGAAACAGCTCAGACCGCGCTCTTTCTGCTACAAATCGAGAACCAGGTTTGAAGTCGGGCGGCTGCAGCACATTAACCGCATACCCTTCTCGATTTCGCGCGGGCGAATGCCGCCATAGTGTTTCATGTCCACGGCACCTTCGAGCACTTTCGTCTTGCAGGTCCCGCATATGCCCTGGCTGCATGACGACGGCAAGGGCACGCCGGCCTTGCGCGCTGCGGCGAGCACGGTTTGCGAGGCGTCCATGGTGAACGAGCGGCCCGAGCGCGCCAGTTGCACCGTAAAGCCGGATTGAGCGGCCGGATCGGCAACCGGCTCCTGAGTGCACTCCACCGTCTGCGCGAAGTTGAAGCTTTCCTGGTGGTAGCGCGAGGGGTCGTGGCCACCCTCCGCGAGCATCTTTCTGGAAGCTTCCATATAACCGGCGGGGCCGCAGACAAACACCTCGCGGTCATGGTAGTCCGGCACATGGTCGATCAGCAGATCGAGACTGAGACGCCCCACAGGACCCGACCAGGCCGGCTCGCCCCCGTGCGCCTCGCACACGTGGACGACCCGCAGCTTGTCCGAGAGCGCGCACAAATGCGCAAGCTCGTGGCGGAAGATAATGTCCTCCGGTGTTCGCGCGCTATGAATGAACACGATGTCGCGGTTCAGTCCCAGGTCGAGCGCGGCTCGCGTCATCGACATCAACGGCGTGACACCCGACCCCGCAGAAAGATAAAGACTCCTGGCAGCCGGCCCCGAAGCAGGCGTGAATACGCCAGACGGCCCGAACGCCTTCAATTCGACGCCCTCTCTCATGTTCTCGTGCAGCCAGTTCGACATGACGCCGCCCGGTACCCGCTTGACCGTGATGGAAAGCGTATAGGGCCGTGTAGGCGGCGAAGAGATCGTGTAGCAACGGCTGACCTCCTTGCCGTCGATCTCGGCGGACACGGTAATGAATTGCCCCGGCTCGAAGCTGAAAAGCCGGCCATCCTGTGTGCCGAACACGAACGTGCGCACGTCATGGGTCTCGGCTGACACACGCGCGCACGCGAGCGTGCGTCGCTCGTGACTCGGCCACTGCGAGTCTGCGCGCTCCCACGTGCTCGCACTGCAAAAGCGATCGGCCATTTGCCCGCCCCGCGCGATGAAACAGGTATCTGCTGCTACGCTCATGGCGACCTCAAATTCCGTGGGCCTTCAGCTTCGCGTCGTACCAGCGCGAAAACTGGTCCAACGCTGCCTCGGTAAAGTTCGAGAAAGGCCCCGGAATATAGGCAGGATCCTGCGTTCCGGCATGCGTGTTCCCTACGAGCTCGGCGTCCTGGGTCGTCGTTGCGACCCACACTTCGGTGAGCCTTTTCAGGTCGTAGTCCACGCCTTCAACCGCGTCGGCGTGGACTAACCAGACCGTGCGCACGAGCGTCTTGTCGGGCGCAAGCGGCAAGCCATAGGCAATCACGGCATGGTCGCTCATCACGTGCGTCCACGAATGATGGCCCCACATGTGCACGTCGCCGAGATCGCGCCGTTGCACCTCACCGAGCAGCTTCGTGCAGGCGACTTTCGTGTCGAGCGTCTGCGATTCGTTTGCGCCCGAGATGACGAGGCGCTGAGTCCGGAAATTGGTATCCACGCTTTCGTCGAGCGCTTCGACCGTGCCGCAAACATAGCCGGCCTTTTCCCAGTTCTCCTGGCATGCCGAATTGCGCTTCAGGTAACCGTCATAGGCCTGCAGCGATTCGTCGCTCTGGCCGTCCGGGCAAAAGCCGAAGTCCTCCGCAAGAAACGAGTTCGTCAATTCCGGATGCGTGCCCGCACAGTGATAGCACTCGCGGTTGTTTTCCATGACGAGCTTCCAGTTGCCGTTTTCCACGATCTCCATTTCATGGGCGATCTTCGTGCGCGTGAGGTCGTACGGCGCGAAGCGCGGCGTCATGACCGCTTCGAGCTTTTCGAAGTCGGCGGGTGGCACGTCGGCGAGGCAAACGAAAACATGCGCGCCGACCGTCTTCACATGGACCGGAATCAGGCTGTGACAGCCTGAGTCGAAGTCCTTGCCCATGTGCGTCGAATGCATGAGGCTCCCGTCGAGATCGTACGTCCACTGATGGTACGGACACACGAGCCTACCCACGCTCGCCTTGCCCGCCTTCTTCATGATGCGCGAGCCGCGATGGCGGCACACGTTGCGATAAGCACGTACGTTCTCGTCGTCGTCGCGCACGATGATGATCGACGCCCGGCCGATATCCACCGTGTGAACATCGCCCGGCTCCGGCACGTCGGCCGTCACGCCAACCAGAATCCACAGCTTGTGAAAGAACACCTCGACATCCGTTTCGAAGACGTCCTGCCGCCCGAACAATTCACCGGGCATGCCGTGCCCTTTCTTGCGGCTATTGAGTAGTTCACGGTGCGTTTGAACTTGAACCTCGGACATGGTGAGCCTCATGATGAGCGCGCTTCGTAGCGCGTGGGACGCTGGTATGGCGTGAAGTATTGGACCGCCGAATTCCACCGTCAACGCGCTTTATAAGCTGCTTCACATTCATTTAAATCATGCGAAAATGCGCCCGGAACGAGGTGCCCGCAATGCGCCTCGCGGGCCGTTTGGCACGAATTGTCAGACCAGGATTACCCGTCGACAGATGTGAGAGCGGATGAAAACCACCAAAGCTACGAAAGGCTATCGCCGCATCGTTCCCTCGCTGACCGCCCTTGTCGAGTTCGAAGCCGTAGCGCGGCTCGGGAGCTTCACCTATGCGGCAAGCGAACTGGGCGTCACGCAGTCCGCCGTGAGCAGACAGGTCAAGTTCCTCGAAGCAACACTGGGCGTGCCGCTCTTTCACCGGCTGCACCGTTCGATCGATCTGACGAGCGAAGGCGAAGCGCTCTACCGGGTCGTCGCGGAGTCCATGCAAAAGATCGCAGGCGTGTTCGATCGGCTGGTGAGCGGAACCGAGCAAAGAGAACTGGTGCTGGCATCGACCGCCGCATTTTCGCAATTGCGGCTCTTGCCTCGGCTCGCAAAGCTGAAGAATCTCGATCCCCCGTTGCAGCTGCGGTTGTCGACCGAGATGTTTACGGCCGACCTTCGGCATGTCGAGGTCGACGTCGCCGTGCGCTATGGTGACGGCAACTGGCCGGACGGGACCTCGACCTTGCTGTTCGATGCAGAAGTCTTTCCGGTTTGCTCGCCGCAGTTTCTTCAGGAGTACGGCATGCCCCGCTCGCTCGACGAACTGGCGAAGATGGCGCTCGTGGAGTCGGATGCAACGTCCGAAGGATGGATGGTGTGGAGCGAATGGTTTCGCGCCGTCGGGTATCGGCCCACGCGTTTGAATACGGTGCTGCGGTGCAGCCTCTACACCGACGCGATTCAGGCAGTGCGCTATGGACAGGGCATTACACTGGGCTGGAACCGCCTCGTCGACGATCTGCTTCGTTCCGGAGAGCTGGTCCGCATCGACGTCGCAACATTGCGCCCCAGCGATGCCTGGTTCGTCGTGGTGCCTCACGGCCGGACCATCACGCCGGTCATCATGCAGCTCATTGAGTGGCTGCGAGGCGACCCGGCGCCGCGCTGACCTTGTAAGCACTATCGATAGATTACAGGAGCCCCCGTGTATCAGCGACATGAGAACCTCGAGCAATTCATTCGCATCGCCCGAACGCTGTTTCAGTCAGCAGCGTTGCCGGAAGCGGGCCGCCAGTTGGCCGTGAAAGTATTCGAGCGCCTTGAACAGCCGTCCGACGACGGCAGGTGCAACAGCACACGCTATCCCGCGTGTGCCCTCCTCGACTCCGCGCTCGCGCCGCTGCTTGACGACACCACTGGACTCGGCGACGCGGCTCGCGCGATCAAGCTGCTCGAACCCGCTATGGGTTGGCAGCGGCGCACTTCCGGATCGAATGGCAGCGAAGACTATGTCGAGAAACACGTGCACGGCATGATTTGCGGCCCGAGTGGCATGGAGAGCCGTTACGACGTCCAGCTAGGCTTTTCGCTGCTCGCGCCTCACACGCGATACCCCGATCATCGGCATCCCCCTGAAGAAGCCTATGTGCTGCTCAGCGCGGGGGAATTCCGCCAACGAGAAGGAGACTGGTTCGATCCGGGCATCGGCGGCGGCCTGCACAACACACCCAACAGCCTGCACGCCATGCGTTCGGGGGCCACCCCGCTCTTTGCGCTGTGGTGTCTTCTGGTGTAAGCGGTATAAGCGCGTATCGGCTATCGGCCGGGCAATCAAAGACTCAGCAGCCCGCGATACAAACCGTAGCCGGCCACGGCGGCGGCAACGAGCACGGCTGCAAAGACGACTTTCTCCAGATGAGTAAACACTGGCTGTCCGGCTTCGCGCCTCGCCTTGGCGAACAAGATGACGCTCGGCGCATAAAGCAGCGACGAAAGCAGAAGGTATTTCACGCCGCCTGCATACAGCAGCCAGGCCGCGTACAGCACGGAAACCGCGGCAATCAACAAATCCCTGCGGCGGTCCTTGTTTGACAGCTCGTAGGTCTCGCCACGAATGGCGAGCAGTAACGCATAGATCGCCGACCAGAAGTAAGGCACGAGAATCATCGAGGTCGCGAGATAGATCAGCGAGAGGTACGTGCCTTTCGACACCAGCGTAATGAGCAAAAACACCTGCACCATGCCGTTGGTGAGCCATAACGCGTTTGCCGGCACCTGGCTCGCGTTTTCCTTGCGCAGGAACGCAGGCATCGTGCGGTCCCGCGCGGCCGAGAACAAAATCTCCGCGCACAGCATGACCCACGACAGCAACGCGCCGGCCAGCGAAATGGCCAGCCCCACGCTCACCAGCACCACGCCCCAATGTCCGATAACGTGTTCGAGCACGCCTGCCATCGACGGATTCTTCAGTCCCGCGAGTTGACGCTGGTTCATGATGCCGAGTGCCAGCACGTTGACGAGCACCAGCACAAGAAGAACGATGAAAAAGCCGATGACGGTCGCCTTGCCAACGCTCTTGCGGTCCGCCGCGCGCGCCGAGAAAACGGTCGCCCCTTCTATGCCGACGAACACCCACACCGTGACGAGCATCATGTTGCGGACCTGATCCAGCACGCTGCCCAGTGACGGATTCGTGCTCGCCCAGATATCTGCCGAAAAGACATCCAGCCTGAACGCAAGCAGGCAAATGAGAATGAACAGAACGAGCGGAACGATCTTCGCAATCGTCGTGATCTGATTGATGAAACTCGCTTCCTTGATGCCGCGCAGCACCAGAAAATGCACGCTCCACAGCAGCACTGAAGAGCAGGCGATAGCGGGCAGCGTATTGCCCTCGCCGAATACGGGGAAAAAATACCCGAGCGTACTGAAGAGCAGCACGTAGTAGCCAACGTTGCCAAGCCACGCGCTGATCCAGTAGCCCCAGGCCGAGGCGAAGCCCATGTAATTGCCGAATCCGGCCTTGGCGTAAGCGTAGACGCCGCCGTCGAGATTCGGCTTGCGGTTGGCGAGTGTCTGGAACACGAGCGCGAGCGCCAGCATGCCGAAGGCGGTAATGACCCAGCCAATCAGAACGGCGCCCACCCCTGCGGAAGCGGCCATATTCTGCGGCAACGAAAATATGCCGCCGCCGATCATCGACCCCACGACGAGGGCAACAAGCGCGCCCAGCCGCAGCCCGTTTGAGTCCCTGTGTTCCCCAGCGGCATCGAATCCGTGGGCAGCGTCGCTCATATCCGCTCCGTCTTCGCAGTATCAGGTCGGGGCATGCGGCTCCATTGCGAACTCATTGTTGGCACGAACGCAGGCAATTGCAAGGAAAACGCAGTGCCGCACGAAGCTACCGGACACGTCGCGCAATGCGCGGCGCATCTCCCGCAGTGCGATATGATCGCGCTTTACTATGCCGGGAATCCCTCTATGCAAGTGCTGGTCGACGCTGACGCCTGCCCCGCCGTCATCAAGGACATGCTGTTTCGGGCCGCGCGGCGTGCCGAAGTCCAGGTAACGCTGGTTGCAAACCAATATCTGCGCACACCGCCGTCGCCCTTCATCAAGTCGGTTCAGGTGCCGGCGGGATTCGACGCGGCCGATGCCCGCATTGTCGAACTGGTCGAGCCGGGCGACCTCGTGATCACGGCGGACATACCGCTTGCCGCCGCCGTGCTCGACAAAAGCGCACAGGCACTCGATCCGCGCGGCAACTGGTTCACACGCGAAAATATTCAGGAACGGCTGACGATGCGCGACGTGATGGATCAACTGCGCAATGCAGGCATTGAAACGGGCGGTCCGGCGCCGTTCAGCGCGCGTGATAGCAAGACGTTCGCCGGGCAGCTCGATCGATTCCTCGCACGGCATAGCCCGCCGCCGCGCAAACCTGCGTGAGCGCGTAGCGCACGTGGACGTTTGAGATCATCGCATCACGATTTCCCAAAGCTCGTGGCCTCGCACAGGCGAATCGCGCGCGATTAGAGCCGAAATATTCCCCGCGCGCATGTAACCCCTGCAACGCACAGGGTCTTTCGCAGGATGATTTGACGCCAAAAATGGGGCGCCGGAGCGGCGAAGCCTACGCTTTCCTTACCGCAGCCGATTCGGCGCGCGCCTCGGTGCAGCCTGACTTTGCCGCCGATCGCACAGGCCGGCCGCGATGCGTATTGGGCAGACACGATAGTTTGGAATCCTGACCGGATGCGTTTCGCGCTTGCCATTGGGCGGCGACTTTCCTATGATCCTCAAACGCGAATCACTCTCATTCGCACCGGAACACCACCCGCCCGCGCAAACGGTTGCGCGGTTGCGTCTCGTGAGCTTTCTCGCCGTATTCGTCCTTCGATGAGGTAACTCGACATGGTCCTTTCCGCACCAGGTGAAAGTTCAATCATGAGTACAACTAATATCCAGCCGGGTCCGTCCTCGCGCGTGCTCGACTTCGTGGCGATCGGCCTCGGGCCGTTCAACCTGAGCCTCGCCTGCCTGGCCGACCCGATCCGCGATCTGCGCGGCCTGTTCCTCGAACGCAACGAGGATTTCGACTGGCATCCGGGCATGCTGATCGACGACACCACGCTGCAAAACCCGTTTCTCGCCGACCTCGTGAGTCTCGCCGACCCCAAAAGCAAGTTCAGTTTTCTCAACTACTGCAAGCAGGAAGGCAAGCTCTATGCGTATTACATTCGCGAGCGCTTTTATCTGAGCCGCGCCGAATATAACCGTTACTGCAAATGGGCCATCAGCCAGCTTTCGAGCATCGCGTTCGGCTCGAGTGTGGAGCACGTTGAATACGATGCCCAGCACGGCTACTACGTGGTGAGCGGGCGGCACACTCGCACCGGGCAGCCGTTCACGCATCGCGCGTTGCGTCTCGTGATCGGCGTGGGCTCGGTGCCGCAATTGCCGCCGTGCTGCGGCGAGCTGCACGAGCGCTGCATCCATAGCGCACATTACGTCACGCGCAAAACCGAGTTGCAGCAAAAGCGTTCGATCGCCGTGATCGGCAGCGGCCAGAGCGCCGCCGAGATCTTCTACGACCTGCTCAAGGAGAGCGACGAGCACGACTACTCGCTCACGTGGATCACACGCTCGCCACGCTTCTTCCAGATGGAGAACACGAAGCTTACGCTGGAAATGATCTCGCCCGACTACATCGACTACTTCTACAACCTGCCGGTCGGTGTGCGCGAAAACATCATCGCCAAGCAGGACAGTCTCTACAAAGGCGTCAACGCCTCGCTCATCAACCAGATCTACGACCTGCTCGACGACCGGCGCAGCCGCGGCAGCAACAGCGCGCGCCTCATCACCAATTCCGAGCTGAGCGCGTGCCACTACGACCGCGTAGACGACCGCTTTCACCTGCGCTTCGTCCAGCGCGACGAGGGTGTGCAATACACGCATGTCACCGACGGTGCGATCTTCGCGACCGGCTATGGGCAAAATGTGCCCGGCTTCATCGACGGCATTCGCGCCCGCATTCGCTGGGACGACAAAGGGCGCTACCGCCTCTCGCGCAACTATGCGATCGACGTGAGCGGGCGCGAGATCTTCGTGCAAAACGCGGGGCTCTACAGCCACGGGCTGACCAACCCCGACCTTGGCATGAGCTGCTATCGCAACTCCTGCATTCTTCGCGAGCTAACCGGTGTCGAACACTACAAGATCGAGCGGCGCATCGCGCTGCAGGACTTCTCGGTGCCCGACACGGAAGCGTTCGTGAAAGTGCCGCTGGAGGCGCAATGAAGCTGCGCAGCACGATCATCCTGATGACGACCTTTGCCGTTATCAGCGACGCAATCCTGATTCCGTTCTACCCGCAATTCTTCGCGGCGCGCTATGGCGTGACGAGCCCAGTGCACGCGGGCGCTTACGTGGCGTTCATCTCGATCGTCGTGATGCTCACGCTGCCGCTCTGGGCGCGCATTGCGAAACGGCTCGACGCCATGCATCTGCTCGTCTACACGCAATGTGCCGCGGGCGTGCTCTCGGTGGCCAGCTATTTCGCGCCCACGGTGGCGCTCTTCTGGGTGCTCTCGCTTGCCATGTTCATGTGCAAAAGCAGCTATCTGCTGATGTACCCGTACATGATGCGGCTCGAAGCGAAAGAATCGCACGCGCATACCATCGGCGTGCTTTCCGTGGTCGTACATTTCGGCGCGATTGCGGGTGCAGTGGCGGGCGGCTTCGTCATGCAGGTCTGGGACGCGCATCACTGCATCTTCGCGATGGCCGCAGGCGACTTCGTGCAGATGGCGATCTGCCTTGCGCTGATCCGCACGCATGGCATTGCGCGGCGCTGCCGGTTTGCCGGCGAATCCGCTGATGCCCAGTCAAAGCCGGGCCTGCGTGCGCGCATGCCGATCCTGCGCCTCGCCCTGCTCATGCTCGCCTTCGACTTCTGTGTCTATCTCATCCGCCCGTTCATGGCGTCGTACTGGCAGGCGGTCACCCATGCACCCGGCGAGCTGGTTCCGGGGCTCGTGTTCGCCATTCCCGGCATGGTTGCGCTCGTTGCGCTGCGCCTGAACAGGCGGCTCGCCGCGCAGGGCAAGCGCGTGCCCGACCACATGCTCGCGAACCTGCTGCTCTGCACCGCCGGCATGCTGCTGCAAGGCGTGGAAGCGCCGCTGTGGATCGTCGTGGGCCGCGTGATGTTCGGCTGGGCACTGTTCCAGATCGTCGTGAAGCTCGACGTGACGATGTTCGCACTGAGCACGCCCGCCTCCTATGCCGCCGACTACAGCGTCATCAACTTCTTCCAGAACCTTGGTGTGCTGCTGGCCTCGTTCGCGGCCGGCGCCATTGTCGATGAAGCCGGCTTGCGCGCACCGTTCTTCGTGGCCTCCGCAGGCCTCGTTGTCACGGCGCTCGCGAGCGTCTGGCTGCTCGCCCGGCCACGCACCCAAGGCGCCGCCCTCTCCAACCCGATTGCCGAAACAGGAGTCACCGCTCGTGCGAACTGAAATCGTTGCCGACGAAGTCGCGTTGCGTCATGTCGCGGCTGCACGCATCGCCAGGCCAGAGGCCTTTCATATCCGGGCGCTCGACGCGCAACGCGACGCGCCCACGCTGCACCGCTGGTTCGTCGAAGAACGCGCGGCATTCTGGAACATGCGCGACAAGAGCGTGGCGGACGTGGCCGCGTTCTATCAGGCTATCGAGGACTCGGGGCACGCACGCGCCTGGCTCGGGCTGCACGATGGCGCGCCCGCCTTCCTGTTCGAAAGCTACGACCCGGCGCACGAAGAGATTGGCGGTCACTACGACGTGCGTACGGGCGATCTCGGCATGCACCTGTTCGTCGGGCCCGCCGCCATACGCAGATCCGGTTATACGCGCCACGTGTTCGAAACGCTCATGGCGTTTCTGTTCGAACGCCTTCACGCCCAACGCGTCGTTGTCGAGCCCGATGCGCGCAACGCACGCATCCACGCCCTGAATCGTGCGATGGGCTTCGTCTACACGAAGGACGTCGCGTTCCGCGAAAAGATCGCCTCGCTCGCGTTTTGCACGCGCGCTGATTTTTACGCAGCCATTATGCAGGATCACTAAATTCAATAAGGACATCGCATCATGAATCACGTCGCAGCTCAGGCTTCCATGCAGCACATTCTCCTCACGCCCCACGAGGCCGCCGCCCACCTCACCCCCGAAGTCTGGCAGCGTGCAAACCGCATGCTGGTGCGCAAGGCCATGGCCGAGTATGCGCACGAGTTGATCGTCGAGCCGCAGCGCGTAGGCGACGCCCCCGGCGAGCACTACGCCCGCTATGCGCTCGAATCCGACGACGGCACGCGCGTCTACACGTTCGACGCGCGCCTGCTCGCGCTGCGCCACTGGAGCATTCGCGCCGAAACGATCGTGTGTTCGCAGGACGGCACGCCTCAACCGCTCGACGCGCTCGCCTTCATTCTCGACGTGAAAGCGCGGCTTGGCATCAAAGAGGAAATGCTGCCCATCTACCTTGATGAAATCAGCAGCACGCTGTATGGCGCGGCCTACAAAGCCGAGAAGGATGGCCCGAACACGCCCGATCTCCTGAACGCCGACTTCCAGGTGATCGAAACCGCCATGAGCGAGGGCCATCCGGGCTTCGTCGCCAATAACGGCCGGCTCGGCTTCGACGCAGGCGACTATCGCGCGTTCGCTCCCGAGGCAGGCTCGCCGGTCCAGGTCGTCTGGCTCGCCGTGCACAAAGAGAACGCCGCGTTCCACAGCGCCGCCGACCTCGATTACGAACAGCTGATGGAAGAAGAACTGGGCACGGAAACCATCGCGCGCTTTCGCGCGACGGTCGAAGCGCGCGGCGTGGACTTCGCCGACTATCGGCTGATGCCGGCGCACCCGTGGCAGTGGTTCAACAAGCTTTCGATCGCGTTCGCAAGCTATGTCGCGACCCATCGCATCATTTGCCTCGGCTACGGCGACGACCGTTATTCGGCCCAGCAGTCGATCCGCACGTTTTTCAATCTCTCGGATCGTTCGAAGCGCTATGTGAAAACGTCACTCTCGATTCTCAACATGGGCTTCATGCGCGGCCTCTCGCCGTACTACATGTCGGGCACGCCCGCCATCAACGACTACATCAAGGGCCTGGTGGCGCGCGACCCGTATCTGCAGGACCAAGGGTTCACTATCCTGCGGGAAGTCGCATCCATCGGCTTTCGAAATCGTTATTACGAAGCGGCCGTGCAGGCGGATAGCCCCTACAAGAAGATGTTCTCGGCGCTCTGGCGCGAGAATCCGCTGAACCTCGCCGGAGAAAGCCAGCGGCTCATGACCATGGCCGCGCTGCTGCATACGGACCGCCACGGCGTGGCGCTGCTGCCCGCGCTGATCGAGGCTTCGGGGCTCTCGGCGCAGGCGTGGCTCGAGCGATATATGGAGGCGTATCTCGCGCCGCTCGTTCACTGCTTCTACGCGCACGATCTCGTGTTCATGCCGCACGGCGAAAATCTCATCCTCGTGCTCGAAAACCATGTGCCCGTGCGCGCGATCATGAAGGACATCGCCGAAGAGTCGGCTATCCTCAACAAGGACGCGCAGCTGCCGGAAAACGTCAAGCGCCTCGCCGTGGACGTGCCCGAACGCGTCAAGCTGCTCGCGATCTTCATCGACGTGTTCGACGGCTTTTTCCGCTATGTGAACCAGGTACTCGTCGAGCACGGTTGCTGCACGGAAGATGTGTTCTGGGACACGGTGGCGCGCTGCGTCGCGCGCTATCAGGAAGCGCACCCGCAACTGGCAGGGAAATACGCCGAATACGACCTCTTCGCGCCCGAGTTCCTCCACTCGTGCCTGAACCGTCTGCAACTGGGCAACAACCTGCAGATGGTCAATCTCGCCGATCCCGCGGGCAACCTGAAGATGGCGGGCAATCTGCGCAATCCGCTCGCGGGCAGGCGTGGCGCGCTGCAAAGCGCCGCACAGCTCAACGGCATGAGCGCCGAAGCGGTCGCGGCGTAAGCATGGTGGCGAACCGCGCGCTCGACGACATGCTGCATCGCGCCGCGCGGCTCGTGCCGGGGTTGCAGGGCGTGGTGGCAACGCGCCCTGCAGAGGCGATCGTGCATACGCGCCCGGCGTCGGGCGGCATCGAGTCTAATCGCACCGCCCTCGAAGCGATGCTTGACTACTGGTCGGGCACCTACCCCGAGGCGGGCCGCCCTTACTGGTCGTCGCGCTGCTGGGGCATTCTGATCTGGCAACCGCTCTATTTGAGCGTGATCGGCGTGCATGCTTCGGGCGTGTCGCTGTCACTGCGAGACATTGCGCAGCCCATCGCCGACGGCTGGACCGGCGCGGTCCACATCCGCGATCACGAACCGGCGCAAGGCGACACGCATGCGTTGATCGCTCACGCCGCGCGCGAAATCGTCTCGTGCTGCGAGCAGATGCACGACGAACTGATGCCGGTGATCCGTCTGAACCCCGCATCGGTGCGCGGCACGCAAGCCGACGTCGTGCTCGCCGCGCTCCTTGCGGCACGCAAGGCCCAGCCCGAATGGAGCGACGCGCAAGTCGAGAGGCATGGGCGGCAGTGGCTCGCGGCGCTCGGTCTGGAGGGTCACTCAGGCTATTTCCCGTTCTCGCGCACGAACGGCGCGCGTGCACTCGCGCTCGAGCGCCGCACCTGCTGCTACCACTACCGCCGCCGCGACGGCGAACTCTGCAGCACCTGTCCGCGGCTGGACAAGCATGAACGCATCGTGCGCCTGAATGCGCAACACGAAACAGGATAAAACCGACCGATGAACGATATCAGTGACCTCGCGCATCTCGCGCTGCCGCCCGATACCGAGGCGGCACACGACCAGTTGCCCGCGAGCGCCTATTTCGACGAGGGGCTGTTCGAGCGCGAGATGGCGCGTATCTTCGCGCATTCGGCGCTATATGTGGGCCACGAACAGTCGGTGCCCGAGCGCGGCGACTGGCGGCACCTGCCGCAGGACGAAGGCGGCCGCGTGCTGGTGCGCGGTGAGCACGGCGTGCAATTGCTTTCGAATGTGTGCCGCCATCGGCAGGCGCTCATGCTGGGCGGGATGGCCGGCAATGTCAGCACCCCTGCTCAAGGCAATCTGGCCGCGAGCGGCGGCAACATCGTGTGTCCCTTGCATCGCTGGACCTACGCCCCTGGCGGCGAGCTGATCGGCGCACCCGAATTCGAGCGCAAACCGTGCCGTAATCTCGAACGCTTCGAACTCCGAAATTGTCATGGGCTGCTCTATGAGGGTCCACGCGAGCCCGCGCGCGACATGGCGCGCGTATTTGCGCGCCCGGAGTTCGACTTCTCCGGCTACGTGCTCGATCATATCGAAACGCATACCTGCCGGTACAACTGGAAGACCTTTATCGAAGTGTATCTGGAGGATTATCACGTTGCGCCGTTCCACCCTGGGCTCGGGCGCTTCGTGACCTGCGACACGCTCGACTGGGATTTCGCCGATACGTACAGCATGCAGCGCGTGGGCGTGCACGCCGCGCTCGCGCAGCCGGGTTCCGAGATCTATCGCGCGTGGCACGACAGGCTGCTCGAGTATCGCGGCGGCGCGGCGCCCGAGTTCGGCGCCATCTGGCTCGCGTATTTCCCCACTCAGATGATCGAGCTTTACCCGCACGTGCTCGTGGTCTCGACGCTCTATCCGAAGGGCCCGCAGGAAACGCTCAACGTGGTGGAGTTTTACTACCCCGAGGAGATCGCGGCCTTCGAGCGCGAATTCATCGAGGCGCAGCGCGCCGCGTATCTGGAAACGATGATCGAGGACGACGAGATCGCCGAGCGCATGGACGCAGGACGTCTGCGGCTGAATCGGCGCGGCATCAGCGACGCCGGGCCGTATCAGTCGCCGCTTGAGGACGGCATGCGGCATTTCCATGCGTGGTACCGGCGCGCCCTCGCGGGACCGCTCGCGTGAGCCATTCGAGACCGCACAAGGGAGGCGGTTGCGCGCCGGCACGGCCAATGACTCGCTGGCCCCCGCCTTGCTCGCCGCGTCAGGCGTCAGCCGTTTCGCTCAAGCTCGGATAATCCGTATAGCCTTGCGCTGCGCCCCCGAAGAAGCCGTTGCGATCCGCCGCGTTCATCGCCGCGTTGCGCTGCAGGCGGGTCACGAAATCCGGATTCGCCAGCACCATCTGGCCGTAGGACTCCAGATCCGCGAGCCCACTGGCTACATCGGCGCCGATCTGCTCGCGCGGGCGGCCAGCCCGGTTCACGATCAACGTGCCCTTCCACAGCTTGCGAATGTCCGCCAGCAACGCTTCGTCGCCCTGATGCGCGATGTGCAGATAAGCGAGACCCAGCTTGTCGAGTTCGGCGACCAGATAGCGGTTGAGATCGGGGCCCTGCGGGCCTTCGTCGATGCCCCACAGGGTCGTGCCAGGCGAGAGCCGGATAGCCGTGCGGTCCGCGCCGATTTCCGCGGCAATGGCGGCCACGACCTCGAGCGCAAAACGGGCCCGGTTTTCAATCGAGCCGCCGTATTCGTCGGTGCGCGTATTGGCGCTCGGCGCGAAGAACTGCTGAACCAGATAAGCGTTCGCACCGTGGATTTCGACGCCGTCGGCGCCGGCGTCGACTGCGCGGCGGGCCGCAGCGCGGAAGTCCTGCACCGTCTGGCGGATTTCCACGGTGCTCAGGGCACGCGGTACAGGAATGTCCTGCATGCCGCTCGCCGTGAACATGGCCGTGCCCGGCGCGATTGCCGAAGGCGCGACGCCCACGCGATGATGCCGCGTATTGTCGGGATGCGACATGCGGCCGGCGTGCATCAACTGAATGAAGAGATGGCCGCCTCGCGCATGGACAGCCGAGGTGACCTTTTTCCACCCGGCTGTATGGGCGTCGTGATAAATGCCAGGGGTGGTGAGGTAGCCCTGCCCGTCTTCCGAAGGCTGTGTGCCTTCACTCACGATCAATCCAACGCTCGCGCGCTGTGCGTAATACTCGGCAGCCAGTTCGCCGGGCGTGCCGTCGGCCTGCGCGCGCGAACGCGTCATGGGCGCCATGACCAGGCGGTTTGACAGCGTGTAGCGCCCAACGCGCACGGAATCGAAAAGCTTGCTCATGATGATCACCTCGACTGGTTTGGATGCGAGCATCATCGCCTGCTTCACGATTGGGATAAATATGGTAATTTGGATTACATTGATCCACAAATGGAGCACTCAGGGTGGAGCTACTGAACGACATGGCCTTGTTCGTGGAGGTCGTCAAAGCCAAGGGGTTTCGCAGTGCCGCCGAGGCGACGGGCATGCCGAACTCCACGCTCTCGCGCCGCATCAGCGGCCTGGAAAAAGCCATCGGCCTGCGCCTCTTGCACCGCACGACGCGCAAGATCGAATTGACCGAAGCGGGCCAGGTCTACTTCGAGCGCTGCAAGCGCATTGTCGATGAAGCCCGCCTCGCGCACGAGCACCTGGGCGACATGGTCGCGCAGCCCAGCGGCGTGCTGCGGGCCTCGTTTCCGGTCGATTTCGCCGTCACCTACCTCGCACCCTTGATCGCCGAATTCGCCGCTCTGTACCCCGCCATCACGTTCGATTTCGAACTGAATCCGCGGCGTGTCGATCTGGTGAGCGACCCGTTCGACGTGGCAATCCGCATGGGGGAGTCCGAAAGCTCGCAACTCGTTGCGCGTCTGCTGGCGTCGCTCACGCCTTACCTGTATGCCTCGCCGGGCTATCTCGAACGCGCGGGCGAACCAGTCAAACCGCTTGATCTGGAGCAGCACGAATGCCTGGGAATCCTGAAGACAGGCACGTGGACCTTGCATGACGCAAAGCGCACGGCCACGGTTGCAGTGGGTGGACGGTTCACGCTCAACAGCGTCGGGATGATCCGCCGCCTTGCCACCCTCGATATGGGCATCGTGCTGTTGCCGGAGGAAATCGTCGCAGACGAAGTGGCCAGTGGGACGTTGCGGCGGATTTTGCCGCAGTGGCATGGCGCGCCCACGCCGGTCTACGCGATGACGGAAACGCGTCTGCTGCCCGCGAAGACGCAGCGCTTCATCGAGTTTCTCCGGGAGCGGCTGGCGCGTTAGCAAGCTGCACAGGAGCTATGACGCAGGCCGAGCGGGCCCGCAATGCCTCTGAAACATCCGCGAGCGGCGGTGAGGCCGCTCGCAGATGCGTGGCAGATACGGCGCTACGCGTTAGAACGCGACGTAGGCCGACGTTGCGACGCCTGAATTGCCGTCGGTGTTCGGATCGTAGTTGACGTACACCGTGCGGCCATAGAAGAACGGCATGCCGAAGTCGAAGCTCACGCCCGTCATGATCCCGCCGACGTTCGAGTAGGCGAAGCCACCGTCCAGGAACAGGTTCAGCGCATTGGCGATGCTAAGCGCAGGCGAAACAGTGGTGCCGTTGAACCCGGTGACGCTAGGCGTGCGCGAGACCGTCGTCGTGGGGCAGTAGAAGCCGATCGCGCGCGTGCACAACGTCGGCGTCAACGAGCTGTCGGGGAAGAACAGCCCGTTCGAGCCTGTATCGAAGAATGCCCCTGTTACGCTCGTACCGCTCAGCGAAGCACTTTGCACGTTGCCATAGTGGTCGGTTGTGAGCTTCTGAATGCCGGAAGTCGGCAACGCGTTGTTCGATTGCGTGCCAATGCCGAAGGTCAGGAACCCCATCGCGTTCGTCGATCCCGACGACGTTACCGCCGGCATGTTCAAGATCACGCCGGTGTTGTCGGTAGTGAACATCCGGACCGGATTCGTCACTTGCTGCCCGACCGCTACCGCCAGGTCCGTGCAGCTCGTCGAACTGCCCGACCCCGTGCAGCCGTAGTAGACGCCGTTCGGCGTCGTCGCGCAACCGCTGCCGCAGTCGTACTTCGCCGGGCCGATGCCGAGAATGCCGTGAGCGGCGATTGACGACGACGTGTCGTTGAGCGAGCCGACCGAGCAGCCGTTGTTCGTGCCGCCCGCTGCCGACTGCGGCAGGTCGCCCATCACGTGGATGGGCACGCTCGTCGCTGTTTCACCGCCGATCGTGACATCCGCCGTGCGAACGGAGCCCCAGGCGTTGCCGTCGGCGAAACCGAAGCACTCGGCAACGGATTTGCCGCTCGCCGTCTCGACGGGCAACGCGCTCTGCATGTTGCTGTTCAGCGCATCCAACGGGATCCGCAATCCCCACGACCCCGTATCGACCTGGACGTTGTCGATCGTTTGGCAAGTGCTCGTGCCGTGTTCGCAGATCGTGACGCTGACCGTCGGAATGTTCGGCGCGTTTTTCACGCCCGCCGCCACCGTCACCGCGACCTGGTTGGTCGCCAGCGTCGCGGGCAAGCTCGATACCGGCGTGCCCGCAGTGAGGACCGCGGTGCCATTGGTGCTCCCCGTGCCGCCGGTGCTCCCGCCGCTGCCGGTCGACGTGTTCGAAGAGGCATTGCTCGATCCGCCACCGCCGCCACACCCCGCGACGAGCGCGACAAACGCCGCCAAGCCGAATGCCGCCAGCATTCGGGCAGTTTTACCATTGATACTCAACATGGTTCGCCTCGTTCTCGTTCGTTATTGGATGTCGGTGGCGCTCACGCCAGCCGGCAACGATTGCGGCAGGTAGGCCTGCCCCGAGAACGCACCCGGATGGCCGCCCGAATGGACGACCAGACCCGGAAGCTCGATACTCAGCGGACCACGGCCCGGATTGGCCGTGCGCTGCGCGACGCGCGCGCCGTCATAGTCCGTGAAGTACGTACCGAGCAGCGCGGAGAGGTTCGGCATGATCGGCCCGCTCCAGGCGATGCCAAATACCGTTCCCGCCGCCGAGATGTACTCACGCACGACCGTGCCGGTGGCGAACGTGGTTTGCGTCACCGTGTACGAGGCGGCGCTCGCGGTGCTGGCCACGCCCGATGCCGCATGGACGACGGCCGGATTGAACGAACTGGAGACAGCCCCCGCCGGTGCTGGCGTGGGCGTGCCGCCGAGTGCCGCAGCGGCAGGCGCCGCCGCACTCAGCGCGGCGCAGCTGAACGCCGCGCAAAGCGCGGCGCGCATGATCTGATTCGACATCAGGAGAGAACCTTTTTATGGTTGGTTTTATCGCGCTCTTCGGCGCAGGTTTGCCGTTGCCATTCTTGCGAACGTCAACGGTGAAAAACGGACTTCACTTCACGCGAAGTACCCCGGGGACAAACGGGAAGGCCACGCGGTCCATGCGGTCCGCCGCACGGTGTATTGATTTGTCTTCTTTCCAGATCGCACTCAGCGACTTTCAATCATTGAGCTTTTGTTTGGCGAGGCGATTCGCGCCGCGAGTGTCCTGACCGTTATCTTCGATCTGATACACGCGCGTACGCACCGCGGGAAGCTCGGGGGGCTGCTGGGTGATTCCCCATGCACTCAACAAGCCCTCGAACGATGCGCCGGCCGGCGACGTCCGTGGCTCCGGCAGAGGCACGCCGGTCGACCGGTAGCGCGCCGATCCCCGCGCACTCGCGCCGGTATTGATGCGCTCGGCGGCGCCGTTGCGCATGGCGTAGCGAACGACATCGGAGGCTTCGCGCGAACTCATCAAGCCCGACGCGGTCATTTCGCTGACCGACGCGCTTTCGCGCTGCGCGAGCCAATGCAGCAGCGTGAGCGCACTAGCGTGAACCTTCATTACTGGCCTCTCCCGTCTTTGTCTTGTCGTTGTCCCCGGCGCAGATCACGCGACGCGCTGGACGGATTTCGCAGTGTCTGCCATGCCATACCCTTATCCACCCGCTGGAGTCGTGGCCGTGCCATCGGGCTTGATTGCCGCGGCGAAACTGAACAGCGCTGTGGGGAGCGCGCTCGCCAGGAGGGAGAACGGCGCGCGCAGGCGCGTGCTGCACGCGTAGACAGGCCATCGGCTTTGCATTCGTTTCGATCCCCGCTGGCGCGGGCGGACGCGGTAACCCCGAAAGCGGCTGGCACGCCGCTTGTTTGCATTCGTATTTATCTGCTCATCCGAGGGTATCGGCAACCTTCAGATGAATCTTTAGTGCAATTACTGAATTTATGCCGGCCACCTTTTTGTAATAAAAATGAAGGCATTCGATATTCAGTTGATTAAGTCAAGTGCGCGCTGAGCGCGCCTCGTCACGACCGACGCGGCCGCTCGGGCTAGTGCTGGATGATGCAAAACACATAAACGACCGGCTGGCGGGTCGAGGCGCGCGCGGCACTCAACGCGCGCAAGCGGTTCGAATGGAGTCGATCACTTTGTGCTCTACGCGTGGCTGTCGACGTTCGTCGTGAACCCGCTGCGCCCTGACAGCATGCCGCGGCCAGGCTTCTCACCTACGTCCCGCTGGGCGTGTTCGCATGGATGGAGCGCGCCGTATTTACGCTCCTCATCACGCATGCCATACGATTCGTACTGCTTGACACTGTTCGGCACGACTGCCAACGCACTCGCCGCCTTCAGCTCGCTCTGTCTTGCCGCGCCGTGTTTCTCCTGGCTGTACCGGCGCTACGCGAGGGCCGTGAGGGCTAGCCTCGACCGCTGAAGCCGCTCACGATACCGCCACGCGCCGCGTGAACAGGCGCCGTGTCAGGTCGAAGGCAACGAGGTTGCCCGAGACGACCAGCAGAAGGCCCACAACCGCAAGCAAGGACCAGCGGTATCCCTCGTAGACCGTCGAAACCGCCAGCGCCACGATCGGGAACAAGACCGTGCAATACGCCGCGCGCTCGGGACCGATCCGGCCAACCAGCGTCAGATAGGCCGTGAAACCGATCACCGACCCTGCCACGACGAGCCAGGCCAGCGCGCCGAGGTAGCGCGCATCCAGTTCGAGCTTGAACGGCAATCCGGCCACGGCGCTGCCGGCCACGAGCACCGCGGTGCCGATCAGCATGGCCCAGCCATTCGTCACGAGCGGGTTGAGCCCCATCGACTGCATGCGGCTCGACAGCAAATTGCCCGTGGAAAAACACAGCGTGCCGAGAAACGCCACCGCGAGGCCGAGCCATACCGTCTGATCGCCGATATGGCCGGCCATCTGCTGCAGAAAGAGGCACACGATCCCGATCAGGCCCAGTGCAGCCCCGCCCACGGCCGTGGGTTGCAGCGGCCGGCCCAGGAAGATGCGCCCGTTGATCGAATTCAGGAGCGGCGCGGTCGAGAACACCACGGCGACGAGCCCGCTCGGCACGACGCTCTCGGCATAGTAAAAGCACAGGAAATTGAGGCAGAAAAGCGCCAGCCCCTGGGCGACGAGATAGCGCCATGCCGCGCGCGGCGGCCAAATCGGGCGGCGCATCGCGGCCAGCAGCGCGAACACGAGGAGCGCCGCGAGCCCGAAACGCCAGGCGATCGAAACGGGCGCGGGCACCACGCCAAGCTGCCACTTGATCGCGATCCAGGTGGTGCCCCAGATCAGGACGGTCAGTACGTAGAGTAGAAGATTCATAGCCGGAAAGAACATCGAGTCGATGCCCCGACTATGGCGCACACGCGCGGCGCGGACTTGTCCAGGATTGCGCATTTCTTGCCTGCGCCCTGCCGTGGCCGGTAGTCAGCGGGGCGCGCGAGTATACTTTGAAAACCCATCTCGACAACCCGCTTCGACGCCCCGATTACCGACTTGCAAGCCGCCGCCCCGACCATGAACGCCCAGGTGTCGCTTCCCACGCCCTCGCCCACTGAGACGCCCTTTGGCCTGCACTCGGTGTGCCGCACGCTGAGCGCGGCCAATGCGACGCTGGAGCGCTTTGCCTGGCTCGGCGACCAGTTTGCGGCCGCTGTCTGGACCCGGGAAACGCGCGAGGCCGAGACCGTCTACGATCGGCCGGGCCATCACACGCTGTCGTGCTATCTCGACGGCGGCTACCGCACCGAGCGGCAGAAACTGCCCGGCGTGTATGGCGCGCCAAGCCGGCTCTGCGCGCTTCCCGGCGACCATGAATCGCGCTGGTGGGTGCGCGGCCACATGCATTTCATGCATCTGTATTTCCTGCCCGATCACTTCACACGGCGGGCGGTGCGCGAACTCGACCAGGAACCGCGCGAACTCACGCTGGCCGACCGCACGTATTTCGAAGACGAGCGGATCGCCGTTCTCTGCCAGGCGCTCGCCAACGAGAACTGGGCCGATCCGGAGGGACTCCTGCGCAGCAACGAAACGGCGCACGACGTGCTGAGCCTGCTGCTGCGCAGTCAGGGCGTGCGGCGTCCGGGCGCGGCCCTCAAGGGCGGTCTCGCCGTGTCGACGAGGCGACGCCTGCGCGACTATATCGAAGCCCATTTGGGCGAGACACTCACGCTCGGCGCGCTGGCCGATGTGGCGTGCCTTTCCGAATACCATCTCGCGCGCATGTTCCGCGCCTCGTTCGGGCAACCGCCGCATGCATGGATTGCGGCTCAGCGCCTCGAACGCGCCCGCCTGCTGCTGCGCACGACCGCGCTGCCGCTCGCCCAGATTGCAGCGCAGTGCGGGTACGCGAACGCGAGCCACTTCAGCCATCGCTTTCGCGACGCGTTCAGCGCCGCGCCGAACGTCTATCGTCAAGCATTCCTGAAGTAGTCACCCGCGCCGCCGAGGCTTTGTCACAATGATCGGTGCGCGCCTGCAACGAGGCGCATTTCCCGAAGGAGAGCGTGATGGCGGAGCTTGTGACTTGTCTGTGGTTCGATGAAGGCAGAGCGCGCGAAGCGGCGCAATTCTACGCCGCGACTTTTCCGGACAGCCATGTCGAAGCGGCGCATGTTTCCCCCATACCGGGCATTGGCGCGGGGGCTGAGCTGATAGTCGAATTCACGGTGCTCGGCCGGCGCTTCGTGGGGCTGAACGGCGGCCCCAACTTCCAGGCGAATCAAGCGGTGAGTTTCATGGTCGAGACCCATAGCCAGGAAGAAACCGACCGCTACTGGAACGCCATCGTCGGCAACGGCGGGGAGGAATCGGACTGCGGCTGGTGCAAGGACCGCTGGGGGTTTTCGTGGCAGATCACGCCAAAGCGCCTGCTCGAATGCGTCTTCGGCGCCGATCGTGAAGCCGGCAAGCGCGCCATGGAGGCGATGATGCAAATGCGCAAGATCGACATCGCCGCGATCGAGCGCGCCGCTGCCGCGAAGTAAGCGGCCGCGCACCGTGGCGTGAGCGCGGCGCAAGGGCGCTTCCTGCGGCGCAGCTGGGAAATCTACGTGCCTATCTGCTGACCGCCCTGCTCACGCTCGTTTCTGGCGCGCTACTCGCGCTGTTGCACCTGAACCCTGCCGCCGCCGATTTGAGCGGCTGGGCGTCGTTCGCCTCGCATCCCGTGCGCGAGACATTGCACGTCGTGTTGCTCGCGCGCCAGCCCTGGCTGTCGAGCGTGCTGCCGATGTATGTCATATTTGCGCTGTGCGTGCCCGCTGCGGTGCCCTTCGCCCGCCGCGCGCCGCTCTGCACGCTGGTCTGCAGCTTGCTGCTCTGGGCCTTCGCGCCGCTGCTCGCCGCGCTCATCGGCGCGCGCACGTTCGCGAACTGGCCGTTCGACCCGTTTGCGTGGCAGTTGATGTTCGTATTCGGCATGCTCTGCCGGCTGCACCCGGTTCCGCCCGCTTTCAAGACCTCGGAAACCGCACGCTGGCTGGTGCGATTCGCGTTCGCCGCCGTGGCGCTGTTCGCGGCGGTTAAATGGTTCGTTCTGGTTCAACCCATGCCAGGAGACATGAAACAGCATCTCGCCTTCGCGCGCGTCGTCAACTTTATCGGCATTGCCATGGTGGCGGCGTATTTCGTTCATCGCGGGACCGTCGCTCGGATCGCCGCGCGCTTGCCCGCCGTCGTGACCGTGGGCCGCACGGGGCTCGTGTGCTTCGTCGGCGGCACGCTGATCCCGGTGATCGTCGACACCGCCACGCCGCACGCGCTGCACGGCGTGGCGGCACTCGGCGCCGCACTGGCCGGCGACATTGTCTCGATCGGCGCAATGCTCATGCTCGCCAAGGCTTGGTGCGGCACGCTCGGCCGCCAGAAGGAGAAGGTCCGCGCGAGGGTCAACGGAGCCCGCTGCGGATGATGCGACGGGGCAAGCGCGCACTTGAATCCCT
The DNA here is from genome assembly GCF_905220165.1 of Paraburkholderia sp. J10-1. Classification (NCBI taxonomy): domain Bacteria; kingdom Pseudomonadati; phylum Pseudomonadota; class Betaproteobacteria; order Burkholderiales; family Burkholderiaceae; genus Paraburkholderia; species Paraburkholderia sp. J10-1. The sequence continues at coordinate 55,213 of NZ_CAJMYW010000017.1, read as the reverse complement.
CAAGGCGATCGCCGTCGCCACGCTCACGCTCATCGCCAGCGCTCACGCTTTCGCCCAGCACACGCCTGCGCTGCCGCTGCATTGCGTCGACCTTGCCGGCGCGCTGTTGCCGGCCGCGAGCATCGGCTTGCCCACCAACGGTGCGCTCGTGCAAAGCGCCGCGATGATCCCCGCGACCGCCACGGGCAATCTCAACGGCGACTTCTGCCGCTTGACCGGCGTGATACGCGCCCAGAGCGCCGGCACGCCGGACATCCGCTTCGAAGTGAACCTGCCGAGCCGCTGGAACGGCCGCGCGCTGCAGTTCGGCGGTGGCGGCTACAGCGGCGTCGTGGTGACGGGAACCGGCCCGATGCCCTTCTCGCCGGAGCGCGCGCCGCTCGCGCGCGGCTATGCGACCTTCGGCGACGACTCCGGCCACAACGGCACGTCGTCGGAAGGGAACTTCGGACTGCTCGAAGAAGCCGTGACCAACTTTGGTTACGCGCATTTGAAGAAGGCGCATGACGTTGCGCTCGCACTGATCACGCTCGGCTACGGGCGGCCGCCGGAACACATATATTTCGCAGGCGGCTCGACAGGCGGCCGCGAAGGCTACACCGTGATCCAGCGCTATCCCGACGACTACGACGGCGTGATCGCAAATTCGCCCGCACTGAACTTTTCGGGCGTGCGCTTGACAGGCGTTGTGGTGGGCCAGCACGAATACCGCACGCCGGGCGGCTATCTTTCGCCGCAACTGCTGGAGCACGTGTACGCGCGCGTGATGCAGGCGTGCGATGCGCTCGACGGCGCTGCGGACGGCCTCGTCAGCGACGTCGAGAGTTGCCGCGAGAAAGAGCCCGCGATCATCGACGCGCTGCGTTGCTCCTCGCAGGACCAGCCAGATCGCCAGCATGCCGCTGCAGACGACTGCCTCACGCCGCCACAGGTCGCGACGCTGGAGAGCCTGCGCGACGGCCTGCGCCTGCCCTATGCGCTGGCCTGGGGGGCGGACAGCTATCGCGGCTACAACGTCTTCCAGGGTACGCGCTTCACGAGCATGCTGGGCCTCGCGCATTCGCCGCAGCGGTTGCCTCAACCGGGGTTCGTCACCAATGGCTACCTGTACGCGCAGGGCGACGCGTACCTCAAGTATTTCATCACGCACGACCCGACGTTCGATGCGACGAATTTCGACGTGATGCATCCCGGCCGCTACCGGGAACAGCTTTTCACGCTGTCGGCCACGATCGGCGCGATGAATCCGGACGTCTCGCGCTACCTCGCGCGCGGCGGCAAACTCATCACCTTGCAGGGACTCGCCGACGAGGTAATCAGCCCGAACCAGACGATCGCGTATTACCAGGCGTTGATCGGGCGTTACGGCGAAGCGCGCGTGGACAGTTTCATGCGCCTTTACATGGTGCCGGGTTACCAGCACGGCAATGGCGCGTTCATTCCCTCGGTGGATCTGCTCGGCGCGCTCGACGACTGGGTCACGCACGGCAGCGCGCCGGAAACGCTGTTCGCGACCGACATTGCGCAAGCCACGAACGGCCGCACGCGGCCACTGTGCCGTTACCCGGCATTCCCGCGCTATTTGGGCAAGGGCAACGCGAATCTCGCGGCCAATTTCACGTGCGTGATGCCGTAGCCGGAAACATGCAACGGCGCACAACGGCCCACACTACGCGTTCTGCTCCCGGCGCGCGGCACGTTGCGGCAGCACCACGATGCAGCCGACGATAAAGATCATCAGCAGCACGGATGCATAAAGCCGGCTGAACTGCAGGCCGCCATCGGCTAGCGGCTTGTCGAGCAGGTCGCCCAGCGTCGCGCCGAGCGGACGCGTAAGCACGAACGCGAACCAGAAGAGCGCCGTGCGCGAAACGCGCGGCCACAACCACATCAGGCCCACGATCACGAGGCTCGCGCCAAAGATCGCGGCGCCGACTTCGTAGCCCACACCGAGGCCGCCACGGTCCTCGCCCGCCACCCAGTCGCCCAGCGCCGTGCCGAGCGTTTGCGAAAACAGGATCGTAATCCAGTAAAACCACTCGACGCGCGGCGTCGCGACGCTCTCGATCGACACGGAGCCTTCTACGCGATACCAGATCGCGAGGCTCGCCACGAGCAGCAGCAGAATGATCGACACGCCGCCGGGATAGCCCACGCCGAGCGAACGGTCGCAGAAGTCGGCAAGCGTCGTGCCGAGCGTGGTCGTGGCGACGATGGTCGCCCAATAGAGCCACGGATAGAAGCGCTGTGCGCGGATCTGCGCCGACACCAGCACGACGAAGCACGCGAAGAAAATCAGCGTGCCGGCCAGATAGCCCAGATTCAGCGACATCGTCACCCAGTCGCCGCCGGTTTCGCCGAGCGTGGTGCAAGCAATCTTGATGATCCAGAAGCCGAATGTCACGGCGGGAACCTTGCTGAGCGCTTCTTCGACGAAACTTCGAGTGACGGTAGACATGAATACTCCTTGCGCCGCATGAGGGGCGGAACGATATAGCCTCGGACTATATGCTGCCGTTGCTTAACTAAGCCTTAACTACGACTCAATATGCGCAAAGCGCGCACCATGGCTTGCGCATAAGCAAGTTCTAAGGTTCGCTGCGTAGTCTGCTGGCATGCGTCGTGATAATCGGACGGCGCAATGTTGAATGAGCGGTTGCACAAACGGGTTTTGAAAATTCCGTCCATTCTTCAGTAATCCAAATCTTTTCTTACCGTCTGGAGTCAGCATCATGAAACTTGCCATTGCTTCCGCCATTCTCTCGCTCGGCGTTGTCCTGTCCCCCGTCGCCTTCGCACAGGGTGGCGACTATCCGATACAACGCCCGCAGATCCAGCAACAGACCGCTCCGCAGCACGCCAGCACGCAACGCACCGACGACTCCGGCTACGGCACGGAAAGTTCAGGCACCTCGAACGCCTCTCTCGCGCAAACCTCGCGCCATGCCGCACTCATGTCACACGAAGATCGCAACGATCTGTTCACGCATCATTGATGCGTGAACAGATCGCCACGATGGCCTGAAGCGCGGCGCACTCGCGTTTTTCACACTCCGCCGCGCCGCTTGTCCCGCGCCAGTTCGTTCGGCGGCAAGCTGTCGCTTTCCTGCAGAGGTTCACCGGCAAGCCGGCGCTTGCCGGCCTGATCGCTGGCGTTATTCGGCCTGTCTCCTTCCACATCGTATTCGGCGGCGATCTGTTTCTCTGCGCGGCTCCAGTATTCGTCCGCCCGTCCTTCGGGCGCGCCGTCGTCTTGCCAAAGTTGATAGGCGCGTTTGCGGATGCGCTCTTCCCGTTCGTCATTCATGGTCGTTCCTCCGATGTGCGCGCACGAGCGGCGTCGCAACCGGCTAGCCCCGGCTGCGATTGACGCGCTGCCTGTGCAACGAGCAAACACAGTGCCCGTTGCGTGCATCATACTCACGCCACCATCGTCGAATCCCTGTTGAGGAAGATCGTTCATGACCGGCACGAGCACGCTACGGCGCGACGGGCGATCACAGCTATTTCGGCTATCTGGAAGTCGACGACGTGAACGCGCTGCACGAAGAAATCGCGCAGAAAGAGGCCATCGGCCTGCAGCCGCCGGGTGACCGACCGTACAGGATGCGCGAATGCACCGTGGCCAAGCCGGAAGGCCACCGGTTCGTCGTGGGTCAGTCCATTGACTGAGCCACGCACGATGGCAGGCGTTTCATAACATCCGCACGTTCACTCAGCGCGACAGGGCGAAACCCATGCGCGCAGCCCAGCGGTGCTGGTTGTAATCGAGAAGATCCTCGCCATAGCCGTTGAAATAGCCGATCCAGAAGTACCCGCCCCAGGCATTGCCGAACAGCTTGGCAAGCGGGTATGTGAATTGCGCATCGACGCTGCCGTACCACGATTTCGTGCCCTTTCTCAGCGTAGTGGCGAGTTGCCAGCCATCCGGGCTGCCGTACTTGATCAGCAAATCGACGTAGCCGCGATAGTCGGCAATATTCGAATTTTCCCCTGCAATGTGCGTGTAGCCATAGATCTTCGGCGCGATGGTCAGGTGGTTCGCATTGATATCGCCGAAGTCCCAGATCGGCTTCAGGTAGAAATAATCGAGGCCGCGCGACTCCGGTCCGTCTTCGCCGTTCGAATCGTGCTCGTAGCCCACTTCGATCCCCATGCGGGTGAACCATTTCGACCGCCACCCGGTGTCTTCGAGGTAATAGAACAGCGCTGGCATGTAGCTCGTATCGCGGAACGGCGCGGAATACTCGTTGATGTCCCACAGTGAGGTTTGCGTATACGCGAAATAAAGGTTGTCGACGAAACCTCGCGAGCGCGGGTCATCCGGCAGTACAAAGCGGAATTTGAAGCTGACCTGGAATTTCGCGAGATCCGAGTCGTTCGAGGCAAAGCCGTCCGCGAAATAGTTCGGCTGGTAAAACGAGAAGCGGCCCAAGATCATGGTGGTCAGATCGGGCACGAGCGAATTCGAAGGCTTCACTGTGGAGGGCGGCATTTGCGCGGCGAGCGACGCGTTGCCCGCCATCGGCCCTTCGGCTGGCACGATGGCGAGCGGGGTCGATGCGGGCGCAACCGCTGCCGTCGCTGGCGCCGCCGGTGCCGATGCTGGTGCCGGTGCGGCCGCATTCGCGGTGGCCTCGCGCGGCTTGCGCGTGAGAATAACGACCGAAGGCGACACGTCCACGCCTGGCACGTCCACTCTCACGGCGCCGCGCGCCCACTCGGGCCACGGCGCGCTATAGCTCACCGCCTTCATTTCGCCGGCTGCGAGCCGCACGTGCTCGGGCGCGCCAGCATCGCGCGTGAGCAGCACCGCTCGCGGCAATTGCTCGCCATTGGTGAGCGCAATGCTCAACGTGCGCGGCACGTCGACCGAGGTGCCGGAGGGCGCATCGCCGGTATAGACGATCGTCACCACGAGCGGCTCGTCGGACCTGGCTTCGCGCGGCGGCCGCGTGATGGACACAGCGGCGTGGCTCGCCGGCACATAGCCCGCGAGCGTGGCCGCGGCCAGCGCGAGGCACCCCAGCCTTCCCCATGGCTGCCGGACGCGCTGTACGGAACGGAAAGCGGATTCCCTGCAAATTGCCATTCGATTCGCCACGTTGCCTCCTTGTATCGGCAGAACGATTCGCCGCGCAGCGAATCCAGTCGATGCTGTTCTACGAGTGAAGCGTGGTGCTTTCGGGAATCGTGCCCTATTCCCTTGTGTTACAGACAGGCCGCCAAAATTGAATTGTTTGCCTGCGCTGCTATGATCGAAAAGGTTCGTTCCGGGTCGCCGGCAATGACCAGCGAACGCTTTTTGCGAGGACTGACAATGAAACCTGTCCTGCTTGCACTAGCCCTGCTCGGCGCTTCCACATGCTGGGCGCAGGCCAGCGCTCCGGCTGCATCGTCGCATCAGCATCACACTGAAACCGTCGACGACCGCGTGAAAGAATTGCATGCCGAACTGAAGATTACTCCCGCCGAAGAGGACAAGTGGGCGAAAGTGGCCGACGTCATGCGTAATAACGCCAAAACGGTCGACGATCTAATCCAGCAGCGGCACGATAACGCGCAGCAGCAAACCGCGGTGGAGAACCTTCAATCGTGGAATGAGATCGCCCAGGCGAATGCCGATGGCAGCAAGGCGATGCTCGATGCCTTCTCGGCGCTATACGCGGACATGCCCGATGCGCAGAAGAAGCTTGCGGACGCCGCTTTCCGGCCCGAGCAAGCGCACACGAAATAACCAGCCGCGAGCGCCGGCAATGCGCGCTCGCGACGGAGGATCGACGATGAAACTCCGTGTGTTGAAGTTTGCATTCCTTTGTATCGCGCCAACGCTGTGCGCGATGCAAACCGCACAGGCGCGCGTGAACGTCAATGTGGGCGTGGGCATCGGTATTCCGGGGGCGTTCTACGCGCCGCCGCCGCCCGTTGTCTTCATGCATCCCGCGCCCATGTGGCCGCCGCCGGTCGTGTATTCGCGCCACGGCTTTTCTCCGTGGCACCATCCCCCGCATTTCAGGGGCCCGAGACACGTCCGGCATCCGGGCTGGGGACCGCCGCCACCGCGCTGGCGCTAGAGGCGGACGTGCAGTAATTTTCGGTAAACAAAAAAACCACGGCTAGCGATAGCCGTGGCTCAACTTACGTCTCAAGCCTGCAATCAGGCGCCGAGCGCGGGATCGCTATAGCTCGGGCGCCCCGTTTCGACGTGGCCCGCAATGCGGCGCACGAAGGTCGCATCGCTATCGACCGTAATCGTCAGGTCGTACCAGCCGTACGCGTTGCGCAGGTCGAGATAGAGCGGCTCGGTGTCGCCGCCGGGCACGGTGCGCTGGATCTTCGCACCCGGGTCATACGCGTTGACGATCGTGAACTGGCAACGCGCGCCGCCCTTGTTTTCCAGGCGCAGTTGCAGGTTGCCGTTCGCCACATCGTAGCCCTCGGACACTTCGGGGCGCGCCGTTTCTTTGCCGCCCAGCCAGCCCAATCCGCCCGGCTTGACCTGCGTGCCCGCGAAGCGGCGCAGAAAGCCGTTCGGTCCATGCACGCTGAAGTCGTACGCGCCGCTCGCGCCAATCGCGAACTTGTCCTCCAGATGCTTGCCCGCTTCGACCGTATAGGTGCGCGGCGCGTCGGTGCTGCCCGCCGTATAGACGAGAAATACCGCGCCGGCACGGCCCGAATTGACGAAGCGCGCCGCAACGTCGCCCGAGCCGGCGTTCGCATCGAGGCGCACAAACAACTCATACGGCAGCGCGCGCGCGTTGCGCACGCCCGCCTCCTGCTTCGGCACGCTGCCCACGACCGGCGGGACCGGCACGTAGTCGGGGTGACGCAGCTTGTCGGGCGGGGCATAGCCCGTCGTGGAAGGCAGCGCGGGAATCGCCGCGTTAGGCGTGGCGAAGTTGAATGCCGACGTGAGGTCGCCGCACACGGCGCGGCGCCACGGCGTGATATTCGGCTCGCGCAGATCGTGATGCAGACCGAAGCGCTTCTCGATGAAGCGGATCACAGAGGTATGGTCGAACGTTTCCGAGCACACCCAGCCGCCGCGCGACCACGGCGAGACCACGAGCATCGGCACGCGCGGCCCGAGGCCATACGGCCCCGAGGCGTACTTGCTGCTGCCCGGAAAAATTTCGTTAGTGGTGTCGACGGTCGAGAGGCCGTTCGCGCTCGAAGCCGGCGGAAACGGAGGCGCGAGGTGATCGAAGAAGCCGTCGTTCTCGTCGTAGTTCACGAGCAGCACGGTCTTGCTCCACAGGTCCGGGTTCGACGTGAGAATCTGCAGCACCTGGTCGACGTACCACGCACCGTAGTTCGCGGGCCAGTTCGGATGTTCCGAATACGCTTCGGGCGCAACGATCCACGAGACCTGCGGCAGTGCGTTGTTCGCCACGTCCTGCTTCAGCACATCGAAATAGCCGCCGCCGGCGAGCACGTTCGTGCCCGTGCGGGCGCGGTCGTACAGCGGATTGCCGGGCTGCGCGTTCTGGTACTGATGGAAGTACAGCAGCGAGTTGTCGCCGTAATTGCCGATGTACGCGTTGTCGCCCGTCCAGCCCCATGAGCCCTTGGCGTCGAGGCCTTCGCCCACGTCCTGATAGATCTTCCACGTAATCCCCGCGCTTTGCAGCACTTCGGGATACGTGGACCAGCCATAGCCCGCTTCCGCGTTGTCGATGACCGGGCCGCCGCCGCTGCCGTCGTTGCCCACCCAGCCGGTCCACATGTAGTAGCGGTTCGGGTCGGTCGCGGTCATCGTCGAGCAGTGGTACGCGTCGCAAATCGTGAAGGCGTCGGCGAGCTGGTAGTGAAACGGGATGTCGTCGCGCGTGAGGTACGCCATCGTCGTCGTGCCCTTGGCGGGCACCCACTGGTCGTAACGGCCGCCGTTCCAGGCCGCGTGCGTCGTGGTCCAGTCGTGCGGCAGATCCTGGATGAACTGCAGGCCCAGGTTGGCCGCCGTGGGATGGAACGGCAGCACTTCGCCCGCACCGGCTGCGAGCGGCTGGTTCCATACAGGCTTGCCGGTGGGCAGCGTGATCGTGCGCGTGTCGCCGAAGCCGCGCACCCCGCGCAGCGTGCCGAAGTAATGGTCGAACGAACGGTTCTCCTGCATGAGGATCACGATGTGCTCGACATCGTGGAGGCTCCCCGTGCGATTGTTCGCGGGAATCGCGAGCGCGTTGCGGATGCCCTGCGGCAGCATCGTCAGGGCGGTGGCCGAACCGGCGCTCATCGCGGCGGTGCGGAGAAAGTCACGGCGGCTTCTCGATGTCATCTTGTGGTTTCCATCTTCAGGTTGAGAAAGGCACGCACGGCACGCCGCCTTGACGGGCGGCAGGCGGCAAGGCCGCGCGGCCGGGTACGTCAATCGGCGGTGTGAATGACAGGTGTGACAAGCGGTTCGATTTGCGCAGACTGCGCGTCTTGCGCGCTCCCGCCAGCGGGTGGCCTGGCCGGCGAGCGTACGGCGTTCGCGGGCAAGGCTACGCCTGCGTTTGCCGCATGGTTTGCACTATCTGGGAGATTCGCTGCAGGCGCGTCCGACGCCAGCGTGAATGCGTTGGCAAGCTGCGGGCTTTGCGAATGGCTGCCTGGCTGCGCTTGCGCGAGTTCGCGCGCGGCGTTCGCAGTGAGCGCGGCGCGCGTGTCGCTATCGCGTGCGCTGCATGCGCTTAACGTCGCGAGCGCGGCTGCGCATGCAAGCAGCATGGCGGGCGCGCGCATTGTGGTGAATGCAGCGGGCAGGCTCAAACGTTTGCGCGACGCGCCTGGCAAAAGCAAGCGCGCCGGCGCGGATTCGACCGTCATCGAAGTCTCCGTCCAGATAGAGGCACAACAACGGCTCGAGGAGCGGCCCGAGCGGGGCCTCGCGCATCACTCACGCAACAGCGCAGGCAGCGGCAAGGCAACGCCGAAGCATAGCGAAGCCGCTTTTAAGTTTTGTGACGGTGCGTGAGGCCGCTCGAATGGCGGCGCAGGCGGATTAGTCTCGCGCGTTGCGGATCTGCAGTTCCGCGTATCCGGTCGACGAATCGAGTTCGCGCGAGAAGCGGTGGCCGGGCAACAGCACCAGCAGCAGTTCGGCCGTGGTGCGTACCGTGCAGCCGTGCGCGACGTGGCCACCGAACACGCGGCCTTGCGCGTCGGATACGGACATGTGCAGATGCGCGCCATCGGGCGATACGGAGCCCGCGAGCGTGAGGATTTCGAGGTCGCCGCGCAATTCGGTCGGCGTTTCGATCCCAGCGAATCGCAACTGCGCGACGCTCAAGCTGCCGATGCCCTGGATGACGAACGCCGCATGCGAGGCGTGCTGGCTGAGCAGGCCCTCGACCGCGCCGCGCAGGTCGTCGCCGGGAGACAGTCGTACGGGATGGATTTGCATGCTGGGCTCGGGGTTGCCGCCGGTTTGTCGCATTCGGCACAGGTTAGGCCGGGTCGGCGAATGAGGCAAGTCGCACGATGTGCAACGGCCCGCTCAAAGCGGGCCGCATTTGCACTCGCACCTTCAATCGCCCATCACTGATGCGCGTAGATCGGACCCAGGCCGGGAATGTCGTGAGGCGCCGAAGCCACAGCCGCACCCGCTGCCGACGAACCATTCGCCACGCCGCCGAACGCCGATGCCACCGCGCCGTTCTGCGCACTCACCTTCGCTTCGGCCGCCTCGATGTGCTGCGGATAGTCGTTGTAGTCGGCGGCCGGGTTATAGCCCGCCTTTTCGAGTTGCACCAGTTCGGCGCGAACCTGAGCGCGCGTGAGCGGCTCGGCCGACTGCGCGAAGGAGACAACGGGAACAGCGACCACAGCGGCAACGATCAGCGACTTGATGAGGTTCATGGTATCCACCTGTAAGCAATGAGTTGGTTCGGTCCACGTTGGCGTGGCGCGTGCGTCCAGTCCTTTCGATGTCTGCCTGGCGACGTCGCTGACTGGCATGGGTGTATTTGAACGCCCGCACGTATCCCGCTTGTTTCCACGAACCCCTGCTTTTGCAAGCCTCCTTGTCCATTGCCGCGGTGGATACACAACGATACGAAAACCCCGCCGTACTGCCGCCCTATTCCCGCAGCTCGCTCAGCGACACGCCGTTCGGGCGCAGACGCAAGCGCGTATCGATGCGCTGCCACGGCAAATCGGCAGGGTCGGCGGCCATGGGGCCAGGCGCCTTCGCCACGAGATGCGCGGAGGCGATGGCGTCGAAATCGGCGCGATAGTGGACCGAACTCTTGTTGACGAGAATCTTCATACGCTCCGGCTCGATACCCGCCGCGCGATACAGATTACGGTCGAATATCTGCATCTTCACCGAGCTGACCGCGATCCTCACGCCGTCGATGCGCAGGCACGCCACCGGCCCGATCTCGGTCCACATGCCGTTCATCATCGGGCCGTCGAAGCGCACCCGCCCATCGGCGAGATGCTCCACGACGAAGCGCCCGGCGAGCGGCGCGTCGCCGGGCACGCCCGTGCCTCCCGCGAGCGCCAGTTCGATCGTCGCGCCCACGCCCGCCTCGTGCGCCTTGGCCGCCGCCTGCGGGTCCCAGATCAGGCCTACGGCCGCGTCGCGCGCGCCCTGGCGCAGCAGCGCACGCACGAGGCCCATGGTGTTCGAGTCGCCGCCCACGCCCGGGTTGTCCTGCGTGTCGGCGATGACGACCGGCTGCGTGGCGTGCTCGGCCAGACGCATGGCTTCGCGCACGGCGGCGTCGGGGTCGAGAAAGCGCACTTCCCAGTCTCGCTCCTGCGCCACGATGGCCGAAGCCAGCGTGTTCACCGCCGTCACCACGGCGGCTTCGTCGAAGCCGTAACCCCACACGGCCGCGCCGCATTCGGGGAAATCGGAGGCCGGAAAACCCGGCGCGAACGAAAGCGATACGACCGAATCGTCCTCCAGCTGCGCGAGATGCGCATACGTGCCGCGCGCCGGCTCCGCGAGCGTGCACATGCCGTTCACGGGAATCAGGAACGGAATGCGGCGCACGTAGCGCTTGAGCCTGCGCTCGGGTTGCGCCATGAGGCGCATGAGGATGTGCGCGGCGCGCGCGCCGGTTTCGGCCATGTCGACGTGCGGATAGGTGCGATACGCGACCATGGCGTCGGCGTGCGTGAACATCTGCTCGGTCACGTTGGCGTGCAGATCGAGCGAGACCACCAAGGGCAGGTCGCTACCCACGACGGCCCGCACACGCGCGAGCAGCGCGCCTTCGCCGTCGTCCAGATGCTCGGTGACCATCGCGCCGTGCAGGTCGAGATAGATGGCGTCGAAGCCGCCGCGCCGCACGGCATCGACAATTTCGCCGGCAATGCGCTCGAATGCCTCTTCGGTCACGTGTGCGGAGGCGCTTGCCCCCGCCCAGATGACCGGCATGAGCGTGTGGCCCGCCGCTTCCGCCGCCTGGATGAAGCCGCCAGCGGGCACGTTTACGTCGCGCAGCGAGAGCACGTCGGCGCCGCGCGTGAGCGGCGGAAAGCCCTCCCCCTGAACGAAACTTTGATAGCTGGCTTTCGTTGGGGCGAACGTATTGGTTTCGTGCTGGAAGCCCGCGATGAGAATCTTCATTTTACCTTTACCTCAGTTGCATAGGATGACTTAGCAAACCGGCTACTCGCGTTCAGTGCTTCGCGCTCGCGAGCCGGACGGAAAAGATCAGCAGCGCGCCGACGAGCGACACGCCCGCCATGGCGAGCAGCGCTGGCTGCAAACTGCCCGCCGCCGTCTTGATCCAGCCGATCGCAGCAGGCCCCCAGAATCCGCCGGAAAGCCCGATGGTGTTGATGAGCGCAATGCCGCCCGCAGCAGCCGGCCCCTTGATGTACTCGGGCGGAATCGCCCAGAAGACCGTGTAGGCCATCCACAGCGCCATCGTCACGAGCGTGAGCAGCGCAAGCGTGGGCGCCAGATGATTGCCGGTGGCCGCGCACAGCGCAAACAGCAGCGCGGCGGCCGCTGCGGGCACCGCGCAGTGAAAACGCCGCTCGCCGAGCCGGTCGGAACGGCGGCCCATATAGAGCATGCCCACCGCCGCCGCGACATACGGGATCGACGTGTACCAACCCAGCGTGATCAGACTGCTCACGCCCTGCGCCTTGAGAATGGCGGGCAGCCAGAAGCTGATGGCGTAAATCGACGCAATGATGCAGAAGTACGCGAATGCCAGCACATAGACCTTGCGATCGCGCAGCACGCTTCTAAACGAAGTCGCGTGCGCCTCGGGCGCGCCGACATCGGCTTCGATCTGGCGCTTTTCGTCGTCGCTCAGCCAGGCGGCGTCGGCCGGGCGGTCGGGCAGATAGAGGAAGGTCGCAATGCCGAGCACGATGCACGGCAAACCTTCCACGAGAAACATCCATTGCCAGCCTGCGAGCCCCGCCTTCCCCGCCAGCGTACTCATGATGGCCGCCGAAACGGGCCCGCCGACAATGCCGCCAATCGGACCGGCGAGGAACACCATCGCAATGGCACGCGCCATGCGCGAGGGACCATACCAGCGCGAAAGATAGAAGATCATGCCCGGCGCGAAACCGGCCTCGAACACGCCTAGCAAAAAGCGCATGGCGTAGAACGCGGGAACGCTGCGCACGAACAGCATGCACGCCGACGTGATGCCCCACAGCACGAGAATGCGCCCGAAGGTCTTGCGCGCGCCGATTTTGGGCAGCAACAGGTTGCTCGGCAATTCGAACAGCACATAGCCGATGAAGAAAATGCCCGCACCCACGCCATAGGCGGCATCGGAGAAGCCGAGGTCGGTCTGCATCTGCAGCTTTGCGAATCCGACGTTCACGCGGTCGAGGTAAGCAAACAAGTAGCAGATCAGCAGAAACGGCAGCAATCGCGCGTTGATCCTGCTGTAGAGCGCGGAAGCGTCAAGGCTTCTCGGGCGGGGAAGAATGGCGGCCATGTCCTGTCTCCTGGTGGTGGGCGTCGTGCGCAATACCATCCTGGCCAGGGCATAATTCGCCAGCAAGAGCAACAAAGTTCACACATCGTTCTTTTTCAGGCAACAGTCCCCTTACTTTACCTATGCGAACGAGGGCGCGATGCGCGAGATCAATCAGCAGCGGCTGCGTTATTTCCACGAGGTGCTCACGCACGGCACGATCCGCGGCGCCGCGGACAGCCTGAACACCTCGCCCTCGGTCATCACGCGGCAAATCAAGCTGCTGGAAGACGAACTGGGCGCGCAACTGTTCGAGCGCCAGGCGCGCGGCGTGAAGCCCACCGAGGCGGCGGCGCATCTGCTGGAGTTCTGGCGCGGCTATCGCGCGCAGCAAGAGAAGTTCGAGGACCAGTTGCACGCGTTGCGCGGGCTCCAGCAAGGCCGCGTGGATCTGGCCGTGAGCGAAGGCTACGTGGATGCGCTCGTTGCCGAGGTCATCACGCCGTTCTGCGCGCGCTATCCGAAGCTCGATGTGAGCCTCACGATGCTGCCCGTGGACGACGTGCTGGGCGAGGTTGCCGAAAGCCGTGCGCATATCGGGCTTGCCTTCAACCCGCCGCCGCATGAGCGCATCGAATATCGCGCGAGTTCGGCGCAGCCCGTCGTGTTGCTCGTGCGCCGCGACCATCCACTCGCGCTGCGCGGCACACCCGTCACGATCGACGACCTGCTGGCGTGGCCGCTCGCATTGATGCCCAGCACGTTCGGCATCGGGCATCTCGCGAAAATGCTGGCATTCGCGGAGAACGTCGAGATACGCGCGACGCTCACCACGAATTCGCTTACCGCCCTCAAGCGTTTTGTCGCCGCCGAAAATTTCGCGACGCTGATTGGCGAGTTCGCCGCCTCGCGCGAGATCGAAGCGGGCGAGCTCGTGACCTTGCCGATCGATCATGCGCTCTTTCAAGGCACGAAAGCGCGCGTGCTCGTGAAGTCAGGGCGGCCGCTGGTTGCGGCGGCGCATGAGTTGCTTGAGTGGATCCTGCGACGGATGACGATGTTTCAGGTGGCGGCGTACCAGGCCATTGAATAGTCCCGCGCATTGAAGGCTGCGCCGAACTGGTGAACGCGCCGTTGGGTTGCTTACGCATCGCAGTACGAACGGGTCTGCGAAGCCACCAGACGAGGTGCGGGCGTGCATTGACAGCGGCACAGGTCATCGCTCAACGCCTGCTGCCTTCCGTCCGGCCCTGTTGAGGAAACACGCGGCCCGACGCACGCAATATGCCCGATTGATTGGCATTTTTTGCACCAGACAGGATCGCTCTCGTAGGCGACGGGCAGGCCGTCAATCGGATCATCGCGACCGCTTGCCTGAACGCGCCCGCCCGCCGTTGTCGTATCGTCATCGCGAATATCGTAGCGTTTCATCTCTTTGCTCCCTGGATAAGCTCCGTCATGTCAATCTGGTTGGCGCAGAGCGGGGAGCGCCAGAACTACCGCGACGAAGTGCGGCTTCCTCATTTTTTCTGCTCCGTATCGAGAACGAGATTGCGTTCTGCTGCGACCAGCTTGACCGGGTCCGTTTTTTTCCACTGCGCCTTCGGCACCAGTACCGACCACTCGGCTTCAGATGTGTCACGGAAGAACGCCACCACTCCGACGTAGTTGGCGTCATCGCCGATCGGCTCCGAGACCTTCAGCGTCTGCCCCGGACCCAGCGTCACATCCCTGCTCCAGAGCGTTGCCACCTTGAGCGCGTCGCTGCCATCGAGCAGTTGCGCGTACGTCGCGGTGGCGAACGGCCCGTCATCTCTGAGCTGGTAGATGCGCAGCACCACCGGCAGCGATGCGCCGCGCGCATCCTGGTTCAGCGCGCCGCGTGCCGTGACGACGAGATTCATCTGCCTGACCTTCGTCTCGAAGATCGCGCGCGTGGCGTCCGCGGCACCATCCCTCACCGACTGCCACACCCCGCACGCGCTGAGAGTCAGCGCGAGCCCCACGCCGAGCGCGCCCCGCCTGATCCTCGTACGCATCAGAAAGGCGCTCCCTCGAAGTCGATACGCGGATAGACGGTCTTGTTGCCGTCGATCGACAGTACCAGTTGCACGGAACACTGCAGGCTTGCGTAGCGCCCGATGAAGTGGTTCAGCACGTCGCCGAACAACACGGCGTCACCCGGCCCGGCAAAAGTGCCTGCGTCAAGGTCAACCTCCATGCGCAGGACCATGAGTACATAGCCGCGCTGCAGGACCTGGTCGCGTGAGAAGCGTACTGACCGGATCGCGTCGATGCGCTGGGGAACGGCGTCGTCCGCCGTCCAGTCGTAGAGTTCGAGCACCTCGCGCAATACCGGCGCGCCTTCCGCTAGCATCCGGTTAAATTCGTTCATGCCGTTCGCGGAGAAGTGGCCAAGCACGCGAAAATCGTAGCCCGGGAAATAACGCGGCGGATACTGCGGCAGGCTCGGTCCCGTCAGGTTGCGTACCGACGCTATGCCGGTAAAGCCCGACACCGTCTCGGTGATCCTCGCCACCGTGAGCGCCAGGCGTGGCAGACGTCCGTTGTTCGCCAGCGCGCGCACGGTGAGATGGCGATCAGGCTCAGGGCGCCCCCCGTCATCCTGTGCGTCCCGATACGTACCTGCCCAGAGCTGTCCCGCGAGCGTCACCCACAGTTCCCGGCCCACCACCCCGTAGCGCGTCGCCGTATGGAAGTACCGCTCCGGTTGCTCATAGCGCAGCATCCAGCCGCGATGCCGGAAGCTCGTGAACGCCTGGTAGCCATGCCGCGCGCTGCCCTCCGGATCGGCGGCGGTCACCGACAGCACGTCAAAGGGTTCGACGTGATCTTCCACAGCCGCCTGCACGCGCACGCGGTGCCCTGTGTCATGCCAGTCATTGGGCTGCAGCGGCTGCGCATCGACCTCGAACAGGTTGATCACGGGCGTGCAGAAGAGGCGAAAGCTCTCGCGCCCCACCGGCTGGTCGCCAGGCATGCGGTCATCCAGCTCGATCTCGAAGGTCATCCGCGTTTCCCCCGCCGGCACCATCGCGCTGTCGAAGCCGCACAGGTCGATGAACTGGAACTTCTGCGGGAACACGAAATACTCCAGCAGCGTCTGTTCGCGGTCGACCGATTCGTTGCGTCTGGGGTCCGTGACCGGCCACAGCCGCGTTGACGGACCGAAACCCGTCGACTCGAAGCGCACCCCGGCGAGCGGCTGCACCGCACCGTCGCGAACCGATGGCAGGCGCAGCCCGATCGCGGCCACCTGGCGCGTGAGCGCCGCGTACAGCGCGGCGGCGGCGGGCCGGTCGCCATGCAGGTAGAAGCGGATGCGCGACAGGTCCGCATGCTCGCGCTGGTCCGCGAACCAGAGGCCCAGGGTGAGGCGAATGACGGTGCGCCCGTCTGCGCGCGTAGCCAGTTCCGCATTCTCGACCGACAGCGGCAACAGATCGACCGCTTGCGTCGTACGAAACGGGCACCGCACTCCAGCGGGGCCAACAGGCGCGGAGCGCACAACCGCCCCGGCGGGAATCTGCACCGTGACCGAACTTCTGCGGTTCAGGGGCATACATTCGATGATCGACAGCGACGGGATCGCCCGCGCCATGTGCTCATAGATATTGTCGAGCAACCCTTCGGTGAGCTCCGGCATGCCGTCGTCAAGCTTTTGGCGCAGCCGTGCCATGAGCATTGCGAAGCCTTCATAGACCGCCCGGACCTGGTCGTTTTCCTGACCGTAGAACATGCCGAGGCGGCGCGCAGCGTCGGGCTGGTTGCAGGCGAACTCACGGCCAGCCTCACGCAGATAGCGCATCTCGGCGTCAAAATATCTCAGGAAGGGATTGCCACCTTCCTGCTGGAACAGTTTCCACGGTGCCGTCATGGCTGCAACTCCGGGGGCAACGGTGGCAGGGAGGGCAGTCCGGATATCACGCCGGCACGGCTCGTTACAAAGATGCGCTCCGGCATCTGGAAGTCGCGCAGCTTGAGCAGTTCCAGCGGCCCGGCGCCTGTCTGTACACGCAACAGGTAATGCAGCGGTGCCGTGTCGCCGGTCGCCTTGGGATCGTCGCTGCTTGGCCCGGCGTTCCAGACCAGATCCACTCGCGAGTCGTCGAGCGGCTTCGCCTGGGCTTTCTCCAGCATCCGCAGGAACGCCCAGTCACCCGGTGCGTCGAACGCGAGACGAAGGCCCCCGTCGAGGGTCTGCCAGGTCAGCGACGCACGACCGCTCAGGCCATTGCCCGGCCACACGAGCGCCGACCAGGTTTCGCGCTGGTTGAAGTAGACGACCTGCTGCCCGTCTACCGTCAGTTCCGTGCGCGTGACGCCCGGCGTCGGCTGCGGCATGAGCGAGAAGTGGTAAGCCGCTTGGCCCTGCACGAAGAGGTGCGCGCCCATCGGCCCCATGAGGTGAAGCATGGCGAGGAATTTCGGATCGAACTGCAAAGACTGTGGCGCGAGTTCATTCGGCACCCATTCGTCGCCCTGACGCTTGAGCACGCCCGCCAGCTCGACCTCGATGAAGCGGCTGATGAGCCCCGTGTCGGGCCGTATGAAGCGCCCGAAATCGGCAAAGGACGCGTCGGCGCTCGTCGGCGAGAACGGATAGCGCGAGGCAAATGACGCCTGGAAGGGCGCGGCGACCGCAGAACGCCACGCGTCGTTCAGGCTCGCGGCGGCGGGCTGCAGCACGGCCAGCCAGGCCGCGTCGAGCGGCTGCACGAACAGGGTCTGGCCGAACCCCGCCCACTGCGCGCCGAGGCTCGCGGCAGTCAGCGCTGCGTCGTCACGCGCCTGCGACAGGTCCGACAGCTTGCCCTGGAAAATTGCCTGCGCGAGCGCGCGGGCCATCGACTGCGCGTCCGGGCTCGCCTGGATCTGCTGCAGCTTCAAGCGCACGGTCGTGTCGGCAGTCAGCACACGCGACAGGCTTACGCCGCTGAATGCGGCAGCATTCGCCGGACTGCCGTTACCCGGTTTGCCGCTGGCCGGTGCAGCATTCGGCTCGCCCATCAGCGCCAGTAGCGGACCAAACGTACGGTCCAGCGGATTGATGACCGGGGCCTGCGTCGCGTCGCTGTCGCCCCCGCCGAGCAGCCCCTGCGCCTTGCGCACCAGCGTGTCGGTGAGCGCCTGCGAGGGTCGGCCCGCCTCGCCCTGGTACTGCACCGACTTCATGACCGCCAGCAGCGGCGACGTCTGGGCGTCGGTCATGCGCGTGAGCTGGTCGATCACGCCGGAAAAACTCGTCGCGTGAATCCACTGGAAGCTGTTGAGCATGGTTGCCCAGGCCGACGTGTAGTCCGTGAAGTACCGGTCACGCAACCGCTGCCTGAGGTCGTCGGTCTCGTGCTTCGCATCGAGCGCCGCGCGTGTTGCGTCCACCGCGCCTTCCACGGCTGATGCGCCGGCCCGTGCGGCTGGCGGGTCACCGCTCAGCACCCAGTCTGCCTCGACGCGCTGTCCCTTCGCGGCGTCGTCGATCGCTTTCTCGATCACGCCATCCCATGCGGCGCGCGTGAAGATGCCTGGCACCGTTTGCGTGGTCTTGAAAAGACCATGTGCGTCCGCCCCGGCAAGCAGTGTTGCGAGGGAGATGTCTGCGTACTTGCCGCGCGCTTCGTCAAGGATGCGCTGGTACAGCACGTCGTCGCTGGCCGCGAGGCCAATCTGGTTCACGAGCGTCGAGCGCATCTGCATGACGAGCGGCTGCGACGCGACGATGCGCCATTCCGGATGTGTCTTGAGGTGGTCGGACCAGAAGCCCGCGAGGCGCTGCGAGGTGTCGAGCCATTCGCCTGGGCGCATGCTGGCCACAGCGGGCCAGACCTCCAGCATCTGCGCCTTCAATAGCGGGGCATCGACACGCGATGAAGTGGCGAGCATGAGGTACGCCTTGAGCCGGTTGTACGCCTGCTGCTGCGCGTCGTGGCTCTGCTGCTCGTCGGCGCGCACCTGCGAGAGCTGCGCGAGCTGGCCTTCGAGCGCCTGGACGACCGGTTGGCGCAGGTTGCGTGCGGCCACGATTCCGTAGGGCCGCCATAGCGCATCGAGCAGTTCGTCGTTGCGCGAAAGACCCGCGCGCAGGTACCACGGTGCGCCGTGCTGTTGGCGGTATTCGAGCATGGCGATCTGCTGCTGCAGGGCGAGCTGCGCACGCAGTGCCTGTGGGGTAGCGGGCGGCGCGGCAAGCGCCGCTGCTGCCGTTGTTTCGGCCTCCCGAATGAGCGACCGGTTGCCGAGTCCGGACACCATCAGCGTTGCCGTCCAGGCCAACACACCGACAAGGGCTAACTTCGCCAGTACGTCGGGCCAGTAAATACCGGCGCGGCGGCCGCGATAGTTGGGCGAACCCGCCGCGATCTCCCGCCACACCGGCAGCAGGGCGGCGGGCTGGTCGCGCGTCACGGTCAGCATCGGCGGCGCTTCGGCAGGCTGGCCGAGCGTACCACCTCCGTCTGCGACTGGTACTGGCACGTTGGTGGAACCCGGAAAGACCGGCGCGAACAAGACGCCCGCCAGCGGTGCGCGCAGCCAGTTCGACGAACGCAGCGTACGCAGGCTCCCCGCAATCCGTTCAGCGTGATCGCCAACGTACTTCGAGACCTCCATCATCCAGGTCATCCAGTGCGGCTCGCCGCACCGGCGCACCCCCTCGCCTGCTGTTTTCTGTTCCAGCTCGTTCAGTATTTCCGGAAGTGTGGCGGTACTCGCCCGCTCAAAGCCGCGCGGACCGTCCGGCAGGAACGCGCCCACCGCTTCGAAGCATTCCGGCTGGCTGCCGTTCGCCGCGACCGGATGCACGAAGGTGACGGGTGCCGCCCAGCCCAGCGCGGTAGCAATTCCCGAGAGCGTGCGAGCCAGTTCGCGATCGGGATCGTCGGCGCGGGCGACATGCACGACGCCGTCGACCGGACGACTGCGCCGCAAGTGCCGTATCTGTGCGAGCCACTTCGCCGCCTCGATCCCGTCGGGCGACGCATGCACGAGGATGGTTTCGTCCACGTGCATGATGCCCACCTGCCTGAGGCCTGGTGCGACCTGATCAACCCGTTCGTCCGTACCGTTCAGCAGCAGCCAGCGCAGACGGCGGCGCCAGAACCAGCCATGCGAGACGCGCAGTTCCTCATACATGCGCTGCAGACGAACGTCGCGCCGCAGTGCCTTCTGCGGCTTCGTCACGTCGCCGGTTTCCCGGCGAAATAATCGGCCAGCTATGGAGTACGCGCCGATAAAAAACAGAGCAAAGTGAAAGGCGACGACAACAATCAAGGCGATGAGGATGGCGATGATCACCCGCAACCGCGCCTCGCCGGGCGCAAGACCGAAGAGGTCCCCCCGTAACCACACAAGGCCAGCTGCGATGACGGCGACGATCAGGGCCGCGACCATCAGCCCCCATAGCGCGAGGCGTCCGGATGGCGCAGACTCCGCGGCGGGAGCCGGGTCAAGCGATCGCAGGTTCAGTTTCGGATCGATCATGCAGGGAGTGTTCAAGCAACGAAGAATCCTTCCCGGGTGCACCAGGCAGGACGTGAAGAATGGCGGACTGAACGCCATCAATGATCAGTTGCGGCCCATCTGCAGCGCCGCATTCGATGGCGGCGGCAACGGACAGCCAGCCACCCGCGCCACCGAGTTCGCCGACGATGCGAGTGGGCTCGCACTGAGCCTCGCTCGTCGCGACGGCATCCAGGTTCGCGATACGCAGCCCTCGGTTGCAGCGCTGGACGGCGCGCGTGATCCACGCACGCGTCACAGCGGTGGAGTCGGCGCGGCCCCATATCACGGAATTGGCGAGGCCGTACTCGATCTCGTCGGTGTTACCCTCGACGGGCCGATGGAGCCTCGCCAGCACGGATACGGCATCGGGCAGGCGATAGAAACCCGCGTCGAGCAGCACGGCGAGACACCCCTCCGTGCTGCCTGCAAGCGGCTGCCCGTCGTGCCAGGCGGCTGCGACGACGAGCAGAGGCCGCGCCTCGCGGGCATCGAGCCAGGCGTCGGCCACAAGCAGCCCCTGCGAAGCGGGTACCGCCTGCACGGCAAGCGGCGGCAGGCCAGCCAGGCGCAGTGCATCGGCTACCTGCTGTTCACGCGACGCCTCCTCGCCCGGTTCGGCCAGCACGCGCACCTGTGGCCAGTGCTCGCGCTCGTAGGGTGTGAGTGCGTACAGGCTCGCGGCAATCTGTCCGAGCGCGTATGCGATCCTCGGTACGAGTGGGCCGGCAGGTTTCTCTGGAACCGCCTCCACGACGGAATCGGGCCCGCTCTCCGCAGCGACATCGCTCACATCGTCTTCGCCGAAGGCCTGCGGCGGATCATCGAAGCGGCAATGCTCGATGACACCCGCGCCTGAGCGGGGCTGCTGCTGGCGTGGCAACGGCTCGCGAGCATGAATCGCGCGCGCAAGCGTCTGGCCATTCAGCGGGAGACAGTAGCCGACACCCAGCACCTGAAGCGGCCTCTGCGCCACACGGATACGCTGCGCCAGCCACTGGTCGCGATGGCCATTGCGCTGGTGTGCGCGATACCACATAGCCTCATAGCCTACGCGATCGACAGCATAGAGCAGCCCGAAAACTCCGTTCGGAATCCAGACGACACAAAACCAGAACCAGGCGCCGCTCGCCCGTTCGCCCTTTGGCCATAGCTGCAAAGCAATGGCGGCCCCGATCACGGCGCACGCCAGCCAGATGCAGAACCACCATGGCCAGAAGCGAGGCCGGCGCGGAAACTCACTCGGGCGTCCCGCCGGAGAAAGATCGACGGGCATTACTCGAAGTTGACGTTCTTCAGCGACGAGATCAACCGGCAGCCGCACGCACAGTGATGGTCGTGCAGCGCGAAGAGTTTGTGGTCGCGGTCGGGAAACTTGGGAGCGCCCTCTCCAATAACAGTCGGGCCATGCTGTTCGCAGAATGCCTCATCGCCCTTGCGAGCCAGTGGCTTGCCCATGAAGACAGTCCAGGGCGAGCAATTTCCGGTCACTTCGCCGCCATGTTCGAGTTTGTCGCCTTTTCGGATGGGGGATTTCATAACAGCCTTAGAATTATTTACTCACTTCACATCAGACTCAGCTGCCGCAAACCTTCATTTCGGTTTAGGCGCAACAGAATATCTCTTTGCAAGTGCCTTTCGAATCGACTCACCATCCTTATACTGCGCATGCGTAGAACGGCCATCTCGAAAACCACATTCACATTGATTTAGAAAGGCGCACTGGCATCGCTCTGCAATCCTACGAATACAGCTCCGTTTTTCGCGCTCTCAGTTAACCTATAAATATATTCATCGCAATATCTCCCACCATAATCAATCGGAAATCTTTAATCATTTTTACACCGCTGCCTCGGAAATTGCGGCTCAGAGCTCGGATCAAATGATTTAGTTTCCATGGTCTTGATATTGACAATATCGAATCCAAACCTACTGGAAACAAGTATCAGATCTGGATTAATTCCAATCGCAGCATCATACACACCCCCTCCGTATTTTCGTTTCATGATCTTATGCAGTACTGGCCTCATAAGATAAATTGAAAGATATTCTGCCTGGGGACTCTGGAGATCCACTTTGTTTGGAAGGCCATACACAACCAGCAACTCAGACCTCGAATCAAAGACACCTCCCGCGATACTGTGATTGATTTTAGATGAGCCTACTTCTCTCCCCGCATGCTCGATAACTATTTCATTTTTAGAAACAATCTTCGCTGAATAATTCCCATCACAGGATTTAACAATTTGCGCATGCGCATTAACCAAGAAAGCCATCAACAGCGAAAGAATGAGATATTTTTTCACGACCGATCTCCCAATACGCGATACGCGTTTTGAGTTTCAACCCAACGCAATGGTGGGCTCGTTGCATCATACCGATTGATGATTCTAGTTACTGCACGCGACGCTACATCCGATATTCCAGCATCCGCCGCCTTCTCCACTAAGTAGCGCGCGCAAAAGAATCCTGCCGTATCAACACAAGAATAGGTATCGTTTCCAGCAAATTCAGGGTTATCTATGACTGGCCCAGTTCTGGGGTGATTTCCGTGAAACCATGCATGATTGTATGAGCGACTATCAAGCCAACCTCTAAATACCCAATACTCGGAGTAGTTATATCGACCGGTAAGCTGCTTGAATCCCCTTCCTCGAAATTTGGCCCCATCCCCGGCGTCCGTATTACCCAGCCCGCTCTTATTTTCATACCGACTAAAATATGAAACAACAGAAGCCGGAGAGCGAAGATAGCCGTCCGACTCAGGCACAACCGAAGCGTGATCAGTTCTAATCGCAGTAGCAATTTCAATAGAACTCTCACGAACCACCATCATATAATACGTTTCAACAGCGATTTGCCCAAAAAAATGAGCACCACGAACTTGATTGCCAATAGCATATTTCCTAAAAACCTGATTAATGGCAGTGCGATATTTCTCCCGATATTCATCGCCAGCCTTACCCAGCGCAGCATATTTCGATTCGGAATAGATTTGCGACAATTCATCCTTGCTTAACCACCCGCACCTCCTGAAATGCCGAATGAACGAGAGCGGATGAAAAAACCAGAGCTTCTGCCCGGCCGGCAGGCCGGTCTTGCCCCAGAACTGGATCTCCTTCAGATACTTGAGGAAATCGTTATAGCCCTGCATGTTGCCGTGGTAGAACTCGCCCTCGTCGAGCAGCTTCGCGTAGCGCTGTTCGTTGTGCGTGCTGTCCCATTCGCTGGGCGCCTGACAAACAAAACCGCGCAACTGCTGGCGTACCTGGGCGTTGCTCTTCAAGCTGAAAATCGCATCAACCTTCGCGCCTTCTGTGGTTTGTGATTGCTCCACAGTTTCATGATTATCCCAGGCATCCTTCAGCAGTTTCTTCAGGGCACCCACATCGCACAGCCCATCGCCGCTAAACGGGGTATTGGCATCACTGACCTTCTGCCAGCCCATGAAGGACAGGAAATCCGCGTCCGAGAACTTTTCGATTTTCGCAGCGTTGATGTCGATGTAACCGGACACGCCAGTCGCGTAAGGTACACGCATCCACGTCTCGCGCTGACCAGGCAGATTCACCGGATGAGGGTTACCAGGCAATGCCGCATCGGCCGATGTTGGCGAGTTGGCCGGGCGGTCCCTCAGCGTGGCGGGGATTGACAAGATCCGCCCGAAGCGCAGGAGTTCATACCCGTCGCTCGGGCACGCCGGATAAAGCGCCGTGGCGCGCCTGTACAGATCGTATTCGTAGTCCTTTTCCTCAACAGGCTGCGGCGTGAGCAGCGTGCGGGTGCCGTCCTGCGCAAGGCTCCAGACGTTCGTATATTTCGAGCCTTTGCTGAAGTACGTCTCCACAAGCAGCGGCAACACGTTGTGGCCCGCCTGGCCTGGCTCGAATTCAATACCCTGCAGCTTGTGCTTGTGGTGGGCGTCGGTGACGGTTCCCGTCGGCAGGCTTGAAAAGTTGCTGCCCGCCGGGATAACGAAATACGCATGCCCCCACCAGTCGGTCCCTGAAGGCTGGGCAGGCGTCGTATTGCCAAGCTGCGTATGCCCGAAGTACGCCTCGAAATCTGCCTGCATCATGAAGATTTCGAAATGCAGATGCGGCATGCCCTCATACTGCCCGAGCCACCCCAGCACCTGCTTGCGCCGGACCTTCCTGCCTCCTCCTGAAACGGCAGGAGGCACCTGCGCAGCGGGCTCGCCCGTCGGCATGCGCAGGAATTCCGGCAGCTCATTGGCATTCGCGCCGTGCTGCAGGTATTCCACCAGCGGCAGCAGATGCATGTAGAGCGAGTAGAACGTCAGCGTACGGCAATCACCAGTCTCGGTCGTATGCCTGAGCAGCACAAAGCCCGTATGGCTCGCACCATCGTCGATTGCATGCTGGCAGACCCGGTAGGCGACAACCTCGCCATCCGCAATCGCGCGCACCTGGCATTTCGTGTCCGGCTGAAGATGCACGCCACAATGCCAGCGCCGGTCGAAGGCGACCGGATAGATGCCGTGCTCGCATTCGAACCTGTCTACCGCGTCCATCATCGGATCGGGATTCGCTCCGGACGGGACCGCAAGACCTGCATCGGGCAGAAACGGTGGGCTGATGATCATGATCGTTATTGCGTGTGGCTGTATCGGGAGTTGGGCTGATAGTTGCTCACGGGCAGTTGCGGCAGGTTGACCACCGCATTGCCCGGCCCCTCGAAGGTGAACGAGGCCGCCTTGATGCGGAACTCGCCCGGGCAGTTGAACACGACATTGCCGTTCTCGATGGTCATGGATGCGCCGCCGCTGGCCATCATCGCCTTCGTCTTGGCGTCCACGAGCACGTTCGCGCTGGCGCTCGATACATGCAGTTGCTGGTCGGCAAAGAGGTCCATAGCCGCGCCTTGCGCCTGCAGCTCGATCTTGCCCTTCGAGAAAATCTTGATGCCGAGCTTGTGCGCGCACAGCGAGATCAGTTCGCCCGCCGCCATGCGCAGGCGCTTGACGACACTCACGTCCATGTCCTGGCCTGCGGTGACGATCACGTTCCCGCCCGCCGAATGCTGGGCCGACTTCGGCGTTACGAACGCCATGCCGCCCGGGGCGCTGGCGAGCAGCCCCGCGTCGCGAAGCTGGTTCAGCCCGTCCAGAAGCGCCGACTGTATGGCACTGTCTGCCGGTTCCGCCCTGGCCTGCGTGGTCGCTCTTGCCAGTTCCGTCACGCGCTCCAGCGCGGCCTTGAGTTGCGCAACCGCTACTGGCATTTCCAGGTGCGGCGTATCGGCTCCGGCTGCGGCGTCCGCCGTGAAGAACAGGCCCTTCGCCGCACGCATCGTGCCCCAAGCTTGGGTCGTAATTTCGAACCCGGTCCCGCGCGGCAGCTTTTTACTGTTGAGTAGGTAGCCCTGGTTCATCGCCGTCTGACTGTAGACCGTCGCGATGCGCGCGCTTTCCTTTTGCTGCAGATCGTTGAACACGATTTCCGCACCGAGCAGCGGCGAGCGCCAGATGGCATAACTAAACAACGCGTCGGTGGCCCGAACCACGTCGGGATGCGAAAAATCGTGCAGCGCGCCGCTGATATGGAGCCGGTCTACATCCCCGTGGGCGCCATCAAGCAGCACCTCGGTAGTCGGCAGCAGTGGCGAGTGGAAGCCCCCCTGGTACGACGACGAGGGACGCAGCAGACGCAGGTGCAGCAGCTTGTTATCAGTATTGCCGGAGCCCTGGAGGAACTTCGGCAGGACGGGATAGCGCCCGAAGTCGTCCACGTAGGCGTAGGGGGCCGAGTCTAGTGTCGTGACGACGCCGACAATGGAACCGCCGAGAAAACGCCAGTCCCGCTCATAGTCGAAGCGAGGCCGGTAGCACAGGTGCGCGGGCATTGCCTTGAAGCGGGTATAGGCGGGCTTCGTGCGGCTGCCCTTCATCCTGAACGACGTCACCACGAAGCCGTATTTCGCATTGGGCATCGTCGTATTGGTCAGCTTGACCACCACACCCGACGCAATGCCTTTCGCATCCGTGCGGCCCGCAAACGTCACCTGACGGGCAGCCTGCTCGTCGCGTCGCGTCTGTGCGATCGTCTTGCTCTGCGCTGTTGTCAGTTGAAACTCCGCGCTGCGGCTGATCCGGCCGAACACCGACCGGTCGTCCGCCTCGCTGGAGACGTCCGCCGTGGCTCGCAACGGGTCCTCCGGCGTGCGGTAGTTGCGCTCCCACAGCTCGATCGTCGCCGGGACCAGCTCGCGCCGCTCGTGGACCGCCTGCGCGGCTTCGTGCCAGTTGCTGTGCAGGCCGGAGTCAGCCAGCAGCGGCAGGTTGATTGACCGGATATAGGCGCGCGGGTTGTCAGCAAAAACAAGGATATCGAGCAGTCCGTTCTCGCCGCGCTCCTGCCGGTAGAACCAGAAAATGCCCTTGCGTTTCGCATGCCGTGTGATGAAGTTCCAAACTGACTCTTCATACATCACGACCTGCTCCATCTTCTCCTGCGGGCCTTCGAGATGGAACTCGATGTCGAAGGCGTCCAGGTTCTGCCCGTCGATCAAAGTCTGGCGGACCAGCTCCTCGAATGTGACATCCTTCAATACGTCGGATTTGATGATGCGCTTGTACAGCGCGGCAAAGCGCGGCTCAATACGCGCCTCATAAGTGGCCTCGTCGCGGCTCACACGGATGCGCTTCCAGCGCGTCACCACGCCATTGAATGTCGCCGCCGCGTGGTCTACAGGTTCGGTCCAGCTCGCCGAGGGCACCGACGCCCGTTCGTCGACCTGCAGGCCCGCGCGCAGCCCCACATACTCCTTGCCATCGATATCCAGCCGCGGCGAGGCAACCGTGATCTGCGCCCTGTAATCCTTGCAGAGGCCGCCGCGCACCTTGAAGTCGACCACATCGAGATCATGCGCTTGCTTGCCGATCCAGATCCTCAGATGCTGGGTCAGGCGCACGCTCGGGTGGCTCAGCGCGTCCGTGAAGCTCTTCGTCACAGCATTCATTCGCCGTCCCTGTCCGGTTGAAACGTTGAAATCGTTGCGTTCACAGCTTTCTTTGCGGAAATCTAGGGCTACAACAACAACGCGTCAATCGGACGGGGCGTGTAGTTTCCGTGAATGTTCGATATGCTTATTAAAGAACAGCCAATAGAGACGACTTAGTTTTTTGAGAGAGAGTTACGTGATAGCCGGTATGTGGCGACTGACTGTGCAGGAATGCCCGGGCTTAAGTGCTGGGAGGGACGTCGTTGCGATGGTTTGGGCGGACTATCTGACGGCTGCTATCACCCCCGAACGTTGCCAGCGGCGAGGTAATGATTCGGCATAGATATCGTCGCACGCCTCAACACCTTCATGCATAGCACTTGCTCTACGAGCCACAACTGATAGCGCCGTCTCCTGCGGACTCCCTGGTCGCGCGGCGTGACAGCCGCTACGATTGCTCCACCTGCGGTCAACAGCAGAAAACTCCGCTGAAGTTAGTGCCCAACGCCTAAAACACGCCTCCCGAGGATCGGTCGACTCCCTTGATCGCGAACACGCTATACCTAACCCGCCGCTCGCAGCGCCCGTCTACACCCTTTCAAAGTTGCGCAGCCCGCTAGAGCGCATCCAAGTCGAGCTCGATGCTCGCGGCCCCGCGCCCTCACCCAAACCGCACGCAATACACCGGCGGCAAGTGCGCCGAAACGAGCCGCCAGTGTTCGCCGCCGTCGTCCGAAGTCCATAGCGCGCCCGTGGTCGACCCCATCGCAAGCCGCTCGCCAGAGTCGTCGATGTCGAGCCCATGCCGGTACACGATGTCGTACGCGGGCGCAGCCGGCAGCCCGCTCGAGAATTGTTCGAACGTGCGCCCGCCATCGCGCGTGCGCGTCACGACGAACTGGCCATCCACGGGAACGCGATACTGGTCTTTTTGAGCCGGCACGAACCACGCCGTGTCGGGCTCGCGCGGATGCACCACGACCGCGAAACCGAAGCTCGACGGCTGCGCTTCGATACGCCGCCAGTGCGCCGCGCCATCGGTCGAGCGGAAGATCGCGCAGTGATGCTGCGTCCACAGCACGTCCGGATTCGCCGCGCATTGCACCACGCGGTGCGGGTCCTGCGCGTTGGGCTCGCCGCGGCGTTCGGGCGGCATGTAGTCGGCTTCCATGCCCTCGGCGGTGAGGCGCCAGGTCGCGCCGCCATCGCCCGTTTGCCAGACGCCGCCACACGACACGCCCACCGTGACGTGCTGGCTGTCGCGCGGATCGACCATGACCGAGTGGATGCCCGGCGCGTCGTAGCCGCCGCCAGCCCATTCGCGCCGCTCCGGGCAGTCCCATAACGGGCGGTTCAGTTCCCAGGTGTCGCCGCCGTCGGCGGAACGGAACAGGCCGCCCGGTATCGTGCCCGCCCACAGCACGCCAGGCTCGTCCGCGCCGCCAGGCTCGAGCGACCAGATCTGTTGCAGCGACCACGGCGCGGGCAAACGCCCCAATGCGTCTGGTTCGTTGGCCTGAATGTCCCCGGCAGGTTGAGGCGGATAGACGGGCACCGCGCACTCTTCCCAGTCCGCCCTGCCTGCGCGCCTGCGATGCAGTTTCACGCCGAAGTGGCCGAGATTGAGCGCAGCATAGAGCGACCCGTCGCGCGCGTCGCGCATCACCATGCTCACCGGCTCGCCGAAGAACTCGGGTTCGCCGATTGTCCAGCCGCCCTCTCCATCGGCTTGCATAACGAACAGCCCCTTGCGGGTTGCGACTAGCAATCGATCGCTCATCTCGCGTGCCCTCTGGTCATCCGCCCGACAGCGCCTGCACGACATACACCCGACTCGCATCGCCAAGCACATCGCTCAGATGCTCGCGATCGCGTAGCCGCACGCCGTCCACGAACACCGCCAGATGCTTTCGCAGCGCGCCCTGATCGTCGAGGATATAGCCGCGCAATCGCGGCTGTTCGGCAAACACGGCATCGAACGCTTCGCGCAGCGTGCGCGCGTCGATCTCGCGCTCGGGCGTCGCGACGTGCCGCTGAATGGAAGCTGCGAAGAAGAGGTGCGCCATGGCGGGCCGGCGGCGCGGAAGTGGCCGCGTCCGCTGGTTCTGTAGTGTAGGTCATCCGCCATGAGCTTCGAGGCGTTGCCGTTGCCGTCGCCCGAAGCCCCTTTCCCGCGATGCAGCGCAGCACACGCGCCCGAGCCCGCCGGTTGCAATACCCGTCCTTACGGCGCGCTGCCTTCCGGTTTGGATTTGGCGTGCAGGCAAGGCGCCGGCAAGCGCATGCGATACAGGGAAATCGCCTGGATCGTGAGCACGCAAAGAATCGCAGTGCCGTAGGCGGCCAGCAGGTTCCAGTGCGTGAGCGTGAGGCTCAGCACGAAGAAGAACGAGGCGAAGCCCAGCAGTCCCGTGGTCATGCCGCGCATGAGTTGCTGCGCCGCTTCATGGCCGATCATGCGATGCGCGAACACGGCGAGGATGATCGCCATGAACGGCAGCGACGCGAGCACGCCGCTCGCCTCGGGGCCGACGTAAGGCGCGATCAGCGTGACGCTCACCACGAGACCGGCAATGAGCATCATGCGCGAAGGCAAATCCCACCACGGCGGCGTGAGCCGCGCGGTTCTTGCCGGCTTGTTGGGGATCAGGTTCAGCGCAAGGGCGATGGCCAGAATGGCGAAGAGATAAAGACCGTGGGCCGGCAGTTCGCTCCATTGCAGCACGAGGGCCACGAGGGAAAACGTCGCGCCGCCCGCCGCGAGGGCCACCTTCCACCCGCGCGCGGCAACCTTGCAATAGGCGACGCAGAACGCCGCCTGAGCAGCCGTTGCGACGAGCGAGCCCGACGTCGCTTGCGCCGCAAACGCCGGTCCGTGCTCCAGCGCGAGAAAAACCGAAACCGGCCCCGAGGTGAGCGGCAGCCCCACGAGCAACCCGCCAACCGCTTCGCCCCAGCGGCGAGCGGCAAGACTGGCGGCCAACAGCAACAACGGCGTAACGACGAGCTTGAAAAGCAGAAGATCCATGATGAGCGACGCAAAGCGGAGAATGCCAACCTTCAGGAATGCGCGGCCGGGGTAGCACGAGTTCGCTTACGTCCGGCGGCTTTGCGCCCATATTGAAGGGCGCCAACGTGGCTGACAAACCATTTGTCGTCATATAATGCGTGAGCAAAACTCACACATACCGCACGCATCCCGCTCCATGTTCGACCGCCTTCCCCCGCTGCAAACCCTGCGCGCCTTCGAAGCCACCGGGCGGCTGCTCAGCATGACGCTGGCGGCGCAGGAACTGCACGTCACGCATGGCGCCGTGAGCCGCCACATCAAGACGCTCGAAAGCCATCTGGGCGTGGCGCTGTTCCAGCGCCTCACGCGGCGCATCGTCCTGACCGAGGCGGGCGCGGAATTTCTGCTGGCTGTGAACCGCGCGCTGGCTGAATTGACCAAGGAGTCCGAGCGCCTGCGCACGCACGACAGCGTCACGCGCCTGAAGATCAACGCCAGCGTGTCCTTCGCGAACCGTTGGCTCGCGCCGCGCCTTTATCGCCTCAAGGCCCGCCATCCGGAACTGGACGTGCACCTCGACGTGACCGACAAATACGTCGATCTCAACGACTCGGACGTCGATGTCGCGATTCGCTACGGCAGCGGGCGCTACCCGCGCGTGCTGGCCGAGCGTATTCTCGACGAGACCGTGACGCCAGTTTGCAGTGCTGATTATCGGGCGAAGATGGGCGGCATGACCTCGGTTGAAAGCCTCGCGCGCTGCACCTTGCTGCACGAAGGCGGCATGCTCGCGAACTGGGAACAATGGCTGGCGCTGGCAGGCTTGAGCGGCGTGCGCAGCGATCGCGGCACGGCGTACAGCCATGGGAGTCTCGCCATCGAAGCGGCAATACGCGGCGAAGGTGTGGCGCTTGGGCGCAGCGTGATCGTGGCGGACGACATTGCGGCGGGTCGCCTGGTCGCGCCGTTCCCGCAATTGCGGCTCGAGTCCGAGCGCGGCCATGACCTCGTCTATCGCATTGGCAGCCGCGACGATCCCAAAGTGCGCGCCGTGCGCGACTGGCTCGCCGACGAAATCTCGATCTTCCTGGCTGAGGCTGGCTAAAGCCAAACAGCGCTCCGGTCAGTAGCCGAGCGCCACCTTGGCGAGCATGCCGCACGCCACGCACACGAGGATGGCGGCAAAACCCATCTGCGTATGGCGCGCCGAGACGCGATGCGAAACGTGACGGCCCAGCATCATGCCCGCGACGGTCGCGACGCTGAACCAGAGCGTGAGGTCGAGCCGCAGCGGCACGCCGTGCAGCACTGTGGCCACCACACCGCCGGAGCCCACGAGCGCGATGACCATCAGCGACGTCGCAACGATGCCGTGCATGGAGATGTTGGTGAGCTTGCGCAGCATCGGCACGATGATGAAGCCGCCGCCCACGCCGAGCAGCCCCGTCATCAGGCCCGTCAACGCGCCGGTCGAGGCGAGCGCAAGCGCTGTGGTTCTCGACCAGACGAGGCGGCCCGTGTCGGGATTGATGCGACCCACGCAAAGCGGCGACGCTTCCTGCAGCGCGCGCTTTTTCCCGATGGTTTGGCGCAGCAGCCGCACGGCCACGAACAGCATCACGCCGGCGAAGAGCGCGAGCAGCAGGCGTTGCGGCATGGCTTGCGCGAGGCGCACGCCGAGCCACGTGGTCGGCACGCCCGCCAGCGCCATGCAGAACGCCGCGCGATAGCGCACGAGGCGCTTTCTGAACGCTTCGAGCGCGCCGATTCCCGCGCTGCTCGCCACGGCGATCAAGGCGACCGGCGTGGCCTGCTGCATGGGCCAGCCCATGCCCACCACGATGGCCGGCACGGCGAGAATGCCGCCGCCGGCGCCCGTGAGTCCCAGCAGTGCGCCGATCATGGCGCCGAGAACGAGTGAAACGATCATCGCGGGTCGATGGTCAGCGTGACGTTGAACGGCAAGGTCAAGCGGTCGCTTCGGTCGCCTCGGTCACCGCGGCCGGCAGGCACGGCGCCACCGCGCGGCGTATGCAGTCCACCGCGAAGTCGACGTCTTCCGGCTTCGTAAAGCGCCCGAAGCTCAAACGCACCGTGCGGTTCGCCGCTTCCTCGCCCACCCCGATGGCCGTGAGCACATGCGAAGGCGTGCCCGCAGCCGAGTTGCAGGCCGAGGTCGAGGAGATCGCGAGGTCGCCGGTCAGCAGAAAGGGGAAGAAGCCAGGCAGATCGATCGTGAGGCTCAGTGTGTGCGGAATGCGCTTCGCGCGCGCCGCATTGAGCGTGACGCCCGGCAGCGCGAGCACTTCGGCCAAAAGACGCTCGCCGAGCCCGGCAATGCGCTCGCTGTCCGCTTGCAGCGCCTCTCGCGCAATCACACACGCCACGCCCATGCCGACGATCTGGTGTGTGGCGAGCGTGCCCGAGCGCAAACCGCGCTCGTGACCGCCGCCGTGCATTTGCGGTGCGATGCGCTCGAACGCGTCGCGGCTCACGTAGATGGCGCCAATGCCCTTCGGCCCATACACCTTGTGCGCCGACATCGAGAGCAGGTCGATGCCCATCGCTTTCACGTCGATGGGCGTCTTGCCGAGCGCCTGCGCCGCATCGACGTGCAGCAGTGCGCCCGCGGCATGCACCACGCGCGCAATCGCCGCGACGTCGGTGAGCGTGCCCAGTTCGTTGTTGACCAGCATGAGCGAGACAAGCCCGGTGTCGGGCGTCAGCGCAGCGGCCACGGCTTCGGCCGTGATCTCGCCGTGCGCGTTCGGTGCGAGGCGCGTGACGGCCATGCCGCGCGCTTCGAGGCTCGTCATTGTGTCGAGAATGGCCTTGTGCTCGAGCTGGCTCGTGATGAGGTGGCGCTTTTGTGTCGCGCGATCCGCATAGCCCTTGAGCGCGAGATTGTTCGACTCGGTCGCGCCGGAAGTCCAGACGATCTCTTCGGCATCGGCGCCGATCAGCGCCGCCACGCCCTTGCGCGCCTGCTCGACCAGCCGGCGCGCCCGCTGGCCCGCGCCATGCGAGCTGGACGCCGGGTTGCCGAAGTCGCCTTCCATGCCCAGACAGCCGAACATCGCCTCAATCACCCGCGGGTCCGCCGGGGTGGTCGCGGCATAGTCAAAGTAACGCAAATCGCCCTTCTCGCTCATCTTCGTTTCTCGCACAACGGAATTTCGAGAATGCTACGCGTCGGGCACTAAAAAATGATTCCAAAATTAAGCGGATTCTCCAAAGGGAGGAGTATTCATTTCTACCCGACGGGCCTCTCGCAAAATGAAATTCTCGGCGCGCCCGATCAGGCGGCATGGCGCGGGCAGTTCGTCTGCATGGGTGGCCGCGACACACGAGGTACGGCGTCGTCACTCTTCGGGGGTTGCGATGTCCGCGCGGATCAGCTCGTCAGCAAGCGTGAGCGCCTGTTGCCGCGCCAGCGGACCCGTTGCGCAGGGCCCCGGACGCGGGCAGCCGTCGAACGGATAGATGAGCCGCCCATCGGTCTTGCGGCGAATACGCAGCAGCCCGTAGTAGCGGCCCGCGCCGTCGATCTGCTCGCCGCAGAAGACTTCATAGTCCTGCGCGGTGGTCGGGCGGCGCATGGCCGGTTTCGGCCTTCTCTCTGGCATGTCGGCACTCCGCGAATATCCGGTGCGAGATAGGCGGAGATCCAGCAAACGCCGCGCCTGGCACGCCACTGCCTCCAAGCGCCTGCCGCGCGCGCTCGATGCGGCGTCGCACGGAAACCGGCGATAACGGGCACAATACGCGCCTACGCCTGAGCGCCGGACGTTGTGTTCGTGATTCGAACGCGCTGTTGGAACATGCTTTGCTCGAACGCCCCCGCGCCGCCGCACCGCAATCCGCCCTTTTCACGCTGTCATGACCCACGATCTGCCCGAACGTCCAGCCCTCGCCGCACGCCCGGCGAACTCGCCGCGCTTCCTGCTGTTCCTGATCTGCCTGTTCGCCTCCGCCGGACAGCTCGCCATCGACATC
Source organism: Paraburkholderia sp. J10-1 (assembly GCF_905220165.1). Lineage (NCBI taxonomy): Bacteria > Pseudomonadati > Pseudomonadota > Betaproteobacteria > Burkholderiales > Burkholderiaceae > Paraburkholderia > Paraburkholderia sp. J10-1. The sequence goes on along the minus strand of NZ_CAJMYW010000017.1, from coordinate 20,836 downwards.
TACGTGCCGGCGCTGCCTGCCATGGCGCGCTACTTCGCGACCTCGCCGCAAGCGATCCAGTCGAGCGTGTCGGTCTATATGGCGGCGTACGCGCTCGGCCAGCTCATCTTCGGGCCGATCTCCGACGCCCTCGGACGCAAACCCGTGCTGGGCTTCGGCCTCGTCGTGTACACGATCGGCTGCCTGCTTTCGCTGGCCGCGCCGAATCTGGAAACGTTCGTGCTCGCGCGCTGCCTGCAGGGCTTCGGCATTGCCGCCACCAACCTGCTCGCCAAGGCGATCATCACCGACACGTTCGTGGGCACCGCGCTCATGCACGCGTTCACCTATATGTCGATCACCTGGGGGCTCGCACCGATCGTCGCGCCCGTGATCGGCGCGCACTTGCAGGAGTTGTTCGGCTGGAAGTCGTGCCTCGTGTTCCTGCTCGTCTATTCGGGGGTGATGTGGGCGCTGTTGTGGCGCTTTCGCGAGACCTTGCGGCAGCCAGTGCATCTGGAGCCGCGCACGCTCATCGCGAACGCGGGCAAGGTGCTCGCGAGCCCCGTGTTCCAGAGCTGCTTTCTCGCCCAGGGCCTGTGCTACAGCATCTTGCTGGTGTTCAACATCGTCGGGCCGTTCATGGTGCAGAACACGCTGCACAAGCCGCCTACGTTCTTCGGCTACCTCGCGCTCGGCATTGGCTTGATGTATTTCCTCGGCGGCCTCTCGAACCGGGTGCACGGCCCGCGCCTGCCCACTCCGGAACAACGGCTGCGCATTGGCGCGCGGGTGATGGCTGGGGCGTCGATCGTCATGCTCGTGCTCGCGCTCACGGTGGGCCTGCGCGTGTGGACGCTCGCCATTCCTGTGCTCGTGATGGGTCTGTGCGCGGGGGCGATGTACCCCACGCTGATGGCGAAGGGCAATTCGCTGTTCCCGCACATTGCGGGTTTGACGAGCGCGATTCTGGGCTGCGCGCTGCTGCTCGTTTCGTCGGCAATGATGGGGCTGGCCGGCTTTGTCTCCGTGCACGTGCTCACGCCGCTCGCGGTGTTCTTCGTGGTGCTCGCGTTCACCGTTGTATTGATGGTGACGAAGCTGCTGCGCCACCTCGCACAGAGTCAGGCGGCCGCTGCCGCGCTCGCGCAGCGCAGCGGCGAGGCGGCCTGAACCGCTGCCGCCGCGACTACCTGATCGCGCGCGCCACCTCCTGCAACTGCGTGAAGGCGCGGTAACGCGCCTCGTGCAGCGCTGCGATCTCGCCCGTGGCCGGTGCGTAGACCTTGCTGACCTGCGACATCGCGGCCATCGCCTCGCGCGCGTTTTCGTATAAGCCGCCTGCCACGGCGCCCAGCATCGCTGCGCCCAGCAATACGGGCTCGTCCGCGTGGGTGGCGAGCACCGGCTTACCCGTTGCGTCCGCAAGCAATTGGCGCACGAGGTCAAGCCTCCCCGCGCCGCCGCTGATCACGACCTGCTCGATCGGCGCGCCCGCCTGGGCCTGCACCTCGATAATCTGCCGCAGCCCATAGCCGATGCTGCAAATGCCCGCGACATAGAGCGCGACCAGGCTCTCCATGTCCGTCTCCATGCCGAGTCCCGCGATGACCGCCCGCGCGTGCGGATCGGCAAACGGCGCGCGGTTGCCGAGAAATTCCGGCACGACGTGCAGACCCTGATCGTGCGCGAGGCGCACCGCGCCGGAGAGGCCGTCCGAAGCCTGGGCCGCCAGAGCGGCGAGCATCGTCGGCAGCGACTGGCCCTCGCTCGCCGCGCGGCTCGCGGCTTCCGTGCCAAGCGGATGCAGCGTGAGGAGGCGCTCGATCGCCGCGCCCGCCACCGACTGCCCACCCTCGTTGAGCCAGGCCTCGGGCACCATCGCCGAGTAGTACGGGCCCCACACACCCGGCACGAACACGGGGTCGCGCGTGGTCGTCATCGTGCATGACGAGGTGCCGAACACGTACGCGAGGCACGCCTCGGGCTGCCCTTGCGCGCCCACCGTGCCGATGCCGCCCGCGTGCGCGTCGATCACGCCGGTCGCCACCGGCGTGCCCGCGCGCAGGTCGAGCTGCGCGGCGGCCTGCGGCGTGAGCCCGTTGCCAAGCGGCGTGCCCGGCTCGACGATCGTCTGACCGATGCGCGCGAAGCCTTCGTCGGCGAGTACGCCCAGGCCCACGGTGCGGAAGTAGCTCTCGTCCCAGCGCTGCTCGTGGGCGAGATAGGTCCACTTGCAGGTGACGGTACAGGTGGAGCGCGCCAGGTCGCCCGTGGCGCGCCACGTGAGGAAGTCGGTCAGGTCGAAGAACTGCCAGGCCGCGGCAAACACCTTCGGCCGGTTTTCGAGCAGCCACAGCAGCTTGGGCGTTTCCATCTCGGGCGAGATCTTGCCGCCCACGAAGCGCAGCACGTCGTGGCCCGTGGCGTTGATGCGCTCGGCCTGCTCCACGGCACGATGATCCATCCATACGATGATGTCGCGCTCCGCCACTTCAGACGGCCCGACGGGCAGCGGCTCGCCGCCCTCGCCCAGCACGACGAGCGAACAGGTGGCGTCGAAGCCGATGCCCGCGATGCTCTCCGGCGAGATCGCGGCCTGCGCCAGCGCTTCCTTCACGGCGTGGCACACGGCGTTCCAGATCTGCGTGCTCGATTGCTCGACAATCGCGCCGCTCTCATGAAACACGGTGATGTCGTGTTTTGCCGACGCCACCATGCGTCCGGTGGAATCGAAAATACCGGCGCGGGCGCTGCCCGTGCCCACATCGACGCCGACGGTATGGCGCGCGCCGCCAGCCTGCTGATTTGAAGTCATGGCTCGTTGACTGTGGATTTACAGATCGACACTGTTAGGCAGGATCACGAGGTCGCGTATGGTGACATTGCGCGGCCGCGTAAGCATGAATACCACGGAATCGGCCACTTCCTTCGGCTGCATGAGACTGCCCTGGGCCAGTGCTTCGTCCATCTTCGCCTTGGGCCAGTCGTCCAGCAACGCCGTGACCACGGGGCCCGGCAGCACCGCACCCACGCGCACACCGTGCTTCGCGACCTGGCGGCGCACGGTATGCGCGAAGGCCTGCACCGCGAACTTCGAAGCCGTATAAATGGGCTCCCACACCACCGGCACGACGCCCGCCACCGAGCTCGTGAAAATGATATCGCCCGACTTCTGCGCGATCATGTGCGGCAGCACCGCATGCACGGAGCGAAACGCGGCGTTGATGTTCAGGTTGAGCATGCGGTCCCACTCGTCGGGATTGCCGTTCGCCACCTCGCCGCCGATATAGGCGCCCGCATTGGCGTGAAAGATGTCGAGCCCGCCCGCGAGATCGAGAATTCTGGGCAACATGCCCGCATAGTCCGCGGGGTTGAGCAGATCCATCGCGAGCGGTAGCGCATTGGGGCCGAGTTCCGCGCAACATTTCGCGAGCCGGTCCTGCGCACGGTCGATCAGCACGACTTTCGCGCCTTCCTCCACGAACGCGCGCGCACACGCGAAGCCGATGCCGGACGCCGCGCCCGTAATGGCGGCGACCTTTCCCTTGATCGATTCAGACATGGGTGACTTTCTCCTTGAGTCGAGTTCCAGCGCCCTAAGTGTGGCCTTAAGCGCGGCCATGCGAAACGCGCGACTGGCGGGCGAGCGAATCGACGATCACCGCAATGGCCAGCACGGCGCCGGTAATCATGAAGCGCAGCGACGACGACAGGTTCAGCAGCGTGAGGCCGCTCGCAATCGACTGGATCACGATAATGCCAAGCACTGCCGACCATGCGCTGCCGCGCCCGCCGAACAGGCTCGTGCCGCCGATCACGGCTGCCGCGATGGCGTTGAGGTTCACGTCGCCTGTGCCGGCCTGCTGGCTCGCCGAGGCGAGGCGCGCCGCAGTCAGCACGCCGCCAATGGCGGCGAGGCTCGCGCACAGCACGAAAGCGCTCGTATAGATCGCGCCGACCTTGATGCCCGCGCGCCTGGCGGCCTCATGGTTGCCGCCCACGGCATGCATCGAGCGGCCCCAGCGCGTGCGCGTGAGCGCGTATTGCATGACGACCGCGAGCCCGAGAAAGAGGCCGAACATCAGCGGCACGCCGCGCCCGCGGTTCAGATAGGCCACGACGATTTCGAGGAACACGGTCAGCGCCACCGCACGTACGAGCAGGCTTGCCATCGACGGTGCGGAAAGCCTGGCCGCATGGCGGCGCGTGCGCGTGCGCATGCCGAGCAGCAGGAGCACGACACCGGGCAGCAACGCGATCCCATGCGAGACGATCGGCGGGATGACCATCAGCTGTCCGAAATTCACCATCGTCGAGCCGTAGGGCAAATTGATCGAACCCGTCGAACCGAGCACGTAGAGCTGCATGCCGAGAATGGCGAGCAGGCCCGCGAGCGTGGAAACGAAACTGGGCATGCCGATCCAGTTCAGCAGCAGCGCATACAGCGCGCCGATCACCGCGCCCACCGCAATGGCGGCGACGATGGCGAGCAGCACCGGCCAGCCGTCGTTGACCCACAGCGTGCCGACGAGCGCCGAAGCGAAGCCGCTCATCGAACCGACCGAGAGATCGATCTGCCCGAGCATCAACACGCAGACGATGCCCAGCGAAATCACGCCGACCGTCGAGCAGTCGAACAGCATGTTCACGAGGTTGTCGGCGGAGAGAAACACCGGGTTCAGGCTCGTGAACACCGTCCAGATGATGACGAGCCCTGCGATGACCGGCAGCGACCCCAGGTCGCCCGAACGCACGCGATCGACGAAGGCCGAAACGCTTTCGCCGATGCCGCTCGCATGCTTCACGCGCACGTCGCTGCGGTCGAGCAAGGTGGCGGGCTTGGAGGCGTCGTTGCTTTCAGGCTGCGGAGCGCCATGGATAGTCTTGCTCATGATCGTTCCTTTCATTGGACGTCCTGTTGCGCCTGGCGGCGGCCGGCGCGGCGCGACACCGCGTTTTCCGTTGCGCCGGTGATCGCCGCCACGAGTTCGGCATTGGACGAGTCGGGATAGAAGATCCCGTTGTTGCGGCCCAGACGCAGCACGACAATGCGGTCCGCCACCGCGCGCACGTCTTCCATGTTGTGGCTGATCATGATGACCGCGTGCCCGCGGTCGCGCACGCGCTCGATCAGGTTCAGCACCTCGGCCGTCTGCGCCACGCCGAGTGCGGCGGTGGGCTCGTCGAGCATGATGAGCTTCGGGTCGAGCAGCAGCGAGCGTGCGATCGCCACCGTCTGGCGCTGGCCGCCCGAGAGCGAGGCGACCACGTCGCGCACGCTCGGAATGCGCGCCGAAAGCTCGTTGAGCAGCGTCCAGGCCTTCACTTCCATCGTGACCTCGTCGAGCCGGTACGGGCTCAACTCGCGGCCAAGGAAGATGTTCGCCACGACGTCGAGGTTCTCGCACAGCGCGAGGTCCTGGAACACCGTCGCGATGCCCAGATCGAGCGCCGTGCCCGGATCGGACAGATTCACCGGCTGGCCGCGGAACGTGATCGTCCCGGCGCTCGGCTGGTGCACGCCCGCAAGAATCTTCACGAGCGTCGATTTGCCCGCGCCGTTGTCGCCAACGAGGGCGACCACCTCGCCCGCATGCACGTCGAGTTCGATATCCGTGAGCGCCGACACCGCGCCGAAGTGCTTCGAGATGCCGCGCAGGCTCAGCACCAGCTCGCCGGGCGCGCTGCGTGTCGTCGCGTGGTCCGTAGCGCGGTTCGTCAATTCGTCAGTCATGAAATGGGTACCTCTTCGTTACGCTCGGGGCCCGGCGCGTGCCGGGCCCGACCACCGCTATCAGCCGCCAATGCCGAGCTTCTTGCAGCCGTCGGCGTAACGGCCCGTGCACAGGTCCTTCGCGTTCGCGAAGCCCTTGTCCACCACTTCGGCCTTGATGTTCTGCTGCGTGATGACGGCCGGCTTGAAGAGTTGCGAGGGCGTCTTGAAGAGCGTCGTCTCGCCCTTCACGGGCTTGCCGTCGAGGAAGCCCACGGCCACCTTCGCCGCCGCGCCCGCCACGATCTCGCTCGGCTTGAGGATCGTGTTGTACTGGTCGCCCGCGATGATGAGCTGCAGGCCCGCAGTCGTCGCGTCGTTGCCCGTCACCGGCGGAACCGGGTTCACGCCCGCCGCCTTGAAGGCCGCGATGGTGCCGCCGGCCGTGCCGTCGTTGGCGGCCACGACGCCGACGATCTGCGGCCCGAAGCGCGTGATCTGCCCGCTCACCCACTGCTGCGCCTTCGGCGGCGCCCACTCGGGCGTGTCGAACTCGGAGAGCGTCTTGTAGCCGCTGCCCTGCAACCCTTCGTGAATGCCCTTCTTGATGAGCCCGGCGGCGGCGTCGGTCGGCGAGCCGTTCACTTCGAGCACGCCGCCCTTGCTCCCGGCAACGCCCGACGCCTTCAGGTGCTCGACGAGCGATTGCGCGATGGACTTGCCGATTTCCTCGTTGTCGAACGAGACGTAGTAGTCGGCGGGCGTGGAAGGCACGGGCCGGTCATACGCAATGACCTTGATGCCCTGGCTCTGCGCCATATGCACGAGCGAAGCCGCCGCCGTGGAATCCACCGGGTCGAGCACGATGACCTTCGCGCCCTGCGCGATCACCGAGTTGAACTGTTGCTGCTGCTGCGAAGCATCGGCGTTCGCATTCTGGTAGAGCACCTTGCAGTCGGGGCAGAGCTTGCTCATTTCGGCCTTGAAGCCGGGGAAGTCGTGCTGCTCGTAGCGCGTAGAGGCCTGGTCGGGCATCAGGAACGCGACCGTGCCGCTCGGCGCGGCATGCGCCGACGTGATGCCCGCGAGGGCGAGGCTGAGTGCGGCGGCGCCGATCAGTTGGGTGTGAACTCGGGTCATTGCGTGTCTCCGCTTTTTGGTTGAATGCCTGGTGGTTGCCGGTGCTGCCGTGATGCCTTGTGAAAGTGCGAGTTCTGCCTTCGCAACACCCGCTACGAGCACTGCGTTTGATTCCATTCGGGAACGATCCGCTAGCCGATCGCCGGCACGCCGTACACGGCTTCGCTCTTGCTGGCCGCGCTCGCGGCATTGAGCCGTTGATACGACCGCCAGCGCGAAGGCGACATTTCCTTGAGCAGCAGGAACTGGCGGTTGAAATTCGAGAGGTTGTTGAAGCCCACCTGATAGCAGATGTCCGTGATATTCAGTTCACCTGACATCAGCAGCTGGCACGCCAGATTGATGCGCAGCTGGTTCACGTAGCGCACGAACGACACGCCCGTATGACGGCGGAAGTAGCGCGAGAACGCGCTCACGCTCTGCCCGGCCAGTTCCGCCAGCTCCGTTTCGCGCAGTTCCTGCGAGAGATTCTTGCCGATGAAGGCCAGCACATGGTTGATCCGCGTGCCCGCATAGCGGGCGGGATCGGCGCGGTACGCCTCGCTCGCGAGCGCCGCAGGTTCGTCGCTTTGCACGAGCAGGTCGAGCAAGTCGATAAAGAGCGTGACTCGGCGCATGCCTTGCGCGCCCAGCATCTCGCGCAGGATCGGCTCGGCCGCCGCGCCAGTTTCCGGCGTGAACAGCAGCCCCCAGCGCGACGCGTCGAGCAGCGGCTCCACACGCCGGAATTCGGGAAACGCCTCGATCGCGCGCGCGATGAAATCCGCATCGAACTGCAGAACGAGGCAGCGCTCGTCCACCGGTTCGTCGTGCGGCACACTGCTCACCCAGTTGTGCGGCAGGTTCGGGCCGATCATCACGAGATTGCCGGGCGCGAAGCTGCCAATGAAATCGCCCACGAAATACTTGCCCGTGGTCGCGGTGATGAGGTGGATTTCGTACTCGGGATGGAAGTGCCAGCGCACCGTCCGATAGGGATAGCCGTGCGACCAGACCTTGAACGACTCGTCGCGCGGTACGGCGACCAGTTCGAGGTCAGGCTGGGAATGTGTGGCGCGTGGCGCACCTGCGCGCGCCGTGGCTGCCCCAAGGGTTTGCATCTCGACTCCTCCTGCACGGATCTTTTCTTGTTCTGCGACGGCTGCTCGCGCCTACGCTGCACCTGGCTCAACGGCCGCGCCGCCATGACTGAAAAGTACCAGGCGCGGCACGGATCCACCACTGAAAATCAGACCGCAGACTGATACTTTCTTGCATTCGGGTTAGTCCTGGGCGCATTCCTGCGTGCCAGAAGTCAACTTTTGTGCATAGCAACAGTTTTCGTGAGCGAGCCCCGAGACACCTGGAGCGCAGGGAAAACGGCAAATGTTGCCGACGACCGCACAGCCACGCAGCCCAATAACGGTCAAAGCGGCCAAAGCCGGCCACCAACACGGCCAGCCGCGATGCGTATGCAGGGAAAGTCCCGATGCGAAAGCGTTCTATGACGTCGGAACCGGAAATTGACGGAAGCAACTTGATCGCTCGAGCGCGATGGCATGTTCGTTGCGCGGGCAACAGGTGCCAGGGAAAGCCCAACGGTAACGGCATGAAGGGCCTGGATGGCCCTTCATGTTTCGTTGCCGCGACTAACGTTTGAAAATGACCTTCGTCGTGGCAGGATCGATCGGCGACGAAGAATGCTGGTGGAAGATCTTCCACCCCTCGCCCGTTTGTTTGAGCGTTGCGGTAATACGATTGTCCATCGAGCGTAATTCCTCGCCGTCCACCGTCACCGCTTTGTACGTCACAAAGGCGTGCAGCACAGCAAGGTCCTGTGACATGGCAGTCTGCGCTTCGCTGAATTCGACCACCACGCGCTCGGCGCCCAGCGATCCGAACCAGCCCTCCACCATGTTGCGCCAGGACGCAATGCCCTCGTACGTCCAGGCGCCCCACATGTCGAAAGCCAATATGTCCGGGGCGTATAGCGCGACGAATGCATCGACGTCTTTCGCATATACCGCGGCTTGATAGTCGTGCAAGACCTGCAGGATCGGATCGGCGGCTTTGTCCACTGTGTTGTCTCCCGAATCAGGTTGCGTTGGCGGATGAACGGCTGCTTATTAAAGCAACGTCTCTCGGCCCCTGTCCAGTGAAATTGCCCCGAAATGCCTTTCAGGTGAACGAAGGTTTAGCGGGCGCTCCTTCGAAACAATGCGTCGCTCGCGGCACGATCGCTATGCGCGGCAACCTTGCGCTGCGCACGCAGCAACAGATAGAAAGCGGCGCCGTGCGTAATCGCCAATAGCGGCACATAGATCACGGGAATCACGTACGTCGCCCCCAGTTCTCCCGCATGCACGGGAACGCCGGCCTGGATAGCGTGGTAGTAGGCGAGAACCAGGTCCACCGCGCCCACGAGATTGAACGCCACGACGAAGAACCAGAAAACCGGACGTTTTCTTGCTGTGAGCAGCGCCAGCATGGCCAGCACGCCGGTGGCGAGGTCGCCATAGGCCGTAGGCACGGCGAAACTTGCGGGCAAGTCGGGACTCACGACGCCCGGCAGCACGAAGACCAGCCCGAAGAAGCGGAAGCTATGCAGCGTGGCGATGGCGCGTTGCGCGTCGAAGGGGTCCATCGCCTTGAGCCTGGGCCAGATGTACACGGTGAAACAAAGAAGCCACGCGACATACCCGAGAACGAGATGCAAACGGAAGATCGATTCCGGCGACATGTTGCCTCCTGCAAGGTGTTTTCCAACGTGTGGATGGAATGAATAGCGTTCACCCGGCGCGACGCCGGAACAACTGGCGCAGCGACAACGCGTGCAGCAAGATCGAACTGGGCACGACGAACGCGGGCGTCAGCACATAGGGATAGGTGCCTGCGTTGAGGCTCGGCATCTCCGGAGCAATCAACTGGAATCGGCCTGGCGCCGTGATCATCCCCAACGTCACCGCGACGGCGAAATCGGCGAGCCCGAAAACGTTCCAGGCGATGGCGGCCTTGCGCCCCTGCGCCGTGCCGCTCGCCACTGCAATGGCCGCGGGAACGGCGAACAGGCCGGTCAGCAAATCGCCCGTTCCCGCGGGCAACGCGTCGACGCCGGCCATCGCGCCGTGCAGCCACGCCGCGATCGCCCAGCTGCCGAACACGCGGTAGAACTGCAGCGCGATGAGCCAGGCGGCGGGCATCGCGTCGAGCACAAGCCCCACCCGCCGCGACAGCAGCAATAGCGGCGCGCCAGCGATCACCGGAAGGAAGATCGCCAACGGCAGCCACGGCAACGGCGGCGGTGAGGCACTCAGCCGAAATACGCCGTGGATCGCCGCGCTCCAGACGACTGCAAACCAAAGCGCATGCGTACCGAGCATCGCCAGCCAGGTCGCGCGGCGCTGACGAAGCGTCAGGTCCGTACGTTCGAGTCCGAGCCACAAGCCGACCGCCATGAACAGTTGCGCGACAAGCTGGTGCGCGGTGGTTTGAAAGCCGCTACCGGGGATCACGGGCAACCAGTAAATCACCGCAATCCACAGGAGCGTGAACGGTGCGATCCAGCGCAGGCTGCGCCAGGCCGGGCGCGGTGGAGTCATGCCAACGGGAACGGCGGGTGTACTCATCAACGGTTCTCCAGATGAAGAGGGAGCTTCACGTTAGGTGTACCATCGTTTCCCGCGAGCGACTATTCATCACAATGTTGATGCGCCATGAAGCAGAACTTCACAGTCAGGCAGGGTGCGCTCGATGGCGTGGAGGCGTTCCTGAGCGTTGCCCGGCATCGCAGCTTTCGCAAGGCGGCGGCCGACCTCGGGGTGACGCCTTCGGCCATCAGCCAGGCGGTGCGCGTACTCGAAGAACGCATTGGCGCGGCGCTTTTCGTGCGCACCACCCGCAGCGTCGGCCTGACGGAGGCCGGTGAACGGTTTCTTTCGCGCGCCAAGCCCGCCTTCGAAGAACTGGTCGCCGCAAGCGAAGTGGCGCGCGAACTCGGCCAGCGCCCCACGGGTTTATTGCGGCTTTCCGTGCCGCGCGCGGTCGTCCCGCTGCTGCTGGAACCCCTGCTCGCTTCGTTCTGCCAGGCTTATCCCGAGGTCGAGGTGGAAATCGCCGTGAGCAAGGAAGTGGTGGATCTCGCGGCGGAGGGCTTCGACGCCGGCATCCGGCTAGGCCAGCTCGTTGCCGCCGACATGGTGGCCGTGCCGCTCACACCGCCGTTTCGCCTCGTTGTGGTCGGCAGCCCTGCCTATTTTTCCGGAAGAAAAAAGCCTCGCCACACGGACGATCTGCGTCAGCACGCCTGCTTGCGCTGGCGCCGCTCCACCGGCGCGCTGGCCTCATGGTCATTCGACGACAACGGCCACTCCCTGGAGATCGCTGTCTCCGGACCGCTGATCGCGAGCGATTTTCCGACCATGATGGGCGCGGCGCTGGAAGGCATAGGCCTCGCCCAGCTACCCGAGCCGATGGTTTCCGATGCAGTGAAAGCGGGAAAACTCGTGCGCGTGCTCGACGCGTATGCACCCATGCTGCCCGGCGTGTTCCTCTGCTATCCCAGCCGCAGGCAGATCATGCCGAAGCTGCGCGCATTCATCGACCATGTGAAGAGCCGCAAGGCGGGCGCGGGTCAGACCAAGGGCCGTTGAACCCGCCCGCGGCGCTTCAACATCAAGCCATGTTCTCCCAGGCGCCCGACCGGGCCGAGCGGAACACCGCGTCGATCACGCGCATGTTCGCGCGCGCGTCTTCCAGTGGAATGGCCTGGGGCGTTCCACTCAAAATCGCCTCGGCGAAAACCGCCGCTGCCACGCCGTATTGATCGCACACCGGAAGCTCCAGCCAGCGATCCGCCTCCCCTTGCTTGCTCACCAGCAGACGCGTGGGACGGTCATTCGGCGCATTGAACGGAATCTCGACTTCTATTCGCCCCGTAGTGCCATGAAACTGCATGCGCTGGTACGGATAAACCTGGGTGGAGTAAAAGAAACTCGCTTGCACGCCGTCGAAATCCATCAGCACGGAGCCAAGGCGGTCCACCTCGAACGACGGGTCGCGCTCCATGAGCGCGACCACGCGTTTGGGCTCACGCCCGAGAATGAGGCGCGACGTCGTGATGGGATAACAACCGATATCCAGCAAGCCGCCGCCGCCCAGTTCGCTCTGGTTGCGAATGTCATGTGCGTTGGTGTTGTAGTAAGTAAAGCCGCCGGTCACCGCGCGTAATTCGCCAATTGCGCCTTCTTCGATCAACGCGCGCACCTTGAGCCACTGCGGATGCGTGCGCACCATGAAGGCTTCCTGGATATACCGGCCGCTCTTGTCGCGTGCGGCGATCAAACGTTCGGCTTGCTGCGCATCGAGTCCGATCGGCTTTTCGCATAACACGTGTTTGCCCGCCTCGACCGCCTTGATCGTCCACTCCACATGAAGGTGATTGGGCAACGGGATATACACCGCATCGATTTCAGGATCTGCCAGCAGCGCCTCGTAACTGTCGTATGCATGCGCGAGACCGTATTTCGCGGCGGCGGCCTGAGCCTTCTGAATTGAACGCGAAGCAATCGCTTTTACACGGCACTTCGGCGCGTGGTGGATGGGCACGACAACCTTGTCGTTGATCTTCGACGTACCCATGATGCCCCAGACGATTTCATCCTTTGCCATGACGTTCCCTTTGAATTTGATTGTGTGATGCCTGCAATGGACTGAATACAACTCACTATCAAGAAAACCGCAAACCCGAACTGCAGCGTGCTCGACTGCGTGAGTTTACACCCGCGATAACCCTCTCCATTGCGCCCGCAATCGGCGCGCGTAACAACTGACTACAACTGACGGCAAGTTGAAAGCGCAACGTCACGAGAGATTCGCCTTGCACCTCCACATTGCTCGGGCTGTGCACAGGTCCCTCGCAGTTCCCCACAACGCAATAGAAAAACGAGGTGAAATATGGAGAATACGACCCGGTGGTCGCGCTTAGGCGCAGTCGTTGGAGCGGGCGCCGTGGCGCTCGCAGGCATGCAAGCAACGGCTTATGCAGGCGACATGAAGGACGTGAAGCACGTCCTCCTCATCAGTTTCGACGGCCTGCACGAACAGGACGTGGCGCGTTGCATCGGCAGCAATGCCTGCCCCAACCTCGCGCTGCTCGCGAAGTCGGGCGTGACGTACACGAATGCGCACACGCCGCATCTGTCCGACTCGTTCCCGGGTCTCACGGCGCTGGTGACGGGCGGCTCGCCGAAGAGCGCGGGCCTCTTCTATGACGTGTCATATGACCGTACGCTCTACGCCCCGCTCGACTCGCAATGCAAGGGCGCGCAAGGCTGGAATGTCGTGTTCGACGAAACGACCGGCATCGACGGGGAAAACGGCGGCGCGCTGGTCCACCTCGACGGCGGCGGCGCGTTCAATCCGCAAGCCATTCCGTACGCGAAGGTCAACGGTGTTTGCACGCCCGTGTACCCGCACAACTACATCAAGACGAACACGGTCTTCGAAGTCATCAAGCAGAATATCCACGGCTCGCGCACCGCGTGGGCCGACAAGCATGCATGGGGCTACGACTGGGTGAACGGCCCTTCAGGCAAGGGCGTGGACGATCTGGCGCGCACCGAGATCAATTCGATCGACCCGAAGACGGGCACGAATTATCTGGACACCTACACACATACCGAAGTCTTCGACAACCTCCACGTGCAGGCGCTGATCAACGAAATCGACGGCCTCGATTCGACGGGCAAGACGAGCGCGCCGGTGCCCACGATGTTCGGCACGAACTTCCAGACGCTCAGCGTCGCGCAGAAGTCGACCGTCGCAAACCATGGCGGGTATCTCGACGCCGACTTCACGCCGGGCCCGCAGGTCGCGGCCGCCATCACGTATCTGGACAACTCGCTTGGCCGCGTCGTGCAGGAGTTGAAGCAGCGCAACCTCTACGCCACTACGCTCATCATCGTGACGGCCAAGCACGGCCAGTCGCCGACCGATCACTCGAAGCTCGTGAAGAACGGCGACACGCTCACGAAGCTGCTCGAGGCCAACAACTATCTGGACTCGACCGGCAACTTCGGCCAGAACAATACGAAGTCGGGCAACCTGAACGACGGCACGGGCCTTTCGGGCACCGGCATGGTGCAGACCGACGACGTGGGCCTGATCTGGCTGCGCGATCAGAGCCAGAAGGACGCCGTGGTGAAGACGCTGCAGGCCAACCTGAGCTGTAACGCGCCGGGCATTTGCGCCGACGGCCCGCAAGCGTACATCCTCACGGGCGACCGCCTTGCCGACTGGTTCGGCAATCCGTCGAACGGCCGCACGCCGGACATCATCGTGCAGCCGAATCCGGGCGTGATCTACACGTCGAGCACGGCGAAGGATGAGGAGCACGGCGGCAACGCGCCCGACGACAGCCATCTGGGTCTCGTGGTGTCGTTCCCCGGCATTCATCACGCCGGACGCACGGACGACCACTACGTCTTCACGACCCAGGTCGCGCCGACGATCCTGAGCGCGCTCGACGTGGACCCGCATCTGCTGCACGCGGTTCAACTCGAGGGAACGCACCGCCTGCCGGGGCTGGGGCTTGACGAGAAGTAAGAAGAAGCAGTAAGGAGCGGCTGACTGCGGCGGTCATCGGGGCTTCGATGGCTGCCGCGTCAGCGGCCCGCTCAAACCGTTTGCAGCCCTTCGATATCGCAGATGCGGATCAGCTTGCCTTGCGCGTCGATGAGGCCACGCTTCTGGAAGCGCGACAAGATCCGGCTCACGGTTTCGAGCGTGATGCCGAGGTAGCTGCCCATGTCTTCGCGCGACATGCGCAGGCGGAACTCCGCCTGCGAATACCCGCGCTGCCAGTTGCGCGACGACACGTCGAGCAGGAAAGCGGCCACGCGTTCTTCGGCGGTGAGCGAACCCAGCACCATCATCTGCGAAGCTTCCTGATTGAACTGGTCGCCCATGAGCCGATGCAGCCGGTCCTGCATCGTGCCGCTTTCGCGGCACAAGGTCTTGAGCGCGGCGTAAGGAAGCGTGCAAATCGAACTGTCTTCGAGCGCGACCGCGCTGAAGGCATGCACGTCGGTGGCGATGCCGTCCAGACCCAGCGCGTCGCCCGCGAGACGCAGCCCCGTGATCTGCTCGCGACCGTCGCGGTTGACAATGAGCGTTTTGAGGGAGCCGGAACGCACGGCGTACAGGCTGTCGAAGCGATCGCCCGAGCGATAGAGCGCCTCGCCGCGGCGCACCTTGCGCGCCCCGCAGATCAGGGCCTCTAGCCTCGGCAGGTCTTCGGCCGGCAGGCCTTGCGGCATGCAAAGATGGCGCATGGCGCACCCCGAGCAGCGCGCACTGGGCTGCGTTCCAGCTTGAGGAGCACGACTGCTTTGGCGCACGACGATAGCGGATCCTGCGACGGGTGACAGCATCGAACCACTCCTTCTTTAACATTTTTTAAGAGTTCGACGCATTGTCACACCATGCATGTGCGTCAATGTGGTGGCAAAATGCCGCGCACCAGAACCGCGGGCCTTTGAGCCTTGTCAGGCAACGGTTTCACGCGATATTGAGCAAGCGCAAGCGACCGAAAAGCAACACCTGCGCAAGCCCGAATCACGTCCGGAAAATCGACACCGCCTGCGAAAGCCGGTGGGCTTGCCCCGAGAGCGAATCGGCGGCGGCAGCGGCTTCTTCCACGAGCGCGGCGTTCTGCTGCGTCACCTCGTCCATCTGCGTCACGGCGCGGCTGATCTGCTCGATGCCAAGGCGCTGCTCGGACGAGGCCTCGGAAATGCCCGCGATGATCCCGGTGACGTTCTCCACCGAGCGCACGATGCTGTCCATCGTCGCGCCAGCCGCGCGCACGCGCTCCGCCCCTTCGCGAACCTGCCCGACCGATGCGTCGATCAACACCTTGATTTCGCGCGCCGCGCTCGCGCTGCGCTGCGCGAGCGATCGTACTTCGGAGGCGACCACGGCGAAGCCGCGTCCCTCCTCGCCGGCGCGCGCCGCTTCCACGGCGGCGTTGAGCGCGAGAATGTTCGTCTGGAACGCAATGCCCTCGATCACGCCCGTGATCTCGACCATCTTCTCCGAAGAGGTCTGAATGGCCGACATCGTATTCACCACCGCCGCCACCGCTGCGCCACCATCGGCCGCCGCCGTGCTGGCCGTGGAAACGAGCTGCCTAGCCTGGTTGGCGTTGGCCTCGTTGTTCTGCACCGTCGAGGTGAGCTGTTCCATGCTGGCCGCGGTTTGCTGCAGCGAGGCAGCCTGCTCTTCGGTGCGCGAAGAGAGGTCCGTATTGCCCGCGGCAATCTCGCCCGCGCCCGTGGTCACGGACTCCGCGCCCGCGCGGATCTCGCTGATCATCGTGACGAGGCTCGTTTGCATGCGCGCAATCGACGCCAGCAGGCTGCGTTCGTCGCCGGGCCGCAACGCGACGTTGCCGGTCAGATCACCCGTGGCGATACGGTGCGTGACGGCCACCGCGTAGTGCGGCTCGCCCCCGAGCGTGCCCACGAGATTGCGGATGATCTGCCACGACAGCACGCCGATACCCGCCACGGCCGCGATGATGAGCGCAAGCAACACACGCCCGGTGCGCCAGAACGTGGCGTCGATATCGTCGAGAAAGAAGCCTGTGCCGATCCACCAGCCCCACGGCGCAAACTCGACGATGCCGTTCATCTTCGCCGTGAGCTGGCCCGTGGTGGGATGTTTGGCCATCGTCATCATGACGGGAATGTGCTCGCGCGCGAGCATTTCGCGGTAGAGATCCGTGTCGGGGCGGCCGTCCGGCGCCTTGCCCACGTTGACCTTGCCGATCGAAGCCAGATTGCGGTGAACCAGCGTGGTGCCGTCGGGCAGACGCGCCCAGAAGTAGCTTCGGTCTGAATAGTTGAGCTGGTTGAGCGCTTGCCGCGTGGCCGCCTGCGCCTCTTCGCGGGTCAGTTTCCCGGCGACTTCCTGGTCGTGATAGAAGGTGGCGAGATGCTCCGCCATTTGCAGCAGATTCGTGATCTTGCCGCGCGTTTCGTCGAGCATTTCCCGCTTGAGGCTGACGAGCCCATAGCCGCCAATGGCGATCAAACCGATCAGCGCCGTGATGACCAGAAGAAGGAGTCGTGTGGAAATTCGCATGAAACGTTCGTACGCCTTATCAGTTTTATGTGCTGCGCGCGTCGTCGCTCGCGGCCAGCCCTGTCCCCGGGGCTAACCTGAACGTGCCTTGACGTGTCGCCGATGCTCGCTGGCGCGATGCGAGCGCCAGCCTGTCTCTCCTCCCACCGATAACGGCGCATTGCGCCCCGTCTTGAGGGATGGAGCGCAATTTTTGTGTGACAAGCTTGCGCTGTCAAGCCTTGTTGCCTGACAAATTTCGCGAATCCAACAATTTGCTTTCACTTGACGCCGACGGGCTTGCACATCGTGCAGTTTTCAGGCAAACACAATGCCCGCCGAGCTTTGCGGCACGCCCTCGCTTGCGTGGCACTCAAAGGGCCACAAGAAAATTCACATGTATTCAGCGGATTTCCTCTACGGGAATACGCGATGCTCACTTGTGAACACAACGGGCTCCGCCTGTGTTCGCACCGTGCACCGACGATGCGAATGAAGGCGCGGCTAACGAAGCGGACGACTACGGTGGAGGCAGCATGCAAGACAACGGCGCACCCGCGCTCAAGGTCGAGGAAGCGCTGATCACCGAGGCGCTGGTGAACCGCCCGAACCGCCTGCCCGATTTCCAGGGCGAGAGCCGCGCACTGGCTGCGCTCGCGCAGGAAATGGCGAGCAATCCATCAGGTGTACTGCAGATGCTTGCGGGACTCGCCCTCGCGCTTTGCCGCGCCGGGTCGGCTGGCGTGAGCGTGCCCGAGCGCGACGGCGCCACGGCGCGGTTTCGCTGGCGCGCGCTGGCCGGCGAGCTGGCTGCGGACATGGACCGGATGCTCCCCGGCGACGACTGCCCCTGCGGCGTGACGCAGGGGCGCAACACCATGCTCCTGTTCGACCAGCCCGCGCGCTGCTTTGCCTCCTACCGCGCGATCGATCCGCCCATACGCGAAGCGCTGCACGTGCCGTGGCGCGTCAACGGCGCGGTGGTCGGCACGGTCTGGGCCGTGACACACAGTCAGGACAGACATTTCGACGCCGAGGACGCGCGCCTTCTGCAAAGCCTCGCCTCCTGCGCGAGTGCCGCGCACCAGTTGACCTGCGCGCTGACCGACGCGCAGGACGCGGGCCACAATCTCGCGCAGCAGGTCGCCGAACGTACGCGCACGCTGCAGAACATCAACACGAAGCTCCACCACGAAGCCGCACAGCGCAAGCAGGTCGAAGACGCGCTGCGCGAGAGCGAAACACGCCTGCAGGCCGCCATTTCCATCGAAACGGTGGGGGTGCTGTTCTTCGACCTCGACGGCACCATGGCCGACGCCAACGGCGCATTCGAGCAGATGAGCGGCTACAGCCGCGAGGACCTGCGCGCCGCGACGCACTGGGACCGGCTCGTGCCGCTCGAATTTCTCGGTGTGACGACGCGTGCGATCACCGACCTCGCCACCAAGGGACGCACACAGCCCTACGAGCGGCAGTTGATCCGCAAGGACGGCACGCGCTGGTGGGGCCTTTTCGCGCCCACCCGGCTTTCGGGCACGGGCATGGCCTCGAAGTGCGCCGAATTCGCGCTGGACATTACGGAACGCAAGCGCGTGGAAACCGAATGCGTGGACAGCGAGGAGCGCTTTCGCGCATTGGTGGAAGGCTTTGCGCAGGCCGTTTGGGAAGCCGATGCGCACGGCCAGGCCGCTTCGGTTTCGCCGGGCTGGTCGGACTATACCGGCCAGTCCGGCAAAGAATGGCTCGGCGAAGGCTGGGCGAACGCCGTACATCCCGACGACCGCGCCTACGCGCTGCGTCAATGGAAGGACGCGATTGCGGCGCGACGCGTGGTGAACGCCGAATTCCGCCTGCACGTCGCCACGGGCGGCTGGAGATGGACGAACGTGCGCGCCGCGCCCATCTGGAATGCGGACGGCACCGTGCGCAAGTGGGTGGGGATGAATATCGACGTGGACGATCGCCGCGTCGCCCAGGAAGCGCTGCGGGAAAGCGAGGCGCGCTTTCGCGCGCTAGCGGATGCGTCACCCGCGTTGATCTGGCAAATCGACCCGCAAGGCAACACGGTTTATGTGAACCAGCGCTATCTCGTGGCGATCGGCCTCACGCCTCTCCAGTTGCTTGAAACCGGCTGGCACACCACCATCCATCCGCGCGACCTGCCCGGCTTCCTGACGCGTGTACAGACCGCGCAGCATGATCATCGCGCGTTCCAGAGCCGCTTGCGCGTGAAGCTCAAGGACGCTGGCTGGCACTGGTTCGAAACCTGCTGTGCACCATGGTTTTCCGCGAGCGGCGAGTTTCGCGGTCACGTCTGTGTCTCCATCGACGTGACCGAAGCGGTGAACGCCGAAGACGCGCTCAAGGAAGCCGACCGCCGCAAGGACGAATTCCTCGCGACGCTCGCGCACGAGCTGCGCAATCCGCTCGCGCCCATTGCCAATGCGCTGCATCTTGTCCGGGGCAACCGGTTTCCGGCGGAGTCCGCCCCGGTACTCGACATGCTCGATCGACAGGTGCATCACATGGTGCGGCTGATCGACGATCTGATGGAAGTATCGCGCATCACGCGCGGCAAGATCGGCCTCGTGAAGGCGCCGGTCGCGCTCGCGGAAATCATCGACAACGCCATTGAAACAAGCCGTCCCGCCATCGATCAGGCACGCCACGCACTGAGCGTCACGCTGCCCGACACGCCGCTCGTTCTCGACGCCGATCGCGTGCGTCTCACGCAGGTCTTCGCGAACATGCTCAACAACGCGGCGCGCTACACGGACACGGGCGGCCAGATCCGGCTCTTTGCTGCGCGCGAAGGCGACAACGCAGTCGTCAAGCTAAGCGATACGGGCATTGGCATGTCTGCTGGACAGATTGATCAGGTATTCGAAATGTTTGCGCAGGGCAGCCGCCCGGCCGAGCGCAACCAGGGCGGGCTGGGCATTGGTCTCACCATGGTGCGGCATCTGGTGCGCATGCACGGCGGCACGGTCGAGGCTGCGAGCGCGGGCCCCGGCAAAGGCAGCACTTTCACAGTGCGCCTGCCGCTCTCGCAGCAAACGAGCGCCGAGGCACGAGAGGCCCCCGCAGCCGCGGCGCGCGCCGCGAAGCCGCTCGCGGGCAAGCGCATTCTCGTGGTCGACGACAATCGCGACGCCGCCGATTCGCTCGCCATGGTGATTTCGGGCGAAGGCGCGCAGGTGCGCGTGGTGTACGACGGCGCCGCTGCACTTGGCGCGCTGGAGCAGTCGGTGCCGCATGCAATCGTGCTCGACATCGGCATGCCTGGCATGGACGGCTATGAAATCGCGCGGCAGATTCGTCAAAGCCCGCGCTATGCGGGCCTGCAGATCATCGCGCTAACGGGTTGGGGCCAGCACGCCGACCGGCTGCGCTCGCGCATGAGCGGCATCGACTCGCATCTCACGAAGCCTGTCGATTTCCGCACGCTGATCGAGCTGCTGGTGGCGCGCTGAAGACCGCCGAGGTCCTCTCCTGAATGTTTCCGGCTGTTCCGTAGCTGACGAGAGAGACCGTCTGATTCAACGATGGGCATAACCTTCAGTGCCATCCAATTCAACATCGTGCAACCGTCGACATGACGCAAGGTCAGTCGTCAGGACGCGTGTTACGTATACCGGCCTTGTGCCACACGGACGACGGACATGCCATGCCCATCCCTTTCCCACGATGGAACACCCTCGAGGTACCACTGGAGAACGGGTGGCAATGCACGCTCGTACCGGGTGGCCAGTACCGCGACGCAGTCTGGAGTCAACAAGCGAGCGGGATCAAGCCCTACCCGCTCAGAAAGCCGCGATGGGGATGGCCCGACGGCAGGGACGGAACCCTCTCTTCCCGACAGTCTTCGACGCGTACGCCCCGGGTCTGGCGCGACGACGC
>NZ_CAJMYW010000016.1:0-144413 GCF_905220165.1 Paraburkholderia sp. J10-1 | reverse complement strand
TATTGCGGTACTGACCTCCAGCCAGGTTGCACAGCTCGGCACGGCCGACCTGAACGCGCTGAACACGGCTGAAGTGCAGGCGCTGGGCTCGGCAGGCATTGGCCAGCTGACGTCTTCGCAAGTGCAGTCGCTGACCTCGACGGCGCTCAACGCGCTGACGACGTCGCAGCTCGCGACGCTGTCGGTGAACCTGCTGACGAGCGCACAGGTTTCCGGTTTGAGCACGGGCCAGCTCGCGGCGCTGAGCTCGACGCAGGTGCGCGAGCTGAACTCGGCTGACATCAAGGCGCTGAACAGCTCGCAACTCGCGGCGGGTCTTGGCACGGCCGGCATTGCTTCGCTGAGCAGCACGCAGGTGCAGTCGCTGAGCACGGCAACGCTGAACGCGCTGAGCACGGCGCAGCTGGCAACGCTGGCAATCGCCTCGTTGACGACGGGTCAGGTGGCGGGTCTGAGCACGACGCAGCTCTCGAACCTCGGATCGTCGCAGCTCCAGAATCTGACGTCGGCGGAAGCGAAGGCACTCAGCTCGAGCCAGATCAGCTCGCTGTCGACGGCGGGTCTCGCGGGCCTCAGCAGCAGCGCGCTGCAGAGCCTGACGACGGGCCAGATCTCGGGCCTGACCAGCAGCCAGTTGGCCAGCGGCTTGACCACCAGCCAACTGAGCTCGCTGACCAGCACCCAGGTCAACGCGCTGACGTCGGCACAGGTGGCGGGCCTCAGCAGCGATCAGCTCCAGGCGCTGCACCTTCACTAAGCGCTGAAGCTAGCGCACGGTTACGTCTTCCCGCTCGGTCCGAAAGGGCCGCGTGGGGGACGTATCGGAGACACGACAGAGCGTTTTATCCACGAGGCCAGGCCTACCATCCCACGGTATGCTTGGCCTCTTTTATTGAGGGCTACTGCCATTTGAGGCGACTGTCCGACAACGTTTGCTCAATCCCATCTACTTATGATTTCCCAGACGAATCCGGTCGAAGCCGGATACACAGGCAAGCTCGTGTCGGCCTGGCGCGCAGGCCTCAGCCTGAACGAGGTCGTGGATTACTGTTCCTCGCTGGGCGCGGCCGGCCAGCATGAACTGGCCGCTGTGCTTTACCAGACCTGGCTCGCACGCAACAACACGCCGTTCAATCATTTTGTCCTGTTCAATCTCGGCGCGAGCTACAACGCCCTCGGGCTGACCGAGGAGGCGAAGAGCGCCTTTCTGCGCGTGGTCGAAATCGCGCCTTCGTTTGCGCAAGCGCACGTCAATCTCGCCATCATTTACGAGCGGATCGACCAGATCGACTCCGCGATCGCCGAATGGACGTGGGTTGCCAATACCGTGTCGCCCACCGATGCCGAGAACGCGCCGTTGCGCATGCAGGCGTTCAACAATCTCGGCCGCATTCACGAGAACAAACGCAATTACGCGGAGGCGATGAACTGGCTCGTCAAAAGCCTGGAAATCGATCCGTCGCAGCCGGACGTGCTGCATCACCTCGTTTTCCTGCGCGCGCGGGCCTGCGAATGGCCGGTCTATGCGTCGTTGCCCGGCGTCGATCCCGCGCTGATGCGCCGCTCGACCTCCGCACTTGGCATGATTTCCCAATCCGACGATCTCGATGAGCAACTGGCCGCCGCTCGCCAGTTCGTCGCCGCCAAGCTCAATTGCGATGTGCCCGCGTTGGCGGAGAAGAAAAATTACGGACACAAGAAGATCCGTATTGGCTATCTGTCTTCAGATTTGTGCCTGCATCCGATCGCCATGCTGGCTGCCGAACTGTTCGAATTGCACGACCGCAAGCGCTTCGAGGTCTATGGCTTTTGCTGGACGAAAGAAGACGGTTCGGCGCTGCGCCAGCGCGTGATTCGCGGCATGGATCATTTCGAGCGGATCGACGGCCTCACCGATCAGGAGGCAGCAGAGCTGATCCGCAAGCACGAGATCGACATTCTGGTCGACCTGCACGGGCAGACACTCGGTGCGCGCCCGCAAATTCTCGCCGCGCGCCCGGCTCCGATCCAGGTGACCTATCTCGGACTCGTGGCCACGACGGGCTTCCCGTTCATCGACTATGTCGTTGCCGATCAGTTCGTCATCCCGAAGAAGTCCGCGAAGTACTACACCGAGACGCCGCTCTATATGCCCGACGTCTATCAGGTGAGCGACCGCCAGCGCGTGATTGCCGCCGCGCCGTCACGCAAGGACAGCGGATTGCCTGAGGACGCCGTCGTGTTCTGCTCGTTCAACAATAATTTCAAATACACGCCGGAGGTCTTCGACGTCTGGATGCGCATTCTCGGGCGCGTGCCCGGCAGCGTGCTCTGGCTGCTCGCCGACAACGTCTGGGCGCAAGCGAATCTGCGCAAGGAAGCGGAAAAACGCGGCATCGATCCGCAGCGTCTCGTGTTCGCGCCGCGCGTGACGCCCGAGCACTATCTCGCCCGCTACCTGGTCGCCGACCTGTTCCTCGACACGTTCCCGTTCAATGCGGGCACGACCGCCAACGACGCGCTCTGGGCCGGGCTGCCGCTTCTGACCTGCTCGGGCCAGTCGTTCGCCTCGCGCATGGCCGGCGCGCTCCTGACCGCGGCCGGGCTGCCGGAGCTGATTACCCACAATTGGGAAGACTACGAGGAAAAGGCGGTCGCACTCGCGACCGACCCGGCGGAACTACGCCGCCTGCGCGGCGAGCTTAAGCAGGTCAAAGAAAGCGGCGTGCTCTACGACACGCCCAAGTTCGTGCGCAATCTCGAGAAGCACTTCAAGCGTGTGGTGGGCGAACTTGCCGCCTAGGGCATGAAGCGCAGACGCGGCGCGCGTTGATCGGCGCCGCGTCGCTTGCCTCGCTCGAACGCCGGACTGGCCCCGGCGTTGCCCAGAAGAAAAAAAGCCCGCGCAAGGCGGGCTGAGGCGATTGAAACGTGAGCTACCGCTGAGATTGAGCTCACGCCACGCTAGCTCTGAACACGTACTGGAGCGCTTTCGAGTCCTCGACCGCAACATTCGCATCGGCGCCCGTTGCCGTTGCCATCGCGCGAATAACGGGCAAAAAGGCTTCGCGTTGCGGTTCGTGGAATACGCGGGCTTTGCCGGCGTCGACGACGAAGCCCGCGTTGCGGAACATTTCCAGCATCGTGACGCGCGAAAACCATCGGATATGCGTGCGGTCGAACAAGCCGGAATCCTGATACCGGAAATCGCCTATGCTCAAGCGCGCCTGCACGCTCCAGTGTTGCGCGTTGGGAATACACGCTACGACACAGCCGCCGCGACCCATCGATTCGCGCAGTTTTTTCAGCAGCGCCCAGGGATCGTAAAGATGTTCGAGCACATCGCCGAAGACCCAGCAGTCGGCCTCGAAGTCCGTGCGCAACTGCTCGACGGACACCCGTTCGATATCGACATCGACCACACGGTCACAGTGCTCACGTGCCATCTCGGCGTAGGCCGGAACGATTTCGATGCCGGTGTAGTGCGCCGCCGGATTCGACTTTTTGTATTCACGCGCAAGGGCCCCGGAGCTGCAACCCACCTCCACCACGCGCCGTGCGGCTGTTGGCATGAGTTGGAGCAGGTCCGGGTTGTGATTCTGATGCACAGGAGTTTGATCCACCGTCCTACTCCTTATATTTGCCCAAATAGAGGTCGTAACCTTCGCGCCAGGCGCGCGGTCCGAACGAGCCGACGCTTTCGTGAACCACGCTCAACGGCCACGTTCCCATGCGCAGACCCTTGAGTTCGGCCTGGCGGCAGAGGTCCATGTCGTAGAAGTGGAACTTGAACTGCTCGTCGAAGCACAGTCCACTGGTCTGCAGCGTTTCGCTATCCGCGATCAGCATCAGGCCGTCGAGGAGCTTGCATGCCTGTCTGGAGGGGCCGAAGTTCAATACGTTGTTGCTCGGAAAGCCCTTGCCGTGGCCGACGGTTCCACTCAGGTATTTCAGCTCGTCCCGACGCAGGTCCGGCGTAGCAAAGCACCATGCCGGCTGGCGAGGCAACCGGCGCAGGTTGCCGGCAAGACCTACTACGTCGAAATGGGCGAGCGATTCACGGATGCGCTCGCTCCAGAAGTAGTCGCTCAGCCAGACGTCGTCGTGAACGAATACGAGAATGGCCGGATGCTGCTTCGCGTAGTCGATTGCCGCGTTATAGATGCTGGAGAGGCCACGCGTGTTGTTGTCGAACAGCTGAAGCTGCATGCCGGGCTGGTTTTCATAAAGCTTCAGCGAACGCCCCAGCGCCGTTTCACTAAAAAATTCCTGACGGCTGCAACGCGTGCCGCAGACGAAACGAATGGGTTTCAGATCTGCGGGAATGCCGCCGGTGTCGATCAATAGCGCTTGTCGCAGGGCTGCCTGCGGGTCGGGAACCGGCGTGGCGCCCGGCAACGCGGGCCTATTCTCGGTCCGCGCCGGCACTTCGAAATGCTCCGGTTCGAGCCCATCGCACCACCGCTGCCACATGATGCGCAGCGCGCGCGACGTCGCATCGGCGATCGTGCTCGCGTCGATAAGCGGCGACTGCATGCAGTGCTGACGCAACTCGCGGCGCACCGTTGCGAGTGCGTCGAGGTCGTCGGCCAGTGCGGCACACTTGCGCACGAAGTCGTCCTTGTCGCGCGCGACGAATGCCTCGTCGAGCCCGAGGTGCGAGAGCCATCCCGTGCTGCCGCGGCTTGCCATCGAAACGCTGGGCAGCGTCATGGTCGGCACGCCCATCCACAGGGCCTGCATCGTGGTGGTCGAACCGGCGAACGGGAACGCGTCGAGACACACGTCGATCAGATTGTGCTGCTGCAAATAGGTCGTCACGCCCTTGCGCTGAAGAAAGCCAATGCGTTGCGGGGCCACCCCTTCGTCCGCGAACATTTTGACGAGCTTGGTCATCTGCTCCGGCGCCGTGATTGCGCCAATGAGCATGCGTGAATTCGGCACCTCGCGCAGCACGCGCGCCCAGAGCGCGATCACTTCCGGCCCGACTTTCACGAGCCGGCTGAAACTGCCGAACGTCAGATAGCCGTTTTTCAGGGCCGGCAACGGATTGACCTCCGGCGACTGCGGGTGAGGCTTGAATGGCGCGAGCGCCGGAAGGAACACGAGCTTTTCGGAGAACTGATCGGCGAACTGTTCGAGCGGCGTGACGAAACGGTCCGACATGTAATAGTCGATGGCCGTCAGGCCGGTCGTAGCCGGGTTGCCGATCCAGCTCACCTGAACCGGGGCCGGTTTGTGCGCGAAGGTCACGAGCCGGTTGCGCCCGGTATGGCCCGACAGGTCGATGAGGATATCGATGCCGTCGTCACGGATCTTCTGCGCGAGCGCGGTGGCATTCATGCTGAAGACTTCATGCCACGTTTGCGCGTGCGCCCGGATTTGCTTCGTGAAGCCGTCGGTGATCACATAATTCGAGTAAATGTGCAGCGACAGGCTGGTGTCGCGCGCCAGATGCTCCAGCACAGCGAGAAAGAAATAAGCGACGGGGTGATTAACCAGGTCTCCCGAAACGAAGCCGACCTTCAGTTGCCGTGATGGATTGCGGTCATTGGTATGTTTCGGCCAGCGCGCGCGCAGCGGGGCTTCCTGGTGCGCCGCGAACTCGCGGAATTCCGCGAATGCGCTTGCTGCATCGAGATCGATCTTGTGCATCAGGCAGAACAGCAGATTGCTGCGCGTTGCAGCCTGCATGGGTGCCAGTTCAAGTGCGCGGCGAAAGGTGGCCTCCGCTTCGTCATACAGTCCATGCAGCATCAGCGCGTTGCCGAGCGCGTCGACTTCGAGCGCGTCGGTTGGCGCCAGCTCCACCGCGCGGCGAGCATGGGCGAGACCTTCGGCGTGCTGGCCCATTGCCTGCAGGGTGCTGCCAAGCGTGCGATGCATCGCTGCGCTCTCAGGATGTTTTTCGAGACCCTGGCGGCAGCGTACTTCGGCTTTCCGATACTGGCGGGTGATCAGCAGCCCGTCGGTCAGCATCGTGAGCGCGGTGAGGTCATTGGGCAGCAAGTCGGCGGCACGCTCGGCGGCGCCCACGGACTCCGGGTACTGGCCCATGTTGCGCAGCGCGGATGCGAGCGTAAGCCAGCATTCGCCGTGCGACGGATATTGTTCCGTCAGGCGTTGGGCGAGCTTCAACGCGGCATCGATTTTTCCGCTGTTGACGAGCTGCACATATTGGCGCATTTCCTTTGGCGGGGCCCGGCGCGTATCGATTTGCACGGTGGCCGCCGCTTCCACCGTTTCCACCGTTTCAAGCGCTTCTTGCGCAGGCGTATCGCTTTGCGGCGAGGCTTCGGGCGAGGGCGCCGGCGCGGCCTCGCTCGCGGCATTGGGCTGGCTGATGCGAGCGCTCAACGTCTCGACTGCCTCAGCAGGCAGGCCGTATTCCCGATGCGCGATGGCGAGTGCGATCCGCGCCGCTTCCAGCTGATTGCTGCCGACGAGGGCGTTGATGTAGTAGACCCAGATTTGCCCGTTTGACGGCACCTGACCGAGCGCGGCTTCGAAATGCGCCACGGCTTCGGCTGGCTGGTCCGTTTGCATGCGCAGCACGCCAAGATGGTAATGGGCGTCGACATGATCGCTTACGCGCTCGAGGACGGCGGCGTAGAGTGCGGCGGCTGGCGCGTATTCCTTGTTGCGATGGTGCTCGATCGCGGTTTCCATCGCGCGTTCGATGTCGCCTCCTGGCTGCGATGCGGGCGCGAGCGCGGTGGTTTCGGTCGGAGTTGGGAAAGCAGTCATGACAAAGGCGAGCTTGCGCCGCAGGAAGCAATGGTAAGGAAATTATCGCGGCCGATGCCTTTCGTTAATGCGCCGAGTTGGCGTCAAAACGGACGCCAATTCGACTGCAAAGGGCGTTGGCCGTCGTGCAAAAAGAGGGCGCGCAAAGAAAAAGCCCGCACAAGGCGGGCCTGAATACCTAAATACGCCGCTAAGGACGCAATCGTTGGTTATTGTTCGTAAGTGCGCGGCGAGGTCTGGGTTTCAGAACTGCGCAACGCGCTGATACTGGTTCACATTACGCGTAGCCTGAATGGCCGTGCGGAATTCGGCGCTCAGCGTGGTCTGCGCCGACTGCGCCGCTTCGGCGATACGCGTGTCGATTGCATGCACCTGCTTGAGCACGTCGAGCGCGGCGCCCGTTTGCTTCGGGGCGAGCGACATGAGAAGCGGCGAGCGCTCGTTCGCAAGCTCGGCCGCCTTTTCCCACTCGCCGACAGCCGCTGCCTGCTCGATGTCTTTCGTGATCTGCCAGATGCGATCGATGGGCGCTGCGAATTCCATGTCGTCTCTCCTGCCCGGTGCCTTTAGCTCTTGTTGGTGGCCAGCGCGCCCGCGCTGTTCGTGCCGCCGAAGAGCTGCGTGAGGTACTGCTGGTTGTTGTTCATCGTTGCCATCAGCGTGTTGAGCGCGGTGAACTGCGCGGTGTACATGCTGGTGAGCTGCGCCTGGTAGTCGGCGAGATTCGACTGCTGCGTCGACAGGTTCGTCAGGTCAGACTGGATCGAGTTGGTACGCGTCGTGATGATGCCCGTGCTCGACGTATAGCTCGTGATGTTGTTGTTCAGCTGGGCGGCCACGCCGTTGGTCGAATTGAACAGCGCTGCGACCGTCGACTGATTGTCCGACAGTGCCGCGTTCAGCGTGTCGCTGTCGACCGAGAGCGAGCCGTCGGCATTGAGCGTCACGCCGATCGTCGCCAGGCTGGTCGTCGTGTTGCCGCTCTTCACGCCCGTTGCCACGATCGTCGCGAGCTGGTTCTGGATCATGTTCAGCGTCGAGTCGCCGAGCAGCACGCCTTGCGACGTCGAGGTCGAGCTGAACGACGTGAGCGTGGCCATCGTCGTCACGAGCGTGTTGTACAGCGTGACGAAATTGTTGATCGCATTCGACTCGGCGCTCGTGTCCTGCGCAACCGTCAGCGTTTGTGCGCCGCTGCCCGTGCTCGACGTGTCAATGGCAGCCGAGGTGAGGGTCAGCGTGACGCCGGACAGCGCGGTTTTCACGGTGTTCGTCGAACTGGTGGCGCCGGTGCCGTCGATCGTGAAATAGGCGTCCTGGGCGGCCGTGGACTGCGTCCAGGTGCCCGTGCTCGTGACGCCGCTCACCGTTGCGCCACTGCTGTCGGTGTACGAGAGCGTCGACTGGTTGGCGGTGAGGTCGCTCGAACTCGCGCTCGCGCTCGTGATCGCCGTCCCTGCCGTGGTCGTCACCGCGAGGCCGTTCAGCGCATCGCCGGTATTCGTATCGTTGATCGCGATGCTGATGCCGTTCGAAGCACCCGTCGAGGTCGAATGCAACACGAGGTGGGCGCCGTCTGCGCCATTGACGACCGTTGCCGTCACACCCGGATTGTTGCTGGCCGAGTTGATCGCCGAAGCAATGCCTGAAACGGTGCTGTTGGTGCTGTCGAGCGAGATCGTGGTGCTTGCGCCGTTGACCGTCAGCGTCATCGTCGACGCGCCCGATGCGAGCGCTGTCGTTGCGTTGTAGCCGGTCGAGGTGAGCACCTGTGCCTGCGCTATCTGCTTTACGTCCAGCGAATACGTGCCTGCTGCCGCGCCGGCGCCCGCGGTGGCCGTGATGCCGGTGCCGCTGGTCGTCGTGCTGAATGAATTGAGCGTCGTGCCGTCCGAGAGCGGAGAAAGGCCCGCCTGGAGTGCGGAAAGCGCCGCGGAAAGCGCGCCGTACGCGGAAATTTCAGTGTTGTCCTGCGACTGCTCGGCGCTGATCGTAGCCGTCTGTCCGGCAACCTTGGCGTTGACGAGCGCCGTGACGAGCGAGTTCACGTCCATCGACGAGTTGCCGGTCGAGCCGCTGACGATCGATTGGGCGGCTTCCTGCAAAGCGGCATTGCTCGCTGCAGTCGTAGCGGCGACGCTGCTTGCGATCGTGCTGGCTGTCGAACTGGATACGGTGGACATGAAGGGGCTCCGTGCGTCGGCGTTGCAGTGTGAATCAGTTCAAGTCTGGGAAACGCCAATCGGGAGACGATGCTCCCGATTGGCTTGCGTTGCGCTCGCGGGTATGGCGGCCGGGCGCGCAACGCTTGGGCTACAGAAGCTCGTATTACTGGAGGAGCTTCAGGATCTGCTGCGGTTGCGAGTTCGCTTGCGCCAGAACCGAGATACCTGCTTGCTGGAGCACTTGAGCCTTCGACAGGTTAGCCGTTTCTTGTGCGAAGTCAGCGTCCTGGATCGACGATTGTGCGCTCGACAGGTCGGTCGACTGAGCTTGCTGCGTCGTGCCGATTGCCGTGAAGCGGTTTTGTGCTGCGCCGAGCGTTGCTTGCAGGTTGTTCAGCGTGTTCAGCGCGTTGTCGATCGACTCCATGGCCATGCTTGCGCCGCTTGCCGTGCTGATGTTGACGTCTGCAACGTCCGTCGGCACGTTGTAGGAGTTGATCTGCGACGTCACTGCGGCTTCGGCCGTCGAGTTGCCTGCACCCGAGGTCGCTGCCACGTCCAGACCTTCGAGGTTCGTGTCGGTGAGCGACAGTGCCGTGCCCGAGCCCAGGATCACGCCGTTGCCGTTGGCGTCGGCGGTAACCGAAGCGCCGGTTGCGCTGAACAGCGCGTTGACAGCCGTCGAATTCAGCGCCTGGTTGTTCTGGTCCGTGAACGTGAAGCCACCGCTGCCGTCCGAGACCACGTTGATCGAGGTGATCGCTGCGCCGGCGACGGAATTGCCGTTTGCGTCGACATCGGCCGTGCCGTCCGAGTTCAGGCTCAGGCCGGTGTACGAACCGAGCGTCTGGCCAGCTTGCGGCACACCGCTACCGATCGAGGCAGCCGACATGTTTTGCGTCAGGCTCAGGCTGATCGTTTGACCGACGTTCGCGCCGACCTGGAACGACACGTTACCGAGCGTGCCGTTCAGCACGTTCATGCCGTTGTACGTCGTTTGCGAAGCGATACGGTTGATTTCCGAAACTTGCTGCGAGACTTCCTGCTGCAGTGCTGCGCGGTCGTCGTCGGTCATCGAGCCGTTGGCGGCCTGCGTGGCCAGCTGGCGGATACGCTGCAGGCTGCTCGTCAGCGACGAGAGGCCGCTCGATGCCGTTTGAACCAGCGAAACGCCATCATTCGAGTTCGACACGCCCTGATTCAGACCGTTGATCTGGGTCTGCATGATGTTCGAGATCGCGAGGCCTGCGGCATCGTCAGCTGCGCTGTTGATGCGCTTACCCGACGACAGGCGCGTGATTGCTTGCGACAGCGCGCTGCCCGAGCCCGTCAGGTTTTGTTGCGCGACGAGCGAGTTGATGTTGCTGTTAATTCCGAGCATGGAAATTCTCCTAAGCGGGCTGGAAGCCCGTTACAAGCCACTATGGCCGCGGCGGAAGCAATCTCTCATTGCTGGCCGCCTCAGTGAAGGTTGTCGGCGTGGGTAAAAAAAACTTGAGGGGAAGCATCGACAATCGAGACCTCATTTGCGCGGCGCATACAAAATGCTGTTGTGCCGCTGCGCGCTTGCCACTCCGCCCCGCACCTACGACTGCGTAATGCCGTTTGCAAGCGTGTTTACGGCAGGTATTGCGCGTGGTTTAGCGCGAACGCCGCCGGCGGCGCGATCCTGGCCGTGCGCCCGTGCCGGCTGCAGCGCCTGGCGAGGCGGCGTATCCTCAACGCTTTCCCTTTCGCCCTTTTTCTGGAGGCCCCATGGAACTACGCAGGATCGGCACTTCTTCATTGCAGGTCGCCCCGCTCATGTTCGGCGGCAACGTCTTCGGCTGGACCGCTGATGAAGCCACCTCGTTCTCGATCCTCGACGCCTTCACCGACGCCGGCCTGAACTTCATCGATACCGCCGACGTGTACTCCGCGTGGGTGCCCGGCAACCAGGGCGGTGAATCGGAGACGATCATCGGCAAGTGGATGGCCAAGAGCGGCAAGCGCGACAAGGTGGTGATCGCGACGAAGGTTGCAAAAGATGCGCGCCGCCCGGGTCTTTCCGCCGCGAACATCACGGCCGCCGTGGAGGATTCGCTGCGCCGCCTTCAGACCGATTACATCGACGTGTACTTCTCGCACGAGGACGACCAGAAGGTCCCGTTCGAGGAAACGCTCGGCGCGTACCAGTGCCTCATCGAGGCCGGCAAGGTGCGCGTGATCGGCGCGTCGAACTATACGGGCGCACGCATCGAGGAAGCGCTCGCGGTGTCGAAGAAGTCGGGCCTGCCCGCGTACCAGATCATCCAGCCCGAATACAACCTGTACGACCGCGCCCACTACGAGGCCGATCTCGAACCGGTGGCGATGGCGCAGAAGCTCGCGGTCGTACCCTATTACAGCCTTGCAAGTGGTTTTCTCTCGGGCAAGTATCGTTCGCGCGAGGATCTTGCGAAGAGCACGCGCGGCTCGCGCGTCGAGAAGTATCTCGATCACCGTGGCATCCGGATCCTCGCGGCGCTCGACTACGTGGCCGAA
Organism: Paraburkholderia sp. J10-1; assembly: GCF_905220165.1. Taxonomy (NCBI): domain Bacteria; kingdom Pseudomonadati; phylum Pseudomonadota; class Betaproteobacteria; order Burkholderiales; family Burkholderiaceae; genus Paraburkholderia; species Paraburkholderia sp. J10-1. The sequence continues at coordinate 132,999 of NZ_CAJMYW010000016.1, read as the reverse complement.
CGCCACGGCAGCACACTCGCGGCCGTTGCGCTGGCGTGGCTGATCGCGCGCCCGAGCATTACTGCGCCGATCGCGAGCGCGACCTCGCTGGATCAGCTGGAGAGCCTGGCCGCCGCCGTGCGGCTGAAGCTCGATCCGGCGGACATCCAGGCGCTCAATGACGCGAGCGCCTGACCAGCAGGGCATTTATCCAGGTGTCCTGATTGACAGGACTTGCGCGGCGGCTGCGGCTCGCTGCGCAAGTGACTGACTAGAATCAAGAAACCCTGGTCGGGCGGATTGTTTCCTGATATCATTGAGAGTGAATTGAGATCTTTGCCTGTTTTGTTGCCGTGTTCGTTACTGTTGGCGGCCGCAAACCGGCGGTCAGGTGTGTTGCAGCAAGGTCGACCTGATCGCGTTCCGCTGTGAACCCCCTACTTCTCTTTTCCGGCCTCCGTGGCCGCCTTGCCTCTCGTTTAGCCCCAACGTGGCGAACGACCGGAGGGCCGGCGCGTGAGCGGCTTTGACGCTCACGCCTTTGAACCGTATTAAGCGATTTGAGTTAGGAAATACATGACGACGATTCTTCTGAAGGAAAACGAGCCGTTCGAAGTGGCGATTCGCCGCTTCCGCCGTGCAATCGAAAAGAACGGCCTGATCGCCGAGCTGCGTGAGCGTCAAGCTTACGAAAAGCCGACGGCCGTTCGCAAGCGCAAGAAGGCAGCTGCTGTTAAGCGCCTGCACAAGCGCCTGCGCAGCCAGATGCTGCCGAAGAAGCTCCACTAAGCTTTTTCGCTTTTCGGTGTTCCGCCAGACGGCGGCGCATGCTTCGCAAGAAGCTGCGCCGCCGTTTGTGTTTTGGCGTCTTTGGGCGTCGATTATGTGTCGATCGTGCGTGCCGGGTGGGGCTACGCGGCGTCCTTTAGGTGCCCGGGCGAGAGACCGAACTGCGCGGCAATCGAGCAAAGGCGCTCGCGCCATTCCCACACACCAAACACGTCGTGCACGTTCTGCAGGCAACTGAGCAGATTGATCGTGGCGGGATCGTAGATGTTGATATGGGCCCGCAGCAGCGCTTTTTTCAGCGCAGCGACGCCCACGTCCATATAGAGCGGCACTTCGCTCGTCTCGCGGCCAATGAAGCGCACGGGTATGCCTTCCATGGCGCTCATATAGTCGCGTGGCCGGATGAAGCTGCCGACCGGGCAGCCGCCGTAGCTGTGTGCGCTGCCGTAGCCGCCCCCGCAGCCACCGCCCCGGTAGGCGCCGCCGCCGCGTGGAAGAAGGGCCGCGCGCCCCTGGCCAAAGAGATGGACCACCGCGCGGTCGAAGATCTCCTGATGGGTCAGGAAGTGGACGTTTTTCATTTCAGCCCCCTGCGGCCCAGGTGCCGGGCACAGGTTAATTCCCTTCTAATGCGCCGCCGCCGGCCTTCCGGCCGACATCACTACCCGTTCCCCTGACGCGCCTGCATTCACTTCCCGTTATAACGGCATGCCAGCGGAAAACCGTGGGGCTGCGCACCATAGCGATGAGAAATTCCCCGAGCCGGTGTTGGACGCAAGCGTTCTGGTAGCTGGCAAAACCGTGCCAGACAATGATTGGCAAAGCGCATCGGAGCCCGCGCGGCACTTTCCCGGCGTGCGCACTGCATGACGTGCTTGCGCCCGTGCTTCGTTGCGCTCAGGCGCGGCGCTTCTTCTTGCCAAGTGCTGCGCAAGCCTCGCGGCGCATGCAATCGCGCTCATGGTCGTTGACCATGCCGACGGCCTGCATGAACGCGTAACAGATCGTCGTGCCAACGAATTTGCAGCCGTACTTTTTGAGTGCCTTGCTAAGGGCGTCCGAGACTTCGGTGGAGGCCGGTGCGTCCCGATACGATGCCAGGTCGTTCTGGACAGGCGTGTCGTTCACGAACGACCAGACGAACTTCGCGAGCGATCCGTGTTCGGCCTGGATTTGCTGCACGGCACGGGCATTGGCGATGGCGGCCTCGATCTTGGCCCGGTTGCGCACGATCGAGGCGTCCTGCATGAGCGTTTCGACGTGCCTGGGCGTGAAGCGCGCAACTTTCTCGATGTCGAAGTTGGCGAAGGCGCGGCGATAGCCTTCGCGCTTGTTGAGGATCGTGGACCACGAGAGTCCGGCCTGCGCGCCCTCGAGCACGATCATTTCGAACAGATGCTGGTCGTCCCGCGACGGCACGCCCCACTCTTCGTCGTGGTATTGCACATACTGCGGCGACGCGCCGGCCGATACCCAGTTGCAGCGGTGTGTCACGGTAAGTTCTCCTTGCGAGACGTCGTTCAGGCCACGCAAGCATAGCGGAACGGTGTCGTGCCGCCACCCTGGCCGGATGGCCGATTGTGCGAACCGAGGGAAGCCGTTAGTCTCTGCGGCACGACGAAATTTTTGGCTTTCGAGCCGAGCACACAGGCGCGCGAGGCGCGGCGGACATCATGCAGAAATACACCTGGCTGATTGGCGTGGATGGCGGCGGCACGGGCACGCGCATCGCGCTTGGCGACACGAATGGCGCCGAACTCGCGCGTGCCGCCGCGGGGCCGTCGGGGCTCGGACTCGGTATCGAGCGTGCCTGGCAATCGATCGAGGAAGGGTGCCGCGCTGCATTCGCGCAGGCAGGGCTTGCGTTCGACTGGTCGCAATGCGTGCTCGGCTGCGGGCTCGCAGGCGTGAACAACCCCGACTGGCTGGCGCCGTTTCGCACGTCCGCGCCGCCGGTGGCCGGACTCGCGGTGGAAAGCGACGCGTACACGACGCTGCTGGGCGCGCACGGCGGCGCGCCGGGCGTCGTGGTCGCACTCGGCACGGGCAGCATTGCAGCGGTGCTCGATGAGGACGGCCAGTGCCGCATTGCGGGCGGTTTCGGCTTTCCCTCGGGCGACGAAGCGAGCGGTGCGTGGTTCGGCCTGCGCGCGATCGTCTGGGCCCAGCAGGCGCTCGACGCGCGGGGGCCCATGGACGACTTCGCGCGGGCCCTGCTCGCACACGCGCGGGCGACCGATCGCGACAGCCTCATCGTGTGGCAGTGCGCAGCCAACCAGACTGCCTATGCGAGCCTCGCGCCGGTCGTTCTCGCGCATCGCGAACATCCGTTCGTCGCGAGGCTCCTCGCCGAAGCCGGCGTGGAGATCGCGAAGCTCATCACCGCGCTCGACCCGTCGGGCAGCCTGCCTGCGGCGCTCTCGGGCGGCCTCGGGCAGCCGCTGCGCGAGTGGGTGCCGCAAGCTGTGCGCGAGCGCCTGCGCGCCCCGCTCGCCGACTCAACGACCGGCGCGCTCCGGCTTGCGCAGCGCGAAGCCCAGCGGCTCGCACACGCCGCAGCAGGCAACTGAGCGGCGCGCGGCAAGGGGCGGGAACGTAGGTCAAGGGCGGCGCCTGGCCACAGATGCTACGATTGAACGTTTTCCGCTAGCCGCCTGCTCACCATGTACAAGGTCATTGCAACCGATCTCGACGGAACGCTGCTCAATAGCGACCATCAGGTCGATCCGTTCACGGTTGCCACGCTAGGCGCCCTCGAGGCGCAGGGGCTTCCGTTCGTGATCGCGACCGGCCGTCATTACTGCGACGTCGCCGGCATTCGCGACGTGCTCGGCATCCGGCCGTATCTCATCACCGCGAACGGCGCGCGCGTGCACGCGCCCGACGACACGCTCATTCACGCGAGCAATCTGAGCGCCCCCATGGTCGAGCGCCTCGTTGCCGCCGACACCGTGGGCGAGCACGGCCGCGTGATCGTGAGCATCTATACCGACGACGCCTGGCTCATCGACCGCGATGCACCTGAACTGCTCGCGTATCACCAGGACTCGGGGTTCGAGTACCGCGTGGCGGATCTGCGCGACTACGCGGGCGCGGGCATTGCCAAGGCGCTTTATATCGGCGATCCGGCGGATCTCGCACACGTGGCGCAGAATCTCGCGCGCGAATTCGGCGATGCGCTCTATGTCACCTATTCCCTGCCCGATTGCCTTGAAGTGATGGTGGCCGGTGTTTCGAAGGGCCGCGCGCTGCGCGTCGTGCTCGAGCGGCTTGGCATGGACGCCGCGGGCTGCGTTGCGTTCGGCGACAACATGAATGACATCGATCTGCTCGAAACGGCGGGTCATCCGTTCATGATGAACAACGCCAATCCCGATCTCATCAAGCGGCTGCCTTCGGTACCGCGCATCGGCAATAACTTCGAGGCCGGTGTCGCGCATCATCTGCGCAAGCTGTTCGCGCTCAACGACGAACTCGCGTCGTAGCTCACACGGGCGTAAGCGTTAGATGCCGTAAAGGCGCGGCGCCAGTCGCGCCTTTACGGCCTTCGCGATTGAATCCAGTCAGTTATTGCGCGGCGGGCAGTTGCGCGCACGGGCAATCGTCGGCGCGAGCGTCCAGCCCTTCTCGTTCGTGCGAGAAGCGCGCGCGTGCGGCGCCCCCGCTCCAGTCGATGCGCACGACATAGATGCTGTCGAAGTCCGCACTCTCCCAGCGCGGTACGTCGCTCGCGCTGCCGCCATGCGTGGCGACGACGCGGCGCACGAGCGTCTCGATTTCCCGATGTTCCCAGGCAACGAGCACGGTGCGGCCGCGCCAGCGCGGATCGACGAGCGTTGTCTGCAGGGCGTCGATCTTCGAAAAGCCGTACGGCGTCTGGATCGGCATGCCGAACTGGATCGCGGTCGGCTCGATGGTCGCGAGCGGACGCACGTAATAGTAGGAATGGCCGTTGTCTTCCTTCTGCTCGCCGGGGTCGGGCGCGTAGATGGCGTCGGGTTTGCCGTACTTGGCTGCGATCACCGCCGGCAGCGCGAGCGCACGGTTCAGCCCTTTGCAGTTGAGCTGACCGAATCCCTCTGGCGGCTTTTCGCCATGCCTCACGAAGATGAGTGTCTCGACGTTGCGCGCGTCCTGCGGGTTGCGCGTGGCGGGTGCGCTGCTCGCATTCGTTTGCATTGCCTCGGCGCCGTTCGGAGCCTCGCTTGCCTGAGGTAGCGGCGCGCAGGCGCATACCAGTGCGCTCAGCCCAGCGGCGAGCATCGGGGCGAGCCGGATTGGCCCGGGGCGTGAGCGCTTCATACTGGGCGTGATGCTCCAGGTGAAAAGACAGTGGGAAAGTCGTCCGATTCTAGCAGCGCGGCCACGGCGGCCCTGGTCAGCCGCACAGCGGCGGCGCATTTGCAGCCACCTGAGGCCGCAAGACAAACGGGCGCCGAAGCGCCCGTTTGCTGTTGCACGATCAAAGTGGCGCGATTCGGCGTGCTCCGAGCCGCGCAGGCGTGTAAGAACGCGTCAGGCCGTTTCGCGCACGGCGACGGCCACTACCGCTTCGCGCCGCCCTGCCACCGCCGGGTACACGATACCCGCGATCACCGCGCCGACGATCGGCGCGACCCAGAACAGCCACAACTGCGAGATGGCCTCGCCGCCCACGAAGAGCGCGGGACCGGTTGAGCGTGCCGGATTCACCGAGGTATTGGTGACGGGAATCGAGATCAGGTGAATGAGCGTAAGGCACAGGCCGATGGCGATCGGTGCGAAGCCTGCGGGCGCGCGCTTGTCGGTTGCGCCGAGAATGACGAAGAGGAAGAACGCCGTCATGACGACCTCGCACACGAACGCGGCACCCATGGCGTAGTGGCCCGGCGAGTGCTCGCCATAGCCGTTGGTCGCGAAGCCGCTCGCGACGAGGTCGAAGCCGGGCTTGCCCGTGGCGATGAGCGCGAGCACGAACGCGCCGATCACCGCGCCCACCACCTGTGCGGCGATATAGGGCACGAGGTCGCGCGCCGGGAAGCGGCCCGCCACGGTCAGGCCCACGCTCACGGCGGGATTCAGATGGCAGCCCGAAATATGGCCAATGGCGAAGGCCATGGTGAGGACGGTCAGGCCGAACGCGAGCGAGACACCCACGAAGCCGATGCCGAGCCCGTGAACCGGGCCGGCGAAGTTGGCCGCGAGCACGGCGCTGCCGCAGCCGCCCAGAACGAGCCAGAACGTGCCGATCAGTTCGGCAATGAGCCGCTTGGATAAGTGCATTGCGTGACACCTCGAAAAGTCGATTTTTGAAGGGGCCGCGTAAAGTACCGGCACCGGGAAATGCCAGATTCTAGGCAGTCGCTTTTTTCGGTGCTGTCAAGGATTGTCAATTTTGACGTAATTGATCGAATTATTGCGATTGATGTGTGCGCAATTGCGCCAAAAGTGGTCGATCGTTAAATTGGGAAATGGAGTGATAAAGCAGTATTAATAGCGATTGCGAATTCCGTTATTTACGTCTAATCTCCGATCGAGCCGGTTTCATGAGCAATGAAGGGGGAATAGAAATGTCGCAATACTCAGAACTCAAGGCGCAGATCGCAAAGCTTCAGACTCAGGCCGAAGAGGCGCGGCGCGCGGAGATCGCGGACGTCATCGCCACGATCAGGGAAAAGATCGCCGAGTACGGCCTTTCGGCCCAGGACCTCGGCTTTGCCGAGGCCGCGCGCCGCGGCCGTCCGCCGAAAAAGGCGCCGCTGCCCGCGCGTTATCAGGACCCCAAGTCCGGCGCGACATGGAGCGGGCGCGGCAAGCCGCCCAAGTGGATCGCAGGCAAGAACCGCGAACGCTACCTGATCGCGTGAGGCACGTGGCGGGCGAGGAACGACCGGGCCGCCATATCGCCACAACCGCAAATGCAATAAAAGAGCCGCATGATTCATGCGGCTCTTTTTTGTGCGTCATCCGTAATCGGCGTGTAATGACGTTATTTGACGACTCGCAAACGATTCACGCCCTGCATTTGTCTGGATTTATCACGAAATCTGGAATGCTTCGCACTCAGCCGGCGGCGACACGTCGCAGTACCGGGCGCTGTGCGGCTTCGATGAGCGACGTATAAGTGTCGACGTAATTGCCGGCCATGATGTGCGACGTGAAGCGGTGTTCGAACTGGTTGCGAATCGCTTCGCGCGAAAGCGAATCAATATTCTGAAGCGCTGCCACGGCGCCTTGCACGTCCTCGACGACATAGCCTGTCACGCCCGGGTCGATCACTTCCGGCACCGAACCGCGATTGAAGGCGATCACCGGCGTGCCGCACGCCATGGCTTCGATCATCACGAGGCCGAACGGCTCGGACCAGTCGATCGGGAACAGCAGCGCCTTCGCACCCGAAAGGAACTCGGGCTTCTGCTCTTCGTTGATCTCGCCGATGAATTCCACATGGGCCTGCGAGAGCAGCGGCTCGATCTCGGTCTTGAAGTACTCCTGGTCAACCTTGTCGACCTTGGCGGCGATCTTCAGCGGCAGGCCGGAGAGCGCGGCGATCTTGATTGCCGTGTCCACGCGCTTTTCCGGGCAGATCCGGCCGAGGAAGGCCAGGTATTCGGGCTTGCGGTCGGCCTGCGGCGTGAGCAGGTTCTTTGGCAGTCCGTGATAGATCGTGTTCTGCCACGCGGCCTGCGGCAACGGCTGGCGCTGCGAGTCCGAAATCGAGATCACGGGGGCGTTCGGGAACTGCTCGAAAACCGGCTGCAGCTCCGGCAGGTCGAGGCGGCCATGAAGCGTCGTGACAAACGGCGTGTCCATGGTCGTGAAGAGCGGGAAGGGCAGGTAGTCGAGGTGAAAGTGCAGCACGTCGAACTCGTGCGCGACGCGGCGCACGCGCTCGAGCAGCACCATGTGCGGCGCCAGCGCGTCGCGAATCGTCGAGTCGAGGCGAAGTGCGCGCGGCCACGCGGCCTCGAGGTTTGCCGAGGTGACCGAATCGCCGCTGGCGAACAGCGTCACGTCGTGGCCGAGGTCGACCAGCGCTTCGGTCAGATAGGACACGACGCGCTCGGTGCCGCCATAAAGCTTGGGCGGAACGGCTTCATAAAGTGGCGCAATTTGTGCGATTCGCATTGTTCGATCTCCTGGCAAAAAGCCGCGTGTGCAACGAACGCTGTGATGCGGCACTGCGGCGGTACTACGGTATCGGGTTATCCCTGAGTCCGATTATGGGCATTTCGCAGCCCGACACACGCGGTTTTGCAAACGCTTAAAGTTGTTACAGCGGGATACAGCCGGTGTAAGCGGCCATTGCAAAGCGTGACGTGGCCTGGCCGCGCACTGCGCAAGTCTCGTGCCCGAGGCGCCCGAACAAGGGTCGCAAGGCGTTGACCCCAGGGTCGGGCGTGCGCCTTTAGCACGCGCGCGTGACGCATCCATGAAAAAGCCTATAATCAGCAGACAAATAAGCAGCTTATGCGCATGACATGACGCGCGCCGCCTCCCACCGCTGCTCCCGCCGCTTTGTCAGAATAATTCCTACACGTTAGCGAAGGTTTTTCTCGCAACGCGTCGCGGCATCCGTCCGATTTCCATTTGTTCCCGCCCCAGCCACAATGCAAACACGACCATAAACAGGCCGTTTGGATGCACTTGGGTTGCATCTGGGCGAGCAAACGTTTTCCGCAGGCGGTCTGACCAGCCGCCGCGATTTGATTCGGGGGAATCCATGAGCGCGACGACGCACAGCGACATGCTCAATGAGATCAAGGAAGTGAACCTGTCGTACCTGTTGCTCGCGCAACGTCTTTTGCGCGAGGACAAGCCGACGGGCATGTTCCGCATGGGCATTTCCGAGCAGTCCGCCGAGGTGCTCGCCAATCTCTCTTTCGCACAGACCGTACGCCTTGCCGCTTCGAACCAGCTGCTTTGCCGCTTCCGGTTCGACGACCACGCCATCCTGAGCGCGCTTGCCGACAAGGGCAAAACCGCGCTGACCCATTCGGCGATCGTCATGGCGGGCCAGGACGTCGAGCAGATCGGCTGAACCGCTTCACCCCGCGCCGCAGCGCGCGGCCGCGCATTGCACCCTTGCTGCCGCGCAAACGGCGGCAGGGGCCACGCGCATTCCTTTGCGGCTTCCAACGGGTGTCTATGGCGACAAAGAGTGTGGTGCAGGAGGTAAAGGAGATCGCGCTTGCGATCGAGCTGATCGAGCTGGGCGCGCGCCTGCAATTGCTCGAAGCGGAGACCTCGCTCTCGCGCGACCGTCTCATCCGGCTCTACAAGGAAGTGAAGGGCGAGTCGCCGCCCAAGGGCATGCTGCCGTTTTCGACCGACTGGTTCATGACCTGGCAGCCCAACGTTCATTCCTCGCTGTTCTACAACACGTTCGTGTTCATGAACCGCCACGCGCGCTGCGAGCCGATTCACGCCATCGTGAAGAGCTACCGGCTCTATCTCGAGCACCTGCGCCTGCACGACGAAACGCCGGCGCTGAGCCTCACCCGCGCCTGGACGCTCGTGCGCTACTTCGCCTCGGGCCTCTTGCAGATGACGCCGTGCAGCCGTTGCGGCGGCCGCTACGTGGCCCACGCGCACGACCCGCAGCGCGGCTTCGTGTGCGGGCTGTGCCAGCCGCCTTCGCGGGCCGGACGCACGCGGCGCAACGCGCTTGCCTCGCAGATCGCGGCCTGAGGCAAATCGACGCGGCTCGATGCACGCTTGATGCCGCTTGATGGTGCCAGATGCTGTCCGTGCAGGCCGAGACTCCGGATAAACCCGGCCCGTCTCCGTTTGGGCGCCGCAAGGCGACTCCAAACGGCGATTGCCGAAACCGCGAACGTATCGTCGCTGGCGGCCGCGGCCAGACACCGGCGCCCACGACACCCCCTTCCCACGCGGCTTCGCGAACCGGCCCCACATTCATCCGTCATGCGCAGGCAAGGCAGACGGCAGACGCCCGGCCGGCTTGCGATCCGCGCCCATTCAATCCCAAAGTTTTTCGCGCCGTTGCCGTAAACCCAGCTAAGGGCGCGGGCCGACGGCGGTTCGCGGCGCATTTCTAGTGAGGACCCGGCAGTGCTGATTATCGTTGGAACCCTCTTGACGATCCTTTGCGTCTTCGGCGGCTACGCACTCGAGGGCGGCCATCTCGGCGCGCTCATGCAGCCGATGGAATTGCTCATGATCGGCGGTGCTGGCGTCGGCGCGTTCATCCTCGGCAACGGCATCAAGACCATCAAGGCCACCTTGCGCGTGCTTCCCACGCTGTTCAAGGGCGCCAAATACAACAAGGACGTGTACATGGAGCTGCTCGCGCTGCTCTATGTCCTGCTCGCGAAGGCGCGAAAGGAAGGCACGCTCACGCTCGAAGCGGATATCGACGATCCGCAGAAAAGCCCGATCTTCACGCAGTATCCGAAGATCCTGGCCGACCACCACATCGTCGAATTCCTCACCGACTACCTGCGTCTCATGGTGGGCGGCAACATGAACGCCTTCGAAATCGAAAGCCTCATGGACGAGGAAATCGAAACGCACCACGCCGAAGGCGAGGCGCCCGCCCATGCGCTCGCGAAGGTGGGCGACGCGATGCCGGCGTTCGGTATCGTCGCGGCGGTGATGGGCGTGGTTCACACCATGGCGTCCGCCGACAAGCCGCCCGCGGTGCTCGGCGAGATGATCGCGCAGGCGCTGGTGGGCACGTTCCTCGGCATTCTGCTTTCGTATGGCCTGATCGGCCCGCTCTCGAGCCTCGCGGAGCAGCGCGTGACCGAGTCGACCAAGATGTTCCAGTGCATCAAGGTGACGATCCTCGCGAGCCTGAACGGCTACGCGCCGGCCATTGCCGTGGAGTTCGGCCGCAAGGTGCTGTTCTCGACCGAGCGTCCGTCGTTCACCGAGCTCGAAGAGCACGTGCGCCGCGTTAAGGCGAAGTAAGGAACGGCCCATGAGCAACAACAAGGACCGCGCAATCGTTGTCAAGCGCGCCGCGCCGAAGAAGGCCGGCCATCATGGCGGCGCGTGGAAGCTCGCCTACGCGGACTTCATGACCGCGATGATGGCGTTCTTCCTGCTGATGTGGCTGCTCTCGTCGGCAACGACGGTGCAGTTGAAGGGCATCGCCGACTACTTCAACCAGCCGATGAAGATCACGCTCTGGGGCGGCGATCGCAGTGCCGAAGACTCGAGCATCCTGAAGGGCGGCGGCCGGGACATCTCGTCGCAGGACCAGGGCGTCACGCGCCGCAGCGACGGCGCCACCGAGCGCTCGGAGCGCAACCAGTCGAAGCACAACGACGACGACGCCACTAAGCAGCTCGAAGGCTCGCTCGAGCGCAAGGAACAGGTGCGCCTGCACGACCTGCAGGTGAAGCTGATGGCGGCGATCGAAGCGAACCCGGTGCTGCGCCAGTTCAAGCAGCAGATCCGCATCGACTCCACGCTGCAGGGCCTGCGCATCGAGATCGTCGACTCGCAGAAGCGCCCGATGTTCGCGACGGCGCGCGACGTGGTCGAGCCGTACATGCGCGACATCCTGCAGGCGATCGGCAAGACGCTCAACGACGTGCCCAACCGCATCGTCGTGCAGGGCCACACCGACGCCGTGCCTTACGCGGGCGGCGACAAGGGCTATAGCAACTGGGAGCTTTCCGCGGACCGCGCGAATGCGTCGCGCCGCGAGCTGATCGCAGGCGGCATGGACGAATCGAAGGTGTTGCGCGTGCTCGGTCTCGCTTCGACGCAGAACCTGAACAAGGCCGATCCGCTCGACCCCGAGAACCGCCGTATCAGCATCATCGTGTTGAACAGGAAGTCCGAAGACGCGCTCATGCACGACGACTCGACCGCCACCACGCTCTCCGACGACGCAGCGGGTTCGGGCAAGAGCCTGCCCGCGCTCACGCCGGACGCCGTGCCGGTCAGGGCGGCGCCGGCCCCGGTGGCGATCGCGCCGAAGGTGGCCACGTCGGTCGCACCGTCGGTGGCGCCCGCGGTGAGCGTGGCGCCGGCGATGGCAACAACGGCAGCGCCGGCAGCGCAATGACAACGAGGAACGGATGATCAGGAACATTCTGGCGATCGACGATTCGGTGTCCATGCGGGAGATCCTGCGTGCGGCGCTCGGCTCGGCAGGCTACGAAGTGACGGTGGCGAGCGACGGCGAAGAAGGGCTCGAGCATGCGCTCGCCCAGCGCTTCGACCTCGTGCTCACCGACCTTTACATGCCGCGCATGGGCGGACTCGACCTGATCAAGCAGCTAAGGGCGAATCCTTCGTACTTCGAAACGCCCATCCTCGTGCTGACCACGGAATCGGACGAAGGCTTCAAGGCAGCCGTGCGCGACGCAGGTGCGACCGGCTGGATCGAAAAACCGGTGGACCCCGAGTTGCTCGTCGATCTGGCGAGCGCACTCGGCGAGGCCCACCCTTGAGGTGCCGCGCGGCGACCGACCAGGCACCCCCCAGGCAATTAACGCGGTGAAAGAGCAATGACTCTCGACATCACTCAGTTCTATCAGACGTTTTTCGACGAGGCGGACGAGCTGCTCGCGCAGATGGAGCAGCTCCTCCTGAACCTGAACGTCGGTCGCCCGGATCCCGAGGATCTGGCGGCGATCTTCCGCGCAGCGCACTCGATCAAGGGCGGCGCGGCGACGTTCGGCTTCACGGCCCTGACCGAGACGACCCACATTCTCGAATCGCTGCTCGACCGCGCGCGCAACAACGAGCTCGTGCTGCGCAAGGACATGATCGACACGTTCCTCGAAACGAAGGACGTGCTTTCCGACCAGCTCGGCGCGTACCGCGCGAGCGCCGAGCCCGATGCGCAAGCGGCTGCCGCCGTGCGCGCGAAGCTCGAGCGCCTTTATGCGGAAAGCCGCGGCGTACCCGCAGCCGCGCCTGAACCGGCGCCGGCACCGGCCCCCGCGCCGGCCCCGCTGGCGAGCACCGGCGATTCGGAAGAAGATCTCGAAGCCGCGTTCGAAATGCACAGCACGCTGTCGGCTGGCGGCTCTGGCGCGCCCGAACACGTCGTGAGCGAGGCGATCGACGCGGCAGCCTCAGCGCCGGCGGCGAGCGGCGATGCCGGCGCCGAAGGCCCGCACCTGCGCGTCACGCTGCGCGCGGTCGACGCGAAGGACCAGGAGCTGCTCGTCGAAGAGCTCGGCAACCTCGGCCGCATCATCGGCCAGGTGAAGACCGGCGACGACCTCACACTGTGGCTCGAAACCGATGTGACGTCCGACGACATCATCGCGGTGTGCTGCTTCGTGATCGACGAGAAACAGATTTCGATCGGCCGTGGCGCCGCGCCGCAGGGCGACGCCCAACCGGCAGCGGCAGCTGCTCCCGCCGCAGCGCCGGCGGCCGCATTGACGCCTGCAGCGCCCCCCGCACCGGCAGCGCCGGCGGCGGCGAGCGCCGTGGTGCCCGCCGCGCCGCCTGCGCCGCACCCGGAACTCGAAGCGCCTCGCCCTCCGGCGAGCGCGCCCGCGCAAGCCGAAGGCGAGCGCAAGGCGCGTCCGGCCGCCGCGGCGGCTTCGGCCGAAGGCAGCTCGATTCGCGTGGGTGTCGAAAAGGTCGATCAGCTGATCAACCTCGTGGGCGAACTCGTCATTACGCAGGCCATGCTGGCGGAAACCACCAGCACGTTCGACCCGGCGCTGCACGACCGTCTCTATAACGGCATGGCGCAGCTCGAGCGCAACGCGCGCGACCTGCAGGAAGCGGTGATGTCGATCCGCATGATGCCGATGGATTACGTCTTCAGCCGCTTCCCGCGCCTTGTGCGCGATCTCGCGGCGAAGCTCGGAAAGGAAGTCGAGCTTGTCACCTTCGGTCAAGCGACCGAACTCGACAAGAGCCTGATCGAGCGCATCATCGACCCGCTCACCCACCTCGTGCGCAACTCGCTCGACCACGGCATCGAAACCGTGGAAGCGCGCCGCGCCGCGGGCAAGGACGCCACGGGCCAGCTCGTGCTGTCCGCTGCGCACCACGGCGGCAACATCGTGATCGAAGTGAGCGACGACGGCGCAGGCCTGCGCCGCGACAAGATTCTCGCCAAGGCGATCAAGCAGGGCATGCAGGTCAGCGACACCATGAGCGACGACGAGGTCTGGAACCTCATCTTCCTGCCGGGTTTCTCGACCGCCGAGCAGGTGACCGACGTTTCGGGCCGCGGCGTGGGCATGGACGTGGTCAAGCGAAACATCCAGGCGATGGGTGGCCACGTGGAGATCACCTCGCACGCGGGCAAGGGCAGCACCACGCGCATCGTGCTGCCGCTCACGCTCGCGATTCTCGACGGCATGTCGGTGAAGGTGGGCAGCGAGATCTTCATCCTGCCGCTGAACTTCGTGATGGAGTCGCTGCAGCCGCGCCACGAAGACATTTACACGGTCACCAACGGCGACCGCGTGGTGCGCGTGCGCGGCGAGTATCTCCCGCTCGTGGCGCTGCACCAGGCGTTCAACGTGGAAGGCGCGCGCACGGACCCGACGCAGGGCATCGTCACGATCATGGAAACCGAAGGCCGTCGCTTCGCCATGCTGATCGACGAGCTGGTCGGCCAGCAGCAGGTCGTGGTGAAGAACCTCGAAACGAACTACCGCAAGGTGCACGGCATTTCGGCGGCGACCATTCTCGGCGACGGCAGCGTCGCGCTGATCGTCGACGTGGCCGCGCTCAATCGCGAGACGCGCGCCACGCACGGCGTGAGCGCCAGCGCTAATTCGGGTGCGTTCGCCGAATTCGCGTAATCGTGATGAAGTCCGGACGCACTCAACCAATCATCTCCCAACCGTTCAGGGGCTAACGTGGCAGAAGTCCAATCGATTCAAGGCAACGGCGCGCACGGCGCCCTTGCCGGCGCGCAACGCCGCGACGCGCTGCAGGCCGATGCAGGCGGTCAGGAATTCCTCGTCTTCACGCTCGGCGCGGAAGAGTACGGCATCGACATCCTGAAGGTGCAGGAAATCCGCGGCTACGACAGCGTGACGCGCATCGCGAACGCGCCCGACTTCATCAAGGGCGTGATCAACCTGCGCGGCATCATCGTGCCGATCGTCGACATGCGCATCAAGTTCCATCTGGGCCGCGTCGAGTACGACCACCAGACGGTCGTCATCATCCTGAACGTCGCGCATCGCGTAGTCGGCATGGTGGTGGACGGCGTCTCGGACGTGCTCACGCTGCAGATGGAGCAGATCATGCCGGCGCCCGAATTCGGCGCGACGCTCACGACCGAGTACCTCACGGGCCTCGGCACCGTGGAAGGCCGCATGCTGATCCTGATGGACATCGAAAAGCTGATGACGAGCCGGGAAATGGCTCTGATCGAGGCGTTGGTTTAACGCGCCGAGAGGTAAAACCGGGGGGCCGCGAGGCCAGCGTGAGAGAGAGCGGATAAGCCGCCGCCAAAGAGCGGCAAGCCGCCTTCGTTTTCGCGCGCGCTTCGTGCGTGGCCTTTGGCGTTGCCGCGCCTGGCCAGATAGCCCGCCCCGATTTGCACAGGACAGGAGCAAACGAGATGCTGCAAAGATGGTCGATCCGCACGACGCTCACGGGCGTCGGGGTCATTCTGGTTGCGCTGACCGTGCTGGTCGGCGGACTCGGGCTCGTCGCGCTCGGGCGTGCGAGCGACGCGCTCGGCACGATGGCGCGCGGCGATCTCGTCGCTATGCATGCGCTCAACGACGCCTCGTCGTATCTGCTGCGCACGCGTGTCTCACTCGAACGCGGCAGCGCGCTCGCGGCGGCGGGCCAGGCCGATGACGCGAAGAAGGCGTTCGATCGCGCCGATCAACTGCTCGCGAAATCCAACGAGGCATGGCAGGTCTTCCAGGGCGTGCCGAAGAGCGGTCTCGACGCCGCGATGCTCGATGCGCTCGCAGCCAAACGCGCGGCGCTGATGCAAGACGGCGTTCAGCCCGAATTCGCGGCTCTGCGCGCAAACGATCAAGTGGCTTACCACGCCGTGGCCGATACGAAGATCAGCCCGATGTTCGTCGACTACGACAACGTTGCCGCGCCGCTCGCGCAAGCGATGCAGGACGGCGCGCAGGCACGCCAGGCCACGGCGAACGAGCGTATCGACATGATGCGCATCGCCATCGGCGCGGTGATCGCCATCGCGCTCGTGCTCGTGGTGGCGATCCGCTTCGCCATGCGCGGCCTTATCGTGCAGCCGCTCGAAGACGCGGTGACGTGCTTCGAGCGCATCGCCCAGGGCGATCTTTCGCAGACGGTCACGGTCTACAGCGACAACGAGATCGGGCGACTCTTCGGCGCCATCAAGCGCATGCAGGAAAGCCTCGTCACGCTCGTGAGCGCGGTGCATACGGGCGCCAGCTCGATCGACGTGGGCGCGCGTGAAATCGCCATGGGCAACACCGACCTGTCGCAGCGCACCGAGCAGCAGGCCGCTTCGCTGCAGGAAACGGCGTCGAGCATGGAGCAGCTCACCGGCACCGTGCGCCAGAACGCCGAGAACGCGCGTCAGGCGAGCCAGCTGGCCGTCAACGCTTCGGACATCGCGACGCGCGGCGGCGAGGTGGTGGGCGAGGTGGTGAACACGATGCAGGGCATCGCCGTGAGTTCGGCGAAGGTCGTGGACATCATCAGCGTGATCGAAGGCATTGCGTTCCAGACCAACATTCTCGCGCTCAACGCGGCCGTGGAAGCGGCGCGCGCGGGCGAGCAGGGCCGCGGCTTCGCGGTGGTGGCCGGCGAAGTGCGCAGCCTCGCGCAGCGCAGCGCGAGCGCCGCGAAGGAAATCAAGGAACTCATCAACGACTCGGCCGAGAAGGTGCAAAGCGGCTCGCAGCTGGTGGGCCGCGCCGGCTCGACGATGGAAGAAATCCTTCAGGCCGTGCGTCGCGTGACCGACATCATGGGTGAGATCAGCGCGGCGTCCGAGGAGCAGTCGGGCGGCATCGAGCAGGTCAATCGGGCCGTTACGCAGATGGACACCGTCACGCAGCAGAACGCTGCGCTGGTGGAGCAGGCGGCAGCGGCGGCGGCGTCGCTCGAAGAGCAGACGCGTCAGCTGCAAAACGTGCTCGGCACGTGGACGACGGGTGGCGCGCAAGCGCGCAGCGTGGGCGCAAGCCCGGCGCGTGTGACGCCGGCCGCGCCGGGCGCCGCGAAACGCACGACGCCCTCTTCGGCAACGGCTGTTGCGAAGCCCGCGGCGGCAGCGCCGGCGGCATCGGCGGACACGGCAAAGGCAGCCGCAAAGCCCGCGGCGCAACCGGCAGCGAAGGCCGCGGCGAAATCCGCAGCAACGCCTGCAGCGAAACCGGCTGCGCCTGCGCGCGCCGAGACGCACGTGAGCACGGCGGCATCGGCTTCGGACGATTCGGACTGGGAAACGTTCTGATCGAACGCGGCATAGAAAAGTAGTGAAGTAACTGAACACGACGAGCAACTGCAATGCACATGAGCGCTACACAACGGCAAGACCTGCCGCGCCGGACCCACGGGTCCACGCGCGTTGCGCAGGCCGCCCATGCGCCGCACGCATTGCAACCGGGCAGGCGCGGCGCGCAGCAGTCCTGCGCCGCGGTATCCCATGCAGTGGGCGGCGCGCAATGCGAAGGAGCATCAGCATGAAAGCGCTGCGAAATTCACGCCACGACGGTGATCCGGGCGGCTCGGGCACTCAGGGTGTCGAGAGCAACCGCGATTTCGATTTCACCTCGGCGGACTTCGAGCGCATTCGCGCGCTCATTCACCGCCGCGCGGGCATCTCGCTCTCGGACCATAAGCGCGACATGGCGTACAGCCGCCTCGCGCGGCGCCTGCGCACGCTCGGCATCGACAGTTTTCGCGAGTACCTCGACCAGCTCGAAGCGCGCAACGACGCGCACGAGTGGGAGGCGTTCACGAACGCGCTCACCACGAACCTCACGGCGTTTTTCCGCGAGGCGCATCACTTCCCGATCCTCGCGGATTTCGTGAAGCGCCGCGGGGCGCCGGGTGCGCAGCCGGTTTCGGTATGGTGCTCGGCGGCTTCGACGGGCGAAGAGCCGTACTCGATCGCGATGACGCTCATCGAAGCGCTTGGAGACCGCGCCGCGCGCGAGGCACGCGTGCTCGCCACCGACCTCGACACCCAGGTGCTCGCCAAGGCCGACGCAGGCGTCTACTCGTTCGACCAGGTGAAGCATCTGTCGCCCGAGCGCCTCAAGCGCTTCTTCTTCAAGGGCACAGGCTCGCACGCGGGGCTCGTGAAGGTGCGCCCGGAGCTGCGCGCGATGATCAAGTTCGAGCAGCTCAATCTCACCGACGCGGACTACGGCTTGCGCACGACGTTCGACGCGATCTTCTGTCGCAACGTGATGATCTATTTCGACAAGCCGACCCAGGCGCAGGTCCTCACGCGCTTCGAACCGCTCATGAAGCCGGACGGCCTGCTGTTCGCGGGCCACTCGGAGAACTTCACCTACGTCACGCAGGCGTTCCGTCTGCGCGGCCAGACGGTGTACGAACTCACGCGCGGCGCCCATGCCGCGCCGCGCCGCGCGAACGACGCGATCGGAGTGCCCGCATGAGCGCCCGCCTCCCGATCGCGACGAATCGCTATTTCGACACGCATTTCCAGCGCCCGGGCGTGAAGCTGCTGCCCAACGAGTTCTTTACGACGGGCGACGACATGGTGCTCGTCACCGTGCTCGGCTCGTGCGTGGCGGCCTGCATCCAGGACCGCTCCGCAGGTATTGGCGGCATGAACCACTTCATGCTGCCCGACGACGGCGCGGACTCCGCCCACGCGCTCACCGGCGCCTCCGACGCGATGCGCTACGGCGCCTACGCGATGGAAGTGCTCATCAACGAGCTGATCAAGGCGGGCGGCCGGCGCGAGCGCTTCGAGGCCAAGGTGTTCGGCGGCGCGGCGGTGCTCGCGGGCATGACGACGATGAACATTGGCGATCGCAACGCCGCGTTCGTGCGCCGCTATCTCGCGACCGAGAACATTCGCATCGTGGCCGAAGACCTGCAAGGCTCGCATCCGCGCAAGGTGGCGTTTTTGCCGCGCACGGGCCAGGTGATGGTGAAGAAGCTGCGCCTTTCGCAGGACACGAGCGTGGCGGAGCGCGAACAGCAGCTCGCCGCGCAAACCGCCGAGGCGCGCGCCGAACGGCTCGCGCGTGCGCGTGCGCGCGTCGAACTGTTCGGAGTCGGCAGCGCCGGGCGCGCGGGCCCGGGCGCCGCGGCGTCCCAGATTTCCCAATCCCAGCCGCAGGGCGCGCGTCCTCGAATCGAGCTGTTCGGCTCGAGCGGGTCGTCCGCGCTGCGTGCATCCGGTCAAGACAACGCCAGGACAGTAGAGGAGGCGTGAACGCTGTGCAAAAAATCAAGGTTCTCTGCGTCGACGATTCGGCGCTGATCCGCAGTTTGATGACGGAGATCATCAACAGTCAGCCCGACATGACGGTCGTCGCCACCGCGCCGGATCCGCTCGTCGCGCGCGAGCTGATCAAGCAGCACAACCCCGACGTGCTCACGCTCGACGTGGAAATGCCGCGCATGGACGGCCTCGACTTCCTCGAGAAGCTCATGCGCCTGCGGCCGATGCCGGTCGTGATGGTGTCGTCGCTGACCGAGCGCGGCAACGAAATCACGCTGCGCGCGCTCGAACTGGGCGCGGTCGACTTCGTGACGAAACCGAAGGTCGGCATTCGCGACGGCATGCTCGACTACGCGGAAAAGCTCGCCGACAAGGTGCGCGCCGCCGCCCGCGCCCGCGTGCGCGCGCACCATGCGCCCGCCGCTGCCGCAGCAGGTGGCGCCGCGCCCGCTCACGCCGCCGCGCAGGCAGCGAGCCCGGCGCCGATGATCAACAACCGGCTCGTCTCGACCGAAAAGCTCGTGATCGTCGGTGCGTCGACGGGCGGCACCGAGGCGATCCGCGAAGTGCTGCAGCCGCTGCCGCCCGACGCGCCCGCGGTGCTGATCGCGCAGCACATGCCGCCGGGGTTCACGAAGTCGTTCGCACAGCGCCTGAACGGGCTGTGCCGCATCACCGTCAAGGAAGCGGAGCACGGCGAACGTGTGCTGCCCGGCCATGCCTACATCGCGCCGGGCCATGCCCACCTCTTGCTCGCACGCAGCGGGGCGAACTACATCGCGCATCTGTCCGACGACCCGCCGGTCAACCGGCACCGTCCGTCGGTCGATGTGCTGTTTCGCTCGGCGGCGCTGCATGCGGGCAAGAACGCCATCGGCGTGATTCTGACGGGCATGGGCCGCGACGGTGCGGCCGGGCTGCTCGAAATGCGTCAGGCCGGGGCGTACACGCTCGCGCAGGACGAGGCGAGCTGCATCGTGTTCGGCATGCCGCGCGAAGCCATTGCAATGGGCGGCGCCGACGAAATCGCCTCGCTTGCAGATATGAGCCGGCGCGTGATGACCCGCCTCGCCTCGATGGGCGACCGGGTCCAGCGCGTCTGATGAACAACCAATATCGAGAGATCGTGTTGGCCGCAAACGCTTGCACGATCGCTCGCGATTAATTTATCTGGATAGGCAGTGCGCTTCTCTGGATAATTGCCCGGGTTTTCGCCTGGAGGAATGGAACGTGATGGATAAGGGAATGAAGATTCTGGTGGTGGACGACTTTCCGACGATGCGCCGGATTGTCCGCAACCTGCTGAAGGAACTGGGCTACTCGAACGTCGACGAAGCCGAAGATGGCGCAGCGGGCCTCGCACGCCTGCGCGGCGGCAACTACGAGTTCGTGATCTCCGACTGGAACATGCCGAACCTCGACGGTCTCGCCATGCTCAAGGAGATCCGCGCCGACGCGAACCTGACGCATCTGCCGGTGCTGATGGTGACGGCGGAGTCGAAGAAGGAAAACATCATCGCAGCGGCGCAAGCAGGCGCGAGCGGCTACGTGGTGAAGCCGTTCACGGCCGCCACGCTCGACGAGAAGCTCAACAAGATTCTCGAGAAGCTGGCCAAGACGGGGAGCTGACGTGAACGAGCCCATCAGTGCGCAACCCGATGAGTGGCCGGAAGGCGAGGGCGCCGAGCCGCTCCCGCAGCCTCCCGAGTTCGACTTCGCGCCGCCCGCCGCGGGCGAGGCGAGCGAGCTGGCGACGGACCGCATCCTCGCGCGCATCGGCCACCTGACTCGCAGCCTGCGCGACTCGATGCGCGAACTCGGCCTCGACAAGCACGTGGAGCGCGCCGCCGAGGCGGTGCCCGACGCGCGCGACCGGCTGCGTTATGTCGCGAACATGACCGAGCAGGCCGCCGAGCGCGTGCTGACCGCAATCGATATCGCCAAGCCGCTGCAGGAAACGCTCGAGCACGACGCGAAGGAGCTGACGAGCCGCTGGGCGACGTGGTACGACGCGCCGATCGGCCGCGAGGAAGTGCGCCAGCTGATGGACGACACGCGCGCCTTTGTGGACGGCGTGCCGCAAGCCACCGCGGCGACCAACCAGCAGCTGCTCGAGATCATGCTCGCTCAGGACTTCCAGGACCTGACGGGTCAGGTGATCAAGAAGATCATGGACGTGGTCTATCTGATCGAGCAGCAGTTGCTCACCGTGCTGGTCGAGAACATCGCGCCGGAGCGGCGCGAGCAGTTCGCGGCGACGGCGGCGGCGCTTGCCGAGACCCAGAGCAGCACGGGCAGCCCCGAAGGCCTGCTCAACGGCCCGCAGATCAATCCGGAAGGCAAGACCGACGTGGTGCAGGACCAGGCGCAGGTCGACGATCTGCTCGCTAGCCTCGGCTTCTGACCTGGCGCGGTTGGCCGACCGGCAGCTAGCCGTTCGGTTAGCTGCCGCACGGCGTCCAAGGCGGGCATACTAGTGCTCATGCCTTCGTGCCCGGCCGCGACGAGCGTCGCGGTGGTGGAACGAAGCTGAGCCAGCCGTTGCCCGTCCTGCTGCCCCTCGCCGCGACGTTCCCGCGCGGCCCGACAGCGCATGGTGCAACGCGCCATCGCCGGAGGGAGGGGACGCCTTGTATCCATACACATCGTTCTGTGGCAAGGCGGCGCGTCGGTTCGCGCGCCGCGCCGCAACCCGCTGCGCGCCAGGTGTGGCGCTTCCCGCTTCACTGCTTTGCGCACTGCTCGCGGCGCCCCCGGCGCAAGCCGCGCTCGGCGGCGCACCCATGCCCACACCGGCGGGCGCGAGCGTGAGCACCCTGAGCGCCGCCTCGGCGGCCGCCGCGACCGGCAACGCGTCCGCCGTTGCGCGCGCAGCGGTGCAAGCGGCGACTTCCGGCGCCTCCGCGACCTCCACCTACACCGTCCAGCAGACCACGCTCGCCAACGGCACCGTCGTGCGCGAGTATCTCACGCCGGCCGGCACGGTATTCGGCGTTGCCTGGGACGGTCCGCAGATGCCCAATCTCGCCACGCTGCTAGGCAGCTACTTTCCCCAATACACGGCCGGGGTGAAGGCGAGCCACGCCGCCGGTCTCGTGCGCGGGCCGGGCGTGGTCGAAAACTCGAACGTCATCGTGCATTCGGGCGGCCACATGGGCGCCTTCTCCGGGCAGGCATGGCTGCCGCAGGCACTGCCTGCAGGCGTCAGCGGCTCCGATATCCAGTGACGAGCGGAGGCCGAACGTGCTGACTTCAGTGCTGACTTCACGCGATTCGCGCAGCGTGTGGCTGCGCCCTTTCCAGTTCCTTTCGACCGTCGCGCTCGTGGCTTTCGTTTCGCTTGTCGCCGCCTGCGGAGGCGGGGGCGGCAGCAATAGCAGCAGTTCGAGCGGCAGTAGTGGCGGCAGCGGCAGTGGCGGCTCCGCGGTGCCCAGTCCCACGCAGCAGCCCACTGCGTCCACCGCCGCGAACACGGTGGCCGTCACCGTGAACAGCGGACTGACCGGCACGCTGCCCAACATCCCCACCGTTAGCGTGACGATTTGCAAGGCCGGCACGAGCACCTGCGAGACCGTCGACAACGTTCAGGTGGATACGGCGTCGTTCGGCCTGCGTCTGCTCGCGTCGGCGCTGCCGAACGTGCTGAACTCGCTGCCCACCACCACGGTCAGCGGCGGCACGCTCGCCGAGTGCACGGCCTTTGCGGACGGCTTTACGTGGGGCACCGTGCGTTCCGCCGACGTCAAGCTCGCCCAGGAGACGGCGTCCAACATTCCGATCCAGGTGATCGGCGACCTGGCCTCGAACACGGTGCCGCAGGCCTGCGCGGGCATCGGCAACGCGCAGAACACGGTGCAGGAACTGGGCGCGAACGGCATTCTCGGTATCGGCGTGGCGCCTTATGACACCTTCGGCAACTACTACGCTTGTCCAAACAACACGAACTGCGTCGCGGCCACGGTCGCGCAAACGCAGCTCGTGGCCAATCCCGTGCCCAAGTTCGGCACGGACGGCAACGGCGTGATTCTGGAGATGGCGCCCGTGTCTGACAGCGGAGCGCCCAGCGCGACGGGCACGCTCGTGTTCGGCATCGGCACGCAGTCGAACAACGCGATGACCGCCTCGCAAAGCTTCGTCACGGACTCATCGGGCAGGCTCAGCTCGACCTTCAACGGGCGCACGCTTCAGACCTTCCTCGACTCGGGTTCGAACGCGATCTTCTTCGCCGACAGCAGCCTGCCGCAGTGCGGCGGCAATCTCGGCACGTTCTACTGCCCCTCGTCCACGCAGTCCTTCAGCGCGGCGCTCGTTTCCAATAACGGCGCGACGTCCGGCACCGCGGCCTTCAATGTCGCGAATGCCAACAGCCTGCTCGGCAGCGGCGCGAACTATGCGGCCAATAACCTGGCCGGGCAGTTCGGGTCGTCGGCAGCCCTCGACCTCGGGTTGTCGTTTTTCTACGGCCGCTATGTCTACTACGGCA
Organism: Paraburkholderia sp. J10-1; assembly: GCF_905220165.1. Lineage (NCBI taxonomy): Bacteria > Pseudomonadati > Pseudomonadota > Betaproteobacteria > Burkholderiales > Burkholderiaceae > Paraburkholderia > Paraburkholderia sp. J10-1. Next base: position 109,414 of record NZ_CAJMYW010000016.1, on the reverse strand, counting down.
TGGACATGACCGCTTCCGGCGGCAAGGCGCCGTTTGTGGCGTACTGAAGCGGTGCACTGAAGCGGTGCACTGAAGCGGCGCACTGAGCGCGCCTGGCGGCGCGCGAGCGCGTTGCGCGTCGCGCGCTGCCGTTCGCCGATGATGGCGCCCCGTTTCCATCGGCCGAAATACCCTGATTTACCCGGCTTACTCCGTCAATCGCCGCTTGCCTTGCGCGGCAATAATCGCTGTCACTGAAAAAGGGCGCGCGCGAGCCGCGCAGCCGCGACGAGCGGCGCGCGCCCACGACCGGAGCATGCGTGGCTGAGGACAGCGACCTCGATAAAACCGAATCCGCCACTCCCAAGCGCCTCGAAAAGGCGCGGGAGGAGGGGCAGGTTCCGCGTTCCCGGGAGCTATCCACGTTCGCGTTGCTCTCGGCGGGCTTCTTTGGCGCGTGGATGCTTTCGGGAACGATCGGCTCCCATCTGCAAGCCATGTTGCGCTCGGCGTTCACGTTCAACCATGCCGACGCGTTCGAAACGCGGCGCATGCTCATTGGCGCGGGGCTTTCCGCGCGCGAGGGGTTCCTCGCGGTCATCCCGGTGCTCGCGCTCACGGGCGTGGCGGCGCTCGTCGCGCCCATGGCGCTCGGCGGCTGGCTGATCTCGACGAAGCTGCTCGAACCGAAATTCGAGCGTCTGAACCCGATCACAGGCATTAGCCGCCTCTTTTCCGTCAACGGGCTGATCCAGCTTGGCATGTCGACCGTGAAGACGGCCGTGGTCGGGGTGATCGGCGGCTCTGCGCTGTGGAACCATCGCGACGAAATCCTCGGCCTCGCGATGCAGCCTGCGCCGCGCGCTTTCGTCGACGGCATGCATCTGATCGCGGTGTGCTGCGGCATGACGGTCGCGGGCATGTTCTTTGTCGCGGCAATCGATGCGCCCTACCAGGTCTGGTCGTACTACCGCCGGCTGCGTATGACCAAGGAAGAGGTCAAGCGCGAGCACCGCGAGAACGAAGGCGATCCGCACGTGAAGGGTCGCATTCGCCAGCAGCAGCGCGCCGCCGCTCGCCGCCGCATGATGACCCAGGTGCCCAAGGCCGACGTGGTCGTGACCAACCCGACGCACTTCGCCGTCGCGCTCAAGTACGCCGATGGCGAGATGCGCGCGCCAAAGGTCGTCGCGAAGGGCGTGAACCTCGTGGCCGCGCGCATCCGCGAGATCGCCACCGAGAACAACGTGCCGCTGCTCGAAGCGCCGCCGCTTGCCCGCGCGCTCTACTACAACGTCGACCTCAATCGCGAAATCCCGGGGCCGCTCTATGGCGCGGTTGCGCAGGTGCTCGCGTGGGTCTATCAGCTCAAGCGCTTTCGCGAACATGGCGGCGACGTGCCGATGGAGCCGACCGACCTCGACGTGCCGCCCGATATGGACAAGGGCGCAGTGAGCGACGCCGACGAAGCGAGCGAAGCCGACGAAGCCCTCACGCCAGATGAGCGCACGGCCGCCGAGGCCGCGAATCGCACCAACGCAAATACCGCATCGAACAACGCCGGACGCGCCGACACGAACCCGGCGCGCGACGGCACTGAAGGAGCAACAGAATGAACGCCCGCACCGGTTTTCTCGCGCGGCGCCCGGAGATGCTGCAAGGCACGAATCTGCGCGCGCTGGCGGGACCGATCCTGATCTGCATGATCCTCGGCATGATGATCCTGCCGTTGCCGCCGTTCCTGCTGGATCTGCTGTTCACCTTCAACATCGCGCTCTCGGTGATGGTGCTGCTCGTCAGCATGTACACCATGAAGCCGCTCGACTTCGCGGCCTTCCCGAGCGTGCTGCTGTTCTCCACGCTGCTGCGGCTTTCGCTGAACGTGGCCTCCACGCGTATCGTGCTGCTCGAAGGCCACACCGGCCCGGGGGCAGCTGGCCAGGTGATCGAATCGTTCGGCCACTTCCTCGTGGGCGGCAACTTCGCCGTGGGTATCGTGGTGTTCGTGATCCTCATGGTCATCAACTTCATGGTGATCACGAAGGGCGCGGGCCGTATCGCCGAAGTCTCTGCGCGCTTCACGCTCGACGCGATGCCCGGCAAGCAGATGGCGATCGACGCCGACCTGAATGCGGGTCTCATCAACGAAGATGCGGCGAGAAAGCGCCGTACCGAGATCGCCCAGGAGGCGGAGTTCTACGGGTCGATGGACGGCGCGAGCAAATTCGTGCGCGGCGACGCCATTGCCGGCCTGCTCATCATGGTCATCAACATCGCCGGCGGCCTGATCGTAGGCGTGGTGCAGCACGGCATGCCGTTCAGCTCGGCGGCCGAGACCTACACGCTGCTCACCATCGGTGACGGCCTTGTCGCGCAGATCCCGTCGCTCATCATTTCGACGGCGGCCGGTGTGATCGTTTCCCGCGTGGGCACCAACGAGGACATTGGCACGCAGCTGACCGGCCAGCTCTTTACGAATCCGCGCGTGCTTTTGATCACGGGCTCGATCATCTGCATGATGGGTCTGATTCCGGGCATGCCGCACTTTGCGTTTCTGCTGCTCGGCGGCGGCGCGATCCAGCTTGGCCGCACGATGAAGAAGAACGCCGAGGCGAAGAAGGCGAGCGCCGTGGTCGCGGATACCGCGCCCGCTGCGCTCGCGCCGGCCGAGAACACCGAGGCGACCTGGGACGACGTGGCGCTTATCGACACGCTCGGCCTCGAAGTGGGCTACCGCATCATTCCGCTCGTCGACAAGAACACCGACGGCGAGCTGCTCAAGCGCATCAAGAGCATTCGGAAGAAGTTCGCGCAGGAAATCGGCTTTTTGCCGCCTGTCATCCATATTCGCGACAACCTGGAACTGCGCCCGAACGCCTACCGCATTGCGTTGAAGGGCGTGGAAGTCGGCACGGGCGAGGCCTATCCGGGCCAGTGGCTCGCGATCAACCCGGGCCAGGTGAGCGCGGTGCTGCCGGGCACGCCGACCACGGACCCGGCGTTCGGCCTGCCCGCCGTGTGGATCGATTCGAACGTGCGCGAGCAGGCGCAGGTGTTCGGTTACACGGTGGTCGATTCGAGCACGGTGGTGGCGACGCACCTGAATCACCTCGTCGTCATGCACGCGGCCGAGCTGCTCGGCCGCCGCGAGGTCCAGGCGCTGCTCGAGCGCGTGCAGAAGGACACGCCTTCGCTCGTGGACGATCTCGTGCCGAAGGTGCTGCCGGTCACGACGCTGCAGAAGGTGCTGCAGAACCTGCTGGAAGAAGGCGTGCCGATTCGCGACATGCGCACGATCATGGAATCGCTCGCGGAGCACACGCCTCGCATTACCGACGCGCACGATCTGACAGCGGCGGTGCGCATTTCGCTTGGCCGCGCGATCACGCAGCAATGGTTCCCCGGCAACGCCGACATGCAGGTCATGGGTCTCGATGCGAACCTCGAGCGCGTGCTTTCGCAAACGCTCACCTCGGGCCCGAACCCCGGCCTCGAACCGGGTCTCGCGCATACGCTGCTCACGCAGACGGAGCAGGCGATGGCGCGTCAGCAAGCGCTGGGCCTCTCGCCCGTGATGCTCGTGCAGCACGCGTTGCGCCCCATGCTCTCGCGCTTCCTGCGCCGCAGCTTGCCGCAACTGAAGGTGCTGTCGTATGCCGAAGTGCCGGATACGCGCAACGTGAAGGTGGTGAATGTGATCGGGGCGCATTGATCGCGCCGGGCGCGTTGCCCACCGGATCGAGGAAAAGCCCGCTTTGGCGGGCTTTTTCGTTAGTCGAGCCGCGTGCGGGCGTGGCGTAAAGCCAGCCTGGAGGCCTCCACACGCCACTTCTCCCACTCGCGCACCTCTCGCGCCGATTCCGCGAATTACCCGCATTTCTCCGCCCTGATCCATCGATCATGGGGGCCCCACCTTCGAAATAATTCCAACATCGGAAAAGGCTTTGCGAGCGACGCACGGCCGGCAGCAATCCAGCGCCATTCCAGCAACAGACGACCGGCGGCGGCATCAGCCGCTTACCTCATCAGGGGCTCAGCTTGAACATTCGCAAATTCATCGGTGGCACCAGCCGCGACGCGTTACGGCTCGTACGCGAAGCGTTGGGTGCGGACGCCGTCGTTCTGTCGAACCGCACGCTCGACGACGGCAGCGTTGAAATCGTCGCGCTCGCGGACCGCGATCTCGCGGCGATCGCGCCGGCCGATGCTGCCGCGGCCCAAGCGCTGGTTGGCTTGAGCGGCCAGGGTGGTCAAGGCGGCGCGTTCGCGCAGCCCTCCGCCATGACGCAAATGCCGCGCTCACCGCGCGCTGCGCCCGGCGCACCGGCTGCGCTCGCCGCCCCGATCGGCGCGGCGAACCCCTACGCGAGCGGCATGCCGGACGTGTTCTCATCGGTGTTCGGCGCGAGCCCGGAAGTGGGCGCCGAAAACGGCGGCGCGAATGCCGACGCCGATACGCCGGATGGCGATCACGCCGCCGACACCGCTGTCTCGCTCGGCCAGGCAACGGGCCAGGCACCGGCGGCAGCGTCCGCCGCAGGTGGGTCGCTTTCGCCTTCGTCGCGCGCCGCGGCAGGCCAGCAGGCCGCGCAATCGGCGATGCCGCCGACGCTGCATGCCGCGCTGCAGGCAACGCAATCGCAGCAAACGGTGCCGCACGCGCACTCGCCGCTGCAAATGGCGCTGCAGGCCGCGACCGAGTCGCTTGCCACATCCGCCTTTGCGCCATCGTTTGCGTCCATGACGCCGGCCGCGAACGCCAACGCCCCGGCCGCCGCCCGCGAAGCCGCGGCGCGCCTCGAGCAGGCCGCCGCCGCGAGCGCGAGCGATGCGCCGCGCACGATGGCCGAGTCGAACCCCTGGCTCATCGATCACGCTCGCCGTATCGCAAACCAGCAGAACGCTCCGCGCGTGCCGGGCATGACGCCCGCGGCCGCAGCCGCACGCGGTCTTGGCAATGTCGCCGATCCGGTGCTGCCGCCCGATGTGGACGCCAGCACGCCCGACTGGGCGCTCGAGGCCGCGCACGTCGCCGCGCGCCGCGCAGCACAGCGCCTCGGCCACGGCCCGGAAGCCGCGGGTCCCGCGCCCGGCAGCCGCAACGCGCAGGGCGCCGACGCGGCACAGACCGTGAGCGAAGCGATCCGCGCGCGCATCGAGCAAGTCGTCAACGAAACCGTGATGAACGAACTCGCCTCCATGCGCGGCATGATGGAAGAGCAGTTCGCGGGCCTCCTGTGGGGCGAACGCCAGCGCCGCAGCCCGGTGCAAGGCGCGCTCACCAAGCAGCTGTTCGCCGCGGGCTTTTCGGCGCAGCTCGTGAAGATGATGATCGACCGCCTGCCCGAAGTCGAAACCGAAGAAGCCGGCATGGAATGGCTCCAGTCGGTGCTCGAATCGAACCTGCCGGTGCTCGAAGACGAAGAGGCGCTCATGGAGCGCGGCGGCGTGTTCGCGCTGATGGGCCCGACCGGCGTAGGCAAGACCACGACCACGGCGAAGCTCGCCGCGCGCTGCGTGATGCGCTTCGGCGCGAGCAAGGTCGCGCTCCTCACCACCGACAGCTACCGTATCGGCGGCCACGAGCAACTGCGCATCTTCGGCAAGATCCTCGGCGTTTCGGTGCACGCGGTGCGCGACGGCGCGGACCTCCAGCTCGCCCTCACCGAGCTCAAGAACAAGCACATCGTGCTGATCGACACGATCGGCATGAGCCAGCGCGACCGCGCCGTGGCCGACCAGATCGCCATGCTGTGCGGCGCCGGCCGCCCGGTGCAGCGCCTGCTGCTGCTCTCGGCGACCAACCACGGCGACACGCTCAACGAAGTCGTGCAGGCCTACCAGAGCGGCCCGGAAAACGCGCCGCTCACGGGCTGCATCCTCACCAAGCTCGACGAGGCGACCAACCTCGGCAGCGCGCTCGACACGGTGCTGCGCTACAAGCTGCCGGTGCATTACGTCTCGACGGGCCAGAAGGTCCCCGAGAACCTTTACGTGGCGACGCGCCGCTTCCTGATCCGCAGCGCGTTCTGCATACCGCGAGAGAGCTCGCCGTTCGTGCCGCACGAAGACGATATCCCGGCGCTGCTGTCGGCACTCTCGACGCGTTCGAATTCGCAGGCTCCCGAGGTCAGGTTTGGATAAGTTCGTAATCGATCAGGCTGAAGGGCTGCGGCGGCTCCTCGCGCGCGAAGGCTCGCGCGTGGTCGCGGTCACAGGCGGCGCGGGTTCGCCCGGCCGCACGACCGCCGTGGTCAATCTCGCGGCGGCGCTCACCGCGCAGGGTAAGGACGTGCTCGTGATCGACGAGTGCCTCGGACCCCGCTCGGTCTGCTCGCTGGTGGGCAATGTGCGCGGCGCAGGCAACTTCGCCGCCGTGATGCGCGGCGAGCGCACGCTCGACGAAGCCGTGGGGCGTCACGCACTCGGCTTCGGCGTGCTGGCCGCCTCGCGCGACAACCGCGCGCAGTACACGTCCGCGCAACTGCAAAAAGTCATTTCGGGCCCCGCGGACATCGTGTTGATCGACGCGCAGCTCGATGCCGAAGGCGCGCTCTCGCCGCTCGCCATGCACGCGCATGACGTGCTGATCGTCATGCGCATCGGTGCGCAGTCGATCACGGATGCGTATGCGTGCATGAAGCGGCTGCACTTCGCGCATGCGATCGCACAGTTCCGCGTGCTTGCGAATCATGTCGCGAATGCGAGCGACGCGCACACCGCAATCGAAAACCTCGCCGGGGTGGCGAGCCGCTACCTGAGCGTGTCGCTCGAAAGCGCCGGATGCGTCGCCGCCGATCAGCACATGGCGCAGGCGCTCAAGCTCGCGCGCTGCATCGTCGATGCGTTTCCTTCGACGAACGCCGCGCGCGACTTCCGGCACGTGGCCGCCGAACTGCCGCACTGGCCCATGCGACCCGCGGTTTCGGCGTGCTCGCCGGCCACGGCGCGCGCCAGCGCCGCATTCGTCCCCGCGGACGAAGCACACGAAGCGGCGGGCGACGCACCCGCCGACGACCTGGACGGCGTGCCGCGAGACGGCGTCCAGCTACACGCTACGCATGCAACAAACGCCGCACACAGCGCGCTCGCCGCGAACGCCGATTCGTTCGTAGCCAGCGTGACGGGTGTGCATCCCGCACCCAACGCAACATCCGCGTCCGCACCGGCCCATGTGGGCTGGCGGACCGATACGCCCGCGCAGCGCACGTCGCCGCAGCACGTCTGACGTGCTCACGACGACGCCAATCAGGGACATGAGAAGTGGAGAGCACGATGTATAACGCTCAAGGAAAAATTTCGCAGGCCGACGTGCTTGCGAAGTACGCGCCGCTCGTCAGACGGCTCGGCTTGCAGCTCGTGGCCAAGATGCCGGCGAGCGTGGACCTCGACGACCTGATCCAGGCCGGCATGATCGGCCTGCTCGACGCGGCCAACCGCTACAAGGAAGATCAGGGCGCGCAGTTCGAGACCTACGCGAGCCAGCGCATTCGCGGCGCGATGCTCGACGAGCTGCGCAGCAACGACTGGCTGCCGCGCAGCCTGCGCCGCACCTCGCGCGAAGTCGAAAGCGCGGTGCACCAGGTGGAGCAGCGGCTCGGGCGCTCGGCGAGCGAAACGGAGATCGCCGAGCATCTGAGCATGCCGCTCGACGAATACCAGAGCATGCTGCAGGACCTGCATGGCAGCCAGCTCATCTATTACGAAGACTTCGACCGCTCCGCCGAGGACGAACCGTTCCTCGACCGCTATTGCGTCGATCACTCGGACCCGCTTTCGGCGCTGCTCGACGACAGCCTGCGCGGCGCGCTCGTCGAAGCGATCGAGCGGCTGCCCGAGCGCGAGAAGCTGCTCATGTCGCTCTACTACGAGCGCGGCATGAACCTGCGCGAAATCGGCGCGGTGATGGAGGTGAGCGAGTCGCGCGTGTGCCAGCTGCACAGCCAGGCGGTGGCGCGCCTGCGCACTCGGCTGCGCGAGATGGCGTGGGCCGGCCAGGAGAATTGAGGCGGTAGACGCCGCGCCTTCGCTGGCGTGGGCTGGGTTGCGGTGAAAGAGCCGGGGTGCGGGAGCGCTCCGGCTTTTTTGTTTGGCGGGCAGTTCGAATTGCGTGGTGCCAATTTGTCACCACGCGTGATATAGTGGCTCCACTCCGTCAATGGAGAGCGACGCGAACGTGAACCGCGGGCCGCGCATCCGCCAAACGATGTAGGCGTGTGCCAGGCCCGAAAAAAGGATGAACAATGGCTATCAACAACGGTATGGAAAACTCCAGCCGCGGGCGAATCACTGCCCGGTTGAGCGCGGAGAAACAGGAAATCCTGCAGCTTGCTGCAGACCTTTCGGGCAGCACCCTCAACCAGTTTATTGTGCAGGCCGCGCTTCGGGCCGCGGAGCAGGTTATCGAGCAGGAAGAGGTCATTCGTTCCATTCGCCTGACGATGGACGAATCGAAGCGCTTCTTCGCTTTGCTGGACGAGCCGCCGAAGCCCAATGAAGCGCTGCAGCGCGCGATGGCTCGTTTCAGGAAGAACAAGAGTGCAAACGCAGATTCGTCAGCTGAGGGAGAGCGATGACCGCAGCAGCTTCGACTGTGGCGTCGACTCGATGAGCGAATGGATTCGCCACGTAGCGAGTCAGCACCAAAAGAAGAATCTATCTCGCACTTACGTTGCAGCGGTGTCGTCCGCGCCGCGCACGATTGCGGGCTACTACGCCCTTGCGGCGACAGCGGTAGAAACGCAGGGAATGCCGGCCGCACGGCTGCCGAGGAGCGTGTCCGCAGTCCTGCTCGCCCGGCTGGCGGTAGACAGGCGGCACCAGGGCCTGGGCCTTGGCGAATATCTGCTGATGCACGCACTGGATGTTGTTCTGACGACGGCGGAGTCGGTGGGCGTGCAGTGTGTTCTCGTCGATGCGCTCGATGAGAACGCAGCGGGCTTCTATCGGAAATACGGATTTGAGCCGTTCACCGATGCGCCGCGCAGACTCTTCCTGCCGGTCGCGACGATCAAGCAGGCATGAAAATCTGAAGGCGATCCGTTGCCCCAAACAAAAAAGCCGAAGCGGCAACGCTTCGGCTTTTGTCTTTGGCGAATCCCTGGTGAGCGCCGCTTACAGCCCGAACGCCGGCAGCCGCCCATCGGGGCCGTACAGCATCGCGCCGTTGCCCGTTTCGCCGCGCAGGATCGCGAGCGCGCGGCGGTTATGTTCCATGCGCGTGCGGATCATCATGCCGATCGTGAGATTCTTGCGGCGCGCGCGTTCGGTCGAACCCTTGAGCAACTCCCACTGGCTCGCGAGACGCGTGTCGCCGTCGCAGGCCATTTCGATGCCTTTGCGGCCGCCGGGGAGGCCGAGGCCTGCCAGCTGCGCGTCGCGCGCCTTTTCGAGGCCTGCGAGACGCTGCGTGAGCGTCGTCTTCTGCTCGACGATTTGCGGGAGCGCCTCCATGCCGTCGGCCGACACGAGCGCCTTTTCTTCATAGGCGAGCAGCGACGCGAACGCCTCAACCGTGGCGTGTTCGTCGATCAGTGTGGCCAACAGGGCATCTTTCATTGCAAGGCACCAAAAAAGCGAAGTGTGCGCGGCGCTCGTGCGTCGAACGTCAGTTAGCCGACGTCGGCTTAACGAGGTCGCGGGCGGTCTGAATCACGCCGTCGGCAATCTTGCCGGAATCGATCTGCAGCGTGCCGTTGCGGATCGCGTCCTTGATCGACTGCACGTGTGCCGTGTCGATGTCGGCGGAGCCGCTCGCGGCGAGCGAGCGCATCGTCGACGACAGCGACGAGAGGTTCACGTTCGCGCCCGCAGCGCTCGTGCTGCTTGCCGCGCCGGAGGTGGCCGCGCTGTCGGTGCTGGCGGCGCTTACGCCGCTCGAATCGGCTTGCGAGCGCGCAAGGCCATCCTGCAGCGGGCGCGGATCATTGCGGGTGGAGGAGTCAACTTTCACGATGGGCTTTCCTGATCGATTTGACCTTGATAACGGCATAGGTCGGGCCGAACTTTAGCCGAAAATCCCACCGTTACATGCTGTTACGTGTGCTGGCGCACAAAGCCGGAAACCGCCGGATCGGGCCGCCGGTTGGGGCTGAAACCGCCTCGATCCGGCCCTTACCAGATCTTGCTGAGCCTAGATTTGCACCTGCACGGTGCCGGCGTCCTTGACCACGCCCGAGATGATCTGGCCGCCGCTCGTGCGCACGCGCACCTGCTGGCCGGGTTCGGCGTTGTTCAGCGCGCTGCCTTCGGCGGAGATCGTGAAGTTGCTGCCCACGGCGATCACCTTGACGGTTTGTCCGATCACGACCGAAGCCGCGCTGCGCAGCATGTCGGTGCGCAGCGGCAGGCCCGCGGCAATACGCGCGAGCGCGACGGCGCCCGTTGCCTGGTTGGGATCGGTGATGATGGTTTGCGGCAGGTTCGCGAGGTCGCCCGCGCGCGGCATGAAGTCCGCGGCCGAGAGGGCCTCGCCCGCGCCGATCTGGCGCGAGGCCACGTAGTAAGTCACGTCCACGGCAATGCGCGCGCTCAAATAGAGCGTCCACGGCTTCGCGCCGATGCAGCGCACGCCCACGGTCGTGTGGCCATACGTGCGCGCGCCCGGCGGCATGAACGGTTCGAGCGAGGTGCAGGCCGCGAGGCCGCGCGGGAACACCGGCGCGACCGTAATGTTCACGTGGCCCGGCAGGCCCGCCGACTGCTGCTGCAGGAAGGTGAGCGCGACGGCGCGAATCGATTCGCCGTCCTGCTGACCGGGCGGTACGGTCTGCACGCTCGTGGCGACGGCGCTGGTATTCGGATTGGGCGGCGCGCTGGCGCTTGCATTGGCAACCGGCTTCGCGCCAGCATCGACGACTACGGCGGCGACACGGTTAGCGGTGCCTGGCAAGCTCACGCGCTGGAGCGTGCCTGCGTTGTTCGGGTTGGCCGGCGGCACGCGCACGGGCTGAGCGCTCGCACCCGGCGAGGGTATCGTGACGATGCGCGGCGCGTTGCCTTGGGGCGCGCGTTCGCCGGGACCCGGAATCGTGATCATGCCGTTCGAGTCGACGCCCGCGCGCGCGTCCTCGGGTACGCCGCGCGAATTCAGATCGGCGTAACTGGCCGCGCGCAGCGGCGCGGCGTCACTGGCGGGTGCATTGGTGGCGGCATTCGTGGCGGCATTCGTGGCGGTATTGCCGGCCGTAGCCGCCGCAGGCTTCTTCGCGTTGCTGGCGAGCAGCGCGTTCATCTGCGCGGCGTCGGCGCCCGCGCGGTCGCCGTTGCCCGCAATAAAGATCTGGCCGCCCGCGCCCTCGGGCTGCGGTGCGGTTTGCGCCGCCGTTTGCGCCGCAGTTTGCGCATGAGCGAGCGCGCCACCCAGGGCGCAGCCAAGCACGCACGTCCAGGACACGCTCCACGACAGCGCGCGCGCACGCCGCTTCAGGCCCGCGTCGGGCCTGCGCAAAGAGGCAGTTTGCGGCATCGTCGTTCTCCATCGAATGCATTGACACGCTTCGCATTCTAGGCGGCCGCCCCCGCGCGCTTGCGTCGAATAGAGGGGCGCTTTACCGGCTATTCGTCCGATTGGTTCTTGCCACCCCCGCCTAATATTCCACTCCATGCGCAAAGGCCTTCGGGTCACGCGCCTAACGTTTGCGCCGGTTTCTTCGCCGATGGCGAGCCTGCCGCGCTCACGCCGAATCCTTTTTCGCTTCACGGAGAACGCCCGATGCTGGACAAACTCGATGCCGAATTCGCCTTTGGGCGCGAAGCGCTCGATGTGCGCGCCACGCGGCAGGCATTGATCTCTTCGAACATCGCGAACGCCGACACGCCGGGCTACCAGGCGCGCGACGTGGACTTCTCGGCTTCGCTTGCGGGCGCGCTGCGCCAGCAAGGCGCCGGCGGCACGGCGGGCATGGCGGCCACCTCGGGCGGCAACGTCCAGCCGCTCGCCATGGCGCAGCCCGCGGGCGTGACGAGCGGCATGCAGATGGCGTCCACGGAGTCGGGCCACATGGCCGGCGACGCGAAGCTGATCCCGACCGGCGGCCCGGCCGACACCTACAAGAGCCAGCTCATGTTCCGCACGCCGGTGCAGCCCGCGCTCGACGGCAACACGGTCGATCTCGACACCGAACGCGTGCAGTTCGCCGACAACGCGCTGCACTTCGAGTCGGGCATGACGGTGGTCTCGCAGCAGATCAAGACGATGTTGTCCGCGATCACCTCGGGCTCGAGCTGATCGGCGCGCGAGCGAAGCGGCAATACGTACGCAACAACGAAGCCATGAACGACCAACGCGCGCGCGACGCGCACCTGATGTGAGGTCAACGAAACCATGCCATCCCTGATGAACATTTTCAGCGTTGCGGGCTCCGCCATGACGGCGGAATCGCAGCGTCTGAACGTGACGGCGTCCAATCTCGCCAACGCCGACAGCACGACCGGCCCCGACGGCCAGCCGTACAAGGCGAAGCAGGTCGTGTTCGCGGTCAACCCGCTCGGCGGCGCGCGCACGGCCTCGGGCCAGCAGGTGGGCGGCGTCAGGGTGACCGGCGTGGTGGACGACCCCACGCCCATGAAGCAGACCTACGACCCCGACAGCCCTTCCGCCAACGCGGACGGCTACGTGACGATGCCCAACGTCGATCCGGTGCAGGAGATGGTGAACATGATCTCGGCGTCGCGCTCGTACCAGGCCAACGTCGAAACGCTGAACACCGCCAAGCAGTTGATGCTCAAGACGCTCACCATCGGTACGTAAAGCGGGTACTTGAAGCGGCGAACTGAAGCACAGCACGCACGACACAGTAATACAGAGACCAGCGGGCGCGAAACGAAGCCGCGCCCGCCACCACCACACGCCAAGCACGAAGCGCAATCGAGGGAGAACGCGTTGAGTTCCAGCAACACAACCATCGGCGGCAGCACCGCCACCGTGTCGCAGCAACTGCTCGACACCATGAACGGCACGAGCTCGTCGAGTTCGGCGTCGTCGAGCGGCACGAGCGCGAGCGACCTGCAGACCACCTTCCTGCAACTGCTCGTCGCGCAGCTGCAGAACCAGGATCCGACCGATCCGATGGACAGCTCGCAGATGACCTCGCAGCTCGCCCAGATCAACACGGTGTCGGGCATCCAGCAGCTCAACACGTCGCTGTCGTCGCTTTCCACGCAGCTTTCGGCGGGCCAGAACGCGCAGGCTGCGCTGCTCATTGGCTCGACCGTGCTCGCAGCGGGCAGCAGCGCCACGGTGTCGAGCGGCACGGCGCCGCAGCTTGGCGTGACGCTGCCTTCGGCGGTGTCGGACGTGAAGCTCACGATCACGAACTCGGCAGGCCAGGTCGTCAACACGCTCGACCTCGGCGCGCAGTCGGCCGGCACCGTGCCGGTCACCTGGAACGGCAAGGACACCTCGGGCAACACGGTCGCCGACGGCACCTACACGATCAGCGCCACGGCGACGACCAACGGCCAGTCCGCCACGGCCACCGCGCTCGTCGCGAGCCAGGTGCAGGGCGTGGTCCAGCAGTCGGACGGCACGGCGAGCCTCTCGCTCGCCAACGGCAAGACGGTCCCGCTTTCGAGCGTGGGCGCCATTCTCTGAACTCGATAATCAACGCGATAAGCGCGGAGTAGACAAACATGGGCTACCAGCAAGGATTGAGCGGCCTCGCCGCGTCGTCGAACGACCTCGACGTGATTGGCAACAACATCGCCAACGCGAACACGACCGGGTTCAAGGAAAGCACGGCGCAGTTCGCCGATGTCTACGCGAACACCATCGCCACTTCGGTCGGCAACCAGATCGGTCTGGGCGCCGCGCTCTCGACGGTGCAGCAGGACTTCTCGCAGGGCACGATCAACACGACGGGCCAGGCGCTCGACGTCGCGATCAATGGCAACGGCTTCTTCCAGATGTCGAACAACGGCACGATCACGTACTCGCGTAACGGCGTGTTCCAGCTCGACAAGAACGGCTATATCACCGACGCGCAGGGCAACGACCTGATGGGCTATGCCGCCAGTTCGACCGGCGTCATCAACACGGCGCAGACCGTGCCGCTCCAGGTGCCGACGACCAATATCGCGCCGGTCGCGACACAGAACGTCACGGCGCAACTGAACCTGAACGCGCAGGCGACTGCCCCGACGGACGCGACGTTCTCCCCGACCGACTCGAACAGCTACAACTACTCGACCTCGATCACGGGCTATGACTCGCTCGGCGGCGCGCAGACGATCAACCTGTACTTCGTGCAGAGCGCCACCGGCTCGGCCGAGGTGTACGCGGTCAACAACGGCACGACGACCGATCTCGGCCAGATGAGCTTCAACGCCTCGGGCGCGCTCTCGGGCACGACCGATCCGGCAGGGGTGGCGACGGCCGCGACCGGCCAGTTCCAGCTCACCATTAACCCGACCGACGGCGCCTCGTCCCAGACCGTCAATATCAACTTCACGGGCACGACCCAGTACGGCAGCGCCTCGGGTGTGAACAATCTCGCCCAGGACGGCTACGCGAGCGGCACGCTCTCGAACTTTTCGATCGGCGCGGACGGCACGATTACCGGCAACTACTCGAACGGCCAGACCATGTCGCTCGGCCAGATCGTGCTCGCCAACTTCAACAACCCGAACGGCCTCCTGAACCTGGGCGGCAACCAGTTCCAGGTGACGGCCGCCTCGGGCGTGGCGCAGGTCTCGACGCCGGGCAGCACGAACCACGGCACGCTCACGGGCGGCGCGCTCGAAGGGTCGAACGTCGACCTGACGAACCAGCTCGTCGACCTGATCACGGCACAGCGCAACTACCAGGCGAACGCGCAGACCATCAAGACGCAGCAGACCGTCGACCAGACGCTGCTGCAGATGTAACGCGCCTAACCACGTACCGGGCACATCATGGACCGACTGATCTATACCGCGATGACGGGCGCGAGCCAGGCGCTCGAGCAGCAGGCCGTCGTCGCGAACAACCTCGCGAACGTCTCGACCACGGGCTTTCGCGCGCAGCTCGCCAACTTTCGCGCCGTGCCGATGTCGTTCGGCGACGGCTCGACGGTGAACGACCAGACCACGCGCACCTTCGTGCTGTCGGCGACGCCTGGCTCGGACATGACGCCCGGTGCGATCTCGCACACCGGCAACCCGCTCGACATCGCCATCCAGGGCCAGGGTTTCATGGCCGTGCAAACCGCGGACGGCAACGAGGCCTACACGCGTGCGGGCAACCTGCACGTCGATGAGAACGGCCAGCTCGTCACCGCCGCCAACCAGCAGGTGATCGGCGGCGGCGGCCCGATCGCGGTGCCGCCGGGCTCGGCGATCACGATCGGCAAGGACGGCACGGTTTCGGCCATCGCGCCGGGCAGCCCCGCCAACGCGATCGCGATGATCGACCAGATCAAGTTCGTCAACCCGCCGGCCGGTGCGCTCACGCGCGGCGACGACGGCCTGTTCCACACGGCGGACGGCAATCCCGCCGACGCGGACCAGACCGTCCAGGTCGCGACCGAGTCGGTCGAGGGCAGCAACGTGAACCCGGTGGCGGCGATGGTCTCGATGATCACCAACGCGCGCCAGTTCCAGATGCAGACCAAGCTGCTCCAGAACGCCGACCAGAACGAGCAGAGCGCGAACCAGCTGCTCAACTTCAGCTAAGCCATTTCAAGTTAAATGAAGGCCGCTTCGCGCCGCACGACGCGCGCGAGGCCGGACCGGGAGAAAGACACCGTGAACCGATCGCTTTACATCGCCGCCACCGGCATGCAGGCCCAGCAGTCGCAGATGGACGTGATCTCGAACAACCTCGCGAACGTGAGCACCAATGGTTTCAAGGGCTCGCGCGCGGTGTTCGAGGACCTCATGTACCAGACGCTGCGCCAGCCGGGTGCGAACTCCACCCAGCAAACCGAACTGCCTTCCGGCAGCCAGGTGGGCACGGGCGTGCAGCAGGTGGCGACCGAGCGTCTCTACACGCAGGGCAACCTGCAGCAGACCGGCAACTCGAAGGACGTGGCGGTCAACGGCGCGGGCTTTTTCCAGGTGCAGATGCCCGACGGCACGACGGCCTATACGCGCGACGGCTCGTTCCAGACCAACTCGCAAGGCCAGCTCGTGACGGCGAGCGGCTACCAGGTGATCCCGGCGATCACGGTGCCAGCCAACGCCACCTCGCTCACCATCGGCAGCGACGGCGTGGTGACGGTCACGACGCCGGGCACGGCCAACAACACGACCATCGGCACGCTTCAGCTCGCCATGTTCATCAACCCGGCCGGTCTCCAGTCGAACGGGCAGAACCTGATGTCGGAAACGGCGTCGTCGGGCGCGCCCACGGTTTCCACGCCGGGCCAGAACGGTTCGGGCACGCTCAACCAGGGCTACGTGGAATCGTCGAACGTGAACGTGGTGCAAGAGCTCGTGAACATGATCGAGACGCAGCGCGCCTACGAAATCAACAGCAAGGCGGTCACCACTTCTGACCAGATGCTGCAAACCCTCAGCCAGATGCAGGTCTGAGGCTGAGTCCCTGGTCAATCAAGTCGGTGAAGAATATGTCGCAGTCCGTTCGAAACCATCCTCGCATCCGCGCACGGCGGCCGGGCCATGCCCGAGCGCTCGTGGCGGGTGTGGCGCTCGCGATGCTGGCGGGCTGCGCCTACATTCCCAACCGGCAGCCTATCGTGCAGCAGCCGATGACGGCCGTGCCGCCCCCGCCGCCCACGAACAATTCGCCGGGCGCCATCTACAACCCGGGCTACGCGGGTCGGCCGCTTTTCGAGGACCAGCGTCCGCGCAATACCGGCGACATCCTCACGATCGTCATTTCCGAAAACATCAACGCGACCAAGTCATCGGGCGCGAACACCAAGCGCGGCACCAGCACGAGCGTAGCGGGCACCGCGAACTTCCTGCCGGGCTTCTTCAACCGCGCGAACCTGAATACGACGGGCGCGAACCAGTTCGACGCCACGGGCGGCGCGAACGCCTCGAACACGTTCACGGGCGTCATCACCGTGACCGTCACGAACGTGCTGCCCAACGGCAATCTCGTCGTGTCCGGCGAGAAGCAGATGCTCATCAACCAGGGCAATGAATACGTGCGCTTTTCCGGCGTCGTCAATCCGAACACCGTTGCCGGAGACAACTCCGTGCTCTCGACCGACGTCGCCGACGCGAAGATCGAATACTCCGCGAAAGGCGTGATCGACGAAGCAGAGACGATGGGCTGGCTGCAACGCTTCTTCCTGAACATCGCGCCATGGTAAAGATCCGCTTCCATCGTTCGCGCCGTTCGCGCATGAAGGACGTGCTCGCCGCCCTGGGCGTGGCGTTCGGTTTCGTCGTTGCGTGCGGCGCGCTCGTCGCCTATGCGACGCCCGCGCGCGCCGAGCGCGTGAAAGACCTCGCGACCTTCCAGGGCGTGCGCGACAACCCGCTCATCGGCTACGGCCTCGTGGTGGGTCTCGACGGCACCGGCGACCAGACGACCCAGGCGCCGTTCACCACGCAAACGCTCGCGAACATGCTCGCGAACCTCGGCATCTCGATCAACAACACGTCGAGCTCGTCGGGTTCCTCCTCGACGCTCAACAACATGCAGCTGAAGAACGTCGCCGCGGTGATGGTGACGGCCGTGCTGCCGCCGTTCGCGCGGCCGGGCGAACAAATCGACATCACGGTGTCCTCGCTCGCCAACGCGAAGAGCATTCGCGGCGGCACGCTGCTGCTCACGCCGCTCAAAGGCGCCGACGGGCAGGTCTATGCGCTCGCGCAGGGCAACGTGGCCGTGGGCGGCGCGGGTGCCTCGGCCAACGGCAGCAAGGTGCAGGTGAACCAGCTCGCCGCGGGCCGCATCTCGGGCGGCGCGATCATCGAGCGCTCGGTGATTTCGCCGGTCTCGCAGCAGGGCGGCCTCCTCACGCTGACCGTCAATGACATGGACTACGACACGACGCAGCGCATCGTTTCGGCCGTCAACAACATGTTCGGCCCGGGCACGGCCTCGCCGCTCGACGGCCGCACGATCCAGGTGCACGGCCCGGCCGATCCGGCCTCGCAGGTGGGTTTCATCGCGCAGATCCAGGACCTCAACGTGAACCCGGCCACGCCGGCTGCGAAGGTGATCCTGAACGCGCGCACCGGCTCGATCGTCATGAACCAGATGGTCACGCTCGAGAGCTGCGCGGTCGCGCACGGCAATCTCTCGGTCGTCGTGAACACGCAAACGGCGGTGAGCCAGCCCGGCGCGTTCTCCAATGGCCAGACGGTGGCGACACGCCAGTCGCAGATCCAGTTGAAGCAGGACAACGGATCGCTCAAGCTCGTCACGGCGGGCGCAAATCTCGCCGAGGTCGTGAAGGCGCTCAACGCGCTCGGCGCGACGCCGGCGGACCTGATGTCGATCCTGCAGGCGATGAAGGCAGCAGGCGCACTGCGCGCCGACCTCGAGATCATCTAAGGGGTGTAACTTGGATAATACGAACAACATCGGCGGCGGCAGCCTCGACCTCACCAACCGCTTTGCACTCGACGTGCAGGGCTTCGACTCGATGCGCGCCGCGGCGAACGCTTCGCCCCAGCAGGGCGCGAAGATGGCCGCGAAGCAGTTCGACGCGGTCTTCACGCAGATGATGCTCAAGAGCATGCGCGACGCGACGCCCGACGACAGCCCGCTCGAATCAAACGACAGCAAGCAGTTCACCTCGATGCTCGACCAGCAGCTCGCGCAGCAGATGTCGAACAAGGGCATTGGCGTGGCGAATGCGATGCTCAAGCAACTCATGCGCAGCATGGGCGGCGCAGGCGGCGCCGATGGCGCAGGCGGGGCAGGCGGCGCGGGCGGCATGGCGGGCGCGATCTCCGGGCTTTCGGGCAAGGACGCGAACGAGGGCAACCTCGCGATGCTCAATGCGCTCGGCCGCGCCTACGGCAACGCGGCGGCCAACGGCGCGCTCGCCAACGGTTCGGGCTACAGCGGCAACAGTGCGCTCACGCCGCCCGTCAAGGGCAACGGCGACGCCTCGGTGGACGCGTTCGTCGACAAGCTCGCCAACGCCGCGCAGCAGGCCAGCTCGACCACGGGCATCCCTGCGCGCTTCATTCTCGGCCAGGCCGCGCTCGAATCGGGCTGGGGCAAGCGCGAGATCAAGAACGCCGACGGCTCGACGAGCCACAACGTCTTCGGCATCAAGGCGAGCAAGGACTGGACCGGCAAGACCGTCTCGACGGTCACGACCGAGTACGTGAACGGCCAGCCGCATCGCGTGGTGGAGAAGTTCCGCGCCTACGACTCGTACGAAGAGGCGATGACCGACTACGCGTCGCTGCTCAAGAGCAATCCGCGCTACGCGTCGGTGATCAACGGCTCGAAGAGCGCCGAGGGCTTCGCGCACGGCATGCAGCGCGCGGGTTACGCCACCGACCCGCACTACGCGAAAAAGCTGCTGACCATCATGCAGCGGATGGCCTGACGGCCGGCTAGACGGCGGGCAACGCCGCTGGCGTCGCGGTTCGCGTCACATGGGCCGCCGCAAACGTTGCCTCGGCGCAGTTGCCGGAAGAAGCTGCACACGCGTGTTTCATGCAGGGATAAAGCCCACTTTTTTTAGGCCGAATCCCTAAATTTTTCGTAATGCCTGCCGCTAATGCAGGCGAGATGGAAAAGCAATCGGGCAGTCAGACCGCCCGAACGGCGCGCGCGGAAAGGGTCCGCAGGCGCGCTGGCACGTTCACGAATTTCCGGCAGGCCCATGAATACCGTTCAGTCGAATCCACAGGAAGCAGGCGGGGACGCGGAAGGCGCTCACGATTTTGGGCGCCGCAACCCGCTCGAGATCGGCGTCCAGCTACGCAATCTCGTCAATCGCGGCGACTTCCTGACGCTCCAGTATCGCGGCGGACAGCTCGTCACGCGCATTCTGGCCGTCAACGGACGCGAGCGCACTTTCGTGTTCGACTGGGGCGCGCTGCCCGAGCAGAACACGGGCGTGCTCGCCGCGCCCGAGTCCCACTTCCACGCTTCGCCCGACGGCGTGCGCGTGGAGTTCAAGACGGCCACGCCGCGGCGCACCGAGTTCGAAGGGCGCCCCGCGTTCGAAGCCGACTTCCCCGAAGTGCTGTTCTACGTGCAGCGGCGCGAGTATTTCCGCGTCGACACGCCCGTGCTCGAGCCGTGCATCTGCCGCGGCGAACTGCCGAGCGGCGGCCCGCGCTTCGCCTACGAGGTGCATGACCTCTCGCTTGGCGGCCTCGGGCTGCGCACGACCGACGCGCGTGTGGCGGATCTCTCCATGGGCCTCGTGCTGCCCGACGTCGAGCTCGACTTGCGCGCGCACGGCAAGCTGCGCGTAGATCTCGGGCTCGTCGTGCTGCGCTTCATCGACCTGCCCAACGGCGATCGCCGCTATCACATGGGCTTTCGCTTCGACGCGCTGCCCGGCTCCGCCGAGAACACGCTGCAGCGCTATATCACGCAGCTCGAGATGAAGCGCCGCGCGCTCGCTCGCGCCTGATCCGTACCGCCTCACCCGCACGATCCGCATCATCCGGCCGGCGCAATGCAGATTGCGCCGGTTCGCTGCGCCACGGGACAGGCGCGCATGTGCACACGCACGCGCGCTAACGTTTTCGGGCTCATCAGGCGCTCAATTTTTGAAGGGCGCTGCCGTTATACCGTGAGTACATCACGCGGTTTGCCAGGGGGGCGGGCCGTTTTCGAGGATCACGCATGTCCAACATTTTCTCGATCGGTCTGAGCGGCCTGCAGGCAGCGCAGATTGGCATCTCGACCACCGGCGAGAACATCAGCAACTCGACGACCGCGGGCTACACCGTCGAGACGCCGGTGTACCAGGAATCGGCGGGTCAGTACACGTCGAGCGGCTATATCGGCAGCGGCGTCACGACCGCGACCGTGCAGCGCGCCTACAGCCAGTACCTCACGACGGCGCTCAACAACGCGCAGTCGACCAGCAGCGCGTACTCGGCGTCGTACACCCTCGCCACGCAGCTCTCGAATCTCGTGGGCAGCCCGACCTCGGGTATCGCGACCGCGATCACGAACTTCTTCACGGGCCTGCAGAACGTTTCGAATTCGCCTTCTGACACCGCGGCGCGCCAGACCGTGCTTTCCGACGCGCAAACGCTCGCTACCCAGATCAACGCCGCGAGCTCGCAGTACGACTCCATGCGCCAGAGCGTGAACACGCAGCTCACGAGCGCTGTATCGCAAATCAACACCTACACGCAGCAGATCGCGAACCTCAACGCGCAGATCACGTCCGCGAGCGCAGGCGGCCAGCAGCCGAACCAGCTGCTCGATCAGCGCGATCAAGCCGTCGCGAATCTTTCGCAGCTGGTCGGCGTGCAGGTCGTTCAGAGCAACGGCAGCTACAGCGTGTTCCTTGGCAACGGCCAGCCGCTCGTGGTGAGCAGCAATAGCTACAACCTCACGACGCAGCCTTCGAGCACGAATCCGCAGGAACTCACGGTGGCGTGGCAGGGCCTGAACGGCGCGAGCGCCGCCTCGCAAGGCACGCCGCAGGTGCTCACCTCGGCCGCGCTGCAAGGCGGCACCGTGGGCGGCCTGGTGTCGTTCGTCTCGACCACACTCGATCCGGCGGAGTCGCAGCTCGGCGCGATCGTCACGAGCTTCGCCGCGCAGGTGAACTCGCAGAACGCACTCGGCCTCACGCTCTCGGGCGGCGCGGGCGGCAATCTGTTCACGGTGGGCAACCCGCTCGTCACGGCCAGCTCGACGAACCCCGACACGCAGACCACGGTCAGCGCGACGCTCACGAACAGCACGTCGCCGCTCACCGACAACTACCAGCTGAGCTACGACGGCACGAACTGGAACCTCACCGACACGGCGACGAACACGCTGGTCGATAGCCAGCCGAACGGCACGGCGCCGATCACGATCGGCGGCTTCTCGATCACGCCTTCGGGCACGGTGAGCGCAGGCGACTCGTTCATGATCCAGCCGACGGCCGGCGCGCTCGCGAGTTTCTCCGTCGCCACCAGCGACCCCGCGTCGATCGCGGCGGCGACGCCGGTGGTCGTTTCGGCGGCCACGACGAATGCAGGCACGGCCAACGTCACGCAAGGCGCGGTGGGCACGGGCTATTCGACGACGAATCTGCCGGTCACGCTCTCGTACGATTCGACCACGGGCACGCTGACGGGCCTTCCAGACGGCACGACCGTGTCGATCACGGCAGGCGGCACGACGAGTTCCGTGACGATCAACAGCACCGCGACGCCGCCCGTGACCGGCGTGCCGTACGACCCGACCACGGGTGCGACGTACACCATCACGAATCTCACCGATTCGACCGGCGCCAACGGCACCGCCACCAACATCAGCTTCACGATGACGGGCACGCCCTCGAACAGCGATTCGTTCACGGTGGCGGGCAACGCGAGCGGCACGCAGGACGGCCGCAACGCGCTCGCGATCGCGAACCTCACGTCGAGCACGGCGTTCAGCGGATCGACCACGCTGACCACGGCGTACGCGAACTACGTCAACACGATCGGCAACGCCGCTAGCCAGCTGCAGGCGTCGAACACGTCGCAGCAGTCGCTCGTGACGCAGCTCACGTCGCAGCAGCAGTCGGTGCAGGGCGTGAACCTCGACGAGGAAGCCGCAAACCTGCTGCAGTACCAACAGCTCTATCAGGCCAACAGCAAGGTGATCCAGACGGCGGCGTCGCTGTTCCAGACCCTGATCGGCATTTTCCAGTGAGGCGCTAATCCATGCGTATCGCGACTTCCCAGATTTTCGCCTCCAGCGTGTCGACGATGGAGAACCAGCAGTCCCAGCTCCTCCAGGTGCAGCAGCAGATTTCGACTGGCGTGGCCATTTCGAACCCGGCCGACAATCCGCTCGGCGCGGCGCAGGCCGTGACGCTTTCCGCCACGAGCGCGACGCTCACGCAGTACTCGGCGAACCAGACGACGGCGCTGACCGCGCTGCAGCTCGAGGACACGACGCTCACGAGCGTGACGAACACGATGCAGAGCATCCATTCGCTCATCATCGAGGCCCAGAACGGCTCGCTCACCGACCAGGCGCGCCAGGCGATCGCCCAGCAGATGCAGGGCGACCGCGACCAGCTGCTCACGCTCGCCAACACCACGGACGGCGCGGGCAACTACATCTTCTCCGGCTTCCAGAGCACCTCGCAGGTGTTCTCGAACAAGTCGGGCGGCGGCGTGACCTACAACGGCGACGCGGGCCAGCGTGTGATGCAGGTGGCCGGCACGCGCAACATCGCCGTGGGCGACACGGGCACGACGGTGTTCCAGAGCGTGCAAGCCGTGGGTTCGGCCAATATTGCCTCGGGCAGTTCGTCGAACACGGGTACGGGCGTGATCAGCGGCGTGACGGTGACGGATCCGACGCAGGCGACCAACAACGACAACTACTCCATCGCGTTCGCCACCGACCCGACGACCGGCGCGCTCACCTACACGGTGACCGACAACAGCGCGAGCCCGGCGACGACGACGGCGGCGGCCAACTACACGGAAGGCAGCGCCGTTTCGCTCGGCTCGGGCATGAGCGTGACGTTCTCGGGTACGCCCGCCGCAGGCGACTCGTTCTCGGTCACGCCCGCCACGTCGTCGCAGAACACGGACGTGTTCGCGAGCATCGACAGCATCATCGCCGCGCTGAACACGCCCACGAGCGGCTCCCAGGCTGCGGTCGCGAACCTCAACAACGCGCTGAACACCGGGCTCTCGCAGATCGGCAACTCGCTCTCGAACGTGATCACGGTGCAGGCTTCGGTGGGCGGCCGCGAGCAGGAAGTGAAGGCACTGCAAACGGTCACCTCGACCAACTCGCTGCAGATCACCTCGAACCTCTCCGACCTCACGAGCACCGACACGGTGGCCGCGATCAGCCAGTTCGAGCAGCTCTCGAACGCGCTCACGGCTTCGCAGAAGAGCTTTGCCGCCACGCAGAATCTCTCACTGTTCCAGTACATCAATCCTTGAACGCGCGGCATTGAGCGGTCGAAAAAAAAGCGGACTTCGGTCCGCTTTTTTATTGCCTTGCCCGCGTTAGCGAATCGGCTTCAACCAGGCGGCTTCAACCCGGCAGCCACGCGGCCCATCTGGTCGATGCCGCTGTCGAACAGGCGCGCGAAGTAGGGAATCAGGTTGGGCATCATGAGCTGAACGAGCAGCATGCCCACGAGCATCGTGAGCGCGAAGCCGATCTGGAAGATCCCGATCTGCGGCGCCGCGCGGTTGAGAATGCCGAGCGAAAGATTGGTGATGAGCAGCGCGACCACCACCGGCAGCGACAGCAGCAGGCCCGAAGTCAGTATCGTCGCGCCATAGTTGGCCATGAGGTTCCAGCCCGAGGCGCCCAGCACGCTCGCCGTGACCGGCAGCGTCTGGAACGTGGCGACGAGCGCCGCGAGCATCTGCAGATGGCCGTCGAACACGAGGAAAGTGAGCATCGCCATCATGTTCAGCCACGAGGAGAGCGCCGGCGTGCTGGTGTTGGCCTGCGGGTCGAAGAAGCTCGCGAAGCCCAGGCCCATGCCGAGGCTCATCATGTCGCCCGCCGCGGTCACGACCGCGAACACGAGCTGCATCGTGAAACCAAGCGCGATGCCGATCAGGAACTGGTTGACGAGGATCCACACGCCCTCGGCGGAAAACACCGTGACCTGCGGCATGGCGCCGAGCGTGGGCGCGACGATCAGCGTGACGAACCCCGCGAGGCCGATCTTCACGCGCGTGGGTACCGAGCGGTTGCCCAACACGGGCGCGACCGCCACGAGCGCCAGAATGCGCGTGAACGGCCAGAGAAATGCCGTGAGCCAGGCGTTGAGCTGCGCGTAGGTGACGGTGAACATGGAGCGTGCCGGAAAGCCGCGTGGCGGCGGCGCTAGCCCGCCGCGACCGAGACGATGCTCGTGAACATGCGATGCATGTAATCGATCATCGTCGAGAGCATCCACGGGCCTGCGATCACGAGCGTGACGCCAATGGCAATCAGCTTGGGGATGAACGAGAGCGTGGTTTCGTTGATCTGCGTGGCGGCCTGGAAGAGGCTCACCACGAGACCCACGGCGAGCGACACGAGCAGCAGCGGGGCGGCTAGCAGGAGCGTGACGTACATTGCCTCGTGGGCAATCGTCATGACCATTTCGGGTGTCATCGTGGGCTCCTTAGCTGAAGCTCTGCGCGAGCGAGCCGATCAGCAGTTGCCAGCCATCCACCAGCACGAACAGCATGAGCTTGAAGGGCAGTGAAATCGTCGCGGGCGAGACCATCATCATACCCATCGACATCAGCACGCTCGCCACCACCAGGTCGATGATGAGAAACGGAATATAGATGGTGAAGCCGATCTGGAAGCCGGTTTTCAGCTCGCTCGTGATGAACGAGGGCACGAGCAGGGTGAGCGGTACATCTTCGGGGCCCTGCATGGGCGCCGCGTGCGAGATGCGCGCAAAGAGCGCGAGGTCGGACTCGCGGGTCTGCCGCAGCATGAACGTCTTGAACGGCGCCACACCGCGCGCCACGGCGTCGTCCATCGAGATCGTGCCGGCCGAGAACGGCTTGTAGCCGTCGTTGTAGGCCTTGTCGAGCACGGGCGACATCACGAACAGCGTGAGAAAGAGTGCGAGGCCCACGAGCACCTGGTTGGGCGGCGTGGTCGTCGTGCCGAGCGCCTGGCGCAGCAGCGAAAACACGATGATGATGCGCGTGAAGCTCGTCATCATCAGCACCATCGCCGGCAGGAACGACAGCATCGTGAGCAGCAGCATCGTCTGCACGCTCAGCGAGTAGGTCGTGCCGCCGTTCGGGCCCGGGCTCGTGTTGAAGGCGGGCAGACCTTGCGGACCGGCCACGCTTTGGGCGTGCGCGAGGTGCGGCAGCGCGAGGGCGACGGCGCCCGCGCCGAGCATCAGCGCAAACGGGAGCGCCGTTCTGGCGATCTTGGCGAGGGTAACCGCGCGTGCGTGGGCTTCGCCGCCCGCGTTCGGCGCATGAAGGGAACTGCCGTGCATTTACTGCGCTCCGCCGTCGTGACGCATGAAACGCGCGCTGATGCGTTTATTCGCTTCGCTCTTCAGCGCGTCACGAAAGCGCTGTGCGAAAGTGCCCGAGAGGGCGGGGGCGTTGGGAGCCGCCGCCGCGACGCCTGCGGGAAGCTCGCCCGCGGGCAGCGTGTGAAGCAGGCGCACGTTGCCGGGCGCAGCGCCCAGCACGAGCCAGGTGTCGCCGATCTCGACCACGGCCACGCGCTCCTTGCCGCCGAGCGATGCGCCGCCCACGGTCTTCACGAGCGCGTTCTTCGGGCCGCCTTGCAGGCCGAGACGCCGTGCGAGCCAGGCGCAGCCGAACACCACGCCGATCACGAGCGCGAGACCCAGCACCGTCTGCACGACCGCGCCGAAACCGAGCGCGGGAACCGCGCTGCCAGCGATCACGGCGGAGGCGCCCGACGTACCCGCGGCACCGGCGGCCGCGCGCGTGGCTTCGTTGACCGCCTGAAGGTCGGCGGCCCGCGCGCTCATGACCGCGAAAACGGCGACGCCGGCGAGCGAGAGGTGCACGGCGAGGCGCCACGAGAAGCGCAGCGCCTGCGCGCCGCGGGACTTGCCCGCGCGTCGTGCGTTGGCGCGAGAGACAACGCCCGTCGCGACGCCGGGAACAGCCTCGCGTTTCATCGGTTCAGCTTCCGGATCCGCTCGGACGGCGTGATGATGTCGGTGAGACGAATACCGAACTTGTCGTTCACGACCACCACTTCGCCCTGGGCGATGAGGCAGCCGTTCACGAGCACGTCCATCGGCTCGCCGGCCATGCCGTCCAGTTCCACGACCGAGCCCTGCGCGAGTTGCAGCAGGTTGCGGATGGCGATCTTGGTGCGGCCGAGTTCCACGGTCATCTGGACGGGAATGTCCAGAATCATGTCGATGTCGTTGGCCGTCTTGGTCGAATCGACCTTCGAGAGCGGCTGGAACACGGCCGCGGGCTGCGCGGCCGGTGCGTCGTTGCTGTTCTGCTCGGCAAGCGCGCTCGCCCAGTCGTCCAGCGACGACTCGCCGCCTGCATCCTGCGCCGCGGCCTCCGCAAAGCCCGGGTCGAGCACCGGCTCGTCTGCGCTCGTGGCGTTTACGTCACTCATATCCACCTTCCTTCATCGTGTCGGCTGCGCTGATCATCTTCTGGACCCGCAACGCGTATTGACCATTGAAAATTCCGTAGCCGCACTCCATCACGGGCACACCGTCCACCTTGGCGGTGATGTGTTCCGCGACGTTCATGGGCAGCACGTCGCCCTTCTTCATGTTCAGGATCTGCTCGAACGTCACGGGCACCTGCGCGAGGTCGGCCGTGAGCTCGACTTCGGCGGCCTGCACCTGCTGCGAGAGCACGCGCACCCAGCGGCGGTCCACGTCGAGCACTTCGCCTTGCAGCGGCGAGGCGAGCACGTCGCGGATCGGCTCGATCATCGAGTAGGGCATGCAGATGTGCAGCGTGCCGCCCGTCGGACCGAACTCGATCGAGAACTGCGTGACGATCACGATCTCGTTGGGCGTGGCAACGTTTGCGAACTGCGTATGCATTTCGGAGCGCACGTATTCGAACTGCAGCGGCCGCACGCTCTTCCACGCGGTCGTGTAATGCTCGAACACGAGATTGAGCAGCTTGCCGATGATGCGTTGTTCGGTTTGCGTGAAGTCGCGGCCTTCCACGCGCGTGTGAAAGCGCCCGTCGCCGCCGAACAGGTTGTCCACGACGAAAAACACGAGGTTCGGGTCGAACACGAACAGCGACGTGCCGCGCAGCGGCTTTACGTGCACGAGGTTCAGGTTCGTCGGGATCGGCAGGTTGCGGGTGAACTCGCTGTACTTCTGCACGCGCACCGGACCCACCGAGATTTCGGCGGTGCGGCGCATGAAATTGAAAATGCCGACGCGCAACAGGCGCGCAAAGCGCTCGTTGATGATTTCGAGGCCGGGCATCCGGCCGCGGACGATACGTTCCTGCGTCGCGATGTTGTAGGGACGTACGCCCTGCTTCTCGGAGCCGTTCGAATCGGAATCGACTTCGCCGGTGACGCCTTTGAGGAGGGCATCGACCTCCTCCTGGGACATGAACTCGTCGTGACCCATCGTCATGATGACTGGCCCTCCATCGCGGGAATCATTTCAGTCACGCTCACTGGACGACGAATTCGGTGAACAGCACGTCGTCGACGTGCATCGGCTTTTCGTTCGCGCCCGAAGGCTGCGAGATCAGCACGGCGAGCTCGGTGGCGAGCGCGCGCTTGCCGTCGAGCGGCGCGAGGTCGGACGGATGCTTGTTCGAGAGCGCGAGCAACAGGCGGCTGCGGATCTCGGGCATGCGCGCGACGAGCGCGTCCTGGGTGGCCTGGCTGTCGAGCTTGAGCGTGAGGCCGATGCGCAGGTAGTGCGATTCGCCGTCGTCGGTCTGCAGGTTCACGGTCATCGGCTCGAGCGCGTAGTAGACGGGCACGGCCGGGGGCGCTGCCGCCGGTGCGGCCGGCGCGCTCGCCGCGTGGCGCGACATGAAGAACCACGTCGCGCCGCCCGCCACTGCGGCGGCGAGGATCGCAATGAGCGCGATGAGGAGAATGCGCTTCATCGGTCCGGGTTTCGCGCCTTGGGGCGCGGCTTGCTGGGATGCGGTCGTGGTCGCCATGTCGAAGAGTCAGCCTGGGATGCTTGCAAGGGTCCGGGGCGCCGACCTGATGGTCAGTCCGGGCATGCTGCATTGTTCCGGCTTTTGCCTTTCAGCGATGGGAGGAATAGACGGGGGAATTCCGGCTATCTCGTGGTTTTGTTGCGCGCCGCGGCAAGCCGGGCGCGTCATGCGAGCGTGGGGCAGACGTAAAGCAGCCGCGTACGCGGCTGCATTGTCCGAAGGTGCCGGGCAGGTCCGGCCGGGCAGGTCCGGCCGGGGAGGTCGGGAGGTGGGGATGGCGCTTGAGGCGCGTCAGGCGAATGTGTCGATCAGGCCGACGGAGCGCTGCGTGACGCTCGCGGCGGTGCTGAGCGCGTCGTCCACGGTGTCCGCCGCGCTCAGCGTGCTGCCGGAACCCGAGCCCGAACCGGAACCGCTGGAGCGGCCCGAACCGCTGCCGTCCTGCTGCGCCTGCTGGTTCATCTGCCGCGAGAAGCCGTCGCTCACGCTCGCGCTGCCAAGGCCGATGCCGTTCTGCTCCATGGCCTCGCGCAGCTTCGGCAGAGCCGCCTCGACGGCCTCGCGCACCTGCTGGTGCTGCGAGACGAAAAGCGCGTGCGCGTGGCTTTCCGTGACCTGCAGAACAACCTGGAGCGGTCCGAGATCCTTTGGATTGAGCGTGAGTTCCGCCGACTGCTGGTGCGCGTTCGAGAGGAACACCACCTTCTGGCTGAGCGCGTCTTCCCAGTCGTTCGTGCCGACCTGCGGCGCGATCGAAGCGGAGGCGGCGGCCGCGGCCGCCGGATTCGCGCTGGCGCTGGCGGCCTGAGCCGCCTGGGCCTGGGCGGCCGACGCGGCGGCGACCGCTGCGGCCTGGGTGGCGGCGAGCGCATCGGTCGTGGCCGTGCTCGCCGTGACGTCGGTCTGCGTGGCGGCGCCTGCCTGCTGCTGCGCCGCTGCCGTGAGCGCGTCGGTTGCGGCCTTCGCGGCGTCGGTGGCGGTCGTCGTGACGCCCTTGGCCGCGTCGGCACTTGCGCCGCTGCTCGTTGCCGTGCCGAATGCCTTGCTTTGGGCGTTCGCGCTCAAATGCGAGGCGAAGCTGCTGGCGATGCCCGAGCCGGAGCCCGTGCTGGCCGTGGCTGCGCTGTTTGCCGCCGTGCCTGCCGTGTTCACCGCCCGCGTGGCGAGCGCGCCCGCGCCGCCGCGCAACTGCGCGAGCGCGGCTTGCAGCGCGTCGTGCACCGACGTAACGCCGGCACTAGTCGTGTTGCCCGTGTCCGTGCCGTCGCCCGCCGCGCCGGCGGCGGCTGTGGCGGCTGTGGCGGCTGCCGCAGCGGCCGCGGACGCGACGCCTGCGAGCGTGCTGTCGCTGCTCGCCTGGCTGCCTGACTGGCTGCTGTCGTCGTTCGCGTCGGTGCTCGTGCCGTTCTGGGCCTGCTGCGCCTGCAAGGCTTGCTGAGCCTGCGCCGCGGCGGCTTGGGCGCCTGCGTCCGCGGCCTGCTTTTGCTGGGAGCGCGCGGCGGCGCGGCGATCAGCGCTCGAGGTGGACTGCGAGCCCTGGCTCGAGTTCGAGTTCGACGTCTGCGAGGTGCTGCTGCTACTGCTGCTTTGCGACGAGGCATTGCTGCTCGACGCATTCGAGTTCGACTGCGCGGCGGCATTCGACTGCGCGCTTTGCGCCGCCTGGGCGTTCTGGCTGGCCTGCGCGCTTTGTGCGTTCATCTGCTGTTGCAGCGTCTGCGCGAAGCCCTGGCTGGCGGCGTCGGCCTGGCTGATGGCGTTCGACGCCGTATTCGACGCCGCGTTCGATGCGGAATTGCCCGTCACTGCGTCGGCGGCGGCGCCGAACATCGAGGAGAGGGAAGAGAGGAGCGACATGCTGGCGGCCTCGAAAACGTATTACGGGTGTTGCGACGTTCGCGTGCGCAGCACGCGTGCGGCGTGCTCGTCGGCGTCGCGCTGTTCGCGGCGGGCGTCCTTGCGGGCCTGCACATCGTCGTGGCGGGTTTGCAGGACCTCGTAGGAGCCGAGCTTCTGCTTGCTGCGCTGCCATTCGGGCTTGGCGGCCTCCACGCGCGCGGTGGCCTGCTCGAGCATGCGCCGCTGCTGTTCGATCGCCGCGTCGAGCGTGTCGATGAAGGCCTGGAAGTTGCGCACGTTGCCCGCGGCCATGCCGCTGCGCGCCGATTCGGTGAAGCGCGCGTGATACTCGTCGCGGTAGGTGATGAGCGCTTCGAGCTGCTTTTCGACCTCGCCGCGCTCGCGCTGGACGCGGCCGAGCTTTTGCGTGGCGGCGTCGACGTCGTCCTGGGCGAGGCCGATCAAGGTTTGCAGCGCGGTCTGTTTCGTCATGTCCTGGCTCCGATCAGCTGGCCGAGCATCTCGACGCTCTGATCATAGTTCGCGGTTTCGCGAAAACCCTGCTGAAGAAAGGCCTCGATGCGCGGATACAGTGCGATTGCGCGGTCGAGCACGGCGTCGCGCCCGCTCACGTACGCACCCACGTTGATGAGGTCGCGGTTGCGCTGATAGCGCGAAAGCATCTGCTTGAGCGCGCGCGTCTGGTTCAGATGCTGGTCGTCGATCAGCGCGGTCATTGCGCGGCTGATCGAGGCCTCGATGTCGATGGCCGGATAGTGCCCCGCTTCGGCGAGCGCACGCGAGAGCACGATATGGCCGTCGAGAATCGCGCGCGCCGAGTCGGCGATCGGGTCCTGCTGATCGTCGCCTTCGGTGAGCACGGTGTAGAACGCCGTGATCGAGCCGCCGCCCTCAGGGCCGTTGCCAGTGCGCTCGACGAGCGCCGGCAGCTTCGCGAACACCGAAGGCGGATAGCCCTTGGTCGCGGGCGGCTCGCCGATGGCGAGCGCAATCTCGCGCTGCGCCATCGCATAGCGCGTGAGCGAGTCCATGAGCAGCAGCACGTGCTTGCCCTGGTCGCGGAAATATTCGGCGAGCGACGTGGTGTACGCGGCAGCCTGCATACGCAGCAGCGGCGACACATCGGCGGGCGCCGCCACGACGACCGAGCGTGCGAGGCCGTCCTCGCCGAGAATCTGCTCGATGAATTCCTTCACTTCGCGGCCCCGCTCGCCGATCAGGCCGATCACGATGACTTCCGCACTGGTCGCGCGCGCCATCGTGCCGAGCAGCACCGATTTACCCACGCCCGAGCCCGCGAACAGGCCCATGCGCTGGCCGCGCCCGACCGTGAGCAGCGAGTTGATCGCGCGCACGCCCACGTCGAGCACCTTGTGGATCGGCTCGCGGTTCAGCGGATTGATGACGGGCGCGGTGAGCGGCGCGTCGGCTTCGGTGTTCAGGGGACCCAGGCCGTCGAGCGGGCGGCCCGAGGCGTCGACCACGCGGCCGAGCATGCCCCAGCCCACCGGCAGGCGCTTGGCGCCCGCCTTCGGGTCGGCGATCGGCGCGGTTTCGAGCGGCCAGACGCGCGCGCCGGGCAACAGGCCCGCGACTTCGGTCGTCGGCATCAGAAAAAGTTTGTCGCCGCCGAAGCCGACCACTTCCGCCTCGGCCATCGGCAGCGAGCTGCCCGGCGGCAGTTCGATCATCACCTCGGCGCCCACGGCGAGGCGCAGCCCCACCGCTTCGAGCACGAGGCCCGCCGCGCGCGTGAGACGCCCGCAGCCGCGCAGCGGCAGGGCAAGCGCGTTGCGCTCGCGAAAGCTGCGCAGTTGCGCGTTCCACGTCGTGAGGAACGGGTTGGCCGGGTCGTAGTTCGCCGGCGGCACGTAGGGCGCGGGCGGCGCCTTCGCCTCAACCGGCGTGCCGGTCGCGCCGTCATCCATCAGGCCTGGCGGCGCTTCGAGGCTGTCCGCGGCCAGCGCGGCGTCGATCGCGTCGATGGCGCCCAGCTCCCGCGCCTTGCGCGTGCCCGGAATGTCGAGGTCGCCGACCAGCAACGCGCCAAGCTGCGCGGGGTCGCTCGCGAGCGGGCCGAACGACGCGAGCGCGAGTTCCTGCTCGAGCGGCGTGAGGCCGCCCGTGTGGATGGCCTGATGGCTCGGCGGTTGCGGGTGGTTCACCATGGCCGCGCCTTGCCGAGCGCGGCCGTCACGCGCTCCCAGCGCGTGCGGATGCTGGCGTCGGTTTCGCCCGTCGCGGCCTGTGCGCGGCAGCCGCCGCGCTCGATCGTGGGGTCGGTGCGCACGCTCCAGCCGCGCGTTTGAAGGTCGTCCAGCAGGTAGGCCTCGACGATCGGCAGATCGGCGGGGCTCACCACGAGTTGCGGGGAGCCGGAAAGCTGTGGCTCGGCCACGAGCACTTCGCGCGCGACCGCGACAAGCGCCGTCGGGTCGTGCTGAACGTGCTGGCGCACGACCTGCTGCGCAATGTCGAGCGCGAGTTCGACGAGCGTCTCGGCCACACCGGCCTGTGCCGTTTCGAGCGCGTCGCTAAAGCGCCGCGCCAGCAGCGCGAGCTGCATGGCCTGCGCACGCGCTTCGGCCTGGCCTTGCTCGAAACCCTGCTGGCGGCCTTGCTCGTGCCCGGCCTGATAGCCGAGCGCCTGACCCGCCACGTGGCCCGATTTGAGCCCTTCCTGGTGCGCCGCGTCGCGCAGCGCGTGCAGCTGCGCTTCGAACGCGGCCGTTTCGTCGGGCGTGGGCGGCGGCGGCGGGGGAGGCGGCGGGTCGAACGAGGCCATCTCCCAGCGCTGGTACGCTGAGCGATGCCTGTTCGCGGAGCTGCTGTCAGACATAAGCGTCTTCTGCCTTGCCGCCTAGAACGATCTGGCCGCTCTCGGCGAGGTTGCGCACGATCTGCAGGATGCGGCGCTGCTGCGCCTCGACTTCCGACACGCGCACCGGACCGCGCGCGTCGAGGTCTTCGGCGAGCAGTTCGGCCGCGCGCTGCGACATGTTCGCGAGGAACTTCTGGCGCAGCGCGGGCGGCGCGCCCTTGAGCGAAATGATGAGCGACTCCGACTCGACTTCCTTGAGCAGCAGCTGGATCGCGCGGTCTTCGAGGTCGAGCAGGTTCTCGAACACGAACATCTGATCGATGATCTTCTGAGCGAGTTCCGCGTCGTACTGGCGGACGTTCTCGATCACCCCTTCTTCGTGCTGGCTCGTCATGAAGTTGAGGATTTCGGCCGCCGTGCGGATGCCGCCCATCGGGCTGCGCTTGAGGTTGTCGCTGCCCGAGAGCAGGTTCGTGAGCACGTCGTCGAGTTCGCGCAGCGCCTGCGGCTGGATGCCGTCGAGCGTCGCGATACGCAGCAGCACGTCGTTGCGCAGACGCTCAGTGAAGCACGAAGCGATTTCCGAGGCCTGGTCGCGGTCGAGGTGCACGAGGATCGTCGCGATGATCTGCGGGTGCTCGTTCTTGATGAGTTCGGCCACCGACCCCGAATCCATCCACTTGAGGCCTTCAATGCCGCTCGTGTCGCCGCCTTGCAGAATGCGGTCGATGATCGCGCCGGCCTTGTCCTCGCCCAGTGCCTTGTTGAGCACGTTGCGGATGTAGTCGTTCGAGTCGAGCGAGAAGCCGGTGTGCTGCTCGGCTTCCTTGACGAAGTCCTGCAGCACGACCTCGATCTCTTCGCGCTTGACGTTCTTGAGCGCCGCCATCGCGGCGCCGATTTTCTGCACTTCGCGCGGACCGAGGAACTTGAAGACCTCGGAGGCCTCCTGTTCGCCGATCGACATGAGCAGCAGCGCGCTCTTGGTTGCGCCTTCAGCGTTCATCGTTCACCCAGCTCTTCACGACGGTTGCGACGATCTTCGGATCCTGGCGCGCGATGTTGCGCGCGTATTCCAGGTTGCGTTCAAACTTGTTCTTCTCGTTTTCGAAGGCGAGCAGGGCGGCTTCGTTTTCCGCGTTGTCTTCGCCTTCCGCGCCGGCGCCGCCGATGCGCACGGCTTCGGGGAGCCCGTCGAGCAGCAGCGGCTCGCCGTCGGCCATGCCGGGCAGCGCGGGCGCAACCGGCTCGGGCGGCGGGAACGCGCGGCGCAGCGCCGGCTTCACCATCACGAAGTAGAGGAACAGAGCCACCGCGCCAATGCCGAGCCACGTCGCGATCTGCTTGGCGAGTGCGAGGATGTCCGGCTGACGCCACCACGGCAGGTTCGCGTTCGGGTCGACGTCGGTCTGGAACGCGGCGTTCACCACGTTCACCGAGTCGCCGCGCTTGGCGTCGTAGCCCATGGCGTCCTTCACGAGCTGCTCGACCTGCGCGAGCTTCTGCGCGTCGAGCGGCTGCATGGTGGCGTGGCCCTTGGCGTCCACCTTCTGCTGATAGTTCACGATCACGGCGACCGACAGGCGCTTCACGTCGCCAGCCGCCTGCTGATAGTGGCGCACGGTCTTGTCGAGCTCGTAGTTCGTCGTGGTGTCGCGATGATCGGAAACCGGCACCGCGGCCGACGCGCCGTTCGCACCCGCCGGCGCGTTGACCGGCGCGGAGGCCGGCTGCGGCGGCTGGTTCGTGAGCGCGCCGGGCACGCCGCCCGCGCCGCTTTGCTGCATTTCCGTCGAAATGTTCTGCTGCTGGCTGCGGATGGCGGCGGCTTGCGGGTTGGCGTTCGGACCGTAGGCTTCGGAGGTCTGCTCGAGCTTCGAGAAGTCGAGGTCGGCGCTCACCTGCGAGCGCGCGTTGCCGGCGCCGAAGAGGGGCGCGAGGATCGCGTCGATACGCGACTGGGTGTCGTGTTCGACCTGGCGCACGTACTTGAGCTGCGAGGCGTCGAGGCCCACGCCCGTGGCGCTCTGGGTGAGGAGGTTGCCGTCCTGGTCGACCACCGTCACGTTGCGCACCGGCAGGTCCGGCACGGCCGAAGCGACCATGTGCGTGATCGCGGCGACCTGGCCGTCGTCGAGAATGCGGCCCGGATACAGGTTCACGAGCACCGAGGCCGAGGGCGCTTCGCGCTCGCGCACGAACACCGAAGGCTTCGGAATGGCCAGATGCACGCGGGCCGTCTTCACGCTCGCGATCGACTGAATCGTTTGCTCGAGCTCGCCTTCGAGCGCGCGCTGGTAGTTGATCTGCTCGGCGAACTGGCTGATGCCGAACTTCTGGTTGTCCATCAGCTCGAAGCCGACCGAGCCGTTCTTGGGCAGGCCCTGGGAGGCGAGGCGCAGGCGCATTTCGTTGACCTGCTCGGAAGGCACGAGAATCGCGCCGCCGACGTCCGAGAGCTTGTAGGGAACGTTTGCGGCCTGGAGCGCCGTAATGATGGCGCCGCCGTCACGGTCCGACAGGTTGCTGTACAGCACCTTGTAGTCGGGCGCGCGCGACCACAGCACGAGGCCGGCGACCACGGCAACGAGCACCGCCACGGCGAAAATGAGCGGCGCGCGCGGGTTGCCGCGCACGTTGCGCAGCGACGAGAGCGAACCGAGGCGTTGCGCGAAACCGCCGCCGAGGTCTTCCGCGCCGCCCAGGCCTGCGCCTGCGCCAGCGCCGGCCGCGGCGCCCGCGCCAGAGGTGGCGAGGCCCATGCGGGCGTCGGGGTTGATCAAAGAATTGGCAGTCGAATCCATGCGACGGGTATCTCCGGAGGCTTCCAGGTCTCGCCTTGCATGGCGGAGACTTTCACGAGACGCATTATCCGGGGCCGCTGGCAAGCCGATTGCGCGAATAGAGCCGGGTTTTCCCCCTAGTTTCGGGGCTGCCGAATCGCACCCGCTGCTATGCTCTCCTCCAGATTCGGCGTCCTGTCAGGTCGCCGTGCTGGCCGGGCCCGCTGAATTGCCGCGGGAATGCCGAAATTCCGGCCTTGGGGCTCGTCCCCGGAACACCCCGCATGTCCCCCGCATGTCCCCTTTTCGTGGAGCAAACATGACCGTGCCAGTATCCCCGCTCACGTCCGCCCTGGCCCAGATGCAGTCGATGGCGACCCAGGCGGCCGGCGGCCCCACCGCAGCCGACGAAAAGTCCGCCGCGGCCACGGCCGGCGGGTTCGCGGCGGCGCTCAAGTCGTCGCTCGACCAGATCAGCGACGCCCAGCAGAAGGCCGTTGGCGAGTCGCAGGCGTTCGAACTCGGCGCGAACAACGTGTCGCTCAACGATGTGATGGTCGACATGCAGAAAGCCAACATCGGCTTCCAGTTCGGATTGCAGGTGCGCAACAAGCTCGTGGCCGCCTACACCGACATCATGCAGATCCAGGTGTGAAGGCCTTCGCCTCGTCAATGCGCTAAAGCTTCCTCCCCTACGTTCCGATAACCCGGCTAGAAGAGTCCGTCGCTCGTGCTTCGCGCAAGCGCCGGACGACCGCACTCAAGCCAAACGTATCAAGGAGAAGCGCCGATGTTTTCCCCTGCCCAATCTGGAGCTAACGCCTATGCACGCGTGGGCGTCGAAACGGGGGTCATGGGTGCGAGCCCGCACAAGCTGATCGTGCTCCTGTATCAGGGAGCGCGGCAAGCCATCGCGCAGGCACGTATGCATTTGCAGGCCGGCAACGTCGGCCCGCGTTGCGAGGCGATCGCCAAGGCGATCCGGATTGTCGAGAGCGGACTTCAGCTCGCGTTGAACGTCGAGGCGGGCGGCGAGATCGCTCAACGCCTGAATTCGCTGTACAGCTACATGACGCGGCGCCTGCTGGAAGCCAATATTAAACAGAGCGAGACCATGCTGGTCGAGGTCGACGGACTGCTGGCTACGCTCGAAGAAGCCTGGTTGGGGATAGCGCCGGAAGTGGCGAGGATGGCCGAACAGTCATCTGCGTCATCGCCCGGCTCATTGATGAGATGACTTCAAAAGCAGACTACTTCGCCCGCTACGAAGCGATAGCGGCCGTGTCGGAGCAGATGCTCCACGCGGCGCGCGATGCGCACTGGAACGATTTGATCGGCTTGCAGGAGGAGTACCGGGTCCTCGTCGATGCCTTGAAGGACGCCGAAGCCGCGGTACGGCTCACGGTTTCCGAGCGGGCGCGCAAGTACGAGCTGATCCGCCAGATCCTCGCCGACGACGCCGCCATTCGCGATCTCGCCAGCCCTTGCATGGCGCGGCTTTCGGCGCTCTTTTACGGCACCGCGCAGCCCGCGCGGGTCTTGCAGGAAATCTACGGCGCCCGTTAGCGCGGCGCGTGGCGCCTCGGGAGGCCACGGCGCGCAACGCCCCATGAACCGGCAGGTCAGCGCTGTGCGCAGATCCGGAACACCATGAACGGAATCGACACCGGAGCCGCCGCGCTCCTCGCGAGCCGCATCGCGGCGCTCACGCCGGTCGGCCCGCAGGGCGCCTCCGGCGCGGCGCAAACGGGCGTCTCCGCGCTCGCAACGGGCACTGCCGCGCTCGCCGACACCGCAACCAGCACAAACAGTACGCAGGACTCCACGCAGACCGTGCTTTCGGCGGTTGCGCTGGCGCTCGACGCCATCATCCGCTCGGGCGGCGAAGCGACGCCCGCCGTGGTGGGCAGCGCCCCCCTCTGGGCCAACCCCGAAGCCGATGCGGCGCCCGGCGGCGCCGGCGCTTTGCCGCTGCCAGGACTCGCCGGCCAGGAGGCACAGGCGGCGCAGGCCGTGGAAGCCGCGCTGCTCGCGGAGGTGGCGCTCGCGGCCCAGGGGCTGGCCGGCGGCGCACTGACCGGGGCGGCCGACGCCGGGACGGCGGCCTTCACGCAGGCGGCGTCCTCGCAAGATCCGCAAGCCGGGCAAACCACCCAGACCGCACAAACTGCGCAAACCGCAGCCGCCGCACAAGCCGGCCCGGTCGCCGCGCTCGCCGCGTCGCTCGCGCAAACGGTGAGCTCGAGCGGACTCTTCTACGAAGCCCACCTCGCGCAATGGCTGCGCGGCCAGCTCTCGCCCGCCGAACTCGCCGACGAGCCGCAGAACCGTCTGCTCGGCGCCCACGCGCAACTGCCGCTCGACTGGAGCCACGACGCAGACGACATCGACGACGTGCAATGGACCGAAACGTTCGCGGACGCGCCGGGAGGCGCACGCGGGGACGCGGGCAATGCTGCGAACGCGGGAAGCCAGATCAATGCCGCACTGGCGCGGGCATTCCCCGGGCTGGCGGAGCCGCACGGCGAGACGGCCTCGGCCACGGCACAGACCCAGGCACGCGCGGCGCTCGCCGACACCTTGCTGCCCGCCATGCACGAGGCCGCGGCGCAGGCCGCCGGCCCGTCGGTCCATCCGGCTGTGATTCCGCTCGTTCGCCAGCAGCTCGATCTGCTCGCGACCGGCGAGTTTCGCTGGAATGGCGAGGCCTGGCCGGGCGTGCGGGTGGACTGGAGCATCCAGCAAGACGATTACGATGCCCGCGACTCGCACTCGGGCGCAGCCGGTGTCGACGCCGACGACATTCCATGGCGCACGCGCCTCACGCTTGCGCTGCCGAAGCTCGGCACCGTCGACGCGGAACTCACGCTCACGGGCTCGACGCTCGCCGTGCGGGTGCAGGCGAGCGCGGGCGGCGCCGCGCGCCTGACTGCGGAGAGCGAGTGGCTGCGCGGGCGGCTCGAAGCGCTCGGGCTCACGCTCGCCGGGCTATCGATTCGCGAGATCGGCAGCGGCGCGGCGGCAAATCCGGCCGAGGCGGCGAGAGCCGCGAGCGCTGCGAACGCCTACGCCGCGCAAAACACATCCGCCGCGGCCAGCGCGCAGGCGGGCGCCGCAGCGGATGCGTCCGCCGCGCGAACGAGCGCCGACACTAGCGATCACCCGAACCACGACCAGAACTGGGAGCTGTGATGAGCCGCACGCACCGCAGGAGCGCCGCCGCGCTCGCCTACGACGCTCCCGAAGGCGACGGCGCGCCGCGCGTGGTCGCGAAGGGCTACGGCCTCGTCGCGGAGATGATCGTGCAGCGCGCGAAGGAAGCGGGCCTCTATGTGCACGAAGCGCCGGAGATGGTCTCGCTGCTCATGCGCGTGGACCTCGACGCGAAGATCCCGCCGCAGCTGTACCAGGCGGTGGCCGAATTGCTAGCCTGGCTGCACCGCCTCGAAGCGGAAAACGACGCGAAAGCCAAAGCGGCCGCGCAAGCGCAAACTGGCACGTCGGCCGCAGCAGCAGCCGGCAGTCCCCTGCACGACATCAGCGACGTTCGCCGGGTCGGCGGCCCGCGCGGCGGGCCGCCCGCGCTGCCGTTCAACCCTTCAACATCATCTTGATCAGCAACGCGAAGCGCTTGCCGTAGGGCGGCGCGATGAGCCCGCGCGCGTTCAGCCGTGCCTGGGTGAAGACGGGCTTCATCTTCGAGAACGTGACGAAGCCCTCGTAGCCGTGATACGCGCCCATGCCGCTCGCGCCAACGCCGCCGAACGGCAGTCCTTCGGCGGCGATGTGCATGAGCGTCTCGTTCACCGACATCCCGCCCGCGACCGTTTCGCGCGTCACGCGTTCGACCGTGCGCGCGTCGTCGGCATACAGGTAGAGCGAGAGTGGGCGAGGGCGCGCGTTCACGTAGCGCAACGCCTCGTCGAGCGTGTCGTAGGGCACGAGCGGCAGGAGCGGCCCGAAGATTTCCTCCTGCATGAGCGCCGTGTGCGCGCCGGCGTTCGTCACGATGACGGGCGCGAAGCGCCGCGTGGCGGCGTCGTGCGTGCCGAGCGCGTGCAGTTGCGCGCCGCTCGCCTGCGCTTCGTCGGCGAGACGTTGCAGGCGCTCGAAGTGGCGCGCCGAGATGATCGACGTGTAATCGCGGTTGTTCGCGAAGTCCGGATAGAGCTGGGCGAAGCGCGTGCGCGCGCGGGCGATGAACGCCTCCTCCTGGCCGCGCGGCAGCAGCACGTAGTCGGGCGCGATGCAGGTTTGCCCCGCGTTCAGCGTCTTGCCGAGCAGCAGGCTGTCCACGGCGTAGTTCAGGCGCGCCTCAACGCCTATGATCACGGGCGACTTGCCGCCCAGTTCGAGCGTGACCGGCGTGAGGTTCGCGGCTGCGGCGCGCATGACCTCGTGCCCCACGCGCGTTGAACCGGTGAAGAGCAGATGGTCGAACGGCAGGGCGCTGAAGGCGGCGCCAACCGTTGCGTCGCCGTTCACGACCGCCACGTGGTCGCGCGCGAACGTCTTGCCGATCAGTGCCTCGAAGAGCGCGGACGTGCGCGGCGTAAGCTCCGACATCTTGATCATCGCGCGGTTGCCTGCCGCGAGCGCGCACACGAGCGGGCTCGCGGCGAGCAGCAGCGGGTAGTTCCACGGCACGACGATGCCCGCCACGCCAAGCGGCTGCGGCACCACCTTCGCGCGGCCCGGCAGCAGCCATTTGCCCACCGGCCGGCGCCGCGGCTTCATCCACCGCGCGCCGTGCCCGAGCGCCGCATCGATCTCCTGTTTGAGCACGACGAATTCCGCGAGCGCGACTTCCGCCTTCGAGCGCTGGCCGAAGTCGGCGTTCATCGCGTCGGCGAGCGCGTCGCGGTGCGAGAACAGCACATCGCGCAGCGCCTTCAGATGGCGCGCGCGTGCTTCCCAGGACGGGAACGGGTCGCGCAGGAAGGCTTCGCGCTGCGCGGCGAGCAGCGTGTCGAGCGCGGCGCGCGGATCGTCGGGCGCGCCGTACGCGTGGCGGGCGAAGTCTTCGGGCAGGTCCTGCTTCATGGTCGGTCCTCGTGGGGTTCGCGCACGCTGTGCCGCGTGCGCGAACAGGAAAATCGGGTCATGCAGTCGGGTCACATGCGGAGTCAAACCGAACGCGACGGAAACGCCCGCTCAATGATCGCGGCGTGATCGAAGCGCGCGGGCAGCGTGCCGAATACGCGGTCGCAGTCGGCGTCGTGCTCGTCGAGGCGCGTGGCGATGAACGCCTGCGCCATTTCCGGCGGCCCGTCGCGCAGCAGCATGGCCTGCGCGATCAGCACGATTTGCTGCGCGATGCGCCGCGCGCTCGCCTCGCGCGTGCCGGGCGCCCCGTTGAGCAGCACCGAGAGGCGGTCGAGCGCGGCGTTCAGCACCGGGTGAGTCTGGGCGTCGCGGCGCCACGCGAGAAAGAGTGCCTGGGCCGCGTCGGCTTCGCGCTCCAGCGCGCGCAGCACGTCGAGGCACATCACGTTGCCCGAGCCTTCCCAGATCGAATTGACGGGCGCTTCACGGTAAAAGCGCGCCATCGGCCCTTCCTCGACGTAGCCGTTGCCGCCCCATACCTCCATGGCCTCGCCGGTGAACGCGAGCGCGCGCTTGCAAACCCAGAACTTCGCCGCCGGCGTGACGATGCGTCGCCAGGCGCGCGCTTCGAGCGACCTGTCGTCCGTGTCGC
The DNA here is from genome assembly GCF_905220165.1 of Paraburkholderia sp. J10-1. NCBI lineage: Bacteria > Pseudomonadati > Pseudomonadota > Betaproteobacteria > Burkholderiales > Burkholderiaceae > Paraburkholderia > Paraburkholderia sp. J10-1. The sequence goes on along the minus strand of NZ_CAJMYW010000016.1, from coordinate 67,572 downwards.
CGGGTTTCGCGTCGGCGCTGTCTTCGAACGCGCGCGCAAGGCGCATAAAAAGCGCCGTCGCCGCTTCCGATTCGAGCGCGAGATCGGCGAGCACGTTTTGCATGAGCGGCTGCTCGGCGAGCACGCGGCCGAACGCGCTGCGGTGGCGCGCGTGGTGAATCGCCTGCACGAGCGCCGCACGCATGAGCGCCGCGCTGCCGATCACGCAGTCGAGCCGCGTGTAGTTCGCCATCTCGATGATGGTCGGCACGCCGCGGCCTTCGTCGCCGATCATGACGCCGTATGCGTCGAAGAATTCCACTTCGCTGCTCGCATTCGAGCGGTTGCCGAGCTTGTTCTTCAGGCGCTGCACGTTCACCGCGTTTTTCGTGCCGTCCGGCCGGTAGCGCGGCACGAAGAAGCATGAAAGTCCGTCGTGCTCCGTGGTGCGCGCGAGCACGAGATGCGCGTCGCACTGCGGCGCCGAGAAAAACCACTTGTGGCCGGTGAGCAGATACGCCGCGCCGCGTCCCGTTTCGACGCCCGCTGGCCGCGCCTCGGTGCGGTTGCTGCGCACGTCGGAGCCGCCTTGCTTCTCCGTCATGCCCATGCCGATCATCATCGAGCGCTTTTGCGCGAGCGGCAGGTCGCGCGCGTCGTGCTCGCGGGTGTAGAGCGGCGCGCGCAGCGTGTCGAACAGCGCCGGCTCGCGCTGCAGCACGGCAATGCTCGCGAACGTCATGGTGAGCGGGCACAGCGACCCCGATTCGAGCTGCGCATGCAGGAAGTAGCCTGCGCAGCGCGCGGCCATCGCGCCGGGCTGCGGGTCCGAGTACGGCAGCGCGTGCAGCCCTTGCTCGCGCAGCAGCGCCAGCAGTTCGTGCCAGGCGGGGTGGAATTCGATCGCGTCGATCCGTTCGCCACGCGGGCTGTGCGTGTGCAGTTCGGGCTCGTGGCGGTTGGCGAGGTCGGCGAGCGCGAGCGTTTCGGCTTTGCCGAGCGTTTCGCCGTGGCGCGTGAGCGTTTCGCGGTGCCAGTCCCCGCCCGCGCGCGCGAGGGCCTCGCCGAGCGCGGCGTCGGTGGTGAAGAGGTTGTAGTCGGCGAGCGGCGGCGCCTGATTCGTGACTTCGTGGGTCGTGCCGGGGCGATGCGTGGCTTCCGTCGGGTTCATCTGCCTGTCTCCGATGCAAGGCTGCTGCTGCGGGCGCGGCGTGCTTCACGCGCGGCCGTTCGTGTTGTGTTCGCTGTCGTCGTGACGGGGAGGCGTGCGCAGCGGCCGCTCCATGTGAAGCGTCCGTGAGGTGAGTGATTCTTGTGCGCTCCAGCGCTCCCTGTGCTGCTTATGCTGTCCGGACGCTTTCGGGTTCCAGCGCTGGCGGCTGAACCGCCTTCCATCATAGGCGGCGATTAGCCGTCAGGTTTAGAGGGGATGCTCTGACATAAAAGCTGACCTCGGAATCAGACGCTTCCTACAATGCGCCATTGAATCCGAAAACGAACGAGCGTGCAAATAGCACGCCACCTTACTCCGGACGCGGATGCTTTGCATGGGGCCGCAGTAAGCGCTAAAGCGCTGCGGCCGACCGCTTTGCATGGGGCCGCAGTAAGCGCTAAAGCGCTAACTGCGGCCGACAGAGGGAGACGATGGAATACGACTACATCATCGTAGGCGGCGGCTCGGGCGGCGCGTCGCTGGCGGGGCGCCTGGCCGATCGTTGTCCGCAGGCGAGCATCGCGCTCGTCGAAGCCGGGCCACACACGGCGCGCAATCCGTTCGTCAACATGCCGCTTGGCGTTGCCGCGCTCGTGCCGTTTCGCACGAAAAACAACTACGCCTATGAAACCGTGCCGCAGCCGGGGCTCGCCGGGCGGCGCGGTTACCAGCCACGCGGCCGCGGCTTCGGCGGCTCGAGCGCCATCAACGCGATGATCTACACGCGTGGCCATCCGCTCGACTACGACGAATGGGCGCAGCTCGGCTGCACGGACTGGGCGTGGCGCGACGTGCTGCCGTACTTTTTGCGCGCCGAGGACAACGAGCGCGGCGCGAGCGCCTGGCATGGCGCGGGCGGGCCGCTAAGCGTGACCGACTTGCGCGAGCGCAATCCGGTGGCCGTGCGCTTCGTCGAGGCCGCGCGCGAGGCGGGCTTCCGGCTCAACGACGACTTCAATGGCGAGGAGCAGGAGGGCGTCGGCTTCTATCAGGTGACGCAGCGCGGCGGCGAACGCTGCACGGTGGCGCGCGCGTATTTGTATGCGCGCGAGCGGCCGAACCTGCACTTGATCGCCAACGCGACAGTCCTGCGCGTGACCTTCGACGGCGCGCGCGCAAGCGGCGTGGAGCTTGCGCGCGGCGGCGTGACCAAAACACTGCAGGCGCGCGCCGAGGTGATCCTGGCGGCGGGTGCGTTCAACTCGCCGCAAGTGCTCATGTGCTCGGGCATCGGCCCCGCCGACGATCTGCGCGCACTTGGCATTGCAGTGCGCCACGACGCGCCCGAAGTCGGCCGCAATCTGATCGACCATATCGATTTCACCTTCAACAAGCGCGTGCATTCGAGCGAGACCGTGGGCTACTCGCTGCGCGGCGCGGCGCGCATGACCGCGGGCTTCGTGCGTTATCTGCGCGGGCGGCGCGGCATGCTCACGACCAATGTGGCGGAGGCGGGCGGCTTTCTGAAGAGCCGCCCCGAACTCGACCGGCCCGACCTGCAGCTGCACTTTTGCACGGCGCTCGTCGACGATCACAGTCGCCGTTTGCATTGGGGCCACGGCTATTCGCTGCACGTGTGCGTGCTGCGCCCGGCGAGCCGCGGCACGGTCACGCTCGCGAGCGCCGACGCGCGCGTGGCGCCGGTGATCGATCCGCGCTTTCTCTCCGATACGCGCGACCTTGACGCGCTCGTGCAGGGCGCGCGTCTTGCGCGGCGCATACTCGACGCGCCCGCGCTCGCGCAGTTGGGTGGCCGCGAACTCTACACACATGGCGAGCAGAGCGACGCGCAACTGCGCGACACGATCGCCCGCCACGCCGATACGATCTATCACCCCGTTGCGACCTGCCGCATGGGCGGCGACGCGCGCTCCGTCGTCGATCCGCAATTGCGCGTGCGCGGCGTGGAGGGTCTGCGCATTGCCGACGCCTCGGTCATGCCGACACTCATCGGCGGCAACACGAATGCGCCGAGCGTGATGATCGGCGAGCGTGCGGCCGACTTCATCGCACAAGCAAGATACGCGCGCGATACGGTGCCTCAGCGCATCGACGCCTGACGCCCGATTTCGCTTTTTCCTACTTCATTGCATGGGCTCATCGCAGGCTTGCCAGCGAGGCGCATCGTCGTCCCGTTGCAACCGCAACATCGCGCAATGTCGCGACTAGTCCAGATTTTCGGGGCTTTTCGTCAAACAATGTGCGGTTTGCCGTTCGCGTGCTTTTTCGAGATTTCGCACTCCCTATAATCGCGCTCGCATTTGGGCGTGTCAGGTGGCGCGTCCGCGAACTGGAGGGTCCGCCTCGATGAGCATCAATGTTTTTCAACTGCTGGAAACCGTGCTGAGCGACAACGTCGTCAAGACGATGGGAACGCGCTACGGGCTCACGCCCGACTTCACGCGCAAGGTCGCGGGCGCCGCCGCACCGGCCATCATGGCCGCCATCATGCATCGCGGCGCGACGCCCGAAGGCGCGCGTAGCCTCTTTTCCACGATCATGTCGTCCGACGCGAACCCGCTGATCGGCAAGCAGCTGCCCGAGTTGCTCGCGAGCACGGCGGGCCTGGGCCAGCTCGAAGCCACCGGCCGCGAACTGGTGCAGAAGGCGACCGGCGCGAATGTCGGCGCGCTCGCCGACGCGGTCGCCGCGCAAACCGGCGCGCCGCAGTCCACGGCCTTCTCGCTCGCCGGCGTGGTTGGCGCCGCCGTCATGGGCATTCTCAAGCAACACTTCACCGCTTCCCAGGGCTTCGTCGGACAACTGCCGACGCTGCTGGGCCATCAGCTCCCGTCAGTCAACGCGAGCCTGACCGACCATCTGGCGAGCGCTGTCGGACTTGGCAGCGCCGCTGCGTTTGCGGGCTCGATTATGAGCCGCCTGAAGGATGTCTCCGCGCATCTCGATCATCCGCAGCCCGTGGTGCGTCCGGTGCCGGCCTCGGTGCCGCCGCAGACCGTGGCCCACTCCACGCCGCCCATCGCCGAAGAGAAGCGCCGCCATCACTGGCTCTGGTGGCTGCTCGCCGCGCTCGCGCTGATCGTCGCGTTCTTTGCGCTGCGTTCGTGCCAGCGCGATGAAGCGGCGACGCAGGACGCCGCGCAGCCCGCATCGGCCAGCACGATGGCGCCGGGTGCGGTCGCCGCATCGGATGCGGCGTCGCAGGCGGATAGCGCTTCGGCGCCTGCCGCCGGCTCGGACGCGGCCGCTTCTGCCACGGTCGCTTCCGGCCCAATCGCGGCCGCAAGCGATGCCGCTGCGGCGCCGACCCAGGACGCGCATCTGTCGTTCACGGTCGACAAGTCCGGCGTGCCGACGATCACGGCGACGGTGGGCACCGAAGCCGAGAAGACGCAACTCATCGACGCTCTCACGAAGCAGTTCGGCGCAGGCAAGTTCACGGCCAACGTGAACGTCGACGCCGCGACGAAGCCCGCCGAGTGGCTCGCGCACCTCGACGGCCTGCTGCCGCTCATGGCGCTGCCCGGCGCGGAAGTGAAGATCGACGGCACGCACGTCGAGCTGAGCGGCGCGGCCGCCGACGCGAAGGCCGGCTGGCTCGACAAGCTCAAGGCGCTGTTCGGCTCGGGCTTCGATATCGGCGTGTTCAACGTGCAGAAGGCCGTGGCCGATGCGACGCAGTCGTTCCGCGACGCCGTGAAGGGCCTGTTTGGCACGGACAGCTCGTGCGCAGGCGCCGATGTGGCGAAGGTGCTCAACCTGCAGGTCGTGAACTTCAAGACGGGCAGCTCGATCGTGCCGGCTTCCGCAGCCGACGATCTGCGTCAGTCGGCGCGCGCGCTGATCGCGTGCTCGAAGCGCGGCCAGCCGGTCGCGCTCGAAGTGGCGGGCTACTCGGACAACCTGGGCGACAAGGCCGCGAATCTCGCGCTTTCGAAGCAGCGCGCGCTCGCGGTGCGTACCTACCTCGCGTCGCAGGGCGTGTCGCTGAGCAAGCTCACGGCACAGGGCTATGGCGACGCGAATCCGGTGGCTAGCAACGACACCGAAAGCGGCCGCTTCCACAACCGCCGCATCGAGTTCGTCGCGAAGTAATCCGAAGTACGGATTACGCGACGTGCGAGAAGCCGTCCGGCGCAAGCCGGGCGGTTTTTTTCATTGCACACCGCTTCAGCCGGGCTTGCCCGGCTGCTTCTCCATTCCAGGCGGATGCACGAAGTCATCGAGAAACGTGAACGGCTTGCCGTACTCCGCGCGCGCAACGTCTAGCCAGGCGCGCGCCGCGTGCGAGAGATAACCGCTGCGCTTCCAGCCGATCGCCATGTCCCAGGTGATTTGCGGCTCGCTCACGGGCAGGCAGGTGAAGCGCTCGGCGTCGAGCCGGCGCACGTAGGGCGCGGGCAGTAGCGCAATGCCCACGCCTGCGAGCACGAGCGCCGCCATCAGGTCCCAGTGGCCGCTGCGCCCCACCACCTGCGGCACGAAGCCGGCCGTGCGGCACGCGTTCAGCACGACGTCGTTGAGCGCGAGGCTTTCGCCGTAGAACACAAACGGTTCGCCGGCCAGTTCCGCGAGCGGCACGGCCAGCTTGTTGTCCCAGCGCGAGCCGCGCCGTGCGACGAGCCACAGCAGCTCGTGCGAGATCGGCAGGACGTCGATGAGCGCGGGATCGACGGGCAGCAGCACGCCGCCCAGCTCCAGCTCGCCCGAGATCAGCGCGGCTTCGATGGCGCGCGAGCCCTGCTCGAACAGCTTCAGCTCGATCTTCGGATAGCGCTGGCGAAATGTGGCGATGGCGGGCGTGAAGAGCGAGCCGCCCATCGGCGGAATGCCGATGGTGAGTTCGCCGCGCCCGAGCGTGCCGAGATCGGCGAGTTCGGCCTGTAGCTGCGCCTGGGCGGCGAGCACGTCCTGGCCGCGCTGGTAGACGATGCGCCCGGCGTCGGTGAGCACCATCTGGCGCGCGTCGCGCAGCAGGAGCTGCGTGCCGGTCTCGTCTTCGAGCGCCTTCACCATCTTGCTGATGGTCGGCTGCGTGACGTGCAGTTTTTCGGCCGCGGCGGTGAAGCTCTGTTGCCGCACCACCTCGATGAAATAGCGAAGCGCGCGCAGTTCCACGATCGGGACTCCACAAATGTGCAGGAAGCACGCCCAGCGGGGTGCTGAGTTGGTGCATTCCAATATGGAATGTAGCAGATGATTCTAAGTCATTATGTTTATGCTGCGCTGCACCCTATACTGACTTCCATTCCAGTGTCACTTAGGGTTTGCCATGACTACCTCGAACACGACCGCGAAAGTTTCCGAAAGCGCCGCGCGCAACGTGGGCGGCGTGGCGAGCCTCGGCCGCCGTATCGGCCGCATTGCCGTGCAGTCGGCGCTGCTCGCGGGCGTCTGGTATGCCGCCGACTTGCTCACGCGTGTCACGCACCTGCCGGTGCCGGGCGGCGTGGTCGGCCTCGTGCTGCTGCTGGCGCTGCTCTTTTGCGGCGGCGTCACGCCGCGCTGGGTGAAGGCCGGCGCCGACTGGCTGCTCTCCGACATGCTGCTGTTCTTCATCCCGGCCGCCGTGGCGGCCGTGAAATACGGCGGCCTGTTTCGCGCCGACGGCTGGCGCCTCGCGCTCGTCGTGGTTGGCGGCACGCTGATGGTGATGGTGGCCGTGGCGTTCGCGGTCGAACAGGCCGCAAAGCTCGAGCGGCGTCTCGCGCTGCGCCGCGTGCGCGATTCGCGCCATCTGGCGCGGGCTTGAGGCCGCAACGTACTGAATAGAGAGAGGGTGATTCCGTCATGAACACGTTTTATGCGTCCCTGTTCGCCGACGACGCAGCGCGGCTCATCGCCGCCGGCTGTTTCATCCTCACCGTTGCGCTCTATTTCGTCTCGAAGGCGCTCTATGCGCGCTTTCGCTCGCCGTGGCTCACGCCGCTCGTCGCGGTGCCCGCGGTGCTCGCCGTGTTCGTGCTCGTGCTCCATATTCCGTACCCCGTCTACTTCCAGGACACGCGCTGGCTCATGTGGCTGCTCGGCCCGGCCACGGTGGCCTTCGCGGTGCCGATCTACGAATACCGCGATCTGCTCAAGCGTCACTGGATTTCGCTCACGGTGGGCGTGACGGTCGGCATCATCGTGGCGGTGGGCGGCTCGCTCGCGCTGGCCAAGCTCCTGCATCTCTCGCCCGATCTGCAGCGCAGCCTGATGACGCGCTCGATCTCCACGCCGTTCGCGCTCGCGGTGTCGGACAAGATCCACGCGCCGCGCGACCTCACCGCGCTCTTCGTGATCGCCACGGGCGTGTGCGGCATGCTGTTCGGCGAGCTGGTGCTCGGCCTCGTGCCGTTGCGCACGCGGCTCGCGCGCGGCGCGCTCTTTGGCGCGGCTGCGCACGGCGTCGGCACGGCGAAGGCGCGCGAGCTGGGCAGCGAAGAGGGCGTGGTGGCGAGCCTCACGATGATGATCGCGGGCGTGGTGATGGTGCTGCTCGCGCCGGCGCTGGGTTTCCTGCCTGTTTAATTCGCGGCGCGATTGTTCAGCGCGGGCTCGCCCGTTGCGCGGGCGGACTTTATCAGGATGGGCCTTTTCTGGACGCGGGTAGGATTCGCCGTCTCGTCGTGTAGGCCGCTCTCGGATGTGGCTTACGCTCGTTGTCGGTCACCCTCATCCTGTTCCATGCAACCGATCACCATCATCGTCGCGTGCTACAACGGCGCGGCCACGCTTGCCCGCGCGCTCGACAGCTGTCTCGCGCAACCTGAAGCCGAGCGTATTCTCGTCGTCGACGACGGCTCGACCGACGCCTCCGCCAACATCGCGCGCATCTACGCGATGCGCGAACCCCGCGTGCGGCTCGTGCAGATGCCCGACCCGGGCGGTGCGGCACGCGCACGCAACTGGGGCGCGCTGCAGGCGGCCACGCCATACCTCGCGTTCCTCGACGCAGGCGACGAGTATTTGCCCCACGCGCTCGCCGCCGCGCACTCGCATCTGGAGCAGCATCCGCACGAAGCAGCGATTCGGCTTGACGTCGACTATGCGGGCTTTCCGGACCGGCTCGCCGCGCACCCCGATTTCGCCAGGCACGCCGAAGCGATCAGCAATACGGCGCCGAGCAGTCTCGTGATCCGCCGTGGCGCGTTTCTCGCGCTGGGCGGCTTCCCCATGGACGAAACCTTTCGCCGCCACGGCGGCGAAGATGGTGCGCTCGCGTGGGCGCTGAGCGAGGCCTTCGGGCAGCGCCGCCTGATCGACGCGAAGCGGGTGCGTCTGCACTATCGCGCAGGTATGGCCGCGGAACGCTATTTGAGCCTTCAGCTGGGCTTGAGCGAGGTGCAGGCGGCCCTGCACGGCGAAACGCTGCGCGCATCGGAAGCCTTTCTCGCCACGGCAATGGCTAGCGTGCGGCAGACATGCGGACTCGCGTTGCGGGGCCAGGGCCATTGAGGCGCGCGCGGCGCCCGGTCGGTCGCGCCACCGCCATCCAACTGGCCGTCTCAATTTGCTACAATCACGCCTCGTCTTCGAGGAGCGTTGCGACGGGTTTTCTCTAACCCGCCAGGCTCGAAGGCGCTCAATACGGTCGATTCGAGGGCACGATGCCGCGAAGTCACCGCACTGAAAACGGCGCTCACGTCTTTAATTTCTAGTCACTTTTAGAAAGGAGGGCGTGATGAACGCCGCAGTTCCGCAAGATCAAGCCAAAGATTTCATCGTCGCCGACATGTCGCTCGCCGCATGGGGCCGCAAGGAACTCAACATCGCCGAGACCGAAATGCCGGGCCTCGTGCAAACCCGCGAAGAATACAAGGCGCAGCAGCCGCTCAAGGGCGCGCGTATCGCCGGTTCGCTCCACATGACCATCCAGACGGGCGTGCTGATCGAAACGCTCACGGCGCTCGGCGCCGACGTGCGCTGGGCCTCGTGCAACATCTTCTCGACGCAGGACCACGCTGCCGCCGCCATCGCTGCGGGCGGCACGCCGGTGTTCGCGTTCAAGGGCGAATCGCTCGACGAATACTGGGAATTCTCGCACCGCATTTTCGAATGGCCGAACGGCGAATTCGCCAACATGATTCTCGACGACGGCGGCGACGCAACGCTCTTGCTGATCCTCGGCTCGAAGGCTGAAAAGGACCGCTCGGTCATCGCCAAGCCGACGAACGAAGAAGAAGTCGCGCTGTACAAGTCGATCGCCGCGCACCTCGACGTCGACCCGACGTGGTACTCGAAGCGCCTCGCGCATATCAAGGGCGTGACCGAAGAAACCACGACGGGCGTGCACCGCCTGTACCAGATGGAGAAGGAAGGCCGTCTGCCGTTCCCGGCCATCAACGTCAACGACTCGGTCACGAAGTCGAAGTTCGACAACCTGTACGGCTGCCGCGAGTCGCTCGTGGACGGCATCAAGCGCGCGACCGACGTGATGATCGCGGGCAAGATCGCCGTTGTGGCCGGTTACGGCGACGTGGGCAAGGGCTGCGCGCAATCGCTGCGTGGTCTCGGCGCGACCGTGTGGGTTACGGAAATCGATCCGATCTGCGCGCTGCAAGCCGCGATGGAAGGCTACCGCGTCGTGACGATGGAATACGCCGCCGACAAGGCCGACATCTTCGTGACGGCAACCGGCAACTACCATGTGATCAACCACGACCACATGAAGGCGATGCGCCACAACGCGATCGTCTGCAACATCGGCCACTTCGACTCGGAAATCGACGTCGCTTCGACGCGCCAGTACACGTGGGAAAACATCAAGCCGCAAGTCGACCACATCATTTTCCCGGACGGCAAGCGCGTGATCCTGCTGGCCGAAGGCCGCCTCGTGAACCTCGGCTGCGCCACGGGCCACCCGTCGTTCGTGATGTCGAACTCGTTCACGAACCAGACGCTCGCGCAGATCGAACTGTTCGTCGAAGGCGGCAAGTACGAGAACAAGGTGTACGTGCTGCCGAAGCACCTGGACGAAAAGGTCGCGCGCCTGCACCTCGCGCGCATCGGCGCGAACCTCTCCGTACTGTCCGACGAGCAGGCTTCGTACATCGGCGTTGAGAAGAACGGTCCGTTCAAGCCGAACCACTATCGCTACTAAGGCGATACAACGCGATACAAAGTGGGCTGGGGTTTTAAGCCCGCTTTAAGCGGTCAAGCGGATGCTGACCCCAATCCCCGCGCGTGCTGCGCGCGAGGACCGCGGGCGGCATCCGCCGCCGGCACCTGGCGATACAAAAGCAACGACGCAAAAGGAGTCCTTATGACCGTGCTGCTGACCTGGCTGATCAACGCGCTCGCGCTCCTGATCATCACCTGGCTCGTTCCGTCGATCCATATTCGCAGTTTCGGCACCGCGCTCATCGTCGCGATCGTGCTCGGCCTCATCAACGCCGTGCTGCGCCCGCTGCTGATCGTGCTCACGCTGCCCGTGACCATCCTCACGCTCGGTCTGTTCATCCTCGTGGTGAATGCGCTGTGCTTCTGGCTGGCGGCGTCGCTCCTCAAGGGCTTCGAGGTGTCGGGCTTCTGGTCGGCATTTTTCGGCTCGATCCTGTACAGCATCGTCTCGTGGCTGCTTTCGGCGCTGATTTTCGGCAACCGCAGCCTCGGCTGATGCGGGCCCGGGCCGCTCACGTACGCGGCCTGGCCTCACTGGCCTCATCAACATGAAACCGATCGAACTCTCATTCGAATTCTTCCCGCCGAAGACGCCGGACGGCGTGGAAAAGCTGCGCGCCACGCGCGCCCAGCTCGCCACGCTCAAGCCGAAGTTCGTCTCGGTGACGTTCGGCGCGGGCGGCTCGACGCAACAGGGCACGCTCGACACCGTCGTCGATATCGCGAAGGAAGGCATTGAAGCGGCGCCGCACCTCTCGTGCATCGGCTCCTCGAAAGAAAGCCTGCGCGCGATTCTCGGCGAGTACCGCTCGCACGGCATCCGCCACATCGTCGCGCTGCGCGGCGACCTGCCCTCGGGCATGGGGGCGGTGGGCGAGCTGCGCTACGCGTCGGAGCTCGTCGCCTTCATCCGCGAGGAAACCGGCGACGCGTTCCATATTGAAGTCGCCGCGTATCCCGAATACCACCCGCAGGCGCGCTCGCCGCGCCACGACCTCGAAGCGTTCGCGCAAAAGGTGAAGGCGGGCGCCAATTCGGCGATCACGCAGTACTTCTTCAACGCGGACGCGTATTTCCGCTTTGTCGAGGACGCGAAGAAGCTGGGCGTGGATATTCCCATCGTGCCGGGCATCATGCCGATCACGAACTACTCGCAGCTCATGCGCTTTTCGGAGATGTGCGGCGCCGAAGTGCCGCGCTGGGTCGCGAAGCGTCTGGAAAGCTTCGGCGACGATCGCGAGTCGATTCGCGCGTTCGGGCTCGACGTGGTGACGGACCTGTGTCGCCGCCTCATGGAGGCGGGCGTGCCGGGTATCCACTTCTATACGCTCAACGCGGCGCAGGCCACGAAAACGATCTGCGAGCGGCTGGGGTTCTAAGGCGCTCACTGGCGACGAGCCAGGCGTCAACAAACCGCGCGGTTCCCGGACTCCCGGGCCGCGCGGTTTTTTTTTGAGGGTAGGACGGTGCGGTTGACGTGCGTCAGGAACGCATGGCCGCCCTCGAGCGCGCGTCAAAGCGGCGCGCGATTATCGTTATCCGGCGCAATAAAAGAGGGGCAAAGGTACGCTGCACCGCACCATGCGGCAACAAGCGATCCTGTCAACCCGGCGTTTTCCACAGGCGACGGGACTTTTGGCTTGCTTGTGACTGCGGCACCTGCTCAAGTAAGATCGCGCTACGCTGGCGCAAGCCGGCACTGAACTGGAGGAAACATGAAAGAAAACAAACTGTTGCGTGCTGCCCGATTGACGTCTCTCGTGGCGCTCGCAGCGGCATCGATTGCTGGAGCCCCGCTCGCGCACGCCGCGCAAAGCATTCCGAACAAGACGCTCGTCTACTGCTCGGAAGGCAGCCCCGCTGGCTTCGATCCGGCGCAATACACGACCGGCACCGACTTCACCGCGAACACGTTCACCGTCTACAACCGTCTCGTCGAATTCGAACGCGGCGGCACGAAGGTCGAACCGGGCCTCGCAGAATCGTGGGACGTTTCCCCGGACGGCAAGACCTACACGTTCCATCTGCGTCATGGCGTGAAGTTCCAGACCACGTCGTTCTTCAAGCCCTCGCGCGAATTCAACGCCGACGACGTCGTGTTCACGTTCGACCGGATGCTCAACCCGAACAACGCGTTCCGCAAGGCGTACCCGGTCTCGTTCCCGTACTTCACGGACATGGGCCTCGACAAGCTGATCGCGAAGGTCGAGAAGGTCGACCCGTACACGGTCAAGTTCACGCTGAACGAGCCGAACGCGCCGTTCATCCAGAACATGGCGATGGAATTCGCCTCGATCCTTTCGGCGGAATACACGGATCAGCTGATGAAGGCCGGCAAGGCTGCCGACCTGAACCAGAATCCGGTCGGCACGGGTCCGTTCATCTTCAAGAGCTACACGAAGGACGCGACGATCCGTTTCGACGGCAATCCTGACTACTGGAAGCCGGGCGCCGTGAAGCTCTCCAAGCTGATCTTCTCGATCACGCCGGACGCGAGCGTGCGCGTGCAGAAGATCAAGCGCGACGAATGCCAGGTGATGAGCTATCCGCGTCCCGCCGACATCGCGCCGCTGAAGGCCGAGGCGAACATCGCGATGCCATCGCAGCCGGGCTTCAACCTGGGCTACCTGTCGTACAACGTCACGCACAAGCCGCTCGACAACGCGGACGTGCGCCACGCGCTCGACATGGCGATCAACAAGAAGGCGATCATCGACTCGGTGTACCAGGGCGCGGGCCAGCTCGCAACCAACCCGATGCCGCCGACCCAATGGTCCTACGTCAAGAACCTGCCGGCCAACGCGTACGACCCGGAAAAGGCCAAGGCGCTGCTCGCCAAGGCTGGCCAGTCGAACGGTTTCGAGATCACGCTGTGGGCCATGCCCGTGCAGCGCGCCTACAACCCGAACGCGCGTCTGATGGCCGAAATGATCCAGGCCGACTGGGCCAAGATCGGCGTGAAGGCGAAGATCGTCACGTATGAGTGGGGCGAGTACATCAAGCGCGCGCACGCGGGCGAGGACGACTCGATGCTGATCGGCTGGACGGGCGACAACGGCGACCCCGACAACTGGCTCGGCACGCTGCTCGGCTGCGAGGCCGTGAACGGCAACAACTTCGGCAAGTGGTGCTACAAGCCGTTCGACGAACTGGTCCAGAAGGGCCGCCAGACGTCGGATGTTGCGCAGCGCACCAAGTTCTACCAGGACGCGCAGCACATCTTCGCGCAGCAACTGCCGTTCTCGCCGATCGCTCACTCGACCGTCTATCAGCCGGTCAGCAAGAAGGTGATCGACATGCGCATCGAACCGCTCGGCTACGCGCGCTTCGACGGCGTGGGCATGCAGTAATGTTTATCGGGTAGTTTTCGCCCAGCTTTCACCTGATCGGAAAGCGGGCGAAATATGGTCCGGCGACCGGGGTCACGAGCCCCTGTCGCCGGTTGCGTTTCATTTCAAGCTTTTGGGGGAACACCACATGTTCCGCTTCGTATTGCGCCGCATCGGCATGGTCATACCCACGTTCATCGGTATCACCATTCTGGCGTTCGCACTCATCCACCTGATTCCGGGCGACCCCATCGAAGTGATGATGGGCGAGCGCGGCGTCGATCCGCAAATGCACGCCGAGGCGATGCACCGCCTGGGGCTCGACGAGCCCCTGCCGATGCAGTACTTCCACTACGTCTGGCACGCCATCCACGGCAACCTCGGGACCTCGATCATCACCAATACGAGCGTGATGGGCGAGTTTCTCGCGCGCTTTCCCGCCACCGTCGAGCTGTCGATCTGCGCGCTCATTTTCGCGCTCGCAGTCGGCTTGCCCGCTGGCGTGTTCGCGGCACTGCGGCGCGGCACCGTCGTCGATCACGGCGTCATGGGCACCGCGCTCACCGGCTACTCCATGCCGATTTTCTGGTGGGGGCTCATCCTCATCATGGTGTTCTCGTCGAAGCTCGGCTGGACGCCTGTGTCGGGCCGCATCGCCGTGGAATTCGACATTCCGCACGTGACCGGCTTCATGCTGATCGACTCGCTCCTGCCCGGCACCGACGAAGGCGCGTTCAAGTCGGTCGTGAGCCACCTGATCCTGCCGGCCATCGTGCTCGGCACGATTCCGCTCGCCGTGGTCGCGCGCATGACGCGCTCGTCGATGCTCGAAGTGCTGCGCGAGGATTACATCCGCACCGCGCGCGCCAAGGGTCTTTCGCCCGTGCGCGTGATCGTCGTGCATGCGCTGCGCAACGCGCTCATCCCCGTGGTGACCGTGATCGGCCTGCAGGTCGGCACGCTGCTCGCGGGCGCGGTGCTCACCGAAACGTTGTTCTCCTGGCCGGGCATCGGCAAATGGCTGATCGACGCGATCAGCCGGCGCGACTACCCGGTGGTGCAAGGCGGCATTCTCATGATCGCGACGCTCGTGATCGTCGTGAACCTGTTCGTCGATCTGCTGTACGGCGTGCTCAACCCACGCATTCGACATACGAGGTAAGCGAGCCATGAAAATGCGAACCCCACAACACACCATTGAACACCAGGAGGCATGATGGCTGACATTCAGAACACCGTGCCTCGCGCCGTCACGCCGCCTTCGGGCCGCGCGCTCGTGCTGCGCGAATTCTGGGCGAACTTCTCGCGCAACAAGGGCGCGGTGGGCGCCGGCGTGATCGTGCTGCTGCTGATCTTCGTCGCGATCTTCGCGCCGCTCATCGCGCCGCACAGCCCCATCGAGCAATATCGCGACTTCGTGAAGATTCCGCCCGCCTGGCTCGACGGCGGCAACTGGAAGTTCATTCTCGGCACCGACGAAGCGGGCCGCGACATCCTCTCGCGTCTCATGTACGGCGCGCGGCTCTCGCTGTGGATCGGCTGCGTTTCGGTCGTGCTCGCGCTGATTCCGGGCATCGTGCTTGGCCTCGTGGCCGCGTTCTTCGAGAAGTGGGCCGATACGCCGATCATGCGTCTCATGGACGTGCTGCTGGCGCTGCCCTCGCTGCTGCTCGCGGTCGCGGTGGTCGCGATCATCGGCCCGGGGCTCACGAACACCATGCTCGCCATCGCGATCGTGGCGCTGCCCGGTTACGTGCGTCTCACGCGCGGTTCCGCTTTGGGCGAACTGCACAAGGAGTACGTGACCGCTTCGCGCGTGGCCGGTGCCGGCACGATGCGCCTGATGTTCTCGCAGGTGCTGCCCAACTGTACGGCACCGCTCATCGTGCAGGCGACGCTCGGCTTTAGCTCGGCGATTCTCGACGCCGCCGCGCTCGGCTTCCTCGGCCTCGGCGTGCAGCCGCCGCGGGCGGAGTGGGGCGCGATGCTCGCCTCGGCGCGCGACTATATCGACAGCGCATGGTGGATCGTCACGATGCCTGGCCTTTCCATCCTGATCTCGGTGCTCGCGATCAACCTGCTCGGCGACGGGCTGCGCGACGCACTCGATCCCAAGCTGAAGCGGATGGCCTGACATGAACAACGAACTTCTCACCATCCGCAACCTGGCCGTGAACTTCAACGGCCTGCCCGCCGTGGACCGCGTGAATCTTTCCGTGGCGCCGGGCGAAGTGCTCGGCATCGTCGGCGAATCGGGCTCGGGCAAGAGCGTGACGATGATGGCGCTCATGGGCCTGATCGACGCGCCGGGCAAGGTCACGGCCGACTCGATCACGTTCAATGGCCGCGATCTCCTCAACGCAACGGGCAAGGAGCGACGCCGCATCGTGGGCAAGGACATCGCCATGGTGTTCCAGGACGCGCTCACGAGCCTGAACCCGAGCTACACCGTCGGCTATCAGATCAAGGAAGTGCTCAAGCTGCACGAAGGCCTGCGCGGCTCGGCGCTGCATGCGCGCGCGCTCGAACTGCTCGACCAGGTGGGCATTCCCGACGCGAAGAACCGCATCGACAACTTCCCGCACCAGATGTCGGGCGGCATGAACCAGCGCGTGATGATCGCGATGGCCGTGGCCTGCAACCCGAAGCTGCTGATCGCCGACGAGCCCACCACGGCGCTCGACGTGACGATCCAGGCGCAGATCATGGAACTGCTCGTGCGCCTGCAGAAGGAGCGCGGCATGGCGCTCGTGCTGATCTCGCACGATCTGGCCGTGGTTTCGGAAGTCGCGCAGCGCGTGGCCGTGATGTACGCGGGCGAGATCATCGAAACGAACCGTGTGCCGGACATCTTTTCGCGTCCGCATCATCCGTACACGGAAGCGCTGCTCGCGGCGATTCCCGAGCACAACAAGGGGGCGATGCGGCTTGCCGCGCTGCCCGGCATGGTGCCCGGCCGCGACGACCGGCCAAGCGGCTGTCTGTTCGCGCCGCGCTGCAAATACGTGGTGGACGACTGCATGAAGGCACGGCCCGCGCTCAACGCGGTGACCGATGAGAGCGGCTATGCGCAAGTGCGCTGCATCAGGCCGCTGAACGCGGCGGTGACGCAATCCAACGGAGGCGCGCGATGAACGCAGTCCAGCAACACGCGGCTCATGAGGATGACAAGGTTCTCGTCGCGGAAGATCTCAAGAAGCACTACAGCGTCAAGCGCGGCATGTTCGGCACCGGTACGGTGAAGGCGCTCAACGGCGTGTCGTTCTCGCTCACGCGCGGACGCACGCTCGCCGTGGTGGGGGAGTCGGGGTGCGGCAAATCGACGCTCGCGCGCCAGCTCACGATGATCGAGCCGCCCACCTCGGGCAAGCTCACCATCGACGGCGAAGACGTTGCGCACGCAAACGCAGCGAAGATCGCCGCGCTGCGCCGGCGCGTGCAAATGGTGTTCCAGAACCCGTTCGCCTCGCTCAACCCGCGCAAGACCGTGGAGCAGACGCTCGGCGAGCCGCTCGCCATCAACACGCGGCTCACGGCGACTGAGCGCGCGGACCGCATTGCGCACATGATGCGCATCGTCGGCCTGCGGCCCGAGCACGCCAAGCGCTATCCGCATATGTTCTCGGGCGGCCAGCGCCAGCGTGTGGCGATCGCGCGCGCGATGATTCTCGACCCGCAGATCGTCGTGGCCGACGAGCCGGTTTCCGCGCTCGACGTCTCGATCCAGGCGCAGATTCTCAATCTGTTCATGGACTTGCAGGAACAGTTCCGCACGAGCTACGTGTTCATTTCGCACAACCTGGCCGTGGTCGAGCACATTGCCGACGACGTGATGGTGATGTATCTGGGCGGCGTGGCGGAACTGGGCGACAAGGACACGGTGATCTCGCGGCCGCGCCATCCGTACACGCGCTCGCTGCTCTCGGCCACACCCGCGATTTTCGAAGCGGACCGCCGCGTGAAGATCAAGCTCGAGGGCGAATTGCCTTCGCCGCTGAACCCGCCCTCTGGTTGCACGTTCCACCAACGTTGTCCATACGCGATCGACAGGTGTCGTAAGGAAGTTCCTGTACTTCGCGAAGTGGACGGCCGTCAGGTATCCTGCCATCGTGCAGAGGAGGTGGGGGAAGAGGATGGGCGGCCTATGCCGGCCTGAAGCGACGGCGGCGCGTCGTTTTATCGTTGCGCGCCGCCAGTTGATGGGCGGCCGTCGCGCCGCCCTTTTCACTGATTTTCCCACCGTTTTCTCCGCCGCTTTTTCAATCGTTCCGGCCGCCGCTTTTGCCGTGGTTGCCGGGCTGTCTACGGCTGGTGGCGTGACATTCGGTGTGGCTTCGGGTTTGGCATTCGGTGTGGCATTGGCGGTAGCGCTGTGCGCGGCGCTCAAGACCGCGTCGAGCAGGGCGCTACGCGCGGTGGTCTCGCTCTCGCTCTCGCTCGCGCTCGGCGTGCTCGCGGGTGCGCCGGACGCGGCATTCGCCGGTGGCGCCGTCGCCAATACGCCCGGTGTGCGGCCGGCCGTCCCCGTGCCGCCAGGTGCTGCGCGCGGCTCGAGCGGTGGCATTCCCGGCTTTCACGCCGCGCCCGCCGTGCCGAGCTACGCCTCCGGCACGACGGCTGGCGGCCCGGTGCGCACGCAGCCAGCGCGCATGCCGTTCTACGTCGCCACGCGCGGCAATCTCACGATCTATCTGCTCGGCACGCTCCATGTGGGCGACCCCGCCGACTATCCGCCTGGCCAGCCGTTTCGCCCGCCGATTCTCGCGGCGCTCGCCGCGTCGCCCATTCTCGCGCTCGAGCTTTCCCCCGACGATCTGCTCGTTTCCCAGGACGATGTCTCGAAATACGGGGTGTGCAAACGGCCCTGCCTGCCGGGCCTCTTGCCCGATCCGCTCTGGCAGAAGCTCGAGGCGCGCATGCGCGGCAATCCCGAGGCGCTTGCCGAAATCCGCAAGATGCGGCCGTGGCTCGCCTCGCTGCTCGTGGAAACCTACGATTCGCTGAGCGCCGGCCTGCAGACCGAATACGGCACCGAGGCGCAACTGCAGAACGTGTTCCTGCGCTGGAAGGGCCGCCGCATCGTGGGGCTGGAGACGCTTGCCGAGCAGATGCGCGCCTTCACGAACCTGAGCCTTGCGCAGCAGCGCGAGATGCTCGCGCAGGATCTCGCCCAAACGCCGGCGCAAAACGTGTCCGACGTGCAAACGCTCCTGCACCTGTGGCGCGTGGGCGACGCCGATGCGATCGCCGCCTGGGAGGCGGCGCGTACCGAAAAACTCTCGCACGACGCGCGGGTGGCGGCGTCGGTCGATAACCGCATCGTCTACGAGCGCAACCGGCGCTTCGTTTCGCGCATGCAGCAGTATGTGGCGCCCAACAAGCCGCTCTTCGTGGCCGTCGGCGCCTTGCACCTGGGCGGCCCGAAAGGCGTGCTCCAGTTGCTGCGCCAGCGTGGGTTCAACGTCGACCCGGGTTGAGCGCCGGCCTCGGCGCCGCTCGCCGCGTCTTTGCGTTCGATCAAAAGTGAGCGCATTTAGTCAACGTTCGATATCGGCCGCCAGAGCGCGCGCCTAGCATGCGGGTTTTGTGCTGCTGAGGTCGCTGCCATGTTCTCTTCGTCCGCCGCTCAGGCGAACGCGCCCTGCGTGAGCGTCGTCACGCCCACCTGGAACCGTGAAGCGTTCTTGCCGCTCGCGTACCGCTCGTTCGCGTCGCAGCGCGCGCCCGGGCTCGAATGGATCGTGATCGACGACAGCGACACGCCCAGCGCCTTCATGGCGAGCCTGAACGACGAGCGCGTGGTGTATCGCCACCTGCGCACGCGTTTGACGGTTGGCGAGAAGCGCAATCTCGCGGCCGAGCTAGCGCGCGGCGAGGTCATCGCGCATTTCGACGACGACGAAGTCTACGCGCCCGACTACCTGAGCACGATGCTCGGGCACATGCGCTTGCACGACGTGCAGTTCGTGAAGCTCGGTGCGTTCTTCCTCTACAGCCGCGTGTATGGCCAGTTCGCGTACTGGGACCTGATGCGCAAGAGCGGCCTGCATTTTTGCTGGAGCGCTCAGCCCATGACGGTGCTCAATTTCCCGCGGGACAACCCGGCCTTCGCCGACAACCATCTGGGCTACGGCTTCAGCTACGTCTATACGAAGCAGTTGTGGGCGGCACAGCCGTTCGAGCCGCGTTCGTTCAACGAAGACGGACGCTTCATCACGGCCGCGCGCTCGCGCGGCGCGCGCATTGCGCTTGTCGCCGACGACGCGGGCCTGTGCCTGCACGTGCTCCATGCTCACAACACGGCGAAATGCTTTCCGCAGTATGTGCTGCCCGAGGTGCTCGTCGCGCGGCATTTTCCGCACTTTTGCGAAGCGCTCGACGCCGCTTCGCTGCGCGCGGCCTGAGCGCTAAACGCTGGCGCAAAAAAGCCGGCTTTCGCCGGCTTTTCGCCCCCAGGCGCCTTCGTTCCGTCAAAACCCGAATACATTCAGCAGCACGATATTGGCCGCGAGAATGCCAAGCGCCGTGGGCACCTGCACGCGTATCACCGCGTTCTTGTCGGGCAGTTCCAGCAGCGCCGCGGGCACCATGTTGAAGTTCGCGGCCATCGGCGTCATGAGCGTGCCGCAGTAGCCCGAGAACATGCCGATGGCGGCCATCATCGCAGGGTTGACGTGGAACATGCCCACCAGCACCGGCACGCCCACGCCGCCCGTCATCACCGGAAACGCGGCGAAGCCGTTGCCCATGATGATCGTGAAGAGCGCCATGCCCACGCAATAGACCACGACCGCGACGAAGCGCACGTCCATGTTGATGTACGACGTCGTCACGTGCGCGACGGCCTTGCCCACGCCCGCGTCCGAGAACACGAGACCGAGCATGCCGAGCATCTGCGGCAGGACGGCGGCCCACGAGAGCGCGTCGACGAGGCGGCGCGTTTCCTTCATCGACTGGCCAACGCTGTCACGCGTGATGATGCAGGCAATCGCGAGCGCGATCACGCAGCCGATGCCGAAACCGATCAACGTGACGTTCTTCGGGTCGATGAGCGGCTTGCCGCCGAATACGAGATGGCTGGCCGCGAGCGTGAGCACGACGGTGATCACGGGGATGGTGAGCGCGGGCACGAAGAGCTTGTTGCCCAGCCGTTTGGCGCTGGCGAGACGGGTTTCGAGCGCGAGCACCTTGGGTTTGGCGGCGGTCACGCCGCCGAGACCCGCGATCAGCGCCATGGCGATCACGAGCACGCCCACGATTTCGACGGGCAGCATGTCGCCGACGAGAAAAATGAGCGCGTAGAGCAGCCAGAAGCCGCCTGCCGTGAAGCGGCGCGGATGCTCGCGGTCCATCACGATCATGCCGCCCACGATGAGCAGCACGATGCCGAGCAGCCAGAAGAGCCAGTTGAGGGTGAGCGTCATGCTTGGTCTCCCTGGCTCTGGTCGGCTGCCGGTGCCGTTGCACCGGCCGGCTTCGCGCCGCCCAGCTCGCGCTCGAGCTTGCGGTCGAGCAGCCAGAGCCGCGTGCCGTGAATCAGAAACGCGCAGATCGCCGTGGGAATGCCCCAGAGCGCCACGTGGATCGGCTCGACCGAAACGCCCGCTTCCTTGAGCAGCGTGACCATCAGCACGATCGCCCCGAACGCGACAAAGATGTCCTCGCCGAAGAAGAGGCCCACGTTGTCGGTCGCGGCCGAGTACGCGCGCAGCTTGTAGCGCACGGCGTCGGAGAGCTTGCCGAAGCGGTTTTCCGTGGCGCCTTCGGCCATCGGCGCGATGAGCGGCCGCACCATTTGCGGATGACCGCCCAGGCCCGTCAGGCCGACCGCCGCGGTGAGTTCGCGCACGAGCAGATAGACGATGAGCAGACGGCCGGCTGTGGCCGCCTTGATGCTGCCGATCCAGATCTGCGCGCGCTCGCGCAGGCCGTGGCGCTCAAGCAGCCCGATCACCGCAAGCGGCAGCAGGATGATGAGCGGGATATTGCGGGTCTTGATGAAGCCGGTGCCGATGGCGGCGAGAATCTTACCGGGAGGAAAGCCCCCGGCGAAACCGGTGACGATGGCCGCCGCGGCGACGATCAGCATCGGATTGAAGCGTAACAAGAAGCCGGCGATGATGACGGCCACCCCGATCAGCGGCCATAAGTTGACGGTGCTCTGCATGTGGATCTCCAAACGTATTGGCTTGTCGTTGATTGCCGCGGGTAGCGGCGTTGACTGCGCGGCTCTGATGGCCGTTCGTACAACTACGAACCTGCTGGGTACAACTACGTCTGCAGCTTGCGCTGCCGGGGATTGCCTTGCGAAAACCTTGGGTATTGCCGTGCACGTAGCGCGCGGCGATTGCCGCGCGCATTGCCGCATTGAAGCTAGGGCGTCAGACCTCGCCTGCGCCCGCCGCGCGCACGCCAATGCCCGCCTCGTCGAGCGCCGTGCGGATGCGCCGCGCGAACGCGAGCGCGTGCGGGCCGTCGCCGTGCAGGCAGATGGTCTGCGCGTTGAGCGGCACCCAGGCGCCGTTCACGGCCTGCACGCGCTGCTCACGGATCATCGCGAGCGTGCGCGTGAGTACGGTGTCTTCGTCGTCGAGCAGCGCGCCCGGCTCGCTGCGCGGCACGAGCGAGCCGTCCGCGCGGTAGCCGCGGTCGGCGAACACTTCCTCGATCGCCACGAGCCCCGCCTCGCGCGCCGCAGTCACGAGCCCGCTGCCCGCGAGCGCGAACACCGTCACCGACGGATCGAAATCATGCACGGCGGAGACGATCGCCTCGGCGATTTGCGGGTCGCGCGCGGCCTGGTTGTACAGCGCGCCGTGCGGCTTCACGTGAGCGATGCGGCCGCCTTCGGCCTGGGCGATCGCGGAAAGCGCGCCTAGCTGGTAGAGCACGCCCGCGTAGATCTCCTCGCGCGGCAGGTTCATCTCCTTGCGGCCGAAGTTCTCGGGGTCGTTGAAGCTCGGATGCGCGCCGATCGACACGCCTTTTTCCACGGCCCAGCGCACGCATTCGCGCATGGCATTGGCGCCGCCTGCGTGCCAGCCGCACGCGATGTTGGCCGAACTCACGAGGTCGAGCAGCGCCTCGTCGGAGCCGCAGCCTTCGCCGAGATCGGCGTTCAGATCGATGGTGGTCATGATGTGTTCCTCTTACTGCTCGTCTTACCGATGGTGCTTGAAAATCACGCGCTCGCGGCCGCGCTTGAAACTACATTCGCGCGGCGGCTCGCATAGCGCTCGTCGTGCATGGCGATCGCGGCGTCGATCTGCCGCAAATAAGCCCGTTCTTCTTCCAGTGCCGCGCGCGCGGCGACCGGCGTCGCTTCCACGAAACGCACGCCGCCGGTGAGCCGCACCTGGGCGAGCTTCCACCAGTCGGCGCGAATCACGGAGCCGATTTTCGGGTAGCCGCCCGTGGTCTGCGCGTCGGCCATCAGCACGATGGGCTGGCCGTTCGGCGGCACCTGAATCGTGCCGGGCAGCACCGCGTGCGAGAGCAGGTCCGCGCTGTTCGTGCGCGCGAGCGGTGTGCCCGTGAGCCGAAAGCCCATGCGGTTGCTGTTGGGGGTGAGCTGCCACTCGTCGGACCAGAACGCGCGTTGCGCTTCGCCCGTGAAGCTGTCGTACTCGGGGCCGCGCAGCACGCGCACAGGCACGGCCCACGCCATGCCGTCCGGATGGCGGCCGCGCCGGTGATGCGGCTCGTCGGCCAGCGCGAAGCTGCACCATACGGGCGCCTTGACGCCGAAGGCCGGCGCGCCCGGGTCCAGCGCGGCGCGCTCGCGGCCCGGCGCGAACGAGGCGCCGGTGGCGAGACGGTCGCCATCTTTGAGCGCGCGGCCCGCGAGGCCGCCGAAGCCCGCCGCAAGGTCGGTGCTGCGCGAGCCGAGCATGGGCAGCACGTCGATGCCGCCCGCCACGCAGACATAGGCGCGCATGCCGCGCTTCGCGCCGTTCAGCACCAGTTCCTCGCCCGCGGCCACGGGCAGGCTCCACCACGACCAGACCGGGCGGCCGCCGAGCGTGGCGCCGAAGTCGGTACCCGTAATGGCGACGCGCGTGGCGCGCGCGAAGCGCAGCGCGACGGGGCCGAAGGTGATTTCGATGCCGGCCGCGTCGGGCCGGTTGCCGACGAGACGGTTGCCCACTTCGAGCGCGAGCGTATCGAGCGCGCCGCCGCTGGCGACGCCCAGATGCCGGTAGCCGGGGCGGCCGAGATCCTGGACCGTGGTGAGCAGGCCCGCGCGCAAGACTTCGATCATGCGTGGAGCTCCGCAATGGTGAAACGCACGCGGTCGCCGGGCATGAGCAGCGTGGGCGGATTGTGCGCAGGGTCGAACAGCTTCGCGGCGGTGCGGCCGATCAGTTGCCAGCCGCCGGGCGACGCAGCCGGATAAATGCCCGTCTGCTCGCCGCCGATGCCTACCGACCCGGCGGGGACGGCCAGGCGCGGCTCGCGGCGGCGCGGCGTGTGCAGCTGGGGTTCGAGTCCGCCGAGATACGCGAAGCCGGGTTGAAAGCCGAGGAAAAACACCGTGTAGACGCCCGCGGCGTGGCGCGCGGCGACGTCGGCGGCAGCGAGCGAGCAGTGTTGCGCGACCGCTTCGAGATCAGGGCCATCGTCGCCGCCATAAACCACGGGTATCTCGACCTCGCGGCCGGCAACGCTCGCGTCTTCGGCGTCGCGCCAGGCTTCCCGGAGCGCGCCGGCGAGCGCCACGGCGTCGGCCGAGAGCGGATCGAAGGTGATCGTCAGATTGTTCATGCCGGGCACCACTTCGCGCACCGGCGCCCAGCCGCGCGCGAGCGCGGCGACGGCCCAGACGCGGCGCTGGACCTCGAGCGTGGCGGGCGGCGGCGCTTCGCAGACAAGCGCTTCGTCACCGAGAGGAAAAATGCGAGGGTCAGAATTCGGCATGTTGGATCGATCAGGGACGGGTTCGACCGGTCGAAAGTTTGCGCAGGCAGACACCCGGCACCATTCCTTCCTAGCGTACATTGTCGATAAATTATCTACAATTTATCAATAAGCGTTTTCGCCAGGCGCACCGAAAACGCGCTGCAATTACACTCACGCCACGCCGCTTTGCCTCTTCGACCACCGACTACCGGGTTACCTGCCATGTCGCGCCAGCCGACCAAGATCGTTTCGTCCGAACATCTCGTCTCCGAGTCGAGCGCCGAGCTTTCCGAGTTCGAGTACGCGCTCATCATGGCGAGCAATGCGTTCAACCGCTGGATGGTGCGCTGCATGTCGGCGGCGGGCGTGAAGGACATGACGCCGATCGAAGTGTCGCTGCTCCATCACGTCGGCCATCGCGAGCGGCGCAAGAAGCTCGCGGATATCTGCTTCGTGCTCAACATCGAGGACACGCACGTGGCCACGTATGCGTTGAAGAAGCTCGTCTCCAGAGGGTATGTAAAAAGCGAAAAGACCGGCAAGGAAGTCTTCTTCTCGGTCACGCCGGAAGGGCAGGCGCTGTGCCTGCGCTATCGCGACGTGCGCGAAAGCTGCCTCATCGCCACGCTCAAGGAAAGCGGCCTCACGAACCAGCAGATTGGCGACGCCGCGCAGCTCATGCGCAATGCGTCGGGGCTCTACGACACGGCCGCGCGCGCGGCGGCTTCGCTTTGAGTCGCGCCTGAGTGACCAGGGCCGCGTTCAGCGCTCGCGCGAACGTTGGCAACGATGCGTGGCGGCTTCGGTCACCACGGCGTCGAGCGGCAGATCGTGCGCCTCGCGCGCGAGCACACCGTCATCAATGCGGCACACTTCGTACGCAATGCCCACCGTGACGGGCAACGCCTCGCCGGGCCAGGCAGCCAGCGTGCGGTCGTAGTAGCCCCCGCCGTAGCCAAGGCGATAGCCGTCGCGATCGAAACCCACGCACGGCACGAGGAGGAGATCGGGCACGATCACTTCCTGCGACTGCGGCTCGGGTATGCCGTGATGGCCTTCGCGCATGGGGGCGTGCGGTGTCCAGGCGTGGAACACGAGCGGCGTGTGGCGCTCGGCAATGGCGGGCAGGGCGGCGCGGCGTGACGCATCGGCGGCGAGCCAGGCGGTGATCCAGGTGCGCGCATCGAACTCGCCGCGCAAGGGCCAATAGAACCCGATCGAACGCGGCGAAAACTGCGCGACGAGTGCATCGAGATGAGCCGTCAGCGCCGCCCCGATTGCCATGTCGGAAGCCGCCTCAATTCGCCGAGGAAGCAGCCTTGCACGCCAGTCCTTTTTGGATTCCGTGTGAGGGTTGCGTGCTATGCTTGGGTTCACCTCGCGCTCCAGAAATAACGATGTCCAAACGCCTTGTCCGAGTATATCGCGTGGTCGGTCTCGCACTGACTGCCGCGGCACTCGTAGCATGCAGCACGGCGGACGCCGTGCGCCCCGTCGCGCTGCCCGTAGGCGCAGTCCTCTCGAACGACGATCAGACTTTCATCCAGCTTCGCGAAGCCGCGCGCAATAACGATCCCGCGCGCGCCGCGCAACTCGCGGCGATGATCCCCGATTACCCGGCGCCGTCGTATCTCGAATACTTCCAGCTCAAGCCGCAACTG
Source organism: Paraburkholderia sp. J10-1 (assembly GCF_905220165.1). NCBI lineage: Bacteria > Pseudomonadati > Pseudomonadota > Betaproteobacteria > Burkholderiales > Burkholderiaceae > Paraburkholderia > Paraburkholderia sp. J10-1. The sequence continues at coordinate 41,425 of NZ_CAJMYW010000016.1, read as the reverse complement.
TTCGATTCGCAAGGCCACGCGCGCGTGGACGCGCCCGATGCGCCGGTGCTGTCGTTCCTGCAGCGCTACGACGGCCAGGCGATCGCCGACCGTCTGCGCAACGACTATCTGCTCGTGCTGGGCGCGCGCCACGACTGGGCGAACTTCGACCAGCAATACCCGCGCTTCGTGCTCAACGACGACACGCAGGTGAAGTGCTACGCGCTCGAGTCGCGCGCGGCGCGCGGCGAGAACGTCGCGAACGATGCGCGCGGGCTGCTGACCGAGCCGCGCTATTACGGCGACGGCTGCGTCGATCTCATCACCGCGCTTGCGATCAAAGGCCAGTTCTCGAGCGACGACGTGTGGCAGCAGATCCGCCTCGCCTACGAGCAGAACCAGACCGCGGCCGGCGCAAAACTGCTCGACGGCCTGTCGCAGCGTCCCGACCCGACGGCGTTCAGCCAGGCGGTGAGCACACCGCCGCTCACGCTTGCGCAAGGCGTCACCGGCGATCCGCAATCGCATCAGCTCGCACTGCTCGCCGTCACGGTGATGGCGCGCAACGATCCGGCCATGGCCGCCGCGACCTACGCCGCCGTTGCGCCGCAGCTCACCTCGCCGGAGCGCGCGATCGGCTGGGGCACGATCGGTTATCAGGGCGCGCAAAAGCGTTTGCCCGCCGCGATCGACTGGTATCGCCTCTCGGCCAACGCACCGCTTTCGTACCCGGCTTACGAATGGCGTACGCGCGCAGCGCTGCTGGGCGGCGACTGGACGATGGTGCGCTGGTCGATCGAGCAGATGCCGCCCGCGCTGCGCGCGCAACCGTCGTGGGTCTACTGGCACGCGCGCGCGCTGAAGCAGGCGGGCGAAACGGGGCGGGCGAACCAGGAGTTCGCGTCGATCTCGCAGGGCTATCACTTCTACGGCCAGCTCGCGACCGAAGAACTCGGCCAGAAGATCACGATTCCGCCCAAGACCACGGTGAGCGACGCCGAAATCGCCCAGGCCGCGCAAACGCCGGGCTTCGCGCTCGCACAGCGCTTCTACGCGCTGAATCTGCGGCTCGAAGGCAATCGCGAATGGAACTGGCCGCTGCGCGGCATGAGCGATCGCCAGCTGCTCGCCGTCGCCGAGTACGCAAAACGCATCCAGTTGCTCGACCGCACCGTCAACACGGCCGACCGCACGCAAACGGAACACGACTTCTCGCTGCGCTACATCGCGCCGTTCCGCGACGTCGTGGAGCGCGACGCGCAAACCAACGGCCTCGACGTCGAATGGGCCTACGGTCTCATCCGCCAGGAATCGCGTTTCATTCTCAACGCGAAGTCGGGCGTGGGCGCGAGCGGCCTCATGCAGATCATGCCGGCCACGGCGCAGATGGTGGCGAAGAAGATCGGCATTGGCCCGCTGTCGCGCGACCAGCTCAACGATCTCGACACCAATATCCTGCTCGGAACGAACTATTTGTCGATGATCTACAATCAGTTCGATGGCTCCGCCGTGCTCGCCACCGCGGGCTACAACGCCGGGCCGGGGCGCCCGCGCGCATGGCGCCAGACTTTGCAGGGCGGCGTCGAAGGCGCCATCTTCGCGGAAACCATTCCGTTCCAGGAAACCCGCGATTACGTGAAAAACGTGTTGTCGAACACGGTCTACTATGCGGCGCTGTTCGAGGGCCGTCCGCAATCGCTGAAGGCGCGTCTCGGCTATATCACGCCGTAAGCGCCGGGCCGTCAGGCCGCGCCACTTCCCGTCATACGGATCGCGCGCGGCATGACGGCACGCTGCGCGCCCCGCCTTCCGGCCGGCGCGCTGCGGGACGAACCGGACCTCGTACGCGGCGGCGCCGTCTGCCCGAGGAGGTCGAAGATGCGACATCAAGCCATTGCGGTCATCGGCGGTTCGGGATTCATCGGCAGCCATCTCGTCAACGCGCTCGTCGAGGCGGGCAAGGACGTGCGCGTCGCCACCCGCCGCCGCTACAACGCCCGCCATCTCACCCTGCTGCCCATCGACGTGGTCGAGACCGATGTGTCGGATCCGGTTGCGCTCGCGGCCTTCGTCGAAAACGCGGACGCGGTCATCAATCTCGTCGGCACGCTCAATGGCGGCCGCGGCGATCCCTACGGGCCGGGCTTCGCGAAGCTGCATGTGGACTTGCCCACGAAAATCGTCGCCGCCTGCGAAGGCAAGGGCGTGCATCGCCTCATCCACATCAGCGCGCTTGGCGCCGACACGCGTGGGCCCAGCATGTATCTGCGCTCGAAGGGCGACGGCGAGAAAGCCGTGCACGCGGCCACGGCGCTTGCCACGACGATCTTCCGGCCTTCGGTCGTGTTCGGTCCGGAAGACACGTTCCTCAACCGCTTCGCGCTGCTGCAGCGGCTCTTTCCCATGATTCCGCTCGCCATGCCCGACGCGAAGTTCCAGCCCGTGTTCGTGGGCGATGTGTCAAAAGCGATCGTCAACGTGCTCGATCTCGACGCCGCGAGCGGGCACACTTACGAACTCGGCGGCCCGACGGTCTACACGCTCGAGCAGTTGGTCCAGTATTGCGGCGAAGCGGTGGGCCGCCACGCACGCATCGTGCGGCTGCCCGACGCCTTCGGGCGCCTGCAGGCGCTGTCGTTCGAGATGGCGCCCGGCGTGCCGGTGCTCACGCGCGATAATCTCGATTCGATGAAGGTGGACAGCGTGCTTACCGGCCCGCTCGCACCCGAGCTCGATATCGAGCCGGCGAGCATCGAGACGATCGCGCCGCTCTATCTCGCCGACGCCTCGCTGCGCTCGCGGCTGAACATCTTTCGCGCCAGCGCCGGTCGATAACCAGTAAGCGGGCTGCCAGCCCGCGCTCTTTCAACTCACTACGGTCATGTGAACAATGAAGCTCGTAATCGGAGACAAGAACTATTCGTCGTGGTCGATGCGCCCGTGGGTGCTGCTCAAGCACTTCGGCATTGCGTTCGAGGAAGTGCTGATCGAGCTCGACGAGCCGGGCACCAAGTCCTCGATCCTCGCGTTTTCGGCCTCGGGCAAGGTGCCCTGCCTCGTCTCCGACGACGGCTTTTCCGTGTGGGATTCCCTCGCGATTGCCGAGACGCTCGCCGAGCGCTTCCCGCAGCTCGCGCTGTGGCCGCGCGACGCGAACGCGCGGGCCCGCGCGCGCAGCGTGAGTGCGGAGATGCATTCGGGCTTCGGCGAAGTGCGCAACCACATGCCGATGAACATCCGCAAGATCAAGCCCGGCGCCGGTGCCACGCCGGGCGCGCTCGCCGATGTCGCGCGTATCGACGCGCTCTGGCGCGAGTGTCTGGCCGCGAGCGGCGGGCCGTTCCTGTTCGGCGATTTCACCATTGCCGACGCGATGTACGCGCCGGTCGTCATGCGCTTCAACAGCTACCAGCCGAAGCTCTCGCCCGAAGCAGCCGCTTACGCCCAGCGCGTGAGCGCACTGCCTGCGGTGGCCGAATGGGTGGAAGCCGCGCGCCGCGAAACACACATCGTCGCCGACGACGAACGCGACGACGAATGAAGATCTATGTCGTAGGCGGAGCGATTCGCGACGAGAGGCTCGGGCTGCCCGTGCGCGACCGCGACTATGTCGTGGTGGGCGCGACGCCCGAGCAGATGGCCGCGCAGGGTTATCGCCCGGTGGGCAAGGACTTTCCGGTCTTTCTGCATCCCGACACGCACGAGGAGTACGCGCTTGCGCGCACCGAGCGCAAGACGGCGGCGGGCTATCACGGCTTCCAGTTCTTCTACGCGCCCGACGTGACGCTCGAGGAAGACCTCGCGCGGCGCGACCTCACGATCAACGCCATGGCGCAGGAAGTGCAGCCGGGCGGCATGCTCACGGGAGAGGTGGTCGATCCGTTCGGCGGCGCGCGCGATCTCGAAGCGCGCGTGTTTCGCCACGTGAGCGACGCGTTTCTCGAAGACCCCGTGCGCATACTTCGTATCGCGCGTTTTGCCGCGCGTTTCGCCGATTTCACCGTCGCGCCCGAAACGCTCGAACTCATGCGCGAGATGGTCGCTTCGGGCGAAGTCGACGCGCTCGTACCCGAGCGCGTATGGCAGGAAATTGCCCGCGGTCTCATGGAGGCGAAGCCTTCGCGGATGTTCGAAGTGCTGCGCGATTGCGGCGCGCTTGCGCGCGTGCTGCCCGAACTCGACGCGCTATGGGGCGTGCCGCAGCGCGCCGACTATCACCCCGAAATCGATACGGGCGTGCACGTGATGATGGTGATCGACCATGCGGCCGCGCAGGGCTACACGCTGCCGGTGCGCTTCGCGGCGCTCACGCACGATCTCGGCAAAGGCACGACGCCCGAGGACGTGCTGCCGCGTCACATTGGCCATGAAGGGCGCAGCGTCGATCTGCTCAAGCCGCTTTGCGACCGTCTGCGCGTGCCGAACGATTGCCGCGACCTCGCCGTGCTGGTCGCGCGTGAGCATGGCAACGTGCATCGCGTGATGGACATGGGGGCGGCGGCGCTCGTGCGCATGCTCGAGCGATGCGACGCGCTGCGCAAACCGGCGCGGTTTGCCGAGGCGCTGCAGTCCTGCGAGTCGGATTTGCGCGGGCGGCTGAACTGGGAGAACGCGCCTTATCCGCAGGCCGAACGCTTGCGCGTGGCACTCGTGGCCGCGCGCGGCGTGGATGCGGGGGCAATTGCGCGCTCGATCGAGCGTGGCGGCGCCGAGAGAATAAAAGAAGCGGTGCACGAAGCGCGCGTGGCGGCAGTGGAAGGCGCGCTCGCTTCGGCTTGAGCGCGTTGCGCGCGCTCGCTCAGAGCACGCGCACGAGAAACGAGAGCGCCATCGAAAGCACGAGCGTCGACATGAACGGCAGCGGATACTCGCGGCCGAAAATGCGCAGCGTGATGTCGCCGGGCAGCCGCCCGATGCCGAGCTTTTTGAGCCACGGCTGCGCGCTGGAGAGAATCGCGACAGCGATGAAGGTGGTGAGGAACCAGCGGATCATGGTCGCGTGACGTGAGCGTCAGAGTGTGTGGCTGCGGTCGCCGCGCGCGAACGCCGCGATGGTCTCGTCGATGCCGCGCGAAAACGCGATCACCTTGAATAGCTCACCCATCTCCGCTTCGGAAACGAGTTTCTGCACCGCGTTCGCGGCAGGCAGGAAGCGCTGCGGGTCGCGCGGATCGATTTCGCCGAGCACTTCGGTTATGCCCGCGTTCATCAGAAAGCGCGCCTGCGTGGTGTAGCCAAGCAGGTCCGCGCCCGCTTCGACACCGGCTTCGGCAATGCCCGAGAATTCCACGTGCGCGGTGATGTCCTGCAAGCCCGGATAGAGGAACGGGTCGCCGTGCGCCCGGTGCCGGTAGTGGCACATCAACGTGCCTTGCGCGCGCTGCGCATGGTAGTACTCGTGGCGCGGAAATCCATAGTCGATGAAGAACGCCGCGCCACGCTTGAGCATCGTGCAAACCGTGCGCGTGAACGCGAGCGCGGCTTCGTGCGTTTCGCTCACGTAGTCTTCGCTGCCGTCCACACCGGCGAGCGCGCTGTGTGCCCAGCCCGCGTCGCGTCCCGAATTCGCAGGCTGATCGGCGAAGGCGAGGGCGCCTTGCGCGTTCACGCTCACGCCGCGCTCATGCCACACGGCGTCCTTGCGCGCGAACAGGCGCACCGGCATGGCGTCGAGCACCTCGTTGCCGATCACGACGCCTTCGAACTGCGCAGGCAGCGCGTCGAGCCACGTCACGCGATCGAGGAGCGCCGGCGCGAGCTGCGCAATGGTCTCGCGCTGGCGCTCACGCAGCTCGCCCGACAGATCGACGATGGCGTAGGCGTCGAACGGCACGCCTGCGGCGTCGAGTGCGAGCATCACACCCGCGGCGAGGCGGCCCGTGCCCGCACCGAATTCCATCAGGCGATGCGTGCCGCTGGCGGCGAGCGCTTCGCCCACGGCGCGCGCGAGCGTCGCGGCAAAAAGCGGCGAAAGTTCAGGGGCGGTCACGAAGTCGCTGCCGTCGTCGGCGAAGAGGCCAAACTTGCGTGCTCCGCCGCTGTAGTAGCCGAGCCCCGGCGTATAGAGCACGCGCTCCATGTAGCGGTCGAACGGGAGCCACCCGCCCGCCGCCGCGATCTCGGCGCGCAGCGTGGCCGCGAGCGCCTCGGACTGCGCGAGCGCGATCGGCTCGGGAACAGGTAAACTATCGGGTTCGTGAGCTTTCGGATTCATCCCCGCATTGTAAATGAGCGCAACTCCCGGCATCCGCCCGGCTGACGCCGACCTGAGCACATCCGGCGAAGGATCGCGCCCCGATTCCAATGCCCAGGCGCCCGTTGTGCTGGTGACGGGCGGCGCACGCCGCATTGGCCGCGAGCTGTCGCTCGGCTTTGCGGCGCGCGGCTGGGACGTCGCGGTGCACTACGGCGAGTCGCGCGAGGCCGCCGACGAAGTCGTCGCGCAAATCGCTGCGCTGGGCCGCAGGGCCGTGGCGCTGCACGCCGACCTCGGCAACGAAGCGCAGGTGGCGCGGCTCGTCCCGGACTGCGCCGCGGCGCTCGGCCGTCCTGCGTGCGTGCTTAACAATGCGTCGCGCTTCGACGAAGACACCGCGCGGGATGTGGGCTACACGAAGCTGCTGCAGCTCATGGCGATCAACGTGGGGGCGCCGCTCGTGCTGGCGCGCATGCTGTACGAGGCAACGCCCGAGGCAGCGGTGGACGACGAGACGCTGCGCACGTGTGTGATCAACGTGCTCGACCAGAAGCTGTACAACATGAATCCCGACTATCTGTCGTACACGCTGACGAAGGCCGCGTTGCAGAATGCCACCGTCGCGCTCGCTCAGGCGCTCGCGCCGAAGGTGCGCGTAGTGGGGCTCGCGCCCGGCCTCACGCTGCAGTCGGGCGACCAGACGCCGGAGAGCTTCGCGGCCGCGCACCAGGTCACGCCGCTCAAGCGCGCGTCGCGGCCAGCGGATCTCGTGGAAGCCGCGCTGTATCTCGCACGGGCTTCGGGCGTGACGGGCACGACGCTCGTCGTGGACGGCGGCCAGCACCTCGTGCCGCTGCCGCGCGACGTAATGTTTTTGACGGGCAACTAAAGCCCAAACGTGGGTTGCATCAAGATTTGCAACTAAATGCATAGCCCGCTGCGCGCACGACTGCGAGCCCGCGGTGCTAACGAAGACAAAGGAACGCAAGCCGCCGCGCACGAGCGGCTTTGCAGACCGGCTGAACGACCCGCCGGGCGCGCCGCGCCGGCATACGTGCGAACGAACGCACGCTTTTATCGACTGGAACCTGTATGTCCACCGTTTTGCTTCACCCCCGGCTGGCCGATTGCCGCCGGCTTTTCCTGCGCGACTACGAAGTGCACATCAACATCGGCGTGCATGACTTCGAAAAACGCGGCGAACAGCGCGTCGTCATCAATGTCGATCTGTTCGTGCCGCTCGCTACGAGCACGCCGCACGAGGACAAGCTGCGCGAAGTCGTCGACTACGACTTCATGCGCTCGACCGTTGCCGAACGCGTGGGCAAGGGCCATATCCATCTGCAGGAGACGCTTTGCGACGATCTCGCCGCAGCGCTGCTCTCGCACGAACGCGTGCGCGCGGTGCGCGTCTCGACCGAGAAGCCCGACGTTTATCCGGACTGCGACGCGGTGGGCGTCGAGGTCTTTCGCATCAAAGAGGACTGATTCATGAACGCCCCCGAAACGCTCCCCGTTGGCGAGGAAGCCGCGACCGAAGGCACCGGCCGCCAGGCGCTCACGCGCCGCGAGCAGAAGGAAGCCTACGAGAACAACAAGCTGTTCAAGCGCATCGTGCGTCAGGTCGGCCAGGCGATTGGCGACTACAACATGATCGAGAACGGCGACAAGGTCATGGTCTGCCTCTCGGGCGGCAAGGACAGCTACGCGATGCTCGACGTGCTGCTGCGCCTGCGCGAGCGCGCGCCGATCGACTTCGACATCGTCGCGGTGAACCTCGACCAGAAACAGCCGGGCTTTCCGGAGCACGTGCTCCCCGAGTACCTCGACAAGGTGGGCGTGCCGTACCACATCGAGAACCAGGACACGTACAGCATCGTCAAGCGTCTCGTGCCCGAGGGCAAGACCACGTGCTCGCTGTGCTCGCGCCTGCGCCGCGGCATTCTGTACCGCGTGGCGGGCGAACTGGGCGCGACCAAGATCGCGCTCGGCCATCATCGCGACGACATCCTTCAAACGCTGCTGCTGAACCTGTTCTACGGCGGCAAGCTCAAGGGCATGCCGCCCAAGCTGCAGTCGGACGACGGCAAGAACGTCGTGATCCGCCCGCTCGCGTACGTGAAGGAAACCGATCTCGAGAAGTACGCAGTGCTGCGCGAATTCCCGATCATTCCGTGCAACCTGTGCGGCAGCCAGCCGAACCTGAAGCGCGCGGAGATGAAGGCGTTGATCCGCGAGTGGGACAAGCGTTTCCCGGGCCGCGTGGAAAACATGTTCAACGCGCTCGGCAACGTCGTGCCCTCGCACCTCATGGACGCGAACCTGTTCAACTTCGCGGACCTGCGCGCAACGGGCGTGGCCGATCCGGCCGGCGATATCGCGTTCGACGAGGAGCCGTGCTCGACCGACGCGGCGCCTGCCGAAGGCACGGCCATCAAGTTCACGCCGTTCGACGATCTTTGAGCCTTCCCTGTGGTTTTGCCTTAAACGCTCCGACCCCAAGTCGGGGCGTTTTTCATTTCGGGCCGATGTCCTGAAAAGCAGTTGTAAAACAGTGTTTATCGGGGCACGAGAGCCCGCCTGGCCGGCGTGTCGGGGATATCCCGCATGCTAAAATCAGCCGCTTCATTCCTTATTCAGTCACTGATGCAATGAACATCGTGATCCTCGCGGCAGGCATGGGCAAACGCATGCACTCCGCGCTGCCGAAAGTGCTCCATCCGCTCGCCGGCAAGCCGCTCCTCTCGCACGTTATCGATACTGCCCGCACGCTGTCGCCCACCCGACTCGTCGTCGTGGTCGGCCATGGCGGCGAAGCCGTGCGCGAAGCCGTTGGCGCGCCCGACGTCCAGTTCGCGCTGCAGGCGCAGCAGCTCGGCACGGGCCACGCGCTCGCGCAGGCGCTGCCGCTGCTCGACGCGAACGTGCCCACGCTTGTGCTCTACGGCGACGTGCCGCTCACGCGCGCTTCCACGCTCGAGCGTCTGGTCGATACCGCGGGTGAGAACGGCTACGGCATCTTGACCGTCACGCTCGACGACCCGACCGGCTACGGCCGCATCGTGCGCGACGCGGCGGGCCAGGTCGAGCGCATCGTCGAGCAGAAAGACGCGAACGAAGCCCAGCGCAAGATCGCCGAGATCAACACCGGCATCGTCGTGACGCCTACTGCGCCCCTCGCGGGCTGGCTTGCGGCGCTCAGGAACGACAACGCGCAGGGCGAGTATTACCTCACCGATGTCGTGGAAGCCGCGATCGCCGCCGGTCATCCGGCCGTGACCGCACAGCCCGACGACGAATGGGAAACGCTCGGCGTGAACAGCAAGCAGCAGCTTGCCGAACTCGAGCGCGTGCATCAGCGCACGGTGGCCGAGGCGCTGCTCGTGGCGGGTGTCACGCTCGCGGACCCTGCGCGCATCGACGTGCGCGGCTCGCTTAAATGCGGGCGCGACGTGTTCATCGACGTGAACTGCGTGTTCGAAGGCGAGGTGACGCTGGCGGACAACGTGAGCGTGGGCCCGAACTGCGTGATTCGCAGCGCGTCGATCGGCGCGGGCACGCGCGTGGACGCCTACACGCACATCGAAAACGCAGCGGTTGGCGCGAACGCGGTGCTAGGTCCCTATGCGCGGCTGCGCCCCGGTGCGAAGCTCGCCGACGACGTGCACGTGGGCAACTTCGTCGAAGTGAAGAACGCGAACATCGGCGTGGGCTCGAAGGCGAATCACCTGAGCTACGTCGGCGACGCCGACGTGGGCGCGGGCGTGAACATCGGCGCGGGCACCATCACCTGCAACTACGACGGCGCGAACAAGCACCGCACGATCATCGAGGACAACGTGTTCGTGGGTTCGGATACGCAGCTCGTCGCGCCCGTGCGCGTGGGCCGCGGCGTGACCATCGCAGCGGGCACGACGGTGTGGAAGGACGTGCCTGAAGCCACGCTCGTGCTCAACGAGAAAACGCAGATCGCGAAAACCGGCTACGTTCGGCCGGTCAAGAAAAAGAACTGAACGGTTGAAACCCGGCGCCGCTCGCGTGAAAACGCGCGGCGCCCACGCCTCTCATTGCAAAGGATCGAATCCATGTGCGGCATCGTCGGCGCGGTTGCGCAACGTAATATCGTTCCCGTCCTGATCGAAGGACTGCGGCGCCTCGAATATCGCGGCTACGACTCGTGCGGCGTGGCCGTCGTGACGGCCGACGGCCCGCAGCGCGTGCGCAGCGTCGCCCGCGTGGCCGAACTCGACGAGCAGGTTAGCGAGGCTCACTTCGAAGGCGTGACCGGCATCGCGCATACGCGCTGGGCGACGCACGGCGCGCCCACGGTGAACAACGCGCACCCGATCTTCTCGCGCGACACGCTCGCGATCGTGCACAACGGCATCATCGAGAACTACGAGTCGCTGCGCGACATGCTGCGCGCGAAGGGCTACGAATTCGTTTCGCAAACCGACACCGAAGTCATCGCCCATCTGATCCACAGCCTGTATCAAGGCGACCTGTTCGCCGCCGTGCGCGCGGCCGTGCAGCAGCTCGCGGGCGCGTATGCGATCGGCGTGGTGCACAAGAGCCAGCCGCATACGGTGGTTGGCGCGCGCGCCGGTTCGCCGCTCGTGGTGGGCTATGGCAAGGGTGAGAACTTCATCGCGTCGGACGGCCTCGCCATTGCGGGCAGCGCCGAGCACATCAGTTATCTGGAAGAAGGCGATGTGTGCGAGATCACGCTGGAAGGCGTACGCATTGCCGATCGCGCGGGCAACATCGTGACGCGCGAAGTGCGCGACGTGCAGGCCTACGGCGCATACGGCGGCGCGGTCGATCTCGGCCCGTATCGCCACTACATGCAGAAGGAAATCTTCGAGCAGCCGCGCGCGATCTCGGACACGATTCCCGCCACCGACGCGTTCACGCCCGATCTGTTCGGCGACAACGCGCTCGAAGTGTTCAAGGGCATCGACAGCATCCTGATTCTCGCGTGCGGCACGAGCTATTACGCGGGCCTCACGGCGAAGTACTGGCTCGAGTCGGTGGCGAAGATCCGCACCGATGTCGAGATCGCGAGCGAATACCGCTATCGCGAGTCGGTGCCGAATCCGCGCGCGCTCGTCGTGACGATCTCGCAGTCGGGCGAAACCGCCGACACGCTCGCCGCGCTCAAGCACGCGCAGTCGCTCGGCATGGAGCACACGCTCGCGGTGTGCAACGTGGCGACGAGCGCGATGGTGCGCCTCACTGAACTCAAGTTCCTCACGCACGCGGGGCGCGAGATTGGCGTGGCGTCGACGAAGGCCTTCACCACGCAGCTCGTTGGCCTCTTTATTCTCGCGGTCACGCTCGGCAAGTTGCGCGGTCACGTGAATGCCGAGCAGGAAGCCGCGCATCTGAAACTGCTGCGCCACCTGCCGGCCGCGCTCAACGGCGTGCTCGCGCTGGAGCCGCAGATCATCGCGTGGTCGGAAGAGTTCGCGCGCAAGGAAAACGCGCTGTTTCTCGGGCGCGGGCTGCACTACCCGATCGCGCTCGAAGGCGCGCTCAAGCTCAAGGAAATCTCGTACATCCACGCCGAGGCGTATCCGGCAGGCGAGCTCAAGCACGGACCGCTGGCGCTCGTGACCGAGGCGATGCCCGTGGTGACGGTGGCGCCCAACGACGCGCTGCTCGAAAAGCTCAAGTCGAACATGCAGGAAGTGCGCGCGCGCGGCGGCCAGCTTTATGTGTTCGCCGATGCCGACACGCACATCACGAGCGAAGACGGCATTCACGTGATTCGCATGCCGGAGCACTACGGGCTGCTTTCGCCGATCCTGCACGTCGTGCCGCTGCAACTGCTCGCGTATCACACGGCGTGCGTGCGCGGCACCGATGTGGACAAGCCGCGTAACCTCGCGAAGTCGGTGACGGTGGAGTGAGGTTTATCGCGCGCTGATTGTGCTTGTTTGTGCTTGTTGAAAAAGGGATGCCACAACGGCATCCCTTTTTTGTTTCGTCGATCGCAGCAGGAGCCGTTGAGAGGCCGCACAGGCGGCTGCCGTGGTTCGCCGCGCCCGCCAGGATGCTCTGACGCCCTGGGACGCCTCAGCGGCAGCGTAGTGCGCTCGTTGAGACCGTGAGTGCAATCGCCATTGCGTCCCTCAGCCGAAACGCTGCTGTAAGGTCATAATGTCGCCGTTCGATCAAGGAGGCGAAAGTGGCAAACGTGGCGCAACCCCGGCAACCCGGGCAGTCCGGCAGACTCCCCCGCCTGTTCGTGTTTTCCGGCGCAGGGCTCTCGGCGGAGAGCGGCATTTCGACGTTCCGCACCGGCGACGGCATCTGGTCCCACGCGAGCATCGACGAGGTTTGCAACTACCTCACGTGGCGCCGCAACCGACCCGCGGTTTTCCGTTTCTACAACCAACGCATTGCCGAATGCAGCGACGCGCGTCCGAACGCCGCCCACGAGTTGCTCGCGAAGTGGCAGGACAGCTGGGGCACGGAGCGCGTGCATCTCGTCACGCAGAACATCGACGACATGCTCGAGCAGGCCGGCGCGCGTCAGGTCACGCATCTGCACGGCGACATGATTTCGCTTCTGTGCACCGACTGCGACTATCGCTTCCCGACCTCCGGCCGGGCGCTCGATCCCCAGGCCGCCTGTCCGTCGTGCGGGCAGGTGGAGGGCGTGAAGCCGGGCGTGGTGTTCTTCAACGAGGCCGCGCCCGAGTACGAGACGCTCTGGCGCATTCAGCGCGACATGACACCTGACGATCTTTTCATCGCCGTAGGGACGGCGTTCGAGGTGATCCCGCCCGAGCGGCTTCTGCCGCCGGAGCGTTGCGGGCATTACGCGCGCAACTTCCTCGTCGATCCTGCGCCGCGCCGCACGGAATGCTTCGGCGTTGTCGAAGCCAAGCCCGCGACCATCGGTTTGGTCCATCTCGAGCCGACAATCGAGCAAATGATGGCGTGCGGCTAACGCCCACGTTGTACTCACGCGATGCATTCAGCAAGGGCGTGCCTCCTCGGGAGGCACGCCCTTTTTCATGTGCGCATGCGTGCGACACTCGCTTGTTCCCTTTTCATCTCCTGGTGCCATGAACATTACGAAGCAGATCGCCGGCTATCTGATGTCGCGCTCGCTCGTGCTCGTGAGCGTCGAGACCTGCACGGCGGGTGCGATCGGCTCGATGATGGCCGACCAGCGCGGGACTTCAGGTTGTCTCGATCTCGGTTACGTGGCGCATTCAGCAGCGGCGCTTGCGGCGCTGCCCGGCGTGAATACGCAGACGATCGCGCGTCACGGACTCGTTAGCGAGGCGGTCGCGCGCGAAACGGCCGAGGGCGCGCTTGCGCGCAGCGCAGGACGCGCGAGCGTTGCGTTGGCGAGCGTCGGCTGGCTTGCCAATGAAGACCACGAGCCAGGTGTGGCCGTGACGCATTGCCTCGCATGGGCGTGCAGCGAAGGCGGCCGCGTGCATAGCGCGGGCGAGACAGTGCGTCTTTCCGGTAGACGCAGCGAGATCCGCAGATCGATCGCGCGGATCGCCTTGCTCGGCTTGCCGCGATTCGTCGATGGTGTTTTCGCGCGCGAATAAACGCGAAGCGCAATGACCTGCGCGAATGCGCAGCACGCGAGCGCAGCGAGCGTCGCGGCTTTCCCCATAGTCTTTTCAGTATTTATATTTATAAGTAGTAGCAGTTAACAAGTCCTGGCATTAACTGTGGACAACCGGGAAATTACCTGTTGGCTCATACCGATGCGAAACGGATAGCCATGCGGACAAAACATGTACGCGTTGCGAGCTCCTGGGATAACTTTTCAGGCCGCAACGCCAGGTGCGTAGTTATCAAGAAGTGGTCCACAGGTCGTTCGCCAGGTCGTCCCCAGGTTGTCCAGAGGTGGACGTGGATAACCTGGCCCGGCGCGGCGCAATCACGCGTTATCCACACGAAAAAAAAATGGCGCCGCCTGTTAGCGACGCCATTCGTCAAAAAGAACTGTAGAGCGCGATATCAACGCCGCAAAACTATGGCGCGTTTTACGCTGTTTCGACAGGCTTCACTGTTGTGCGCTGCCGGGCGCGCTGGCGCGCTTGCCAGGCTGGCAGCAGCTGGCAGGCGAGCAAGCCGGCGAGCATGAGCGCGCAGCCGGCGAGTGCGCGCGGCGTGAGCGTTTCGCCGAGTGCGGCCCAGCCCGCGAGCGCGGCGAATACGCCTTCCATGCTGAAGATCACGGCGGCGTGCGCGGGCGCGGCGTCACGCTGCGCGACGACCTGCAGCGTATAACCGATGCCCACCGAAAGCGCGCCGCCATAGAGGATAGTGGGCGCGGCGCGCACGATGTCGGCCGCGCGCAGCGGTTCGCACACGAGTCCGATCGCGAGACACACCACGCCGCAGGCGACGAACTGAACGATCGAGAGCGCGAGCGGGTCGTGCCGCGGCGCGTAGTGGCCCACGAGCATGACCTGGATCGAGATCACGAGTGCGCAGCCGAGCTGGAACCAGTCGCCATACATCACCGAAAAATGCTCGTTGATGCTGAGGAAGTAGAGCCCAACCGCAGCGAGCGCAGCGCCGACCCATGTGCCGATGCCCGTGCGATGACGCAGCAGCACGCCAAGTATCGGCACGATCACGACATAGAGCGAACTGATGAAGCCGGCGTTGGCGATTTTCGTGTAGCCGAGCCCGATCTGCTGAAGCGAAATAGCGACGGCCAGCACGAGGCCGAGCACGGTGCCCGAGCGCACCAGCGCACCGTTGAAGAGCGCCGGGGCCGGCGCGTTGCCGCGGCCAGCAGCCTGGCGGCCACCGGCGCGGCCGCGTGCCAGCAAGAAGCAGGAGACGACGCCGGCGCCAAGCAGGAAGCGCAGGCCGGTAAACAGGAACGGGCCGATGGCGTCGAGGCTCAGTCGCTGGGCGACGAAGGCCGAGCCCCAGATGAGGGCGGCGATCAGCATGAGCAGATTGGCGCGCAGGTGGCGGCGGGTAGCGGATTGCAAGCGGAGATCTCTTTTCGCGGGGAACGGGCGCGACAGCGTTTTCGACGGTTGGCGCCAATGGCGCGCGGTGTCCTGTTGCGCAAGGGGCGGATTGCCCATTTTTTCGCGATTGCATCTGAGTCGGGCGGTAATCTGGCCCGAATTCGTGCGGGGCAGGCCGATTCAGCGTATTACGTGAAAAGACAACGAACTTCCGGAAAACGAACGCGTAAATGGCGATCGTATCCGAATTGAAAGGGAATTGTCTCCCGGAAAATACACCCGGGCATTAGCGGATGACAAACGCCCTACGCTGCGTAATACTGCTTCGCGCGAAACGCCCGCCCAGATCGGCAAGCGGATCGTTTCGCGTTTTCCAGCTGTTCTAATTCACAACGTGCCGGTCATTATTTGTCAGGTTTGGGGAACAACAGATGAAAAAGATTCTCGCCTCGCTCATCGCAGCATCGTTCGCACTGGTTACGGCTCACGCATTCGCACAAGACGCTTCGGCTCCGGCTGCAACCGCACCGGCAGCTAGCGCACCGGCCAAGGCCAAGAAGCAGCACAAGCAACTGAAGCACCACGGCAAGCGCGCCGCTGTGTCGGAAGGCGCATCGGCTGCGGGTACGGCAGACAAGGGCCAAGCTAACTAAAGCGCCTTTCAGCCATAAAAAAGCCAGAGCATTTGCTCTGGCTTTTTTTTTGCGCGCTCGCCGCAGGGGGGCGTTCAGGACGCTTCGCTTGCGAGCCCGGCTTCCAGCAATTCGGTGAGCAGGCCGTTCACGCCGCCGGGGTGGCCCTCGGCGCGAGCCTTCAGCTTCTCGACGAGATCGGCGTTGAGCTTACACGCAAACGGCACGAGCCCCTGCGCCTGGTCCAGCTTGCGCTGTTCGCGGCGGTCCAGCGCCGGCTGCGCCGAACCCTTGCCAAAGCGGTCGGGTCCGTTCTTGTGCGTTGCTTGCATCAGTTTCAGCGCCTTGTTCTTCTCAAGGTCGGTTTTCTTCATGGCCATATGTCGTGCTCCGGTGTTGGGCGGTGGCGCGCATTGTACGCAAACGCCTGCGTGAGTCCATTGCGGTTACGTGCCTCTTGAGCGCCTTTGGGCCGCATCGAGTACCCGTGAATACCACTACGCGCTGCCGCCGCGATCCGGCCCTTCATGGCCGTTGTGCCGATTGTGCCCGTCGTGCCCGTCGTGTGCCGCGTGCGCGTCGTCCGCGGGGCGCGTGAGGCCGTCGATCAGCGTGCGCATGCGCTGCCAGTGCGAGCCTTCCCAGAACACCCGCTGGCATACGTCGCAGGTCACAAAGCGCGTTTGCCGGTCGTAGACGCCCGCGGGCACGCGCTCGCGCACCGCGGCGCGCTCGATGGGCCGCAGCGGCGCGTTGCACAGGAGGCAGAGCCGGAACGGCCGCGCGCTCGCCGCGAGGTCGAGCCGCTCGAAAATCTCGTGGACCTGGGCGCGCGGCTTGAGCGCACGCACGTAGCAGCCGTGCGTGATGCTGCGCCGCTTGAGCAGTTCGCGGTCGCGCGTGAGCACGATGCGATGCTCGGCGGCGGCGAGCGCCTCGATCTCGTCGTCGGGGAAGTGGTTGTCGTAGAGCGTATCGAAACCCGCTAGCCGCAGGAGTTGCGCGAGGCCGCCAAGATGGGCGTCGGCGACAAAGCGCAGCTCGCGCAGCGGCGCGTCGCGCACGCGCAGCAGCGGGCGGATGTCGAGCGCTTCGAACTTCGGGTAGACGGCCACGCGGTCGCCATCTGCGAGCGGATGATCGAATCCCACCGATTCGCCATTCACGAGAATCAATTCGACTTCGGTATGCGGCACGCCGAGCGCTTCGATCATGTGTTTCGCCGTGGCATTGCGCGCGCAGGCGCAACTAAACGCACGCCGGCGCAGCGGCCGCGCAAGAAAGTCGTTCAGCTCCTCATAAAAGCGAAAGGTGGCGGTGACCATGCAAAGCAGTATCGCACCGCCTGCCGGAGCGCGTGCGTGCGTTCGCGCGGCGTGAGTAGCCGCCTGCAGCGCGGCCCGTGTTGTGCTGTACTGCACCTTTGCGCGGGTTTCCCCTTGTTTTTCATGGAAGGAGCAGGCGATGGACATCGGTTTTATCGGTCTTGGCGAAATGGGCGGCGCGATAGTCGGCAATCTGCTGAAGGCGGGCCACACGGTGCGCGTGTGGAATCGCACGGCTGCGAAGGCGCAGGCGCTTGCCGACGCGGGCGCGCGCATCGTCGCCACGCCGGGCGAGGCCTTCGCGGGTGACGCCGTGCTCTCGATGCTCGCCGACGACGCCGCGCTGCGCGAGGTCATCGACTCGGCGCTGCTCGATCACGCACAGCCCGGCCTCGTGCACGTGAACATGGCGACCATTTCCGTCGAACTGGCCGAAACGCTGGCGCATGCCCATGCCGGGCGCGGTTTGCACTACGTGGCGGCGCCGGTGCTCGGGCGCCCGGACGCCGCGCAGGCGGCGAAACTCACGATCATGGCGGCTGGGGCGCCCGAGGCGATCGACCGCGTACAGCCGCTGTTCGACGTGATCGGTCAGAAAACATGGCGCGTGGGCGCCGTCCCTCAGCAGGCGAACGTGATGAAGCTCGCCGCGAACTTCATGCTCGCTGCGGCGGTCGAGTCGCTCGGCGAGGCGGCGGCGCTGCTCGACGGCTACGGCGTCGCGATGCGCGACTTCCTCGACGTCGTGACAGGCGGCCCGTTTCCGGGCCCGGTGTATGCGGGCTACGGCGGCATGATCGCGCAGCGGCGCTACGAGCCCGCGCTCTTCAAGGCGCGCCTTGGCCTGAAGGACGTGCGGCTCGCACTGGCCGCCGCGGACGCCGCCGCGACGCCGATGCCGCTCGCGAGCGTGCTGCGCGACAGCCTGCTCGAAGCCGTGGCGCACGGCGACGGCGAGCGCGATTTCGCCGTGCTCGGCAAGGTGGCTGCGCGGCGCGCGGGCCGTGGTTGACGAGACTGCGTGAATATCGGGGTGCAATGAGGTCCGGCGAACGTTCGCGGGCGTTTTACGATCAAAATCTTCAGACGACCGCGCGGTGACGCACAAAGTCCTGTCGGCCGGCTGAGCACAATGTGGCGCATCTTGACGGACGGCGGCCGGGTTTGCGGCGCCGCCCGCGAAGTGGGGCGGGGAACCGATGACGACGACAGGGCGCGCACCGGATCGAACGGGAGATCCGGCTGCGAGGCCAATTTCAGGGTAGGAGAACGGCGGATGGAGACGCGCATCCTGATCGCCGACAACGACGAGAAGTCGCTGGACGGGCTCAGCACCTTGCTGACCGATCTTGGCTACGACGTATCTGCGGCTCGCACGCTCGACGAAGCGTTCGATCTTGCGGCGCGCGGTGCGCCCAATGTGGCGATCGTGGCGCTTTCGCTCGTGCAGGACGAGCCCGGAACGATCGTGCGGCAATTGCGCGCGGTTAGCGGCGAGCGCGCGCCGCTGCTGATCGCGCTCGCGGGCTGGGGCGAGTCGCGCCACCGCGACGAGGCGCTCGCAGCAGGCTTCGATGTGCACCTCGTGCGGCCTGTGGGGCTCGATCAGTTGATGTTCATCCTGTCCATGACAGGACAATGACGAATATGTTGTTGTGACGCAACATTCAGGGTGCGCACTACTTTACATGTTGCATTGCATCACGCTAGTCGATATACTGCTTCTTGTCTCCTCCATGTCTCCTCTGATATGGATTCAGCCCGCCAAACATTGGCGGGCTTTTTTTCGTCTGCAGGTTTTGCATCGACGCAAAACATGGGACGTAAAAAAACCGGCTCACTGAGCCGGTTTTTTGTTTGCGCTGGAAACCGCGCGTGCTTCAGGCATGCAGGCCGGTATTCTCGGCCGCGCCAACCGCGAGATTCATGCACTGGATCGCCGCGCCCGATGCGCCCTTGCCGAGGTTGTCGAGGCGCGCAACGGTCACGAACTGCTCGTCGTTGCCGAATACGAACAGGTCCACGCGGTTCGTGTCGTTGTTCGCCTGAACGTCGAACATGCCGGCGTCGAGGTTTTCGTCGGCGTTGAAGGGCGCCACGCGCACGAATGGCTCACCCGCATAGTACTCGGCGAAGAGCGCCTGCACGTCCTGGGGCTTTGCGCCGCGCGTGAGCTGCTTCGGCGAAAAATAGGTCGTGACCGCAAGGCCCTTGTAGAACGGCCCCACGATCGGCGTGAACACCGGCGCCGACTTCAGGCCGCCGTGCACCGACATTTCCGGCAGATGCTTGTGCGTGAGGCCGAGCGCGTAGGGGCGCGGGCTCGCGAGCTTTGCGTTGCCGCCCGCTTCGTACTCCGCAATCATTTTCTTGCCGCCGCCGCTGTAGCCGGTGAGCGAGTAGCTGTGCGCGGCGAATTCCGGCGCGACGAGGCCGGCTTCGACGAGCGGGCGCATGGCCAGGATGAACGCCGAAGCGTGGCAGCCCGGCACCGCGATGCGCTTCGATTGGCGCACCTTGTCGCGCTGGGCTTTCGTCAGCTCGGGCAGGCCGTACGCCCAGTCGGCCTGGGTGCGAAACGCCGTGCTCGCGTCGATGAGGACGGTGCGGTCGTTTTCGACGAGCGAGGCCGACTCGCGCGAGGCGACGTCGGGCAGGCACAGGAACGTCACGTCCGAAGCGTTGATGAGACGGCGGCGTTCCTCGACGTCCTTACGCTTCGCGTCGTCGATACGCAGGATCTCGACGTCGGTGCGCGGCGACAGGTATTCAAAAATCTTCAGGCCGGTCGTGCCTTCCTGTCCGTCGACAAAAACTTTCGTGCTCATCTCAGTCTCTCTGAACGCGGGGAATTGCGGGGCGCCATCACCCAGGGCGGCGCTGGAACGGTATTTTAAGACGTCATGCCGCCACACGTGTGACGGCGCCTGGAAAAAAATCGGGGCTTACCCGGGGCTCACCCGGCGTGGGCCCATAAGGCAGAGGTTCAGGCGTTCGCCGCGCGGCCGGCCAGCCAGCGCCCGGTCACAGCGGCAACACGCACGCCGAAGGCGCGCGCCGTTTCGAGGTCGCCTGCGGGCGGCGCTTCGTCCGGCGAGGCGTCGGCCGGCGACTGCGCGAGCAGCCCGGTGAAGCCGCCCACGAAGTTCACGTCGTTGCGCGTGGCGGCCTTCGTGTTGGCGGGCATCATGCCGGTACCGGTCCAGACCATGCCATGCTGCATCGCCAGCGTGACGAAATACTGGATGGTCGAAAACTTGTCGCCATTCATGGTCGCCGAATTGGTGAAGCCCGCAGCGATCTTGTCCTTCCACTTTTGCGTGAACCACGCCTTCGAACTCGCGTCTGCAAACTTCTTGAAGTCGGCGGACGGTCCGCCCATGTAGGTGGGCGCGCCGAACACGATAGCGTCGGCGGCGTCGAGCGCCGCCCAGCCCGCATCGTCGATCTCGTTCACGGCGATCATCGTTGCGTCGGCACCTGCGCCTTGCAGCCCCACCAGTACGTTTTCCGCGAGTTTCTTCGTGTGGCCGTAGCCGCTGTGATACGCAATGACGATCCGGGACATGGGCAACTCCATTCAAGGGGGGGGGGACGATGCGCAGCGCTCCAACCCGCGCGTCGCTGAAACGGAACGCATCATCTTAAACAGTTCCGTGCTGCAGCATCCGTCGCATGGCGCATCGGCTGCGAGCCGCACACAGCCGCTCCCGGTCAGCGGCCGTACGTCACCGTGATTTGCGCGCTTGCGAGCGTCGAGCCGCGAATCTCGCGATCGAATAGCGCCGCGGGGCGGCCTTGCGCGAGCGGGAGCGTATCGATGTTCAGTGCGTAGACGGTGACGACATAGCGATGGGGGTTGCCCGGCGGCGGGCACGGTCCCCCATAGCCGTCGACGTTGAAGTCGTTGCGGGCTTCGATCGCGCCGAGCTTGTGCAGCGCGCCCGAAGCACTGGCGTTCTCCGGCAGGCTCGTCACGTTTGAGGGGATATTCGCGACGGCCCAGTGCCACCAGCCGCGCCCTGGTGCGTCGCGATCGAAGATCGTAATGGCGAAACTGCGCGTAGTTGCAGGAGCATTGCGCCAGGTCAAGCTTGGCGATTGGTTCGGCCCCTTGCAGCCTGCATCGTTGAAAATCTGGCGTGGTCCGATTTTTCCGCCGTCACTGAAGTCGGCGCTCGATATGATGAAACTTTCGCCTGCGTAGGCTAGGTTGGCGATCGTAACGGCGCTCGCCATGGCGAGCCACTTGAATACGCCTGAGCGGCGCGCGCAACCTGGCTCAAAGTCATAGGGAGTACGCATCAGCGAGTTCTCCTGTATGTTTGTGAAATTCGGGCCACGTAGTCCTGAAGGAAAGGTTTGATTTGTTCCCTAGTCCGAATTTGATTCAATATAGCGGTATAAACGAGCGAGCTTTCGCCTGCGCGCGTACAGAATGAGCGGGAGGATTCCGCTATAGTCATATATTCTCCTGCTTGGGCACGTGAAGCCGTCGGGCGCCAGCAACAAGAAGCGAACTATGGGATGGCCTCGCGCCGGAGAGAGAAGCAGGTTTGCCTACAGGGAGGGGTAATGCAGCAACCAATCAGGGTCGTAGTCGCCGACGATCATCCGGTGATCTTGTTTGGTGCGGAACATGCACTGCTCAATTTTCCAGGGATCCAGGTCGTTGGCCGCGCTCGCCAGTCCACGGAACTCGTCAAGGCGCTACAAACGGTTCCCTGCGACGTGCTGGTCACCGACCTTGCCATGCCGGGCGGTCAGTACGGCGACGGCTTGCCGCTCATCGGCTACCTGCGGCGCAACTTCCCGAATGTTCCCATCGTTGTCCTGACGATGCTCGAAAATGCCGCGCTGCTCAAACGCCTGGGCGAGCTAGGCGTGATCGCGGTGGTGCACAAGTCCGACGACCTAAGCCACATTGGCCTCGCGGTCCAGCATGTGAGTCGCAATCTCGAATATATGAGCCCGCAGGTAAAGGTTGCGCTCGATCAATTGCGCATCAATAGCGGCGGGAAAACCGATGAAGTGATTCTCTCAAAGCGAGAACTCGAAGTCGTACGACTCTTTGTTTCGGGTATGACGATTAAGGAAATATCCGAGAAACTGAGCCGAAGCATTAAGACCATCAGTACTCAAAAAAATACGGCGATGCGCAAGCTCGGACTCGATCGAGATTCCGAACTTTTCCAGTACGCGCAGAGCAATGGTTTGCTGAATCTCTCATCGCACGCGCCCGATGTGCCTGACGAGGGCGGTGAGGCACACGCGGCGCATTGAACCCGCAGCGCGGCCCCGGCCAGAAAAAAAGGCCATCTGCCCCATGAGGCAGATGGCCTTTTTGCTATGCGCTCGAACTTGCGCGGCGAGTGCGCTTACTGCGGTGCCGACGTTGCGCCGCCGTGCGCCGCCGACCACTCAGCCGGTGCGTGCAGGAATTTCTCGACTTCGTCGAGCGTCTTCGTTTCGAAGTAGCCCGATTGCTTGGCGACGCGCAGCACGTCCCACCACGTAGCGAGTGCGTGCAGGTCGACGTCGATGTCCTTCAGGACCGAGACGCTTTCCTTGAAGATGTTGTAGTGAAACAGCACGAAGCAGTGGTTCACCTGCGCGCCGGCCGTGCGCAGCGCGTTGATGAAGTTGATCTTGCTGCGGCTGTCGGTGGTCAGGTCTTCGACGAGCAGCACGCGCTGGCCTTCGGTGAGCAGACCTTCGATCTGCGCATTGCGGCCGAAACCCTTCGGCTTCTTGCGCACGTACTGCATGGGCACCATCAGGCGGTCGGAGAGCCATGCCGCGAACGGGATGCCCGCGGTTTCGCCGCCGGCCACGGCGTCGATCTGCTCGTAGCCGACGTCGCGCAGGATCGTGGCTTCGGCCATTTCCATCAGGCCGCGGCGCACGCGCGGGTACGAGATCAGCTTGCGGCAGTCGATATAGACCGGGCTCGCCCAGCCGGAGGTGAAGATGAAGGGCTTTTCGGCGTTGAAGTGCACGGCCTTCACTTCGAGCAGCATTTTCGCGGTTGCGTCCGAGATCGTCTGGCGATCGTAGCCTGTCATGGGCGAATCCTTGGATATGAGTGCGGGAGGAGGGTGGGCGCGTGGCCCGGTGGCGCTGGCACGGCAGGCTCGAAGCGTGGCTTCGGCGCCTGCGGTGCGCGGCCCGGAGGCGTGGATCGTCTGACAACATCGGTCAGGACGACTCGCCCGGTCCGGACGGCTTCTCTTGCGCGCGTAGGCCGGTATTTTACCCGACTTGACGATCGCCGACGAGTTGCGATGGCAACTGCCGACAGTGATGTGGGGCGCGAACACCAGCGGCGCCGCGATGTTCGCGCCTTGCAGCGCGGTTGTGACGGCCCGGCCACGCCTTTACACTCACGCCGGTTTGCGTTCCCCGTCAGCGCACGTTTCTCAGGATTGCCCACATGACCGCCGTTTCTCCGCCCGGAGCCTCTGCCAACCCGGCCGCCACCCCGCGCGGCCACGCCTTGCGTGCGCTCGTCGCTTCGGTGCTCGGCTACGCCATGGACGGCTTCGATCTGCTGATGCTCGGCTTCATGCTGCCAGCAATCAGCGCCGATCTGCATCTTTCAGGCGCGCAGGCGGGCGCGCTCGTCACGTGGACGCTCGTCGGCGCGGTGGTGGGCGGCATCGTCTTCGGGCTTTTGAGCGACCGCTACGGGCGCGTGCGCGTGCTCACGTGGACCATCCTGCTGTTCGCCGTCTTCACCGGCATGTGCGCGCTGGCGCGCGGCTACGGCGACCTGCTCGTCTACCGGACGATCGCGGGCATCGGGCTGGGCGGCGAATTCGGCATTGGCATGGCGCTCGTTGCCGAGGCGTGGCCCGCACACTTGCGCGCGCGGGCGTCGTCGTATGTCGGGCTCGGCTGGCAAGTGGGCGTGCTGGCCGCAGCGCTGCTCACGCCGCTGCTGCTCCCGCTGATCGGCTGGCGCGGCATGTTCGCCATCGGGCTGCTTCCGGCGGTCGTGTCGTTCGTGGTGCGCCGACGCGTGGAGGAGCCCGAGCTTTTCGTCGCGCATGCGCAGCGCGTGGCTGTCGCGGCGAAGGCCGAGCGCCCGCGCGCGCTGCGCATGCTCGTGGCCGATGCGCGCACTGCGCGCGCGAGCCTGGGCGTCGCCGTGCTGTGCTCGGTGCAGAACTTCGGCTACTACGGTCTGATGATCTGGCTGCCCGCCTACCTTTCGAAGTCCTTCGGCTATTCGCTCACGAAGTCGGGGCTCTGGACCGCGGCGACGGTTGCCGGCATGGCGCTCGGCATCTGGCTTTTCGGCATCGCAGCCGACCGGTTCGGCCGCCGGCCCGCCTTCCTGTTCTATCAAGCCGGCGCCGTGATCATGGTGTTCGTCTACGCGCAGCTTTCCACGCCGTTTGCGCTGCTGATCGGCGGCGCGGCGATGGGCGTGTTCGTCAACGGCATGATCGGCGGCTATGGCGCGCTCATTTCCGAGCTGTACCCGACCGCCGCGCGCGCCACCGCGCAGAACGTGCTGTTCAACATCGGCCGCGCCGTGGGCGGCTTCGGGC
Organism: Paraburkholderia sp. J10-1; assembly: GCF_905220165.1. Lineage (NCBI taxonomy): Bacteria > Pseudomonadati > Pseudomonadota > Betaproteobacteria > Burkholderiales > Burkholderiaceae > Paraburkholderia > Paraburkholderia sp. J10-1. The sequence goes on along the minus strand of NZ_CAJMYW010000016.1, from coordinate 16,768 downwards.
CGCTCGCCGTGGGCGCGCTGGCCGCGCGCTATTCCTTCACGGCGGCGCTCGGCATGCTCGCCGCCATCTACGGGCTCGATATCCTCGCGACCCTCTTCCTGATCCCCGAACGGCGCGGCGCGGCGCTCGACTAAGCACGGCGCATCGATCAGACGAAAGCGCTGCGCGCGGCCGCAGTATCGGCCCTGCGAATTCCCGGTATCAGTCTTTGACCCACGTGGACGCGAACGACGCCAGGTGTACACTAATCGGCCCTGCTGGAACGCTCGTGCCGCGCGAACCGGCGGGCCTACGACCATAAAAGATTCTCTCTCTCACGTCTCTCATGTCCAGGCAGGCCTGAAAATGGATGAACAACTGAAGCAAAGCGCGCTCGCGTATCACCAGAATCCGAAGCCCGGCAAGATCTCGGTCACGCCGACCAAACCGCTCTCCAATCAGCTCGATCTTTCGCTTGCGTACTCGCCGGGCGTCGCGGCGGCTTGCGAGGCGATCCACGCCGACCCGCTCGATGCGCAGAAGTACACCTCGCGCGCCAACCTCGTCGGCGTCGTGACGAACGGCACGGCCGTGCTCGGCCTTGGCAACATCGGCCCGCTCGCGGCCAAGCCGGTCATGGAAGGCAAGGGCTGCCTCTTCAAGAAGTTCGCAGGCATCGACGTCTTCGACATCGAACTCGACGAACTGGACCCGGACAAGCTGGTCGACGCCATCGCGATGCTCGAGCCCACGCTCGGCGGCATCAACCTCGAAGACATCAAGGCGCCCGAGTGCTTCTACATCGAGCAGAAGCTGCGCGAGCGCATGAAGATTCCCGTCTTCCACGACGACCAGCACGGCACGGCCATCATTGCATCCGCTGCGATCCTCAATGGCCTGAAGGTCGTGGGCAAGGAACTCGGCAGCGTGAAGCTCGTGTGCTCGGGTGCGGGCGCGGCGGCCATCGCGTGCCTGGACCTGCTCGTGAAGCTGGGTCTGAAGAAAGAGAACATCCTCGTCACCGACTCGAAGGGCGTGATCTACGAAGGTCGCGGCAACCTCGATCCGTCGAAGGCGCGCTATGCGGCCAACACCGAAGCGCGCACGCTCGGCGACGCGATCAAGGCGGCAGACGTGTTCCTCGGCTGCTCGAGCGCCGGCGTGCTCAAGCCCGAGATGGTCAAGGAAATGGGCGACAAGCCGCTGATCCTCGCACTCGCGAACCCGGAGCCGGAAATCCGCCCGGAAGAAGCGAAGAAGGTGCGCCCGGACGCGATCATCGCCACGGGCCGTTCGGACTATCCGAACCAGGTCAACAACGTGCTGTGCTTCCCGTTCATCTTCCGCGGCGCGCTGGACGTGGGCGCGACCACCATCACGGAAGAGATGAAGCTCGCGTGCGTGCGCGCGATCGCGGAACTCGCTGAAGAAACCGATCAGGGCGACGAAGTCGCGAAGGCCTACGAAGGCCACACGCTCGAATTCGGCCCGGAATACCTGATTCCGAAGCCGTTCGACCCGCGCCTCATCATCAAGATCGCGCCGGCCGTGGCGCAGGCCGCGATGGATTCGGGCGTGGCCACGCGCCCGATCCAGGACATGGATGCCTACCGCGAGCAGCTTGGTGCGACGGTCTACCGCTCGGGCATGGTGATGCGTCCGGTGTTCGCGGCGGCGAAGGCCAACTGCGCGCGCATTGTGTTTGCCGAAGGCGAAGACGAACGCGTGCTGCGCGCCGCGCAGTTCGTGCTCAACGAGAAGATCGCCAGGCCGATCATCGTGGGCCGTCCGTCGGTCGTGGAAATGCGCCTGAAGAAGATGGGCTCGAAGCTGCGCCCGGGCACCGACTTCGAGATCGTCGATCCGGAAGACGATCCGCGCTTCCAGAAAAGCTGGCAGGCGTACCACGAACTCGGCGCGCGCCAGGGCATCACGCCTGACGTGGCGAAGGCTTCGGTGCGCAAGTTCAACACGCTGATCGGCGCGATTCTCGTGCATCTGGGCGACGCCGACGGCATGATCTGCGGCCTGCTCAACAGCTTCGACTATCACCTGAAGTTCGTCGATCAGGTGTTCGGCAAGGCCAAGGAAGCGCAGAACTACGCGGCGATGAACCTGCTGATGCTGCCGGGGCGCAATATCTTCATCAGCGACACCTACGTGAACGAAGTGCCGAGCGCCGAGCAACTCGCCGACATGACGATCCTCGCCTCGCGCGAAATCGAGAAGTTCGGCATTACGCCGAAGGTGGCGCTGCTTTCGTCGTCGAACTTCGGCAGCGTGCGTTCGTCGACGTCCCAGCGCATGCAGGCCGCGCGCGAGCTGATCGCCGCACGCGATCCACAGCTCGAAGTGGACGGCGAAATGCACGGCGACGCGGCGCTCTCCGAGCTGATCCGCAAGCAGTCGTTCCCGGGCACCACGCTCACGGGCGAAGCGAACCTGCTGATCATGCCGAACGTGGAAGCGGCCAACATCGCGTACAACCTGCTGAAGGTGATTGGCGGCGAAGGCGTGACGGTGGGCCCGTTCCTGCTGGGCGCTTCGAAGCCGGTGCACATCCTCACGCCGGCGGCGACCGTGCGACGCATCATCAACATGACGGCGGTAGCTTCGGCTAACGCGAACGTAGCGAAGGCGGCGGCGAAGTAAGCGCGCTTTCGGCAATCGCCTGATGTGAAAAGGGCGCTCCGCGGGGTGAATTGACCCCACGGAGCGCCCTTTGTTTTACGGCTTCAAGAAAGCATCAAGCCGCGTGCCGAGCCGCGCCGTTTTCCGGTGAACGCCACTTCGCAAGCAGCGTGGCCCACTTCGCGCGCGTAGCCTTGAGGTTGTTTTCCTTCACGTGGCCATAACCGCGAATTGCGTCGGGCAGATTCGCGAGCTCCACTGCGAGCGGCAGATTCGCCTCGCTCAATCCACCGGTCACCTCGCGCATCAGCGCCTCGTACTCGCCGATCAGCGCGCGTTCGTGACGTCGTTCCTCGGTGCGGCCGAAAGGATCGAGCGCCGTGCCACGCAGGAACTTGAGCTTCGCGAGCAAGCGCATGGCGCTCAGCATGCGCGGACCGTACTGCTTCTTCAGCAGATGGCCCTTGTCGTCGTGCTTCGCGAACGAGGGCGGTGCGAGATGGAAGTTCACCTTCCAGTCGCCTTCGAAGCTCGCCTTGATCTTCTCGATGAACGCCGGGTCTGCATAAAGGCGCGCCACTTCGTACTCGTCCTTGTACGCCATCAGCTTGTGCAGGTTCTTGGCCACGGCCTCGGTGAGCGTGAACTGGCCGTCAGGGCGGTCGAGCTTGCCTTCGGCCGCGCGAACTTCCGCGACCAGCGCGCGATAGCGTGCGGCATACGCCTCGTTCTGATACGCGGCGAGATACTGCGCGCGCTTGTCGATGAGCGCGTCGAGCGCTTTCGGCGTATGCAGCGAGACAATCTTCGCGCCGGCAGCATCGGCGCTCTGCTCGGGCAGCGGCTTCTTGACGAGCTGATCCACCGCCGCGCGATCGTACGCCACGCGCCGGCCCCATTCGAACGCCGCGAGGTTCTTCTCGACCTGCACCGCGTTCAACTCGATCGCGCGCACGAGCGACTCGTGCGTGAGCGGCAGCCAGCCCTTTTGCCACGCGTAGCCGAGCACGAACGGGTTCGTGTAGATCGCGTCGCCGAGCAGCGCGAGCGCGTAGTGGTTCGCATCGACGGTCGCGACGTTGTCCGTGCCCGCTGCGGCTCGCACATCGGCTTCGGTGTTGGAGCCCGGGAACTGCCACTGCGGATTCTTGATGAATTCGGCGGTCGGCGTGGGCGCGCTGTTGAGCACGACGTGCGTCATGCCTTCCTGCATGCGCGAAACGCAGTCGTCGCCCGCCGTCACGATGGCGTCGCAGCCGATCACGAGGTTCGCTTCGCCCATGGCGATACGCGTGGCGTGGATGTCGCCGGGCTGGTTGGCGATCTGCACATGGCTCATCACCGCGCCGCCCTTTTGCGCGAGGCCGGTCACGTCGAGCACGGTCACGCCCTTGGCTTCGAGGTGCGCGGCCATGCCGAGCAGCGCGCCGATCGTCACCACGCCAGTGCCGCCCACACCCGTCACGAGCACGCCGTAGGGGCGGCCGATCGCGGGCACGTCGGGCGTTGGCACACCCGGCATCGCGTCGTTCGCCACGCTGCTCGTCTTCGGCTTGCGCAACTGGCCGCCTTCTACCGTCACGAAGCTCGGGCAAAAGCCCTTCAGACACGAGAAGTCCTTGTTGCAGGTGGACTGGTTGATCTGACGCTTCGTGCCGTATTCGGTGTCGAGCGGCTCGACACTCAGGCAGTTCGACTGCACCGAGCAGTCGCCGCAGCCTTCGCACACGGCCTCGTTGATGACCACGCGCTTTGCCGGGTCCGGATACGTGCCGCGCTTGCGGCGGCGGCGCTTTTCGGTGGCGCAGGTCTGGTCGTAGATCAGGATCGTCGTGCCGGGAATCTCTCGCAACTCGCGCTGGATCGCATCGAGCTGATCGCGATGGTGAATCGTTACGCCCGGCGCGAGCTTCGTAGCGGGTTCACCTTCGTACTTCTCGGGTTCGTCGGTGACGATCGCGATCTTCGCCGCGCCCTCGGCGGCGACCTGATGCGTGATCTGCGGCACGGTGAGCGTGCCGTCCACGGGCTGTCCGCCCGTCATCGCCACCGCGTCGTTGTAGAGAATCTTGTAGGTGATGTTCGCCTTCGACGCGATCGCCGCGCGAATCGCGAGCAGCCCTGAGTGGAAGTAGGTGCCGTCGCCCAGGTTGGCGAACACGTGCTTGTCGTTCGTGAACGGCGCCTGGCCGACCCACGCCACGCCTTCGCCACCCATCTGGCTGAAGGTGCTCGTATTGCGGTCCATCCACACGGTCATGTAGTGGCAGCCGATGCCGGCCATCGCGCGCGAGCCCTCGGGCACGTTCGTCGATGTGTTGTGCGGGCAGCCGGAACAGAACCACGGCTTGCGCTCGGCTTGCACACGCGGTTTCGCGAGCGCCTTTTCCTTCGCTTCGATCACCGTCATGCGCGCCGCGATACGCGCGCGTACGTCGGAGGGCAACTCGAACTTTTCGAGCCGCGTGGAGATCGCTTTCGCGATGATCGCCGGCGACAGCTCGTAGTGCGCGGGCAGGAGCCAGTTGCCCATCGGCACTGACCATTCGCCGCCGGCACCGTCCTTCTCGTCGAACTTGCCGTACACGCGCGGGCGCTGCGCATCGGGCCAGTTGTACAACTCTTCCTTGATCGCGTATTCGAGAATCTGACGCTTTTCCTCGACCACGAGAATTTCTTCGAGGCCGCGCGCGAAGGCGTGCGCGCCCTGCGCTTCGAGCGGCCACACACAGCCCACCTTGTAGAGCCGGATGCCGATGCGCGAGCAGGTTTCGTCGTCGAGACCGAGGTCGGTGAGCGCCTGGCGCACGTCGAGATACGCCTTGCCGCCGGTGATGATGCCAAAGCGCGCATGCGGCGAATCGATCTCGATGCGGTCGAGCTTGTTGGCGCGCACGTAGGCGAGCCCTGCGTACCACTTGTAGTCGAGCAGACGCGCTTCCTGCACGAGCGGCGGATCGGGCCAGCGGATGTTCAGGCCGCCTTCGGGCATCGCGAAGTCTTCGGGCAGGATGATGTTCGTGCGGTGCGGGTCGATCTCGACCGAAGCCGACGATTCGACCACGTCGGTCACGCATTTCATCGCGACCCAGAGGCCCGAATAGCGGCTCATCGCCCAGCCGTGCAGGCCGAAATCGAGATATTCCTGCACGTTCGACGGGAACAGCACCGGCAGGCCGCAGGCCTTGAAGAGGTGCTCCGACTGGTGCGCAAGCGTGGACGACTTGGCCGCGTGGTCGTCGCCGGCGAGCACGAGCACGCCGCCGTGAGGCGAGGAGCCTGCCGAGTTGCCGTGCTTGAACACGTCGCCGCTGCGGTCGACGCCGGGGCCCTTGCCGTACCACATCGAAAACACGCCATCGTATTTCGCGGACGGGTAGAGGTTCACCTGCTGCGAGCCCCAAACGGCGGTCGCGGCGAGGTCTTCGTTCACACCTGGCTGAAATACGATTTGATGCGCGGCGAGATGCTGCTTCGCCTTCCAGAGGGACTGATCGAGACCGCCGAGCGGCGAGCCACGATAGCCCGAGATGAACCCCGCGGTATTGAGACCGGCGGCCTTGTCGCGCTCCTGCTGCAGCATCGGCAGGCGGACCAGCGCCTGGATGCCGCTCATGTACGCGCGGCCGCGTTCGAGGGTGTATTTATCGTCGAGCGTGACGGAAGCGAGTGCGGCTTCGAGCGAAGCGCGCTGACCTGCGTCTAGCGGGGCATTCATTATGTGTCTTCCTCCATCCAACCAATCCGTTGTGGGATCGCCAGAACTTCAGGGCCTCGGCATCTTGTGAATGCGTTGGCCGGGGTCGCCATATTGGCTTCTTTCTTTCGATAGTAGCACTCGGATAAACCCGCCGCTTCGAGGCCAGGAGCGCTGCGCCGCACTGCGCTGCATGTTTCGGACCCGTCGCGCCGTAGCGCCCAAGCGGCCCGAAACCTGTGTGTAATAAAGGATGTATCGAATTCCTCTGAGGAGTAACAACGTGTAAAACTTGCACTGCCTGGGAACCGGTCTTGAATATCCTGTCTAACTCCCTCACCTGTGCGAACCGCGCAGCTTCCCTGGCTGTTAACAGTTTTTGAAAAGGGGCACTACTGCGACAGGCAGTCTAAAAAAGGAGTCCAGCATGAATAATCGACATATCCAGACCTTCCTGACGGTCTCGGCCGCGTTCTTTGCCATGAGCGCGCCACTGCATTCCAACGCCAGCACGAGGAGCGGCGAGAGTGCGACGACCCGATGCGCCCAGTACACGCTGAGCATCAAGGCTGATACGAACGCCATGCCGGCCGCGAAGGCCGAACGCAAATCCTGATGCCGCGCTGATCCGCGCAGCATTTCATTCATCTGAATGCGTCGCCGGGGTGTGCGGCGGCGGATTCGAAAGTCAAAAAGGGCGAAGATCGCGTGATCTTCGCCCTTTTTATTTGCCTTTAGTCTGACGCGTCAGGCTTTGTCCTGCACCACGCCGCGGCGGATCTGGTCGAGTTCGATCGACTCGAACAGCGCCTTGAAGTTGCCCTCGCCGAAGCCCTGGTTGCCCTTGCGCTGGATGATCTCGAAGAAGATCGGACCGATCTGGTTTTCCGTGAAGATCTGCAGCAGCAGATCTTCGGGCATGCCGTCGATCAGGATCTTGCGCTTCTTCAGTTCCTCCAGCGGCTCGGTGTGGCCGGGAACGCGGCGGTTCACGAGTTCGTAGTACGTGTCGATCGTGTCGAGCAGTGCGATCTCTTTGGCGCGCAGGCCATCCACAGTGCGGTAGATGTCGTTCGTGCCGAGCGCGATGTGCTGGATGCCTTCGCCGTGATAGGCGTCGAGGTATTCCTGGATCTGGCCGGCCGTCTCGCCGCCTTCCTCGTTGATCGGAATGCGGATCTTGCCGCAGGGCGAGGTCATCGCCTTCGACTTCACGCCCGTGACCTTGCCTTCGATGTCGAAGTAACGGATTTCACGGAAGTTGAAGAGCCGTTCGTAGAACTCGGCCCATTCGGCCATGCGGCCGCGGTGGACGTTGTGCGTGAGGTGATCGATATAGGTGAGGCCATGGCCGACGGGGTTCTGATCTGCGCCGGCAATCGGCTCGAAGTCGACGTCATAGATGCTGATATCGCCAATGCTGCCCGGCGCCGCGCCGTTCTTGCCGCGCCAGCGGTCGACGAAATAGATCAGCGAGTCGCCAATGCCCTTGATCGCCGGAATGTTCAGCTCCATCGGGCCCGTCTTGTTGTCGAAGCCCCACGCGCCGAGTTCGAGCGCGTGCTTGTAGGCTTTGGCGGCGTCCTGCACGCGAAATGCGATCGCGCAGATCGATGGACCGTGCAGGCGCGCAAAGCGCTGGGCGAACGAATCGGGTTCGCCGTTGACGATGAAGTTGATGTCGCCCTGGCGGTAGAGCGTTACGTCCTTATGGCGATGGCGCGCGATGGCGGTGAAGCCCATGCGTTCGAACAGTTTGCCGAGCGCCTTGGGGTCCGGCGCGGTGTATTCGATGAACTCGAAGCCGTCGGTGCCGACGGGGTTCTCCCAGTTGGGGACCTGCATGGTTGTCTCCTGGCGGATGTCGATCAGATTTCGTGCAACACAGTGTAGTCCGCCGTATTGGGCGAAAACTTGCGAGTTAAGTCGTGTCGCCAACGATTTGCGCTATAAACTGCCTTGGATAGATGATCGGAAGGCAGAAAATGGCAAGCATTGAATTAGACGCAATCGACAGACGCATTCTGGCAATCCTTCAGGAGAATGGCCGTCTCTCGAACCAGGAGATCGCGGAGCGCGTGAACCTCTCGCCGAGTCCATGCTTGCGGCGCATCCGGCGGCTGGAAGAAAGCGGCGTGATTCGCAGCTACGTGGCGCTGCTCGATGCGCAGAAGCTGGGGCTCGATCTGCTTGCCTACGTGAACGTGCGGCTGGAAAAGCGCGGGCCGACGGCGGCAGGGCGCGAGGGCGTGACGCACGCCGAGCTTTTTCGTGCGGCGGTGCAGACGTGGCCCGAGGTGGTGGCCTGCCACGCCATGACGGGCGACATGGATTTCCTGCTGCGCGTGCAGGTGGAGGATATGGCGCACTTCTCGCGCTTCGTGCAGGACCAGTTGCTGCACCATCCTTCGGTGATCGACGTGAAGTCCAGCTTTTCGCTCGATACGTTCAAGGAAACGACGGCTTTGCCGATCCGCTGACTGCCCGGCGTCGTGCAGCAGACGCAAAAAAAGCGGCCGAAGCCGCTTTTCTCAGTGCATCAGTCTGTCCCGAAGGGCAGGAGTCATGCCGCGACAGCGTGCGGCAGGATCGTTTCCATCAGCTTGCTGGCCTGGCGAGCCTGACGCTTGAGGGCGTAGTCGAACACGGCGGCTTGTTCCTGGAGCATTTCGGCAATGATGCTGCTCTGGTCGGCCGGCTCGAGCGAGAGATACGCGTCGGCTTCGCCATAGGCGTACTCGATCTTCATGCCCGACTTCTTCGCGATGTGCATCATCGTCGAGTTGCGCGACAGGCAGTGCATGTAAAGCGTGGTGACGTGCGTGTTGCGGCTGCGGATGGCGGCGCGCTCGAACAGCTTCGAGCCGATGCCCTGGCCGCGCGCGCTTTCCAGCACCGACACGCCGAACTCAGCCGTGCGGCCGTTGCCGTCTGCCGGCAAGTAGGCCAGATGGCCGACGCCCACGAGCTGCAATTGGTGGTTGAACACGCCGAACACGGTGTCGCGCGTAAAGTCCATCGAGCGCACGTACTTTTCGATCACATGGTCCGGAGCGGCCTGGCCGAAGCGCAGCAGGCGGTCATCGCTATCGAGCGTGAGAAAGTGCGCGAGCAGGCGTTCGCGGTCTGCCGAGGTGAGCACTCGCACCATGACGGGCGCATGACCGGACGTCAGCGGACGAGCGGACGAAATGATCGGCACGTTGGCTTGGGTCGAAAGCGGGTTCATGGTGGGTTCTCCTTAAAATGCATGCCGCATGGTGCAGCGCAATGCGCATTCTAGCGGAAACCCTGGGTGCGCTCTAGGGAAAACCCGAAGTGTAAATTTGAGTGTTGCGCCTAATTAATAATGATATAGGCGCAAGCGATTGATTATAAACGGATAATTTTTCTGATCGATTGACGCGTCAACTGTTGTCATGGTGCATCATGTCGCATCGCAACAATCTGGCCCGAAAATTTTGGCTCCGCTGGCACCGATCAGGTACCGCTCAAGCACCCTTCAGCCCGTGATCGACCATGGCGATCACCTGCTCGGCGAAGTCCCGATAGCCCATGCGGCCACCCGGCTTGAGCCACGTGAACGTCCAGTTGATCATGCCGAACACCATCATCGTCAGCGCGGTCTGGTTTTCGTTCGTGACCCGGCCGGGGTACGCACGCGCGAGTTGGCGCGTAAAGGCGGCGACCACATCGCGCTGGCGGTTCAGGATGATTTCGCGCTGGGCGTCCACGAGGTATTTGACGTCGTTCAGGAGCGCCACGTGGCGGCTGTGCGAGGTTTCGTATTCCGCGAGGAACGCGCGAATCAGCTCGGCGAAGCTTTCGCGCTCGTCGTGACCGCGCCGCTGGCTCGCGCCTTCCACCTCCGCGATGATCAGCATGAGCCGCTTGGTGTAGCGATCGAGCAGATCGAAGAGGATCGCTTCCTTGCTCTCGTAATAGTGATAGAGCCTGGCCTTCGAGGTGCCGCTGGCCGCGGCGAGGTCCGACATCGAGGTGCTCGGGTAGCTCGTCTGCGCGAATTTGGCGGCAGCGAGTTCGAGGATCTGGTCGCGTTGGGTTTCGTGGTCGGGCGCTCGGGTGCGTGCCATGGGAATTCAGCGGGGGAGGGAAAGATGCGCGGCGGTTTGCGGAAGCGGCGGACGCGCGGCGCGTGCAGCCGCGGCAAGCGGCGCGCAGGCGGCGCACATATCGTCGCGCAGACGCAGTTCTTCTGCCGCGCACAGCTCGCGCAGGCGCCACAGCACGACCGGCTCGCCAACCGTGAAGCCCGCCCCGCCGCGCGTGAGTTCGGCGCCGAGCACGTCGCTGGCGAGCCACGATGCGCCCGCCGGACGGTCCTCATGGGCGTCGAGCACGTCGAGGATCATGGCGTCGAGGTCGCTCCACGTGCCGCTAGTAAACGTGTTGTCGCGCCAGCGGCGCGTCTCGCCGTTGGCGAACTTGGCTTCCTGCCACTCCAGCGCGAGGCGGGTGATGCGCAGCACCGAGATCGGCGCGGCATCGGGCAAGCGCGCCTCGATGCGGGCAGCGGCGCTCTGGCCCGAAATTTCGTCGACGGTGAGGCGCACTTCGTTCAGCCGCTGCGGGACATCGCGCAGGCGGTAGCAGACCCGGCGAAGTGCGAGCTGGTGGGCGGCGTCGTGCGTGTGCCAGATCACCACGTGGGAGTCGTCGGCTTCGAGAGCGGTCAGCGCCGCACAGTCGTCGTGCGCCAGGGCTGGCGGGACATCGCCAAGACGCTCCCAGAAGGCGGCGCGTAGCGCCACGCCGGGGCCGCCCGCCACGTCGATGTCGCGCAACGGACCGACTGTCAGGTCGTCGCGCAGGGCGATCACGCGGTCCGCATGGCCTGCCGCTTCGAGAGCCTGACGCAGCGCCGCCGCGGCCGGATCGCCGTAAATGAGGTGAATCGTGGTCATCGACAACTCGTTGCGTTCACGACGAACGCCCAGTAAGCCCGAAAGCGCGCAAATAACAAAAGGAGCCGCCCGCGGGTGTTGCAGCGCTGCGCTGCAACACCCGCGGGCGGCCCCTAGTGTAAGCGGATCGCCTGAAGGCCGAAAGCGTGCTGTTGCTCTAACGCCTTAACGTTCGTCGAAACTCACGACCACACGCTCGCTCACCGGATGGCACTGGCAGGTGAGCACGAAGCCGTCCTTCACCTCCTGCTCCTCGAGCGTGTAGTTCTTGTCCATCTTCACCTCGCCTTCGAGCACCTTGGCGCGGCAGGTGCAGCAAACGCCGCCCTTGCACGCGTAGGGCAGCGCCAGACCCGCCTTCAGGCCGACGTCGAGCAGGCTCACGCCCTCGTACGGCAGACGCATCTTGCGCTTCTTGCCGTCGATGACGATTTCGAGGTCGGCTGCCGGCGTGTTTTCGGTGATCTCGACGTTCGGCACGCCCGCCTGCGGCAGCGGCGAGCCGAAGCGCTCCACATGTACCTTTTGCTGCGGCACGCCCGCGTCCTTGAACGCGGCCTCGGCGGCGTCCATCATCGGGCCGGGCCCGCAGATGAACGCTTCGTCGATCTCGTCAGCCGGCAGAAGGGTTTCGAGGAACGCTGCGCACTTGGCTTGATCGAGCACGCCGTTGAACAGCTCGACGTCCTGCAGGTCGTCCGAGAGCACGTGATAGAGGCGGAAGCGGCTCATGAAGCGGTTCTTCAGGTCCTCCAGCTCTTCGGCGAACATGATCGCGTCGACGCTGCGGTTGCCGTACACGAGCGTGAACGCGCTGCGCGGCTCGGTTTCGAGCGTCGTCTTGATGATCGCGAGCACGGGCGTGATGCCCGAACCGCCCGAAAACGCCACGTAATGCTTGCCGTGCTCGGCGTTCAGGTGCGTGAAGAAGCGGCCATCGGGCGTCATCACGTCGATCTCGTGGCCCGGCGCGAGCTGATCGAACGCGAAGTTCGAGAAACGCCCGCCACGCACGCGCTTGATGCCGATGCGCAGCTCGCCGTCGCGGTCATAGTCGGTCACGCCGACGCAGATCGAGTACGAGCGGCGCGTCTCTTCGCCGTCGATGTGGGTCTTGAGCGTGACGAACTGACCCTGAGTGAAGCGATACGCGTCGCGCAGCTCGGGCGGGACTTCGAAAGCGACGGAGACCGCGTCCGCGGTTTCGGGCCGCACTTCGCGGATGCGCAGCGAATGGAATTGCGGAGTGGCCATATCAGTACGGTTTGAAGTAGTCGAAGGGTTCGCGGCAGTCGATGCAGCGGTAGAGCGCCTTGCACGCGGTCGAGCCGAACTGCGCGAGGCGTTCGGTGCGCTTCGAGCCGCAGTGCGGGCAGGCAGGCGCGGGCAGTTTTCTCGGCACGAAGGTGATCGGCTGTTCGGCCGATCGTGGCTCCGAGCCGCAGTTACCCGTAGGTGGCGCGATGCCATAGGCGCGCAGCTTCTCGCGCGCTTCGTCGGTGATCCAGTCGGTGGTCCACGCGGGCGTCAGGGTCGTCGCGATGCGGTACGGCGCGAGTGCGGCGGCGTCGAGCGCGTGCGCGACGTCCTCCGCGATCTGCGACATCGCCGGGCAGCCGGAGTAGGTGGGCGTGATGACCACTTCGATCTGGCCGTCGTCGGCGCGGCGCACGTCGCGCAGGATGCCCAGTTCGCGGATCGACACGACCGGAATCTCCGGATCGGGCACCGATTCCAGCACTTCCCAGGCGCGTTCGAGCGCGTGATCTGCCGTTGCTTGCATCGTGACTTCCTCTGTTCCTGCGGGGGTGCTTACCAGCGCGCGTCCGGGTGCTGGCGCGCGAGGCTCTGCATCTCGGCCAGCACGAAACCCATGTGCTCCGAGTGCTCGCCGTGCTTGCCGGTCGTGATGTGCTTCACGGGCGCGGGCATGGCGAGCGTGGCTTCCTCGAGCGCAGCTTCGACATCGGCGCGCCACGCCGCTTCGAGCTGGGCCGCGAGCGGCGCGATGCCGGCTTCGGCCACCGCCGTTTCCACGGCGTCGGTACTGAAGAACTCGCGCGTGTAGGGCATGAGCCAGTCGAGCGCAGCCTGGGCGCGGCGGTGCGATTCGTCGGTGCCGTCGCCGAAACGGATCAGCCACTCACGTGCGTGGTGCACGTGGTAGCGCGTTTCCTTGATCGAGCGCTCGGCGATCGCGGCCAGCTGCGGGTCGGCGGAGCGCAGCAGCGCGGTCCACAGATGCGCCATCAGCGAGGCGTAGAGGAAGTTGCGCACGATCGTGACGGCGTAGTCGTTGGCCGAATGCGTCGTGCCGGCGAGCGGGCCGAAGTGCGGCAGCTCCGCGAGCGTGTAGTTCGCGAACTCGCGCTCCGCGCGGAAGTAGGCGTAGTCGTCTTCCGTACGGTCGCGGCCGGTGAGCGCCTTTTCGAGCGTGGCGGCGTGCGTGTAGAGCAGGCGCGCCTGACCGATCAGGTCGAGGCTCATGTTGGCGAGCGCGATGTCTTCTTCGAGGATCGGGCCGTGGCCGCACCATTCCGTATTGCGCTGACCGAGGATCAGCGCCGTATCGGCGAGGCGCAGCACGTACGCGAGTTGTTCAGGCGTGGGCGTCGTCATGTTGCGCTCTTACATGTGGTTGACTTCGTCGGGCAGCGTGTAGAACGTCGGGTGGCGATAGATCTTGTCGCCGGCCGGCTCGAAGAGCTCAGCCTTCTCGTTCGGATCCGACGCCGTAATCGCCGACGACGGCACTACCCAGATGCTCACGCCTTCCTGACGGCGCGTGTAGACGTCGCGCGCCATGCGCAGCGCCATCGAGGCGTCGGAGGCGTGCAGGCTGCCACAGTGCTTGTGGTCGAGGCCCTGCTTGCTACGCACGAACACTTCCCAGATCGGCCATTCCTTGTTCATCGTGGATCTCCTTCTTTCCTGTATGAGTTACGCGGCGTGTTTTTCGGCGCGCTGACGCTGCTTTTCGGCATGGGCGAGGGCAGCTTCACGCACCCACGCGCCTTCGTTGTGCGCCTTCACGCGCGTGCCGAGGCGCTCGCGGTTGCACGGGCCGTCGCCGTTCACGACGCGCCAGAATTCTTCCCAGTCGATCGTGCCGTAGTCGTAGTGGCCGCGCGCTTCGTTCCATTTCAGATCGGGGTCGGGCAGCGTGACGCCCAGCACCTTGGCCTGCTCGACCGTTGCGTCGACGAACTTCTGGCGCAGGTCGTCGTTCGAGATGCGCTTGATCCCCCATTTGGCCGACTGGTTGCTGTGGACCGAATCGGCGTCGCTCGGGCCGAACATCATCAGCACCGGCCACCACCAGCGGTTCACGGCCTGCTGCACGAGTTCGCGCTGTGCTTCGGTGCCGCTCATCATGGCGAGCAGGGCGTCGAAGCCCTGGCGCTGGTGGAACGACTCTTCCTTGCAGATTCGGATCATGGCGCGCGCGTACGGGCCGTACGTGCAGCGGCACAGCGGGATCTGGTTCATGATCGCGGCGCCGTCAACGAGCCAGCCGATCACGCCAACGTCCGCCCAGGTGGGCGTCGGGTAATTGAAGATGCTCGAATACTTGGCCTTGCCGGCGTGCAGCGCGTCGACCAACTGGTCGCGCGAAACGCCGAGCGTTTCCGCCGCGCTATAGAGATAGAGGCCGTGGCCCGCTTCGTCCTGCACCTTGGCGAGCAGGATCGCCTTGCGCTTGAGGCTGGGCGCGCGCGAAATCCAGTTGCCTTCCGGCAGCATGCCGACGACTTCCGAATGCGCATGCTGCGAGATCTGGCGCACGAGCGTCTTGCGGTAGGCTTCGGGCATCCAGTCCTGCGGCTCGACCTTGCCGTCGGCGGCCATGATCGCGTCGAACTGCGCCTGCTCCGGCGAGGCTGCGTCCGCATCGAGCGGAGCAACGTTACCGGGGATGTCGAGGGATTGCGTGTACATGGAGACGCTCTCGTCGAAGTTGGGTATGTCGCGCAGTATAAACCAACCGACCGGTCGGTAAATGAATTTTTTGAGATGGCTCAAAAAGATTGTGCTCACCGTTGAGTTTTAGCGGGGCGGCAGCGGGACTGCCTGGGTTTTGTGCGGGTGGGCGGCATGAGCGTGTGCCTAATGCGCTGGACTGTCAGGCGGATGGAAGGCTGTGCACCGGGCCATGGGGCACAATGCCCCTTTGCCTGCGCACTCGTTTACGGATGAAGATTTCTTTTGCTCCCCTCGCGGCTGCGGCCGCCGTGTTCATTTCACTTGGCGCCGCGTCGCCCGCGTTCGCCGATCAAGCTTCGGGCTCCTGGGTCACGAGCTGGGCGACGGCGCTGCAGTCGATCCCGGAGCGCGGTGCGCTCCCGGCGCTGTACCGTGCGCCCGAAGTGGCCGGGCGGACCGTCCGGCAGATCGTGTATCCGACACTCGGTGGCACGGTTGCCCGGGTGCACGTCAGCAACCTCTATGGGCGCACGCCGCTCGTGATCGAGGCGATGGCGATTGCTCCGTCTGCGGGCGGTGCGGCGGCGAGCGAAACGGGTATGGCGCGTGTCACCTTCGGCGGGCGGCCGGCGGTGACGGTGCCTCCCGGCGCCGCGCTCGATAGCGATCCGGTGCAGATCGATTTAAAGGCGCACGCGCCTTATGCCATTAGTTCCTATATGGGACCTGAGCAGAAAATAGTCGCGTGGCACCGCGTGGCGAGCCAGGTGAACTACGTCTCGCGTCCGGGCAATCATGTCGCCGAGCCGTCGATCGGCGCGTTCACCGAGCGCTTTACGCAGTACGCGTGGGTGACGGGGCTCGCGGTCGAGGCGCCGGGGGCGGCGACCGTCGCGGCGATCGGCGATTCCATTACCGATGGCATGCGTTCCTCCCTGAATCAGAACCGTCGCTGGCCGGACGCATTGGCACGCCGCATTTCCGAGTCGCACCGCACGGATCTCGCCGTGATCGATCTCGGGATCAGCGGTAACCGGCTCCTGAGCGATTCACCTTGCTACGGCGAGGCGCTCGAGCGGCGCTTCGGGCGTGATGCGCTTGGCCATCCGGGAGTGAAAACGGTGGTGCTGCTCATCGGCATCAACGACATCAACTTCCAGGCGATGCCGGCCCGATCGGGCCTCGACTGCGACTTTCCTCATACGCATGTGGACGCGAACGACCTGATCGCGGGTTATCGCCGCGTGATCGCGCAGGCGCATGGGCGCGGCGTGCGGATCTTTGGCGCGACGCTCACGCCGGCTTCGCTGCCGCCCGAGCGCGAGGCGATCCGTACAGCGGTGAACCAATGGATCCGGACGAGCGGCGCATTCGATGGCGTAGTCGATTTCGATGCGGCACTGCGCGACCCGGCGGATCCGGCGCGACTGCGTTACGGATATGACAGCGGCGACCACATCCACCCAAGCGACGCGGGCTACGCGGCGATGGCGAATGCGGTGCCGCTGGAGGTCCTTGCCCGGAAGTAAGGAATATTTGCGCCACCCCCTTGCGCGGCGCCGGCGGGGGCGCTAAGATTCGCCCCCTTCGCAGTTCGATGTCAGTGACGTCA
>NZ_CAJMYW010000015.1:0-158200 GCF_905220165.1 Paraburkholderia sp. J10-1 | reverse complement strand
ACGCAGTTCTGGCAGTCGGCAAGTGCAGCCGGTGGGGGAAACGCGAACCGTCCATTGACATGGGATGAATGGGTCGCGTTCAAGGCCGCACAGGAGGAAAAAACGACTGGAGCAGGATCGGTCCTGTCTACGGCATTCGATGTGCCCTCGCAGGTAGCCAAAGCCTCAACGGGACTGACACAAGTTGTGCGCAGTGCCGCGAGTGCCAGCGAAGGAGATGGAGGCGCAGGACTTTTGGGGCTCATGGAAACGATGGCAGGTGCGTTGCCCGGAGGCAGTGACGATGTTTCGGACGATGATGACGCGACCCCGGAAGGCTCAACGCCACTTGGGGATGCGCAGTCGTTTACCTATTTGCCTGCTTCCACCGAGGGTGATGCATTCGACCTGGCGGGCATGCCAGATATGACCGGTGATCCGAACTCCTGGATCGAAAGCGGTCCTGGTATGAAGAAACAATGGCGCATGTTTGATTCCAACGGCAACGCAAGCGTTGATATAGACTTTGATGTGCACCACGGCCAGCCTAATCCGCATGCGCATAACTGGGAAGGAAATGCACGTGATCAGGGTTGGCCCGTTTCAATTCTTCCTTGGTGAGGCAAGCTGTGACAGATATTGATGCAACGCTCCACGCGTATGACTACTTTCATGATTGGTACATTTTTCGCATCGCGATACAAAATCAATTAGACATCAGTTGCCCCGATACATTGATTCTGAGTCTCAAGCTAGGTACGCGAACAGCTACGGTCACCTTTCAAGGCATGACTCGTTTGGGAATTGAGAATGGTGGGACCGTCAATATCGTGCTGTCGTTGGAGAGGGCACAGCCAAACACGGAAGTTGAATCGCTTGCACGGAATCTGTTGAAGCGCTCATTGCCGGGCAAAAGGGCAGCGCAGCATATTGTCTATCTACATCCCACCGCTGGCTTTGCAATCGCTGTCGAGTTCGATTCGATGCAGGTTCTGGAGGGTGCAGAGTGAAAGGGAAAAATCCAACTCGCGCGAGCGTTTTCCGCTAGGAGAAATTGCAATGGTCCGCGTGCAGCAACGCGTTAAGGGTCGTCGAGTAGGCAACAGGCACATTGCTCGGCGGCGGTAATAGTGATTCGGACGCCGGCGATACGGGAATCAACAAAGGTGGTACGTTTGGCAATGACTTGTTCAGTGCGAATTCAGGCGCCGACTCGACACAGCTCGGCGACGCACAGCCGTTCGACTATAGTGAGGATTCGAATGGAAATGATGCAGCATCAACAGTGCAGAGGGTATTGATCGCTAAGCATCCTGTAAAGCGGTGCGTTGTTGTAATGTGGTTTGAAGAGAAACAGGCACTCGTTTCGTACACGCTTGAGGAGGAGAAAGTGCTTTCGGCGACTGCGCGCCTCTTTCCGCTCGAAGTACCGGTGGCGAACTACAGCGACACGTTGGACGACGAATTCGCGTGGCGATTTGGTGGCGCAACGCTCAATCTTCTCGCTTTATCCAACCCTGGTTTGAAGCCTTATATCAAGGTCACTCAAGCCGATGATTGAGAATCTCGTCGCGCAACAGATCTCCCCGTATCATGCCTGCGGATCGTTCGTCGAACAGCCGCCGGCACTGGCGGCTGCATGACCGGCTCATGCGAACTACGACTTGGCAGGTTTCAATTCGCAGCCACCATTACTGTCGGCTGAAGCGCCGCTCGTCGGATTTTGAGCACGCGGCCCATCCACCGCGCCACGTTTGCAGCGCCTCAGAAGACCATAGCGCCGACCCATACGCGAAGTCGCGTTGATCGCGTTTATCCCCGTCAAATTCCGGTAATGATTTCACCGGCAATTTCGCCAGCATGCACTCTTCCCGTCTGTCGAGCACGCAATCGTGCGCTTCCCGCCGCAGCCCAATCTGGCCGTAGAACCGGGCATCAGTTACACCCCGTTATTCCCCCCAAGCGTCCTCAAGCTCTTCCACTGCCCCTGCTGCACCTCGAAGAGCGTATAAGGCGGCTTGATGAGGTCGCCGTGCGGATCGAACGCAATATTGCCCGTCACGCCCACCACCGTTACCTTCGGGAAGCTCGCGACGATCTTCGCGCGGTCGAGCGAGTCGGCGTCGCGAATCGCCTTGATCATGGCGAGCGCGGCGTCATAGGCGAACGGCGCATACAGTTCGACATCCTGATTGAATCGTGCCTTGTAGCGCTTCGCGAAAGCCTGCGCGGAAGGCAGCTTGTCGAGCGCCGGTCCCGGTTCGAGATCCTGCGTGCCTTCGCCAGCCGGGCCCGCGATCTGCAGGAAGGCATTGCTCTTCAACGCGCCCGCACCGAAGAGCCGCGCCGGCATGCCGAGCGTGCGCATCTGCTTGGCAAGCATCGCGCCTTGTTCATCGAGGCCGCCAAAGAAGATCACGTCGACGTTCTTCTGCTTCAGCGACGTGAGAATGGCGCGGAAGTCCACGGCTTTGTCGTTGGTGAATTCGCGGTCGACGATATTGCCGTTCGCCTCCTTCGCGCCCTTCTCGAACGCGTCGGCGAGCCCCTGGCCGAAGGCCGTGCGATCGTCGATGATGCCGATCCGCTTCGCCTTCAACTGCTCCACCGCGAACTTGCCCGCAATCACGCCCCCTATGCCGTCGTTGCCCATGGTGCGGAACACGTTCGCATAGCCCTGCTGGGTCAGCGCCGGATTGGTGGACCCCGGCGTGATCATGGCGACGTTCGCGTTGTGATACACCGCCGAAGCCGGAATGCTGCAGCCCGAGTTGTAGTGGCCGATCACGCCGACCACGCCGTCGTCCACGAGCTTTTGCGCCACCTGCACGGCCACGTGCGGGTCGGCCTGGTCGTCCTGCACGTCGAGCACGTACTTCACCGGTTTGCCCGCAATCACGGGGTGTTTGGCGTTCTCCTCGTCGATAGCGAGCTGCGCGCCGTACTGCAAGTCCTTGCCAACGCGCGCGACCGGGCCCGTGAGCGGACCTGCGAAGCCGATCTTCACCACCTCGGGGTCGGCCGCCTGCGCGGGGCCGTGCAAGCCCATCAGCCCGAGGGCCATCGTTAGTACGAGAGTGCGGCGGTTCATGATGCTCATCCTCACAGGGAGATTGTTGCGGTGGGTGTTACCTGGTTATGGCTGGAAAGTACCTGCAAATACGGTTAAAAACGGCGCGGACTATAAGGCGTGAGATCGAGGGGAGGCGCGCGTTGCGCAACGAGATCGGCAACCACGCTGCCCGTCACGCCGCCGAGCGTCACGCCCAGATGCTGATGCCCGAACGCGTAGATCACGCGCGGCGAGCGGCTCGACGCGCCCACCACGGGCAGCGCGTCGGGCAGGCTCGGCCTGAAGCCAAGCCAGTCGCTGTCCGGCTCCGGCAGACCGGGCAGCGCCTCCTGCGCGGAGCGCGTCAAAAGCCGCAGCAAGTCCGTGTTCTTACCCGCGCCGTTAGCCGCCAGCTCGACCGTGCCCGCTGCGCGAATGCCGCCGTCCATCGGCGTCATGTAGAAACCGCGTTCGGCCCAGCCGCACGGCCGCGAAATTCGGTTAGCGGTGCCAGGAAAGCGCACGTGATAGCCGCGCTCCACACCTAGCGGCAGCGCGTCGCCGCATTGGCGCGCGAGACGCCCCGAAAACGCGCCGGCGCACACAATGGCGTGTTCGGCGTCATGCGTCTCGCCCGCCGAATCGATCAGCTTCACCGTGTTTGCCGCAGGCGCCAGCGTCTCGACCGCCACGCGCCGGTGCACGAGCCCGCGCAGCGACAACATCGCATGCAAGGCCTGAAGAAAGCCGCGTGGATCGCTCAAAAACCAGCTGCCCTTGAAGAGCGTGCCTTGCGCGAAGAGCGGCGCGAGGCCCGGCTCCAGTTGCGCGATTTCGCTGCGCGCGAGCGTGTCGAACGCCACGCCTAGCGAGCGCCGCAGCTCGAGCGCCGGCTGCGCGGCCTCGAACGACGCCGCGCTCGAATACAGGTAGAGGCATTCGCGTTCGCGCACGAAGGCCGCGAGCGTGTCGAGGGCAAGCATTTCGCGGTAGCCGTCGAACGCGCGCGAGAGCAGTTGCGCGAGCGCATTCACACTGCCCGCGTAGCGGCGCGGCGTGGCGCTCAGCAGAAAGCGTGCGAGCCACGGCGTGAGCGTTGGCACGTCGCCCCAGCGAATGCGCAGCGGGCTCGTAGACGAAAACAGAAAGCGCGGGATGTTGCGAAACACGTCGGGGTTGTTCACGGGAATGCACGCGTAGTTCGCGAACGTGCCCGCGTTGCCATATGAGGCACCCTCGCCCGGCCCTTGCGCGTCGTACAGCGTCACGCTGTGCCCGTCGCGCATGAGCCAGTAAGCGCACGACAGCCCCACGAACCCCGCGCCAATGACAGCCACTTGCGCCATTACTTCTTCCAGTTGGTTGCGGGCTCACGGAAATCTTGCACGTGAGTCCGTTTGCGCGTCAGCATGTAGGCCGCCGACACCACCGCCACGCTCGCGAGGCTCGCCATGAGCTGCCCCGAAAGCGCGTGATCGAAGCCCATCGCGCAGAGCACACCGGCAATGGCCGCCACCACGGCCCACGAAAGCCACGGAAAGAGCCACATCTTGAACGTGAGCCGTTCGGGCTCGGTCGCCTCGAGGCGCCGGCGAATCACGATCTGCGAGACGGCGATGGAGAGATACACGAACAGCATCACCGCGCCCGATGCGCTGACGAGATAGAGGAACACACCCTGCGGCGAAACGATCGCCGCCACGATGGCCACGTAGCCGACAACGCTGCTCACGAGCACGGCCAGACGCGGCACGCGGCTCTTCGAGAGCGTGAGCAGCGCGCGCGGCGCGTCGCGGCGTTCGGCAAGCCGGAACACGATGCGCGAGGACACATAGAGCCCGGAGTTCAGCGCCGAGAGCACCGCCACCAGCACGATTGCATTCATGATGTCCGCAGCGCCCGGAATATGCATGGTTTCGAGCGCGGCCACGAACGGCGAGTAACCCACCTTGATGCTCGCCCACGGCACGATGCACGCAATCACGAAAAGCGAGCCGACATAGAACGTGATCACGCGCAGGATGACCGAACGGGTCATCGAGGCGACGTTGCGGCCCGGGTCGTCGGATTCGGCCGCGGCAATGGTCGCGATCTCCGCGCCGCCCACAGCGAAGATCACGGTGGGCACGCCCGCGAAGATCGACATCGCGCCGAACGGCATGAAGCCGTGGTCGCCGCTCAGATTGTTCACGGTCTGGTGCCACGAGCTGAACCCGAACAGATAGCTCGCGCCCACCACGATGAATACGATGATGGCCGCGACCTTGATCGACGCGAACCAGTACTCGAATTCTCCATATGATTTCACCGAGAGCAGGTTCACGACCGTCATGAACGAGAGCAGCACGAGCCCGATCACCCACACTGGCGCGGGAATCCAGCGCTGCAGGATGCCCGCGCCCGCCACCGCTTCCACGGCCACCACGATCACCCAGAAGTACCAGTACAGCCAGCCGTTCGTGAAACCGGCCCAGTCGCCAAGACCAATGCGCGTGAACTCCGTGAACGAACCGACGCCCGGATGCGCGAGCGCCATCTCGCCGAGCATGCGCATGACGAACAGCACGACGATGCCCGCCAGCAGGTAGCTCAGGCAGGCAGCGGGCCCCATCGCGTTGATGGTGGCGCTGCTGCCGACGAACAGCCCCGCGCCGATGATGCCGCCGAGCGAAATCATCGTGACGTGCCGCTTGCGCAGCGAATGGCCGAGGGGTGTGGATGTTGCGCCTGAAGCGGGTGTGGATTGCCGGGATGCCACGAGACTGTCCTCCTGTAATACAGTGCGTGTTGCGCCGAGCTGCTGGCCGAACAAAACCTTGGATTCATACTCACACAATAATTTTTTGTGTGCAATTAAAAAGACTTTGTGTGGAGACCAGGAATTTCCCTGGCGAGTGATCTAACGCTTCAGGGCACGCGCAGCCAACCACTTGCCATATCTTGTGTTTTTGGGTTAAAGATGCAACGGGGGCGCGGGTGATGTGCCTCAGTGCAGCGCGGTGATGTGGCAGACGATCGAGTTTTGTATGGAGTTAATACTTGCATGAAAGCCGACGATTACCAGACAAAAACGGATGAGAATATCCAGACAAAAGGTCGTCAAGCCACGTATCTGGAGGTCTCCCGCAATCTCGAGGAGCAGGTGCGCAGCGGTCAGTACCCGCCAGGCAGCCGCTTGCCGCCGCAGCGCGATCTGGCCGTGGAGCTGGGCATCAACGTTTCCACTGTTTCGCGCGCCTACAAGGAGTTGCAGGCGCGCGGGCTGATCGTTGCGAGCAAGCGGCGCGGCTCGATCGTCACCGGCGGCGCCATGCCGGCCGTTGGCGCCGCGGCGCAGCGAAGCGCGGAGGCGAACGGCGCCGAAGCGAGCGGCGTGGTCGACCTCACCGTCAACCGCCCGGCGACTGGCGAATTCCTCACGCAACTCGCCCGCACGATGGCGCAGATCTCGCGCGACCCGCGCTTTGCGGAAACTCAGGAATATCAGCCGCCCCAGGGCGCGGAATGGGCGCGCGCGGCGGGCGCGCAATGGATCGCCGCGCCTGGCTTCACGCCCTCGCCCGATAATCTCGTCGTGACGAGCGGCGCGCAGCACGGCCTCTACGCGGTCTTGAGCAGCCTGATGGGACACGAAGGCGTGATCCTCTCCGACAAGCTGACCTATTACGGCCTGAAAGCGCTCGCACCCGTATTCCAGTTCGAACTGGTCGGTATCCCAAGCGATGCCGAAGGCCTCCTGCCCGATCAGCTCGAAGACGCCTGCCGCCGCATGCCGGTGAAAGCGATCTTCACCGTGCCTAACCTGCAGAACCCGAGCGTGGTGACGATGAGCCTCGAGCGTCGCCTCGCGCTCGTGGAGATCGCGCGCCGGCACCATGTGGCGATCATCGAGGACGACGTGTACGGGCCGTTGCTGCGCAAGCGCCTGCCGACCATCGCGAGCCTGTGCCCGGAGCTGACCTTCCACGTGGCCTCTACGTCGAAGGTGCTCGCACCCGGGCTGCGCATTGGCTATCTGCACACGCCGCCGCATGGCGCGGCGCTCGCTGCCGAGGCCGTGCGCACGACGGCCTGGATGCCCGCGCCGCTCACCACGCTCATCACGACGCGCTGGATCGAGGACGGCACCGCGCACCTCATACTCGAAGCGCAGCGTGCGGAGCTGCAGGCACGGCAAGCGCTCGCGCTCGAAATCTTGCCGCGCGACCTGCTCAATAGCGACCCGGCGTGCATGTTCGTCTGGTTGCGCGTGCCGGCCCCGTGGCGTTCCGACGACTTCGCCGCCAACGCGCTGGCGCGCGGCGTGAACACCATGCCCGCCTCGGCGTTCGCCGTGGACCGCTCGACGCTCGAGCACGGCGTACGTATCAACCTCGCGTGTGCAACCTCGCGGGAGCAACTCGCGCGCGCACTGAAGGTCCTCGCGCGCACGCTGCAGGACCGGCCGCGCGCGCTCTTCGGCACGATCTAACCCGCACTCGTATTTCCCCCAATGCGCTAGCGCCGGTGGGCTCGCCTCTGGCGTGAGCCCGTCGATTATCCGCACGACCATCCGCAATTTCTGCCGCTGCGGGTGGTCTTGCTGCCGCCTGAATCGGTTATATCGTCTGCGATGTTAGGCAACGACATTGCACGCCATCTGCTAGCTGGTGGACTTCACATCCATCTGCGGGGCGTTCGCGCACATTCGGCTGGCATGAAGCCATTCAGGTACTAGAATGCATGGGTGCAGTCGATGCAATGGCGGTCAGTTGAGCAGGAACGTTCGGCAGTTTTGATGTTTCGAGTTCGTCATTGGAGGCATGCTCATGACGTGCCTGAACGAAAAGATTGTCGGTGCAGCCTTTTTTATGCTGAGCGGTTATGCGTTCGCTCAGAGCACCGGCTTGAACGCTCCCGAAACCATGACGGTCGCCAATATCCCGTCAATGCCTATGGAAGTGATTCCAGCACTGCCACCGGAACCCCAGGCGTATCTGCACCGGTACGAAATGGAATACCAGGCGAATCAGCCCAAGCCGTTTTACGCGCAAGTCGAAAGTTTTTATAGCGCGCCGGTGGTACCGGAGAAATACCATTACGACTTCGTAAAGTCCGCGCCCGGGAGCAGTGACGGCGTGCAGCAAGCTGCGCGGCCGAGTTCCGATTATCTGCAGATGGGCCCTTCTACGGCGCCCCAGATTTCAATTCTTCAAGTGCCCGACGGCACGCTGAACATTGGCGCGCAACCTCAACGCAGGCTCTCGCTGACCATGGACGAGTGGGTGTTTTCCGCCACCGCGCGCGTCGCCATTCTTCATTCGCATAGCACGGGCGCAACGGTTACGGTTCGGCGCGGCTTCTGAACGCGCGTATTGAATTGATCCGGCGAATTGGGAAGAGTGCTTAAAACGGCGTAATCATCCCAACGCCGGATGAATCGTTAATCGCATCAATAATAGGCTCAACGTGCATATTTCAGGAACGGCGCATGCTCCAAGGCATCGCGTGCCGAACCTCGCCTTGCCCGATGAATCCTCCAGATACGACCGGGACGACCGATAAACCCGCCATCATCGAAACCACGCTGCCTGCGCGCCTCGACCGCTTGCCGTGGGGGCGCTTTCACGTGCTCATCGTCGTGGCGCTGGGCGTCACCTGGCTGCTCGACGGTCTCGAAGTCACGCTGGCCGGCGCCGTAGCAAGTGCGCTAAAAACGAGCCCGGTGCTGCATCTGGACAACGCGCAGGTGGGACTCGCGGGCAGCGCGTATATCGCGGGCGCGGTGTGCGGCGCGCTCGGCTTCGGCTGGCTCACGGACCGCCTGGGGCGCCGCAAACTCTTCTTCATCACGCTCGCGGTGTATCTGCTCGCCACCGCCGCGACTGCATTCTCGTGGAGCTTCGCGAGCTTCGTGGCTTTTCGCGCAATCACGGGCGCGGGCATCGGCGGCGAGTACGCGGCCATCAATTCGACGATTCAGGAGTTCACGCCCGCGCGCGTGCGCGGCTGGACCGACCTCAGCATCAATGGCACGTTCTGGGTCGGCGCGGCCATTGGCGCGGCGGGCTCGCTCGTGCTGCTCGACCCGCGCCTGCTGCCCGCCGACTGGGGCTGGCGCGTGTGTTTCTTCATTGGCGCTGTGCTCGCGCTCATCATCTTGCCCATGCGCCGCTGGATTCCCGAAAGCCCGCGCTGGCTCCTCACGCATGGCGAGCACGACGAAGCAAAGCGGATCGTGAAGAACATCGAAACGCGCTTTCGCGACGCGGGCCATACGCTGAAAGATCCACCCGACGCCCCGCTGCGTTTGCATGCGCGCAGTCACACGCCGCTACGCGCGGTGTTCCACGCCATCTTCGTGCGGCACCGCCGCCGCGCGCTGGTGGGTCTTTCGCTCATGACGGCCCAGGCCTTCTTCTACAACGCCATTTTCTTTACTTACGCGCTCGTGCTCACGGAGTTCTATCACGTGCCGGGCGGCGACGTGGGCCTCTATCTGCTGCCGTTCGCGCTCGGCAACTTCCTCGGTCCGCTCGTGCTGGGGCGTTTGTTCGACGTGATCGGACGGCGCACGATGATCGCCGCGACCTATGCGCTCTCGGGCGTGCTGCTCACGGTGAGCGGGTGGCTCTTCGAGCAGGGCATGCTCACGGCAACGATGCAAACCGTCGCGTGGATGGTGATTTTCTTTTTCGCCTCGGCCGCCGCCAGTTCCGCCTATCTCACCGTGAGCGAATCGTTTCCGCTGGAGATTCGGGCCCTTGCGATCGCCGTGTTCTATGCGTTCGGCACGGCGCTGGGCGGCATCATCGGCCCGGCATTCTTCGGACGACTGATCGATACGCATCAGCGCAGCGAGGTGTTGACGGGCTATGTGGTGGGATCGGCACTCATGCTTGGCGCGGCGCTCGTCGCTGCGGTCTGGGGCGTGGACGCGGAGCGCAAGTCGCTCGAGCATGTGGCCGCGCCGCTTTCGGCGGTGGGAGAGGAGTGAGTCGATCAACCGTTGGCACCGATTCGGCCGGCAACGGAAATACGGCGCGCTATCATGCGTCCTCGCCGTCCGCCCTCCTTCGAATCATGAATATCCGGTTTCTCGAAACATTTATCTGGCTAGCGCGCCTGCAAAATTTCCGCCTCACCGCGGAAAAGCTCCACACCACGCAGGCGGCGGTGTCGAGCCGTATCGCGGCGCTGGAGGAGAGCTTCGAGGTGCGCCTGTTCGACCGCAATTCGCGCTCGGCCACGCTCACGCCCGCGGGCCGCAAGATGCTCGCGTACGCCGAGCGCATCGTGAATCTCGGCGAGGAGATGCGCCGCGAAGTCGAGGACGCGAGCGGCGGCGGCGGCCTCATTCGCATCGGCGTGGTCGAGTCGATCGTGCATAGCTGGTTTCCCGCGGTGATGGCGCGCGTGCGCGAGCGCTTTCCACATCTGGAGATCGAGGTCACGAGCGACACCACGATTCACCTCACACAATTGCTGCGCGCCGACGCCGTCGATCTGATCCTGCAAACGCACGCGCTGGGCGACCGCGAATTCGCCGACGTGCCGCTGTGCGAGTTCCCCATGCGCTGGGTGGCCAGCCCCACGCTCGGGCTTTCGGGCCAACGCGTCGATCTTGCGCGGCTCGCCGAATTTCCCATCCTCAGCTTCTCGCGCAATTCGGGACCGCATATCGCGCTCGAACGCGAGTTCGCACGCGCGGTCGAGCGCCCGGTGCGCATCAACTGCATTAGTTCCGTGGCGGCGATGATCCGCCTCGTGGCAGACGGCTTCGGCGTGGCGGTGCTGCCGCCCGCCATCATCCAGCGCGAGCTGCGCGAAGGCGCGCTCGAAGTGCTCGACGTGGAAAGCGGCTTCGTGCCGCTGCCGCTCGTAGCGAGCTACCGTCTGCAGAGCCAGCCGCTGCCCGCGCGTATCGCCGAACTCGCGGCCGAACAGGCGCAAGCGTTCGTGCTCGCTTTGGGGCCGGAGCTGGATGGCGCAACGCCGGCTGTATCCGCCAGCACCGCGCGCCGCCCGAAAGCCCCGGCCCGCGCGGCAGGGGTTGCCAAACCCGCGGCGAAAACCGCGCGCCAGCGCCCGGCAAAACCGGCCCGCGCCGCCGGCGACAAAAACAAGCGATAAAAAAACCTGTTCACTGCGTATTTTTTTTCTTGTTGGACCGAAGCGGCCCGTGCTCGCCAAACTGCGTCTATCCGATACAACGTATGCGCAGGAAGAACCGATGAGCACGACACAGAACGCCCAGCCCGGCCAGCTTTGCATCTGGACCGACACCGACCCGCACGCCGAAGCCGACTTCAACGCCTGGTACGATCGCGAGCACATGCAGGAACGCGTCGGCATTCGCGGCTTTCGCCATGCGCGCCGCTTCCTCGCCAACGACGGCCACGCGCGCCGCTATCTCGCGCTCTACGTGACGGAGTCGCTCGATGTGTTCCGCAGCGACGCCTACCGCCAGGCCTTCACCGTGCAGACCGACTGGTCGCTGCGCAACTTCGCGCGCATGAACGATACGCAGCGCCGCGTGGGCGAGCTTGCATTCGAAGCGGGTGAAGGCGAAGGCGCGCACGTCGCGATCTTCGTGGCCGCGCCGCAGGCGCTCGCCGCCGCAACCTGGCGCGATGCGGCCGACGCCGCCACGCACGCGCCCGGCGTTCACGCGGTGCGCGTGTTCCGCACCGAGGGCACGCTTTCCTCGCCGCTTGCGACCGGCGGCGC
The DNA here is from genome assembly GCF_905220165.1 of Paraburkholderia sp. J10-1. Lineage (NCBI taxonomy): Bacteria > Pseudomonadati > Pseudomonadota > Betaproteobacteria > Burkholderiales > Burkholderiaceae > Paraburkholderia > Paraburkholderia sp. J10-1. Next base: position 146,460 of record NZ_CAJMYW010000015.1, on the reverse strand, counting down.
TGCGGGCACGGCGCGCGCCGTGCAAGAAGACGCGGTCGTGTTCGTGGAAGGCAGTTCGAACGCTGCAGCGCGCGCCGCCGCCGAACAGCTCGCGCAAGCCGCGGGCGTGGCGCGCGAGACGGTGCGCAGCTTCGACATGCTCTGGCGCCTCGCGGCGTGACACAGCAGTAGCCCCAGGCGCTTCACGCCCAACGACTATGGAGAATCCGATGAACTCTCTCGCCCAAGCCTCGACGCTCGGCCGCACCCGCACCGGACGCGGCCGCCTTGCGAGCGCCAGCATGATCGGCACGTCGCTCGAATGGTATGACTTCACCGTCTACAACACGCTTGCCGCGCTGGTCTTCAATCATCTGTTCTTCCCTTCGGTCGACCCGCTCGCGGGCACGCTGCTCGCGTTCTCGACCTATGCCGTGGGCTACGTGTCGCGGCCGCTCGGCGGCTTCATCTTCGGCAATCTCGGCGACCGCATGGGAAGGCGCGCCGTGCTCATGCTCACGCTCGTGCTCATGGGCATCACCACCGCGCTGATGGGCGTGCTGCCCACCTACGCCACGGCCGGCATCCTGAGCCCCATGCTGCTCGTCGCGCTGCGCTTCGTGCAGGGCATCGCGCTAGGCGGCGAATGGGCGGGCGCGGTGCTGCTCGCGGTTGAGCACGGCGACCAGAAAAAGCGCGGCCTGAACGCTTCGTGGGCACAAGTCGGGCCCTCGTTCGGCACGCTGCTCGGCACGGGCTTCATCGCGTTCATCACGATTTCCGTGTCGTCCGATGCGTTCCTCTCGTGGGGCTGGCGCGTGCCGTTCCTCGCGAGCCTGCTGCTCGTGCTGTTCGGCATCTGGGTGCGCAGCAGCGTTGGCGAAACGCCGCAATTCGAAAAGCTGAACGAAGCGCACGCCACCGCGGAAGTGCCCGTGCTCGAAGTGTTCTCGCAGCACTGGCGGCGCCTCATCGTGGCGGGCGGCGCGCGTATCGGCTCCGACGTGCTGTACGCGCTGCTCGTCGTGTTCACGCTCACCTATGTGACCACGGTGCTCAACCTCTCGCGCTCCCTCGCGCTCACCGCCGTGCTCGCGGGCACCGCCTGCAACGCCCTTGCCGTGCCGTTCTTCGGCGCGCTCTCCGACCGTTTCGGGCGGCGTCCCGTGTACCTCGGCGGCGTGATCGCGGCCATGGTCTGGGCATTCGGCTTCTTCATGCTGATGAACACCTCGCAGCCCGCGCTGATCGTGCTCGCCGTGATGATCGGCCTCGTGATTCACGCGGTGATGTACGGCCCGCAAGCCGCCTTCGTCACCGAGCAGTTCCCGACCCGCGTGCGTTATGCCGGCTCCTCGCTCGCCTATACGCTCGCCGGGATTCTCGGCGGCGGCTTCGCACCGCTCATCATCGTCGCGCTGTTTCGCACCTGGCACAGCACGGCAGCCGTCTCGCTCTATGTGAGCGGCGCGCTCATCGTCACCGGCATCGCGCTGATCGCCGCCCGCGAAACCGCGCATCGCCCGCTGCAGGACTGATCTCCGCTTTTCCTCCCGGCGCGCGCAGCCAGTGCGCCGGGTGCGTCCTCCCCCTTTCGAACTGCCATCATGACCACGCTTTCCTTCACCGTCCTTCCGGCCGGCGGCGCAGCCACGCCGCTTTCGATCGATATCGACACGCTGGTGATCGCCGGCTGGGCCGGCCGCGACGCTCACGCGATCCAGCATCACATCGACGAACTCGCCGCGCTCGGCGTGGCGCCGCCTTCGAGCACGCCGCTCTTCTACCGCGTGGGTGCGGAGCAACTGAACCAGGCCGAAACCGTGGACGTGCTCGGCACGCACACGAGCGGCGAGATCGAGTGCGTGCTCGTGGCGAGCCCGCTCGGCACGCTCGTGACGATCGGCTCCGATCACACCGACCGCAAAGCGGAGGCCTACAGCGTGGCGGTATCCAAGCAGGTGTGCCCGAAGCCGCTGGGCCGCGAGGCGTGGCGCTACGAAGACGTGGCGGGCCACTGGGACCGCCTGACGATGCGCGCCACGCTCGTTGCCGCGAGCGGCGAAACGCGCGCCTACCAGAGCGGCGCCGTGGACGGCCTGCTGCCGCCCGCCGACCTGTGGCGCCGCTATACGGAAACGGGCGCATTGCCGCCCGGCAGCGCGATGTACAGCGGCACGCTCGCCGTGAACGGCGAGATGGCGGCGATGGAGTCGGGCGACGCGTTCGAGCTGGAACTGCACGACCCGGTGCTCGAACGCAGCCTGCGCGCGCGTTACGCGGTTCGCGCGCTGCCGGTTGTGGCATAAGCGGTCGCCTGAGCGGTGGTCTGAGCACTCATCCTTTTCCTCGTACACGCGCAACGAAACCCATGTCATACAATCCTGCCACGCGCCTCTCCCAACTCGCCGCCGATCTCGACGCGGCCCGCACGACGAGCCGCGCGCTCGTGGAAACCGCGCTGGAGCGCATTGCCGCCGAAGGCGGCAACGGCGGCCACGCGTTCATCGCCCTCGACGCCGAACGCACGCGGCGCGAGGCCGACGCCCAGGACGCGCTGCGCCGCGCGGGCGTGCGGCTTTCACCGCTCGCGGGCCTGCCGGTGTCCATCAAAGACCTGTTCGACGTGGCGGGCGAGCCCACGCGCGCGGGTTCGCGCGTGCTCGACGACGCCCCACCCGCCACCTTCGACGCGCCCGCCGTGGCGCGTCTGCGCCGCGCCGGGGCCGTCCCGCTCGGGCGCACCAACATGAGCGAATTCGCGTTCTCTGGGCTCGGCCTCAACCCGTGGCGCGGCACGCCGCGCTCGCCGTGGCGTGACGGCGACGGGGCACGCGTGGCGGGCGGCTCGTCGTCGGGCGCGGCGGCCTCGGTGGCGGGTGGCATGGCCGCGGCCGGACTTGGCAGCGACACGGGCGGCTCGTTGCGCATTCCCGCCGCGTTCTGCGGCCTCACCGGCTTCAAGCCCACGGCCCGGCGCGTGCCGACGGCCGGCGTGTTCCCGCTTTCGACCACGCTCGACTCAATCGGCGCCATCGCCCCGAGCGTGGCGTGCTGCGCGCTGGTGGACCGTGTGCTCGCGGGCCTGGCAACGGACGCAAACGCCGCGGACGTACGCACCGCCGAGCCCAAGGGCCTGCGCCTTGCGGTCCTTGCGAACTACGTGACCGAAGGCATGGACGCGCATGTCGCGCGCACGTGGGAAGCCACGCTCACGCGCCTCTCGCGTGCTGGCATGCAGATCACGCCGCTGACCCTGCCGCTGCTGGAGACGCTGCCCGCCATCAACCGCTTCGGCTTCTCGCCGATCGAGGCCTTTGCCACGCACCGCAGCCGTCTGCCTGCACACGCGCAGCGCTACGACCCGCGCGTGCTCGCGCGCATCCGTCTGGGCGAAACGGCGAGCGCCGCCGACTACCTCGACCTGCTTGCCGCGCGCGCCGCCGCAATCGCACAGGCGCGCGCCGCGCTCGCGGGTTTCGACGCCTTCCTCATGCCGACCGTGCCCATCGTGCCGCCGACAATCGCGGCGCTCGAAGCCGACCCGGCGCACTTCGCGGCCACGAACGCGCTCGTGCTGCGCAATCCTTCGTTGGTGAACTTCCTCGATGGCTGCGCCGTGTCGCTGCCGTGCGCGCCGCGCGGCGAGGCGCCCGTGGGCTTGAGCGTGGCGGGACTCGCCGACAGCGACGCGCACGTGCTGAGCGTGGCCGCCGCGATCGAAAGCGTGCTGCGGAGCGTGAACGGGGCCTGATGCGTCTCACTCCGATCGGCTAAGATACGGCTCCGCATACGCCATCTATCGAACCAACGGAGTGTTTTCAGTGATTCAGGCAATTCAACCGGGCGCCGTCTTCAAGGACAATCTCGCGCTGCTGCCGGGCATCGACGGCATCGAGCGCATCGATCTCGTGGACGCTCAGGGCGTTGTCGCCGCTAGCATCGAGAACAAGCCCGGCAAGCAGGGCTCGCTCGCGGTCTACCACTACCTGCGCGAAGCCTTCGGCACGCTCGACGCCAACGCCGCCGAGCATGGCCTCGCCGTGTTCGCCGAGCACACCGCCGACGCGCGCAACCGTCCGGGCGCGCACCCGAACGTCGATCGTCTGCTGGAAATCGCAGCGGGCGGCCCGGCGCTGCGCATCGACGTGATCGCCGCAGCCTGAGCGTTGCCTTACGAGGCGTGCCGGCCGGCACGCCTCATCCCCTTCTGCCTCACGCCGAAAGCTCTTCGAGCCGCACGCCATTCGTGCGCGGCCCAAATCCGCCGATGGAAATCATCACCGCGAGCATGCACACGGTGATGCCGGCGAACACACCGCTCACGCCAAAATCGCGCAACAACGCGGCGATGATGAAACCCGACATCATGGCGCCCACGCGGCTTGCGGAATAAACGATGCCATTGGCGCTGCAACGCACGGCCGTGGGAAAAAGCTCGGCCTGATAGGCGTGATAGCACACGGAAATGGTTTGCCCCGCGAGACTGATCAGGACACCGAGCGAAATGAGCGCAAGCGGCCCGCGTGCCTGCGCGAACAGCAACCCGAACACGACCACCGCGAAAGCCGAGCCGACGATGAGCCACTTGCGCTCGATGCGATCGGCCACGAGCATCGCGAGCAACGGCCCGCACGGCAGCGCAATGGCGATCACGACCGCATACAGCAGGCTCTTCGTGACGGTCACGCCTTGCCCGATCAGGAGCGTGGGCACCCAGTTGGCGAATCCGTAGTAGCCCACCGCCTGGCACAGATTGAACGCGATCAGCATGATGAGGCGCGCGCGGTACGGCGGTTTCCACAGCTCCGCAAGCGAAGTGCGCCGATGCGCGGGCAGCACGAGCGTGGGAGAAGGCTCGGGCAACGCCTGGCCGCTCTCGCGCACGGCGCGCTGCTCCATCTGCGCGATCACGCGTTCGGCCGCCTCCGTTTGACCGTGCGTAACGAGCCAGCGCGGGCTTTCCGGCACGGCGCGGCGCACGAACCACACAATCGCCGCACCGAGCGAACCGGCAAGCACGACCCAGCGCCAGCCATCCAGACCGAACGGCGCCAGCGGCACTAGCCACCACGAAAGCAGCGCTGAAATGGGCGCGGCTGAGAACATGATCGCCTGATTCAAGGCCATCGCACGCCCGCGCATTTGCTGCGGGACCATCTCCGTGACGTAGCTGTCGATGGTGACGATCTCGATGCCCACGCCGATGCCCGTGATGAAGCGCCACAGGATCAGCCCCTGCGACGTATGCTGGAATGCCATCGCCACCGAGCCCGCCGAATACCACAGCAGCGAAAATGTGAATACGCTTCGTCGTCCGAATTTATCCGGTAGCCAGCCGAAACAGAACGTGCCGACGAAAAGACCCGCAAACGTCGCGGCCACGAACGCGCCTATGCCGTTGAAGCCGAAAAACGCGTGCGTGGTGGTTTGCAGCATGCCGCTTTTGGCCATGCCCGGTGCGATATACCCTGTGAAGATGAGATCGTAGACCTCGAAGAAGCCGCCTAGCGATATCAGCATCACCAGCATCCAGAGCTGGCGCGTGGCGGGCAGGCGGTCGAGCCTGGCGGAAAGCGCGGCCGCCGCGCGATTGCCCACGGGTGGGGCCGTGACGGCGTCGAGCGGATCGTCCGCCCCGAGGATTCGTTGCATGCTTGTCTCCGTGACGACGCCTCGCTGGGCGTCTTTCTTGTGAATGCCGGGCCTGCTTGCTCAGGTCGCCGCGCGTGACTTCAGTCCTGCCAGCACCTCCTCGGTGTGCTCGCCCACCTTCGCGAGCGGCTGACGCACGCCGGGACGGCGGCCGCCCATCATGAGCGGCAGCAGCACGACTTCGGTCGTGCCGCCGTCGTCGGTCTGCATCGGCACGAGTCCGCCGCTCGCCTTGAGGTGCGGATCGTCGAGCAACTGATCGGGGCGCACGATCGGCGCGTAGGGAATGCCTGCCGCTTCGAGGCGCGGCATGAGTTCGGCGGCCTGCTGCGTGGCCAACACTGCGCCCAGGCGTTCGAGCAGTTCAGGCCGCACGGCCACGCGCAGGGCGTTGTTCGCGAAGCGAGGCTCGTCGGCAAGCCGCGGGCAGCCGATTACGTCGCACAACGTCACGAACTGCTTGTCGCTTACCGCGCCGATGAAAAGCTGCTCGCCCTCAGCGAGCGTGAACACGTCGTACACGCTCCAGGCCGACACGCGCGACGGCATGGGCGGCGGCGCTTCGTGCGTCATGGCGTATTGCTGCATGTGCTGCGCGCTCAGGAACACACAGTTCTCGAACAGCGCGCTTTGCACCTCCTGGCCACGGCCGGTGGTGTCGCGCTCGCGCAGCGCGGCCAGCACGCCAATCGCGCCGAACATGCCACCCATGATGTCGTTCACCGAGGTGCCCGCGCGCAGCGGCCGCCCCGCGGGCCCGGTCATATAGGAGAGGCCGCCCATCATCTGCACGACTTCGTCCAGCGCGAGACGCTTTTCATAGGGGCCCGGCAAGAAGCCCTTGTGCGAGACATAGATGAGGCGCGGGTAACGCTGCGAGAGCGTCGCGTAATCCAGGCCGAGCTTTTCCATGAGGCCGGGCCGGAAGTTTTCGAGCATCACGTCGCACTCGCCGATCAACTCCACGGCCGCCGAGCGCCCCGCTTCGGTGTTGATGTCGAGCACCACACTCTTCTTGTTGCGGTTGAACGAGCGGAAAAAGCCGATGCCGAGGCCCGGCAGGTTGCGCGTCTTGTCGCCGCCTGGCGGTTCGATCTTGATGACTTCGGCGCCGAGGTCCGCGAGGATCATCCCGCAGGTGGGGCCCATGACCATGTGCGTGAATTCGACGACACGCACGCCTTCGAGTGGCAACCGGTTTTGCGTATTCATAAGGAATTCCAATCAATCAGGCGTGATGCGCGGTTGCGCCAAAAGTCTTCGGCAGGCCGGCGCGCCAGAGCGTGCCGTGCAGCGTTTCGCCCTCCAGCCACGCGGCCACGCGCGCGCGCAGCGCGAGCAACCGTTCGATGTCGATGCCCGTTTCGATGCCCATGTCCGCGAGCATGAACGCGAGGTCTTCGCTCGACGCGTTGCCGCTTGCGCCCGGCGCATGCGGGCAGCCGCCGATGCCGCCAAGCGTGGCGTCGAAGCGCGTCACGCCCGCCTGCAGCGCGGCATAGACGTTGGCGAGCGCGAGGCCGCGCGTGTCGTGAAAATGCGCGCAGCACAAACGCTCGCCCGCGATTTCGCGCGCGGCCTCGAAGAGTGCTCGCACGGCGGCGGGGTTGGCGTAGCCCACGGTGTCGGCGAGGCTCACGCGGTCCGCGCCCGCGTCGAGCAGCGCCTGCATGCAGCGCAGCACCTCGGCAGGCTCGACACGCCCTTGCAGCGTGCAGCCGAAGGCCGTGCCGATGCCGCCTTCGATCAGCGTCTTCGCGCCGCTGGCGTCGCGCGCGGCGCGCATGCGCGCCACCTCGGCCACCACTTCACCGGGCGTTTTGCGCAGGTTCGCAAGGCTATGCGCTTCGCTCGCCGAAAGCGGCACGAGCATGAGGTCCGCTTGCGCTTCCAGCGCTCGCTCGGCGCCCTGCAGGTTCGGCACGAGCACCGAGACGAAGAGGTCCGGCAGCGTTTTCGCGTAAGCGACGAGTTCCGCCGTATCGGCGAGTTGCGGCAAGAGGCGCGCGGGCACGAACGAGCCCACTTCGATCTCGCGCTGACCGGCTTCGTATGCCGCGCGTATCCACGCGATCTTGTGCTCGGTAGGCAGCACGGTCTGGATGCTCTGCAGGCCGTCGCGCAGGCCGACCTCGCGTATTACGCCGCGCCGTGGTAATGGGGGCATGAAGGTGTCTCCGTTTTTGTCTCCAGCGATGTGCTAACTTTAGGCATTCCGCAAAATACATAAAGCGGTATTTTGGAAGCTTCAAGATTCCAATCTGGAAACACACAAAATGCCGTAAGGAGACATCGTGCACGACATCGACCTCAAGACCCTGCGCCTTCTCGTGAGCGTGTGCGAGCACGGCAACATGGGACGTGCGGCGCGCGAGGAGCATATCGAGCCCTCCGCCATCAGCAAGCGCATTGCCCAGCTCGAAAGCGAATTCGGCGTGCCGCTGCTCACGCGCTCGCGCCGCGGCGTGCAGCCCACCGCGGCGGGCCTCGCGCTGCTCGAACATGCGCGCAGCGTGATCTTCACGCTCGAGCGCGCGGCCAGCGACGTCGCCGCGCTCGGCAGCGGCCTCTCGGGCAGCGTGAGCGTGTGCGCCTCGGCCTCCGCAATCGCCGAAGCGCTGCTCGACGACCTCGCGTCGTTCATGCGCCTGCCCGCGTACAAGAACATTCGCGTGAACGTGGAGGAGCGCACGTCGCACGAACTCGTGCAACGTGTGCGCGACGGCGCGGCCTCGCTAGGCGTGTGCTGGGACAACGTCGAACTCGGGGGCCTTCAATCGCGCCCCTGGCGTGAAGACCGCCTCGTGCTCGCCGTGCATCCCGAGCACCCGCTTGCGAAACGCCGCACCATCGCCTTCGAGGAGACGCTCGATTACGAGCACGTGGGCCTGCCGCCCTCCACCGCCGTGCATACGATGCTGCGGCAGTCGGCGGCGCGCAGCGGGCGCACGGTCGCCTATCGCGCGGTGGTGTCGACACTCGACGCGGCGTTTCGCGTAGTGGCCGCCAATCTCGGCATCAGCGTCGTGCCCGAGGAGGTGAGCCACACCTACCGGCGCATCATGGACGTGCACACCATTGCCTTGACCGATGCCTGGGCGCGGCGGCGTTTCATCGTCTGCTTTCGCGCGTTCGACACGCTGCAGCCCGCGGCGCAGCGCATGGTCGAGCATCTCGTGGAGCGGGCGGCTCAGAAGAAACGCGGTGCGAAGCGCACGGCCTGAGCGCCCGCCTCAAGCCGCCGCTTTCTTCGTGCGCTTGCGCGCGCTCGCGCGCTCGGGCGCTTTCATCTGCGCAATCAACCCATCGTGATGCGCGCGCAGTACTTCGACGAACTCGGCCACCAGACGCTCGCGCGGCCGGTTCGGCGGAAATAGCAGGTACGTGGGGAACATCACCGCCGGCGAGAACGGCCGGATGGCAATGTCCGGCCCTGCGAAATCGCGCGCGACGATGGGATGCGCGAGCGTCACGCCCATGCCGCAGCGGACCATCTCGCAGCAAATTGCCGTGTACTGCGCCTCGATGGCAAGGACGCGCTCGACCCCGGCACGCTGGAATATTTCGTCCATTTGCGTGCGCGTGCCGTCGCCGTGACACAGCGAGATGAACGACTCGCCCTCCAGATCGGCGGGCCGGATCATGGCCTTTTTCGCGAGCGAATGTGAAGCCGGCATCACGCAAACGGCCGCGACCTTCGAGAGCAATTCCACCTCGCAATTCGACGCCTCGCTGATGTACACGGCCACACCCAGATCGCAAAACTGCGAACCGGTCCAGTGGTTCACCGTGCCCGAGGTGTTCACGTGCAGCGAGACCGTCACGCCCGGAAACAGGCGGCGAAACTTGTCGATGGCGTGCGGCACGAGCGTGAGCCCCGCAGAAGGCATCGCGGCGATACGCAGGCGTCCGCTGCCGAGATTGCGGATTTGCGCGGCGGCATTGCTGAGTCCTTGCAGGCCCACATACGCCCGCTCGACTTCGCGAAAAAACGCGTTGCCCTCGCTCGTGGGAATGAGGCGGATGCCCACGCGCTGAAACAGCGTGAGCCCGGTCTCGCGCTCCAGTTGCCCGATCAGGCGGCTCACGTTGGGCTGCGAGGTGTAAAGCGCTTTCGCGGCGGCCGTCATCGAACCCGACACCATTACCGCGCGAAACGCCTCGACGTGCTTCAGATTCAAGGCAGATCTCCTGGGCTTAACCCTGATTCACACGCCAGGGCCTAACCCTGGTCCATATCATTACCGTATAGGTTGGCATTTTATTCGTATTGGACGATATGGCCAGCCCGGCACAGACTGCGATGCATCGGCGCACTGTCCGGTTCGCCGCTCCCCACAATCGAATGGAGATCGTCGTCATGAAAGCCGCGATGCGCCGTCGTTCAACCTTCCTGCCTAAAACCGCGCTCGCCGCCCTCGCGCTCGCGGCGGCCTCGCTAGCCCAGGCCGAAACCACGCTGTACGTCGCCAACGTCGGCGGCTCCAACGAGCAGCTTTATCGTCAGAAGATCATCCCGGCGTTCGAAAAGGCGCATGACGTCAAGATCGTCTATGTGGCGGGCAATTCGAGCGACACGCTCGCGAAACTCCAGGCGCAAAAGGGCCACGAGCAGATCAACGTCGCCGTGATGGACGACGGCCCGATGTACCAGGCGATGCAACTCGGCCTGTGCGGCAAGCTCGACGACGCGCCCGTCATGAAGGACCTCTACCCGCTCGCACACATCGGCCCGACCGCCGTGGGCGTGGGGATGGTGGCGACCGGCATCGGCTATAACGAACAGGCGTTCAAAAAGCTCGGCCTGCCCGCGCCGGACTCGTGGAAGTCGCTCGAAGACGCGCGCGTGAAAGGCAAGCTCGGCGTGCCGCCGATCACCAACACCTACGGCCTGCACACGCTCGTCATGCTCGCGCGCCTGAACGGCGGCGGCGAAAAGGACATCGACCCCGGCTTCAAGGCGATGACGAAACAGGTCGCGCCCAATGTGCTTTCGTGGGCGCCCACGCCCGGCGAAATGGACGGCCTCATGCAGTCGGGCGACGTGATCATCGCCCCCTACGGCAGCGGCCGCGCGGTGGCGCTGCAGAACACGGGCTTCCCGCTCAAGTTCATCTACCCGAAGGAAGGCGGCGTGGCGCTGCAGGTGGCCGCGTGCTCCATTGCGCAGAACGCGCAGCCGCAGCTCTCGCAACAGTTCATCCAGTTCCTGCTGAGCCCGGAAGTGCAGGCGCAGCAGGCAGCGGACATCGGCCTTGGCCCCGTCAACAAGACCGTCAAGCTCACGTCGGAAGTGGCCGCGCGCGTGCCCTATGGTCCTGACCAGATCTCGAAGCTCACGGCCATGGACTGGAGCACCATCAACGAGCATCGCACCGAGTGGACCGAGCGCTGGAACCGTTCGGTCGAGCGCTGATGCGCGCGCTCCCTGCCCCGCACCCACCGCACGTGATCAGCGAGGACCCACGCTCATGAGCTTCCTCACCCTGCAAGGCATCTCGAAGCGCTATGGCGACTTCACGGCGATCGAGCAGCTCGACCTCACGGTCGCACGCGGCGAGTTTCTCTCGCTGCTCGGTCCCTCGGGCTGCGGCAAGACGACGACACTGCAGATGATCGCGGGCTTCGTCACGCCGAGCACGGGCCGCATCACGCTCGACGGCCGCGACATCACGCACGAGCGGCCCGAGAAACGCGGCATCGGCGTGGTGTTTCAAAGCTATGCGCTCTTTCCGCACATGACCGTGGCCGGCAACGTGGGCTTCGGTCTGGAGATGCAGAAGATGAAGCGCGCGCAACGCGCCGAGCGCATTGCCGAGGCGCTGGACCTCGTGCGCCTGCGCGGGCTCGACGCGCGCTACCCGAAAGAGCTTTCGGGCGGCCAGCGCCAACGTGTGGCGATTGCTCGCGCACTGGCCATGCAGCCCGAACTGCTGCTGCTCGACGAGCCGATGTCGAATCTCGACGCCAAGCTGCGAGAAGAGATGCATATCGAGTTGCGCGCGATCCAGAAGCGCCTTGGCATCACGACTATTCTCGTGACCCACGACCAGGTGGAAGCGATGACGATGAGCGACCGCATTGCGGTCATGCATCGCGGCACGATCGCGCAGTTGAGCACACCGTTCGACGCGTACGAGCGCCCGGCCACGCCGTTCGCTTCGACCTTCCTTGGCCGCACCAACACGCTGGAAGGCGAAGTCCTGCGCCGCAACCTGCGCTGCGCCGAGGTCGAGGTAGGCGGCACGATGCTGCACGTGCCCCACGAAGGCCGCGAGGTCGCGGGCGCCGTGAACGTCTATATCCGCCCCGAAAAAGTGCGTCTCGCCAATGGCGACGCGCGCCTCACAGGCCGCGTGAGCACGCGCGTGTTCGTCGGCAATCAGTGGCTGCTCGCCGTCGAGACCGAGCTTGGCAAGCTGCATATCGCGCAACCCAATCACGGTGCGCCGCCGCCCGATGAGGGCCACGAAGTCGGACTCGCGTGGACCGACGACGATCTGCGCGTGCTCACGCGGGAGGGCGCCCATGGCAACGCTTGACGACTCGCGCGCGGGCGCCGCGCCTTGGCTGCTCTCCGCGCCCGCGCTGCTGCTGTTTCTCGCGCTGCTGCTGGTGCCGCTGCTGCTCACCTTCGTGCTCTCGTTTCATGTGTTCAGCGATCTTGCGGGCGTGCAACGCGGCTGGACCGTTACGAATTACCTGGAGGTCCTGAGCGATCCGTACTACGGTGAAATCTTCCTGCGCACTGCGGGCCTGGCGTTCGCCGTCACACTGCTTTCCATCGTGCTCGGCGTGCCGGAAACGCTGGTGCTCGCGCGCATGCGGCGTCCATGGCAATCCGCTTGTCTGTTGATCGTGCTCGGCCCGCTGTTGATTTCCGTGGTCGTGCGCACGCTCGGCTGGCAAATCCTGCTGGGCAATAACGGCGTGCTCAACAACGCACTCCAGGCGCTGCACATCACCGACGAGCCCATTCGCCTCGTCTTCACCATGACCGGCACGATCATCGCGCTCACGCACGTGCTCGTGCCGTTCATGGTGATGTCGGTCTGGGCGACGCTGCAAAAGCTCGATCCGCAGGTGGAATGGGCCGGCCGCTCGCTCGGCGCCTCGCCGCTGCGCGTGTTCCGCCGCGTGATCCTGCCGCAGATCATGCCGGGCGTGCTCTCGGGTTCGATCATCGTGTTCGCGCTCTCGGCCTCCGCGTTCGCTACGCCTGCGCTGATCGGCGGGCGGCGGCTGAAGGTCGTCGCCACGGCTGCTTACGACGAGTTCCTCGGTACGCTGAACTGGCCACTGGGCGCGAGCATTGCCGTGCTGCTGCTGATCGCCAACGTGGCAATCGTGATGGGCTGCAGCCGTCTCGCCGAGCACCGCTTCAAGCACATCTTCGACTAACGGGGCTCGACATGAAACGCAACGGATTCCTCGGGCTCGCGTTCAACGCGCTCTTTCTCGCCTTCATGCTCGCGCCGATCGTCGTGGTGCTGCTCGTGGCCTTCACGGACAAGGGCTATATCTCGATGCCGTTCGACGGTGCCTCGCTGCGCTGGTTTCGCGCGATCCTGCAGAACGGCGACATCGTCGCCGCGTTCTGGCTTTCGGTGCGCCTCGCGTTCGCGGCGGCCACCATCGGCGTGGCGCTCGCGGTGCCCGCCGCGCTCGCCATCGCGCGCTACCGCTTTGCAGGCCGCGGCGCGCTGGTGAGCTTCTTCCTCTCGCCGATGATGATCCCCGCCGTGGTGCTCGGCATTGCGTTCCTGCGCTTTCTTTCACTGCTCAACCTGAACGGTTCCTTCTGGGCACTCGTCGCCGCGCACGTGGTGATCGTGCTGCCGTATGCGCTGCGCCTCGCGCTTTCTTCGGCGGTCGGCCTCGATCGCGACGCCGAGCGTGCCGCCCTTTCGTGCGGGGCGAGTCGCTTCACGGCGTTCCGCCGCGTCGTGCTGCCGATGATCCGCACGGGCGTAGCGGGCGGCTGGGTGCTGTCGTTCATCCAGAGCTTCGATGAACTGACCATGACGATTTTCGTCGCGACGCCCGGCACCACCACACTGCCCGTCGCCATGTACAACCAGATCGCGCAAACGATCGATCCGCTCGTCACTTCGGTGTCGGCGGTGCTGATCGTCGGCACGATCCTGCTGATGCTGCTGCTCGACCGCATGGTCGGGCTGGACCGCATCCTGATCGGAGAAGCCCGATGACACAACACTCCTCCACGAGCCCCGACGTGCTCGTGATCGGCGGCGGCCTCGTCGGCTCCGCCGTGGCCTACGGCCTCGCTCGTGAAGGCGCGCGCGTGACCGTGCTCGACGAGGACGACGGCGGCTTTCGCGCCTCGCGCGGCAATTTCGGCCTCGTCTGGATTCAGGGCAAAGGTTACGGCCTTTCGCCGTACGCGCGCTGGTCGCGCAGTTCGGCGCAGCGCTGGCCACTGCTCGCGCAAAGCCTCGCCGACGAAGCGCGCGTGGACGTCGCGCTGCGACAGCCCGGCGGCTTTCATATCTGCTTCTCGGACGAAGAACTCGCCGAACGCCTTAAACGGCTCTCCACCTTGCAGGCCGAGATCGGCGATTATCCGTTCGAACTGCTAAATCATCGAGAGCTGCGCGAGCGGCTTCCGGGCATCGGCCCCGAGGTCGCGGGCGCAAGCTATACGCCGATGGATGGCCACGTCAACCCGCTCAAGCTGCTGCGTGCATTGCATGTCGCGATGCAACGGCGCGGCGTGCGGCTCGTCTCCGGCGAGCGCGCCGAGCGCGTTGTAGCCGGAACCAGCGGCTTCAGCGTGCAGGGCCGGCGCGGCGTGTACCACGCGGCGCGCGTCGTGCTCGCAGCGGGGCTCGGCAATCGCACGCTCGCGCCGCACGTGGGCCTGAATGCGCCCGTTGCGCCCAATCGCGGCCAGGTGCTCGTGAGCGAGCGCGTCGAACCGTTTCTGCGCTACCCGACCATCAACGTGCGGCAGACCGACGAAGGCACGGTGCAGTTCGGCGACTCGATGGAAGAGGCCGGCTTCAACGACTTCACCACTACGCCGATCCTGCGCCAGATTGCGGCGCGCGGCGTGCGCGCGTTTCCCATGCTGGCCCATGTGCGGCTCGTGCGCATGTGGGCCGCGCTGCGCGTGTACAGCCCCGATGGCTTTCCGATCTACGACCAGTCGGAGGCGCATCCGGGGGCCTTCGTCGTCACTTGCCATAGCGGCGTGACGCTCGCTGCGGCCCACGCGCTGCGGATCGCCCCGTGGATTCTGGGCGCGCCAATGCCCGCCGAACTCCCCGCCTTCTCCGCAAACCGCTTCGCAACCGATGCGGCTGCCGAACCGATCCTTGCTCACTGACCCTGCCATGACAGCCCACTCTACCCAAGCGCCCGCGCCGCTGTTCAAGACGCTCACCGACGCCGAAAAGCGCGTCGATATCTGGTTCAACGGCCAACCGCTCTCCGTGCCTGGCGATCGCTCCGTCGCCGCTGCGTTGCTCGCCGCGGGCATATCGCGGTTTCGCGCGACGCCCGTTTCGGGAGCGCCACGCGCACCATTCTGCATGATGGGCGCGTGCTTCGAATGTCTCGTGGAAATAGACGGCGTGCCGAGCCGCCAGAGCTGCATGGTGCCCGTGCACGGGGGCATGCATATCCGCTCGCAGGAAGGCGCGCGCGACCTGCCGCCCGGAGCGGCCACGAATGCCGACACGCTCGAGGAGAACGCTCATGCCCGGTGATTATCAAGGCGACGCCAAAGCCGATTTCCACGCAGAAGCCGTCGATGTCGTCGTGGTCGGCGCCGGTCCCGCAGGCATGAGCGCGGCGACGCATTCGGCGCGCGCCGGACTCTCAGTGGTCCTGATCGACGAGCAGGACGCCGTAGGCGGCCAGATCTACCGCGCGATAGGCCGCGCCGACGCGCGCCGCAAGGAGATACTCGGCCCCGACTACGCGGCGGGCGACGCCATCGCCCAGGCATTCGCACGCTCAGGCGCGCGCCACGTAGCGCATGCGTCCGTGTGGCAGGTCACGCGCGAGCATGCGGTTCACTACCTCAAGGACGGCAAGGTGGGCAGCTTGCAGGCCAAGCGCGTGATTCTCGCGAGCGGCGCGCTGGAGCGGCCCTTTCCCATTCCCGGCTGGACGCTGCCCGGCGTGCTCACGGCGGGCGCGGCGCAAATCCTGCTGAAAAGCGCGGGCGAAGTGCCCGCCTCGCCACCCGTGCTCGCGGGCTGCGGGCCGCTGCTCTATCTGCTCGGCTGGCAATACGTGCGGGCGGGCGTGCCGATTCGCGCGCTCGTCGACACCACGCGCCACGAAGACCGCTGGCGTGCGAAACGCCACCTGCTGGCCGCGCTGCGCTCGTGGCCGTTCTTGAGCAAAGGCCTGCAGTTGATCCGCACGCTGCGCGAGGCCAAGGTGCCGATTTTCGAAGCCGCCGACGACCTTGCCGTCGAAGGCCGCCAGGACAGCGACGGCGTGCAGCGCGCAGCCGCGCTCACGTTCACGTCGCAAGGCCGTGCGCAACGTATCGAGGCCGATGTGATCCTGCTGCACCAGGGCGTGGTGCCCAATACGCAGTTCACGCAGGCGCTGCGCGCCACACATCGCTGGGACAACGGACAGCTTTGCTTCAAGCCGCAAACGGACGCATGGGGCGAACTCGACGTGCCCGGCATCTTCGTGGCCGGCGACGGCGCGGGGATCGGCGGCGCGCAGGCCGCCGCGCAACAAGGCACGCTCGCGGCGCTCGCCGCTGCGGCGCAACTGGGCACCATCGACCTGGCCGCGCGCGACCGCGAGGCCGCCCCGCATCGCGCTGAACTGGAGCGCGTGATGCGCATCCGTCCTTTCCTCGACAGCCTTTACCGCCCGCGCGACGCGAACCGTATTCCCGCCGACAGCACCATCGTCTGCCGCTGCGAGGAAGTAACCGCGGGCGAGTTGCGCGGATTCGTCGGCCTCGGCTGCGTCGGCCCGAACCAGGCGAAGTCATTCGGCCGCTGCGGCATGGGGCCGTGCCAGGGCCGCATGTGCGGACTCACCGTGACCGAAGTGATCGCCGATGCGCGCAACGTGCCGCCAGCCGAGGTCGGCTACTACCGCATCCGTCCGCCCATCAAGCCGCTCACGCTCGGAGAACTCGCCGGTGAATGACGCCCGAACTCTCTCTGCGAGCGCCGTACAGGAAGCGGACGTGCTCGTGATCGGCGGCGGCCTGCACGGTTCGAGCAGCGCCTTTCACATGGCGCGGCGCGGCGTGAGCGTGACCGTGCTCGAAGCCGACTACGTGGGCCGCCATTCGTCGGGCGTCAACGCCGGTGGCGTGCGCACGCTCGGACGCCCGCTTCCCGAGATTCCGCTCGCGCTCATGTCGCGCGAAATCTGGCACGCGCTGCCCGAAACCATCGGCGACGACGGCGGCTTCGTTCCCTCCGGACAACTGAAGATTGCCGAAACCGAGGCCGAACTGGACGAATGCCGCGAACGCGTCGCCTTGCTCGAATCGCACGGCTTCACGCACGAAAAGCTGATCGACCGTGAGACGGTGCTCGAACTCGAACCGGCGTTGGCCAGGCACGTGACGGGCGGCATCTGGGTCGAGCGCGACGGCTACGCGCTGCCCTTTCGCACCACCACGGCGTTTCGCCTCGCCGCGCAAAAGCATGGCGCGCGCTTTTTTGAAGGCACGCCGGTCACGCGCATCGAGCCGCGCGGCGAGCGCTGGATCGCCCAAACGCCGCGCGGCACCTTCGCCGCGCGCAAGCTGCTCGTCACGGCGGGCGCGTGGTCGGGCGAACTGGCGCGCCAGGCTGGCGAGAGCGTGCCTGTTCACCCCGAAGGGCTCATGCTGATGGTCACGCATCGCGTGGCGCCGTTCTGCCGCGCGACGCTCGGCGCGACGGGCCGCCCGCTTTCGTTCAAGCAGTTCGACAACGGCACGGTGGTGATTGGCGGCAAGCTGATCGGCATCGCGGATTTGCCTGGGCGCCACGGCGAAGTCGATTTCATGCGGCTCGTGAAAAGCGCACAGACTGTAGTCGATCTGTTTCCGCATCTGCGCCATCTCGGCGTGAACCGCGCATGGGCCGGTGTGGAAGCGTTCACGGCCGACTCGCTGCCCGTCATATCGGCAAGCCGGCGCGCCTCGAACCTCTACTACTCGTTCGGCTATTGCGGCAGCGGCTTTCAACTCGGGCCCGCTTGCGGGCGGCTCGTTTCCGAACTCGTGCTCGACGGTGAGCCTTCGCTTTCGCTCGATGCGTTCGCGATCGACCGCTTCGAGCGTGCCGCGGCGCACGCGCCAATGGCCGGCGTTGCTGCGCATTGATTCTCTCACCCTGTATCGCCAAGATGGCGAAGGAGCTTGCAGACACATGAACGATATCGTTCGTATCGAGACCAATCAGCGCATGAGCCGCGTCGTGAAGGCCGCCGGGCTCGTGTTCGTGGGTGGGCAGACGTCAGCCGATCCGTCGCCGGACGTGAAAGTCCAGACCGCCGCGGTGCTCGCGAAGATCGACGGCTTTCTCGCCAAAGCCGGTATCGACAAGACGCGGCTCGTCTCCGCGCAAGTGTGGCTTGCGGATATCGCGCGCGACTTCGCGGGCATGAACGAAGTGTGGGACGCCTGGGTGCCCGCAGGTTGCGCGCCCACGCGGGCTACCGTGCAGTCGCAATTGGCGTCGCCGCAATTGCTCGTGGAGATCGCGGTGGTGGCGCTGGGTTAAGCGCGGGATCGGGCTGCCGGCGCTGGCATGAAAGCGCGCCGACAGCCACGATTGCCAATCCGTAAAGCGAAGGCGCTTCTCACGCGCACGCTGTCAGCGCAAGTTCACGTTCGCGCGGCACAATGGCGAACCCACCCGAACTCAGAGGAGCGCGCGATGGCCCTTCCTTACGGCTACGTCAAGGCGAAGATGGCTTCCGCGCCGCAGTTGAAGCCCACGCGGCGGCCTCACGAAGTTCAATACCACCTGCACTTCGGTGTGACGGTCGACGGCGCGCGCTGGGACATCGCCGTCAACGTGGGCACCACCGATGCCGACGACCTGCTCAAGTACAAACTCGTATTCGACTTCAATCACAACGTGCTCACCACGCTCGAAGGCGCCGCCGAAGGGAAGACCGATCTCGCGGGCACCGAAGCGCTGCCCGCCATCGACTTCGAGCGCAGCGACTTTCTCGCCAATACGGGCGCGTGGCGCGACAGCGACGTGATGGATGGCTCCGACCAGGTCGAACCGGTCGCTTCGCTGAAGCGTCTTCTGTTGCGGGCGCAACAATCTTCGCTCGACGTGTACGTGTTCGGCCGCTTCTACAGCGAAGGCGACGGCATTCACGACGTCCACATGAACCAGGGCTCGAAGGGCGAGTTCATCCACACGGCTGGCAACGACGCGAACGACCACAACGACATCTGGCAGGACGGCGCGCTGCTCGTGGATCTCGGCGACCCCGAATGGGCCTTGTATGTTGCGGCGTTCGATCAGCAATACGTGCCGACCGACGATCTCGGCAACCCGATGCCGAATTCAGAGCCGATTTCGTAGGCGCTCAACGGCAAACGGGCGCATCCCGGCTCCCCGGCATGCGCCCGCTCGTTAGACGATCGACCGCCTAGAAGTCGATCTTCGCGTTGAGGCTGACCGTGCGCGGGTCGCCCGGCGCGATGTAATCGGAGTACTGGAACATCCAGTAGCGGCGATTCGTGATGTTGTCGATCGCGGCTCGCAGCGTCACGTCGTGGCCGCCAATGCGGGTGAAGTAGTTCGCGCCCACGTTCACGAGCATGTAGCCGCCGGTTTCCAGATTGTTTGCCGGACGCACCTGCGTGCTGCCCGTGAACTTCGCATCCGCCGCCAGTTGCAGGCCTTGCACATAAGGCACGTCGTAAGTCACGCGGCCCGCGGCCACGAACGTCGGCGCACCGGCTACGCGATTGCCGTTGTACGACTGGCCCTTCGCGTACCACGTATCGAGCAGCGTGACGCTGCCGGCCAGCTGCCAGCTGCGGCCAAGCCGCACGCTGCCCGCCGCCTCGATCCCTTCGAAGATCGAATTGCCGTCCTGCACATAGACGTTGTCGCTGTTCGCGTACGCCGCGCCGCGCTCGATGCGGAACAGCGCCGCCGTCGCGCTCCAGCGCTCGTGCTCGCTCTTGACGCCGATCTCATACTGACGCGAGCGCAGCGGACGCAGCATCGCGCCGCCATTCGCATAAATGCTGTCGACGATCGCGCCCTGCTCCAGCGCCTCGACGTAGCTCGCGTACAGCGTCGTATTCGGCTCGAGCTTGTACATGAGCGCGAAAGTCGGCGTGAGTACGCCGTTCTGGCTGTACTGGGAGGTCTTTTCGCCCGTGGTTGCGTAGTTGTTCTGACTATAGTTCGTGTACCGCAGGCCCGCGAGCACGGACCAGCGGCTCGTGATCTGCATGGTGTCGCTCACGAACGCCGAAGCCTGCGTGATATCGCTCGCGCGATACGTTTCGAGCCCGGAGCCCGAATAGTAGCGCCACGGATTGGGCTGATACAGATTACCGTCGCCGAGCACCGTGTAGATCGAGTTCGACGCGTAGTTGTTGGTCTGATGCTGGTACGAACCGCCAATCACGAGTTGATGCGTGAACGGCCCGGTCTTCACCTTGCCCTCGAACATGCCCTGCCAGTAGATGTCCTGATGGCCTTCGTCGCCGTTCCAGCGCGCGTCGGTGTAGTCGCCTTCCTGGTTGAGCAGCGTGAGCGTGCTCTCGTTGCGATCGCGCGCCGACTTGCTGTAGCTGCCCGAGGTGGTGAACGACCAGTCGGGCGTGATCTGGTAGCGCACGCCCGCCGTGTAGAGCTGCAGGTTCGTGTTGATGTGCTGGTCGGTGCCACCAAGCAAGTTCGTGCCGCCGCTGATCACCGCCGGCAGGCTCGAGGCCGTATAGCTGCCCGTGTAGATCGCGGGCGTCTGGCCGCTCGAACGAACGGTCTGATAAAGCGCGTTGAACCAGACCTGCAGGTCGCGCGTGAGCTGGCCGTCGAGCGCGAGCGAAACCGAGTTGCGGTTGATATCGCCCGCGTTATAGGTCTTGCCCGCTTCCTTCGTGTAGTTCAGGCGCGCGCCGAACATGTCGTCCGGGCCGAAGCGGCGGCTCAGGTCCACGTGCGTGCTCAGCACGCCGTCCATGCGATAGCCCACGTCGAGGCTCGTGACCGGGTCCTTGTCCGGCCGCTTCGTCACGTAGTTGACGAGACCGCCCGGCTGCGCAAACCCGTACATGAAGCCGCCCAGGCCCTTGAGCAACTCCACGCGCTCCAGTTGCTCGTAAGGCATGGTGATGCCGTACGAGATGAACGGATTGCCGTCGATGCGATAACCGTTTTGCCAGTCGATGGGCAGGCCGCGAACGGTGATGTAGGTCGCCCACGCGTTATAGGCGTTGCTGTTGTTGCTGACCGAGGCGTCGCCAGCGAACACGTCGCCGAGCTTGTAGACCTGGCGCTCGGCGAGGTTCTCGCCCGTCACGACGGTGGTCGAGAACGGCGTGTCGAGCTGCGAGCGCGTGCCGAGCGCGCCGCTCGACACCGGCGTATTCAGGTGCAGCGGCGAATCGGCAACCTGGCTCGCGCTCACCTTCACTGCGGGCAGCGCCTGGTCCGTGCTGGTGGTGGCCGCGGCGCCGTCCTGCGCAGTGGCGGCCGGAGTCGCTGTCTGGGCAACGGCGGCCTGAGCCGCCGCAAAAGTGAGCCAGGCCGCAAAATGCAACGGCCGCAGGGGCCGGGGCTGCGTGCGTCGAGCGCGCCGCGCGTGTTCTCGGTTGTTCATGTCGTTTTGGAAGGGTCGTCTCGCCAGTGCCTGTGGATACTTCAATGAGAAGCATTCTCATTTATCACTGGCCGGCGATATTAACAAACCCTTACGACTTTTCCTAGAACCCATATGGCATTTGTCAGTTTTGACGTATTCCTTCGAAATACTGCTCAAAACGGACGCGGACAAGGCCGATCATGTCTGTTTGGCGAAATAATCGCCTCGAGTTTTCTGGATTGGACAAGCCACCCGAGGGCGCGGCCGCCTCGCTGCTCTGCGTGATGCCCGCGCCTGGAAATACGCTAAGTCGCGACATAAAATACAGGCCCAGTCAGTCCATTCACGTGGTGGCCGCGTATGAAACACGCTACGTTCCCCGTGCTGATCGTTCTGGCTTCGGTCCCGGCCGCATGGGCCATGGGCCTCGCCTCGGCAAACGAAAACACGGTTCTCCCCTCTCCCCAGAGTGCGGCGCCTGCCACGCTGTATTGGCCGCCCGCCTCGCCCTCGTCTATCCCGCCAGGCATTTCGCGCGCCGCGTTGCATACGGGGCCGCAGAAAGAAGGCAAGTCATATTTCGAAGCGCTGCCGGCCGGCGACGAACAGCTCGACGATCAAGGCGCCCCCCTGCGCGGCGATCGTTTCCACTGGCAGCAGCCGTAGCGTTCACGCGATGTGCGGCGATCTACGTGCAATAGTCAGTGATCCTGATTATTAATGGCGGCCACTGGAATGGACTGGCGGCGCCGTGCCCCGCACACAATGCGCGCCGCATAGCAGACCCGATGGTGTGCTTGCGCCCTGGCCACGTTCGAACCGGCCACCGCGAGTTCCGTGACATGATCGGCGCGTCCTGCAACTGGAACGCCATCATGTCCCGTCCGCTTCGTTCGCATTTGCGCCTGAAAGCCTGCGTGTTTGCCGCTTCGCTCGCCCTGCTGGCTGCTCCGTTCGTCATCGATCCCGCGCAAGCCTGCACGCGCGCGCTCTATGTGGGCGATAGCGGTCTCGTCATCACCGGGCGTTCGATGGACTGGTCCGAAGACATGCGCTCGAACCTTTGGGTCTTTCCGGCAGGCATCGAACGCGACGGCAACGCGGGCCCGCGCTCGCCGCACTGGCGCTCGAAATATGGCAGCGTGGTGGTGTCGGGATACGACATCGGCAGTGTGGACGGCATGAATGAGCGCGGCCTCGTGGCCAATGCGCTCTATCTCGCGGAAACCGATTACGGCAAGCCCGACTCGGGGCACCCGCCGCTTGCCATCAGCCTGTGGGCGCAATACGTGCTCGACAATTTCGCCACGGTTGGAGAGGCCGTGGACGCGTTAGGCCGCGAGCCGTTCCAGATCATTGCGCCACCGCTTCCCGACGGCAAGCCGATCTCGATCCACCTCTCGCTTTCGGATTCGCAAGGCGACTCGGCCATTCTCGAATATATCGACGGCAAGCTCGTGATCATGCACGACAAGGCGTACAAGGTCATGACGAACTCGCCGATCTACCCCGAACAACTCGCGCTCGACACGTACTGGAAAGGCGTAGGCGGCCTCGCCTTTCTGCCCGGCACGAATCGCGCAGCCGACCGCTTCGTACGCACCTCATTTCTGCTCGATGCGATTCCCAAGAAGCCCGACCCTGCCTATATGGCCGGTGTGCCGCAGCAAAACCCCGCTTATCAGGCCGTGGCGAGCGTGATGAGCCTCATGCGCTCCGTGAGCGTGCCGCTTGGCATCACCACGCCCAACATGCCGAATCTTTCGTCGACGATCTGGCGCACCGTGGCGGACCAGACGGACCGCGTTTATTACTTCGATTCCGCCACACGCCCCGACACCTTCTGGATCTCGCTGAGCAAGCTCGACCTCAAACCCGGCGCGCCGGTGATGAAGCTCACCATCGATTCCGGCCAGGTGTACTCAGGCGAGGTGTCGGGCAAATTCGTCGCGACGCCGTCGTTCAAGTTCATGCCCGCGTCCGCGCAGTGATCACTGCGCGGGCAGCCACGCTCATTTCGCGAACAACTGGCCGATATCCTTGAACGCCTTGAATTCGAGCGCATTGCCGCACGGGTCGAGCAAGAACATCGTGGCCTGCTCGCCCACCTGCCCCTTGAAGCGCACGTAAGGTTCGATCACGAACTTCACGCCGAACGTCTTGAGGCGCTCGGCCAGCGCCTCCCAGTCGCCCCAGCTCAGCACCACGCCGAAATGCGGCACGGGCACGTCGTGGCCGTCCACGGGGTTCGTGTGCGCATGATCCTGCGAGGCCGTTTTCGGATGCTCGTGAATCACGAGCTGATGGCCGAAGAAGTCGAAGTCGACCCATTGCGCGCTGGAGCGCCCCTCCGCAAGACCGAATACGCGGCCGTAGAAGTCGCGCGCGGCTGCAAGGTCATAAACGGGAATGGCGAGGTGAAAGGGGGAAAGGGACATGCGTGTCTCCACTGTCTTCGAAGGCAATCCTGTCATGGTAGACAGACCGAAGCAAAAAAAAAATCAATATATAATTTTCTGATTCACAAATATTATTGATGCATGATACGCGAACTCAGAACCCTCGTTGCCGTGGCGAGAGAAGGCACGTTCGCCGCCGCGGGACAAAAGATCGGCTTGACGCAGGCCGCCGTGAGCGCGCAAATCCAGCGCCTCGAGGCGGAGCTGGGCTTCGCGCTGTTCGACCGCGAGGGGCGCGCGGCGCGCCTGAACGCAATGGGCCAGCACATTCTTGCCCAGGCGCAGGAGGTCATCCGGCTCTATGAAAGCCTGAGTTCGAGCGCAGCCGGCCCCGCGGCGACCGGGCGCGTCACGCTCGGCGCGATCGCTTCCGTGCAGCGTGCGCTCGTGCCCGAGGCGCTGGCCGAATTCCACCGCCGTTGTGCCGGCTGCCGCACGCGTGTGATTCCGGGCGTTTCGATGGAGCTGCACAATCTCGTGGATGCAGGCGAAATCGACATGGCGGCCATCATCCGGCCACCCTTCGCACTGCAAAGCGATTTGCGCTGGACCACGCTCGCGCGCGAGCCGTTCCGGCTCATCGTGCCGCGCCACGTGAAAGGCCATGACTGTGCCGAACTGCTGGCTACGCAACCCTTCATCCGCTACGACCGCGCGTCTTTCGGCGGACGTCAGGTGGACCGCTTCCTGCGTCGCATGCACTACACCGTGCAGGACCTGAGCGAACTCGACGAACTCGAGGCCATCGTCGGGCTCGTTGCGAACGGCGTGGGCGTTGCGCTGGTGCCGCAGACATCGGCATGGCGGCGCTGGCCCGCCAAAGTGCGCGCGATCGATCTCGGGCAGCACACGTTCCACCGCGATGTCGGCCTCGTGCATCGCGCGCCGGGCACGCTCAGCGAGCCTGCGCGTCTGCTGATCCAGCTGCTCGAATCCCGCGCCCAGGAACAGCAGACGGACGCGGAGCCATGAACACAGTCGATTAAACCAAATTAGGCGAAAAATACATTAAAAATAACTGGACGAAAATCAATACGATTGCACAAATCACTAGACCGTGCCGTCCAACCCACAGGAACGCCTATGCCGCGCCCCATCGCCGCCCGCATTCACCCCGACGCCATCCGCCACAACCTGCAGCTTGCGAAGCAGCTCGCTGCCGGCTCGCGCGCCTTCGCCGTCATCAAGGCCAATGCGTACGGGCACGGCATCGAGCGGATCTATCCGGCGCTCGCGGGCGCCGACGGCATCGCGCTGCTCGACCTCGATGAAGCGGTGCGCGTGCGCGAACTGGGCTGGACCAAACCGCTGCTGCTGCTCGAAGGCGTGTTCGAGCCCGCCGACGTGGAGCTAGCCGTCGCGCACCGGCTCACCGTGGCCGTGCATTGCGACGAACAGCTCGATCTGCTCGCGGCGGCAAAGCCGCAGCGCCCCATCGACATTCAGCTGAAGATGAACTCGGGCATGAACCGCCTGGGCTTTCGCCCGCATGCGTATCGCGCGGCGTGGGAGCGCGCGCGCGCCATCCCGTCGATCGGCGCAATCGGCCTCATGACGCACTTCGCGAACGCCGACGACGGCCAGGTCGACTGGCAGCTCGACACGTTCGACGCTGTCGTGCGCGACATTCCCGGCGAGCAGTCGGTGTCGAATTCGGCAGGCGTGCTCTGGCACCCGCGCGCGCACCGCGACTGGGTGCGCCCGGGCACGATCCTGTATGGCGCGTCGCCCACGGGCGTGGCGCGGCACGTGGAAGGCTTCGGCCTGCGCTCGGCCATGACGCTCACGAGCCGCATCATCGGCGTGCAAACGCTCGCGCCGCAGGAAACCATCGGCTATGGCCGCACCTTCGCGGTCGACCGGCCCATGCGCATTGGCGTCGTGGCGTGCGGCTATGCGGACGGCTATCCGCGCCACGCGCCCACCGGCACGCCGATCGCTGTGGACGGCGTGCGCACGCGCGTAGTGGGCCGCGTGTCGATGGACATGCTCACCGTCGATCTCACGCCGTGCCCGCAGGCGGGCATCGGTTCGAGCGTCGAGCTGTGGGGCGATCAGGTGCGCGTGGACGAAGTGGCCGAGGCGTCGGGCACGATCGGCTATGAGCTGATGTGCGCGATCGCGCGGCGCGTGCCGGTGATCGTGACCGATGGCGCGCAGACACCCACCACCGCACAAGCACAAGGCGAGTACGTAGCTGCCTGAGCACGAGTCTGACCGCGCTGAAAGCCTCCTGACGAAATTTCGTCAAACTTCCGGTTGAGCCCCGGCCTTGCGTCACCTATTTTTGTGTTGACACGCGCAGCGCATCGCACGCCGCGCGTGGCCAACACATCAAGGAGACGCTCGTGGCCGACCAGGAGACTCAAGCCTACGCGCCGCATCACGCGGACTACCGCCTCATAGGCGGCGCAGGCGAACGCGCGCGCGCAGCGGGCCTCGTCAACGCGGACTGGTACCGGTGCGCCGTGCCGCGCCCCGTGATGAAGCAGCTGATGCAGCGCAGCGACGCACGCGCCATCCGCGACACCGCGATCTGGTACGCGGCCATCGTCGCGAGCGGCGTGCTCGCCGGTTTCCTCTGGCACGCGCATTCATGGTGGGCCCTGCCCGCGTTCCTGCTGTACGGCACGCTCTATTGCAGTCCGGCCGATTCGCGCTGGCACGAGTCGGGTCACGGCACCGCCTTCAAAACGCGCTGGATGAACGACGTGCTCTATCAGATCGCGTCATTCCAGGTGTTTCGCTGCGCGACGATCTGGCGATGGAGCCACGCGCGCCATCACACCGACACGCTCGTCGTGGGCCGCGATCCCGAGATCGCCGCGCCACGCCCCACCGACTGGCTTTCGCTCGCGCTGAACATCTTCGCGCTCAAGCACGTATCGCGTGAACTGCCGCGCATGATCCGCGCCGCTTGCGCACGCCTGGGCGCGGAAGAACAAAGCTTCGTGCCCGCCTCAGAATGGCCCAAGGCCATTCGCGAAGCGCGCCTGAGCCTGCTCGTGTACGCGATCGTGATTGGCGCGTGCATCGGCTTTCGCACGATCCTGCCGCTGCTGTATATCGGCCTGCCGAGCCTCTACGGCGCGTGGCTCTATCTCTACTTCGGCCTCACGCAGCACGCGGGCATGCCCGAGAACGTGCTCGACCACCGGCGCAATTGCCGCACGGTGATGATGAATCCCGTGTTCCGCTTTCTCTACTGGAACATGAACTATCACGTCGAGCATCACATGTTTCCGATGATTCCTTTTCACGCGCTGCCGCGCCTGCACGAAGTCGTGAAAATGGATATGCCGCCGCCCTACCGCAGCAGCCTGGCCGCCTATGCGGAAATCATTCCCGCGCTCGTGCGGCAAACACGCGATCCCTCATATCACGTGGCGCGCCCGGTGCCGGGCCACGCCGAAGCTTGACAACCAGTTGCCAGCGCAACCATTCATAAAGACCGGAGACACCCCATGACCCAATGGATCGACGCAGCCGCACTCGACGATATCGAAGACGAAGACGTCATGCGCTTCGACCACGGCGGACGCACCTTTGCCATCTATCGCGTGGAAGACGAGGTCTACGCGAGCGACGGCCTCTGCACGCACGAACATGTCCACCTGAGTGACGGCCTCGTCATGGGCCATGTGATCGAATGTCCGAAGCACAATGGCCGCTTCGACGTGCGCGACGGCAAACCGCTTTGCGCACCGGTATGCGAAAAGCTCGCAACGTATCCGGCGAAAGTAGAAGGCGGACGGATTTATATTGAAGTGTGATGCAGAGAAACTTTCCGCGAAGCAAGCTATAAAAGCCGCGCAAACGTTAGCGCGCCACTCGCCGATCATTATGGTGTATTAAACAAGCCAACTTGAGCGCTTACTCGGTCCCATGTAACGAGAATGACATAAATAGCCATTAGCGTGCTGATTCTCCATATTAATCGGAATGGATAGTCATGCACCCCGCGCTCGCGCAATTTCGTCGTCCGGGACTTCCCGTGGGCCCGCGCAGCGCCGGAGAACTGGCTCTGGAAGTGCCGGCCATCGACGCTTCGGATTCGAACTCTCTCGTCATGGAGATTTTCTATTCGAGGCGCGACATGGCGAGTCTCGCGGTGATCGAAAACGATCGCCCTGTCGGCCTCATCAACCGCGATATCTTCCTGTCGCAAATGAGCAAGCCGTTTCATCGCGAGCTATACGACAAGAAGAGCTGCATCGCGTTCATGGACAAGGAGCCCTTGATCGTCGATGTGGGCATGAGCATCGAAGCGCTCACGTTCAAAACCGTTGAAGTCGGCGAAAAGGCGCTCGTGGACGGTTTCATCGTGACGCGCGAAGGCCGCTTCGTTGGCGTGGGCAATGGCTTGCGCCTGCTCTCCGTCGTGGCGGAAATGCAGGCCGAAAAGAATCGTCAGATCATGCAGAGCATCGAGTATGCGAGCGTGATCCAGCAAGCCATGCTGCGCGCCTCGCGCGAAACGCTCGCAACCATGCTGCCCGATGCCGCGCTCCTCTGGGAGCCGCGCGATGTCGTGGGCGGCGACTTCTACCATTTCGCGGCGTTCGCCGACGGCTGGTTCGGCGCAGTGGCCGATTGCACGGGCCATGGCGTGCCCGGCGCATTCATGACCTTGCTCGCTTCGGCTTCGCTTTCGCAGGCGCTCGAACAGATCGGACCGCGCAACCCTTGCGCGTTGCTCGCGGCCGTCAATCGCAACGTGAAGGGACTGCTCGGGCAAATCAACGGCGCAGGCGACGCACCGCAGTCCAACGACGGCCTGGACGCCGCCTTCTTCTGGTTCGACGCCGCCAGCCAGGTGCTGCACTTTGCCGGTGCGCGCGTCGCGCTGCATGTGCTGCGACCGGACGCCGCCGAATTCGAAAGCATCGCAGGCGACCGCATGGGCGTGGGCTATGTGGACAGTCTCGCCGACTACACCTGGACACAGCACACCGTTGCCGCGCCGCGCGGCAGCCTGCTGTTCGTTTCCACGGATGGCCTGACCGACCAGATTGGCGGCCCGCGTAACATCGCCTTCGGAAAACGCCGGACGCTCGACCGGGTTCTCGCCGAACGCGAGCACGCTTCTTCTTTCATCTGCGCGCGCCTGCTCGAGACTTTCGCCGATTGGCAAGGTTCACAGGCGCGCCGCGACGACGTCACGCTTTTCTTCGCACGAGTCTGAGGTAGTTCACCAATATGTCTGCAATTCTGGATCAAAACTGCTGCTTCTTCGAAATCGCACAGAAGCGCAATTTGCTCTTCTATCACAAGGGGTATTTTTCGCACAGCATCGTCGCGGCGATGAGCGAAGTCGTGAAGCTGCAACTGGAAGTGGCAGGACTGAGCACGTCCACGCGCAGAAGGATCTTTTCGTCGTTCATCGAGCTTTCGCACAATATCGTGCACTACTCGTGCGACGCGCTCTCCGAAGATCGAGGCCAGGGCGGAGCGATTCGCGAAGGCGCGATGTGCATTTCCGCTGAAGGCGAGCGCCACCTCATGGTGTGCGTGAACCCCATCGCCACGGCAGCCGTGGATGATTTGCGCGAGAAGCTGGAGCCGCTGCGCAACATGTCGATCGAAGAGATCAAGCAGGCCTACAAGATGTCGCTGCGCGCCGAAACGCCTGCCGACAGCAAAGGCGCGGGACTGGGTTTTCTGACGATGGCGCGCGACGCCAGTGCGCCGCTCGAATTCGCGTTTCATCCACGCGAAGACGATACGGACACCACACTGTTTTGCCTCAAGACCATCATCTGACCAGGGCACGCGTACAAAATGGATAACCTTTTTATCGCCGCCACGGCAACGTCGCCGGAAATCGATTTCCGCTTCGACGAAAACGTGCTGTCACTGCGGGGCGAGTCGTATCCCGAGCACGCGGCCGCGTTCTATACGCCGATCATCGAGCGGCTCAACCTGTGGCTCAAAGGTTGCGAAGGCGCCGCGATCACGGTCGAGGTGACGCTCACCTACTTCAACAGTTCGAGCACGAAAATGCTGTTCAGCGTGTTCGATGCGCTGGATCGCGCGGCGGCGGCAGGCAACGCGGTGCAGGTGAACTGGTATCGCGACGAAGAAGACGAAACGATCCTCGAATTCGGCGAGGAACTGCAAACCGACTTCACGGCAATCAAGTTCAATGACTGCCCGGTTGCGACCTGAGAATGCTTTGAGGACGATGCGCGTGGAAACGACTGCCTTGCGGGACACATTGAAGGATCATTATCTCGACCTGTTCCGCAGCGAAAGCGAGGCACTGGAGCGGGCCCGGGCGATTGCCGAGGTCGCGGATTCGCCCGCGCAAAGTCATCGCGAAGCGCTAGTCGAACTCATCCAGCATTACGAACGCCTGATGCGCGAAACGCGCCGCCTGATCGGGCGCAGCGATCGCGCCGAGCGCGAAATGCAGGCGCTCACGCAGCAACTGCAATATCGCGCGACGCACGACGCGCTGACCGGCGTATTGAATCGCAGCGCTGTGATCGAACGCACGGTGAAGGCGCTGCGCGCGAACCGGGCCGTGATGATCCTGCTCGACATCGACGACTTCAAGAAGGTCAACGACGACTTTGGCCATCCGGCCGGCGACAGCGTGATCTCGGGCATCGTGAACTGCCTGCGGCGCATTCTCGGCGAAACCGGCATTATCGGCCGCGTGGGCGGCGAGGAATTCACCGTCGTCCTGCCGGGTTTCGACATTGCCGATGCCCTGCAACTCGCCGAGCGCATGCGCGCGGCCATTGCGAGTCACGCGTTCCCTGCGCCGGTGTGCCGCCCCATCACGGCAAGTTTCGGCGTGAGCGACAATCCGGCCGGCACCGATTTCGACACCGCTTACGGACTCGCGGATTCCGCGCTGTACACCGCCAAGCGCGGCGGCCGAAACTGCGTGACATTCGAAGGGCAAATCGCCTCAGCAGGTTGAAACGCGGCGGCCTGGTGCC
This sequence comes from Paraburkholderia sp. J10-1, assembly GCF_905220165.1. Taxonomy (NCBI): domain Bacteria; kingdom Pseudomonadati; phylum Pseudomonadota; class Betaproteobacteria; order Burkholderiales; family Burkholderiaceae; genus Paraburkholderia; species Paraburkholderia sp. J10-1. Next base: position 115,628 of record NZ_CAJMYW010000015.1, on the reverse strand, counting down.
TTTAGTGCCGTTGCCGCGCAGCGCGTGCCTTTTCCTAACGCCACACTACAATGGTGCGGAGAAACTCGCGACGCGTATGAAGAATGCTGGTCACGACATCGCGCGTCGGTAGAGCAGAACAGCGCCAAAACAGCGAGGCGATCGATGACAGCGAAGCGGCCGGCACGCCTGGCATTGCCCGGGCAAGTCGTACTCGTGTTGCAGGGCGGCGGCGCGTTGGGCGCCTATCAACTCGGCGTCTATGAGGCGATGCACAAAGCCGGCATCCAGGTGGACTGGGTGATCGGCACGTCCATTGGCGCGATCAACGCGGCGTTGATCGCCGGAAACGCGCCGGAGCGCCGCTTCGAGCGTCTCGAGGAATTCTGGCAACGCGTCACCGACCGCACGCGCCTCGACATGGCAGCGTGGCCCGGTTTGGGGCCTGGCTGGGACAGGACGTTTGCAAAACTAATGATCATCGGCGGCGGCATTGCCGGGTTCTTTCAACCCAACCCGGCGTCGTGGTTCGGGCCGCTCGCGCGCCTGGGCGTGGATCGCGCGTCCTACTACGAGATCGCACCGCTGCGCGACACGCTCGTTTCTCTCGTCGACTTCGAACGGCTCAACTCGGGGCACCCGCGCCTCACGGTCGGCGCGGTGAACGCACGAACGGGCGCGATGCACTATTTCGATTCGCGCGACCAGCACCTGAATGTCGAACACATCATGAGTTCGGGCGCGCTGCCGCCCGCGTTCCCTGCGGTGCGCATCGACGGCGAGCCGTACTGGGACGGCGGCATCTATTCGAACACGCCGGTCGAGGTCGTGCTCGACGATAAGCCGCGCAGCAGCTCGGTCATTTTCTCGGTGCAAGTGTGGAATCCGGCGGGCCCGGAACCGGAAAGCATCTGGCAGATTGCGGAGCGGCAGAAAGACATTCAGTACGCAAGCCGCACCGAAAGCCATATCGCGCGCCAGCAGCAGATTCACCGCTTGCGCCATGTGATTCGCGAACTGGCGAAGCGCGTGCCCGAAGCCGAGCGCAACACCGCCGACGTTCGGCAGTTGGCTGCCTGGGGCTGCGAAACGACCATGCGGCTCATCAAGCTCGCGGCGCCGCGGCTCGATGGCGACGACCAGTTGAAGGACATCGACTTCACGCCGGCCGGTATTGCCGCGCGCCGGCGCGCTGGCTACGAAGCCGCCATGCGCGCGATCGAAGCAAGACCGTGGGAGGCGCCGATGGATCCCATAGAAGGCCTAAGCGTCTACAGCGCCGACGCAGAATAAAAGAAAGCGATAGGCCGTGAAGGCCCTATCGCCCCACTCGGACCGCAGTGGAAAAAAGCCGGCGGGTGGAGCCGCCGGCCGAGTAGATCGATTACGTCGTTCCGTGCACGACTGCGGCGAGCAGCGATTTGAGTTTGGTCGTGCTGTCGGCAAGACGCTCGGGTTCGATCCGCACACGGCGTGCAATGAGTTCCTGCGCAATGCGCACGTCACGGGCGATTTCTCCCGTTTGCCCCACGCCGCTCGCGCCCACCAGCCAGCCCGCGTCGTCGAACGCGAAAAAGACCTTCGATGCCGGCCCCGTTTCACGCACAGCCCGGGTCGAGCCGAACCCGGGCAAGCCTGCAATCTGGATCGTCGTGTCGTATTGATCGGACCAGAACCACGGCACGGCGCTGTATGCCTCGTCGTGGCCGAGCATGTTGAGCGCTGCCACGCGCGCCTGATCTTCCGCGTTGCGCCAGCATTCAAGGCGAATGCGACGCCCGTACAGCGGATGCACGAACGAGCACACGTCGCCCGCTGCGTAGATATGCGAGTCGCTCGTACGCAGCATGGGATCGACGGCAATGCCGTTGTCGATCGCGAGGCCTGCTTCCTGCGCCAGCGCCACGCGCGGCGCCACGCCAATGCCGACCACGGCTGCGTCGCAAGGCACGACAGTGCCATCGCCGAGCACGACGCCATTGACGCGCCCTTCGCCCTCGAAGCGCCGCACCTGCACGTCAAAACGCACGTCCACGCCTCGTTCGCGATGCAGGTCCACGAGGCACTGCGCCACCTCCGCGGGCACCGCGCGCATCAACGCGCGCGGCGCCGCTTCAAACACGGTGACTTCGCAACCGCGCTGTCTGGCCGAAGCCGCGACTTCAAGTCCGATGAAGCCCGCGCCAATCACCGCAATGCGCCGTCCGGACCCAAGCTCGGCTGCGATGGCGAGCGCGTCGCCGGCATTGCGCAACACATGCACGCCCGCGAGGTCTGCGCCGGGCACGCTCATGCGGCGAGGCTCCGCGCCGGTCGCGATCAGCAGGCGATGGTAGGAAAGCGTTTCGCCATGCGCGAGCGTAACCGTCTGCGCGGCGCAGTCGATCGCGCGCGCGGCGCAGCCGCTGCGCAGATCGACGCGCTGCTCGCGATAAAACGTCTCGCGATGTATCGCGCCCTGCTCCGGCGTGCGCTCGCCCACCAGCACCGCCTTCGAAAGCGGCGGCCGCTCGTACGGTTGTGCGGATTCATCGGCGATCAGCGTAATCGCGCCTTCCCAGCCGCCTTCGCGCAAAACTTGCACGGCACGTGCGCCGCACTGCCCGCCGCCGATCACCACCATGGCATCGTCCGCATTCATTTCGACTCCTTGCGCGCTCAACGATACTGCCCCGCGAGCGCAGACACCTGCTGGATATTCTGCGGCGTGATGAAGCCCGGCCCGGAGCTGATATTGCGCGCCTCATACACGGGCTTGAGCCCATAGTCCTTCAGGCGCTGCTGGAATTTCGGGTTCTGCTCGAGCACGGTGCGCGCCTGCAGCACGTCGTTGCTGTGGTTCTGGTGCATGATCGCCAGCAGCGCAACCGGGATATAACCCTGCAAATACGGCTGCTGATCGGTGCAGAACTTGATCGTGCCGTCCTTGATGCCCTTTGCGACGTCCGTGTCGATATCGAAGGTCGCAAACCAGATCTTGCCCGCAAGGCCGAGACTCTTCACCGCGCGTATCGTCGGGTCGGCCGAGGTCGGGCCGAGCGTGAGCACGGCCTGCGTGTTCGGGTGGTTGCGCAGATACGCGCTCACCTTCGATTCTATGCCTGTGGGGTCCGTGCCTGCATCGAGCACCGAAGTTTTCATGTTTGCGCCGATCGCGTCGGCAAAGCCTCGGCAGCGTTCGAACGAGAGCGGGTTCGTCGCGTAGTGGTTCACGCACAGGAAGGTCTTCACGCCGTCTGCTTTCGCGCGCAGCCCCGCTTCCTTGCCGGCGAGATATTCGGGCTGGCCCACGTGCATGAGCGCGCCAAGCTCTGCGCTCTGCTGCTCCGTGCCCGTATTCGCGGTGATAAAGGGAATGTTCTTCGACTTCAGGCGCGACACGGCGCCCTTGAGCAGATCGAAATCCGCTATGGTCGTGACCACGCCGTCGTAATTGCGCGCCGCCGCCTGATTCACGAGCTGCACCATATCGGCGATATCGCCATTGGGCGGATTACGGTAGTCGGTCTGAACATTGAAGTCATCATCGGCCTGCTTGATGCCGTTCTTGACGGTGTTCCACCATGCGTCCGAATCGGGCGCGTGCGAAATGAAGTCGAAATGGGCGACGGGGTCCGCGTGCGCCGCTGGGCTCAGCGCGAGTGCAAACAGCGTAGCCGCCAGCGGCAACACCTTCAGGAAAGGAACATTCACGGCTGTCTCCTAAGTTTCGTCGTTATCGTGCTGAATCATCGATTCGCATGCCGAATCATTCTGCGGCGAGTCCGAGATAAATCGTGCCGCCCTCGACCTTCACCGGATGTGTTGCGAGATTCACGCAGACCGGCGCTCCCTTGGCCGCGCCCGAGGGAATATGGAAGCGCCCCATATGCATCGGACATTCGATGATGTCGCCGAACACGAGACCTTGCGAGAGACGCGCCGTTTCGTGCGTGCAGACCCCTGCGGAAGCGTAATAACCCGTGGGCGTGTGATAGATCGCGTAAAGCTCGCCTTCGTGCTCGAACTCCATCACGTCCTCTTCTTCGAGTTCGTCGCTCGCGCACACTTCGTGCCATTGAAGAATGTTCATCGTCGTCTCCACCATCTGTTAGCGGGTAACCGAGCGTCATTGCGTATCGGCGGCAAAAGCCTTTGAAACCGCGTCCTCACGCATCACGCCCGCCGTCTTGCCGGGCACCTGCGGCGTGATCATGTAGTCCGGATCGTGGCGCTGCATGCGCAATACGTGCAGGATCTCGGCCCAAGCATCGAACACACCGTCATAGGCGGGCGGCAAGTCAGCCTCGATCGCCTTGCGCAATTTAGGCAGCGCATGAAACGGCACGTTGGGGAACATATGGTGTTCGACGTGATAGTTCATGTTCCAGTAGAGGAACTGCAGCACGGGGTTCAACCGCAGCGTGCGGGTGGAAAAGCGGTGATCGAGTTCGTTCTCGCGCAGCCCGGTGTGCTGCGTAATGGCCAGCAGTTCATGCAACCAGGCGCCGTATGCGCGAGGCAAAAGCAGGAACACCACCGGCAGCCCGCTATGCGCAACAAAAGCCCACACGCCAACGCCCACGTAGAGCGCGAGCATGACCCGCGAATTGCGGCGCATCGCCCGATATTCGACCACGGGCACCACGGCCTTCGCGCTCCTCGTGACGATGCCGAGGCTGTGCAACACGATGTTGCCGAGATGATGGATGCCGTGCGAAATACGCAGGAAATCGGTGGCGAGCTTGAGGTAATTGGGCGGGCGCTTGACGGCAATTTCAGCGTCGGCGGGCACCGTGGCCGTGAGGTGCGTATAGGTGTGATGCTGCGCATGCGACCAGCGGCTATAGATCTGCTCGCGCCACGTCATGAAGCAGATGACCCAGTGCACACTCTCGTTGAGCCACTCGCTCCTGAACGGCGTGCGATGACGCAACTCGTGTTCCATCGCCTCGGCGAACGCGTAGAACGTGCCGTAAAGCAGCAAGGCCGGAATGCACCAGAGCGTACCCAAGGAAAACCAGGCGAGCGCGCCGGTGGCGAGCACGAGCGCCATGAAGCCGCCGAAATACATCAGGGCAACCCTGTCGTTGCGCCGCGTGACCTCCTTGAGCACCTTGCGGTCCAGCGGACAACGGTACCAGTCGTCCATCGTGATGACCTGTGGCGAGCCTTGCTGTGCGGACATGAATCGAACTCCCGTGCATGACGTTGAACGCTGATGAGCCGCTTTGAATTCGCTCATCGTTGAGGCGAATTACAGGCTCTAAATGAGCCATCGTCAAAGGCTAAAGTGACTCATTTTGAGCATTAAAGGGTTTTCACCTAACACGTTGACGCGTGAAAACGTTCTCCACGTGGAGATAGAATTCAAATATTCGCATTTGATGACTCATTTTGAGGCAAAATGCGGTCATGCTCACCCGCCGCGGAGATCCGATGAAAAACCGCCCCACGCTGAAGCAGTTGATGGAACTCACGCAACTGAGCCGCGCGACCATCGACCGGGCGCTCAACGACCGGCCCGGCGTGCACCCGCGTACGCGCAGCGCTGTGGAAGCGGCACTCAGGCAACTGGGCGCGGGTGACGATCAGGCGTTGCCCGTGGCCTCGCGTGCAGGGCCCAATGCGCTGCGCGTGCGCCTGCTCCTGCAGGCCGGCGACGCGTTCACCGCAGAGCTCACGCGCACGGCAGCGAGCCTCGAAGCCGAGTTCGCCGCAGCGGGCGTCACGCTCGACGTGGTCAACTGCGTAGGCGCCAGCGACGAGGACGTCGCGCTGCGTGTGCGTGAAGCCGGGCAAGGGGCGGACGCCATCGGCATCATCTGCACGAACACGCCGCCCATTACGTCGGCGTTGCGCGCATGTATGGCGCGCGGCCTTGGCGTGGTGACGCTCATCACCGACGTCGACGCCGACGCGCGCCACACCTACGTGGGCGTGAACAACCGCGCCGCGGGCCAGTCGGCTGCGTTCCTCGTTGGCCGCCACCTGGAAGGGCGGCCCTCGCCTTCCGTGGCCGTTGTGGTCGCAACGTTCTCGTACACCTGTCACGAAGACCGCGAGATCGGCTTTCGCTCGCTGTTGCGCCAGCGCTTTCCCCACGTGAATGTCGTCGAAGTGATCAAGGGCGCCGACTCGGGCGCGGCGACCTACGAGGCCACGCGGCGCTGCATGGAAATGCACGGCGCGCTCGACGGCATCTACAACGTGGCGGGTGGCAACGAAGGACTCGCGGCGGCGCTGCGCGAGCGCGGACTTGCGGGCCGCACGCTCTATGTCACGCATGAGGTGAACGCCGTGACGGAGCCGCTGTTGCGCGCAGACGTGATCGACTATCTGCTCTCGCAAGATTTGCGTTTGCTGCTGCGCACAGCCGTCGAACAGATGCGCCAGGCGGTGGCGGGCGGCACGCCCCCTGCGCAGGCGCTCGTGCCAATCGAAACGTATTCGCGCTATTCGCTCCCCTGAAACAGCCGCACCGCGCACACTGCGCCGCCTGTTGCACGTCTTGTCCGTTTACGATACTTTATGCTCGTTTTTGCTCGATTAAAAAGGGCAAAAGCGAGCAAGCCGACACACAAACGGGAGCCGAACCCTATGCAACGAACTCGCCAGGCGGCCATTGAAAGCCTGCTCCCCGACGAGCGCGAGCGCCTGATCCTCGAAAAACTGCGCGCCGAGGGCCGCGTGCTGGCCGCCGAACTCGCCGCGCAACTCGACACCTCTGAGCACACGATCCGGCGCCATTTGCGCGATCTGGCCGAGGCGGGCCACTGCAAGCGCGTGTACGGCGGGGCGCTGCTCACCTCACCCTCCAACAAGCCCGCCTCCGTGCGCATGCGCGAGCAGTTGCCGGCCAAGGCGCGCCTTGCGCGCGCCGCCGCCGCGCTCGTCAAGCCCAACCAGGTGATTCTGCTCGACGCAGGCTCGACCAACGTCGAGATCGCGGCGGCGCTGCCCGAACATGCCGGCCTCACGGTCATCACGACTTCGCCGCAGGCCTGCGTGCGCCTGCTCGAGCGCCCGGGCATTGAGGTCATCCTGATCGGCGGGCGCGTGAGCGCGCAGGCCGCGGGCGCGCTGGGAGCGGCGGCCCTCGTGCAAGTTCAGAGAATCAAGGCCGATCTCTGCTTTCTCGGCGCATGCGCGCTCGACCCTCAGGAAGGCGTCGCCGCATTCAATGCAGAGGATGCCGAAATGAAGCGCGCCATGGTCGCGGCAAGCGGCCAGATCGCGGCGGCGGTCACCACCGAAAAGCTGATGACGTCGGCGCCGTTCGTCATCGCGCCCTGTGCTTCGCTCGACTATCTGGTCGTCGATGCCGATGTGCCGAAACTCCATCTGAAGCAGCTAAAAGCCGCATGCGGCGACGTGACGGTGGCGCGATGAGACCGCTGCGCGAACGTTACGCCACCACCGCCGTCTTTCTGGCGAACGGATTCGGCATTGGCGCGTGGGCCGTCGAGGTGCCGCGCGTGAAGGACAAACTGCTCCTTGGCGACTCGCTGCTCGGCGTCGCGCTCTTCGCCTTCGCGCTGGGCGCGATCGTCGCCATGCCGCTTGCGGGGCGGCTCGCGCCGAAGTTCGGCAGCGGCCGCGCGACGGCCCTGCTCGGCGTGCTGTTCGTCGCCGCGTTCCCGCTACCCGCGCTCGCGCCCAATGCGCCGCTGCTGTGCGCCGCGTTGCTGCTGCTCGGCGCGCTCAATGGCGCACTCGACGTTTCCATGAACGGCCACGCCAGCGCTATCGAAAAAGTGTGGAGCGCACCGATCATGTCGTCGTTCCATGCTGCGTGGAGCGCGGGCGGTCTGGCGGGCGCGGCAGTGGGCACGGTGCTGCAGAAGGCAGGCTTCGGCGTCCTAAGCGGTCTCGCGCTGCCCGCTATTCCCATCGCCGTGCTGATCGTCGGCGCGGCGCTGTTCTCGCTGCGCGACGTGGGCACGCGCCCCAAGGCTGCGTCCGGCAGCGGCTTCGCGCTGCCGCAGGGGAGCGTCGTGAAGCTCGCCGCGCTGGCGTTCCTTTGCATGGTGACCGAGGGAGCTATCGCCGACTGGAGCGCCGTGTACCTGCGTTCTGCCTTGCCCGCTCATGCCGATAGCGCGGGCATTGGTTATACAGCGTTCGCGTTCGCCATGGCGGCCTGCCGCATGGTGGGCGACGCGTTCGTGCGGCGCCTCGGCGCGGTGCGCGTGGTCGCGCTGGGCGGCCTGCTCTCGGCTGCGGGACTCGCGGCTGTGCTCGCCGCGCCTGCGCTCGCTACGGCGGTTGTGGGGTTCATCTGCGTCGGCATTGGGCTCGCCAATGTGGTGCCGGTGATTTTCAGCGCCGCCGGGCGCACCACCGATCCGCCCGTTACCGGTGTTTCGATGGCGGCCACCGCCGGGTACGCGGGCTTTCTCGTGGGGCCGCCGATCATCGGCTTTGGCGCGGGGCTCGTCGGGTTGCAGCTAGCGCTTGGCGTGCTGGTGCTCGCTACGCTCGCGGTGTGCTTTGCGGGCAGCCGTGCGGTTCGCGATGTGGATATGTCGCGCGGCAAATCTGCAAAGCATGCGCAGATGAACAGCAATGCGCGTGACGCGGACCGCATTGAGGCGGAGTGACCTGCGCGCATCGAATTTCAGCACAAGATCCGGATATCCCCAGCCAACCGCCCTACGTAGACTCGATCCCGAAGTTCAAACCACCGCATCCAGCCGATAACGGATCGATCTTCGGGACATCTACGATGGGCAGCACGCCGGAAAACGCCACCTCACAGCACGTCGTCGTCAATCTTTCGCATGCGAGTCTCGCAGCGCAATTCAGCGAGCAGATGGCCATTGCGGTCATCCCCATCGTCGCCGTGGTGGCGCTAGGCGCTTCCGCACAGCAAAGCGCCTCGCTGCAGGCCATCAATACGCTGCCGTTCCTGCTGCTCTCGCTGCCCGCCGGCCTCGTTGCCGATCGCAGCCGGCGCAAGCCGCTCATGATCGCAAGCGAACTGCTGCGCGCCGCCGCCCTTTTCGTGCTGTTCGCGTTGTTCCATGCGCGCGTGCTTTCGCTCTACACGCTCGGCACACTGGGCTTCGCCATCGCGACGGGCACCGTCGTGTTCAGCGTGAGCGCGCCCTCGCTCGTCGCAACCATGGTCGAAACGGGCGACCTGCTCACCGCCAACCGGCGGCTCGAGATCGCGCGCAGCATCGCCTATACGGCGGGGCCAGCCGTGGGCGGTATCTTTGCGGGCTGGGCGTCGGGCGTGTTCGCGTTTCTCGCGGCGTTCGCGCTGTCGCTCGCCAGCGCATGGTTTCTCGTGCGCCTGCCCACCGAGGCGCCGCGCCCGCGTTCGCGACGCGCGCTCACACACGAGTTATTCGACGGCGTGCGGTTCATCGCGCGCAGCACGCATCTGCGGCCGATCGTGGCGACGGCCTTCGTCTTCAATACGTCGTGGTATCTGTTGCTCGCCGTGTTCGCCTGGTACGCGATACACCGGCTCGCGTTCGCGCCATCGGCCGTGGGTGTTGCGCTTGGCGTGTACGGCTTCGGCATGGTGGGCGGCGCGTTTCTCTACAAGCTCATCGCAAAGCGTCTCGTCTTCGGAAGGCAAATTCTGCTCGGCCCGCTGAGCGCCGCGCTTGCCTCGCTGCTGATGGCAAGCACCGCGCTCACGCATTCGCGCGCCACCGTGTTTCTAGCTTTCTTTCTGTTTGGCTTCGGGCCGATCGTCTGGACCATCTCGACCACGGCGTTGCGCCAGGTCGTCACGCCGCGCGATCTGATCGCGCGCGTCTCGTCGGTCATCATGACGGCGACATTCGGCGCGCGCCCGCTTGGCGCCCTGCTCGGCGCGTTCCTGAGCACGCGGCTTGGCATGACCAGTTGCCTCGTGGGCGCGGCGTGCGGATTCGCCATGCAACTCGCGATCATCGCGTTCTCCGCGCCCGCGCGGCTGCGCTCGATCGAAGGTCTCGACGCAGCGCACGCAGACACGCGCGAAGCGAAGGCAATGACCTTCGCGACTGAGAACCATCAACAATAAGGCGGCCGAAGCCGCCCCTTATGCCTTACTCGTTCGAACCGTCGAAGTCCACCACTTCGACCCAGTTCGCGCCCTTGCCCACCGGGTACTTGCCAAGCTCGTGCAGCGCGCCGCTCTTCGCATCGATACGGTAAGCGCTCAGCGTGGGCGAGAGCTGGCCCACGGCAAAGAGGTATTGGCCCGAAGGATCGATATTGAAGCCGCGCGGCTGCTTTTCCGTGGCATACGTGCCAATGCGCGTGAGCTTGCCCGTTTCCTTGTTCACGCGATACGCGCCCAGCGTGCTCGACGTGCGCTCCGAGATATACAGGTGGCGGCCGTCGGGCGTGAGGTGCACGTCGGCGCCCCACGGCTTGTCGCCGGAAAAGTCGGCGGGCAGGATCGAGATCGTCTGGATCGGCTTGACCGTATTGTTCGCCGCGTTGAACGCGAGCACGTGCAGTTTGCCGTCGAGCTCATCGATCAGATAGACGAAACGCTGGTCCGGCGAAAACTGGAAGTGGCGCGGGCCGGAATCCTTGGGCAGCGAGTAGGCGGGCTGCGCGTCTTCGGTGAGCGCGCCCGTCGCGGCGTCGAACTTCAGGCGCAGCCATGCGTCTGCGCCGAGCACCGAGGCGAACGCATAACGGTTGTCCGGCGAGGTGCGAATGATGTGCGCCATCGGGCCCGTCTTCACGGTTTGCAGCACGTCGCCCGCCACGCCGTTTTCGGCGATGCGGTTCACCGCCAGCAGATTGCCGCCGTACGAAGCGGAAAGCAGATAACGGCCCGTGCCGTCGGTGGACACATAGGCCATGCTCTCCGCGAGCGGCGCGCGCCCGAGTTCGACGAGGCGGCCATCGAGCGGATTCACCGCGAAGCTCACCACGCGATACGGCTTCGAGCGCAGCGCCGCATACAGGCGATGATGATCGGGCGAGAACGCCATCGGCATGACCGTGCCGCCCACCGGCACGGTTTCGACCGAGGCCAGCGCGCCGCTTTGCGCGTCGAGCCGGAACACCGAAATGTCCTGGCTATCGGCGTTCGACACGTACACGTAGTTAGCCGCGTGCACGGCCACCGATGCCGCGAGCCCGAAAACAGCACCCACCACGCCGCGCAAGATTGCGTTCTTCTTCATCAACTCTTTTTCCGTTTGTTAGTTCTATTAATCAGCTTCGCACTCGCCTGCCTTCACGCAAGCGCGCCAACGCGAAACACCGAAACCGCTTCCTTCATCGATTGCGCCTGGTGCTCCAGCGCGCTCGCCGCGGCGGCCGCCTGCTCCACGAGCGCGGCGTTTTGCTGCGTGACCTGATCCATCTGGCTCACCGCCATGCCGACCTGCTGGATACCCGTGCTCTGCTCGGCGGTGGCCGTCGTGATCTCGGCCATGATGGTGGCGACGTTGCGCACCGAGTTCACGATCTCGTTCATCGTCTCGCCTGCCTGCGCGACGAGCGCGTTGCCATTGCGCACGTCTTCCATCGAGGCGCCGATCAGTTCCTTGATCTCGCGGGCGGCGCCCGCGCTGCGTTGCGCGAGCGTGCGCACCTCGCCCGCGACCACGGCGAAGCCGCGCCCCTGCTCGCCCGCGCGCGCCGATTCCACGGCGGCGTTGAGCGCGAGAATATTGGTCTGGAACGCGATGCTGTCGATCAAGCCGGTGATCTCGGCGATCTTCTGCGAGCTGGCGCTGATGTCCTGCATGGTCTGCACGGCGCGCCCCACCACGTCGCCGCCGCGCTGCGCAAGATCGGCCGCGCCCGTTGCGAGCGTGCTGGCCTCGGAGGCGTTCGAGGAGTTCTGCTTCACGGTGGAGGTGAGTTCCTCCATGCTCGCGGCCGTTTCTTCGAGCGAGGCGGATTGCTCTTCCGTGCGGCTCGACAGATCGAGGTTGCCCGCCGCGATTTCGCGCGCGGCCGTGTGGATTGCATCGCAACTGTCGCGCACGCCGGCCACGGTGCGCGAAAGCCCTGCCTGCATCCGGCGCATTGCCGCGAACAGCAGGCCAATTTCGTTGCGGCCCGCTTCGGGCACGCGCACCGTGAGATCGTTCGACGCGATGCGGTCGAGCACCGCCGCCGCTTCGGCGAGCGGGCGCGACACGATGCGCTGCAACGCGAAATGCGTCACGACGACGAGCGCCAGCGCGATCGCCACACCGACGCCCACGAGACTCACGATCCACGCGTAGCGCGCGTTGCCGTCTTCGAGCGTTGCCTCGGCGAGCGCGTTGGCGAGCTTCTGGAACTTCTCCACGTTCACGGAATAGGCCGCGCCCGCTGCGGTGATGTCGGTGTCGTTGACCGCCACATAGGCCGCTGTGTCGCCGTTGCGCAGCGCGTCGGTCGCGCGCGTGAGCGTGTTGGAAAGCTGTGCGGCGGAGTCGAGCAACTGACGTTTGAGGTCCGCGTCCATGCCGTCGAACGCCGGGGCGTTGGCGAAGGCCTGCGTTTCGCTCACCGAAAGCTCGAAGCTTTTGGCAGCACTGGTCAGCGCGGAGTCGCGCGTGGCCGTGTCGTTGCGTTCCTTGAGCGCGCTATAGCCGCGCACGAGCGCCGAGCGCGTGCGCGTGGTGTCTTTGTAGGCGTCGTTGACCAGAATGGTCTGGCGCGCGATTTCGTGCAGGCGCTGGGCGCTGGCGTTCGACTCCCGCAGCGAAAACACGCCCGCGAAGCCGCCGATCAGGATCATCACGCCAAAGATCACCAGCACTGCAAGGAGGCTGGCTCGTACCGTCGTGTTGCGCATGTTGCTTCAATCCCCGGTTTCCATGGTGTTCTTCTTTACGGCTCAAACGCCGGAGTCTTGAGGGTGTGCCCGCCATGTTGTCCAACAACTTTGGCATATCATCCCATCATCACGCGCTTATCCTGAAATTCGAGTTTACCCTGAGACCCACTGAAGAGGCACACAGTTCGGTTGCCTCGGCTTCCTGGGCAATGTACGATTGGCTCTGACAACCAGCCACGATGTCAAACAACTTGCTGACAACTGGCTGAACAGGCCGCGGAGCAGGTCCGCACCCGGAACGCGCTTGACGTAAGTTCAGCGCGTTCCTGCATAAGTAGATGCGGCGCGCATGAGGCGCGCCGTCAGGAGACAGCAGATTCAGGCCGCCGCCTCGCTCACGTTGCGCGGCCCGGGTCTCGCGCACGATAGAGGTCGATCCACATGTCGTTGAGCCGCACCGCCACGCAGTCCTATGTCGCCAGGCGCACCAGGGTGCGCTACCTGATCCTCTCGCTGATCTTCATCATCACCACGCTCAACTACGCTGACCGCGCCACGCTCTCGGTCACGGGTTCGGCCATGCGCGCCGAGTTCGGTCTCGACGCCATCCACATGGGCTACATCTTCTCGGCGTTCAGCTGGGCGTATGTGCTCGCGCAGGTGCCCGCGGGCTGGGTGCTCGACCGCTTCGGCGCGCGCCGCGTGTACGCGGGCAGCATCTTCCTGTGGTCGCTCTTCACGCTGCTGCAAAGCTCGATTGGCCTGCTCGGCAGCGCGAGCGCCGCCATCGCAGGCCTCTTCGCCCTGCGCTTCGCGATGGGCGCGGCCGAAGCGCCCGCCTTCCCCGCCAACGCGAAAGTGGTGGCGAGCTGGTTCCCGGCGAAGGAGCGCGGCACGGCCTCGGCCATCTTCAATTCGGCGCAGTATTTCGCGGCCGTGGTGTTCACGCCGCTCATGGCGTGGCTCACGCACGCGTACGGCTGGCATCACGTGTATATCGTGATGGGCGTGGGCGGCCTCGTGCTGGCCTTTGCGTGGATCAGGTTCATGAAGAACCCCGCCGATCATCCGGGCGTGAACCAGCAGGAACTCGAATACATCGAGGCGGGCGGCGGCATCGTGAACGGGCATCAACGCACGGCGCGCGCGGAACGCAAGGCACGCAAGGGCGCGAACTGGGCGGTCATCCGCCAGCTGTTGGGCAACCGCATGCTGCTGGGCATCTACCTCGCGCAGTATTGCATCAACGTGCTCACGTACTTTTTCCTCACGTGGTTCCCGATCTACCTCGTGCAGGCACGCCACATGACCATCCTGAAGGCGGGGCTCGTTGCTTCGCTGCCCGCCATCTGCGGGTTCCTCGGCGGCGTGCTGGGCGGTGTGGCGTCGGACGCTTTGATTCGCTCGGGCCGCTCGCTCACTGTGGCGCGCAAGGCGCCGATCGTCGGCGGCATGATGCTCTCGTGCTGTATCGTCGGCTGCAACTACGTGAACAGCGACTGGATCGTGGTCGCGCTCATGTCGCTCGCATTCTTCGGCAAGGGGCTGGGTGCGCTCGGCTGGGCCGTGATCGCCGATACCGCACCGCGCGAAGCCATCGGCCTCTCGGGCTCGATCTTCAACATGTTCGGCAATGTGGCCGGCATCGTCACGCCGATCGTGATCGGCTATGTGCTGGCCGAAACCGGTTCGTTCAACGGCGCGCTCGCCTTTGTCGGCGTGAACGCGCTCGTCACGGTGATCAGCTATCTCGTGATCGTGAAGGACATCAAGCGCGTGGAATTGAAGGCCGCCTGAAGCGGCGGCGCGTTATGGCTGCTCGTGGGCCCGCCGCGCCAGCGCGCGGGCTGCGACAATAGCGGCCGCGAAGCCGGAAGCCGCGCCCACCAGCAAGGCCCAGCGCGGCCCCCAGTGGTCGGCGATCCATCCCACGATCGGCGCGCCGATGGGCGTGCCACCGAGCGCCACGGCCAGGCGGATCGCCAGCACGCGGCCGCGCATGCCAGGTTCCGTGGAAAGCTGCATGAGGCTGTTGGTTTCGGTCGTGAACGTGAGCGCCGCGATGCCGATCATGACGAGCGCGCCGCCGAACCACCAGTACCCGGGCGCAACAGATGCCAGCACACAGCCCACCCCGAACGCCGCCGCCGCGAACAACAGCGAGACGAAACGCGGCTGGCTGCGGCCCGCGCCGAAGAACGCGCCGCTCATGGTGCCCACCGCCATCAGGGAAGAAAGGAGTCCGTAGCGTCCCGCGTCGGCGTGGAAGACGTTCACGGCCATCGTCGAGATGAAGATCGGAAAGTTCAGCCCGAAGGTGCCGATCAGGAACAGCATGACGAGGATCGCCCGCAGGTCGGGGCGCGCCCACACGTAGCGGAATCCCGCGGCAATCCCGCCCTTCGCGGGCTGCTTGCGCTTCGCTGAACGCAGTTCGTCCACGCGCAGACGTGTAAGCGAGATCAGCACGGCGACGAACGAAAGGCCGTTGAGCAGGAAGGCCCAGCCCACGCCCACCGATGCGATGACGAGCCCCGCCACCGCCGGCCCGATCATGCGCGCGGCGTTGAACGAGGTGGAATTGAGCGCGACGGCGTTGGAGAGATCGGCGTCGCCGACCAGTTCCGAGACGAAGGTTTGCCGCACCGGCGAATCGAATGCCGTTGTGCAGCCGAACAGGAACGCGAACACATAAACCTGCCAGAGCTGCACGAGCCCCGTGACCGTGAGCACGCCTAGTGCAATGGCCAAAGCGCCTAGCAACGCCTGCGTGAGCATCAGCAGCTTGCGCTGGTCGAAGTGGTCGGCGGCGAAGCCCGACCACAGCATGAACAGCATTTGCGGGCCGAACTGCAAGCCCATCACGATGCCCACCGCCGCCGCGCTGTGATGCGTGAGGCCGGTGAGCACGAGCCAGTCTTGCGCCGTGCGCTGCATCCACGTGCCGACGTTCGAGACGAGCGCACCCGCCGACCACACGCGATAGTTGTAACTCTTGAGCGAGCGAAAGAACCCCGAAGCAGGAGCGCCCATGCGAGCCCCTCGCCTTAGTCGGCCACGAGCCGCTTGAGCAGGTCGACTGCGGCGGCTAGCTGCTGTTGCTCGGCGCCGGAAAGGCGCGTGTCGATCCTGCGCGAGAGCCAGTCCTGACGCGCGGCCCGCCCTTGCTTGAGCCACTCGCGAAAGGCGTGGGTGAGCGACCAGAGCGTTTGGCGCCCGTCGTTGGGGTCCGGTGCGCCGCTGATATGCCCCGCCGCCTCGAGCGGCGCGATGAGCGTGCCCATCGACTGCGGGCGCATACCCTCCGCGCGCGCGAGGCTCGACACCGTGGCCGGCCCTTCGCGTTCGAGCCGCAGCAGCACGGCCATCTGCGACGGCGTGAATTCGCCGAGGATCGCCTGCTCGCGAAAACGGCGGCGCAGTTGCCCGACGAGGGCGCGCAGGTCGCCGGCAAGCGACGCGGCGAGGTCGGGAGGGGGAGTTTTGGCGCGATCGGTCATCCCCGCATTCTAGGAGATATGAAGGTAAACTGCAAAGATAACCTTCATATCTCCGAGTCGAGGCTGCAGCGAGGTTGGTTTGGGGGATGCCTGGCGGGGTGTATTGCTTTACGTCACCTGAGAAACGTTGACTCGACCTGTGTCGTCGGTTGCGTTCGGCCACGGGCAACTGAATTCATTCATTTCGCCGAGTTCGTGCTTCCGCTCGACGGTGACATGCGAGGAATCGCCGGATACATAGAGGTCTTTTCTGGCGATCGTTTTTCCGGCCATGCAACGAAGCCGTGCTCCGCATTGTCGAGTATCTGAACACGCTCATGCGCACCACCAACGCTGCTGGGCGCGCAACCGTTTTCAAGTTTTGCAGATCGTTGGGGCATATTTCCGGAAGTGGTTCATATCGTTATCCTTATTAATTAAATCACACAAAGGCATTCGTGCTGGGAGTTGCTCGCCAGGCACGGCAACGCACATGTTGTCGTCATTGCGACACCGCGCTGAGTTTGAATTGGCGGGAAATGTACAAATTCAGGCGGCATAGGTCAAGTTTCGATGCGTGTAATGCGAGTAAATACAGGGAGGAGACCGCATAGCCTTTCAAGGAGACACCCGCATGACGAAGTGCAATCCAACCTGGCGTGCCATTCGAAGCGCCGCCATCAGCACCTGCGCACTCGCCGCTGTATCCGTTGCACATGCCCAAAGTAGCGTCACACTGTACGGCATTGCCGACGCCCAGATTCTCTACACGAACAAGACTTTCAATCTCGCCACGGGTGCCAGTGAAGGTCATCAGTTTTCCCTTCAGAGCGGCGGCGAAAGCGCGACTCGCTTTGGCGTAAAAGGGACTGAAAATCTTGGTGGCGGGCTCGCAGCCATTTTCAACCTCGAAAGCGGCATCGATATTGCCAACGGTGGACTGGGTGACTCTAACGGCGAGTTCTTCGGCCGCCAGGCGTGGGTTGGCCTGGTCGGCGGCTTCGGCACAGTCACCGCCGGTCTTCAATACTCTCCGTTCCTGCTTTCGATCTTTGCGACCGATCCACGGGACTTCAAATATTTTGGCAGCGGACTCGTCAACTACGTTGACAACGTCGTCGTTACTGGCCTCTTCAACGCCAATTCAATCATGTACGCGTCACCCGAGATTGCGGGCGTCCAGGGCCGTGCCATGTACGCCTTTGGTGGCTCTCCTGGCGACTTCAAGGCAGGTCAGCAGTATTCCTTCGGGCTTTCCTGGCATGCTAGCGGCTTGCTGCTAAGCGCCGCGATGTATAACGGCAACTCAGGCGGGACCGCAGCCACCATACCGAACCCAAGTACCGTCGCTTTCGTCGGCCGGAACATCGGAGCAACTTATTACTTCGACCGCCTGTCTATCAAAGCCTCATACACGCTCTACAAAGTCTCTGGCTCCTTCGACAACCGAGTGATCGCCGGCGGCCTTGCGTATACGCTCACGCCCTCCCTCTCCATCGACGGGGGTGCCTGGTATACCCGCGACGGCAATGACTCAAGCAATCATTCAATCCTCGGCTCGCTCGGCGTTGACTACTCTCTCTCCAGGCGCACAACTCTTTATACGCAGGTCGCTTACGCTAACAATCACGGGCGCATGAATACAGGATTAGCAATCAACGGGGCGCTCTTTGGCGTAACAGGGTCACAGTTCGGCGCCGATGTTGGCATTCGACACCTGTTTTAGTTTTCGATTTCTCACGCTGCTGCGGCCTTACCCCGAGGCTTCCCAACTTGAGCCTGCCATGCCCTACGCGCGCCATGCGTCGGGCAGGCTTCGCCGTGGCGCCCGCTATTATCGCCAGTCTGCTGATGCGCCGACGTAACCGGCCAAACACGCTGGCCGCCGATGACCGGTGCGCGGCACTCTCATGCTGACGCGCCGTGCATCGATGCAGTGATTCCGCGAATCGCTGTAAAGCCGATACCGAACCGCATACGCTCTGGTATTCCTCGCGGCCAATCCTGCCATCGAGGATGACGGTCAATCCCGACGCGCGGGCCATGTCGATGATGTCCATTTTGATCTCCTGTTTAGGTGCCTTTCCTGTCATACCGCGGGCAGGCGTCGGTTATTCCCCATCCGTACAGGAAAACGACCATCACTTGTGCAGCAGCAGTCGATTCATCGAATCACGCCCACGTTATAAACAGGAATCCTTTTCGACCGGATTCTTCACATGCATGCCTTGACGGCCAGCCGACACGATCTTTGGCTGGCGTCCTCTTTGCCGGTCTTCCAGCACGAGGAAAAACTGGCGCGTAAAGTACAAATTTGGGCGGCGCCGGTCAAGTTCCGGCGGCGAAACTGCGATGGAATAGTCACCAGAGATTGCACATCGGCTTGTCTCGATGCCAATCCTGTTCCTCATCCCCACTGGAGACACTTTCCATGAACGCAGAAGTCGCACAAGCCCTCAATGATGTTTCCGCAATTGACACGGTGCATATCGGCGGACAATCCACGCCGTGGCTCCCCTTTGCTCCGATCAACGACAAGATTCACCTCAAGTATTTCCGGATCAACCCTGTCACGGGCGAAGTGGTCTTGCTTATGAAGGCGGCCAAAGGCGAAGGCGCGCATATCCACCGGCATACCGGCACGGTGATGGTCTACACGCTCAGCGGCCGCTGGAAATATGACCAGCACGACTGGATCGCAGAAGCCGGTGACTTTGTGTTCGAGCCCTCGGAGTCGTCGCACTCGTTCACGAACCTCTCCGACGACGACAACGGCATGGCGCTCGTCGTCTCGACCGGAGAACTCCACTTCCTGGATGAACAGGGCAATGTCACGCACGTCGAGACGTGGCGGACCGCTTTGAACCGCTACCAGGCCTATTGCAGGAGCCATGGGTTGCCTGAAGTTGACCTGATCGGCTGTCAGGGCAGCCGCTAAGCAGCACGCCTTCTCACGGAGGTTGCGCCTATGGCTCACCTCGCACCCTCCGCGCCGGCCGAATCCATTGAAGCCCTGACGCTGACCAGTGGACCGTATGTCGATACCGCGCTGGCTGCGGGGCCGCGCAGCGGAGAGTGCGTCCTGCTGCTCCATGACTGGCCGGAAATCGCCGATTGCTAGCGCGACATACTGGCCGCTCTCGGCGCTGCGGGATACCGGGCCGTCGCAGTGGACCCGCGCGGCCGCGCTGAAAACGCCAGGTCCACGACTATCGCGCTCTACACCGCGGCTCATCTCGAGTCGGACGCACTTGCGTTCACTGATCAAATCGGGGCGACACCGTTCCATCTGATCGCGCACGACTGGGGCCGCTCTCCTCTCTATACGTTACATCCATCACCTGTCATTCATGTCTTCTCACTCCCTGAACGATAGCCAGCCGATTGCTCGCGTCATGGTGGCCGGCACTGGCGTACTCGGCGCGCAGATCGCCTTTCAATGCGCTTTCTCCGGCGTCGATGTTGTTACCTACGATGTTGACACTGGCTGCCTCGAACGCGCGAACACGAGATTTGATCAGCTCGGACACATTTACGCTGCGGAGCTCGGCGCCACACGCGCACAAATCGAAGCCGCACGGGCTCGCATCGTGGGCAATATCAATCTTGGTTCTGCCGCGGCGCACGCCGATCTTGTCATCGAAGCCATCCCCGAAGATCTCGCGACCAAACAGTCGTTCTACCGCGCGCTGTCTGCCTGCGCGCCGGCCGCCACCATCTTCGCGACTAACTCGTCGACGCTCGTGCCGAGCCAGCTTGTCAGCGTCACGGACCGCCCCGAGCGCCTGCTGACGCTGCATTTCGCCCACGACGTATGGAAGCACAACATCGCGGAGATCATGGGCCACGCGGGCACCGACCCTGCCGTATTTGGGCGCGTGGTGCAGTTTTCCCGCCGTATTGGCATGGTGCCGTTGCCGCTGCGCAAGGAGCAACCGGGTTACCTGCTGAATACCATGCTTATTCCGATGCTATTGGCGGCACTCGGCCTGCTCGTCAACGATGTCGCCGACATACAGACGATCGACAAAGCGTGGATGGTTGCGAAAGGAGACTGCATCGGACCTTTCGGCATTCTCGACGGAATCGGCATGACGACCGTGTACAACGTCACCCGCGCGCTCGCTGAACGCACCGGCGATTCCACTCATCGTCGTATTGCGGAGTACGTGAAGACGCATTTCATCGAGACGGGCAATCTTGGTGAGTCAACGGGGCGCGGGTTCTATCGGTATCCTGATCCTGACTTTCTGGATCCCGCGTTCGTCTCAGCTTGAACTGCCAGCCAGGATCGCTATTCGTCGGCGCGTTCGCGGTCGGTCCCGCGGCACGTTGCGCGCAGCTGTCGGGGCGTCATGCCCCGCAGCCGCTTGAATGCACGGCTAAAGGCACTCTGCTGGGAATAACCCAGCATTTCGGATATCTCCGCAAGTGGCAGGCTGGATTGCTGCACATACTTGACCGCGAGGTCTTCACGAACTTCGTCCCGAATTTCATCGAAGCTCGTCCCGGCTTCCGAGAGGCGGCGTTGCAGAGTCCGCGGGGAAATTGCAAGCGCTCGTGCAATCGCATTCAGCGAACTGTCCGTGAACGGCAAAAGTGCCCGAATCACCGCTTGCGTGCGCACAACCCAGAGCGCCTCGATTTGCGCCCTTTCTCGCCGCAAATGTGCTTCGAGCACGCGATGTGCGTTACGCCGAAACTGCGTAATCGGGCGCGTCATCGTGTCATGGTCCAAAACAATCGCGTTTCTATCCTGGTCGAATCTCAGGGATGGTCCAAACGTACGCAAGTGCATCGAGCAGTCCGCCGGCGCAGCATGACGAAACTGCACGACTTCCGGCTTCCAGTCTGTGCCACAAATCGTCCGCAAATACCGCACACCGTTGGCAAGCCCCAATTCGATTGCCTGCACCTCTCCAGACCCAGCCGCATTCTCAATGTCGTAAGTCAATACCATTCCTTGTTCATCGCGAACTGCCCTTACCGATGACATTGACGTATGGAGCACATAAAACTCGGCAAGCGCTTCCATGGCCTCGCCAACGGTACGCATGCCCTGCATCATGACGAGTATCGGCCCCAGGACCGCCAGGCCCTGGTACTCGGAGAGCCTCAGTCCGAAGTCCCGGCATTGTGTGATTTCAGCAGCGAGCGAAAGGAAGCGCAGTACCTGTGCGCCTCGAATTGGCACATCAGTGGAACGCAGCGCAAGCTCCGGCAAATCCGCTCGAGTCACCACCAACTCGGGTCGGACGCCGAGCGCTTCGAGTAGAGCGGCAGCGCCCGTCAACACGACACTTGGTAGGTAGCCTTGCATTCTATGTACAGGTAGTCACTTGCGACGGGGCACTGTGGGAAGAGGTTCATATGCGGGTCGCGAAGACCGGCTTTGATTTTGGTATTTTCCCTCAAACGCACCACGCGCGGAACATGCCTGGCAGTAGCCCGCAGCCGTGGTCACAAAACGCCAGCGCCCCGGCATTAACGGGGCGCTGGCGCAGTGCTTGTGGAAACGTTCATCCGGGCAAGCGGTGTCGCGTATCAATTGTCTGGCGCGATGGGTCGTTGCAGCGCCGGATCACCTTGAAACTCGCGAAGCACCGTGACGGTTGGCTCAAGAGCCGAAGAAGATAGTGCAAAAGCTGACCGGTCCGACGCAGGTCGACGGATCGGACGGCGTCTTTTCTTTTTTGATGTGGCCCGCGTCGCTCGTGCCTGTCATGGCGGCACCCATGCCGCTGTTGCTGTTCTGCTGCTGGGGCTCGGCGGCTTGCCGTTCAGCGTCCTGGGCGGCAGCCTTCGCCTGCGCCGCCTGGATGTCGTCCGGATAGTTCGCGTCGTCGCCAGCCGACGGATTGTATCCGGCCTGTTCGAGCCTGATGAGATCGGCGCGCACCTGCGCTCGGGTGAGCGGCACGGACGCGGACTGCGCAAAAGTCACGGTGGAGCTGACGAGCGCGCAAAGCGCCAAAGCCAGCAGGGCGAGCTTTTTCATGGTCAGAACTCCTTCCCAAAGCGTGCAGAAACTGGCAGGTCCGACGCAGGTCGACCGTTAGCCTGCGCGTCGATTGCAACGCCAGATTCAGAAAAAATTATCAGGGAAACATTCATGGTTCGCTTATTCAATTTGGACTCCGATTTAAATAAGGTGAAGTGACCAATCCAATGGCCCAGAACGTCAGACACTGTGGCGTCCGTTTCTCCGCTCACTTTCAGATGAGAGGACTGAAACGCTGCAGTCGTCATCGGGCTTGCCCACGCCAAGGTATACCGGGAACAGGTACCGCTTATTCCCACAGCTGACACAGGTGCGAGAGAAAAATTTATTGGCGAGTGCGTCGCCTTCGTTCGCCCAAACGCGGTACGTCGTTGGAATAAACCAGCCCGCTCTCCGGTATTGCTGTTGGACGCCAGCTTTGCCCAGGTGCGGAATAAAAGTTGTGCGCCGACGGTTAAACCTCTCGACGGGCGCGGATGCGTCACAGCGACAATTCGGGTCCGGAATGAACGATCTGACTCCTCTCAGGCGCTTTGAAACCCTGGTAATACCTCACATGAATTCCGCGTACAGCGTCGCAAGGTGGCTGACCCACAACGACCAGGATGCACAGGATGTCGTTCAGGAAGCGTACATCAAGGCATTCCGGTTTATTGGCAGCTTTCAGGGTACGGATGCGCGCGCCTGGCTGCTGACCATCGTCCGCAATTCGTTCTACACGTGGTATCAGCACAACAAGAGCCGGGCCTTCGAATCGCAGGTATTCGAGGAGGCCGCGTATGAATCGGAGCCAGACGACGAAGGTATCGAAAGTCCAGAGGTTCTGGTCATGCGCGATCAGGACCGCAAGCAGGTCATCAAGGCGCTGAGCATGCTGAGCCTCGAACATCGGGAGATCATCGTGCTGCGGGAGATCGAGGAAATGACCTACAAGGAGATTGCGGGCATTGTCGGCATTCCAATGGGCACGGTCATGTCCCGTCTTGGACGGGGGCGTCAACAGCTTGCCGCGGTCCTTGCAGGAATGGGCCAGGAGGCATGATGGATCACGGGAAAGCGTTCGAACTGCTACCGGGTTACATCGACAACGAGCTCACCCTTGGTGAAACGGTAGAGTTCGAGCATCATCTTTCCGGCTGTGCCGTGTGTCACTGTGTGCTGGCTTCGCAGCGGCGGGTAAGTACGTTATTGAAAACGTCCAAGCTCCAGTTCACCGCGCCGGCCGAACTGCGAGCGCGCATCAAGAAGGAACTGAATCCGCGCGAGTCCCTTTTCCAGCGTCTTGTGGATTGGCTGCCTTCGTGGAAAGAAGGCGGCAGGTCTGGCCGGGCCGCAACTGGTGTAATGATCATCAGCGCAGCGGCATTCATGGGAAGCGGGATGCTTTATCTGGCTGCCCCCTCCTCCGACGTCCGGCTTAGTCAGGAGTTTGTCGACAACCATGTGCGCTCGCTACAACTGAATCACCTTATCGATGTCATTTCCACGGATCGACATACGGTCAAGCCATGGTTCGAAGGGAAGATCGATTTTGCGCCACCCGTACTGAATCTGGCGCAGGATGGCTATCCTCTTGTTGGCGGGCGTCTCGATTATCTCGACGGCCGCACTGTGGCGGTCATGGTCTACCGCTACAAGCTTCATGCAATCAATCTCTACGTGTGGCCCGGCCACGACGCGGGAGACAGTGCGAAGGTTCATGAGCAGCAGGGCTACCATATCGCTCACTGGACCGATGGACGGATGAACTATTGGGCCATTACGGACGCCGGAAAGAACGAACTGTACGGATTCGTCAAAAGCCTGAGGGCGCAAGCTGGTTCGTGAACGGAACCCCCGAGACCGTGAGCATCGATGAAGCGGTGCGAAAAAGACGGCATAAGCGTCGCGCTGCTCACTGAGGGCCTGACTGGCGGCTCGAACAACTGATTGAACGCCTGATTGAATCCGCCAGCAGCCCCTGTACAACACCCCATCTCTCGCAATCAAGGCGTGCTTTCAACCTCGACCGCCTTGTGACCGGCCATTGACGCGGTCACCTGCGCTTGCCGTTTTGCCTCAACGCGTTGCTCCGCAGCCTGGATGTCGCCCGGGTAATACGGATTGTTACCCACAGGTTGGTGATAGCCGACCGACGCCAGCTCATTCAGTTCATGCCTCACTTCCGCGCGCGTAATCTGATGCACGTCTGGGTTCAATGCGGCTTGCGCAAACGTACCGGACGACAGTACTAGTAGCGCTGCGCTCACGAGCGGCGGGCGCAACAATTTCAGGATCTCACGGCGATCCGACCGGCTTGATTTCATGTCGACACTCCTTGGTCAATGAGCGTTGAAGCCCCGCCGTCTGCGAGTTCTGGCGGGAGAACGCTCTACATGACTAGACCGTCGTACAACCCTTCTTATTCCATGAGCGCGAGTGCCGGCCCGAGTGCGGCACCCGGCCCCGATGCGCGTGCACACGATTGTCGATATGCTGAAGGCCTGTTTGGCCGAAGCGCGGGGCATAGACAGATAGTGAATATCGGAAGTTTCGCGTTGGCACGTACAGTGCAATCGTCTATCTTGAACGGGCGCGCAGCCCATCAAACGGTGAGTGCGAAGTGTCCAAAAAGCCCTCCAGTGAGTTGTCCCCTCATGCTTCGGTCAGCGGCTTCGTGGAAGTGCGCGGTGCTCGCGAGCATAACCTCAAGGATGTGGACGTCTCCATTCCGCGCGACGCGCTCGTCGTGTTCTCGGGCGTCTCCGGCTCAGGCAAGTCCTCACTTGCCTTCGGCACCCTCTATGCCGAGGCGCAGCGGCGCTACTTCGAGTCGGTCGCACCGTATGCGCGGCGCCTGATCGACCAGGTGGGCGTACCTGACGTAGATGCCATTGACGGCCTGCCGCCCGCGGTGGCGCTGCAGCAGCAACGCGGCGCCAGCAATGCACGCTCGTCCGTAGGCAGCGTGACTACCCTGTCCAGTCTCGTGCGAATGATGTATTCGCGCGCTGGCGCCTACCCGGCGAACCAGCCGATGCTGTATGCCGAAGACTTCTCGCCTAACACGCCGCAGGGCGCGTGCGCGACCTGTCATGGCCTGGGCCGTGTGTATGAGGTGACCGAAGCCACCATGGTGCCGGACCCATCGTTGAGCATCCGCGAGCGGGCCATCGCCTCCTGGCCGCCCGCCTGGCATGGGCAGAACCTGCGCGACATTCTGGTGACCCTGGGCTATGACGTCGACCGGCCCTGGAAGGACCTGCCGAGGAAAGACCGCGACTGGATCCTGTTCACCGAGGAAACACCCACGGTGCCGGTGTATGCGGGCCTCACACCCGCGCAAACCCGCGCAGCGCTCAAGCGCAAGCAGGAGCCGAGCTACATGGGGACCTTCACCGGCGCGCGGCGTTATGTGCTGCATACCTTCGCCAACACGCAAAGCGCGCTGATGAGAAAGCGCGTGTCGCGCTTCATGGAAGGGATGTTATGCCCCGCTTGCCACGGCAAGCGGCTCAAACCCGAGGCACTGTCGGTGACCTTTGCTGGTGTGGACATTGGCGAACTCACGCAAATGCCGCTGGACCGGTTGGCCAGCCTGCTCGAACCCATAGCCCATGGCGATTTCCACGCTCATTGCGCCGGAGCAGGCACCGACAAGGAAGCGACCCAGCGCGACCGCGCCGAACGCGCCACAGCGGGCCGCGCCACGCATGCGATCACTCCGGACGTGCGCCGCACTTCCGCATTGTCGGAGGAGAAGCGCATGGCTGCCCAGCGCCTCGCCGAAGGCATGGTTGCGCGATTGCATCAGTTGCGCGGGCTGGGCCTCGGTTATCTGACGCTGGATCGCGCTACGCCAACGCTTTCAGCGGGTGAGCTTCAGCGGCTTCGGCTGGCCACGCAATTGAGCTCGATGCTATTCGGCGTCGTGTACGTACTCGACGAGCCCTCGGCGGGCTTGCACCCTTCGGACAGCCATGCCCTCTATGACGCACTCGACAAGCTGCGTGATGCGGGCAATTCGGTGTTCGTGGTCGAGCACGACCTCGATCTGATGCGCCGCGCGCAATGGCTGGTAGACGTGGGACCGGATGCCGGGGAGCGTGGCGGCCGCGTGCTCTACAGCGGCGCGCCCGAAGGCCTGCGCGCGATTGCTGAGTCCCGCACCGCACGCTATCTGTTCGACGAGATTCCCGCGCTACCCAGCCGCAAACGCGCCCCCAGTGGATGGCTCGAGCTGCATGGGATTCAACGCCACAATCTGCACGGCGTGGACGCACGCATTCCGTTAGGTGTGTTGACTGCGGTCACGGGTATCTCGGGCTCCGGCAAATCCAGCCTCTTCGCACAAGCACTGCCCGAACTGGTGCTCCTGCGTCTGGGCCACGAACCCGAGGACGATTCGGCCGAAGCCACGAGCGAGGGTCCAACAGTCATCGAAACCACTGGCGGCCACCTGGCCGGTGATGTGGATGCCGTGCAGCGCGTGGTGCAGGTGGACCAGAAACCCATCGGCCGAACGCCACGCTCGAACCTGGCCACTTATACCGGCCTGTTCGATCACGTGCGCAAGCTATTTGCCGCTACGCCGGACGCACGCCGCCGCCGCTTCGACGCGGGCCGGTTTTCATTCAACGTGCCCAAGGGGCGCTGCGAAACCTGCGAGGGAGAAGGCTTCGTGAGCGTGGAGCTGCTGTTCATGCCGAGCGTGTATGCGCCCTGCCCGACTTGCCACGGCGCACGCTACAACGAAGCCACACTGAAGGTCCGCTGGAACGAGCGCAACATCGCCGAGGTGCTCCAGATGAGCGTGGACGAAGCCCGCGACTTTTTCGCCCACGAGGACGTGGTAGCGCGCCCGCTGCAATTGCTGCGAGAGATCGGGCTGGGATACCTGCGCCTGGGACAGCCGGCCACCGAGCTCTCCGGGGGCGAAGCGCAGCGCATCAAGCTGGCCACGGAGCTGCAGCGCAGCCAGCGCGGCCGCAACCTGTACGTGCTCGACGAGCCGACTACGGGGCTGCATGCGGCGGACGCCGATAGATTGCTGGTGCAGTTGCAGCGTCTGGTCGACGCGGGCAATACGGTCGTCATGATCGAGCATGACATGCGTGCCGTGACACAAGCCGATTGGGTGATCGATGTGGGACCGGGCGCGGGCGATGCGGGTGGCCGCGTGGTGGCGACCGGCACGCCGCAACAGGTGGCGCGAGCGTCCGGCAGCCGAAGCGCACATTTTATTGCGCAGGAGCTGGCGCGTGCCACACCGACCGCACCGCACCGGCATCGCTAACCAATAAGCTCGCCATATCGCAAACGCCGCTCCCTCCGAACAACCCTTTCAAATACCTTTAATCGCAAGCCTGTTTGAACAATCGCAAACCGTTAGAACCCCTGTGCGGTTCCTGTCGAATGCGCGACCAGCAGCACGACGCCCAAAATGCAAGCGCCGATCAACGCGGCCAGCCCAACGGCCACGAACGGGAGCCAGCTGAAGTTGATATTGGCCAGATCGGCTTCGTGCGACGCGCTCTTGCGCACGCCAAAGAAGCTCCACAGGACCATGCGCACCATGCGTACGAGTTCCATCACGCTCTCCATCGGGTTCGATTCGATGGGTCTATGTTCGGACTTCACGGGCGGCGAAAAAAGGAGCAGTTGCGAACAATCTGAGCGATGCAGAATCGTCCCGCCGGATAAAGAAAACGCCCCGGTACTCGCGCACCGGGGCGAAAGGCTTGCCACGCTACAGGCAAAAAGAGCCGCAAGCTCTGCGGGTTTAGGTGATGATCCAGGCACTCGCGCAGTAATCCCGGCGCATCCCGGGAGAACAGACCCGGACTGCGATGCGCGCTGGCCGCAATGATCCGCGCTTCGGGGAAGGCCGTATAGAAGCAGCCGACGCATAATTGAGCGCAGCAGATCGGAATCCCCTTCCTGCACGCCAAAAGAAACGTACGAATCGACCCATGACCGCACTGGAACAGCCTGAACGCATGACACGCTATGAACGCCTCGCGCAGAGCATGGCCGCCGAGATTCGCTCGGGCAACCTGAAGCCGGGCTCTCGCATGCCGTCGCTGCGGCAGATCATCGCGCAGCACGGCGTGAGCCAGTCCACGGCGGCGCGCGCTTACTACGTGCTCGAACAGTGGGGCCTCGTGCGCGCCGAAGAGCGTTCGGGCTATTACGTCGCGCCACCTTCGAAGGCCAGCCACGCGGACTCGCGCGCAACGGCAGGCGAAACCGCCACCGTCGATATCAGCGAACTCGTGTTTTCGGTGCTCGACGCCGCGAAGCGCCCCGGCATCGTGCCGCTCGGCTCCGCGTTCCCTTCCCCGCTGCTCTTTCCGCTGTCGCGGCTGGCGAAATCGCTTGGCCAGGCCGCGCGCAGCGTGAGTCCGTGGAGCACGGTGGTCGATCTGCCGCCGGGCAACGAGAACCTGCGGCGGCAAATCGCGTTGCGCTATATGCGGGTTGGCATCTCGCAGCCGGCCGAGGACATCATCATCACGAACGGCGCGCTGGAAGCGCTCAATCTTTGCCTGATGGCCGTCACGCAGCCCGGCGATATCGTCGCGGTCGAGTCGCCGGGCTTTTACGCCGCGCTGCAGGCGATCGAGCGTCTTGGCCTGCGCGCGGTCGAAATTCCCGTCGATACGGCCACGGGGCTCGACCTCGACGCGCTCGCGCAAGCGCTGGAGAAGCACCCCATCCGCGCCTGCTGGTTCATGACGAATTTCCAGAACCCCACGGGCGTCACGTTGTCGGCGGCGAAGAAAGAAGCGCTAGTCGAGCTGCTCGCGAAACACGAAGTCCCGCTCATCGAAGACGATGTGTACGGCGAACTGCACTACGCGCCGAACTATCCGCCGCCGGCCATCGCGTTCGACCGGCGCGGCCTCGTCATGCATTGCAGCTCGTTTTCGAAGAACCTCGCGCCCGGCTATCGCGTGGGCTGGGCGAGCGCCGGGCGCTTCGCCGAGCGCGTGCAGCGCCTCAAGCTCATGACGACGATCTCGGCGAGTATTCCGGCACAGGCCGGCATTGCAGATTATCTCGAGCACGGCGGCTACGAGCGTCATCTGAAGAAGATCCGGCTAGCCATGCAAACGCAGCGCGACGCGATGATCGAGGCGATCCGCCGTTGGCTGCCCGAAGGCACGCAGTACACGCGACCCGAGGGCGGCTATTTCCTGTGGCTGACCTTCCGCGAGCGCATCGACGCCATGGCGCTCCATCGTCTCGCGGTCGAACGCGGCATCAGCGTTGCGCCTGGCCCGCTCTTTTCCGCGTCGCATGGCTTCGAAAACTGCATCCGGCTCAATTACGGTCATCCGTGGTCGCAGCGCATCGACGAAGCGATTCGCACGCTCGGCGAACTGCTCGTTCATCCCGATGTGTGCGCTCGATTGTGATCGCGCGACGCCACACGTTGCGGCGAGGGTTGTGAAGCGGTCTCGGGCGTAGAGGAAGATGCAGCCATTTCGTTCTGCTTGATGATCTTTTCGATCTCGCCGTTGGCTTGCGCATCGTACTGTGCAAACACATCGGTGCGATAGCGCGTATTGTGCGCCGCGCCGAGCTGCGAGCCGGCATCGTCGCGCGTATCGGTATCCACCGTCATCGAGAGGCCAATGCGCAACGGCCGCGCCGCGAGTTCGTGCGGATCGAGTGCGATGCGCACCGGCAGGCGCTGGACGATCTTGATCCAGTTGCCCGTAGCGTTCTGCGCCGGCAGCGTCGCGAATGCGCTTCCCGTCCCCGCCGAGAACCCCTCGATACGGCCGTGATACTTCACGCCCGAGCCATAGACATCCGCAGTGAGCGTTACCGGCTGGCCAATGCGCATGTGCTTGAGCTGCACTTCCTTGAAGTTCGCGTCCACCCACACGCCGTCGAGCGGCACGATCGCCATGAGCGGCGTGCCGGGCGACACGCGCTCGCCAACCTGCACCTGACGCTGCGCCACATAGCCCGTGACCGGCGCCGGCAAGGTGTCGCGCGCGTACGCGAGCCACGCGGCGCGCACTTTCGAGGCGGCCGCCTGCACGTCCGGATGCTGTTCGACCGACGTGCGATCGGTCAGCGCATGGTTCGCCGCGCCTTGCTGGCGTGCTGCGTCGAGCGCGGCTTGCGCGGCCTGCACGGCGTCGCGGGCGTGGGCGACATCCTCGGCGGAAACGGCGCCCGAGTCCGCGACGGCCACGCGCCGGCGCAGATCGTCATTGGCGCGCGCCAGGTCCGACTCGCGTTGCGCCACGTTGGCCGCATAGAAGTCGTTGTTGACGTACAGGCCGCTCACACGGCGCACGGTCTGGCCGAGCGACGCTTCGGCATCGGCCAGCGCGATTCTTGCGTCCGCCGGATCCAGCGTCACGACTGGGTCGCCCTCCTTCACGATCTGCGTGTCGTCGGCATTGACGGCCACCACCGTGCCCGTGACCTGCGGCGTGAGCTGCACGAGATTGCCGTTCACATAGGCGTCGTCGGTCGACTCGTGAAAGCGGCCTTCCGTGAAGTAGTACGCCCCATACGCCGCGCCCGCAATCAGGGTGACGGCGCCGAGCAGCGCGATCAGGCGCTTGCGGCGGCCGGGGGGCGTGGGCGCTTTGTCCTCGTGCGCCGGGGCCGCTTGCGCGCCGCCTTTCTTCTCGTCGCGTTGATCCACCGCCTCGCGGTCGGTCGTGATCGTTTCGCTCATTTCAGTTCTCCTGACGGGTTTGCAAACATGCCGTTCAACGTGCGGCGGCAATAACGGAATGGGCTTGGGGAGCAGGTTGGGCGGCAACGTCCGTGTGGTGGCCGGTATCGGCTGAGGTATCGACATAGCCGCCCCCCAGATCCGAAGCCAGCGCGATCTGCTCGTCGCGACGATCCATCTTCAGATTGGCGATGGCTTCGTCGGCGTTCAGCGCCGTGACGTCGGCATTGAGCACCGTGAGCTGATTGGTCAGTCCGCCCTTGTACTGCAGGATCGCGAGCTGGTCGGCGTCGCGCGCCGCCTGCTGCGCGGTTTGTGCATCGGCGAGCTGCGCGTCGTTCGAGCGGATCTGCGCGAGCTGCGTGGCCACGCCGCTGAGCGCCCCAATGAGCGTCTGGTCGTACGCGGCCACCGCATAGTCGAACTCCGCGTAGCGGCCCTTCAACTGCGCACGCAGTTCGCCACCGTCGAAGATCGGCAGATGGATCGCTGAACCCACCGACGCTGTGCGGCTCGCGGCAGTCAGGAAGCGGCCGAAACCGAACGCGTCGAGGCCCAGCGCGGCGCTCAGGTTGATGTCCGGATAGAACTCGGCCTTCGCTTCTTTCACCTCGTGCGTGATCGCATCCACGCGCCAGCGCGCCGCGACGATATCGGGGCGGCGGCTCACGAGGTCGGCGGGCAGGTTGTCCGGCAAACGCACTTCGTCGCCCACCCCAAGCGTTGGCCGCGCGATCGCGAGTCCGCGGTCGGGGCCCTTGCCCATCAACGCTGCCAGCTGGTAGCGCGTGGTCAGAATGCTGCCGTCCAGCGCACTCACGCGCGAGCGGCTTGTCGCCAGGTTTGCCTGCGCGGTCTTGCGCTCCACTTGCGTGTCGAGGCCCGTGGCGATTCGGCCCGCCGTGATGCGGTCGATCTGCTCGCGGCGCGTGACTTCTTCCTGCGCGATATCGCGCAACGCGTAGAGCCGCGCCAGCTGGTTGTAGGTGCGCGCGATCGAGGTATCCAGCGTGAGCTTGACCATCTCCTCGTCGGCCTCGCTCGCAGCGGTCTGCGAAACGGCGGCCCGCAGCGCCTCGCGGTTCTTGCCCCACAGATCGAGATCGTAGGATGCGGTGAGCAGGCCCTTGTTTTCGGTCTGCCACGAGCCGGCGTACGGCGGCGGAATCAGCGCCGTGCTGCTGTACTGCTGGCGCGAGAGCGAGTAGCTGGCGTCGACGCGCGGCAACGTATTCGCCTTCGCGGTTTCGCTATAGGCTTGTGCCTGCGCCACACGCGCCTTGGCCTGCTCGACCGTCGGGCTGCCCTGCAGCGCTTCGGCAATCAGCGCCTTCAACTGCGCGTCGCCAAACTGGTCGACCCAGTCGGCGGACGGCCAGTGGCCCTCTTCTTGCGGCAGGCTCTGCGCCGTTTCGAACTGTTGTGGCTTGGCCATCTGCGCATCGCTGTGGATGCCCGCATAGTTTGCGCACGCCGCCAGCGCGGCCATGGCGATTGCCGATACACCCAGCTTCAGCGTACGGGCACCGATGCTTGATCTATAAGTCTGCGTTTTCATTTTCTGACAAATCAGATTAATGATCGAAAAAAAGCGCGGCACAACGGCCGCACCGTTCAGTCGTCTGTGAACTTGCGAAGCAGGCGGTTCAGCTCGGCAAACTCCGCCTTCGTGAATTTGCGCAGGCGGGCGTTCAACACATGCGGCGCGACTTCCGGAATCTGCGCCGCCGTTGCCTGCCCCTTTACCGTGAGGTGCAGATTGACCACGCGGCGGTCGTCTGCGTCGCGCGAACGCTCCAGCAGACCTTTGGTTTCCAGCTTGTCCAGCATGCGCGTCATGAGGCCCGTATCGATACCGAGCAGTTTCGACAGTTCGAACGGCGTGGTCGCCACACCCTGCTTCAGCGAAAGCAGAATACCCATTTGCTGGCCCGTGATGTCGAGGTCCTTGAGCGCCGCGTCCATTTCCGCGACGACCAGATTGCGCGCCTTGACGATCCTGAAGCCGACACTTTCCGTGAGCATGAAATTTCTCGTGGTGTAGTGGTCCATCGCGACATCCTCCGTGTTACAGATTACAATATCTGCATTATCAGATATTGTCAAGAAAAACACACGAGACGGGACTGCCATCGGGACCGGGTTCAACTGCACTATTCAATGTCCGCCAGCCGCTGCCGCGCCCGCGCCACCGCCCTTGACCGGTCTCGTCACCCAGATCAGCGGGATGATGACGATGAAGATCACCGCCGATATCCAGAAGATGTCGTTCAACCCCAGCATGGTGGCCTGCGCGTTGAGCGAACTTTCGTAAAAGGCCGTGGCCTTCGGAACGCCGCCGCCCAGCGTCGCCTGCAGGTGCGCAATCGCGCTGGTGAAAGCGGGATTGTTCACGCTCGTTTGCTCGGTGAGCCGGGCGTGATGGAGGATCGTGCGGTCGTTCCAGGCATTGCTCATGAGCGACGTGCCTACGGCGCCCGCGAAAATGCGCGCGAAATTGGACAGGCCCGCGGCTGCCGGAATCTCGTCGGGCCGCAGCCCCGAGAGGATGATGCCGGTGAGCGGCGTAAAGAACAGCGCCGTTGGTATGCCTTGCAGCAGCGTCGGCAGAACGAGCGTCCAGGCATCGACGCCAGTCGTGTAGTTCGAGCGCATGAAGAACACGGCGGCGAAACCCACGAACGCCAGCGTGGCGAGCACCCGCAGGTCGGAGCGCGGCATGACCTTGCCCATGACGGGGGCGAGGATCACGGCGAAAATCCCCAATGGCGCGGTCACCAGCCCCGCATCCACCGCGCGGTAGCCGAGAAAGCCCTGGATCCACTGCGGCAGGATCACGAGGTTTGCAAAGAAGATCGCATACGCAACCGAGATCGCAATCGTGCCGCCAAGGAAGTTGCGTTTGGCGAACAGCCGCAAGTTGACGATCGGCTTTTCCTCAGTCAACTCCCAGATCAGGAAGAACACGAAGCTGACTGCGGCGACGATGGTGAGCGCCCAGATAACCGGCGAGCTGAACCAGTCGAGATCCTTGCCCTTGTCGAGCATGATCTGCAGCGGCGCCACCCAGGCGATGAGCGAGATCAGCCCGACCTTGTCGATTGGCAGTTTGCGGGCCGGGGTCTCGCGGTCGCGGTAGATCGCCCATATCGCGCCAGCGGCGAAGAGGCCAACGGGCACGTTGATGTAAAAGATCCATGACCAGCTGTAGCTGTCGGTGATCCAGCCGCCGAGCGCCGGGCCCGCAATCGGTCCCACGGTTGCTGTCATCGCCCACAACGCCAGCGCGTTCGAACTCTTTTCCTTCGGAAACGAAGCGAGCAGCAAGGCCTGCGAGAGCGGCACCAGCGGCCCCGCCACCGCGCCCTGAACGATACGGGCCACGAGCAGCGTGAGCAGGTTCGGCGCCAGACCACATGCTGCCGACGAGAGCACGAACAGCAGGATCGCCCAGACGAACAGCTTGACCTGGCCTACGCGCTGCGTGAGCCACCCGGTCAACGGAATGGACACGGCATTGGCCGCGGCAAACAGCGTGATGACCCAGGTGCCTTCGTCAATCGACACGCCGAGATTGCCGGAGAGCGTGGGAATCGCAACGTTTGCGATCGACGAGTCCAGCACGTTCATGAAAGTGGCGAGCGCCACGGCGAAGGTGCCCAGTGCGAACTTCAGGCCAGTCAGCTGGGCGAGCCCGCCTGGGTTGGTCGATGGGTTCATGTTAGGTTCTCTCGTCTGGATGCGAATGTCCCGTCAAGCTCGGGCCGTTATCTGACATGTCTGATAATTGGGTAAAAAAAAGCCGCCTTAGCCATGGAGCAATCTGGAAAGCAGCGTTTGGCGCCTCGTCGACGTTTCGTCGACGCGCGAGGGCCGCTCGGTCGCGGCCCGCAACTCATATGTTGCCCCGGGGAATCTTCATTGACGGGATCGTTCATCGATTGCCCTCCTCGATATCTGATTCGGAATATATCTGACATTGCAGATTAATGCAACCAAGTTCCCGGAGCCGTACGCGACGAGTCAGCGCCTCGAACTGGCGCGGCCCCCCCCTCCGCGCGCGACGCGATACACCGTGTAAAAACTGATGTGAGCGGCAAGCGACTATCGACGCCGTACTTCACAGCTATATTGTTTCGGCAGAGATTTGCCCCGGATCGTCACCCTCTTTCCTCAGGAGAATCGAAGCATGACTGACAAACCGCTTACGCTGGGCATCGATCATGTCGGGTTGACCGTACGCGACCTGAACCTCACCCGCGACTTTTTCGTGGATTGTCTGGGCTGGAAACAGGTTGGCGAAAGGCCCAGCTATCCTGCTGCGTTCGTCTCGGACGGGCACGTCATGTTGACGCTCTGGCAAGTGACCGACCCGAGCCGCCTTGTCGAATTCGACCGCAAGACGCACGTGGGCCTGCATCATCTCGCCTTGCGTGTAGGCAGCGAAGAAGCGCTCAACGAGGTCTTCTCGCGCGTTTCTGCGTGGCCCGGCGTGAAAATTGAGTTTGCGCCGGAAAACCTCGGGCCGGGCCCAAAACGCCACACCATGGTGTACGAACCGGGCGGGATCAGGCTCGAATTCGACCACGATCCACGCTCGCAAGCCTCCTGAACCTCGCACCCACTCGCCAGCGGCCAGACGGTCGCTGCGCACCCCACCTTTCCCCTTATCCAGATTGACCCGCACGTGTGCATTCACGCGTCGCGGTCGCCGCTATTTAATCAGTAATCCGTAGTTAATAAAGCGCCAATCCGATGACTTTTCCGCGTGACGTCATTGTGCCCGGCTTGTACCCATTTGTTCCTGCGACTCACAACTGTTTGTCCGCCCTCTGTGTTCAAAACAGGAGCGCCGGTGCGTAAATTGATCGACATCGGAGCAGCAAGCCCGATCAGATAGAGAGTCCAACTTACTTCGAGGTTGATATGAGCCAATCCCCCAAAGTCGTCGTGATCACAGGTGCATCACAAGGTATCGGTGCCGAAACGGCCAAGGCATTCCGTGCACTCGGCCACAACGTGGTCGCGACGTCGCGCAACATCAAACAGACTGACGATAGCAATCTCGTCGCAGTGGCCGGCGACATCGCCGACCCGGCCACGGCTCGCCGTGTCATCGAAACGGCCGTCTCGCGTTTTGGCCGCGTCGATACGCTCATCAACAATGCGGGCATTTTCCTGGCGAAGCCGTTCACGCAATACACAGCGGAAGACTACGCCGCGATCACGGGCATCAACCTCGGCGGTTTCTTCCATATCACGCAGCTCGCGATTGCAGAGATGGAAAAGCACGAGAGCGGTCATGTTCTCAGTGTCACGACGACACTCGTCGATCACGCAATCGACGGCGTACCGTCGGTGCTGGCCTCGCTGACCAAGGGCGGTCTCGCCGCCGCCACGCGCTCGCTCGCTATCGAGTATGCAAAGCGCGGCATTCGCGCGAACGCCGTGTCGCCCGGCATCATCAAGTCGCCGATGCACGCGCCCGAAACCCACGCGGCGCTTGGCGCACTGCACCCGATGGGTCATATGGGCGAGATGAGCGACATCGTGAACGCCATCCTCTATCTCGACTCGGCCCCGTTCGTGACGGGTGAGATCCTTCACGTAGACGGCGGCCAGATCGCCGGCCACTAAGCCGCGCCGGGCATCACCGATGCCAACGAGGAGCGCCGCGCGCCGGCGCTCCTTCCACGGATCATCATCAAGGAGAGCGAAATGCCGATCGTCACCATTCAAGTCACACGCGAGGGTACCAAGCCCGGCACGGATTCCGTCACGGCGGACGAAAAGGCCCAGCTCATCAAGGGCGTGAGCCAGCTATTGCTCGACGTGTTGAACAAGCCGCTCGAGGCGACCTTTGTCGTCATCGAAGAGGTGCCAACGGAAAACTGGGGATGGGGCGGCCTGCCCACCGACGTCTACCGGCGACAGAAGGGACTCATCAAGTAAAGGTGCGCGGCCTGCCCGAGAACAGGCTTCGCGCACAAATGCACCGGACGCATAGTGGGTGGTCACGCCTTCAATCGATGTCCATCGTTCAGCAGGGAAAGCATCTCGGAAAGCGGGTCCATTGCGGTGCGACTCTCAGGTTCCGCACTCCGTAATCGCGCTGTAAACGAGCGTGCGCAACTGGCGGCGAATCGGGTACGCAGTCGAAGGCAGGAGTTGCGTGAGAAACAGCACGATCATGTCCTCGCGCGGATCGACCCAGAAGAAGGTGCTGGCCGCGCCGCCCCAGAAAAAGTCGCCCGCGCTGCCCGGAATCAGTGTGGATGCGGGCGCAATCGTCGTGGCGAAGCCCAGCCCGAAACCCACGCCTTCGTAGGCCGCTTCGGTGAACATCGAGCGCGAGAGGCGCGGCAGGTCGACACCGCCTGGCAGATGGTTGGCGGTCATCAGCTGGACGGTCTTCGGCCCGAGCAAGCGCACGCCGTCCAGCTCGCCGCCGCCCAGCAGCATGCGCGCGAAGCGCATGTAGTCCGCCGCCGTGGAAACCAGGCCGCCGCCGCCCGAAACGAACGAAGGCGGCTCGCGATACGGGCTCGTATGAGGATCGTCCTGCAGCGTCGGCCCCCGATCGGAGACGACCTTCGAGCCGAGCGCGCCGATGGCATAGCACGCGCAGAAGCGGGACACTTTCTCTTGCGGCACGTAAAAGGCCGTATCGAACATGCCGAGCGGGTCGAAGATGCGCGCTTTCAGAAAGTCCTCAAAGGCCATGCCGCTGACCTTGCCGACGAGATAGCCGAGTACGTCCGTGGAAACCGAATAGTTCCACGCTTCGCCCGGCGAGAATTCCAGCGGCAGCGTGGCCAGCTTCTCGATCATTTCGTCGAGCGTGCCTGCGGTTGCCAGCTCACCCACCTTGAGCTTGCGATACGCCGCGTCAACGTTGGTGTTTTGCTGGAAGCCGTAGGTCAGGCCCGAGGTATGGCGCAACAGGTCGACCACGCGCATCGGGCGCGCGCCCGCACGCGTCTGGAAGCTCTCCATGAAGCCGCCCGCGTACACGCCAAGCTTTTCCCATGACGGGATGTACTTGCTCACGGGGTCGTCGAGCGCGATCTTGCACTCCTCGACCAGCATCATGATCGCCACCGACGTAATGGGCTTGGTCATCGAGTAGATGCGGAAGATCGAGTCCTCGGCCATGCGCGTCTCTCGTTCGCGATCCGCGAGACCCAGCACCGAGTTCAGCGCGAGTTCGCCACGCCGCCACACCTGGGTGACGGTGCCGGCGAGCGTGCCGGCGGCGACGTAGTTCTCGTCGAGAAAACGTTCGATTCGCGCGAGCCGCTCACACGACATACCCTGCTTTTCCAGACCTTCCCTACCCATGACTTCTCCTTTACCGGGTTGACCGAGCCAATTCCGAATGGATGGATTACATGCGATGCGCGCCACAGTATCGGTCATTCGGCGCGAAGTTGCGCAGCGCTGCATTGCGTTGTCCAGCACGACGCCACATTGTGGCGCTCGCGGCGCATGCAAACCGCATCGATCCAAAGCACGATTGAAATTCGTTTTTTTCGCGCCTCGACACGCAATATGTGTGGGGTACACTACCGGGCGACAAAATACAGAACGACAGCGGGGGTGGCAGCCATGGGCGAAACGGAAATACATTCCTGGCCCGGGAAAGCGTTGTTTCGCGCATTTCCAAAGGACCCTGAAAAAGAGCAGGCCGTACTGCGCATTACGCTCGGTTCCGTCGTGCTGCTCGCCTACCTGCTTGCCTGCTCGATCTATCGCTCGACGCATGTCTACGCAACGCTTCTTGCGGTCACCGCTTATGTGGCGTTCGGCGTCATCACATATGTGGCGGTAACCGTCGCGCCGGCGCGCTCGCTCGTGCGCCTCGCGCTCTCCACGTTCGCCGATCAGGCCATCGTCACCGCCGCGCTGGCCGTGGGCGGCACGGCCGCGCTGCCGCTGCTGTGGGTGGCCTTCTGGTTTCTGGTTGGCTCGGGCTGCCGCTATGGCCAGCGCATGCTGGGCCTTTCCTGTGTCGTCGCGCTCGTCGGCATCATGGGACTCATGCACTGGCAGCCGTGGTGGCACGCCAACATCGCGGCCGGGCTCGGCATCGCGCTCAGCCTCGTGGCGACGTCCATTTATCTGGCGGTGCTCGTGCACCGGCTGGAACGCCAGGCGTCGACCGATCCGCTCACCGGGCTCTACAACCGCGTGCGGCTCGAGCAGGCCATTGGGCGCACGCTCTTTACGCGCGTCGGCGAAGTCGATCGCACCGCCATGCTGCTCGTCGATCTCGACGGCTTCAAGGAAGTGAACGACTCCTTCGGGCACGCGGTAGGCGATGAACTGCTGCGCAACTTCGCCGCGGCTTTGGAGCGCCGCATGCGGCGCGGCGACACGCTCGCGCGCCTGGGCGGCGACGAATTCGTGGTGCTGGCCCGCCACGTCTACGACAAGAACGACGCGCTCACGGTCGCCAACAGCATCCACGCGATTCTCGCCAACATGCGCACCGTGAGCGGCTATCCGGTCACGGTGTCGTGCAGCATTGGCGTGTGCCTGCTCACGGAAGGCACCGGCAGCCGCTCGCTCGACGCGCGAACCTTGATGCGCGCCGTGGACAGCGCCATGTACCGGGCCAAGTCGCGCGGCATGGGGAAGACGGAGTTCGTCGATCCGGTCGGCGTGGTGCCCAGCGCGGTCTGACCCCACTGACTCCCGCCACGTTCGGAAATAAACGGCTTGCGCCGTGCCCGTGCCCGGATTGTTCTTGCCGCGGAAACAGTGAATTCGTTTCTTAGGTATTTACCCTAGTCCCTGACCCTCCTACACTGCCTCCATCGCTGCAGACATCCCCGTCGGCAGCTCAAGAAGAAAGTAAATCTGGAGGTTATGTCATGAAATCGCTCGTCCAAGCCGTTGTTATCGCTGCCGCCCTCGCCGCTCCCGTTGCCGTGTTCGCCCAGTCGAACCAGCCCGTGACCCGCGCACAAGTCCGTGCAGACATGATCCAGGTCGAAAAGGCCGGCTTCAATCCGGCACGTTCGAACCCCAATGAATATCCGGCGAACGTTCAAGCCGCTGAAGCTCGCGTGGCTGCGCAAAATAGCGCAGTCGGCGGCGTGAACAACGGTTCGTCGCAAGCCGGTCAAGCCGCGCAGTAAGCTGTAAGGCTGAATAAGCCACGCTTTAAGGTTGTTGCCTTCTGGCCCGCCATTGCGGGCCAGTCGCATTTCTGGCCTTACGCCGGGACGCGCAACACCACTTCTCCCTCACCTGCCGGCAACTGCACGACTACGCCTGATTCCCCGGCGAGCGACTTCAGTCCTCCGGCGTCGCGCAGTTCGGGCCATTGCCGCAGCGTCATCGGCAACGGCGATTTCACGCCGTCGTAACACACAGTCAGCGTGTCGCCGCGCCGGGTCACGCTCACGTGAGTGACGCTTGCGCCGCGCTCGTCGCGCAGCGTCGCTGCCGCGCTCGCGCCATCGGCCAGCTCGAACAGATGCAGTTCGCTTCGCGACGCGTAGTCGTAATCGGGACGCTGGTCCTCGGTCCCGATCGCGAGCAGCGTATTCGGCCGCACGTACACCGGCAGACTGAGAAACCCGTGCCGCTCGCGCAGCCACCGGCCGCCCTCCACCTGCCGGCCCGTGAACAGATGCGTCCAGCGCCCCGCCGGCAGCCAGAAGTCCACGTCGCCCACGGCATTGAACACCGGCGCCACCAGCAGCGAGTCGCCGAGCAGATATTGGCGGTCCAGATGATCGCAGGCCGGGTCCTCCGGAAACTCCAGCAGCATGGCGCGCAACACGGGCGTGCCGTGATCGACCGCCTGTTGCGCGGCGTCGAACAGGTACGGCATGAGGCGCGACTTCCATTCGGTGAAATGGCGCACCACGTCCACGGCTTCGTCGTCGAACAGCCATGGAACGCGATACGACTTGCTGCCGTGCAGGCGGCTATGGCTCGACAGCAGTCCGAACGCGCACCAGCGCTTGTAGACGTCGGCGGGCGCCGTGTGCTCGAAACCGCCGATATCGTGGCTCCAGAAGCCGAAGCCGCTCAAGCCCAGCGAGAGGCCGCCGCGCAACGTCTCGGCCATCGATTCGTAGGTCGCGCTGCAATCGCCGCCCCAATGCACGGGCAACTGCTGGCTGCCCACGGTGCCGGAGCGCGCGAACACCACCGCCTCGCCCTCGCCGCGCACTTCGCGCAGCACGTCGAACACCACCTTGTTGTAGAGGTAGCTGTAGTAGTTGTGCATCTTTTGCGGATCGGAGCCGTCGTGATAGACCACGTCGGTGGGAATGCGCTCGCCGAAATCCGTCTTGAAGCAATCCACGCCCATTTCCAGCAAGCGACGCAAATGGCCCGCATACCACTGCGCCGCAGCGGGATTCGTGAAGTCGACAATGCCCTGGCCAGGCTGCCAGCGGTCCCACTGCCACACGTCGCCGTTGGGCTTGCGCAGCAGGTAGCCTTTCGCCATGCCCTCGGCGAAAAGCGGCGACGGTTGCGCGATATACGGATTGATCCACACGCAGATCTTCAGCCCGCGTGCCTTGAGCCGCGCGAGCATGCCCTGCGGATCGGGAAAGGTCTCGCGGTTCCACTCGAAATCGCACCAGTGGAAGGCTTTCATCCAGAAGCAGTCGAAGTGGAACACATGCAGCGGGATACCGCGCTCCGCCATGCCGTCGATGAAGTGGTTCACCGTGGCTTCGTCGTAATTCGTCGTGAACGAGGTGGTGAGCCACAGGCCGAACGACCACGCGGGCGGCAGCGCGGGCCGGCCGGTGAGTTGCGTGAAGCGCTCCAGCACGGTTTTCGGCGTGGGGCCGTCGATCACGTA
The DNA here is from genome assembly GCF_905220165.1 of Paraburkholderia sp. J10-1. Classification (NCBI taxonomy): domain Bacteria; kingdom Pseudomonadati; phylum Pseudomonadota; class Betaproteobacteria; order Burkholderiales; family Burkholderiaceae; genus Paraburkholderia; species Paraburkholderia sp. J10-1. The sequence goes on along the minus strand of NZ_CAJMYW010000015.1, from coordinate 73,928 downwards.
GTATTCGAGCCGCTCGCCTGCCACGCTGAACTGCACCTTCGCGACTTTCTCGCTGGCCACTTCGAACGAAACGTTTTCCGGATGATTCACCAGCACGCCGTAGCCGCGGTTGGTCAGATAGAACGGCACGTTCTTGTACGCCTGCTCGGTGCCCGTTCCGCCGTCGCGATTCCAGCTTTCGACCACCTGACCGTTCTTCACGAACGCGGTGAAGCGCTCGCCGAGGCCATAGACATTCTCGCCAACGCCGAGATCGAGGCGCTCGAACATGAATGCGGCGCCCTGCTGGCTGGCGTCGTGAACCTGGCCGCTCGCGCGAAAGCCGCTGCCGGTGATGCGCTCGCCGTCGCGCAGGAAATCCACCGACCAGTCGCCCGACTTCACGATACGCACGGTGAGCGAGCCGCTTGTCAGGCACGCCTCTTCTTCGGTGTTCTGCGTAACGATGTCCGTGCTCGCATGCTTGAGCGCGAAATGCGGTCCGCGATCGACCACGCCCGCGAAATGCTCGACGCGCACGCCAATCACGCCGCTTTGCGGCGAAAAGAAGCGCCACGTAAAGAGGCCCGTGTCGAGTTGCCGCTCGCGGTTCGAAACGTCGCGCGGCGCGACGTGCACGAGCAGTTCGTCGCCGACGATCTCCACGCTGTGCGGCGACGCTGAGTACGAGACGTTCAGACCGTCCCGGATCAACCAGTTGCCATCGCTGATTTTCATTTAGATGTACTCATAGCTTATTGAACAGCTTGTCCAGATTCACTTGCGGTTTGGCTACAGCGCCCGCTCGGTCTTCCTGTCGAACACGTGAATGTGCTCGCCCGAAATGTCGAGCCCGAGCGCTTCGCCGCTGCGCATGGCGCATACGCCGGCCTGCGCGATCATCACGGGCGCCGCGACGCCATCGAGCTTCGCCGCGATGAAGTTCATGGAGCCGGTGGTCTCCACGGTGTCGATCACGCCGCGCAGGCCGCGGGCCTCGCGGTGCAACGTCAAATGTTCGGGACGCAAACCGATCCAGACTTCCGCGCCCGCTGGCAGCGAACGCCCAAGGTCCAGCGTCTGCAGGCTCGCGCCTTGTGTGCCGCCGAACTGTGCGCTGCGCCCGTCCGGCCCGATCACGGCCTCGATGAAGTTCATCGAAGGCGAACCGATGAAGCCCGCAACAAAGCGGTTGGCAGGCTGGTGATACAGCGTGAGCGGCGCGCCCTGCTGCTCCACTTGGCCTGCGCGCATCACGACCACGTGATCGGCCATCGTCATCGCCTCGATCTGGTCGTGCGTGACATACACCGAAGTCGCGGAAAGACGCTGGTGCAGCTTGCGGATTTCCGTGCGCATATGCACGCGCAGCGCCGCATCGAGATTCGAGAGCGGTTCGTCGAACAGAAATACCTTTGGGTTGCGTACGATTGCGCGCCCCATCGCCACGCGCTGGCGCTGACCGCCCGAAAGCTGTCGCGGCATGCGCCCGAGCAGCTGGTCGAGGCCCAGCGTGCGCGCCACGCCGTCTATGCTTTCGCGAATGACCTGAGGTGCAGCGCGCCGCAGCCGCAGCGAGTACGACATGTTCTTTTCGATGTTCATGTGCGGGTAGAGCGCGTAGCTCTGGAACACCATCGCCACGTCGCGCTTGCGCGGCGGCACGTCGTTGACGACCTGGCCGTCGATACGCAGCGTGCCGCCCGTAATCTGCTCGAGCCCGGCAATGGTGCGCAGCAAGGTGGACTTGCCGCAGCCCGAAGGCCCGACCAGCGCGACGAAACACCCTTCGGGCACACTAATGTCGATGTCCTTCAACACCTGCACGGCTCCGTAGCTCTTGCTCAGGCGCTCGATCTGTATGCGATCCACAGCGATTCTCCGTATGCGTTACTTGAGCGCGCCGGCCGTCAGCCCGGCGACGATCTTGCGTTGCAGCAGCATGAACGCCACGAGGATAGGCGTGACGAAAATGGCCGAGTAGGTCATGATGCCGATCCAGTCGACCTTGGTCGCGCCGACGAATGCCGAAAGGCCCACCGTGGCGGTCTGATACTGGTCGTCGAGAATCAGCGAGCGGGCGTACACGTACTCGCCGAACGATTGCAGGAACACGAGAATCGCCGAGACGAGAATGCCGTTGACCGCGAGCGGCAGAATCACGCCGAAGAACGCGCGCGCCGGCGTGGCGCCGTCCACGAGCGCCGCGTCGCGCAACTCGCGCGGCACCTGCACGAAGCTCGGGCGGCACAACACGATATAGAACGGCAGCGTCTTGGTGATCTGCGCGAGCACGACGGCCAGACGCGGCGTATCGAGCAGGCCGAGGCTCTTGAACGCCGTGAAGATCGGCGTGACCATGAGGCTCGAAGGCAGCGCCTGGAGCACCAGCACCGCGAAGATCGCGAAACGGGTCCAGCGGTTCTGCACGAACGCGAGCGCGTAGGCCGCGCCGGTGCCGACGAACACGGTCACCGCCACCGTGCCGCATGCGGTCACGAACGAGTTCCACAAGAAGCGGCCCATGCCGCTGCTGCTGAACACCTGCCACAGATGCGATTGCAGATGTTGCGGCCAGAACGTGGGCGGATACTGGAACATTTCGCTCGCGTTCTTGAACGCGGTGATGTACATCCAGTACAGCGGGAACAGATAAACCACCGTGACACACAGCGCGATGGCGAACAGCACATAGCGCTTCATGCCAGCCTCCGCAGGGCCGCCCCAAGGAGGCTGGCCGCCCCCCTGGGGGGCCGTGAGCGCAGGGAGCGTGGGGGCTGTTTCATCTCACACCATCCTTTCATTGCGAGTGGAGCGCACATAGATCACCGCGACGATCAGCACGAGCACCAGCATGACCGTGGCCACCGCGGAGCCCGCCGACACCTCGAAGGTCTGCAGGGAAAGCTGCCAGGACCAGTACTGCGCCACGAGCGATGAATTGGCCGGACCGCCTTGCGTGAGCGCCGCGATCAGGTCGAACTGCTGCATTGTCAGGATCGCGCCCAACGCGATCACGGCGCCGAGCGTGGCTTTCATCATCGGCAACGTGATGCCGACGAAGCGTTGCAGCGCATTCGCGCCGTCGAGTTCAGCCGCTTCATAAAGGTCGGCCGGAATGGCTGCGAGTCCGACCGAGAGCAGCAGCATGTTGAACGGCACGCCAAGCCACACGTTCGCGGCGATCACCGCATAGAGCGACCAGTGCGGGTCGGAGAGCCAGAAGATTTTCTCTTGCAGGATGTGCGTTTGCATCAGCACGTGATTGAGCACGCCATAATCGCCCGCGAAAATCAGCTTCCAGATCACGCCGACCACGAGGCCCGGCATGATCCAGCCCGCGAGAAAGAGGCCGCGCATGAGGCTCGAAAACGGAAAGTCCTGCGCGAACAACAACGCCAGCAGAAAGCCGATCACCACCTGAAAGACGAGCGACAGCCCAACGAACAGCACCGTGTTCACGATCACCTGGTGCATCTCGGGACGGCTGAACACATCGCGATAGTTCGCGAGCCCGACAAACGGCCGCAACAGCGTGGCAGGCGCCATCAAGTCGACCTGCTGAAACGACAGCACGATGTTGTAGATCAGCGGCAAGCCCGCAAACACCAGCAGATACAGCAACGCGAACACCGCCAGCGAAATCTCGAAGGCATGGGCGCGCGGAAAGCGGCGCAGCAGCCCCGCTGCAGGGTCGCGCGGAGCACGGCGCAAAAGTGTGTTCATGGCGGTCATTGCTCAAAGGCGGGCCAGCGCCCGAAGCACAGCTGTCCCTCGGGCGGCAACCTCAATGCCATACTTCATTCGGAATGCTTATTTAGCCGCGGCTTGAACCGTCTGTGCGTCCGCCGCCATTGCCTGTTGCGGCGTGGCCTGATGCGTGAGCACGGACTGGACCGCGTCGGAGATCGACTTCGAGATTTTCGGCCAGTTCGGGTTCGGACCGCGCGGACGGGCGTACTGCATCTGCTCGTTGAACACCTTGTATGCCTGCGGCCACTTCGGGTCCGGCGTCACGGTGTCTTTCGAAGGCGGCAGCATGCCGAATTCGTTCCAGTCGCGGCCGCGCTGCGCATACATGTACTCGAGGAACTGGAACGCCACGTCCGGGTTCTTCGCGCCGCGCAGGATCGCATGATTCTGCTCGCCGAGCGCCGAGGCGCGCGGGCCGCCCGCCTTCTCTACCGGCAGGAGCGCCACGCCCCACTTGAACTTCGCGCCCTTGTCCACGGCGCCCAGTTCCCACGGACCGTCGATGTCCATCGCGGCATTGCCGTTGATGAACGTGGCCGCCGCCTCCGACTGGCTATGCGTGAGCGTGTCCGGCGAGGCCACCTTGCTGTCCAGCAGTTTCTGCCAGAAGGCCGCCGCGCGCACCGCGCCCGGGTCGCTCATGCGGTCCCAGTCGGCGCCCGCGGCCTGCACGAACGGCAGGAACTGGAACACGCCCTCTTCCGTGTTGATGGCGGAAAACGCGAGACCGTACACGCCTTTCTTTGCGTCGGTGAGCTTTTGCGCGTCGGTATAGAGTTCGTCCCACGTTTGCGGCGCACGCTCGGGATCGAGCCCGGCGGCCTTGAACATGTCCTTGTTGTAGTACAGCGCGAGCGTGTTCGTGCCGCGCGGAATGGCGTACACCTTGCCATTCCACGTGGCGTTTTTCAGCGGGCCGGGGAAGATCTGTTTCGCGTCGATCACCTTCGACTTCGCGAGGTACGGACCAAGATCGAGCAGTGCGTTCTTCGAAGCGAACATCGCCGTGTTCGGGTTGTCGACCGGCACGACGTCCGGCATGTTGCCGGACATCACGGCGCGCATGGTTTCGTCGTTGAGCGCTGCAAAACCCACCTTGCGGATCTGCACCTGGACATCGGGATGCAGCTTCCCGAATTCCTGCGCCATTTTCGCGGTGTAGTCGTCCGGCTCGTCCACGGCCCAGACCGAGAGCGTCGCGGCGTGCAGCGACGCACAGGAAAGCGAGAATGCCAAACCAATGGCCGCGGATGCGGCAAGTAGCTTCTTCATGCTGTCTCCGTTTTCGCGCGTTGGGAATCGCGCTTTGTTTCAGGCTCTTTTCTGTGGCGGTGCGGGAGCCGTCTCGTTCGGTTCGCGTTATCAGGCCTCGGTCTCATGACTTCGTGCCGCGGGAACCGCGTTTTCCGGAAACGTTTCCGGAAACAGGCAAATAGTTGCTTGTGAGGCAGGCGCTGTCAAGACAGCCAAGCGAAAATCACAATGTCGATTCGCGGAAACCGCAATACTTTGCGCGGCGTTGCCGGGCTGGCCATTAGCGTTGAACGGCCTCGGGCGTCACGATGTCGTCGTCGCGCTCGCGCAGCGTGAGCGGCCACAGCAGCGGCTCGCGCGCAGCGCGGTAGGCGTCGCCGATATCCGGGAACTGCGCGAGCAGCGCCTGCGCGAGACGCTGTCCGAGGCCATACGCGTCGAGTGTGAAGCCGGAGAGGCGCGGAGCCAGGTATTCCGACACTTCGCCCGCCAGCACGCCGCCCGAAATCGCCAGATCGCGGCCCGGCGCCCTGCCCGTTTCGTGCAGCTTGCGGTACGCGCCAATCGCCATGCAGTCGCTCTGGAACATCAGCGCGTCCGGCGGCACGTCCAGGTTGAGCAACGCTTCGGTCGCGAGATAGCCACCGCGCTCGGAGAGTTCATTGCGCTGCACGAAGCCTTCGGGCACCGGCAGCCCGTGCTTCTTCATCGCTTTCTTCCATGCGCGCAGGTAGATATGCGCCTGCATGGCGTCGCCGCCGGGAATGGCAAGGGCAATACGCCGATGCCCTTGCGCCACGAGCCGCTCGACGCCCTCTGTCACGGCCGCCTCGAAGTCCAGATCGACCCATGCATGCTCGCCGCCCGACTCGCTGCGGCCGAGCGCCACGAACGGAAAATGGCGGCTCGCGACATAATCGAGCCGCTCGTCGTGCTTGCGCGTGCCCGCGAGAATTACGCCGTCCACATGCCGGCGATCGACAATGCGCCGCAACCGCGCGAACTCGTCGTCCCACGACTCGCTCGAGTACATGACAAGATCCATGCCGTGGCGCGACAACACCGACTGCAGACCGTCCGCCAGCTTCATGAAAATGCCGAGCGTGTAGGTCTCTTCTTCGCGCCGCACCGGCAGCATCAGGCCGACGATGTCGAGCCGCCCCCGGCGCAAGCTAGCGGCCGATTTGCTGGGTGCGTAGCCATGCTCGAGCGCGGCGGCACGCACGCGCTCGCGCGTTTCGGCGCTCACCTCGTCGCTGTCGTTCAAGGCGCGCGACACGGTCGAAACAGACAGCTTCAGTACTTTGGCGAGTTCCCGAATACCCATGCGCTGGTGTAATGATGATTGGAATCAGTCCGGGCTCGCGGAGCCGGCACGGTGCGAAACATCATAACCGTAAGTGACCGAAGGGCCGAAGCAGCCGAAGAAACAAAAACAGCCAGCGGACGATTTTCACGTCCGCTGGCTGTTGGCTATGACTTCATGCTTCCCGGCTACTGCGTCGAGAACACCGATATCCCGCCATTCGGAAATGCCGATGCACCGGGCTGGTATGGCACGAAGACTTCGCCCAGGCTGCTGTCGATGCCAACCGAGTGCGCGCCCGTTCCCACCGCCACGGTATAAATGAGCTTGCGCGTCGCGCCGTCGATGACACCCATGGTCGGCGTGAAGCCCGACGCCGCCGCGGTGCCGCTCGTGACGTAGTGGCGCGCTGGCAGGAAATAGCGGTTCGACGAGGGATCGTATGCCACCTGATCCACGCCGCCAAATGGCACCGACGCGAGTTGCGCGCCAGTATTGCGATCGAGTATCAGCGTGATGAGCGGGTCACCCGCCGAAGGATCGCAGCCAATCAGCACGTCGCTGTTTGGACCGAGCGCGATGCCTGCAGGCCCGCATTTGCCGAGCGGAAACGACTTGCTGACTGCTGGCGTGCCCGATGCGACCGAACTGGCGGTAATCACGTCGAGTTCGCCATCGGGGTTAGCGGCCGTTCCGTCGTTGTTGATGAGGAAGTTCTTCGACACCGGGTCGTATGCGCAGGCTTCGAGACCGGATGAGCCGTTAAAGACCAGCTTGTTCACGACGGTCTGCGTCGTGGTCGAGATGAAGGTCACGTAGGGCGGCGTGTCGCCAGGGCTCGCAAACATGATCAGATGGTCGTCGGGATCGTAGCAGCCTTCGTCCACGCGCGAGCCGGACGTGCTGATGGGGATCGTCTTGACCGTTTGCATCGCGGACGTATCGACGACTTTCACGTTATCGACGTCGCCCACATACAGCGTATGCGTTCCCGTCACGCCCACGATGCCATCCGGCCCGGAGGCATCGGTATTCGCGCCCACGCCAGTGAAGTTGCCGGAAATCTGCGCAATAAGCGCGTGCGATTTGGTGTCGACGACATCGACAGACTTGTTGTTACGATCGGCCAGATAATACTTGCCCGCCTCCACATAGCCGATGTCGAAGCTGAACGCAGGGCTCGTGGTATTGGGCACGGCAATGTTCGTGAGCAGTTTGGGCGCGGACGGTGTGGCCGCGGCCGAAGTCGGGTTCGAACTGGAACTGTCTCCTCCGCCGCAACCGGCAACGGCTACGGTGGCTATCAATAGAAAGGCCAATAACGGTTTATTCATCAGTCGGCTCCTTTGAGTAGCAGAACAAGTGGGTCAACACGAATGCCTCACGGAATCTGCGGGAGCACATCGATGACTTGTCATCGCACTGCGGCTCACGTCATCCATGTCCTTGAAGCGGCCAAATGGCAGGGCTTCGATCTGGACGTAAGAATGCGCAAGGAACGGTAATCATGCACAACAAAGAAATTGATCGTTTCCATATAAAGGCATCTATGAATGTATGGCTGCGGAAATTTTTCGACCAATGAATTACGCGAACTTAGTAAGTTTTAATTCACGCATTTGATTTTGAGAACAAAACTCAGAATTGATCAGAGGGGGAAGATAATCGGCGCGTGCTGCGTCGCGCCATCTCCCGCATCGCACTGCAGCAAGGGAGTCTGGGCGCGAGCTTCAACTCGCCTTTGAGGATTTGATGCGCGGGCACATCGATAGGCCCGGCTCGACACACGCGCGCGTTGCGCAGCGCGACCTGTGCGCTCATGTAAGGCGCGGTTGTGAATTCGAAAGCGCTATAGGCAGTCAGTCGAATGTCATGCCGAGAGAAATGAAAGAGAGGCCAGGGAAAAGCCTGGCCTCTGGATGATTCACGACGAATATAAGCGCGAACGAATCAGAAGTTATTCGCCAATCTAGCCGTACTCAAAGCGGCACATCCTCGATCAACTGCGCTTTCAACGCACGGATGCGCTGATCGACGAAATAGCCGCCGCCTTCCGTATAGCGAAGGTAAAGGCGTCCGCACAGTGTGCACTTCCAGACACCGCAACGGTTATACGGAAAGTACCGGGGCGCGATCGGCGCGCTCTCCGACCAGTAGCCGGTTTCCCCCGGCAGATGTTCGGCAAAGGTCGGCTCGGCTTCGTCGGCGCATACGAGCGTGCCGATCTGTTCCAGTTGCCGCTCGTCGAGCGAAAGCGGTTGCGATTGCCAGCCATCGAGCGGCGTTTTCGTGCAGGTGCACGGCGGCGGGTCGGTTCGCTCCGCGTGTTCGGCGAGTTCGCGCAGCGCGGCAGCGTCAAGGTATCGGGTCATGGAGCAAGAATGGATCTGCGGTTGAGCCAGGGAGCGCACAGGCTCCAGCGCGCATCTTAACGCCTGGCGCCACGAGAGATCGTCAAACCCCGCTTCTCATGCGTTCGATATGCGGCATCACCCAAGCGCGGTCGAAGCGGCCTTCGGCTATCGCCTGCAATGCGGCGGCCTCCTTTTCGCCCTGCTTGCGCGCGCCCGCAATCACGGTTTCCACATCTTCGGGGGCGATGGCGAGCAAACCGTCCTCGTCGCCGACGATGATGTCGCCCGGGTTGACGACCATTCTGCCGATGGTCACGGGCACGTTGATTTCGCCGGGTCCGTTCTTGTAGGGGCCGCGATGCGTCACGCCGCGCGCATAAACAGGAAAGTCGCGCTGCCGAAGTGCGCCAACGTCGCGGATCGCGCCGTCGATCACGAGTCCCTGTACGCCAAGGCTTTCTGCATAGCTCGACATGATGTCGCCCATCAGCGCCTGGGTCACTTCGCCTGCGCCGTCGATCACGAGCACGTCGCCCGGCCGGCAGAAGTCGAAGGCGCGATGAATGGCGAGATTGTCGCCGGGCCGCGTGCGCACGGTAACGGCCGTGCCCGCCATCGGCTTGGCCTTGTGGAACGGCTGCAAGCCGAGAATGCCGCTCGAGCGCGCCATGTTATCGCTCAGGAGCGACACGGCCAGTTCGCGCAACACGGCGAGCGTAGCTTCGCTGGCCTGGGGAGCGGATGCGTTTTCGCGCCAGCCGATCGGGTTTGCATTGTGATTCATTTCGTCATCCCTTCCAGTGCGGTTTGTCGTTCGATCTGCGCGGAAAGGCGGCTGTACACCGCGCGCGCGTTGCCTTCGTAAATGCGTTGCCGGTCGGCGTCGCTCAGCCATTCGATCGCGTCGATATAGCGGCGCGTGTCGTCGTAGTAGTGCCCGGTTTCCGGGTCGATGCCCTGCACCGCGCCGATCGTCTCCGAGGCGAACAGGATGTTCTCGACCGGAATCACCTTGGCGAGCAGGTCGGAGCCCGGCTGGTGGTACACGCAGGTATCGAAAAAGACGTTCTTGAGGAGATAGTCCTTCAGGAGCGGGCGTTTCATGTCCTGCGCCAGGCCGCGATAACGCCCCCAGTGATACGGCACCGCGCCGCCGCCATGCGGAATGATGAAGCGCAACGTCGGGAAGTCGGCGAAGAGGTCGCCCTGCAAGAGCTGCATGAATACCGAGGTGTCGCCGTTGATGTAGTGCGCGCCCGTGGCATGAAAGTTAGGATTGCATGACGACGAAACGTGAATCATGGCGGGCACATCGAGTTCGACCATGGCCTCGTAAAGCGGATACCACGAGCGGTCCGTGACCGGCGGCCCGGACCAGTGCCCGCCCGATGGATCGGGATTCAGGTTGCAGCCCACGAAACCCAGTTCCTCCACGCAACGCCGCAACTCGGGAATGCAGTTCTCCGGCGACACGCCCGGCGCCTGCGGTAGCTGGCAAACGCCCACGAAATGCTGCGGGAACAGCGAGCACACGCGGTGCACGAGGTCATTGCATTCGCTGGACCAGTGCGCATTGGCCGCTTCGCCCGCCTGGTGGTGCCCCATGCCGGCGGCGCGCGGGGAGAAGATCGTCAGGTCCGTGCCGCGCTCGCGCTGAATGCGGCGCTGGCCGTTTTCGATGCTCTCGCGAATCTCGTCGTCGGTGATCGACGGGCGCGGCGGCACCGGCGTGCCGTCCTTGAGCGCGGCAATCTGTTGCGCGCGCCAGGCTTCGTGCTGGGGCGGCGAGGTCGTGTAGTGACCGTGGCAGTCAATGATCATGTAGCAATTCCATCAGGGGTACGGACGATTGAAGTCAGCTTTCCGTCGCTTCATCGCGGCCAACGAGCGCGCGGTTCGAAGCGGCGTTCTCGGCAGGCTTCACGCGCATCACAATGGCAATGAGCGTGGCGACTACGAGGAAAGCGGCGATGGTGAGCAGCGCGAGCTTGAAGTTGCCGGTGGCGTGACGCACGAGACCAATGCTCCACGGCCCCACTACGCCGCCGAACTGCGCGATCGTATTGATGAGCGCAATCGTCGCCGCGCCCGCCGCGCCGGTTCTGAACGAAGCGGCCAGACTCCAGAACAGCGGGTTGCCCGAATAAATGAAGAGGCCTGTCACGCAAAGCAGCGCATATGCAAGCAGCGGATTCGGCGCATATGCGCTGCCTGCAATCGCGAGCGCGCTCATACCATAGACAAAGGCGAGGTGGTACTTGCGGTCGCCGCTGCGGTCCGAACTGCGGCTCACGAGGAAGGTGCCCAGCACGCCCAGGAGCGGCGGAGCGGCGGAGAGGAAGCCCACTTCGATATTGTTGAGATGGCCGAGGCTCTTCACGATCTGCGGCAGCCACAGGAAAAGCCCGTAAATGCCGACCAGCGCGCAGCCGAACAGACAGGCAAGGCTCCATACTCGAATGTCGCTTGCCACCTTCAGCAGCGGGAAATGCCGATGGCCGCCAAGCGCCTCGCGCTCCGTGGCGAGCGTGGACTCGAGCCATTGCTTCTCTTGCGCTGAAAGCCAGTCCGCGTCCGCGGGGCGCTCGGTCATGACGCGCAGCGTAATGAGGCCGAGCAGCATGGCGGGCACGCCTTCGAGAATGAACATCCACTGCCAGCCGTGCATGCCGAGCAGGCCGTTCGCATAGGTCATGAGCGTGGTCGAGAGCGGGCCGCCCAGCACGGCCGAGAACGACCCCGCGATGATGTACCCGCCTACGGCGCGGGCGCGGTAGCGCTCCGGAAACCAGTAGGTCAGATAGACCGCAATACCTGGCAGAAAGCCCGCTTCCATCACGCCAAGCAAAAAGCGCAGCACGTAGAAGCTCGAGGCGTTGAACACAAAAGCCGTTGCGGCCGCAACGGCGCCCCACGTGAGCAGAATGCGCGCGATCCAGCGGCGCGCGCCGAAGCGGTGCAGCAGCAGATTGCTGGGCACTTCCAGCAGCATGTAGCCGATAAAGAAAATGCTGCCCGCGAAGCCGAACACGGCCGGGTCGAAGCCCATGTCCGAGTTCATGTCGAGCGCGGCGAAACCGATATTGATACGGTCCAGATAATTGAAAAACATCATGCAGAAAAGCAGCGGCACAAGCCGCTTGTAAACCTTTCGCATGGTTGCTGCTTCGTCGATGTGACTCATGCTGTCTCCGCCTCATGGCGACGGGCGGTGCCGTCGCTGCATCGTTATCGGCCGGGAGCGTTGATCGCTGCCGGCGGCACCTCACGAGACCGGGCGCCTGAGTTTCGATAATAAGAAGCGGGGAGCGTCGAGTCCAAGACGCGATACTTATGCTTCTATAAGCGTGCGCTTATAGTGTGGCTGCAAGCGGCGGCGGCAGGCATTCGAGAAACGCGCGCAGATGCGGCGAGGCGTCGTCGCTGCGGAACGTCGCCGCCAGCACGGTGCGCTGCGCAGCGCCGGGGCCGTCGAGGTGGCGCGCCACGACGTCGGCGCGGCCATTTCGCGCCACCGACTCGCCCACCACGGTCACGCCAAGCCCCGCCGCCACGAGCGCGATGGCGGTCTGGATCTCGTAGGCCTGGTGCGCGACGAAGGGCGTCACGCCCGCGTCGCGGTAGAGCGCCTGCACCGTGCGCTTGAACTGCGCGTTCTGATGCTTCGGATAGAGGATCAACGGCGTATCGGCAAGTTCGTCGATGCGCACCTTCTTTCGTTTGGCGAGCGGGTGATCGGACGCCATCAACACCACGAGCCGCTCGCGCAGCAGCGGCAAGGTCGTGTAGCCGGGCACGGGCACCGGCTGCCGCCCGATGCCGATATGGATGCGCATGTCGCGCAAGGCGTCGGTTTGCTCGTCGGTCAGCATTTCGAACAGCTTGAGTTCGACTTGCGGATACGCCTGATGAAACGCCTTGAGCGCGGGCGGCAGGACGCTGTACATCGACGAGCGCGTGAAGCCGACACTGAGCCAACCGCGCCGGCCAACGCCGATCTCCAGCGCGCCGTGTGTCACCTCGGCGAGCGAACCGAGAATCTGCCGCGCTTCGGTGGCAAGGTACTGGCCGGCTTCGGTCAGCCGCAGCGGGCGGCGCGTGCGATCGATCAGCTGCGTGCCCACGCGGTCCTCCAGGGCGCGTATCTGCTGGCTCAACGCCGGCTGCGCGATATGCAGACGTTCCGCGGCGCGGCTGAAGTTCAGTTCTTCGGCGAGTGTCACGAAACACTGCAGGCCCCGAAGCTCGTTCATCTCGTCGTCTCCGTGTCGCTTAGAGGGTGTTAAGCATTTAAGGTCAGGGTTGACATCCTGGCAGTATGCCAAAACGTAAGCCCTACCCAACGGATGCATCGGATGAAGCGTGGTATTTCACCGCTCCGCTCCTGACCTTGATGAACAAGCGCCTCGCGGTTCCCGAGAGACGTCACGGTATGTCACGCTGCGCGTGCCGCCTCGAATTGTGGGCCCCGCCAAAATCGATAGTGAGGGGTTATAGCAGTCACCATGGCCGTGAAGTCTCTAGATGTTGACGGAGCACAGACCGCGCACTTTGGGTTAGCGCTAGCTTTGCGATTTCCTTAATCCATGGAGATTCGCCGATGGCCGGCACACATACTCACTCGCACCGCCCGATCAAACACCAGAAGCATCCGTGGTCGGAGAAGTCCGTCAGCATCGTCCCACTGACGTCACAACTCGCCCTTCGCGACGCAATGGCCAAAGAAGGCATTTCATTGGCGGATTACAACGATCTTCTATGGATCATGGCACAGGAATCGGCGGGCGTTGTCGACGCGCGTAACGGTGCTTCGACGGCGCGCGGCCTCTTCCAGCTGCTCCATGCACAGTATGATTTGAATCCGCGCGGCGAGGCATCATTCGGAAACGCAGTTGAGGAATGCCAGGGCGGAATCCGCTACATCTATGGGCGTTATCACACGGCGCGCCGGGCGCGCGATTTCTGGCAAAGTCACCACTGGTATTGAGGCCATGCGTACGCAATCAATAACCGTTACGTTGCTATTCCTGTGTGCGTTCCCATTTATTGCCCACGCTCAGCAACCGCCCAGGTTTGAAGACTGTCCCGCAACGATCCAGGCGAAGCGCGCACCCGCGCGCCTCACGTTCGATGCACGGTCGCGCCAGTACCGCAGCGCAATCCAGAATGCCGCCAGAGGACCGGTCAATTTCGCTGGGCGCTATATCCTCGCGCAATGGGGCTGTGGAGCCGGTTGTGTCATGGCCGCCGCGATCGATACGAAAACCGGTCGCGTTACGTCCTTGCCGTTCACGGTGTCGGACTGGCCGCTCGATGTGACGGAGCCGCTAACGTACCGCTCGGATAGCTGCATGCTGGTTGTGCGAGGAAGCCGCAATGAACGCGAGGAACAAGGCACATACTGGTACGCCTTCGACGGCAAGGCGTTCCGGTTACATGCAACGGTTCCTTAATCGGGCGACGAGGCAAGTTGCGAGAGTGGCGCGCGCCTGAACGCGCCCGCCTGAGCCGCGCCGCCCGTGTTGCCGTAAGGTGCGCTGACCCGCTGCGCGTTGACTACATCCTTATGTCACGCCTGCCTTTTAGGCGGCAGCGGCTGGTCGAGGCCGGGCTCGACCGGCGTGGGCACCGCGTCGCCTAGCGGCCTCGAAATATCGTTGTGCGGCGCACGATCTTTCTCGTCAGGGCTCTCCGCCTCCTCCTCGGCAGTCGGCAAATCGTGCGTCTTTGGCGGTAAAGGCTGATCGAGACCCGGCTCGGTGGGTGCGGGCACAGCGTCCCCAAATGGCTTGGGCAGATCCGTGCCGCGCGGCTCCGGTGCGTCTTGGGGCTGTTCGGGCTTGTCGGTCTGGTGGCTCATCGTTTCGACCTCCCTTTGCGATGGATATCGCATGGTCCATACACATCACGCACGGAACATGCCAGCAAACGGCGTGTACCAACTTCAGTAGAATGAGGGACACTCCGCGCCGAATCTGGCCGCAGACGAAGAATCACGCCCCGGAACACGCCTGATGCTGCACGCCCTCGATCGCCGCACCGCCATCGCATTCCTTGTGGCCGCAACGTTCTTCATGGAGAACCTCGACGCAACGGTCATCACCACCGCGCTGCCCATCGTCGCGCGACGCTAGCGAGCCTCCGACCCCTGACTCCCATCTTCGTCCACACCGATGCTTACTGTTGCGCTTCTCGTGTTCCCAGGCGTCCAGGCCCTCGACGTATTCGGGCCCACCGACGTTTTCTCGGAGGCCAATCGGCTGCTCGCTCCCGAGGAGCAATACCGGCTCGAGCTGATCGCAACGGAACGCGACACCGTGCGCTGCTCGAGCGGTGTGCGCATCGGCGCGGACCACCACTTCGACGAGGCACGCGGCCACTACGATCTGCTGCTCGTCGCAGGCGGGCCCTCGCTAGTGGAGCAACCGCTTCCCGATGCGGCGCATGTATGGCTGCGTGAAGCCAGCGCGCGCGCCCGCCGCTTCGGATCGATCTGCAACGGCGCGCTCACGCTCGGGCGCGCAGGCTTGCTCGACGCGCGCACCGTCACCACGCACTGGAACGACGCCGCCGCCCTCGCCGCGATGTGCCCCACCGCGAACGTCGAATTCGACCGCATCTTCATTCAGGACGGCAATCTCTATACCTCGGCGGGCGTGACGGCGGGCATCGATCTTTCGCTGTATCTGCTCGCGCAGGACCACGGTCCGGAAGTCGCGTTGCAGGTGGCGCGCCGGCTGGTGGTGTTTGTGCAGCGCGCGGGCGGCCAGTCGCAGTTCAGCCCGTATCTCACGCCTTATGCGGAGGCGTCGTCGCCGATTGCCCAGGTGCAGCAGTATGTGCTCGGGCATTTGAACGAGGATCTGGGCGTGGAAGTGCTCGCCGCCATAGCGAAGATGAGCAAGCGAAACTTCGCGAGAATCTTCGTGCGCGACACCCACGTGACGCCCGCCGAATTCGTCGAGAGCGCACGCGTCGACGCGGCGCGCGTCATGCTGGAAAACAGCACCGCGCCGTTAAAAACCGTGGCCTTCCGCTGCGGCATGCGCGACGCCGATCATTTGCGCCTGGCATTCAAGCGCAAGCTGGGCACCACGCCGCAGCAATATCGCGCGCACTTCGGCGCGGTTACGGGGAAGGGCAAACGCGCGAGCAAAGCGGATTCGTAGAAGAACCTACGCCCCCGCGCGCATCTCGCGCCGCACCGCCTGTGGCGGCACGCCAAAGCCACGCACGAACGCCTCGCGCATGTGCCGGCGGTCGCGAAAACCGGTCTCGCGCGCGATGACGTCGAGCGGATGCGTGCTCTGCTCGATCATGAGCCGCGCCGCCTCGAGGCGCAGCCCCTCCACGGCCCGCGCGGGCGACTGCCCCGTTTCTGCCGTGAATACGCGGCTAAACTGGCGCGGACTCAGATGCACGGCTTCGGCGAGTTGCTCCACCGTGAGCGCGCTGCTGAGGTTGCGGCGCGCGTAGTCGAGCGCGTTCTGGATGCGGTCGGATTTGGGCGCGAGCGCGAGCATTTCCGAATGCTGCGACTGGCCGCCCGAGCGACGCTGATACATGACGAGCTTGTGCGCGACCGAGCGCGCCACTTCCGCGCCAAGGTCGCGCTCGACCATGGCGAGCGCGAGATCGAGCCCCGCCGTCATGCCCGCCGAGGTCCAGACCGGCCCGTCGACGATATAGATGCGGTCGTCTTCCACGCGCACGTCCGGAAAGCGCTGCCGCAAATCGCGCGCGTAGATCCAGTGTGTGGTGGCGCGGCGGCCGTCGAGCAGGCCCGCCTCGGCCAGCACGAACCCGCCCGTGCAAATGCCCGCCACCCGGCGTGCGCGGCCGCTCGCGCGGCGCAGGAACGCCAGCACCGCGGGCTCTGCAGCCACGGCAACCGGATCGTTCACGCCCGCCACGATCCAGGTGTCCACGCGGCTGCGCGCGGGCGCGGGCGTACGCTGCGTGTCCACGCTCATGCCGAGCGACGAGCGAACCGCCCCGCCCTCCATCGAATAGTTCTCCATCGCGTAGAACGGCGAGCCCGCCACCACGTTCGCGTATTCGAAAACGCTTTGGGTCGCGAGCGCCATCACCTGGAACCCGTCGCTCAGCAGGTAGCCGATGCGGTGCATGTCCTACTCCCGTCGTTGCATGTCCTAAAACACGACCATATACGTCATTTGCGCCACGGTCAATCACGGCCAGAATGCATTCACAGCAGCGCCAACTCGTACGTTACCTAACCACTCGCGCCGCTACACAAAGGAGTGCAATCATGACCCAGCCATCTCATCGCGGCACCGCGCTCGTCACCGGCGCGTCTTCCGGTATTGGCGCCGTGTACGCCGCAGAACTCGCCCGCCAGGGCTACGACCTCGTGCTCGTCGCGCGCAATCGCGACCGGCTCGCCGCGCTCGCCGAGCGCATCACGAGCGAAACCCAGCGCGACGTGGAAGTGCTCGCCGCCGATCTCAACGACCGCAACGACCTCGCCGCCGTGGAAGCGCGCCTGCGCGACGACGCGAGCCTCACGCTGCTCGTGAACAACGCGGGCATCGGCACGCACACGCCGCTCGTGGAGAGCGATGTCGATCACATGACGCGCATGATCGAGTTGAACGTCACCGCGCTCACGCGGCTCACGTATGCGGCCGTGCCGGGATTCGTCGCGCGCGGCAATGGCGCGATCATCAATATCGCCTCCATCGTCGGCATCGCGCCCGAGATCCTCAACGGCGTGTATGGCGGCACCAAGGCGTTCGTGCTCGCGTTCAGCCAGTCGCTGCATCACGAACTGGCGGCCAAGGGCGTTCGCGTGCAGGCGGTGCTGCCCGGCGCCACGGCTACGGAGTTCTGGGAGACGGGTGGACTGCCGCTCGAACATCTCGACAGTGCGATCGTGATGTCGGCGCAAGACATGGTGAGCGCCGCGCTCATCGGCTTCGAGCGCGGCGAAACCGTGACGATTCCTGCGTTGCACGACGTGGAGCAATGGAACACGTTCGAGACGGCTCGCCGCGCGATGTCCGCGCATCTGTCGAGCAACACGCCCGCGGCACGCTATCGCGTTGCGCAGTGACGTTCGCGTTCGAGTCAGGCGGGGGCTTGCCCCCGCAAATCACGCTTCCCGCTTGGTCCGCCCGTATAGCAGCAGCATCGCCGCAATCACCACGCCGTAGATGATCTGGCGTCCGGCCTCCGGCATCTGCGCGACCGAGAGGATCGATTGCAGCAGCGTGATGAGGATCGCACCGGCCACGGTGCCGAGGTACGAGCCCCGGCCACCCAGGATGGACGTGCCGCCCAGCACCACCGCCGCGATTGCGGGCAGCAGGTAAGCGTCGCCCATCGACTGCGCCGCCTTCGACGCATAACCCGCGAGCAGCACGCCGCCGAACGCCGCGAACGCACTGCACACGGCGAACGCAGCCACGGTCACGAGCCGCGTATCGATGCCGGAGAGGTAGGCGGCGCGCTCGGTGTTGCCGATCGCGTAGAGCGTGCGGCCGAAGGTCGTGCGCGAGAGCAGGAACATCGTCGCGGCCCCAATCACCACCCACAGCGCGACGGCATTCGGCACGCCGGGCACGAGCCAGCCCGCCGCGAGCCATCGCATGACTTGCGGCGCGGAATCCTGCGGCGACGATCCCCCCGTGTAGACGATCATGATGCCCTGCGCAACCGCATTGGTCGCGAGTGTCGCGATCATCGATGGAATGCGCAGGAGTGCGACGAGAATGCCGTTGACGATGCCGATCAGCACGCCACAACCAATGCCAACGGGAATCGCGAGAATTTGCCCGAGTTCGCCGTGCCCTGACACCGCGCACGCCATCATGGCACCGACCGTGATCGTCCACGGCAGGGACAGGTCGATGTGGCCAAGCAGAATCACCATCATCAGCCCGGTCGCAATAATGCCGAGAAACGCGCCGACCTTCAGTTGCAACAGGATGTATTCCGGCGACGTGAAGTTGCGCGAAAACATCCCGCCCACGAGCAGCAGCGCAATGATGCAGCCGAACGCAATCACGATCGGCTTGTCGATCTTGCTCGTGAGCCTCGACACGAACGTGGTCCGAGTGCTTGCCGAAACGCCGCTCATTGGAACCACTCCAGACGGTTGCGCACGCTGAACAGCCCACACGCGCCAATCGCGACAGCCAGCAGAAGAATCACGCCCTGGAATAGCGGCTGCCACAGCGCGTCGACGTTGAACACGAACAGCAGGTCGCCGATCGAGCGAAACGCGAACGCACCGAAGATCGCGCCAATCGCACTGCCCTTGCCGCCGAGCAGCGACACGCCGCCGATCACCACGGCGGCAATCGAAAAGAGCGTGTATGAGTTGGCGCTGCCGAGGCTCGCTTCGCCGGTGTCGGTGAAGAAGGTCAGAAAAAGGCCGCCTATCGCGGCGAGCAGGCCGGCCAGCGTGTAGCTTGCGAACTTCGCGCGGCGGATCGGCATGCCGGAGAGGAAGGCCGCGGGTTCGGACGAACCGGTCGCATAGGCCGCCCGCCCCACTGCCGAGCGTTTGAAAGGAATCCAGACGATTGCCACCGCCGCAATAAGAATCAGCAGGCTCGTCGGCACAACGCCTGCAACCTTGCCGGTCAGAACGTCGGCGAGGTCCTCGTTGATCGTGCCGCCCGGCACGGGGCGCAGCAGCAGCGCGATGCCGTAGTAGACGGCGCCCGTCGCGATCGTCGTCACGATCGGCTGCAAGCGCCCGAAAATGATGATCACGCCATTGAGCGCGCCGCACAGCGCGCCTGCCGCGAGCACGCCCACAATGCCGAGCGCGCTGTGCAGCGCGTCGCCCGTGACGATCCACGAGCCAATGCAATTCGTCAGCACGAGCATCATGCCGATAGAGAGATCGATGCCGGCCGTGAGCACGACGAGCGCCTGGCCCATCGACACCAGTGCGAGCAGCACCGCCTTGTTCGCAGCGGTCTGAAACACGTTCGCCGACAAACTCGACGGATAGTTGAACAGATAAATCGCGAACATCAGCACGAACAGGCCGAACGCGAACGCCGTCCCGCGATTTTCCGCATACCAGTAACGCAGCCCGCTCATGGCGCGACTCCTGTGGAGGGCGTTGCTTGCGCGATTTGTCCAACCGGCAGGTCCAGCGCGCTGGCGATCAGGTTCTGCTCGGTGATCGCCGCCCCGACCAGTTCCTGCTTGATCCGGCCTTCGTACAGCACGAGCACGCGGTCGCAGCAGCCGATCAGTTCGTCATAGTCGGTCGAGTAAAAGAGAATCGCGGCGCCTTCGTCGGCAAGCCGCCTGAGCAACTGATAAAGCTCCTGCTTGGTGCCCACGTCGATGCCGCGCGTCGGGTCGCTGAGGAGCAGGATTCTGGGCTTGCGGATCAGCCACTTCGCGATGACCACCTTCTGCTGGTTGCCGCCCGAGAGCGCCCCCACCGGCGCGTCGACGCCATGCGACTTGATCGCGAGGAGTTCCATCATTCGGTCTACGAACGACTGCTGGCGCTCGCGATCGATGACACCCGCGGTGGACATGCGATCGAGTGCCGCAAACGAGAGATTTTCGCGCACCGACATCGGCAGCATCAGGCCTTCTGTCTTGCGGTCCTCCGGGATCAGCGCCATGCCGATTCCCTTGGCGCGCGCGGCAACCGGGCTGCCGATCGACACGGCCTTGCCGTCGATCTCGATCTTGCCCGCGCAACCGCGCAGCACGCCGAACAGCGCGAGCAGCAGTTCGCGCTGCCCCTGGCCGTCGAGGCCGCCCAGCCCGAGAATTTCGCCGCGCTGCAGCGAAAAGCTGATGCCTCGCAGCGTGTCGCTCCATGCAAGATCGTGACAGGCCAGAACCGGGGCGGCGGCGCTCGACGGCTCAGGCTTTTCGGCAGGCTTGTCCGGAAAAGCATGCTGGTACGTCCGGCCGATCATCATTTCGACGACCTCATTATCCGAACGCGTGCCCGCCTCGAAGCTCATCACATGACGGCCATTGCGGTAGACCGTGCATTCGTCCGCGAGCGCCTTCACTTCGTGCATGCGGTGCGAAATGAAGAGAAGCGCGAGCCCCTCTTGCCGCAGGCGCTTGAGCACCTCGATCACGCGCGCGACGTCGGCCGCGGTGAGCGCGGACGTGGCCTCGTCGAGGATCAGAATGCGCGGCGCGTGAGCCAGCCCCTTGGCCAGCTCGACCATCTGCTGGCGCGACAGCGGCAGGTCGCGGACTTTCGCGAGCGGATTGATGTCGGCCGCGCCCGCTCGTGCGAGCGCTTCCTCGGCCTGGCGGCGCTGGGCCCGGCGGTCGATCATGCCAAAGCGGCGTGGCGGGTTCGAAGCGAAGATGTTGTCGGCCACGCTCAGGTCGGGAATCAGCGACAGCTCCTGATACACACAGACAATGCCGGCCGCGTTCGCCTCGGCGGGCGACGCGAACGAGACCTCGCGGCCGTCGAGGTGCATCACGCCTTCGTCCGGCTGCACGACGCCGGACATCACCTTCAGCAGCGTGGACTTGCCCGCGCCGTTTTCGCCGAGGATTGCGTGAATGCGGCCCTTTCGCACCGCGAGGTCTGCGTGATCGAGCGCCACGGCGCCGCCATAGCTTTTCGACACGCCGGACATCTGAAAGAACGGCTGCCCTGCATCCTGCTGCATGCTTCGTCTCCCGTCACGTCGCCAGCCTTCACGCGTTCACTGGTTGCCCTGGCTCTGCTTCATGATCTCCTGCGCGGAGAAGTTGATGCCGCAAGTGGGAAACGAATTGCCGACGAAGAAGTTGTCCGACTCGTTCGGGAAATAGTTGGCGCCCGCCTTCAGCTTCGAGTCGTCGGTCACGTCGAGCGGCAGCTTGATCGCCACAGGAATCGTCTGGCCATCGAGCGCCGCGAGCGCCGTCTTGATCGCCACGGCCACCTGCGCGGGACCGCTGCCCGCCGACGTGCACTTCAGCCCCTGGGCGCCGTACTGCGCGCAGAACTTGCGAAAGCCGTTTTCCGTCTCGCCGCCGAACGGCACGAACGGATGTTTCGCATCGATCATCGCGCGCACGACACCGGTGTCGCCGCCTTGCGCCGAGATGCCGTCGAAATGGCCTTGCACGGCAATCGCGTCGGCGGTGGCCTTCTGCGCGACGGCGTCGTCCCACTTGCCGTAGACCTGCACGACGTTCCACTTCTTGCCGCTCTCGTCCAGTGTCTTCGTGAAGCCATTGTGGCGGTCGGTGTCGACCGACGTGCCCGCCACGCCGCGCACTTCGAGCACCTTGCCGCCGCTCGGCAGATGGCCCGCGAGCCACTTGGCCCACAACACGCCCAGCCCGTACTGGTCGACGTCCACGTTGATCGCGTCTTCGCTGTCGAGCGTATTGTCGAACGCGACCAGCACGACGCCGGCTTTCTTCGCGCGGCGGATCGCGGGTCCGAACGAAGCGGGATTCTGCGCGTCGACGATGATCGCGTCGTAGCCGGCGTCGATGAAGTTGTTGACAGCCGAGATCTGCGCCGGAACGTCCTCGCCGGTCGAGACGACCTTGAACTCCTTGAGCTTGGCGGCGACGTCCGGTTGCGCCGTATAGGCCTTGGCCGTCTTGATCATCTGGATACGCCAGGTGTTCGCGATATAGCCGTTCACGAGCGCGACACGGTACGGGCCGCTCTTCTTCGGATACTTGATGAACTTCGTGTCGGTCTTCCAGGGGACCATGCATGTGGGGTCGCTGGACGGGCCGGAAACGATCGATGCCTGCGCGAATGCCGCGCTTGCGCACAGCGCCATTGCCGCGGTCGCCGCCGCTCGAAGCACGTGGATTCCTGAAAGCATGTTGTCTCCTTTTTGTCGGATAGAACTGACTGCTTATGGATAACCGGCGCACCTGGCTTGCCGAAAATGGCCGACACCGTGTGCGTAACGCGGGGAATCTTTCTGGATGTGCTGCAGCGGGACTGGACCGGACACGCCGAACCAGCGGAATGACATCTTCAAAGGCGTCCCCTCGAAGCAAAACGACGGGCATGCGTGAACGCCACCCCGTCTGACAGTACTGGCATACCAATCTGCGCGCGATAGTGGTTTACCACTGGATGCGGCGCGCGGGCCAACTGGCGGGAATCGGGCGAAAACCCGCACCACGCCTATGCGTGGCGGTGCGCCAACTGGTGTACCATTTTGCCGAACTTCAGCCGCCGCCCGGCGGCTTCGACGCTTTCGAGAATCTGGATGGCCGATCTTTCGCATACGCCAACCGGTCGCGCCGCCGATGCGGACGCGGCCGACCGCTCCTACGTCGGCCTCGCGAAACAGATCTACGAGCTGATCGCGGCGGGCGAACACGGGCGCGCGCCGGTAGGCCCGCGCGAGCGCCTGCCTTCCGAGCGCACGCTCGCGGAGCGCTTTGGCGTGAGCCGTACGCAGGTGAGAGAGGCGATCATCGCGCTGGAAGTGCAAGGCGTGGTCGAGGTGCGCGTGGGCTCGGGCATCTATGTGGCCGAAGCGCCGGAGGCGCGCTCCATCGCGTTCGACCTGCCGCGCGGGCCGGGCCCGATCGAGACGCTGCGCGCGCGCGAAGTGATCGAAAGCGGCATCGCGGCGCTCGCCGCAACCGAACGCAAGGACTCGGACCTCGACCGCCTCTTCGCCGCGTTGCGCGCGATGCGCGAAAACATGGACGACAAGGCCGCGAACGAGGCCGCCGACCGCGAGTTCCATCTGGCGATTGCGGGCGCAACGGGGAACGACATGCTGCGCCAGGTGGTGAGCGCGATGTGGGACAACTCACGCGCCGACCCGCTGTGGCAGAAGATCGAGGAGCACTTCCATACGCCCGCGTTGCGCGCCGCGTCACAGAAAGACCACCAGCGCATCTTCTCGGCCATCATGGCGCGCGATGCCGATGCCGCGCGTGCGGCGATGCAGGCGCATCTCGCACGCGTGATCGGCGAATTCACCCAGGCGTGGCGTTAGCGCCTTATGCGGCCGCAGGCAGCGCGTGCGCGAGCAGCGCGCTTTCCTCGTGCGCAACAGCCAACGGTGCGTTGAACGGCGCCTCTTGCGGCATGTCCACCGTCTCGCTCACACGGAAGGTCGCCACGGCCTCGGCCATCTGGCTCGCCTGCTGCTCGAGCGATTCGGCGGCAGCCGCTGCCTCTTCCACGAGCGCCGCGTTCTGCTGCGTGACCTGATCCATCTGGCTGACCGCCGTCTCGACCTGCTCGATGCCGGCGCTCTGCTCCACGGTGGCCGAGGCGATCTCCTTCATGAGGCCCGACACCTTGTCCACCGACGCGACGATCTCGGCCATCGTCGCGCCTGCTTCGCCCACGAGCGAGCGGCCATTGCGCACGTCATGCACCGAGGCGTCGATCAGCGACTTGATCTCGCGCGCCGCAGCGGCGCTGCGCTGCGCGAGCATGCGCACTTCGCCCGCGACCACCGCAAAGCCGCGCCCCTGCTCGCCCGCGCGCGCGGCCTCGACCGAAGCGTTGAGCGCGAGAATATTGGTCTGAAACGCAATGCCGTCGATGATGCCCGTGATGTCCGCAATCTTGCCCGAGCTGCGGCTGATCTCCTCCATCGTTTCGATCACCTGTTCGACCACGCGTCCGCCGCGCTGTGCGACATCCGCCGCGCCTGTGGCGAGCGCGCTCGCCGCGTTCGCGTGCTGCGCATTCTGACGCACGCTCGACGTGAGCTGCTCCATGCTCGATGCCGTCTGCTCCAGCGACGCCGACTGCTGCTCCGTGCGGCTCGACAGATCGAGGTTGCCCGCCGCGATTTCGCGCGCGCCCGTATTGATGGCGTCGCAACTCGAGCGCACGCTGTGCACCGTGTGGCTCAGGCCGCCTTGCATGCGCCGCATGGCGCCAAGCAACTGGCCGATTTCGTTGCGCCCGCCACTTTCTATGTGGACCGAGAGATCGTTCGCGGCGATCTGGTTCAGCACTTCCACCGCCCCTTTGAGCGGCGCCGTCACGAGGCGGCGCAGCGCCATATGGGTTGCGACGACGAGCGCCAGCGCGCCTGTCAAGCCCACCGCCACCATCGCCATCACCCAGTCGTGCTCGCGCTCGCCCTGGTCGAGCGTCGCGCGCGTGGCGGCGTCCGCATTCGCGCGCAACGCACCCACGCTCGCCGAAAACTGTGTATTCGCGTTGGCGACGTCTCCGGCGGCGAGCGTGGCATATGTGGCCGTGTCGCCAGCATCGAGCGCCGTGGCCGCGCGCCGCAGCGTATCCGCGAGCGCGCTCCACGTAGAGAGCAAGGTGTCGCGCTGCTGGGCCGCCGCGGCATTGAACGGTGTGCTCGTGCGCAGTGCGGCGCTATGCTTTGCGGCCTGATCGAAGAGATCGCTTGCGTCCTGCTGCGCCCGCTTTTGCGCTTGCTCCCGCGCTGCTGCGTCGCTCGTTTCCTTCGCCGCCTGGTACGCGCGCGCGAGTGCCGTTTGCGCAAGCGCCGCGTCCTCGCGCAAGGCGAGCGCGAGTGCGTCCTGGCGCGCGACTTCGTGAATGAAACGCGCCGAGTTGTCGGCGCGGCCGATCATCAGGACACCTACCGCAGCGCCCACCACCAGCATCGCCGCGAACGTGCAGAGCACGACCAGCAGCCCGGTTCGAATCGTCAGATTACGCATGGCTCTCTTCCCGGTTCAGGGCTTCGACGTGGTTGGGACAGCGTCGCTGCCCATGCGGGCCAGCAGCATGTTCGCCTGCTCGATCAGCGTGGCGCGGTATTCACCGGGCAGCAGCACGTCGTCGGCCACGGCCATCGCTTCGCCGAGTTGCGCGCGAAACGCGAGGATCGTGCGCTCGATCTGCGCAGTCGACAATTGCGGCAACACCGCCTCCACGAACTTCGTCATCACCACCACGCTCGCGCCGAAGCGTGAGATGGCTTTGCCATGCGCGCTCACTAGCGCGGTCATCGATTTCAACAGCATCTCGTCACTGGTGCTCACGGAATTCTCCAGATACAACGGCCAAAGGGGAATTGGAAACGGCAGCCTTCAACCGGCCACGCACACTTCCAGCACGCGCGGCATCAATTCGGCGGGCGCGGGACGTGCAAGCAGATAACCTTGCGCGCGGTCACAGCCGATCTCGCGCAGGAACTCGAGTTGCCGCGGCGTCTCGACGCCCTCGGCCACCACCGTGACGCCGAGCGAGCGCGCCATCGCGACAATCGCGCGCACGATCGAGCGGTCGCGCGCGGCGCTTTTCTTCACCCGCGGCGACATGTCCGGCTCCGGCTCGGCCATATCCGCGAGGAACGAACGGTCCACCTTGAGCGTGTCGACCGGTAAGGACTGCAGATACTTGAAAGACGAATACCCCGTGCCGAAGTCGTCGATCGCGAGGCTGATGCCGCGGGCGGCGAGTTCCTGCAGCAACGCTTCGATACCGCCCCGGCCCGACGTCATCGCCATGCTCTCCACGAGTTCGAGCTGTAGGCGCGTGGGCGGCAAGCCCGTTTCGCTGAGTATGGTCGTCAGCTGATGCAGGAAACCGTCGTGCAGGCATTGCCGCGCGGAGAGATTCACGCTGATGCGGCCGAAGTCGAAGCCTTCGTCCAGCCACTCGCGCGCCTGGCGGCAGGCTTCGCGCAACACCCACGCGCCGAGTGGCACAATCAATGAGGATTCCTCGGCAATCGGAATGAACTGATCGGGCGGCACGAGGCCGCGGCGCGGATGCTGCCAGCGCACGAGCGCCTCGATATTGACGAGTGCCCCGCTCGCCACATCGAATTCGGGCTGATAGTGGAGCACGAGTTCGCCGGCCTCCAGCGCATGGTGAAGCTCGCTTTCGAGCACGATGCGCTCCATGGCCGAAGACGTCATCGGCGCGGCGAAGAAGCGGAAGTTGTTCTTGCCCGCGTCCTTGGCCTCGTACATCGCGCGGTCGGCCTGCATGAGCAGTTGCCGCGGATCGCGCGCGTCGTCCGGATACATGCTGATGCCGATGCTCGGCGTGACGAACAGCAGTTGCTCGCCAATGTGCATCGCGGCGCCCACGCGCGCGAGCAGCCCCTGGGCGATCTGCCCGACGTGGCGAATGTCCTCGATGTCCTCGATCAGCAGCGTGAACTCATCGCCGCCAAGACGCGCCACCGTGTCGGTCTCGCGCACCGCTTCGCGCAGACGCGTGGCGATCACCGTGAGCGCCTCGTCGCCCACGCCGTGGCCCATCGTGTCGTTGATGAGCTTGAAGCGGTCGAGGTCGAGAAACATCACCGCGACGCGCTTGCCCGAACGGCGTGCGCGCGCAAGCGAGAGCGTAAGGCGCTCGGTGAACAGCGTGCGATTGGGCAGGCCCGTCAAGGCGTCGTGCGTCGCGAGGTAGCTCAGGCGCTCCTCGGTCTCGCGGCGCTGCGTGATGTCCGCGAAGATCGCGGCGTAATGCGTGCAGCGGCCCCCGGGGTCGCAGATGCTGGAAATCGTCAGGTATTCCAGGTAAAGCGCGCCGTCCTTGCGGCGGTTCCAGATTTCGCCTTTCCAGTGGCCGTTTTGCTGAAGGCTGCGCCACAGTTCGCTGTAGAACGCCGAACCCTGGCGCCCCGAGTTGAGCAGGCTCGCGTTGCGGCCCAGCGCTTCGTGCTCCGTATAGCCCGTGAGGCGCGTAAAAGCGGGATTCACGCGTTCTATGGTGCCATCGAGGTCGGTGATCATCACGCCGTCGAGCGTCGATTCCACCACCTGGTCGGCGAGGCGCAGATTCGCGCGCGAAGCGAGCAGCGCGTCGTCGCGCTCGCGCAGCGCGATCTGCAGTTCGCGCACGAAACCATCTTCGATATCGTGCAGGATATGGGAGAGGTCGAGCAGGCCAGCGAGACTGCCGTCTTCGCCGATCACCCCCACGTGGCGCATGCGGTGCTCGACGAGATACTGACGCGCAGCATAGAGGCTTTGCGAATGCGCGAGCGAGCGCAGCGGCCGGCTCGCGCGCGCGCCGACCGTGCCGTCGAGCGCGCCGGCGGCCGCGAAGCGCACCACGTCGCGCTCGGTCACGATGCCGTAGTCGCCTTCGGGATAGCTCACGACCAGAGCGCTCAAGCGCCGCGCACGCATGCGCTGCATGGCCTCGTGCATGGCCATGCGCGCGTCGACCACGAGCGGCATCGCGGCGTTGACCGACCCGACGGTCTTCAGCCGCAGGAAGCATTCGAGCCCCTGATTCATGACCAGGTCGGTTTGCGTGACGATGCCGAGCGAGCGGCCAGCCTGATCCACGACGAGACAATGGCGGATGCCCTCGCGCTTGAAGCGCAGCGCGGCGTCGCGCAGGCGCGTGCTCGCAGGCAGCGCGCGCACCGGATGGCTCATCGCGTGACGGATGGGCAGCGCCAGCGCGGCGGCGTCTTCGCCCAGCGCGAGCGCGTCGTGCTCGGTCCAGATGCCGACAGGCCGCCCCATTTCGGTAATCACGATGGCGCTATAGCGCCGCTCGCTCATCATGCGCGCCGCTTCGCGAATCGGCACGTCGGGCCCGCAGGCAAGCGGCGGCCCTGAAAGAAGCTGCCCGATTTCCAGGTCCAGCGTGTGGTGTTGCATGTAGCGCCCCGAACCGCACTGCGATGTCTTTGTGAGATAGCGGGAAGCTAACAGCGGGCAAGCGGGTTTCAGTTGACGAAAATCAAGGTTCTAACCATCCGAGACTACGCAAACGTTTGCGTATCCTGTGGCACGAATATCAGGGCGGCATCATGTGTCGCGCGCTTGCGACAAACTTGATGCGCATAAACTTTTATATGTGGAGCCACATAATCTAGTTTACTGGACAGTTAAATCCATTAAACTGGACACTATGGATATCCACACCAACATCGCCCGCCGCCTGCGCGAACTACGCGACGCCAAAGGCTGGTCGCTCGAAGCGCTGGCCGAGCGCAGTTCGGTCAGCCGCTCGAACATTTCGCTCATCGAACGCGGCGAGAGCAGCCCCACGGCCGTCGTGCTCGACAAGCTCGCCACGGCACTTGGCGTCTCGCTGGCGTCGCTCTTCGAGGCGCCGGGCGACGAAGCACGACAGGTCCCCTCCCCGCATGCCGCGGCCCGCGATCAAGCGGTTTGGACCGATCCCGAATCGGGCTACGTTCGGCGCAATCTGTCGCCGGCCGCGTGGTCGCCCATCCAGCTCGTGGAAGTGCACTTTCCGCCAGGCCAGCGCGTGGCCTACGACACAAGCCTGCGCGACGCGGAAATTTATCAGCAGGTTTGGGTCATGGAAGGCGCGATGGAGATGACGGTTGGCGAGCGCCTGTGGCGGCTCGAAACGGGCGACTGCCTCGCCATGCGCCTCGACTGCCCTATCGTCTATCGCAATCCCACGAGCGAACCGGCGCGCTACGTCGTCGCGCTATGCAGGATTACTAACTGACCAGATTCGAATACACATGAGCGAAACCATCGAGATACGCCGCCTCACCGCCGAACAGGCGCACGCCGCCTCACCCGCGCTTGCGAATGTGCTCATCGACTGCGTGGAGGGTGGCGCCTCGGTGAGCTTCATGTGGCCCATTTCGCGCGATACGGCGCTTGCGTTCTGGCGCGAGGTCGCACAAGGCGTGGCGCGCGGCGAACGCATTCTGCTCGCGGCCGAAGACGCGCAGCAGCGCATCGTGGGCACGGCCCAGCTCGTGACGGCACAACCCGCGAACCAGCCGCATCGCGCCGATGTCGCCAAGGTGCTGGTGCATCGCGCCGCGCGCGGGAACGGCGTAGGGCTGCGCCTCATGCAGGCGATCGACGCGGCGGCGCGGGAAGCGGGCAAATCGGTGCTGGTGCTCGACACCGTCACAGGTGGCGTAGCCGAGCGGCTCTATGCGCGCGCAGGATGGCAGCGCGTAGGCGCCGTGCCGAACTACGCGCTGATGCCGGACGGCACCTTCTGCGGCACGACGTTCTACCACAAGCAACTGGCAAGCAGCTAACGTGGCAGGCTGCTAACGCGAAGCCGGTTCATCGTGCGTTCACCCAACCATGGGGCGACGGTACGAATAAAACCAGTACGAACGCGGGCACGGGCAGCACGCACTCATTTACCGTAATCGGCCACGTACCGGCGTGGCTCAATACGTGCCCGGTTTTAGAACATTGCCGATTGCCAACGCCAAACCATCGGGATTGTCATAGGCCATCATATGCTCGGCGTTGGCTACGAGTTCGACGCTACAGCCCGCTCGCTCGAATCGGGCAATATCCTCGCGCGTTGCCGTATCCGGAAGAATTACCCCTTTTCTCGTATTCAGCCTGGCGAGGTCTTCGAGCCAGCTTCCCGAGTTGTCTTCCAATGCGGACTTTGCCCATTGGTATAGGGCATGAGGCGACGCAACGGCAAACGGGCCCAGCCAGGCGTCATTGCCGCCCTCGGCTCTCAATTGCGCCCGAAGCTGCGCAAACCCGCCATTGACGAACTCCGCTTCGGTCGTCGATGCCATTTCCGACAGCCTCGCAATACCGTAATCGGTGAGACCGGGCGCACACAAGATCAGCGTTCTGAGCTTGCCTGGCAGGCATTTCGCCAGTTTCAAGGCAATGAACGCGCCGGCACTGTGAGCGAAGAGATTCACCTGCGTGAACGGCTCGGCCGCAACGAATTTTTCCAGAACGGCTGCCTGTGCCGTGGAGGTATAGGTTCCGTCCTCTGGTTTGTCGCTAAACCCCGCGCCCATGAGATCGACGAGTATCGATCTGCATTTCGAATAAGACCTGGACGTCACGACCGGCGGATAGTCGCTACTCGAAGCACATCCCAAGCCGTGAATAAAGACGAGCGGATCGAATGTGCTCGTACCGCAATGCATATCGATGTAACGAAGAATGTTGCCTCCGTCGTCTACGGTGAACGTATTCACACACCTCTCCACGAAGCGATATCGAACTCACGATACCCCAACGTGGAATACCTATGGAAATTCACTACACCTCTCATGACCTGAAATACGCTTTGGGACAGTGCGACGAGACCACAAAGCGACTCGCATCGCTCACGCATGCTCCACCGCGCGCAACGCCTCCGATGGCCGCATGCCGAACATGCGCCGGTAGTCGGTGGCAAACTGGCTCAGATGCCAGAAGCCCCAGGCCGCTGCAACGTCCTGCACCGAGCCGGCCGCGCGTCCGCACAGATCGCGCCGGGCGCCGTTCAGGCGCAGCGCACGCAGATAAGTGGCGGGCGCCATGCCGAGCACGTCCTGAAAACAGTACTGGAGCGTACGACGGCTCACGTGCAACTGCTCGCAAAGCTCCGGCACGCCAACAGGCCGCGCGCGATGCGCGAGCACATAGTCACGTGCCTGCGCGACGATCCAGCGGCGCCGCGAGGCGGGCTCGACAACCGCCTCGCCGCTAGTCGCGCAGGCATCGAACAGCGCGGCGAGCACTTCGGCCTGGACTTCATTGCGCTCGAACTCCGAAAGCGGGCCGTTTGGCGCGTGGGCATGCGCGTGTCCACCGTCGTCGAGACGCCTTGCGAGCAGCGAGCAAAGGCGCTCGATACGTGCGGCGCCAGCGTGCACGATGGGCGTGCCCGGCAGACGCTCGTCAAGCGACGCGCGCTCGACCGAAGCCGCATAGTGGCGCAGCACGTCGCCGCGCACGACCACGCCGTAGATCGAAAATTGCGCCGGCGTGAGCAGTTCGAATTCGACGTTGCCAGGGCGCAGCGCAAACGCGTTCGCGCCGATAGGCTGCGCGTCGATACGCGCATGACCTTCGCGCGCGACCGGAATGCCGAACCACCAGGCATCGCCGCGCACTTCGCACGCCTGCCGCAGCGTGTGGCTCGTGGTCTCGCGAAACACCTTCATGGTGTCGAGCGGCAACTCGGTGAGGGTGCCGACGAAGCGGCCCGCGGCGAGCTGGTCGTAGGTCTGACGCCACCCCACGAGATTGCGCGCCTGCTCGTCGGCGTCGTGCGCGACGCTGACCACCGCACGGCCTGCTGGCACCTCCGCGCCCAGCGCGTTGCGCCGCGTTTCCTCGGCCGTGGCTTCGGTCCGCTCAGCCAATTCGTTCATGGTTGCCTCCCAGCTCGCACTTGCATCTGTCGATTGTCGAATGATGCAAGAGTCGCGCCAGCCCGGGCAATATGCCGAAAGGCCAAATCGCGCGGCAAGCTGCTCCACGGCGGCGCAATGGCCTGTTACCGGAGTGCTCAATCACGGCACACGCGGCGACGCGCACCGCCGCGGTGCGTGAAGGGTCGCGCAAGGCTGCGGCGGGCCATATGGCATGCCGCACGCGGGCTCACGCCGAACCAAGCTGACTTGCCCCCGCATTGCCCGGCAACGTCGCGTCGCTATCGTCCTTGAGTCCGACGCCGGTCAGCCCGAGCCGCCGCGCGTGCGTGAGGAGGTAATGCAGCTTGTGAGCGGCGGCCTCGTAGGGCAGGCCTTCGGGCCGCACGTTCGAAATGCAGTTGCGCTGGGCGTCGTGGCAGCCCACTTTCGGCGCATAGGTGAGGTAAACGCCAAGGCTGTCGGGCGAACTGAGTCCGGGCCGCTCGCCTATGAGCATTGCAACGAGCTTCGCGCCCAGCAGTTCGCCAATCTCGTCGCCAAGCGCAACGCGCGCCTGGCGCGCAACGACCACGGGACCGATGCGCCAGCCTGCAAGGCGCGCACGCACGGCGAGCAGCAACGGAACGGCCTGCTTCGCCGCAGCGAACGCCGAAAGGCCGTCGCCGATCACGAACATGACTTCGGGCGGTTCGCCGTTCGAGGCGGCTGCGATGGAACCTGCCAACGCGGCCAACTCGGCCCGGCTCGCCTCCGACAAGCGCCGCCCCAGATCCGGCCTGCGCAAATAATGCTGCCGGTCGGGCGCCGCGCTCTCCACGCCGAGCGTTGCGAATCCCTCGGCTTCGAGCGTGCGCCGCAGGGCTTCGGCGTCCAGCGGCTGATGCACGGCGTCGCGCGCCTGCGCGTGCGAGAGATTGAACGCGAGCAGCGGCGCAGTGGGCAGGCCGTTGCCAGCACGCCCGAGCGCAATGCGCGCGTTCGTGAATGCCTTCAGTCCGCCCCAGGGGTTCTTTTCGACGGCGTCGCTCATGCGTCGATCCCCATCCATTCATGCGCGCCCGCGAGCAACGGCACGCGCGCCGAGCCGGGCAGGAGCGCGCCTTTGGAGTCGACGATTTCCATCGTCTCCAGCCACTCCTCGAATTCCGGTGCGCGGCGCAGGCCGAGCAGGTCGCGCACATAGAGCGCGTCGTGAAACGAGGTGCTCTGATAGTTGAGCATCACGTCGTCCGCGCCTGGAATGCCCATGATGAAGTTGATGCCCGCCGCGCCCAGCAGCGTGAGCAGCGCGTCCATGTCGTCCTGATCGGCTTCGGCGTGATTCGTATAGCAGATGTCGCAGCCCATTGGCACGCCCAGCAGCTTGCCGCAGAAGTGATCTTCCAGACCCGCGCGAATGATCTGCTTTCCGTCGTACAAATACTCGGGGCCGATGAAGCCCACCACCGTGTTGACCAGAAACGGCTCGAACTTGCGCGCAACCGCATAGGCGCGCACCTCGCACGTTTGCTGGTCTACGCCGTAATGCGCATTCGCCGAAAGCGCGCTGCCCTGGCCCGTCTCGAAGTACATGAGGTTGTTGCCGACCGTGCCGCGCTTGAGCGACAGCGCAGCCTCGCGCGCCTCTTTCAGCAGCGCGAGCGAAATGCCGAAGCTCGCGTTTGCTTTTTCAGTACCCGCTATCGACTGAAACACGAGGTCGACCGGCGCGCCCTTTTCGATTGCCGCAATCGTGTTCGTGACGTGCGTGAGCACGCAGGACTGCGTAGGCACGCGGTAACGCTCGCGAAAACCGTCGATCATCGCGAGCAGCTTCACGATGGCCGCGAGGCTGTCCGTTGCAGGATTGATGCCGATCATCGCGTCGCCGCAGCCGTACATCAGGCCGTCGAGCATCGAGGCGGCAATGCCCTTCACGTCGTCGGTGGGATGATTCGGCTGCAAGCGCACCGACATGCGGCCCGGCAATCCCACCGTGTTGCGAAAGCGCGTGACCACGGGGCGTTTTTTGGCCACCGCGATCAGGTCCTGATTGCGCATGAGTTTCGACACAGCGGCAACCATCTCGGGCGTGAGGCCCGGCGCCAGGCGCTCGAGCGTTTCGGTATTTGCTGCGCCGGAAAGCAGCCAGTCACGAAAGTCGCCAACACTCAGGTGCGACACAGCGGCGAACGCCGCTGCGTCGTGATCGTCGACGATGAGGCGCGTGACCTCGTCGTTCTCGTAGGGGACCAGCGCCTCCGAAAGAAACGCCTTCAGCGGCACCGCGGCCAGCGCCATTTTCGCGGCCACGCGCTCCTCTTCGCTCGCCGCCGCCACGCCGGCCAGCTGGTCGCCGGAGCGCAGCGGGCTAGCCTTCGCGAGCAGCGTCTTGAGGTCCGCGAAGCGGTAGGTGCGCGCGCCGATCGTCTCCGTATATTGCATGTGATGGACTCCTGCAAATCTCGCGGCTCACTCCTCGAGCAGCGCTTCACCCGGCATGGCGTCGCGCTGGCTGCGCGTGGCGAGGAAATAGCCATAGCCGAGCGCGAGAAACACCACGAACACTCCCGCGACCAGCGCATTGAAATACACCATCGTGCCGAGGCAAACGACTGCGGCCACGAGCGCAAACGCCGGAAAGTACGGGTAAAGCGGCGCGCGGAACGGCCGGTCCATGGCCGGCTGCATGCGGCGCAGCTTGAAGAGCGCCGCCATGCTGACAATGTACATCACGATCGCGCCGAATACCGACATCGTGACGATGTTGGCCGTGAGCGTCTGGCCGCCGAACTGGATCAGCTCGTCGCTGTAGATCGCGGCGATGCCCACCACGCCGCCCGCGAGAATCGCGCGATAAGGCGTCTTGAAGCGCGGGTGGATCTTCGCGAGCCACGCGGGCAGATAGCCTTCGCGGGCGAGCGCGAAGATCTGCCGCGAATAGCCGAGGATGATGCCGTGAAACGAGGCCACGAGACCGAAGAGGCCGAGCCAGACGAGCATGTGCATCCAGCCGCTGTGCTCGCCCACGATGAACTTCATGGCCTGCGGCAGCGGGTCGTTGATATTGGCGAGCTTGGTCCAGTCGCCCGCCCCGCCCGCGAACACCATCACGCCCACGGCCAGCGCGACGAGCGTGAGAATGCCGGCCACGTAGGCGATGGGAATCGAGCGGCGCGGGTTCTTCGCTTCCTCCGCAGCCATGGCGACGCCTTCGATCGCGAGGAAGAACCAGATGGCGAACGGAATCGCGGCGAACATGCCGTTGAACGACCCAAGCGAGAAGTGGTCGCTACCGGACCAGCCGCCCTTCATGAAGTTGCTCCACGCGAAACCCGGCGACACCACGCCCATGAACACGAGCAGCTCGAAAATGGCGAGCAGCGTGACGATCAGCTCGAAGGTCGCGGCGATCTGTACGCCCACGATATTGAGCGCCATGAACACGAGATACGCGCCCATGGCCGCGTGCTTGGGTTCGAGCCCGGGGAACTGCACGTGCAGGTAGGCGCCGATCGCGAGCGCGATGGCGGGCGGCGCGAACACGAACTCCACGAGCGTGGCCGCGCCTGCCAGGTACCCGCCGGTCGGGCCGAACGCGCGGCGGGCATAGGCGAAAGGCCCGCCCGCGTGCGGAATGGAGGTGGTGAGTTCAGTGAAGCTGAAGATGAACGTGGTGTACATCGCCGCGACGAACAGTGCCGTGACGACGAAGCCGAGCGTGCCGGCGCTGGCCCAGCCGTAGCTCCAGCCAAAGTACTCGCCCGAAATCACGAGGCCGACTGCGATGCCCCACAACTGCCACGTGCCGAGCGTTTGATTCAGTGCCGGCGCGCCGGCCTTGCCGCCCGCTGCGGGGCGTGCGTTCGACTCGCGTTGCATGGTTCTCTCCCTGTGGATGGCCCGGGCGGCCAGCCCTGGCCGCCACGGATGCGTGAAACCATGCTATTGGGTCATTAATCGACGTGTTATCGAAAATCGGCAAATCGTGGCTGCGGCGCAGCACATGCGGCTGCGCGCTTCCTTGCGGCAACCTTTCGCGCGTTGCGCCTACAGCAACGGGTCCATCAGCGCGACCTGCTGCGCGAAGCGCTGCTTGTCCTCGCCTTGCAAGGGGTCACGATGCGGCAGGTCGACGGTGAGCGGATCCTGCGCGACCTGATCCACGTGCACCTCGTAGTGCAGATGCGGACCGGTCGCCCAGCCCGTCGCGCCCACATAGCCGATCACCTGCCCCTTGGTCACCGTCTGCCCGGCCTTCAAATGCTTCGCAAAGCGCGAGAGATGCGCGAAGGTCGTGGAGTAAGGGCCGAAGTTGTCAAGCTTCACGACCTTGCCGTAGCCCGTTTGCCAGCCGGCGAACATCACGGTGCCGCGCGCGGTCGCGTGAACCGGTGTGCCCACGGGCGCCGCGAGATCGACGCCTTCGTGCGGCTGGATGCGGTGCGTGACCGGATCGAGCCGTCGCAGCGAGAAATGTGAAGACACGCGCGTGAACGTCACGGGGAAGCGCAAGAACGACGGCATGGCCGCGTGGCCATCGGCGGAATAGTAAAACGCCTTGCCCGCGAGGTTCCGATAGAGAAAAAGATCGTGCGAAACGTTGCCGTTCGAGATGCGGATCGCAACCGGCGTGTCGGGGGAAGACTGTGCGTCTTGTGTCGCGCCGGCATTCGAAGCGCTCACGCCGCTTGAATCTTTTGCGCCGTTTTCGTCGTTTGTGCTGTTCGCATCGTTGCGAAACACGAAGCGGATTTCGCTGCCGCGTTGCAGATCGCGCCGGAAATCGAGCCGGCCCGAAAATGCGCGCGCCAGCCGGGCCGTCGTCGCCGCGTCCAGGCCGAGACGCTGCGCCGCCTCCGAGAAGCTGTGCTCGACCACGGCGGTTTCCACACGAAACGCCGGCGCGCTTTCGCTCGCGGACGCCGCATCATGCGCCGGCGCGACAGGCGTCACCGTCGCCGCGCCGGATAGCGGATCGTCGGTCGCAACGTCCGCGTGTCTATGTGCTAGCCACGCGGTGCTCGTCAAACCGATTGCGGACACAACGATGAGTTTCCCCGCGAAGCCCGGGGAGGCCGCTATTGCACGAAAAGCCATGAATCGAATGACGGATTGCAGAGCAGAGAAACGCAAGCGAACGCCGCGCTACTCAAGGTGAAATCGGAAGTGAGATCGATGACCGCTTCGTTCGATTAGCGAGCATCGATGATGCGAAGCGCTTCAAAATAAATGCCCTTTCTTAAACGAAACTTAAGACAGGTCAAAGAGCAGAACATTCTTCCGATTTGCTGAGCAATGGCTCCCGGGAACGCCGCTTGCTAGATGCCACGGCGCAGAAAATGCGTACCTGTACGCGAGTTTTCTGTCACTTTTATAAAACGGGAAATGCTACCGAAAACAGTTTATCTGGATACCTTATTAATTTCCCGAAATGACACGCCGAATGCAATCAAGCCTGTTATCCGTTCAATCGCGATCGCTCCCCAAGGTAGACGCACCCAATCGAATGCTCTATACTGATCTCGTTTCGATCACAACGAAGTCGTTCTCGTGTGCATTGAGGCACATGGTCCACGCTAAAGGACCACTGTGTCGCAAGCGCCATTCAAACGGGCCTCCGGCCCTCGCGTAGCGGCTTAAAGCCCTCGCATCCATGCCGCCATCAGGCGGTTTCCTGCTTCAGCGCGCATCGATTTTCTCGACGCCGTTGAGCTGAACATGACAACCAGAAGAACGCGAATCGCGCGTTCACGCGACTGCCGCCACGTAGCCATCGTGCGCGGGCGGGCTGGCTTTCGTCCGCTTTTTTATCCGCTTTTTTGTCCGTTGTTTTCGTCGGTTCCAATCGCGGCCATGCCGGGATCACGAACTTCCTTCGCGGCGTCCCCGGCATCTTCATGGGCGTCCCCGCTGCGCAGCGTTGCGCCGCGCGGCACAAGAACAAGGAGGCGTACCTTCATGACTCGACGCTCTGCCCTGCTCGCGGGCAGCCTGATCGCCCTTGCCGCCATTGCCTGGGCACTTTCGCGCGCCATTGGCGCCGATACATGGCACAGCCACGCAGGCGACCTCGCCTACTACACCGGGCGGCACCTGCTGCTCGTCGGCTATTCGATGGCGCTCGCCATCATGGTTGGCGTGCCCGCAGGCGTGCTGCTTAGTCGACCGCGCTTCGCGCGCCAGGCCGAACGCTTCATGCAGATCTTCAATGTGGGCAACACGATTCCGTCGCTCGCGGTACTGGCCATTGCGCTCGGCGTGTTCGGCATCGGCGACATTCCTGCGATCGTCGCCCTCTTTCTCGCGTCGCTCCTGCCCGTCACGCGCAATACTTACGAAGGCGTGAAAAACGTGCCGGGCGCGCTGCGCGAAGCCGCGCGCGGCATCGGCATGACGGGATGGCAATCGCTCACGCGCGTGGAGCTGCCCAATGCGCTGCCCATTATCGTGGGCGGCGTGCGCACCGCGCTCGCCATTAACGTGGGCACGGCGCCGCTTGCTTATCTGATTGGCGCGGACAGCCTCGGCTCGCTCATTTTCCCCGGCATCTATCTGAACGATCAGCCCTTGCTGCTGCTCGGCGCCGCGTTCACCGCCGCGCTCGCGCTCGTGCTCGACGGCGTGGTCGCCGCCAGCAGTCATCAGTGGCTCTCGCGTCACGGAGGGCTCGTATGATGCTCACGTCACCCTTCCAACGCCTGCGCCGCTTCGTTCAAGCCTGCTTGCTCGGCGCGACGCTCGTTGCCGTCAGCACGCCCGCTTTCGCGCAGCCGAAGCTCGTTTTGGGCGCGAAAAACTTCACCGAGCAATACGTGCTCGCCGAAGTCACGGCGCAATACCTGCGTTCGCGCGGCTACACCGTGGAAGTGCGATCGGGCCTCGGCAGCACGCTCATGCGCAGCGCACTGGAAAATGGCCAGTTCGACCTCGTATGGGACTACACAGGCACTGCGGCACTCGTCTACGACAAGCTAACGGAAAAGCTCTCGCCCGAAGCAATGTACGAACGCGTGAAGACGCTCGACGCACCGCGCGGCCTCGTCTGGCTCAATGCCTCGCCGCTCAACGACACCTATGCATTAGGTCTGCCGAGCAAATTCGCCGGGGAAACGGGCATCACCACCGTCTCGCAGCTTGCGCAACGGCTGAAGACCGACCCAGAAGCCAGGCGCTACGTGTTCGGCATGGACGCCGAGTTCGCGAATCGCCCGGATGGCCTCAAGCCCCTGCTCGCCACCTACGACATGAGCTTCCGCCGCTCGCAGATGAAGCAGATGGACCCTGGCCTCGTTTACACGGCGCTGCATAACAATCAGTTGAAGATCGGCCTCGTCTACACCACGGACGGGCGCGTGAAAGGCTTCGGCATCGTACCGCTCGAAGACGACAAGCATTTCTTCCCGCCCTACAACGCCACGCCCGTGGTGCGCAAGGAAGTGCTGGAGCACAACCCGAAGCTGGCCGCGCAGCTCAATGCGCTTTCCGCCGCTCTCAACAACGACGTGATGCAGGACATGAACAAGGCCGTGGATCTGGACGGCAAATCCGCCCAGGAAGTGGCGGCGGATTTCCTGCGCACGCATTCGCTGCCTTGAAGGAGCCCGCATGAACGTATTCGACTATCTCGCTTCGAACTGGCCCGAACTGCTGCAACTCACGCTGCAGCACCTGTACCTCGTAGGCATTGCCGTGGGCTGCGCGATTGTTGCGGGCGTACCGCTCGGCGTGCTGATCAGCCGCCACGACTGGCTCGCCGCGCCGCTGCTGGGGCTCGCGACCATCATCCTCACGCTGCCCTCCA
The DNA here is from genome assembly GCF_905220165.1 of Paraburkholderia sp. J10-1. NCBI lineage: Bacteria > Pseudomonadati > Pseudomonadota > Betaproteobacteria > Burkholderiales > Burkholderiaceae > Paraburkholderia > Paraburkholderia sp. J10-1. The sequence continues at coordinate 34,496 of NZ_CAJMYW010000015.1, read as the reverse complement.
TCGCGCTATTCGGCCTCATGATTCCCGTGTTCTCGCGCTTCGGGCAGGGTATTGGCGCGGTGCCCGCCATCACGGCCGTCTTCCTCTATTCGCTGCTGCCCATCATGCGCAATACGTACCTCGCGCTGCGCAACGTCGACGCTGGCATCAAGGAAGCCGGCACCGGCATTGGCATGACGTCGTGGCAGCGCCTGCGTCTCGTCGACTTGCCGCTGGCCGTGCCCGTGATTCTCGCGGGCGTGCGCACCGCGGTCGTCATGAACATTGGCGTGATGACCATTGCCGCCGTGATCGGCGCGGGCGGGCTCGGCACGCTGATCATCCGCGCCATTGGCCAGAGCAGCATGATGAAGCTGCTCGTGGGCGCGGTGCTCGTGAGCGTGCTCGCGATCGTCGCCGACCTGTTGTTGCAGATGCTGCAGCGCGCATTGACACCGAAAGGAGTACAGAAGACATGATCGAACTCGACCAACTCACGAAGACCTTCACGCAGAAAGACGGCCAGGCCGTGCGCGCCGTCGATTCGGTGAGCCTCTCGGTGGCCGAAGGCGAGATCTGTGTGTTCCTCGGCCCCTCGGGCTGCGGCAAGACCACCACGCTCAAGATGATCAACCGGCTGATCGAGCCGACCTCGGGCCGCGTGCTCATCAACGGCGAGGACACCACGGGCCTGAACGAAGTGGATCTGCGCCGCCGCATTGGGTACGTGATCCAGCAGATCGGCCTCTTTCCGAACATGACGATCGAAGAGAACATCACGGTCGTGCCGCGCCTGCTCGGCTGGGACAAGAAACGCTGCGCCGGGCGCGCGGCGGAACTGATGTCGATGGTCGCGCTCGACCCGAAGCTGTATTTGAAGCGCTATCCGCGTGAGCTTTCGGGCGGGCAACAACAACGCATCGGCGTGATTCGCGCGCTGGCCGCCGACCCGCCCGTCCTGCTCATGGACGAGCCGTTCGGCGCGGTCGATCCGATCAATCGCGAAACCATCCAGAACGAGTTCTTTCAGATGCAGCGGCAACTGAAGAAGACCGTCATCATGGTGAGCCACGATATCGACGAGGCGATCAAGCTGGGCGACCGCATTGCCGTATTCCGGCGCGGCAAGCTCGTGCAATACGACCATCCCGACACCCTGCTCGCGCGCCCGCACGACGACTTCGTCGCACAGTTCGTGGGTCAGGACAGCACGCTCAAGCGGCTGCTGCTCGTGAAGGCCCGCGACGCGGCCATGCAACCGGAAACCGCACGCATGAACACGCCGCTCGCCCACGCGTTCGCCGCGATGGACGAAGCCGATTGCCGCTACCTCACCGTGCTCGACGACGCGCGGCATGCGCTCGGCTTCGTGGCGCGGCGTGCCGCGCGCGGCGCCGAAGGCGTGTGCGGCGAACGCATCACGCCCTTCCCGGCCACGGTTTCCGTCGACGACAACCTGCGCATCGTGCTCTCGAAGATGTACCAGTTCCGCGCCTCGTGGATGCCGGTGCTCGACGCCGAAGGCGCCTACGTTGGCGAGATCACGCAGGATTCGATCGCCGACTATCTGAGCTCGGGCCGCTCGCGGCAGCAGACCGGACAGCCGCCGGGCGCGGCGGTGCGGCCGGTGGCTGCCATCGCGTGAGCGGCGGGTCATGCCAAAACGCGCTAGAACGTGGTGCGCAATCCGACCATGACACTGCGCCCGCCCTCGGGCGCGATGTCGCGCACCACGGAACTCGCATAGCGCACGTCCTGATTCGTGAGATTGTCGCCGCGCACGTACGCAAGCCAGTTCGTTGCGCCCACATGGAACTTGTACGTCAGCGCCAGCGCCAGCGTGGTGTAGCCTGCCGTCGGTAAATCGTCTTCGGGCACGCGGTTTTGCGCCCATGCGTGCACGAGTTCGGCGTGCGCGCCGAACGGGCCGTAGCCGTAGTCGGCGTTCAGCGTCGCGCGCAACGGCGCAATGCGCGGCAGCGGCGCGCCCGTGTCCGCGTTGCGCGCGTGCGTATAGTCGGCGGTCAAGCCAACGTCGAGACGATGTGCGCCGCGCTCGAGCACCCGCCAGCGCCCTTCCAGTTCCACGCCATAGAACTCCGCGGGCACGCCGCGATAAACGGCCTCGTTGAGCGCATCCGCGGTGCCGGCGGGCACGGGCGTGTCGTCGTCGTTCACGAGGCGGCCCGTGTTGTACTCCGTGAGGTAATTGCGAAAACGGCTGTAGAACACGCCCGCGCTCGCCTTGTTCGCACCGCGCGCATAGCGCAGCGAGAGATCCGTGGAAATGGCCTTTTCCTTCTGCGCGTCGGGGTTGCCGATCAAATACTGGCCGGTCGCGTCGTGCGGGCCGTTGGCATAAAGCTCATAGAAAGTCGGCGCGCGCTCGGTGTACGCGACGTTGCCCACCACCGACCATACCGGCGTGAGCTTGTAGAGCGCGCCCGCCGAGAGGCTGCCCGCGTTGAAGTCGCGCGATTGCGCGCCCGCGAACTTCGTGCCGTCTTCGCCCGCCACCGGATCGAGCTTCACATGTTCGATGCGCCCGCCCAGACTCAGCTTGAGCGCCGGCGTCACGTGCCACTCCTCCAGACCGAACAGCGCGACATTGGTGGTTTGCGTGGTCGGCACGAGCGCCTCATCGCCCAATGCCGAGAACGTGTTCTGGCTCACCTGCACGCCAAACGCGCCCTCCAGCGGCCCGAGCTTCGCGTGGCGTGCCTCGAGCCGCGCTTCGTAGCCGTGATTGCGGAACGTCGTGCTCGTTTCGCCGTTGTCGATCTCGCGATGTTCGTAGTCCGTATAACCGAAGTCGAACTTGAGCTGGCTGATCGGCCCCTGCAGGTTGCGCACTTCGGAGGCGAGCGCGACGTGGTCCTGATGCATGCGCAGGCGCACGTCGTCTTCGGCCACCGAGCCGTAGTTCGCGTCGAACCCGTTGTACGAGATGCCCGCGTAGCCGTCGGCCCAGGTGTACGACGAGCCGACCGCGCCGCCGTGCCAGCGGCCGTCGCTGTTCGGGATGCTGCCGTAGGGCTCGGCGGCATCGGGGCCGTCCAGCGCGCGTTGCTGCGCCGAGTGCGCGTAGCCGGGTATGCGCTGGTTGCTCGTGTCGCGGTCGAACGCGTCCACGTGGAAGGCGAAACCGCCGTTGCCGCCTTCCACCTGGGCTGCGCCTGCGCGCACGTCGTTCGCCCCGCCGTAGCTCGCATCCACTGCGCCCGTCACGCCCGAAACCGGCTCGCGCGGAATACGGTTGTCGATCGTGTTCACCACCCCGCCAATCGCGTTGCCGCCGTACAGCAGCGCAGCCGGGCCGCGCACGATCTCGACACGCTCGATCGAAAGCGGGTCTTGCGGCACGGCGTGATCGTATGAGAGCGACGAGGCGTCGAATGCGGCCACGCCGTTTTGCAGCAGGCGAATGCGGTCGCCGTCCATACCGCGAATGATCGGCCGCCCGACCAGCGGGCCGTAGGTCGTCGTCGAAACGCCCGGCAGACCGTCGAGCGTTTCCCCGAGCGAGTTGGCGCGGCGCAGGACGAGCGCATCGCCGTAAAGCGCGGTGGATGGCGTGGTGAGGTCGGTGTTGCCGAGCGGGTTCGCGGTGACGAACACCGGCGCGAGTGTCGCGCCGCCCGTCTGCGTGTCGGCGGCGCTCGTTTCAGGCGATTGGGCATGCGCGAGCACACCGCAAAGCGCGAGCGGCAAGGGAGCGAGCGGCAGGACGCGCGCGAAGCGCAGCCCCGCCAGCAGCGCGGATAAGGACGTAAATGGGATGGTCGCCACGATGTTTTCTTGTTTGCGTCGTTGGAGTGATGGGCGGCGAATGTCCGGGGCCGAGGCGGACGTACGTCGCACAGGGTTGTGGCTGCAGCTCGACGCGAATGTTACGTTATAACATTACCAATTGTGAAGGAAATTTTGACGGAGAGCTTTCAAGCCAGCGCCGCAATGCAAGAGCGAAATATCAGCAAACGTCGCCCATTGCCCCCCCAAGTCGCGTGAACTGCAGCGCTAATCGCAACGGACTTGCACGCGTCACCGCACGCGCGCATATTCCCCATACTGTCGGACGGACCCAACGGGGGCGCGCCATGGATCACTCGATGCGGCTCAAAAGCCTCTCCGCCGCCCTTTACGCGGTCGGCGCGATCGCCACCTTTGGCTTCTACCCGCTGATGGTGCTCTGGCCGTCCGGCTGGGCCTGGCACTCGGGCCACTCGGACTACTCGCTGATGATCGTCGGCATCTACGCCACGCTGGGCGTGTTTCTCATGCGCGCGGCGCGGCGTCCGCTCGAGCATTTGAGCCTGATCTGGTTCACGGTGTGGTCGAGCGTCGTGCACGGCGCGATCATGACGGTCCAGTCGTTCATGTCGCCCGGCCATCTCGGCCATTTGATCGGCGACGTGCCCGCGCTCTTCATCGTTGCCGCCGTGCTGGCCGCGCTCACGCCGCGCCGCGCGCAAGCGGGCGCGGGCGCGCCGCCCCAATCGAGCTTGCGGACGAATTGACGCAGCGCTCAACCTGGCGGCCTGTGCGCGGCACATGGCCGCGAACAAATGCGCTCCAAACGACCTGCTCGGTAATTATTACAAACCCCATGAATTCTGTAGTAACTTAAAAATATTCGGGTTCACCCTAAATCCAGGCCGCCAGCTGTCGATATGTAAGGTGACGCCCGTTGGCGGCAGCCTGCACCGATGGGCCGCCCCGCTTGCGTTGCCCTTGGTCAAAACGGTACAGACGCATGACACTCACCATTCGAGCGCGCATCGCCCTTACGTTCGCGCTTCTCGCCCTTCTGCTCACGGTTTCCGGCGTTCTTGGCTTCATCAGCACGGAAAAGGCCAATAGCGCCAACCGCGACACCTATCGCAACAAGCTCGCCGAATCCACGGCGATCGACAACGCGGAGATCTTCATCGCGCGCACGCGCCTCGTGCTCGACCGCGTGGCGCTGCACCCCGACGCGCCCTCGGTGCCCGACCAGTTGCAGCGCGCCGCCGGCTTCTTCCAGAACTCCGACGAGTGGTGGACGAAGTTCACGCAAATGCCGCACGAGAGCGACGAGTTGCCGCTGATCGCCGCGACCACCGAGCGGCGCACGGCCATGCGCAACGCGGTAACGGACTTCACGAAGGCACTCGAATCGGGCGACAAGGCCAGCGCCGACAACATCGCGATGACGCAGCTCTCCGACCTTTACAGCGCCATGAGCGCCGCAAACAACGAGGTCAAGCAGCACCTCTACAACAACGCGAAATTGCGTTATGAGGAGGCCGAAGCAAATTTCCATCTGTTCTCGGGCGTGAGCGCCGCGATGGTCGCGCTCGGCCTGCTCGGCGCGGGCCTTGGCTGGGTGATGCTGCGCCGCGCGATCATGGAGCCGCTCAATTACGCGCTCACGAGCCTCAATGAAATCTCCTCGGGCAATCTGAGCCAGACCGTGCGCGCGCAGCGCCACGACGAAATGGGCCTGCTGCTCGAAAACATCGAAAAGACCCGCAAGGAGCTGGGCTCCGTAACGGGCGCGGTGCGCACGGGCAGCGAGTCGGTTTCGGTGGCCACGCGCCAGATCGCGGCGGGCATGATCGATCTTTCGGCGCGCACCGAAGAACAGGCCGCGTCGCTCCAGGAAACGGCCGCGAGCATGAACGAACTGACCTCGGCGGTGAAGCAGAACACCGACAATGCGCGCCAGGGCAGCACGCTCGCGCAAACGGCGGCGAACGTGGCGTCGCGCGGCAGCGACGTCGTGCAGGACGTGGTGAGCACGATGAGCGAGATCGAAGGCAGCTCGCACAAGATCTCGGAGATCACGGCCATCATCGAAGGCATTGCGTTTCAGACCAATATCCTCGCGCTCAATGCGGCTGTCGAGGCTGCCCGTGCGGGCGAGCAAGGGCGCGGCTTCGCCGTGGTCGCGAGCGAGGTGCGTTCGCTTGCGCAGCGCTCGGCCGCGGCGGCCAAGGAGATCAAGGACCTCATTGCGAATTCGGTGGCAACCGTTTCGCACGGCACGGAACTCGTTACCACGGCGGGCGCGACGATGGCCGAGTTGCACACGTCGGTGCAGCGCGTCACCGCCATCATGAACGAGATCGCCTCGGCATCGGAGCAGCAGCAAAGCGGCATCGAGCAGGTCGATACCGCCGTCACGCAGATGGACGAAGTCACACAGCAAAACGCGGCGCTCGTCGAGCAGGTGACGGCTGCGGCCCAGGCGCTCGACACGCAGTCCACCAAGCTCGCCGGCACTGTGCAGGTGTTTCGCGTCGCCTGAGGCGCAAGCTGACGTACGTATGCGGCGCGAGCGCCTTCGCGGCCTCTTATAATCGGAAATCGAAGCTGCGGCGGGCAAGAATGAACACAGGCTTTGTCCCGCCGCCGCGCTTGATCGAGTTTTCGTACGCGAAGAGGAACGCCGCATGTATATCGCCATGAATCGCTTCAAGGTCGCACCGGGCTCCGAGGCCGCATTCGAGGAAGTCTGGGCCACGCGCGACACGCACTTGAAACAGGTGCCCGGCTTCATCGAATTTCATCTGCTCAAAGGCCCGCAACGCGAAGACCACGTGCTCTATGCGAGTCACACGATCTGGGCGAGCCACCAGCACTTCGAAGACTGGACGCGCTCCGAAGCTTTTCGCGCGGCGCACAGAAACGCGGGCAACGCGGGCGGCGCAAACCGTCCGGTCTACCTGAGCCACCCCGAATTCGAAGGCTTCGAAGTGGTGCAGACCGTGAAGTAAGCAGCGCACGCAAAGTCACGCAACCGTATCGGTAAATCCGTGCACGCGCTGTGCCAAAGCTACACGCTCGCAGCGCGCGCCGCCTCCTCGCGCGGCAACGCGCGGCACGATTCACGCGGCGATCGACGGCTGAAAAAAATGCCGCTGCGCCCCGCGCGTACCACGCCCCCCTCCTTGCCTTCCCCTGCAGCGCGTTGCTCAGCGCGCGCTTAGGCCCGAACCTTGCTTGATAGAAGCCCCTGCCCTTGCGCGCAACGGCGTTGGAAGCGCGCGCCACCGCGTCCCCCACCGACGAGCCCATGAAGAAAAAGACCGCTACCCGCATCGTAGAAGGACAGCCGTTTCCACTCGGCGCCACCTGGAACGGACGCGGCGTGAACTTCGCGCTCTTCTCCGCCAACGCGACAAAGGTCGAGTTATGTCTCTTCGACAAGAACGGCCTGCGCGAGATCGAACGCATCGAGTTGCCCGAATACACCGACGAGGTGTGGCACGTGTATCTGCCCGACCTCGAACCGGGCGCCATCTATGGGTATCGCGTGCATGGGCCTTACGAACCGCAGGCGGGCCATCGCTTCAATCCGAACAAACTGCTGCTCGATCCCTATGCGAAGGCGCACGTGGGCGCGCTGCGCTGGCATCCGGCCGTGTTCGGCTACACCATCGGCAGCCCCGACGGCGATCTCTCGTTCGATACGCGCGACAGTGCGCGCTATGTGCCGCGCTGCCGCGTGGTCGATCAGGGCTTCATCTGGCACCACCCGATGCGCGAGCGCGTAGCGCGCGAGCGCACGATCATCTACGAAACGCATGTGCGCGGCTACACGATCCGCCATCCCGACGTGCCGCCCGAAGAGCGCGGCACCTTCGCGGGCCTCGCACAAACGCCGGTGCTCGAATATATCCGCGGGCTTGGCGTGACATCCGTGGAGCTAATGCCCGTCCATACCTTCGTGAACGATTCGCACCTGCTCGAGCGGGGCCTCACGAACTACTGGGGCTACAACACCATCGGCTTCTTCGCGCCGGACCCGCGCTACTCTGTTGGCGCGCATGGCTCGATCGACGAATTCAAGAACATGGTGGACCGGCTGCACCAGGCGGGTCTCGAAGTGATACTCGACGTGGTGTACAACCACACGGCCGAAGGCAGCGAGCTCGGCCCCACGCTCTCGTTTCGCGGCATCGACAATGCTTCGTACTACCGGCTACCTGAAGACAAACGCTACTACATCAACGACACCGGCACGGGCAATACGCTCAACCTCTCGCACCCGCGCGTGCTGCAGATGGTCACGGACAGCCTGCGCTACTGGGTGCTCGAAATGGGCGTGGACGGTTTCCGCTTCGACCTCGCGACGATCCTCGGGCGCGAGCCCTACGGCTTCGACGAAGGCGGCGGCTTTCTCGACAGCTGCCGGCAGGACCCGATTCTCTCGAGCGTGAAGCTGATTGCCGAGCCATGGGACTGCGGGCCCGGCGGCTATCAGGTGGGCGGCTTCCCGCCCGGCTGGATGGAGTGGAACGACCGCTTTCGCGACACCACGCGCGCCTGGTGGAAAGGCGACGAAGGCATGGCCCCCGAACTCGCGACGCGCCTATGCGCCTCGGGCGACAGCTTCAACCGGCGCGGCCGGCGGCCTTGGTCCAGCGTGAACTTCGTCACGGCGCACGACGGCTTCACACTGAACGATCTGGTGTCGTACAACGAGCGCCACAACGAGGCCAACGGGGAGGAGAACCGCGACGGCCACGGCGACAATCTCTCGTGGAACTGCGGCGTGGAAGGCCCGACCGATGACCCCGAAATCCGTGCGCTGCGCGAGCGCCAGAAGCGCAACTTCCTCGCCACGCTGCTGCTCTCGCAGGGCACGCCCATGCTGCTGGCGGGCGACGAGTTTGGCCGCACGCAGCGCGGCAACAACAATGCGTACTGCCAGGACAACGAGGTGAGCTGGGTGGACTGGGAGGGCATCGGCGACACGGGCCGCGCGCTCGCCGACTTCGTGCGCAAGCTCACCGCGCTGCGCCACGCGCTGCCGGTGCTGCGCCGCAACCGCTTTCTGATCGGCGAGCACAATGCCACGCTCGACGTCACCGACGTCGAATGGCTTTCGCCTGCGGGCGTGCCGCTCGCCCATGAGCAGTGGGACGATCCCGCCATGCGTTGCTTCGGCATGCTGATCGATGGGCGCTCGCAAACGAGCGGCATCATGCGCCTCGCTTCAGACGCGACCATGCTCATCGTGTTCAACGCCTACCACGACGTGGTGGAATTCACGCTGCCTTCCGTGCCGGGCAACGATCAGTGGAACTGCCTCATCGACACGAACATGCCTGTGCGCGACGAGTTGCCCGAATTCGAAGCCGGCGATATCTACCAGGTCACGGGGCGTTCGCTGCTGTTGTTCGCGCTGCATGCACGCGGCGCGACGCAACGCGTGTTCGCCAGGCTGGAGGAAAATCTCACAGGATGAATGGCAGGCTTTTTCGCGGACTGGCGGCAAAGCCGCCGGACCGTTGGGCAACGTGTGGCGGGGCTGACAGTTAGTTGCACTATGAGGCGAACGACAGTTGCCTCACCGCAAGACCGCTGACATCGCCGACAAGCTATTGAGCGTGCGCACGAGGTACTCGGCGGTTGGCGCCACAAACCGGATCACGCTGCCCGCCGCGCGCTCGACACTTGGCCACTGCGAAAAGAGATCCGCAAGCGCAGGGGTCTGTGTATGCAGTTCGCACGTGCGCACACGTGGCGCCGCGCAGGCGCGGTCCCACCACGCGCCGTCGCTCGCGATCTGCCCCACGGCTTCGCGTGCGGCGTCGCGAATCCGCTCGCGGCTCGCGGCAGGCGTCAGCAGATCGCCGCTCACGTGGCCGCCGGCGTGCTTCACCACCACGAACTTCGCCTCGGGAAAAACGGGCCGCGTTTCGCGTTCGAACACATCGTCGCCGCTCAGGAGCGCCACCCGTGCGCCGTATTCCTGCGCAAGCGCGCCGTACAGCCCCGCCTCGCCCGTTTCGACGCCATCCACGAGCACGCGTGCGAACGCAAAACTATTGATGGTATGCGCAAGCATGCCGCGGCTTTGCGCCATGGCGTGATAGCCAATCATGAAAACGAGCGCGGGCCGGTGCTCGAGCCCCGCCATCATGCCGAGCATGCGCGGCTTGCCGAGTATGACGCGTGCGCGCGCATCGATTTCGTCGGGCAGCAGGTTGTTGAAGCCGCCATGCGAGTCGTTGACCCACACTTCGCTTGCACCGCCCGCGAACGCGCCTTCCACGGCCGCGTTCGCTTCGAGCGTCATCCAGCGGCGGGCGCGTTCATACTCGGGATTGCCGGCGCGCGTTTGCTGAACGTTGAACACACCGCCTATGCCTTCGATATCGACGGAAATCAGTACCTTCACGCTTGCGCCCCGCCTGAAAGCAGATCGGCGAGATCGGGCACCGCTTCGCGCAGCGCAAGACGCACGTGGCCATCGCGGCCCTGCACGGTGCTTGCGCTCCACAAGGCGTCGAGAATCGCTTGCTCGACGCAATCGGCGCTGGCCTGAAACAGCGCATCGAATTGCGAGTCTGCGAGCAAGGGCGGCAACGCGTAGGTTGGCGCGTCGTGCGCCAGTGTGTATGCCGTGCTGAACGCCAGTGAGATATCGCCGCTGCCGTGTCCATACACGGAGCCCGTGCGCGCGAGGCCCGCTGCCGCGCGCATCGACACGCGCCGAAGCTGCCGCGAGTCGAGCGGCGCATCCGTGGCGATCAGCATGATGATTGACCCCTTCTCGGGCGCCTGTGCCGCGCGATTCGACGCCGCGCGCGCCGCAAGTTCGCGCCCCACAGGCACGCCATCGATCGTCAACATGGGCAGGCGGCCGAAGTTCGCCAGCACGAGCGCGCCCACCGTGTACTGCACGCCCGCGGTCATTACCACGCGCGACGCCGTGCCAATGCCGCCTTTCAGGTCGAAGCTCGACATGCCACGGCCCGCGCCGACACTGCCGCGCGTAAAGTCAGCGCTCATAGCAGAGCAGGCAGCGACATAGTGTGCCTCGGTCACCGCCAGCGCCTGAAGATCGTTCAGATAGCCGTCATTGCATTCGAACACGAGCGGATTGACGGTCGGCAGGCCGCGCCCGATCTGCGGGTTCGCCGCGACCGCCGCACGAATCTGCGCTTGTGCAAGCGCGCCCACGCCGAACGTATTGGTCAGCGCAATCGGCGTTTCGAGCACACCCAGCTCTTCGAGCTGCATGAGCCCGATGCTCTTGCCGAATCCGTTGATCACGCAAGCGCTCGCCGGCACCTTCTCGCGAAAGAGGTCGCGTGCGTGCGGCATCACCACGCTCACGCCCGTTTGCACATCGCCCGCGTCCAGCGTGCAGTGACCCACGCGCACGCCGCTCACATCGGCAATCGTTCCCGTCGCACCGCTCGCCAGTGTGCCGATATGCGGCGCGGCATCTCCGTGATTCTTGCTCATGCGCGGTCCAGTTTCGGGTCGAGCGCGTCGCGCAGGCCGTCACCCAGCAGATTGAATGCGAGCACGGTGAGGAAGATGGCGAGGCTCGGGAACAGCGCGATATGCGGCGACGTGACCATGTCCGCGCGCGCCTCGTTGAGCATGGCGCCCCACTCCGGCGTGGGCGGCTGCGCGCCGAGGCCGATGAACGACAGGCTCGCCGCCGTGATGATCGAGGTGCCGATACGCATGGTCAGATACACGACCACGGACGACACCGTGCCCGGCAGAATGTGCCGCATGATGATCGTCCAGTCCGACGCGCCAATGCTGCGCGCGGCCTCGACATACGTGAGGTGCTTGAGCATGAGCGTGTTGCCGCGCACGAGGCGTGCGAACGCCGGAATGCTGAACACGGCCACGGCGCACACCACGTTGATCATGCCGTTGCCGAGAATCGCCACCACGCCGATGGCGAGCAGGATGCCTGGGAATGCGAACAACACGTCGGCCACGCGCATGGTGATGCGGTCCCACCAGCCTTCGTAGTAGCCCGCCAGCAAGCCGAAGAACGTGCCGACCACGGCGCCGAGCGCCACCGAAAGAAAGCCCGCCGCGAGCGAGATACGCGTGCCCGCGAGAATGCGGCTAAAAATATCGCGGCCGAGCGCGTCCACGCCGAACCAGTGGGCCGCAGAGGGACCCGCATTGAGCGAGTCGTAGTCGAAGTAATTTTCCGGGTCGTAAGGCACGAGATGCGGCGCGAACACCGCGATCACCACCAGCAGCAGCACGAACGCGCCTGCGCCAAGCGCGACATGCTGCTTGCGGAACTTGCGCCAGAACTCGCGCCATGGCGTGCGGATCGCCTCGTCCTGGGCGCGTACGACAACGTTTTGAGTCGTGCTCATGGCGTGCTCACCTGAATCGAATGGTCGGATTGATGACCGCGTACAGCACGTCCACGATCAGATTGATGACGATGAACTCGAGCGAGAACAGCAGCACTTCGGCCTGAATCACAGGGTAGTCGCGCATCGCAACCGAATCGACGAGCAGCCGCCCGAGGCCCGGCCAGTTGAACACTACCTCCACGACGATCGAGCCGCCCAGCAGGAAGCCGAACTGCAGACCCATCATCGTGACGACGGGAATCATCGCGTTGCGCAGGCAATGCTTGATCACCACCCATTGCTCGGCCACGCCCTTCGCGCGCGCCGTGCGCACGAAGTCTTCGTTGAGCACTTCGACGAACGATGCGCGCGTGAAGCGCGCCATCACGGCGGCCACGGCCGCGCCGAGCGTAATCGAAGGCAGCACGTAACTGCGCCACGAACCGTCGCTCACCACGGGCAGCCAGCCAAGGTGCACCGAGAACAGTTCCATGAGCGCCATGCCGAGCGCGAAAGCCGGAAACGAAATGCCCGACACCGCGAGCGCCATGCCGATGCGATCGGGCCAGCGATTGCGCCACACGGCCGAGACGATGCCGATGGCCATGCCGAACACCACGGCCCAGACCATGCTGGTGAGCGTGAGCAGCAGCGTGGGCATGAAACGCTCGCTAATTTCGGTGATGACCGGGCGCTTGCTGCGCATCGACACACCGAAGTCGCCGTGGGCGATGCGCACGAAGAAATGGAGAAACTGCTGCGGCAGCGACTGGTCGAGGCCGAGATCGGCGCGCACGAGCGCGACCGTGGCGTCGTCCGCTTCGGGACCGGCCGCGAGGCGCGCCGGGTCGCCCGGCAGCAGATGCACGAACAGGAACACCAGGATCGCGACGATCAGGAGCGTCGGCAGGAGACCCAGCGAGCGTTTGACAATGAAATTCAGCATGAGCGCGTTACTGCATCGGGGCGTGCGTGGCGCGCCAGACTCGAACGTTCCGGCGCGCCGCGCAACGCATTAGCGAATCGAGATCTCGTCGAAGTTGAACGAGCCGTCCGGCGCCACATACGCGCCGGCCAGGCGCTTGCTGCGGGCGTACACGACCTTTTCCTTCACGAGGAACACCCACGGCGCGTCGGCCCAGATGCGCTTTTGCGCGTCGGTGTACAGCGCCGTTTTTTGCGCGCGGTCCGTCGTTTCGAGCGCCTTCGCGAGATCCTCATCGACAGCGGGGTTCTTGTAGTACGCCGTGTTCATGAGCTTGGGCGGCCACGACGCCGAAGCGAGCAGCGGCGAGATGCCCCAGTCCGCTTCACCCGTGGACGACGACCAGCCGATGTAATACATGCGCACGCCCGCCGATGCCGCGTCTTGTGCGCTTTCCACGCGCGCCACCGCTGTGCCCGTTTCCAGCGCTTCGACGTTCGCCTTCACGCCCACTTGCGCGAGTTGCTGCTGCACGAACTGAATGGCCTTTTGCGCGGTCGAGTTGTTATACGCCGACCACAGCGTCGTTTCGAAACCGTTCGGGTAGCCCGCCTGCTTGAGCAGTTCGCGCGCCTTGGCCGGATCGTACGGCCACGGGCCGAGCTTGACCGAATAGTCCACGCCCTGGGGCAGCACGCCGTCCGAAGGCAGCGCGTAGCCCGCGAACGCGACCTTCGCGAGCGCGTCCTTGTTGATCGCATAGTTCAGCGCCTGACGCACGAGCGGGTTGTCGAACGGCTTCTTCGCGGTGTTCAGGCTGATATAGCGCTGGATGATCGAAGGCGTGGCGATCAGGTCGACCTTCGGGTTCGACTGGAATGCGCTCGCCTGCTCGAACGGAATGCGGAACGCGAAGTCGGCTTCGCCCGTGCGCATGAGCGCGGCGCGCGTGTTGTTGTCGGCCACCGGCTTCCAGTCGATCTCGTCGATCTTCGGGTAGCCCTTCTTCCAGTAGCCGTCGAACTTGTGCACGACGAGGTCGCCCGCCGGGTCCCACTTCACGAATGCGAACGGGCCCGTGCCTACCGGATGCAGGCCGATATCCTTGCCCCACTTCTTCATGGCCGCAGGCGAAATCATCACCGCCGACGGGTGCGCGAGCACGTTCACGAACGCCGAGAACGGCGCATTGAGCGTGACCTTCACCGTGTACGGATCGACCACTTCGGTCTTCGCGATGCGGCGGAACATGTTGTAGCGCTTCAGGTGATTCGCCGGGTCCGTCACGCGGTCGAAGTTCGCCTTCACGGCCGCCGCATTGAAGTCGGTGCCGTCCTGGAACTTCACCCCCTGGCGCAGCTTGAACGTGTAGGTGAGGCCGTCGCCGCTCACTTCATAGCTCGTGGCCAGCACGTTGGTGAGCTTCAGGTCCTTGTCGAAACCGAACAGGCCCTGGTAGAACGACTTCGAAACCGCTTGCGAGAGCGTGTCGTTGGCGTCGTACGGGTCGAGCGTCGAGAACGTCGAATCGACGGCCATCACAGCGCGCTGCTCGGCGGCTTGCGCGGACGTTGCGCCCGCGATCAGCGCGAGTGCGAGCGCGCTGCCCTTCATCCATGCTTTGACTTCATTCATCAATCAGGTCTCCATACCAATGAATCTTGTCGATTCAGCGAAATGATCCAGCTAAAATGCAAACGATTGCGTCGCACAATGGCGTATTCAGTAAGCACCGCCCACCCGATGCTTCGCAACGAAGTGACCGGGACCAACCGGCACGAGCGGCAACACTAGCGGCTCGTCGCCGGGGGCGCGAATCGGGCTCGGGAGTTCGTCGGCGGCAAGCACGCGCTTCGCGTGGCGGCGCGCCGGATCGGCGATCGGCACCGCACCCATGAGCTTCTTCGTATAGGCATGCTGCGGGTTTTCGAACACGGCGCGGCGCGGCCCGATCTCGACGATCTGCCCCAGATACATCACCGCCACGCGATGGCTCACGCGTTCCACCACGGCCATGTCGTGCGAGATGAAGAGGTACGCCACGCCCAGTTCCTGCTGCAGGTCGAGCATGAGGTTGACGATCTGCGCCTGCACGGAAACGTCGAGCGCCGACACCGACTCGTCGGCGACCACGACTTTCGGGTTCATCGACAGCGCGCGCGCAATGGCGATGCGCTGACGCTGGCCGCCCGAGAATTCGTGCGGATAGCGCCCCGCCGCCGATTTCGGCAAGCCCACGCGGTCGAGCAGCCATTCCACGCGCGCCTGCGCTTCCGCCCCCTTCGCGATACCGTGCACGAGCAGCGGCTCCATGATCGAGAAGCCCACCGTGAGGCGCGGGTTCAGCGAGGCGAACGGGTCCTGAAAAATGAACTGGATGTCGCGGCGCAAGGTTTGCAACGCGTGCCCGGTGAGGGTGCTGATGTTCTGGCCGCCGAACTCGATCGTGCCGCTCTGGCTCTCCACGAGGCGCAACAACGAGCGGCCCGTGGTCGATTTCCCGCAGCCGGATTCGCCCACCAGCGCGAGCGTTTCGCCCGCGTGAAGATCGAAGCTGACCTTTTCCACCGCGTGCACACGGCCGGTGACCTTGCCGAACAGACCGCTGCGCACGGGAAATCGCGTGACGAGGTCGCGCACGCGCAGAACTGGCGCAACGTCTGTTTTCGGCGCGTTCGCCTTGGGTTTTGAACCGGCGGCCGGGCGTGCCGCTTCGCTCATCGAAAGCAGCGAAAACTTCTCCGGCAAGTCGGTGCCCTGCATCGCGCCGAGCTTCGGCACGGCGGCGAGCAACGCCTGCGTGTAGCGATGCGAAGGCGCTGCAAAAAGCGTATCGGACGCGCCCTCTTCCACTTTCTCGCCGCGGTACATCACGAGAATGCGGTCCGCCACTTCGGCCACCACGCCCATGTCGTGCGTGATGAAGACAACGCCCATATCCATCTCGTCCTGCAGGCCGCGAATGAGCTGCAGGATCTGCGCCTGAATCGTCACGTCGAGCGCCGTGGTCGGTTCGTCGGCGATCAGGAGCGCGGGCTTGCACGAGAGCGCCATCGCGATCATCACGCGCTGGCGCATGCCGCCCGAAAGCTGATGCGGGTAGCGCTCCATCACGCGGCGCGCCTCGGGAATGCGCACGAGGTCGAGCAGGCGCAGCGTTTCGGCGCGCGCCTGCGTAGCGTTCATCTGCTGATGCAGCGCGATCGCTTCGCTGATCTGGTTGCCCACCGTGAACACGGGGTTCAGCGAAGTCATGGGCTCCTGGAAAATCATCGCAATGTCCGCGCCGCGCACCGAACGCATGGTCGACGCACTCGCACGCGTGAGATCGAGCACGCTGCCGTTGCGCCGGCGCAGCTCGATGCTGCCGCCCGCAATGCTGCCGCCGCCGTGCTCGACGAGCCGCATCAGCGAAAGCGACGTGACCGACTTGCCCGAACCCGATTCGCCGACGATGGCGAGCGTCTCGCCGCGATCGACATGGAACGACAGATTGCGCACGGCTTCGAACGTGCTCGCGCCGCGCTTGAACGATACGCGCAGATCACGAACGTCGATCACGCGGTTCGGCGGCAACGCGGCCTTTTCTCCGGCCAGTACGGTATCAAGAGAGTGCGAGGACATCTGCACGATGAGGATTCCTTCGTTTGATGCGCAAAGCGATGCGCCGCTTAAGCGTAGATCGACGCAACGGGCGCTTCGCCCACGCGCGCGTAGCCGCGATACATGCCTTCGGTGTTGAACGGCAGGACCACATTACCTTGTGCGTCCACTGCGATCAGGCCGCCGCGGCCGTCAATGCGCGGCAATTGCTCCATCACGACATTCGTTGCTGCTTCGGAGAGCGAAACGCCACGATATTTCATTTGCGCCGCCACGTCGTAGGCCGCGACCATGCGCATGAACATTTCGCCCGAGCCCGTGGTGGACACCGCGCAGGTGGCGTCGTCGGCATAGCAGCCCGCGCCAATCAGCGGTGCGTCGCCCACGCGGCCCACCTGCTTGTTCGTGATGCCGCCCGTCGAGGTCGCCGCCGCGAGGTGGCCGTGCGCGTCGAGCGCTACCGCCCCCACCGTACCGTACTTGCGGTTCGGGTCGATCGGCTCGTGCGGCAGGCTTTCTTCCGCTGCCTTTGCTGCGGCCTTCGCCTCAAGCGTTGCCCCGTCGTGATCGAGCATCGCGCGCGCTTCGCCGCGTGCGAGCTGCCACTGGCGGTAGCGCGCGTCGGTGTGGAAATAGCCGGGATCGACGAATTCGAGGCCCTGTGCCGCTGCAAACGCCTCCGCGCCTTCGCCCGTGAAGAGCACGTGCTCGCTCTTCTCCAGCACGCGGCGCGCCGCCAGCACCGGATTGCGCACGCGCTTCACGCAGCACACCGCGCCCGCTTCGAGCGTGCGGCCGTCCATGATCGAGGCGTCGAGTTCGTGCGTGCCGGCAGACGTGAACACCGCGCCATGGCCTGCGTTGAAAAACGGGCAGTCTTCGAGCAGGCGCACCGCTTCTTCGACTGCGTCGAGCGCGCTCCCGCCTTCGGCCAGGATGCGCTGGCCGGCCGCGAGAATGCGGCTGAGCGCTTCGAGATACTGGGCTTCGACTTCGGGCGCCATCGAGGCGCGCAGGATCGTGCCGGCGCCGCCGTGAATGGCAATGACTGCATTCGATTTCATGACTTCTTTTTCGTGGGGGAAGACGGGGCCGAAGGCGCGGGGCTCGCCTGCGCCGAGGTCGAGGAAAGCCACGGCAGCACCGATTCTGTGATGGCCGCAGCGGCAACGACGGAATCTTTCGCGCGCAACGCCACGGCGTCGCACAGCGCTTCGATGACAGCCAGCACCGCGGCTTCCGAGTTCGCCGCGAGGCGCCGTTCGGAGCGGATCAGCAGCATGAGATCGGCGAAGCGCGCGAGCGGCGAGTCGATGCTGTCGGTGAGCGCGAGCACGCGTGCGCCGAGCTTCGCGGCGTGGCGCGAGAGCTTGATCGTGTCGTCCACGTAGCGCGGAAACGCAATGCCGATCACGAGATCGTCCTTGTTCGCGCCGAGCAGCCGGCGCGCGGAATGCGTGGGACCGCCGACCGAGGAGAGCGCCTGCACGTTGTCCAGATAAGGCAGCAGCGCGTTCTCCATGATCCCGGCGAGAAACGCGCTCGTGCCCGAGCCGATCACGTACACGCGGCGCGCGCAAAGAATCGCGTCCACCGCTGCGGCGGCCGCTGCGCTGTCGATCGACTGGCGCGACAGGCGCAGGTTCGACTCGGCCTGCTCGAGCGACGCGCCGAACAGCTCCGCGCCGCTCGTGGGCGACTCCTGGGCGCTGCGCAACCGCTCGACCGGCGCGAGCGTGGCCTCGAAGCCGCGCACGAGCGCCTCGCGAAACTGCGGATAGCCGTCGAACCCGAGCGAGCGAGCAAAACGGTTGGCCGTGGCCACCGAAGCGCCCACCGCGCCCGCGAGTTCGTCGATTCGCATCGTCGCGGCATGGAACAGGTTCGCGAGCACGTATTCGGCCATGCGCCGGTGGCCGGGCGTGAGAACGGGCATCGCGGCGGTGATGCGCGCGACGATCTCGGCTTCGGGCGTGTCGGGAATTGACGGTCGGGTTGGCATACGTGGGCCGGAGTGAGGACGGCGAGTCCGTAAATGAAATTACATGAACGGATCTTAGTGAAAATTAATTTTCATCGCGCCCTGGGTTTACCCTATCCGAGAGAATCTAAAAGGAAATTGGCTTGACCGGGCGCAACGAGGCGCAAATTTGCGCGCCTCGAGCACGTTGCATGATTTTGGAAGGAGAACCCGGCAGAAGCCGGAAAGACACGTCGCCCACTGGCGAGACTACGGGAAAATTTAGGGAGCCGCACTTGCCGCCGGCAGGGCGCCAGCGGCAATCGAATCAGTCACATGAAAACGGCGTGCGCCGCTTCACGCATTCAACGCCACCATCGCCTTGGCGCCCGGCGCCAACCGCCACGTATTACGCCCCGCGCGCTTGGCTTCATACATTGCGGCGTCGGCCAGACAAAGCGGATCGTCGGCGAGCGCCTTGTTCTCGGCCTCGACGGAAAGCACCGCATGGGTGGCGTCCACCCTGCCCGCCGCCCCAGTCGCGCCGGTCAGCACGACACCCACGCTCGCGCTCGTTTCGATCACGCGCCCCGCAGCGACGAAGACCTTCGACACCTCGCGGCAAATGGCCGCCGCAATACGCTCGCCGGTGCGCGCGTCGCTCACGCCGCGGCTCGCCACCACGAATTCATCGCCGCCCAGGCGGCTCACCACGTCGCCCGTGCGCACGGTGGTGACGAGCCTGCGCGCGGTCTCCTTGAGCAGGGCGTCGCCCACGTCGTGGCCGTAGCGGTCGTTGATCGCCTTGAAGCCATCCATGTCGATGAAGAAGAGCGCGAACGGGCTGCCGCTCGCGCGCAGCTCGCACAGCGCCTCCTGCAACGCGCGCCGGTTCGCGAGGCCCGTGAGCGGGTCGATCAGCGCGCCCTCGCGCAGGCGCTGCTCGGTGCGGCGCTGCTCGGTCACGTCGTGCGCCATCACGTAGAAGCCGGTCACCTTGCCCTCGCGCCTGCACGGAATGTAGGTGGCCGACCATACGCGCTCGGAGTCGGCCCGGTAGCGCACCTCGTTGCAGGTCACGCGCTCTCCCGCGAGCGCGCGTGCGAAGAGCGGCTGCAACTGCGCGAACACTTCGGGGCGCAGCGTTTCGCTCAGGCTGCGACCGCGCAGCGCGGCCGGCTCCGCACCGAACACGCGCTTGAACGTCTCGTTGTTGAACTGGTAGCGAAGATCGCGATCGACCACGGCGATCAGCGCGGGCACGTTGTCGGTGATCGTCTGCAGCGCGTCGCGGCTGCGCCGCAGCTCCGCCGTGCGCTCACGCACGCGCGCTTCAAGCTCGACGTGATAGTTGCGCAGCGCCTCTTCGCTCTTCTTGCGGCCGGTGATCTCCTGCACGGCCGCGATGAAATGCAGCGGCGTGCCCGCCACGTCGCGCACGAGCGACACCGCGAGATTGACCCACACGGCCTGGCCGTCGGGCCGAAGGTAGCGCTTTTCGATCGCATACGTGGCCGCGCGTCCCGCGAGCAGTTCGGCCACTTGCGCGAGATCGGCGGCAATATCGGCCGGGTGCGTGACCGAAGCGAACGTGCGCCTACGCAGTTCGCTCTCGTCGTAGCCGATGATCTCGGAGAACTTCTGGTTCACGTCGAGAAAATGGCCGTCGAGACCGACCACGGCCTTGCCGATCGGCGTTTGCTCAAACACGGTCCGAAAGCGCGCCTCGCTGATGGCGAGCGAGCGGCGGTCACGCTCGTGCGCCGTGCGCGAGCGGTTCAACTGCCGGCGCAACTCCAGTTCGCGTTCGACCAGGTGCGCGAAGTCCGCGAGCTTCGCGCCCTGCGCTGCGTCGAACGTGCGCGGCTTTTCGTCGATGAGGCAAAGCGTGCCGACCACCTGGCCGTCGGCGAGACGCAGCGGCGAGCCCGCATAGAAGCGGATGTTCGGCGCGCCCGTGACGAGCGGGTTGTCCAGAAAGCGCTCGTCGTCCAGCGCGTCTTCCACCACGAGCATGCGCTTGCTCAGCACGGCGTGCGCGCAGAACGACACGTTGCGCGGCGTTTCGCACGCGGCCAGCCCATGGTGCGACTTGAACCACTGGCGGTCTTCGTCCACGAGCGAGATCAGCACGACCGGCATGTCGAACGCGAAAGCGGCGAGCCGCGAGATGCGGTCGAATGCCTCTTCGGGATCGGTGTCGAGTATGTCGAGTTGCCGCAGCGCCCGAAGGCGCACATCCTCATCCAGAGGAAGCGGAGCAGTGATCATCGTGGAGAGTCCCGGCTGGGCGGATACGGTTGGGTGGCGCGTTCCGCACCGGCGCGCCTCACTTTTCGGTTTACGGCCGGAACACGCAAAAACTGAAGCACGGCAATGTCCGAAGCACGCGCGCGGCGCGGCCCTCCGCGCCAGGCATTTCCCTTACGCAGAAGCCGGGAATTAAGCGCACGAACGTTCGGTATACGTGCAGTTGCGCAATCATCACTCCCTGCCGCCTTCATGCCCCTACCGCCCGCGCGGCCCGGCCCACGGCGCATCATGCCTCTCACCGCGCGGAAATCGTCACGCCACAATTGATTCGGCATCCGAATTACATGCCATTTTTAACCGGTTGGTTATCGTGTTGTGAAATCGATCAAGCCCTCAAAAAAAAGAGGTCTGGCGACTTCAGCAACGGTTTTTCATCGCCGTAAAAAGGGCAAAGCTCCACCCTTTCCGGTGTCACCATGAGAACCCTTGCGCAAACCCTGCGACTGAAACAGACCACTGGCATCGCCTCTGCGGCGCGCAATGCCGCTGGCCGCGGCACCAGTACCCGCATGAGCGCGGCGCCCCGTGCGCACCGTGCTCCGTTGCGCCGCGCTCATGTGCGTACCGGCACATCGCGTCACTACGCTGTGCGCCGCCTCGCGGCGCAGGCGCGCACGCGCAGAATCTAACGCCACACGGCCATCGAAGCATGAATCAGGAAACCGTGGCGGCCATGCCCGATCCCACCTCCGCACTCAAACCCCGGGCAGCGCTTCCCTGGATCGTCCGTACGCGCGCTACGCTACGCGCCTCGATCCGCGCCCGCACGAAGTTCTTCATCGGACTGTTTTTTGCCTTGTTCGCCACGCAAACCACGCTGCTGGCAAGCCAGCTGATCGCGTTTGGCCACGCTTTCGAACGCATGGATACGACCTGGCACCACGAAAGCACTGCGCAGGAGACCGAAGCGCCGCACCGGCAAGCCGTTTCCGCTTCGCCTCGCGAGCTTGCCGCCGAGCGGCTGCGCAGTCAGGTCCAGCACGGCATCCTGCGCGTGCATCACACGCTCGAAGCGGCCATTGCGATCGCGCTCGCCACGCTCGCCTTTGGCCTCGTGCTGCTGCACTACCTCGAACGCACGCTGCTGCGTCCGCTGCAGACCTTGACCGATTCGCTCGTGCGCCTCGCGCACGGCGAAGACATGCGCGCATTGCCCGACATGAACCGCACCGACGAGATTGGCGCGATGGCGCATGCCTTCGATACGTTGTGCGAAAAGTCTCGCGAGCTGCATATCGCCCATGAGGCCACGCGCGCCGCCGAGGCACACGCCCAGGCGCTCGCGCGCCACGATCCGCTCACGGGCCTGCCCAACCGGCGCCTGCTCGCGGCGGAAATGAGCGCGGCGCTCGAGCGCACGCAGCACCGCTCGCCCGATTACCTCGTGTTCGTGATCGACCTCGACCGCTTCAAGCCCGTGAACGACTTTCACGGCCACGCCGCGGGCGACACGGTGCTATGCGAGATCGCAGCGCGCCTGCGCCGCGTGGTGCGCGACGGCGACACGGTCGCGCGTCTGGGCGGCGACGAATTCGCCGTGCTCGCCCGCGTGCATCGCGACGACCACATCGAGGCCGCGAGCGAACTCGCGCAGCGCCTGCTCGCCGCCACGCGCGCGCCCATCGACATCGGCAAGCTGCGCATCAACGTGGACGCGAGCATTGGCATTGCGTGCTGCCCGCGCGACGGCGGCGACCCCGACGCGCTGTTGCGCGCCGCCGATATCGCCATGTATCGCGCCAAGTGCGAAGGCAAGGGCACCTACCGCTTCTTCGAGCAAAAGATGGACGACGAACTGCGCCTGCAGGCCTCGCTCGAATCGGACTTGCGCCGCGCGCTCGCGGGCGGCGATATTCGTCCGTTCTACCAGCCGCTCGTGCGTCTCGCCGACGGCCAGACCACGGGCTTCGAGATTCTCGCGCGCTGGCACCACGAGCAGCGCGGCTGGATCTCGCCCGAGGTGTTCGTGCCGCTCATCGAGCAGATGGGCATTTCGCCCGCCTTCACCGCTTCGATCTTGCGGCGCGCGTGCCGCGACGCGCTGGGCTGGCCCTCGCGCTATCACCTCGCGCTCAATCTCTCGCCCGCGCAGTTCAAGGACACGCAACTCGCGGCGCTGCTACTCACGATCCTCGCCGACGAGGGCATGCCGCCCGAGCGCATGGAGATCGAGATTACCGAATCGGCGCTCATGTACGACTTCGACGCGGCGCGCGCCGTGCTCGCGGACTTCCGCAACGCGGGGCTGCGCATGTCGCTCGACGACTTCGGCACCGGCTATTCGAGCCTGCAGCACTTGCGCGAACTGAAGGTGGACAAGCTGAAGATCGACCGCTCCTTCGTGCTCTCCATGGCATCGTGCAACGAGAGCGTCAAGATCGTCGACGCGATCATCGCGCTCTCCACGAACCTCGGCATGAGCACGGTGGCCGAGGGCGTGGAGACCGCGGAACTCGCGCGCACGCTGGCAGCCAAGGGCTGCGACTACGCACAGGGCTATTTCTTCGGCAAAGCGATGGCGGCGCGTGAAATCGACGCTTTGCTGAACGTGGATCGTGCGGCGAACGAGGCGCGTCTGAAGCGTGTTGTCGAGCCGGCCTGAATGGATTGATCCGTATTACTTTGAAAAAGAAAAGGTAGACATCATGTTTGTCGCAATTGGCTGGATAGTCGTGCTCGGATCGGTGATCGGGAGCTTCGTGGGCGTGGGGGGCCACCTGCCCGCGCTCGTTCAACCGTTCGAACTCCTGTGTATTTTCGGCGCGGCGCTGGGCGCGTTCGTGGTGAGCAATCCCACGGCCACGCTCGGCAAGACGCTCAAGGCGCTGCCCACCTGCTTCAAGGGCGGCGGCTACACGAAGGCGCAATACCTGGAGTTGATCGCCCTCCTCTACGAGCTGCTGCAAAAGGCGCGCAAGGAAGGCATGATGGCGCTCGAAGCCGACATCGAGGCGCCCGAGAACAGCCCGATTTTCCAGAAGTACGCGCGCGTGCTCTCCGACCATCATCTGCTCGACTTCATCGTCGACTATCTGCGCATGATGTCGAGCGGCAACGTGAACCCCATGGAAATGCAGGACCTCATGGACGAGGAACTCGACACGCACCACTCCGAAGTGTCGATCGCGCCCAACGCCATCCAGAAGATGGCCGACGGCCTGCCCGCCTTCGGCATCGTGGCGGCCGTGATGGGTGTGGTGCACACCATGGGGTCGGTCGGCAAGCCGCCCGCCGTGCTGGGCGAGATGATCGCAGGCGCGCTCGTCGGTACGTTCCTCGGCATTCTGCTCGCCTACGGCTTCGTCGGCCCGATTGCCGACCTGCTCAACGCCAAGGGTCGCGCCGCCAGCAAGCCGTTCCAGTGCGTGAAGGCCGTGCTGCTCGCGTCGCTCGCCGGCTACGCACCGCCCGTGGCCGTGGAGTTTGGCCGCAAGGTCCTCTTCACGTCCGACCGCCCGAGCTTCCAGGAGCTCGACGAAGCGGTGCGCGCCACCAAAACGCCGAAGTCCGCTTAGGAGTCCCAATATGCCAGAACGCACTCCAGGCTCGCGCGCCACGCGCGACACCGAAGGCAGCAAGGTCACCCTGGTGGTGCGCCGCGTGAAGAAAGGCGGCCACGAGGGCCATCACGGCGGGGCATGGAAGATTGCCTATGCCGACTTCGTGACCGCAATGATGGCGTTTTTCCTCTTGATGTGGCTGCTCGGCTCAACCTCGCAGTACGACCGCGACGGCATCGAGAAGTACTTCAACACGCCGCTTTCGGCCATGCTCGGCAGCACACCCGCTGCAGCGAATCCCAACCCGAGCGTGGTGCAAGGCGGTGGCCGCGACCTCTCCAGCAAGGCGCCCGCCGTGGGCGGCTCGAACGCGCAGACCACGCTCTCGCACGCCGTGCCAGTGGAAGCGCTCGACAAGTCGCGTCTTTCGCAGCTGAAGGAAAAACTCTCGGCGCTCATCGAGCGCAAGCCGGAGTTGCGCGCGTACCGCGACCAGATCCGCATGTCGATCACTGACGAAGGCCTGCGCATCGAGCTGGTCGACTCGCTCAAGCGCCCCATGTTCGCAACCGGCAGCGCGAAGCTCGAAGACTACGCGTACGAGATCCTCGTGCAGATCGGCAGCGCGCTCAACGACGTGGACAGCGGCGTGTCGATTGCGGGGCACACCGACTCGGTGCCCTACTCGGGGGGACTTGCGGGCTACTCGAACTGGGAGCTATCCAGCGAGCGCGCCAACGCCGCGCGCCGTGCGCTGGTGGCCGGCCGTCTGAGCGAGGAGAAATTGCTCCAGGTGCGCGGCCTCGCCGACGTTCTGCCGCTCGACCACGACACGGCGGACAGCCCGTTGAACCGCCGCATCAGCATTCTGGTGATGAGCAAGGCCGCAGAGCGGGCGTTCTTCGAACAGGCGAAACGCTACGGCGTCGAACCGCCGCAGAAGGGCGCCACGCCCGCCTCATAAGGCTTTGGCCTCCAAACAGGCAGGAACGCCCCCAATGCGCCTCGCCCCGGCGCATCGAATCGACGGGCACAGCGCGGTACGCCGCTTGCTGTATCTCCCAGCAAGCGGCCAGAACCGCCGCGGCATCGCCTGCCGCCTCACACGGGAATCGTCGGGAGTCTGGCCGGACTCAACGTTGTTCCCCTGATATCTGGAGACCATCATGCCCACCTTCATTCCTCCGCCCATGCCAACCGGTAATGGCGCGCGCATCGTCGGCAAGGGCCGCGTAAGCGCAGCGGGGCCCGGCCCCGACGTGATGGCCGCCAGCACGCTCGACAGCGACCGCGTGCTGAGTTCGGACGGCCAGGAAGTCGGCAAGATCAAGGAGATCATGCTCGACGTGCAGAGCGGCCGCGTGGCCTACGTGGTGATGTCGAGCGGCGGCTTTCTCGGCATTGGCGACAAGCTGCTCGCCATCCCCTGGAGCGCGCTCATGCTCGACACGAGCCGCAAGTGCTTCCTGCTCAACGTGTCGTCCGAGCGCGTGAAGGAAGCGCCGGGCTTCGACCGGGACAGCTGGCCCGCCATGGCCGACGCGACCTGGGGCAGCACGCTGCACGCGTATTACGGCGCCGAGCCGTACTGGGCAGCGGTCGAGCCGGTGACGCCGCGCCACTGAGCTTCCTGCCCGGCTCCGAACGGCAAGCAGGCGTTCGGAGCCGCCCGCGGTCGTTCAGCGCCGCGATGTCCCGGCGTTCTCCGCCATTTGCTCCGCCTCGGCAGCGCCGGCGGCCTCCAGTGCCCACGTGTTCACCGTGCGCCGCATCGGGCAAGCAATCACCGTGGCCACGCGGCTCGCCTGCTCCGCCTCGGGCACATTGCACCCGCCCTCCGCCAGCGCCCGCACGCGTTGTCTGAACGCGATCTGCAAGGCATCCGATTTCACCGACACCTCGCTCTGCCAGCTCTCGGGCACGCGAACCGGCCGGATACGCCGGAGCACGGCGTGGTCTTCCTCGAAAATGCGCAGATTGCGCGCGCGAAAACGCCCGTCGAAAAGCGGATTGCGCAGAAAGCTGCGGCCCATCATCCAGAACGTCTGCGTGCGCCCCGCATCCACCGGCACATGCGCCGACGCGATATGGATGCGCCAGCCATTGGCCAACGTCAGTTCGAGCGTCGCGCACGGGCCGCTCAGGTGAAAACCCGTTTGCGTGACCACGTCGACATGTTCGCCCGTAGGCGTGCGGCGCAGCCAGCCCTTGCGCACGGGCCGCCGCATCACGAGCCGCGCGTGGCCGCTCCAGGCGTTGGCGCTCACGTTGACTGCGTCGATTTCGGGGCGGTCGGGCGCGCCGAACGAACTGCCGTGCACGAACGGCGCGTGCGCGAAATCGAGTCCGTTCTCGATCACGCGTTCCCAGTTCGCCTCCCACGCGTAAGTGCCGTATACGACGCGCACATTCGGGTCGTCGGCCCAGGCGAGATCGGGCAGCGGCGGCCGCTCCTCTTCGGGCAGGTCGCCCACGAACGCCCAGATCCAGCCGTGACGCTCGACCACGGGGTAGCGGTCCACGCGCGCTCGCGCTGGAATGCGCGCCTGCGGCTGCGCGGGAATGTGCGTGCACACGCCGTCGCCGCCATAGCGCCAGCCGTGGTACGGGCACTGGACCTCGCCGTTCACGCGGCGGCCGGCCGCGAGCGAAGCGCCGCGATGCACGCAAATATCGGAGAGCAATTGCGCGCTGCCCTGTGCGTCGCGAAACGCGACGTAGCGGTGACCGAGCAGCGTGACCGGCAGCAACTGCTCGCGCAAATCCGCGGCGGCGGCCACGACGTACCAGAGGTTTTTCAGCATGTCAGATCGAAGCAGAGAATCGAATGCGCCAATTGGACCAGATTTGGGGTCCCGATGGCGACAGGCGCACAATACGTGCCGTTACGACGCGGCTTCGATGCCGCCATCGCCTGACAACTCCGGGCAACCCTACAGGTAACCGCTAACCATGACCCAGTTCTTCAGCGAAGCCGCCTCCGCCGAGGCCGTCAATGCGCGTATTGGCGAAAACGCCGACGAGCGTCTGCGCGAGGTGATGAGCGCGCTCGTGCGTCACCTGCATGCGTTCGCGAAAGAAGTGCAGCTGACCCAGCCGGAATGGGAAACCGCCATCGACTTCCTGACCACGGCCGGCCAGCTTTGCAGCGCCGAGCGCCAGGAGTTCATCCTGCTCTCGGACACGCTAGGGTTTTCCATGCTCGTCGATGCCATCAACAACCGGCGCCCGAGCACCGCCACCGAAAACACGGTGTTCGGCCCATTCCACGTGGCCGGCGCGCCCGAGCGCGAGATGGGCGCGTGCATCACCGCCGACGGCAAGGGCGAGCCCTGCCTGTTCGAGGGCCGAGTGCTCGATCTCGAAGGCCGCCCGGTGGAGGGCGCGCGCATCGACGTGTGGTCCGACAACGCCGACGGCTACTACGACGTGCAGCAGCCCGGCGTACAGCCCAAATGGAACAACCGCGGCATCTTCACGACCGGCGCGGACGGCGCGTACCGCTTCGTCGGCATCAAGCCGGTCTCGTACCCGATCCCGCACGACGGCCCGGTGGGCAAGATGCTAGCAAGCCTCGGCCGGCACCCGTACCGGCCCGCGCACATGCATTTCCTCATCACCGCGCCGGGCTTCCAGAAGGTGGTCACGCATACCTTCGTGGGCGACGATCCATACCTGCAGTCGGACGCCGTGTTCGGCGTGAAGGCGTCGCTCGTCGCGCCGTATGAGCGCGTGGCGGACAGCGTCACGCCCTGGCGCTCAACGTTCGATTTCGTGCTGATGCCGCTCGCGCCGCACGCCTGATTCAGCAATGCCGCGAACTGGACGCAATATCGCGCCCTGCTCGCCGCATTGTCCGCCGCGCCCAGGTCATAGACTGATCCTGCAGTCGAACGAACAACCGGGAACACCTTGGGGGCGGCGATGCGGGTCACGAACTGGATTCTGGTGCTGGAATGCGCGTATATGGAGTTTTCCAGCTGGCGCGGCAAGAACGTGTATCGCCGCACGGTGGCGTACGACAGCGTGGTTTGGTGCTAGCGCTAAACCATAAGCCATCGACGCAACGGCAATCCTCCACTACAGTCGAAGATTTTGAAGGCGCGCTAGAGACGCCCGCCTCCCGTCATCGTTGCTGGAATCGAGGATCCGACCATGCTGTTCCCCGCCGTTGCCACCGTCGCCCTGCTGATCGTGGTGTATGTCCACGCGAACATTCCGCGCTTCACCGAGCGAGGGCCGAAGCGCATCGTCGCCCACGCCACGCTGTTGCTGGGGGGCCTGTGCTTCGGCGTGATCGGCGGCATGATGGCCGGAACGTTCGCGCCGCCGTGGGCGGTGATCGCTTGCGGCATGGGCGTCGTGCATCTGCCGGCCCTGTGCATGGTCGTGCTCAAGCGCTTCAAGCACTCCGGGCGCAGCTAATACGGCGTTCGCCAGCCGCGCCCACCGTCCTCAAACGCGATTCAACGCCGGCCGCCCGTCGAGCACCGCGGCCACATTATCGAGCGCGGTAAAGCCCATCTGGTCGCGCGTTTGCACCGTGGCGCTCGCCATGTGCGGCGTGAGAAAAACGTTGTCGAGGCTGGCAAAGCGCTGGTCGACATTGGGCTCGTTGCGGTACACATCGAGGCCCGCGCCGAACAGGTGTCCCGAGGTCAGGGCGTCGTAAAGCGCATCTTCATCCACGAGGCCGCCGCGCGCCGCGTTGACGAATACCGCGCCCTTCGGCAAGCGCCCAAATTCCCTTTTCGTCATCAGGGGCGCGCCGCCGCCCGGCACGTGCAGCGTGAGCACTTCGCAATGCGGCAGCATCTCCTCGAAGCTCGCGTAATAGGTCGCACCGTTTTCCACGGAAGGCGCAGCACGATTGATATCGGTGTAGATCACGCGCATGCCGAAGCCGAGCGCGCGCTTCGCCACCGCCCGGCCAATACGGCCAAAACCCACAATGCCCAGCGTCTTGCCATTCACGCGCGTGCCCAGCATGTCGGTCATGCCGAACGACTTGCCCCAGCCGCTGCGCATGATCCGTTCGTACTCCGATGCACGCCGGCATGCTGCCAGCATGAGCAGCATGGAAAAGTCGGCGGTGCATTCGGTCAAGGCGTCGGGCGCGTTCGTCACCACTATGCCGCGATCGCGGGCAGCGGCCACATCGAGGTGATCGACGCCCGCACTCGCGTTGGCGATGATTTTCACGCAAGCAGGCAGCGCGGCAATGTGTTCGGCCTGCAAGCCCGACTTCTTGCCGATCAGCACAGCCGGCACCTCGTGCTGCTTGCAGAAGTCGACCACGGACCACGCGTCCATATCGGCGTCGGTCACGAAGGCATGGAATTCGGCCACAGCGCGTTGCGCCACAGCGGCGGGCACTTTTCGCGCGATCAGGAGCCTCACGCGTTGATTTTCCGGCATGGTGTTTTCCCCTTTGGGTATGAACAGACGTCGAGAGACTACGAAAGCACCTGCCGGCCGGTCAATGTTGATTCGGCGAATCAAGTTCTGGCGGGCGCTGTGGCCCTGTATTCGCTTCAGCGCGTGTGTACGCGGCGCTTTACGCGATCCGCGCATCAGGAAAACCCTGATCCGGCGCCCAGATATCAAGGCCCCAGATGTTGATTCAACGAATCAAGATTGCTGCGCGCCTCACGCGAATGCAATTCTTTTCCCGTGTTCAATGGAATCGGGAAGAGGACGCGAAATGTCTGCATCGAAAAAGTTCGCCGCCGTGACGGGCGCTGGCTCCGGCATCGGCCGCGCCACCGCCGTGGCGCTCGCCAACGCCGGGTTCGCCGTTGCGCTAATCGGCCGCCGCGTCGAACCGCTGCTGGAGACGAAGGAACGGATCGGCAACGGAGGGGCAGACGCCCACGTGTTTTCCGCAGATGTGACCCAGGCGGAATCGGTCGAGCACGCGTTCGCGCAAATCGCGCAGACCTTCGGCCGTCTCGACGTGCTGTTCAACAATGCAGGCCGCAACGCGGGCGCCGTGCCGCTGGAAGACTACGAAACCGACTTCTGGAACGATGTGGTCGCAACCAATCTCACCGGCGTATTTCTGTGCGCGCGCGCCGCGTACCGGCTCATGAAAGCGCAGTCGCCGCAAGGTGGGCGCATCATCAACAACGGCTCGATCTCCGCGCATTCGCCGCGCCCGCACACCATCGCCTACTCGGCCACGAAGCACGCCGTAACGGGCATCACCAAATCGATCGCGCTGGACGGCCGCGCGTACAACATCGCGTGCAGCCAGATCGACATCGGCAACGCGGCCACGTCGCTCACCGAGCGCATGAACAAAGGCGTGCTGCAGGCCGACGGACGACTCGCGCCCGAAGCGCGCATGGACGTCGAGCACGTCGCAAATGCGGTCGTGCATATGGCGAGCCTGCCGCTCGAAGCCAACGTGCTCAACATGACGATCATGGCGAGCGCCATGCCGTTTGTCGGCCGGGGATAGCGCAGCGCCCCGCCCGATTTGAACGCCCAACATAAAAAAGCAGGCGTCAGAACTGATATTGGAGACACCGATGAAAGTCGCAGAGGAACAGGTTTTACCCGCGCAAGCTCCGGCCTACGCGGATAGTGCAAAACGCTCGCGCGTTCGGTATTTCGTGCTCTCGATGCTGCTCGTGGCCACCGTGCTCAACTTCGTCGACCGCTCGGCATTGGGCATCGTGGCACCCGGCCTTTCGAAAGATCTCGCACTCAACAAGATGCAGATGGGCGAACTGTTCGCGGCGTTCGGCCTCGCCTACTCGATCGCGCTCCTGCCAGGCGGCATTCTCACCGACGTGCTCGGCTCGCGCGTGGCCTATGCGCTCTCGCTCGTGGGCTGGTCGATCGCCACGCTCACGCAGGGTTTTGCGAGCGGCTATCACATGCTGCTCGGCTCGCGCCTCACCATGGGCGCGCTCGAAGCCCCGGCGTTCCCCTCGAACACGCGCGCCGTCACGTTGTGGTTTCCCGTGCAGGAACGCGGCTTCGCCACGAGCGTGTACGTGATGGGGCAATACGTGGGCACACCGCTCTTCACCGGCCTGCTGCTGTGGATTTCCGCGGCCTATGGCTGGCGCACGGTGTTCTTCGTGACCGGCGGCTTCGGCATTCTCTTCAGCATGGTCTGGTATCGCATGTATCGCGATCCGCACAAGCACGGCTCGGTCAATGCCGCGGAGCTTCAATACATCAACGAGGGTGCGGCGCCCGCCACGCGCAAACCGCGCGAGAAGTTCGACTGGCGCATGGCGCTCAAGCTGCTCAGCTACCGCCAGATTCTCGCCATTTGCCTTGGCAAGTTCTGCAACAACACGCTGCTTGTTTTCTTCACGACGTGGTTCATGACGTACCTGATCGAAGCGCGTCATATGTCGATGATCAAGGTGGGCATTTTTCAGGCCATGCCGTTCATTGGCGCGACGATTGGCATTCTCTCGGCGGGCTTCCTCTCGGACTTCTTTATCCGGCGCGGCGTGTCGATCTCGGCTGCGCGCAAGGCGCCGCTCATCATCGGCACGATGCTGGGCGCTTCGATCGTGCTAGTGAATTTCGTCGAGTCGAACGAGATCGTGATCGCCATTCTCACCGTGGCCTTCTTCGCGCAGGGCATTGGCTCCATGTCGTGGGCCGCCGTTTCCGAAATCGCACCGCGTCAATACGTGGGCCTCACGAGCAGTATCACGAGTCTTGCCGCGAACATTGCAGGCGTTACCACGCCGCTCATGATCGGCTATATCACGCAGCACACCGGGCACTTCTACTGGGCGCTCAACCTCATGGGCGCGATCTGCCTGCTCGGCACACTCTCGTATTCGCTGCTGCTCGGCAAGCTCTCGCGCATCGAACTCTGACACTCGCACACACACGGGGCGAAAAACGCATGATCGAATTCAAGTGGGACCATCTCCAGCTCTGCTCGGCCAATGCGGAGGCCACCGCCGCGTGGTTCGAACGTTGCCTGAATGCCGAAATCGTACGCAGGCCGGGCCGCGTGGATCTGCGCATCGGCGAGATCGATCTGTTCATCACGCAATTGACTGGCGAGCGCGCTGCGCAACGAACGCGTGAGGCACGCTCGCAAGGCATCGATCATTTCGGCGTGTTGGTGGACGATCTCGATGCGGCCTTCGCGCATCTCACGCGTCATGAAGCGGAAATCGTCGAACCCGTGAAGCCCATTCGCCCGGGCGTGCGCGCCTGCTTCGTGCGCGCGCCGGGCGAGATTCTCATCGAAGTGCTCGAGCGGCGGCCCGCAGAGATGACTTTTCGCTGAAAAACCGTCAATATTGCCGCTGAATAGCCGCACTGCCCCGTCTGCCCTGCCATGCCAAACTGGATCACCCTGACTGAAGCCGCCCGTCAACTCGGCGTACAGGCGCAGACCGTCTATGCCTACGCAAGCCGCGGCAATATCGCGGTCATGCCCGATCCGCACGACCCGCGCAAGAGCCTCTACCGCGCCGAAGACGTCGCCAGCCTGTGCCGCAAGAAGCAGGTGGGCCGCAAGCGCGAGGCGCTCGCCGCGGGCACGATCTTCGGCGCGGAGCCGTGCATCTACAGCAGCATCACCACGTTCTCGAAGGGCCGCCCGTATTACCGGGGCCGCGACAGCATCGCCATGGCGCAAACGGCCACGCTCGAAGACGTGGCCACCCTCCTCTGGAACGCGCGCGCGGACGTGACATTCGAAGCCGCCGACATGCGCCTGCACGGCGAGGAGCGCGGCCGCGAATGCGCGTTCACATCGCTTGCGGCCATCGCGGCGCGCGGCCACTCCACGCTTGGGCGTACCGACACGGCCCTGCACGCGGAAGCCGGCCGGCTCGTGGCGGTCATTGCTCATGCGTTCGGCGCACGCTGCGTGGCATCGGCAAACGCCGCCCCGCCGCCAGTTCACGAGCGCCTCGCGCTAGGCTGGGGCCAAGGCAGTGAGGGCGCGGAGTTGATCCGCCGCGCCATGGTGCTCGTGGCCGACCACGAGATCACCAGTTCGGCGTTCGCCGCACGCATTACGGCGTCCACCGGCGCGTCGCTGCCGGGCTGCCTGCTCACGGGACTCGCCACGCTCTCCGGTCCGCTGCACGGCGACGCATCGGGCCGCGTGCGCGCGGTGTTCGACGACGTGGGGCGGCTCGGCGCGGAGCATGTCGTTGCCCATCATTTACAGTCGGCCATTCCCATTCCGGGGTTTGGACACCATCTCTATCCCGACGGCGACCCGCGCGCGGACGCCTTGCTGGAAGTGCTGGACGCACCCGCGGAGATCGCCTCCTTCATCGAGAAGGTCGTGGCGCTAACAGGCCTCAAGCCGAATATCGACGTGGCGCTCGCCACGCTCGCTGCGCAACTCAAGCTGCCGCGCGACGCCTCGTTTGCGCTCTTCGCCACCGCGCGCAGCGTGGGGCTGCTCGCGCATTGCATCGAGCAGCTCAGGGTGGGCAAGGTCATCCGTCCGCGCGGACGCTACACCGGGCCCGCGCTCGAAGATGCCAACACCGCAGCGAGCGCAGACGAGAACGCCAAAACGCCCGACGCAGCGACGCTCGAAAAGAACCGCCTCTTCAAGTCCGTGGCGCGCTGAGGAACGCGCAAGGCGACTCATCGTCCTTCACGCGCTCGTCTCTTTACGCTTCTGATATTCAGCCATCCAAAGCAATATTACGCTTAAGCGTACCCGATAAATCGCTGCCTGGCGTTGGACGAAAGTGCGTTTCGCTTGCACAATTTTTTGTGTGCACGACGCAGGCGAAATAATGCCTGACGCTGGCTCGCAACGCGTCGCGAGCTGCTGTATGCTCTGCGCGCATCTTCGACCAGAAAGAATTAACGCGCCCATGGCCCAGACATTCCCGCAGTCATCTCTTCCTTTCCTGCCGTTCGTGCGCCCCGAAATCGACGAAGAAACCGTCCAGGGCGTCGCCGACGTGCTGCGCTCGGGCTGGATCACGACCGGCCCGCAGAACCAGGCATTCGAGGCGGCGCTCTCCGAATACTGCGGCGGCCGTCCCGTGCGCACCTTCAACTCCGGCACCGCCACGCTCGAAATCGGGCTGCGCATCGCCGGCGTGGGTCCCGGCGACGAAGTCATCACCACGCCT
>NZ_CAJMYW010000014.1:0-182599 GCF_905220165.1 Paraburkholderia sp. J10-1 | reverse complement strand
GGGCGTGGTGATGACTTCGTCGCCGGGACCCACGCCGGCAATGCGCAGCCCGATTTCGAGCGTGGCGGTGCCGGAGTTGAAGGTGCGCACGGGCCGGCCGCCGCAGTATTCGGAGAGCGCCGCCTCGAACGCCTGGTTCTGCGGGCCGGTCGTGATCCAGCCCGAGCGCAGCACGTCGGCGACGCCCTGGATGGTTTCTTCGTCGATTTCGGGGCGTACGAACGGCAGGAACGGAACGGTCGACTGCGGAGAAGACTGGGTCATGAGTGCTTTACTCTTTGCTCGTCAGAAAGTGGGGCCGGGCAGCAAGGCCGCCGCGGCGCATCTTACGAAATGCTTATATGGGCGCAACAGGCTGCGCTGCAAGCGCTCTCGCAACGCGCGCCGGAGTCGTGCGCGCTGCGGCGCCTTAGCTGCGCGCGAGCACGAACACGCCGATCAGGATGATGCCGATGCCGACGAGCCGCTGCACGCTCATCACCTCGCCGAACAGATACCACGCCGCGAACGCGTTGACCACGTAGCCGAGCGAGAGCATCGGGTAGGCAATCGAGACATCCACGCGCGAGAGCCCGACGATCCACACGACCACGCTGAACACGTAGCACGTGAGGCCGCCGAGAATCGGCACTTGCGTCGCGAGCTTCAGGCCAATGGGCAAGATGTTCGCACGGCTGAATTCGAAGTGTCCAACGGCATTGACACCCGCTTTCAGCAACAGTTGCGCACAGGCGTTCAGGCCGACGCCGGCGAGGATGCAGATCAGGGAAATCGGATTCATCGAGAAGGGTGATTCAACGGGTTATCGGGTTGCGACGGGAAGGCCGGCGTGAGCTGGCCGCCGCCGCGCGGCCAGCCCGATTATCGCGCATGCGTCAATCGGGGCCAGCAAGGTGCCAGGGAGGTGCCAGAAAGCGCTCAGGATTGCGGCTTCTCGACGATCACGCGCCGCGCGTCGCGGGCGATCACCTGCATCGGCAGGCCCTGCGCAGCCAGTTCCTCGTAGCGCTTCACCGGAATCAGCGCGAGCGCGTAGCGGTCGGCTTTCCAGCGTGCTTCCCAGTCGGCGATGGTCGGCACCCATTTTTGCGGTTCCTCGGAGATGCCAAAGGCAAGCTCGTCGGTGACCTCGACCATCGTCATCGTGTGGCGCACGTAGAAGGGCATGGTGTGGTCGAGTACGCCCACGGAGTAAAAGGGCGTGTCGGGCGGCAGCTTCGCAATGGCAGCGCGCACCGCGGGTGCGAGCGGCGCGCCAGAGCTCAGCGTGCCGAACACATCGTGGCCCGTGCCCGCGATGGTCGCGAGCAGCAGCCAGGCCGTGCCGAGCGCGAGCGCCGGCGCGCGCGCGCCGGTTTCGGGCGTCCGCTTCGCGCGGTTCAGGCGCAGGCCGACCATCGTGACGACGAAGGCCACCGCGGCGGCGGCGAACACCCACACCTGGAACTCGCGGTAGAGCGCATTGGGGTTGCGCGCGTCGCCAAGATGCGTGAGCACGAACGAGCCCCCCATCAGCACGACGGCGAGAAGCGCGTAGCCCGCAAGGTGCTTGTTCCACTGCGCGCGCGTCATGACCGGCAGATACATGCCGATGATGAGCGCAACCGGCGGCGCGATCGGCAGGACGTAGGAAACGAGCTTCGAGTGCGAAGCGCTGAAGAACAGAAAAATGAACACCGTCCACACGAGCATTAGCACGACGGGCGAGAAACCGTTGGGCTGGCGCGGCGCGCGCAGCGCATGGCGCACACTCTGCACGCTCACCGAAAGCCACGGCAGGAAGCCCACCAGCATGACCGGCACAAAGTAGTAAAACGGGCCGGGACGGTTCTGCGCGGGCGTGAGGTAGCGCTGGAACTGCTGGACGATGAAGAAGAAGTTGAAGAACTCGGGATTGCGCTGCTGCACGAGGATGAACCACGGCGCAACGATCGCGAAGAACACGATCAGGCCGCTCACGAGATACAGACGCTTCCAGAGCGCCCAGTCGCGCGAAATCGCGGTATAGAGCACGAGCACCGCGCCCGGCAGGATCAGGCCGACGAGGCCCTTGGAGAGCACCGCCATCGCCATGGCCGCCCAGCACACCCACATCCACAGGCGTGCGTGGTTTTTGGGCAGGGTCGGGCGCTGGGCGAGCAGCAGCGCGCACAACGTGAGCTGCATCCAGAACGACAGGCCCATGTCGAGCGTGTTGAAGTGGCCCATCAGGTTCCAGTACGGCGCGCAGGCGAGCACGACCGCGGCGAAGAAACCTGTGGCGGCATTGAACACGCGCGCGCCGGTGAAGCCGATCAGCAGCACGCCGGCGAAGCCGGTGAGGGCCGTGTAGAGGCGCGCCTGCCATTCGCCGATGCCGAACCACGCGAACGTGAGCGCGTTCATCCAGGTTTGCAGCGGCGGCTTCTCGAAGTACTTGTAGTCGTTGTAGCGCGGCGTGATCCAGTCGCCGGTCGCGAGCATTTCGCGCGCCATTTCGGCGTAACGGCCTTCGTCGCTCGGCAGCAGGTGGCGCCAGCCGAGCGGCAGGAACCAGATCACGGCGAAGGCGAGGATCAGGAGCAGGATCGCGCTGCGGTTGAGCGGTAGCCTCGATGGCGTATCGTTCATGGGTTTCAGCCTGTTCTTGTTGCAGTCGTTGCGGTCGGGATGCGGGCGTGTGCGCCAGGCACGCGCGGCACCTGTGCCACGCCCGGCGCGCGCGCTTCGCACGCGGCGCGCAAGTGTACTACGCCGCCGTTCGGCGACCTGAAGGCAAGCTTAAGGCGCGTCAGCTTTCGATCAGAAGCGCGGCCGCCACGCGGCGGCCTTCGGCCATGAGGATGTTGTAGGTGCGGCAAGCTGCCTTGAAATCCATCGCCTCGACGCCAATGCGTTTCGCGGCGAGCGCCGCGGTCAGGCGCGGGTGCGGAAAACGCAGCCGCTCGCCGCTGCCGAACACCACCACCTCGGGGTTCAGCGGCAGAAGCATCTCGAAGAGTTCGGGCGTGAGGGCGTCGAACGCGTGCACCGGCCAGGGCGTGACCGGCGATTCGGGCATCACGATGATGCTACCCGCGTGGCGTTCGAGGTTCACTTCGACGTAGTCGGCGCCGTAACCGGTCACGGTGTTCAGCGCGGCACTGGAGTCCTGGTGTAGTTTCAAAACGGGGTTCCGGGATAAGGGCAGGCCGGGTGCGCGAGCGAGGGGGCGCCTATCCTGTGCCGGCGCCGGTCTCGGCGCGAACCGCCTTGTCGCCCGCGCCGTATAGCCCGCCGTCACCCGTTTCGCGACCCGCCTCCTGGCCGATTGCGCATTGCGGAAGTTGGTCAAAATCCGCTAAATTATAACTTTTTAGCCGCCGCTGCGGCGGTGAGCGGGGGAGCCCGCGCCGGCAACCGCTACGCGCGCCATCCGCGCATCGGGCAAGGGCAGCCACAAGCTGCCGGGGCGGTCTGAGGTGATCTCAACGGACGCTTGGCGTGGCGTTGTGAGTGCGCCTGGCGCTTCCTCACAATCGTGCACGGCTTTTTTCCCGCCGGGGGCGCGCCTCCGGCTCCCTTGTATGTCTTGTCCGCCAGGGCGCCATCCGCCGGCCGGTCGACGGCATTTCAGCCTGTTCCAGCCCTTTTACCGCGTCTGACTCGTCTCCGACGCCCCGACTGATTCTTTGACCGATTTTCTGACCGACAGCCCGCCGTGAAACCGATTCTCAAATCCAACAAGCTGCAGAACGTTTGCTACGACATCCGCGGGCCGGTGCTCGAGCACGCGAAGCGCCTCGAAGAAGAAGGCCATCGCATCATCAAGCTGAACATCGGCAACCTCGCGCCGTTCGGTTTCGACGCGCCCGACGAGGTCATTCAGGACATGATCCTGAACCTGCCGGGCTCCTCGGGGTATTCGGATTCGAAGGGCGTGTTCGCCGCGCGCAAGGCGATCATGCATTACGCGCAGCAAAAGGGCATCAAGGGCGTCGAGCTCGACGACATCTACATCGGCAATGGCGCGTCCGAACTGATCGTGATGGCCATGCAGGCGCTGCTGAACGACGGCGACGAAGTGCTGCTGCCCGCGCCCGACTATCCGCTCTGGACGGCGGCGGTGAGCCTGTCGGGCGGCACGCCCGTGCACTATATCTGCGACGAGTCGAACGCGTGGATGCCCGACCTCGACGACATTCGCGCGAAGATCACGCCGAACACGCGCGCGCTCGTCGTGATCAACCCGAACAACCCTACCGGCGCGCTCTATTCGGACGACCTGCTGCGCGGGCTTGTGACGATTGCGCGCGAGTACGGCCTGATCCTGTTCGCCG
The DNA here is from genome assembly GCF_905220165.1 of Paraburkholderia sp. J10-1. Lineage (NCBI taxonomy): Bacteria > Pseudomonadati > Pseudomonadota > Betaproteobacteria > Burkholderiales > Burkholderiaceae > Paraburkholderia > Paraburkholderia sp. J10-1. Next base: position 178,301 of record NZ_CAJMYW010000014.1, on the reverse strand, counting down.
ACGAGGTCTACGACAAGATCATCTACGACGGCAAGACGCACACGGCGCTCGGGTCGCTCTCGGAAGACGTGATCACGGTCACGCTCAACAGCCTCTCCAAAAGCTATCGCGCGTGCGGCTACCGCGCGGGCTGGATGTTCCTCTCGGGCATGACGGGCGAAAACCGCCGCCGCTCGAAGGACTACACGGAAGGCCTCGGCATTCTCGCTTCGATGCGCCTGTGCGCGAACGTGCCGGGCCAGTACGCGATCCAGACGGCGCTGGGCGGCTATCAGAGCATCAACGAGCTGATCCAGCCGGGCGGGCGCCTCTATCGTCAGCGCGAGCTGGCGTACAACATGCTCACGGCCATTCCGGGCGTGACCTGCGTGAAACCCGAGGCGGCGCTCTACATGTTCCCGCGCCTCGACCCGAAGCTCTATCCGATCGAGAACGACCAGCAGTTCATCCTCGATCTGCTGTTGCAGGAGCGCGTGCTGCTCGTGCAGGGCACGGGTTTCAACTGGAAGCAGCCGGACCACTTCCGCGTGGTGTTCCTGCCGAACGTCGACGACCTGACCGATTCGATCAACCGCATTGCGCGCTTCCTCGACGGTTATCGTCAGCGGCACGGCACCTGAGTCGCACCTGACTCGCGCCAAACGTATTCCCTTTACAAACACTTAGACGAACACACGCTGCATGGAACCGATCAAAGTAGGTCTCTTGGGCTTCGGCACGGTGGGCAGCGGCACCTTCACGGTACTGCGCCGCAACCAGGAAGAAATCAAACGCCGCGCGGGCCGCGGCATCGAGGTGGCGCGCATTGCCGTGCGCAACCCGGCCAAGGCCACGGCGGCGCTCGGCACTGAGGCCGGCAGCGTCGACCTGACGACCGACTTCAACGCCGTGGTCGACGACCCCTCGATTTCGATCATTGCCGAAATGATCGGCGGCACGACGCTCGCCAAGGATCTCGTGCTGCGCGCGATCGCCAGCGGCAAGCACGTGGTCACGGCGAACAAGGCGCTGCTGGCGGTGCATGGCACCGAGATCTTCGAAGCGGCGCGCGCCAAGGGCGTGATGGTCGCATTCGAGGCGGCGGTGGCGGGCGGCATCCCCATCATCAAGGCGCTGCGCGAAGGCCTCACGGCCAATCGCATCCAGTACATCGCCGGCATCATCAACGGCACGACGAACTACATCCTCTCGGAAATGCGCGAGCGCGGGCTCGACTTCGCGACCGCACTGAAGGCCGCGCAGGAACTGGGCTACGCCGAAGCCGATCCGACCTTCGACATCGAAGGCGTGGACGCTGCGCACAAGGCCACGATCATGAGCGCGATCGCGTTCGGCGTGCCGGTGCAGTTCGACAAGGCTTACGTGGAAGGCATCAGCAAGCTCGACGCCATCGACATCAAGTACGCGGAAGAACTGGGCTATCGCATCAAGCTGCTCGGCATTGCGCGCCGCACCGAGCGCGGCATCGAGCTGCGCACGCATCCCACGCTGATTCCGGCCAAGCGCCTGCTCGCGAACGTGGAAGGCGCAATGAACGCCGTGGTCGTGCATGGCGACGCCGTGGGTACGACGCTCTACTACGGCAAGGGTGCGGGCGCTGAGCCGACGGCCTCGGCCGTGGTCGCCGATCTCGTGGACGTCACGCGTCTGCATACGGCCGACCCGGAGCACCGCGTGCCGCATCTGGCGTTCCAGCCGGACAGCCTTTCGAACACGCCGATCCTGCCGATCGACGAAGTCACGAGCGGCTATTACCTGCGCCTGCGCGTGGCCGACCAGACCGGCGTGATGGCAGCCATCACGCGTATCCTGGCCGACAGCGGCATCTCGATCGACGCGCTGCTGCAGAAGGAAGCGGAGCAGGTCGACGCGCAGGGCAAGGCGGAAACCGACATCATCCTGATCACGCATGAGACGGTCGAGAAGAACGTCAACGCGGCGATCGCGCAGATCGAAACGCTTGCGACGGTGAAGTCGCCGGTCACGAAGCTGCGTATGGAAGGACTGAACTAAGGCAAGGGCTATGAATTACGTATCCACGCGCGGCGCGGGCGCCGGCGAGCATCACTCGTTTTCCGACATCCTGCTGGGCGGTCTCGCGCGCGACGGCGGCCTGTACCTGCCGGCCGAGTATCCGCAAATCGGCAAGGAAGAACTCGCGCGCTGGCGCGGCCTCTCGTACGCGGATCTCGCGTTCGAGATCCTCTCGAAGTTCGCCGGCGATATTCCTGCCGACGACCTGCGCGACATCACGCGCCGCACCTACACGGGCGAGACGTACCGCAACGTGCGCCACGGCGAAGACGCGAGCAAGATCACGCCGCTCACCACGCTCGGCGAGGAGAACGGCGCGAAACTGTCGCTGCTCGAACTCTCGAACGGTCCGACGCTTGCGTTCAAGGACATGGCGATGCAGCTGCTCGGCAACCTGTTCGAGTACGCGCTCGCGAAGGCCGGCCAGGAGCTGAACATTCTCGGCGCGACGTCGGGCGACACCGGCAGCGCCGCTGAATACGCCATGCGCGGCAAGAAGGGCGTGCGCGTGTTCATGCTCTCGCCGCACAAGAAGATGAGCGCGTTCCAGACCGCGCAGATGTTCAGCCTGCAAGACCCGAACATCTTCAACCTCGCCGTGGAAGGCGTGTTCGACGACTGCCAGGACATCGTCAAGGCCGTTTCGAACGATCACGCGTTCAAGGCGCAGCAGAAGATCGGCACGGTCAACTCGATCAACTGGGCGCGCGTCGTGGCCCAGGTCGTGTACTACTTCGCCGGTTACTTCGCGGCGACGCAGTCGAACGACGAGCGTGTTTCGTTCACGGTGCCTTCGGGTAATTTCGGCAACGTGTGCGCGGGCCATATCGCGCGCATGATGGGTCTGCCGATCGAAAAGCTCGTGGTCGCGACCAACGAGAACGACGTGCTCGACGAGTTCTTCCGCACCGGCATCTATCGCGTGCGCGGCTCGGCGGAGACGTATCACACGACGAGCCCGAGCATGGATATTTCGAAGGCGTCGAACTTCGAGCGCTTCGTGTACGACCTGCTGGGCCGCGATCCGGCGCGCGTGACGCAACTGTTCCGCGACGTGGAGGAGAAGGGCGGTTTCGATCTCGTGGCGAGCGGCGACTTCGTGCGCGTGCAGCAGTTCGGTTTCGTGTCGGGCCGCAGCACCCACGACGACCGTATCGCGACGATCCGCGACGTCTATTCGCGCTACAAGACGATGATCGACACCCATACCGCCGACGGCGTGAAGGTCGCCCGCGAACACCTGCAGCAGGGTGTGCCGATGATCGTGCTCGAAACCGCGCAGCCGGTGAAGTTCGGCGAGACGATTCGCGAGGCGCTCGACCGCGAGCCGGAGCGTCCGGCAGCGTTCGAAGGGCTGGAGGCGCTGCCGCAGCGCTTCGAAGTCGTGCCCGCCGATGCAAAGCGCGTGAAGGACTATATCGCCGCTCATACGGCAGACTGATCGGCGCGGCCGGGGCCGGATCCGCCTCCGGTCCTGGCGCGTCGACATCGCATCAGCATCTATGCGGCGGCGGGTTGCTCGAACCCGCCCGCTGCAACACGCCAGCCGACCCTGCGCGTTCGCCTGCATGGCGCGCCAGGGATATCCACGGCATAAGGCGCAGCGCGCCCATCGCGCCGCTACAATAACAGCAGACCAACCGCTGCTGGCGGCCCGCCCGCCAAGTCCGAGACGACCTCGATGTCCACGCCTACGTCCCCGTCTTCCGCTGCGCCGGCACCCGCGCCGCGCGCGCCGATGCTTTCCACCGCCGACGCCCTTGCCACGCTGCTCGCGGCGGCGACGTCGCTTGCCGGCACCGAAACGATTTCGACGTTCGACGCGCTGAACCGCGTGCTTGCCGCGGACGTCGTCTCGCCGCTCGACGTGCCGCCGATGAATACGAGCGCAATGGACGGCTATGCGGTGCGCGTGGCCGATCTCGCGCAAGGCAGCCGCCATCTGCCGGTTTCGCAGCGCATTCCCGCGGGCCACGCGCCACAGCCGCTCGCGGCGGGCACGGCGGCGCGCATTTTCACGGGCGCGACGGTGCCGCCGGGCGCCGACGCCGTGGTCATGCAGGAGCAGACCGAGGCGGCGGAAGGCGCCGTCACCTTCCTGCACGCGCCGAAGGCGGGCGAATGGATCACGGCGCAGGGCGCGGACATCCGCAAGGACACGGTCATCCTGCCGGCGGGCACGCGCCTCACGCCTGCGGCGCTCGGGCTCGCGGCATCGGTGGGCTGTGCGGCGCTGACCGTCGTGCGCCGCGTGAAGGTCGCCGTGTTCTTCACCGGCGACGAGCTGACGATGCCTGGCGAGCCGCTCAAGCCCGGCGCGATCTACAACTCGAACCGCTTCACGCTCACGGGCCTCTTGCGCAACCTCGGCTGCGAGGTCACCGACTACGGCATCGTGGCGGACCAGCTCGACGTCACGCGCGCGACGCTGCGCGAGGCGGCCGCCGCTCACGATCTCATCCTCACGTCGGGCGGCGTGTCGGTGGGCGAGGAGGATCACGTGCGGCCGGCCGTGGAGGCCGAAGGCCGCATCAGCCTGTGGCAGATCGCCATGAAGCCGGGCAAACCGCTTGCGTTCGGTGCGGTGCGTCGTGCGCAAGGGGCAACGAATGCGCAAGCGGGCGAGGCGTTCTTCATCGGGCTGCCGGGCAACCCGGTTTCGAGTTTCGTCACCTTCCTGCTGTTCGTGCGTCCGTTCCTGCTGCGTCTCGCGGGTGCGACGCACGTCAGCCCCCGCGCGCTCTCGCTGCGCGCCGACTTCACTCAGACGAAGGGCGACCGCCGCAACGAATTCCTGCGCGCGCGCGTGAACCCGGCTGGCGGTCTCGACCTGTTCTCGAACCAGAGTTCGGCCGTGCTGACCTCCACGGTCTGGGGCGACGGCCTCATCGACAATCCGCCCAACCATGCGATCAGCGCGGGCGAGACCGTGCGCTTCATTCCGTTCACCGAATTGCTGTACTGAAAGCCTTAACCGATGAAGATCCAGCTGAAGTTTTTTGCGAGTGTGCGCGAGGCGTTGGGCGTCGCGGACGAAACGGTCACGCTGCCCGAGGGCATCGTGACGGTCGGCGACGTGCGCGGCTGGCTGCGCGCGCGCGGCGGCGTGTGGGCCGAGACGCTGGCGGAAGGCCGCGCGCTGCGCATGGCGTGCAATCACGTGATGACCGACCCGCGCACGCGCATTACCGAGGGCTGCGAAGTCGCGTTTTTCCCGCCGGTGACGGGCGGCTGAGCGCGACAGGAGACTCACCATGCCCGTACGCGTACAAACGGAAGATTTCGACCTCAGCACCGAGGTTGCGCAACTGCGCGCGCGCAATCCGGCGATCGGCGCGGTGGCGTGCTTCGTTGGCACCGTGCGCGACCTGAACGACGGCAGCACGATCGCCTCGCTCGAACTCGAGCACTATCCAGGCATGACCGAGAAGGCGCTGGAGGCGATCGTCGAGGCGGCGCAGCGGCGCTGGGCGGGCATCGAGGTGCTGATCGTGCACCGGGTGGGCAAGCTCGCGCCGCTCGACCAGATCGTGCTGGTCGCGACGACCTCGAAGCATCGCGGCGACGCGTTCGCGTCCTGCGAGTTCGTGATGGACTACCTCAAGACCGAGGCGCCGTTCTGGAAGAAGGAAGAAACAGAGCAGGGCGCGCGCTGGGTCGACGCACGCGAGAGTGACGATGCGGCGCTGGCGCGCTGGGGCGTGGCGTCGGGGAATGTTTCGCGGGAATCGAGCTAGGCGGTTGTTCGCCGGGAGCAGGCGGGCCGATTTTATCCGGCCACCTTGCCTGTCTAACGCAACTAACTGCCTAACTCACCCTCTCGCTAGAAGCAGACAGGCTTACTCCGCCGCCGTGTTCTCGTCGACATCCATCTGGCGGCCAACGAAACGGGCTGGAAACGGCTCGCCGCTTGGGCGCGTAGGCAAGTCATGGCCGTGCCCGGCGGGCCGCCTGCGCGGCGCTACGCGATCGAGGATCGCCTGTTGCTCGGGCGGAATCGTGTAGTCCCAGCCGAAGCGGCTCAGTTGCAGGCTTTGCGCAATGCGCAGTGCGGGCTCCATGAATTGCACCGCCGCAGCGGGCTCGTAGCGTGCCTGTACGGTATCGAGGAAGAGATAGAGCCAGCGGCTGAAATGCTGCGGCTCGACGCCCGGCACAGGATCGTGTGCCTGCTGCACATTGCCGCGGTAGGTCTTGGTGCCGAGCACGAGGCTCGACCAGAAGCGGCACATCTTCGGCAAATGTTCGTCCCAACGCCCGGCCAGCACGCCGTCGAACACCGGACCGAGCATGGCGTCGTCGCGTACGCGGTCGTAGAACGCGTAGACCAGTTCGCGGATGTTTTCTTCGGTTGGCGCGGCGTGCGGAGTGCCGGGAGTGCGGATTTCGGGGTGAGTCATTTGGGGCCTGGGCGATACCTGGAGTGCATGGAGTGTAGCGGGCGGCGGTGCGCCGGTACGTCAGCACACTGCGGCCGTGAGCCGCAGGTACGCTGCCAGGCACTGCGAAGTGACCATTGAAGTGCCGATGATACCCAGTCCGGGCAAAACCTGCATGCTAACTGCATGTTATTGTATGGGTTCTGTCACCCGCATCAGCGCTGTCATTGCCCCCGCCATGAGACTGACCGACTACACCGACTACTCGTTACGCGTGATGTTGTATCTCGCGCTGCGTCGCGACAGCCTGGCCACGATCCAGGAGATTTCGGACGCCTACGGCGTGTCGAAGAATCATCTGATGAAAGTGGTGCAACGCCTTGGAGAACTCGGCTGGGTCGATACCATTCGCGGGCGCAACGGCGGCTTGCGGCTCGCGCCGGCCTCGCTCGATCTGACCGTCGGCGCGGTTGTTCGTCAGACCGAGAGCGACTTCTCGCTGGTCGGCTGCTTTCCGGACGAACACGGCGAGCGGCGTAGCTGCATCATCGAGCCGCAGTGCAGGCTCAAGCACGCGTTGGCGGCGGCGCGCGATGCGTTCCTCGCGGAACTCGACCGTCACACGATCGGCGAACTCGCGCAGCCGGCAGACGCATTGACCGGCCTGCTCGGCCTCGCACCGATCCAGTTCATGCCGCGCGTGCAGACGGCTCGGCCCGCGTCTTCGCGCGAGCATTGAGGGGCGCGTTGGCGCCTCGTTCTTACACACCTGTTCTTCGCCTCGCAGCGGCGCTTTGCCTCGCACGGCCCCGGCCGCCTCTCAGTCATCCCCCGTTTTCTCACGCCTCGGCAACGTTGCTGGCGGCCGCTGCGCGCGCTCGAATGCCGAAAATCGGAAAAAATGACGCCAGAGCGCTTGAAACCGGCGTGTCCCCCCTCAAATTTGGTGACAGTCTAGAAATCTGGAGGTCTCGCATCAAATGAGAATCGACAAACTCACCACCAAGTTCCAGGAAGCCATCGCCGACGCGCAAAGCTTGGCGGTTGGCCACGATAACCAGTACATCGAACCCGTCCACCTGCTGGCTGCGCTCGTCGCGCAGCAGGACGGCTCCGCGCGCTCGCTCATGTCGCGCGCCGGCGTGCAGGTACAGGCGCTGCAGAACGCACTGAACGACGCGATCAACCGTTTGCCGCAGGTGCAGGGCACCGACGGCAACGTGCAGATCGGCCGTGAACTCACGGGTCTGCTCAATCAGGCCGACAAGGAAGCGCAAAAGCTCAACGACACGTATATCGCGAGCGAGATGTTCCTGCTCGCCGTTTCCGAGGACAAGGGCGAAGCCGGTCGTCTCGCGCGCCAGCATGGGTTGACGCGCAAGTCGCTGGAAGCCGCGATCGTCGCGGTGCGCGGCGGCGCGCAGGTGCACAGCCAGGACGCCGAGAGCCAGCGTGAAGCGCTCAAGAAGTACACCGTCGACCTGACCGAGCGCGCGCGTTCGGGCAAGCTCGACCCCGTGATCGGCCGCGACGACGAAATCCGCCGCTCGATCCAGATCCTGCAACGCCGCACCAAGAACAATCCGGTGCTGATCGGCGAGCCGGGCGTGGGCAAGACGGCCATCGTCGAAGGCCTCGCGCAGCGCATCGTCAACGGCGAAGTGCCCGAGACGCTCAAGGGCAAGCGCGTGCTCTCGCTTGACATGGCCGCGCTGCTCGCGGGCGCGAAGTATCGCGGCGAGTTCGAGGAGCGCCTGAAGGCCGTGCTCAACGACATCGCGAAGGACGAAGGTCAAACCATCGTCTTCATCGACGAAATCCACACGATGGTCGGCGCGGGCAAGGCCGAAGGCGCCATGGACGCGGGCAACATGCTCAAGCCGGCGCTGTCGCGCGGCGAGCTGCATTGCATTGGCGCGACCACGCTCGACGAATATCGCAAGTACATCGAAAAGGATGCCGCGCTCGAGCGCCGCTTCCAGAAGGTGCTCGTGGATGAACCGTCGGTCGAGGCGACCATTGCGATCCTGCGTGGCCTGAAGGAGAAGTACGAGCTGCACCACGGCGTGGAAATCACCGACCCGGCGATCGTCGCGGCGGCGGAGCTGTCGCATCGCTACATTACCGACCGCTTCCTGCCGGACAAGGCCATCGACCTGATCGACGAAGCCGCTTCGAAGATCAAGATGGAAATCGATTCGAAGCCCGAAGCGATGGACAAGCTCGATCGTCGCCTGATTCAGCTGAAGATCGAGCGCGAGGCCGTCAAGAAGGAAAAGGACGAAGCGTCGCAAAAGCGTTTGCAGCTGATCGAGGAAGAGATCGACCGGCTGAGCCTCGAATATAAGGACCTCGAAGAGATCTGGACTACCGAGAAAGCCGCAGTGCAGGGCGGCGCCCAGATCAAGGAAGAGATCGACCGCGTGCGCGCGGAAATCAATCGCTTCCAGCGCGAAGGCAAGCTCGAGAAGGTCGCGGAACTGCAGTACGGCAAGCTGCCGGAACTCGAAGCGCAGCTCAAGCAGGTCACGCTCGCCGAGGCGAACGAGCAGAACAACCCCACGCGTTTGCGGCTGTTGCGCACGCTGGTGGGCGCCGAGGAAATCGCAGAAGTCGTGTCGCGTTCGACCGGCATTCCCGTGTCGCGCATGATGCAGGGCGAACGCGAAAAGCTGTTGCAGATCGAGGAAAAGCTGCACGAGCGCGTGGTGGGCCAGGACGAGGCCATTACCGCCGTTGCCGATGCGATCCGCCGCTCGCGCGCCGGTCTTTCGGACCCGAACCGGCCGTATGGCTCGTTCCTGTTCCTCGGGCCGACGGGTGTGGGCAAGACCGAGTTGTGCAAGGCGCTGGCGGGCTTCCTGTTCGATTCGGAGGATCACCTCATCCGCATCGACATGAGCGAGTTCATGGAGAAGCACAGCGTGGCACGTCTGATCGGCGCGCCGCCGGGATACGTGGGCTACGAAGAGGGCGGTTATCTGACCGAGGCCGTGCGTCGCAAGCCGTATAGCGTGATCCTGCTCGACGAAGTCGAGAAGGCGCACCCGGACGTGTTCAACGTGCTGCTGCAGGTGCTCGACGACGGCCGCATGACCGACGGCCAGGGCCGCACCGTGGACTTCAAGAACACGGTGATCGTGATGACGTCGAACCTCGGTTCGCACCTCATCCAGGCGATGGCCGGCGAGCCGCAGGAGGCGGTGAAGGACGCCGTGTGGAATGAAGTGAAGCAGCAGTTCCGCCCCGAGTTCCTGAACCGGATCGACGAGGTCGTGGTGTTCCATGCACTCGATCGCACGAATATCGAGTCGATTGCGAAGATCCAGTTGCAGCGTCTGCGCGAGCGTCTGGAGAAGCTCGACATGGAACTCATGGTGTCGGACGACGCGCTCGGTCAGATCGCCAAGGTCGGTTACGACCCGCTGTTTGGGGCGCGGCCGCTCAAGCGGGCGATTCAGCAGGAGATCGAGAACCCGGTCGCCAAGCTGATACTCGCGGGCAAGTTTGGACCGAAGGATGTGATTCCGGTCGGCGTGCACGACGGGAAGTTCGTGTTCGAGCGCGTGGTGCACTGAGACGCGTAGCGAAACCCGGGCCAGGCGTGTGCCGTGAGGCGCGCGCCGAGCCGAAACAAGAAGGGCAGCGGAGTGATCCGCTGCCCTTTTTTATGCCTGCAATTTATGGCGCTTAAGCGTCGCTCAGGCCTGCTTGTTGCCGCCGCCAAACAGCGACGCAAGCCCGCCCAGCGTGCCGAGCACGCTTTCGGTGTTGATCTGGCCGCCTTGCGGCACTTCGCCGTTCGGCGTGCCCGCGTTGACCACGTGCGGCAGCACCTGGGCGAGGAGCCCGCTCACCTGGTCGGGCTGCATGCCGACCTTCTGTGCAAGGCCGGAGACGACGTCCGAGCCGAGCACGTTGTGCAGTTGGTCGGCCGAAACAGGCTGGTTCTCGCCGTTGCCGACCCACGACTGCACGACGTCGCCGAGGCCGCCTTGCTGGAACTTCTCGATGAGGCCGTTCAGGCCGCCGGGCTGGTTGTTGACGAACTCCATCGCCGTGGCGATGAGCTGGGCCTGGCCGCCGCCTTGCTGTTGCGATTGCGAACCGAGCAGGGAACCGAGGGTATCTAGCAGACTCATGACGATCTCTCTGAGTGATGGCCGCGACGGGGGACGCGGCCGGTAAGTCGGACGGCGCGCGCATTGGCGGCGCCGCGATTCGAAGTCCGGCGCACGGTGTGCGTGCACCGGATATTGGCAGCGATCACGCGCCGGAAGCGGCCGCTGCGGACGCGGCCTTGTCCTTCTTCGACTTCTTGGTCTTTTTCGCCTTCGTATCGGATGCCGAGGCAGGTGCTGCCGCAGCGGAGCCCGCTTCCGGCGCGCTCGCAGCCGCGGCTGCCTTGTCCTTCTTGCTCTTGTGCTTCGACTTGCCCGTCGCGTCCGAGGCGGCTTGCGCGGTGGTCGCGGCCGCCGGCGTCTGCGCCGTCATCGGATTGGCCGTGGTGGCAGCGGGTGCGGCGGTCGTTGCAGCGGCGCTCTTGCTGCTCTTCGTGCTAGCCGTCTTGCCCGCCGGCGGCGCGGACGAGCCGTTGATCGTGAGGCCTGCCGCCTCGAGGTTCTGCACCGACTTCGGGCCAATGCCCTTGACGCGGTTCGCGAGGTCGTCGGCGTCCTTGAACGGGCCGTTCTTCGTGCGTTCGTCGATGATCGCCTTGGCGTGCACAGGGCCGATGCCCTTGACCGATTCGAGCGCGGTTTCGTCGGCGGTGTTCACTTCCACGGCTACGGCGAGCGCGGCGGACAGCGACAGGCCGATGGCGAGGAACAGCATCAGCAGCTTCTTGAGCATGGCAATCACTCCATTGAGGGCATTTCAGTTAGCCGGGAACGGACGACGCATCCAGCGGAGGGGCTGCGGTACAAGAATAGGCCAGATGGCCTATTCGTGGATCGCGAGCGCTCGATTTATACCGGTCGAGGTGTGGCAAGTAAATCGCACCGCACAATATTTAATACTTCTGTGCATTTTGGCGACGCCAAATGCCAGGCTGTCAGTGCAATCCGGTTCAAGCGCGGTGCGGCCCGACGATGCCGAGCTTCGCAATGCGCCGATACAGCGTCGCGCGCGAGATGCCTAGCGCCTGCGCGGCGGCGTTCGGACGCCAGCGGTGCGCCGTGAGCGCCACGACGATGCGTGCGCGCTCATCTTCGTCGGAGAGCGGCGATGCTGGCGGCATGCCGGTTGCGGAGCGGGGCGCGGCGGCCGGTGCAAGCTGCGGCAGGCTCGCCGCGAGGTCGGTGCTCAGGTGCTGCGCTTCGACCAGCACGGTGTCGCATACGGCGCATGCGTAGCGCATCGCATTGCGCAGCTGCCGCAGGTTCCCCGGCCATGCGAAGGCCGCGAGCCGCGCAGCGAGCGTGGCGTCGAGCGCGAGCGGGCGGCCGGCGGCCTGCGCTTCTTCCGCGAATACCGTGTCGATGAGCATGGCGATGTCGCGCCGCTCGCGCAGCGGCGGCAGCGTGAGCACCGCACCGCTCAGCCGGTAGTAGAGATCGTCGCGGAACGTCCCGGCGCCGGCCATTTGCGCGAGGTCCCGGTGGGTTGCGCACACCACGTCGATATCGATGCGCACCGCTGTTTCGCTACCGAGCGGCAAGACTTCGCCCTCGGCGAGCACGCGCAAAAGGCGCGTTTGCAGCGCGAGCGGCATGTCGCCGATTTCGTCGAGAAAGAGCGTGCCGCCGTCGGCCATCGCGATCTTGCCGCGCGCCCCATGGCGGCGCGCGCCCGTGAATGCGCCCGGCGCATAGCCGAACAGCTCGCTCTCGATCAGCGATTCGGGCAGCGCGCCGCAGTTCACGGCGATGAAGGGCCGATTGCGTCGCGCGCTGGCGTCGTGAATCGCGCGTGCGAACACTTCCTTGCCCGCGCCCGTTTCGCCGAGCAGCAGGATCGGCAGGCGCTTGCCCGCCACGCGTTGCGCGATGCGCGCGTTTTCGGCCACGCGTGCATCTGCGCTGCGCAGGAAGGGGCCGAGCGCGCTGCGATCGTATTCGTGCGCGTCGGCGGCGTCGCGCCGCAGCGGCATCGCGCCATGCGCCGCGCCGGCGCCGCCGCTGTGGCCGCTACGTGCGCTGTGTCCGCCGTAACCGCTAGCCCCGAGCGGCGCGCGAATGCGCGCATACAGCATCGAGCCGTTCGCGCGCAGGCGCAGCGCCGCGATGGTTTCGATGCGCCCGATGTCGCGCAACTGCACGTGCGACGAATCGAAGATCTCGTCGATATGACGCGGGCCGTCGAGGCACGGCATGCACTCGCGTGCGCGCCGGTTCGCGGCGACCACGTTGCCGTTTTCGTCGAAAGCGATCAGCAGTTCGGGCTGCGCCTCGACGTAGTTGCGATTCTGGTGACCGAAGAGGATCCAGCACGACGCGAGGCGATGCAGGAAATAGCCGTCTTCGATGAGCGTGGCGCTCTGGCGCACGAGCTGGTTGACGATGCGCTGGCTCTCGCGATTGTCGGGCGACTGCACGGCCGAAGCGTCGAGCACGCCGATCAGCTCGCCGCCCGGCGCGAAGATCGGCGCGGCGCTGCACGTGAGCGTGGTGAACGCGGCGCGGAAATGATCGGTCTTGTGCACCGTGATGGGTGCGAGATCGGTGAGCACGTTCGCGATGCCGCAGGTGCCTTCCTCGCTCTCCGACCAGCACGAGCCGATATAGAGCCCCGCGTGCTTGAAGTCGTTGCGGCGCTCGCGGTCGAGGCGATAGTCGATGGTCACGCCATGGGCGTCGGTCAGCATCACGCAGTAATCGGCTTCGCGCACCATGTCGTGCAGGCGCGTGAGGCATTGGCCCGAGGCGCGCAGGAAGGACTCCTCGCGATCGCGGATCTCGCGCAGCTCGGCGGCGCTCAGCACGCGCGGACCGATCACGGAGCCGGGGTCCAGCTGATAGCGCTCGAACGAGCGCTGCCACGACGAGACGAGACGTGGCGAATCGGACGGCGCAGGCAGGCGGCCTTCTACGGCGCCACGCACGCGCTCGGCGTGCCGGGTAGACGCAAGGGCGTAGGGCATGAGCGGTTCCAGACGGTGGCTCGCAATGAGCGTCGGGGTACGTCGGCAAAACGTCGGATTACGTCGGACCGGAAAGCGTTCGGCGGGAGTCTTTTGTAGCACATCCTTTGCGCGCGATCACACTGCAGCGCAGCATGCGAGACGGTTGAGACGATTGTCTCAGCGGCTGCTGTGCCGCATTCCGGCGCGTGACGCCGGGTGTCTCAGCCGCGGCACAGGCAGACCGCGCGGGCGTGTGCGCGTTTTCGTCCGCGCGGGTGGCCGGTTGTGCGCGTGGACGCATTGCGCGTGCGAGACGGCGGCTGAGACGCCACACGCGACGCAAACGGCGCTCGCCCCACGCCATGCGATTGCCGCAGAGCCCCGTCGCGCGGCCTTCTACGCGGATACAGCGTGTCCTCGCCGTCATTGGCATGACGCTTGCAGAGTTTGCGGGCAAAAGCGGCGCGCAGCAGCTCACAGTGCGACGCCAACAGGAGACAAGACCCGTGACGACGCCCGTGACCGTAGGCGTGATCGCGAACCCCGCATCGGGCCGCGACATCCGCCGTCTCACTTCGCATGCATCTGTCTTTCCCACGGCCGAGAAGGCGAATATGGTCGTGCGCCTGCTCGCGGGCCTGGGCGCGCTCGGCGTCGCTCGGGTGCTCACGCTGCGCGACAACACGGGCGTAGCCGCGCTGTTGCTGCGGGCGATCGGGACGCACGCGGCCATCGCTGCACACGAGCCCTGGCCCGAGGTCGTATTCGTCGATCTGCCGGTGAGCGAAAGCGTCGCCGATACGCACGCGGGCGTCGATCACATGGTGCGTGAAGAAGTCGCGCTGATCGCGGTGCTGGGTGGCGACGGCACCCATCGCGCCGTCGCCGCGCATTGCGGCGCCACGCCGCTGCTCGCGCTCTCGACCGGCACCAACAACGCCTTTCCCGAACTACGCGAGGCCACCGTCGCGGGCCTCGCGGGCGCGCTCGTCGCGACCGGCGCGGTGCCCGCGGAAGCGGCGCTCTCGCGCAACAAGCGGCTCGTCGCGCGCTGCGTGGAAGGGCCGTCGCGCGGGCGCGAGGAAATTGCGCTCGTCGATATTTGCGTGGCGCGTCAGCCTTTCATCGGCGCGCGCGCGATTTCAGAAAGTTCGGATATCGAATCACTTTTCCTGACCTTTGCGCCGCCCGACGGCATCGGCCTTTCGTCGATCGGTGGAGCATGGGCGCCGGTCGGGCGCGATGCCGCGCACGGTCTGCATATGACTTTCGCTGAGCCAGGCGCGCCCGAGGGCGGCGCAGCGGGGGTGCCATTGCTCGCACCGATCGCGCCGGGCCGCGTCGAGCGCCTGACGATGCGCACGTGCCAGCGCCTCGAAGTGGGCGTGGCGCTGCCGCTCGAAGCGGGCCACGGCACGCTCGCGTTCGACGGCGAGCGCGAAATCGAACCGGCGCGCGGCGACCGCTATGAAGTGACGCTCGACTGGCACGGCCCGCTGACCGTCGATGTTGCTCGCACGCTGCGTTACGCGGCGTCGCATCAGTTGTTGCGCGAGGCCGCCGCGCGCGTATAGCGGCCTGGCTTGCTTGCTCCACTCATAACCGAAACAAGGAGACATCGGCATGGACACACCCTTGAAAGGCCAGGTCGCGATCGTGACCGGCGGTGCACGCGGCATCGGCCGCGGCATTGCGCTCACGCTCGCGCAGGCCGGTGCGGACGTATTGCTCGCGGATCTGCTCGAAGAGCCGCTGGCAGCGACGGTCGAAGAGATACGCGCGCTCGGCAGGCGCGCGGCATTCGCCAAGGTCGACGTCACCCAGGCGGCCCAGCTCGAAGGGATGGTCTCGCAGGCGATCTCCGAACTCGGTGGCCTCGATATTCTCGTGAACTGCGCCGGCGTGATTTCGATTAATCCGGTATCCGAATTAACGGAGCGGGACTGGGACTTCGTCATGAACGTCAATGCAAAGGGGGTGTTTCTCGGCTGCAAGGCTGCGTTGACGCATTTCCTCACGCAAAAGCGTGGGCGGATCATCAACGTCGCTTCGATCGCCGGCAAGGAAGGATTTCCGAATCTCGCGCACTACAGCGCCTCGAAATTCGCCGTGGTCGGCTTCACCAACGCGCTCGCCAAGGAGGTTGCGCGCGAAGGCATCACCGTGAATGCGATTTGCCCAGGCATCGTGCGCACGTATATGTGGGATCGGCTCTCCGACGAATGGAAGACGCAGGGCGAGAGCGTCGAAGAATCCTGGCAGCGCCATCAGCTCACGCTGATCCCGCAAGGCCGCGCGCAAACACCGGAGGACATGGGTCGGCTCGCGCTGTTCTTCGCAACCATGGACAACATCACGGGCCAGTCGGTGAACATCGACGGCGGTTTCACTTTTCACTAGGAGCAGTGGCATTTCCCGCAGCAGGCGAATCCAGAGCGATACAGCGTAGTCCACCCAGGAGACAACCATGTCACTTCAGTTGAACAAGGAGCAGTTGCTCACCGCGTACAGGTCGATGCGCACGATCCGTGAGTTCGAGGAACGGCTGCACGTCGAATTCGCGACCGGCGAGATTCCAGGTTTCGTGCACCTGTACGCAGGCGAGGAGGCGTCCGCGGTCGGCACGATGAGCCACTTGAACGACACCGATTACGTCGCCACCACGCACCGCGGCCACGGCCACTGCATCGCCAAGGGCGTGGACGTGCACGAAATGATGGCCGAGATCTATGGCCGGACCACGGGCTCGTGCCGCGGCAAGGGCGGCTCGATGCATATCGCCGACTTGTCGAAGGGCATGCTGGGCGCGAACGGCATCGTGGGCGCGGGCGGTCCGCTCACGTGCGGCGCGGCGCTCGCCGCGAAGCAGAAGAAGACGGGCGGCGTGGGCGTGTGCTTCTTTGGCGATGGCGCGTCGAACCAGGGGGTGATCTTCGAGTCGATGAATCTCGCCTCCGTGTGGCGCCTGCCGGTGATCTTCGTCGCGGAAAACAACGGCTACGCCGAGGCGACGTCGTCCACGTGGTCGGTCGCGGCCGACAATATCGCCGACCGCGCGAACGGTTTCGGCATGCCGGGCGTGATCGTCGACGGTTTCGACTTTTTTGCCGTGTACGAGGCTTTGGGCGAAGCCATTGCGCGAGCGCGCAACGGCGGCGGCCCGACGCTCGTGGAAATGAAACTCTCGCGCTATTTCGGCCACTTCGAGGGCGACGCGCAAACCTATCGCGCGCCTGGCGAAGTGCAAAAGCTGCGCGAGGAAAAGGACTGTCTGAAGCGCTTCGAGGAGCGTGTGGTGCGTGCCGAACTCGCAAGCAGCGACGATCTGCGCAAGGTGGACGCCGAAGTGAAGCAACTGATCGACGACGCGGTCACGCAGGCCAAGGCCGCGCCGTTGCCGCCGGCCGAAGCGCTGCTCACCGACGTGTACGTGTCGTATCCCTGAGCGCTGTGCGCTCGGGTCATCAGGATTCCAGATCAAGGAGACGAAAATGGCACGGAAAATTACCTATTCGCAGGCCATCAACGAAGCGCTGGCCCAGGAGATGGGGCGCGACGAGAGCGTGATCGTCATGGGCGAGGACAATGCGGGCGGCGCGGGCGCGCCCGGCGAGCAGGACGCGTGGGGCGGCGTGCTCGGCGTGACGAAGGGCCTTTACGGCAAGTTCCCGGGGCGCGTGCTCGATACGCCGCTCTCGGAAGGCGGCTTCATCGGTACGGCCGTGGGCGCGGCGGCGTGCGGCATGCGGCCGGTGGCGGAGTTGATGTTCATCGACTTCATGGGCGTGTGCTTCGACCAGATATTCAACCAGGCCGCGAAGTTTCGCTACATGTTCGGCGGCAAGGCGGTCACGCCGGTCGTGATCCGCACCATGTATGGCGCAGGGCTGCGCGCGGCGGCGCAGCACTCGCAGATGCTCACCTCGCTCTTCACGCATATTCCGGGGCTGAAAGTCGTATGCCCGGCGACACCTTATGACGCCAAGGGCCTCATGATCGAAGCGATTCGCGACAACGACCCCGTGATCTTCTGCGAGCACAAACTGCTCTACACGATGGAAGGCGATGTTCCGGAGGAATCCTATTCGATTCCGTTCGGCGAGGCCAATATCGCGCGCGACGGCGACGACGTCACGATCGTCACGTATGGGCGCATGGTGCACTACGCGCTCGACGCCGCGCAGAAGCTCGCGAAAGACGGCATCGAAGCAGATGTGATCGACCTGCGCACCACGTCGCCGCTCGACGAGGAAACGATCCTCGAAAGCGCGCGCCGCACGGGCCGCGTCGTGGTCGTGGACGAAGCGAACCCGCGCTGCTCGATCGCAACCGACATTGCCGCGCTCGTCGGTCAGAAAGCGTTCAAGGAGCTGAAGGCCCCGGTCGGCATGGTGACCGCGCCGCATACGCCGGTGCCGTTCGCGGCGTCGCTGGAAGACCTCTACATCCCCTCGGCGGACAAGATTGCCGAAGCCGCGCGCGCAGCAAGGAGCTGAAGTCATGCCGATTCACATGATCACGATGCCCAAATGGGGCCTGTCGATGGAGCAGGGCCAGGTGAACGGCTGGCTCAAATCGCTCGGCGACAAGGTCACCAAGGGAGATGAATTGCTCGATGTCGAATCCGACAAGATCGCGTCGGGGGTGGAGTGCGCGTTCGAGGGCGTGTTGCGGCGGCAGATCGCTCAGGAGGGCGACACGCTGCCCGTGGGCGCGCTGCTAGGCGTAGTAGCCGATGCCGAAGCCGCAGACGCGGATATCGACGCCGCCGTAGCCGAATTCCAGCGCGACTTCGTGCCTGCGCAAGCGGGCGACGCCGACGCAGGGCCGCAGCCGGAAAAGGCGCAAATCGGCGGCAGGATCATGCGCTACCTGAAGCAGGGTGAAGGCGAGGGCGTGCCGGTCGTGCTGATCCACGGCTTTGGCGGCGATCTCAACAACTGGCTCTTCAACCACACGGATCTGGCGGCGGAGCGTACCGTCTGGGCGCTCGATCTGCCGGGGCACGGCGAGTCGGGTAAGGCGCTCGAGAGCGGCAGCCTCGACGAGCTTGCGCAGAGCGTGATCGCATTCCTCGACGCGCAGAACATCGGCCGGGCGCATCTCGTCGGGCACTCGCTGGGCGGTGCGGTGGCGATGGCGGTGGCCGAGCAGGCGACCGGGCGCGTGGCTTCCCTTGCGCTGATTTCGAGTGCGGGCCTGGGGAGCGAGATCGACAGCGCGTATATCGAGGGCTTCGTCGCGGCGGCGAACCGCAACGCGCTCAAGCCGCACGTGACGAAGCTATTCGCCGATCCCGCATTGGTCACGCGTCAACTCGTCGAAGACCTCGTGAAGTACAAGCGGCTCGAAGGCGTGCAGGCCGCGCTCGGCAAGATCGCCGGGCAGGCGTTCGAGGGCGGCGCGCAGCGGCGCGTGTTCCGCGAGCGCGTTGCCTCGCTCGCGCCGCGCGCGCTCGTGATCTGGGGCGAGGCCGACCAGATCATTCCGGCGCGCCATGCGCAGGGGTTGCCCTCGCAGGTGCGCGTGGAAGTGATCGCGGGCAAGGGGCATATGGTGCAGATGGAGGCCGCGCAGGAAGTCAATCGCCTGCTCAACGCCTTTCTCGACGAAGGAGCCTGAGCATGGAGGCCGCTACGTCCCGTACGTCTCATGCGCCTCACGTGTCGAGCACGGCGCTCGGTCAGGAGGGGCTGCGCAGCCGCGAGAAGCTTGCGCGGATTCCGGTGAAGATCGTACCGCCCACCGGTAGCGACTCGGTCTTGCCGAAGCCGTCGTGGCTGCGCGCACGGCCGCTCATGAGCGAGACCGTCGCGGGCGTGGCGGCCGTATTGCGCGAACACCGGCTTCATTCGGTGTGCGAAGAGGCGATGTGCCCGAACATCGGCGAGTGCTTCGCGCAGCGCACCGCGACTTTCATGATCATGGGCGGCCTTTGCACGCGGCGCTGCCCGTTCTGCGACGTCGCTCACGGGCGGCCCGCGCCGCTCGACGAGGATGAACCCGCGCATCTGGCGGCGGCGGTCGCGGCGCTGGGCTTGCGTCACGTCGTCATCACGTCGGTCGATCGCGACGACTTGCGCGACGGCGGGGCGGCGCACTTCGCGCGCTGTATTGCACAAGTGCGCGAGCGTGTGCCGGGGATCGGCGTCGAAGTGCTGACGCCGGATTTTCGCGGCCGGATCGCCCGCGCGCTAGACGCGCTTTCGCTCGCCTGGCCCGACGTGTTCAATCACAACATCGAGACCGTGCCCTCGCTTTATCGCGCGGCGCGGCCAGGTGCGGACTATCGCGGCTCGCTCGATCTGCTGGCGCGCGCCAAAGCGGCGAACGGTGCGCTCGTCACGAAGTCGGGGTTGATGGTGGGGCTGGGCGAAACCGACGCGGAGCTGCTCGCGACCCTGCGCGATCTGCGCGAGCATCGCGTAGAAGTGCTGACGATCGGGCAGTATCTCGCACCGTCGAAGTTTCATTTACCGGTGAAGCGCTATGTGCATCCTGATGAATTTGCCGGGTTACGCGCGGCAGGCCTCGCGATGGGGTTTAGCGAGGTCGTGGCCGGCCCGCTTGTCCGTTCCTCGTATCACGCGGCGCAGACGGTGGAGTCGGCGCGACGAGCCGAGGCGGGGTGAGCTGTCTTTGCAACTAACCGCCAAACGCATTTTGCGACAGCAGGCTACGCGCCGGCTCGCAAAAATCGCGTACTCACCCGAGAGAGATAGAACAGGAGTCCCGCACCGGCAATCAACAGGCTCGCCATGTTGGCGAGCCAGAAGCCGCGCGCGCCCGTCGCCCAGGCGGGCATCGTGCCGGTCACGTCGAAGCCCAGCGCGTAGCCGCCGCCAAGCCCCACGCCCCAGAGCGCGATCGCATAGATGATGGTCGGCACGACCGCGACCTTGTAGGCGCGCAAAGCGAAGGCCGTCGTGATCTGCAGCGCGTCGAACACGTGATAGCAGGTGACGATGGCGACGAGCGGCATGGCCGCGACCGCCACGGCGGGGTCCGGCGTGTAGCCGCCGATGATGAGCGGGCGCAGCACGAACACGATCGCGCCGTAGCAGCAGGCAATCGCCACGGCAGTGGCCACGCCGTGCCGCGCGAGCGTGCGCGCCTCGGCCGGGCGATTGCCGCCCAGCGCCTGCGCAACGAGCGTCGAGGTTGCCACGCCGATCGACAGCGGCGTCATGTAGAGCACTGCGCCGATGTTGCCCGCGATCTGATGACCGGCGAGCGTGGTCGTGCCCATGCGCGCGATGAAGATCGCCATGAACGTGTACGACGTCACTTCGATGAGGTAGGAAAGCCCCATCGGAATGCCGAGCTTGAGCAGTTCGGCCTGGCGCTTCCACTCGGGCCAGCAGAAGTGCTTGAAGATTTCGAACGGCGCGAATACGTCGACACGCGTGAACGCGACGGCCGCGCACAACGCAAGCGCCCAGTTGATCGACGTGCTCGCGAGCGCGCAACCCGGGCCGCCGAGCGCCGGCACCCCAAGACCGCCGAAGATGAGCCACGTGTTGAGCGGCACCTTTAGCACGAGCGCGCCGACTTGCAGGAACATCACGAGGCGCGGCCGCCCCACGGCATTGGCGAGCGAGCTGTAGATGCGAAAGGCCAGCGCCGCGGGCAGCCCGAACGAGAGCAGCCGCAGATAGCCGACGGTGCGCTCGCGCAGCGCTTCGGGCGCCCGCGCGAGGTCGAGCAGCGGACCGGGAAAGTAGAGGATCGTGAAGCCGATCGCCATCAACACGAGCGCGAGCCAGAACGCCTGGCGCACTTCGAGACCGATTTCGGTGTCCTTGCGCGCGCCGTAGAGCTGCGCCGCAACCGGCTGCAGCGCGCTGAGAATGCCTGTGAGGGCAATGTAGACCGAGACGTAAATCGACGATCCGAGGCCGAGCGCTGCGAGGTCGAGCGCCGAGTAGCGGCCGACCATCGCGGTGTCGATCACGCCGAACGCGATGATCGCGAGCTGGCCGACCAGCACCGGCCACGCCAGCGCGGCAATGCGCCGGACGTCACCGACGAGCGTCGTCGTCACCGCAGCCTCAGTCCGGACGCTTGCGCCAGACATGCTTCTTGAGCGGCGGCGTCGGGCGGTCGGTGCGCACGTACAGGCGGAAGCGTTCGTCGCGGTCGGCCGCGCGGCGGCCTTCCCATACGAGCTTCCAAACGTAGTCCGGCATCGGGCTCGGCTCGCTGTAGTCCTGCGTGTCCTGGCGCAGGATCACGTCGCAGTCCTCGTTGAACGAGAAGTGCATCTTGCCGAAGTACGCGAAGGTGGCGATCTGCGCGTCGCCGAGGCGCACGGGCGAGATGCACTGATAGTCGGCGGGCAGGTGCGCGGAGATCTGCTCGGCCACATCCTTATAGGTCCGGCTGTAGTTGACGACCGGCAACCAGAGCGTCATGAGCAGCACCCACATGAGCGTGGTGCCGCCGCTCGAGAGCACGACGCTGCGCCACAGCACCTTCGGATGACGCGCCACGCGCCACTGCACGAGCGCCATCCAGCACACGGTGACAGCCACCGCGCACACGAACGAGAGAATCTTGAACTGCGGCACGAAGCCCGGCGCGAGGCGCGCGAGATTTCGTGCGAGCGGCGCAGGGAAGCCGGTCATGCCCGCGAGCCACACGAGCCACACGAAGGTGCCGAGAATCGTGAAGCTCAGCACCGCGAACCAGTCGATCGCGTTGATCGCGCCGCGCTTGAGCGTGGGCAGCGCGAAGGTCGCGAGCACCGAAAGCGCGGGCAGCACGAGCATGAAGAGCCGGTTCGATTCGTGGCTCTGCACGACCACGAGGATGAGCAGCGGCACGATCACCGACAGCGGAATCGCGATGTGCGGCTTGCGGCGCAGTCCCGCCCAGCTCACGAAGGCCCAGATCGCCAGCGGCCACGCGGGCCAGGTGAAGAGCGGCAGGTTCTTGGCGGCGTAGCGCAGCACGTAGCCCGGCGGTCCCGCAAAGGCATTGACGTTGGTGTGCGCCCACTGGTTGAGAAACCAGACGGCGTCGTCGGGGTAGAAGTGCAGCGCCAGCAGCGGCCATGATGCGGAGATCACGAGTGCGACGGGCAGGCCCGCCACGAGGAGCCAGCGCGAGCGCGTTTCGGGCGCGATGGCGAGCATGGCGAGCGTGCCGATCAGGAGTGCGCCCACCAGCACGGGGCCGCTCGAAAGCATCACGATGCCGAGCGCGAGGCCCCACCAGAGGGCGCCCTGAACCGGCTTGTCGATGGCGCGCACGATGCCGTACACGACCATGGCGATGCCGACGAACTGCATGAGTTGCGGCGTGGTTTCGTGACCGCGCTCGGCGAGACCGAAGCAGGCGAGCAGAATGAGCAGGGCGCCGTCACCGAGGGTGCGGCCGTAGTCGCGCGGCTCGGGCTCGCCGCCGAATGCGTACTTGAACGGCTGGACTTCGGGGCGTCGGCCCAGCAGATACGCGCTGTACCAGACGAACGCGCACGCGAGACAGAACAGCACGCCCGTGGCGATACGCGAGGCGTTGCTGGCGTCGACCCACGGTGCGAACAGGCGAATACAGGCGGCGCCCAGCCAGTAACCGAGCGGACCGTTCTCGGTCACGTACTTGCCGACGAGGTTCGGCAGCAGCCAGTCGTGCGAGGTGCCGCCCGCCATCGTCCACATTACGCCGAAGCCCGCCGCATCCTCGTTCTTCCACGGGTCGCGGCCAAAGAGGCCGAACGCCGCGAAGACGATACAAATGGTCAGCAGCAGCCAGCGCGGCAGGGCGCTGGTGGCGGAGGCGGTCAGTCGAATGGCTGGCTTCATGCAGTACGAAGGGAGACGGATAAACCGGGCGTGCTCGAGCGGGCGGCTCACACGCGAGGATCAAGCAGGCATGCGCGGCAGACGGTACACCCGGCCGTGCGCCGCGGAGCAATCCGGCATTCTAGCCGGGCCGGTGACCGCGCGTCACGGCGTTAGCCGCGTATTAATCCAACGAAATATCTGAAAAGGGACGGTAAGTCGCATCCGCCTGGCCCGCTGGACTGCACAACGGTGGCGCAGACAACAAAAAAGGGCAGCGTATGCTGCCCTTTTTGTGCACGTTCAATGCGGGACCGGCGAGAAGCCGGTGCGGCGAAGTGCTTACTTGCCGGCCTTGCCCGAGGCGCGTGCGCCGAACTTCTTGTTGAACTTCTCGACACGGCCTGCCGTATCCATGATCTTTTGCGTGCCCGTGTAGAACGGATGCGATTCCGACGACACTTCGATCTTGGCGAGCGGGTAGGTCTTGCCGTTGAATTCGGCGGTTTCGCGCGTCTGGATCGTCGAGCGGGTCACGAACTTGAAGTCGTTCGAAACGTCGATGAACAGGACTTCGCGGTAATCCGGGTGAATGCCTTCTTTCATGATTATTCCTTAAATCTGGCGGTAGCCAACCCGCGTGCCTGCAACACCATGCTGCCGACTTTGCTCGCGCGAGCCACTTACCCAAGGGTCGAAAAACGGCGATTATGCCAGATAATCAGCCGGTTGGCGAATTTTTGAGGGCTCCGCGCGACAGGTTTCAGGCGGGCCGGCCGTCCAATGCGCCCACGCGCGCCGGGTCCTGGCGGTAATACCGCGCAAGCAGCCGGTAAAGCTCGGGATATTCCGCTTCGAAGGCCTTCGGCTTGACGAAAAGCGCCTCGCTGCACACTGCAAAGAACTCCGACGGATGGTCGGCGGCATAGGGATCGATCAGCGAATCGCGCTCGAAGCGCGCCCAGCGGCGCTCCGGCACCGCGTCCACCTTGTCGCAGAACTGATCGTAGGCGTTGTCGAACACGTCGGCCCACGCCTGCGCGTCGAGCGGCGCGTGCCAGCGTCGAAAAAGGGGCGGATGGCCGTCGGCCTCTCCGTTGAGCATGTCGATCTTGTGCGCGAACTCGTGGATCACGACGTTGTATGCGTCGCTGCCATCGGTCATCTGCGCGTCTTCCCACGAAAGGATCACGGGGCCGCCTTCCCAGGCTTCGCCGCTCGCATCGTGCTCGACCTCGTGGACCACGCCATCCTCGTCCTCGACGGTTTTGCGGATCACGAATTCGCCCGGATAGACGACGACGCCCACCCAGCCCTTGTAGAGATCGAGCGAAAGATTGAGCACGGGCAGCGACGCTTGCGCGGCGATTGCCACAGTCATCGGGTCGGTCAGTTCGAGATCGTGCGCCGTCGAGAATTCCTTTTGCGCGATGAAGAGGCTTGTCAGCTCGCGCAGGCGCACGAGGTCGGCGGCGTCGAGGTGCTTGAGGAACGGCAGCCCATTGACCGTAGCCCGCCAGAGCGCGTCGTCGATCGCGTAGGCGCGCAGCGCTTTTTCGCGGCGGCGCGCGTCGAACCAGTGAGAGAGTTTCGAAAGCATCGCTGGGTGTGTTTTCCCGTGCGTCTGAGTGTCGTTCAGTCAATCTGCTTTTGCCACGCGGCGAAGATCCCGCCGCACACCGCCACGCCGATCAGGAAGTAGAACCCGTCGAGCGAACTCAGAAAGCTCGCCTGCTGCGCGACCATGCGGCTCACCTGCGCGAGCGCGAGTCCATGCGCTTCGCTTGCGGACCGGCCCATGAGCTCGAACGAATGCGTGAGCGCGGCGTACGTGCTCTGAAACGCCGGGTTGAACGGATTCACGAATTCGGCGAGCCGCGTCTGGTGCAGCGCGAGCCGGTGCTGCTCGACGATGATAACCGTCGCGGTGGCGAACGATATCGTCAACTGCCGGACGACGTTTTTCAAGCGGTAACCGTGTGTGAATTCTTCGATTGCGAAGATGCGAAACGTGAGATTCGCGACGGGCAGCACGATGAAGAGCAGCAGCAGGCCGCGCAGCAGCAGCGGCGGGATGAGCCAGGCTTCGCTCGCCTCTGGCGTGAGCTGCGTCATCCAGAACGAGATGAACGCCGAGAGCACGAAGCCTGGCACGATGATCCATTTCTTGTGCGTGATGAACTTCGCGTAGCGGAAATAGAAAAAGAGCGCGCCGGCCGAGATGAGCGATGTGACGCCGGTGAGGCGGCCGGCATTTTCGACAGGGTAGTTGAATCCGCCTTCGAGCAGCCGCGAGACCAGATAGCTGAGTGCCGTGCTCAGGTAGTAATAGGCCATGTAGAGCAGCAGGCCCACCTGGAACGGTTTCTCGCGTAGCGCGTGCAAGCGCATGAGCGGCTTCGGATGATGCCACTGGTGCCAGCCGAACCAGGCGAGCGCGGTGACGCCGACGAGCGTGAGCAGGATGATTTCCGGCGACGCGCTGAAGAGTTCGAAGCGCACCTGCTGCATGGCGATTTGCAGCGCGCCCTGCGCAAACGCGAAGATGATGTACGGCCAGAAGTGCGCTTCGCCGCGCTCCTCGGGCAGCAAGTGACCCGTATCGGGCAATGCGAACAGGGCTAGCACGGCATAGAGCACGCCTGCGGGCGCGCAAAAGGCAAACAGGGCGCGCCAGTCGAAATGCGCGACGAGCTGACCGCCCACGAGTGGCGCGAGCGCGCTGGAGAGCACGATGAGAATGAGGAACGCGCGCGTTGCGACCGGGCGTTGCTGCGGCGTGAAGCTGATCTGGATGAGGATGCGGCAGGTGCCCATCATCGGGCCGATGAAATAGCCCTGAAACCCGCGCGCGAAGGCGAGTTCGATCGACGATTCGCACAGAGCGGCCGCGATCGCGCCGGCGGAATAGAGCAGCAGGCAGCTAGCCACGTAACGCCGGTAGCCCATGCGCTCCACCCACCATTGCTGCTGCAGGATGCCCAGAACGGCGCATACGGCGTAGGCGCTCGACGACCAGACGAGCTCGTCGGGCGAAGCGTTGATGCCGCCCGCGATATAGCTCGTGAAGAACGAAAAGATCGCGTTGTCGTAGTAGTCGAGACCGGTCGCGAGGGCGAGTACCCATGGGAAAAAGTCGCCGCGCAGGCGCGCCGCGCTGAGGATCGGCTCGCGGGGCTGGGTCGTGCTCATGCCGAATCGTTGTCGTCGCGTGCTTGGCCTGAAGGCTCTGTGGCCTTGCCGCTCGCGGCCGCCTTGCGGCGCCGCGTGGCGGCGAGGCGTTGCTCGATCAATTGATCGGAAGGCTCGCCGGCCAGCCGCCGCTGCAGGTAATCGAGATCGTCGGCAAGCTCCGCGCGCACCGTCTGCGCTTCCTTCAACTCACGGCGCACGTCCGCAATGCGCGTGTCCAGCGTTGCGATCTGCTGCGCAAGCGCGTTAGCGATTTGCTGCAGCGACTCCTGCGAATAGCGCCGGCGGCCTTCGCCCGCCTGCTCGAGCGGCCGCTTGAGCATTTCGGTGATGCCGTGCAGCGAAAAGCCGAGCGCGCGCAGCCGCAGGATGCGCGAGAACTGCTCGAGGTCGTGCTCGTCGTAGAGCCGGTAGCGGCCTTCGCTGCGCGAGGGGCTGACGAGCCCACGCTCTTCGTAATATTTGAGCGTGCGCGGCGTGACATTGAGCCGCTCGGCGGCGTCGCGCACCGTGAGTAGCGCAGGGGAATCCTTGGACATGAGGCACTCTTTTTTCGCCGTGGGGCGATCGAGACATGCCGCGCATTATAGTTCAACGTGAACGTTCACGTACACGTTGTGGCGTGAAACGATGTGCTGCCGGAAAAGAAAAACGCCCGCGAATTCGCGGGCGTTTTGCACTGAATCGAGCGGGCGAGGGCGTTAGCCGCCGCGGCGCATCATGTCGAAGAACTCGGAGTTGTTCTTCGTTTGACGGATTTTGTCGAGCAGGAATTCCATGGCCTCGACTTCGTCCATGTCGTGGATAAACTTGCGCAGCACCCAGATCTTCTGGAGGATGTCCGGCTTGATCAGCAACTCTTCGCGGCGCGTGCCCGACTTGTTCAGGTTGATCGACGGGTAGACGCGCTTTTCCGCGAGGCGGCGCTCGAGGTGCACTTCCATGTTGCCGGTGCCCTTGAACTCTTCGTAGATCACGTCGTCCATGCGGCTGCCGGTTTCGATCAGCGCCGTACCGATGATGGTGAGCGAGCCGCCTTCTTCGATGTTACGTGCCGCGCCGAAGAAGCGCTTCGGACGTTGCAGTGCGTTGGCGTCCACACCACCCGTGAGCACCTTGCCCGATGCGGGCACAACGGTGTTGTAGGCGCGGGCGAGACGCGTGATCGAGTCGAGCAGAATCACGACGTCGTGCTTCATTTCGACGAGGCGCTTGGCCTTTTCGATCACCATTTCGGCGACCTGCACGTGACGCGCAGCCGGTTCGTCGAAGGTCGAGGCGATCACTTCGCCTGCCACCGAACGCTGCATTTCGGTCACTTCTTCCGGACGCTCGTCGATCAGCAGCACGAACAGGACCACGTCGGGGTGGTTCTGCTTGATGGCGTGCGCGATGTGCTGGAGCATCACGGTTTTACCGGACTTCGGCGACGCGACCAGCAGGCCGCGCTGACCCTTGCCGATAGGCGCGATCATGTCGATGATGCGGCCCGTCACGTTCTCCTCACCGCGCATTTCGCGCTCGAGCAGCAGCACCTTGTTCGGGTGCAGCGGCGTGAGATTCTCGAACATGATCTTGTGCTTCGAGGCCTCGGGCGGCTGGCCGTTGACCTTGTCCACCTTCACGAGCGCGAAGTAGCGTTCGCCGTCCTTCGGCGTGCGCACTTCACCTTCGATCGTGTCGCCGGTGTGCAGGTTGAAGCGGCGGATCTGCGACGGGCTGATATAGATATCGTCCGTGCTGGCGAGATACGAGGTTTCCGGCGAGCGCAGGAAGCCGAAGCCGTCGGGGAGCACTTCGAGCGTGCCGTCACCGAAGATCGTTTCGCCCGTCTTGGCGCGCTTTTTGAGAATCGCGAACATGAGTTCCTGCTTGCGCAGGCGGTTCGCATTTTCGATCTCGAGGCCATTGGCCATCTCGATCAATTCGGACACGTGCAGAGACTTGAGCTCGGAAAGATGCATACGGAGAACCCGTCGGGGAGGATGCGACGAAAAGAAGTCAGGGGGAACAGAAGCGAGCGGAACCGCTCAAGGACTTTTGCTTGAAACTTTGCTTGAAACTTTGCTTGAAACTTTTATAAGGGCGCCGGATAGACGCTTTATGAATTCTAGCATAGCACACGCCAGAAACCGTCAGTGAAGACCGACAGCAAGTTTTGACGTGTTTTTATGGTGCGTGTTGTCGCATGACAACACGCACCATTGCGTGGCTCGTTCCCTTGCTGGCCGGACAATGCGCCCGGCAGGGCGGGGCGGCCGACGAAGAAGTTACAGGTGGCTGTCCAGGAACGCGGTGAGCTGCGACTTCGACAGCGCGCCGACCTTCTGCGCCGCCACGGCGCCGTTCTTGAAGAGGATCAGCGTGGGGATGCCGCGCACGCCGAACTTCACCGGCGTCGACTGGTGCTCGTCGACGTTGATCTTTGCGACCTGAAGGCGATCGCCATAATCCTTCGCGACTTCATCGAGAATCGGCGCGATCATCTTGCACGGACCACACCACTCGGCCCAGAAGTCCAGCAGCACGGGCTTGTCCGATTTCACGACGTCCTGTTCGAACGATGCGTCGCTGATATGCTTGATTTGTTCGCTCATTGTATGAATACCTCTTTCGATTCGAGGCTGAGTAAATTGCTCGCCACGATACACCAAAACTGAAAATTCATCCGGGGCCGCCGGGGCGGCCAGACCGAACCCGAGTCACACGTCCGAATCACACGCCATTCGCACGAAAACCACGTGGCCCAGCCAATTGCCGACGCCAGTGTAGCCTAAATCCCTATGCGTTGCCGACGGTGATAGTACTCATGCCGCAAACAGGGTTTCCGTCCTGCAGACCACATTCGGCGGGATATTCCGGCAGCGGCGTGAGTATTTTCGCGGGGCGTTTTCGTGCGACACCTCGTGTTCCTGAACGCTATCTGGAGGCGGCGCGGGCCGTTGCAAGAGGGGGCGCTTCATGGTGCGCAAGGACGTCCGGAGCGGCTTGGCACGTTTTTTCGCACTGCAGCAGTCGCATTGCTGCGCGAGCGATGTTAGAATGCGCCGTGACGGGCCTCCTCGCATGGAGGGGCGGTCAACCTGGTCAGGTCGGGAACGAAGCAGCCACAGCCGTTTTCCGCCAGTGCCGAGGGTCAGGCTCGTCACCTTCCTCTTTTTTCTTCCGGTTTTTCCCCCCGATACGACATTCACGCCGCGCAATTGACTGCGCGACGCAGTGCTTCGTTCGTCGTGTTTTTCAAGCCTTCATCGCCGCTGTTTCGGCGCTCCGCAATCGCCCGCTGGTGCCGCCGCGCGGCCGCGGGGCAGTAAGCATTGGCCGCCTTTCGATTCATCTGGACGCGCGGGCGTTGCTGATACAATTTCCGGATGACCTATCAAGTTCTCGCACGCAAATGGCGACCGAAGGATTTTGCTTCGCTCGTCGGACAGGAGCACGTGGTGCGCGCGCTCACGCATGCACTCGACGGCGGCCGCCTGCACCACGCGTATCTCTTCACGGGCACGCGCGGCGTGGGCAAGACGACGCTGTCGCGGATCTTCGCCAAGGCGCTCAACTGTGAGACCGGCGTGACGTCGAAGCCGTGCGGCGTGTGCCGTGCGTGCCGGGAAATCGACGAAGGGCGCTTTGTCGATTACGTCGAGATGGATGCGGCGAGCAATCGCGGCGTGGACGAAATGGCTGCGCTGCTCGAGCGTGCGGTCTATGCGCCGGTCGATGCGCGCTTCAAGGTCTACATGATCGACGAAGTGCACATGCTCACGAACCACGCCTTCAATGCGATGTTGAAGACGCTGGAAGAGCCGCCACCCCATGTGAAGTTCATCCTTGCGACGACCGATCCGCAGAAGATTCCGGTCACGGTGCTGTCGCGCTGTCTGCAGTTCAATTTGAAGCAGATGCCCGCGGGCAACATCGTCGAGCATCTCACGCACATTCTCGGTGAGGAGAAGGTCGAGTTCGAGCAGCAGGCGCTGCGCCTGCTCGCACGCGCGGCCGACGGCTCGATGCGCGACGCGCTTTCGCTCACCGACCAGGCCATCGCGTATTCGGCCAACCAGGTCACCGAAGAAGCGGTGCGCGGCATGCTCGGCGCGCTCGATCAAAGCTATCTCATCCGCCTGATCGACGCGCTCGTGGCCGGCGACGGCGCGAACGTGCTCGCCATCGCCGACGAAATGGCGCTGCGCAGCCTGTCGTTCTCCACGGCGCTGCAGGATCTCGCGAGTTTGTTCCACCGCGTTGGCTGGGCGCAATTCGCGCCTTCGTCGGTGCTCGACGAGTGGCCCGAGGCCGACGACATCCGCCGTTTTGCGCAGTCGTTGAGCCCGGAGCAGGTCCAACTTTTCTATCAGATCGCGACCCTCGGCCGCAGCGAGCTAGGCCTCGCGCCCGACGAATACGCGGGCTTCACGATGACGCTGCTGCGCATGCTCGCGTTCGAGCCTTCCGTGGGCGCGGGCAGCGTGGGCAGTGCGCCGGCTTCGAAGCCCGCTGTGGCGGGTCCGGGCGCGCGTGCGGCGGCTCCGGTTGCGGCGTCGGCGCGCGGCGCGGAGCCTGCCGTTGCGCAGCCGTTCGCGCCGAAGCCGGCAGCACCCGTGCCGCCGCAAGCCGAAATCCTGGCGAGTGTGCCGCCGGCGGTGGAAGCCGCTCCGGCGAATACGCCCGTTGTCGAGCCGCAAGCGAGTGCGCCTGCACCGCTCGCCAAGCCAGCGGCCGAAGCGCGCGTCGTGCCGCCGTGGGAGGACGAGGGCGAGTCTGCACCGAACGTGAGCACGGTGCCGGATGCTGCCGCTGCCGCCGAGGTCGAACCGGCCACAGCTGCACCCGCTCCAGCCGAAGGGACGCAAACCGTTCAAAGCGCCGCAGCCGTTGCGCCCGCACCGCAAGTCGAGACGCGTGAAGAGCCTGCAACTGCGGCGTCCACGCGCGGTGGCGCAAGCGCTGCGCTCGACGTGCTGCGCAGCAAGGGCATGCGCGTTGCCACGGGCCGCGCTCCCGCAGCCGCTGCCAGCGGGGCCGCCCCGGCGCCCGCGCCGAAGGCTGCGCCGCGCATGGAAGTGAAGGTGCCGACGCCCGATCCGGCCCGCCGCGCCGCCGCCGCGCAGGAAGCGCAGGCGCGCCAGCCGGCGCGCAACGCCAACGCGCAGCAAGATGCCTCGGGCGCGCCGCCGTGGGACGATATCCCGCCCGACGACTATGTGCCGCTCGGCGCCGACGACGCGTATTTCGCGCCGCCCGACGATGGTTTCGTGTCGGCCTACGACAGCGAGCCGTCCGCGCCGCGCGCCGGCGCTTCGGCGCCGACGCCGTCGCCGGCCGTGGTCGATGTGAGCAAGCTGCCGCCGGGCATCCCGCTCGACCCGATCGGCTTCACCGGCGACTGGCCCGCGCTTGCCGCCACGCTAACGCTGAAGGGCATCTCGTACCAGCTCGCCTTCAACAGCGAACTGATGGCGCTCGAAGGCACGCTGCTCAAACTTAGCGTGCCGGTGCCGCAGTACGCCGAAGCCTCGCAGGTGGCGAAGCTGAAGACGGCGCTCGCCGAGCGTCTTGGCAAGGTCGTTGAAGTGAGCGTGGAAGTCGGGCCTGCACGCCGTACGGCGGCCGCGCTCGACGCCGCAGACCGCGCCCAGCGTCAACGCGAAGCCGAGCGCGAGATCGGCGCCGATCCCTTCGTGCAGCAACTGATTCGCGACTTCGGCGCGAGCATCGTGCCGGGCTCGATCCGGCCGGTCGCGCCGGACGCCGCATCGGGCGGCAGCCAGGCCGCCCACTGATTTGCGCCGCGCGGCGCGGCAAGCGTCGCGCGCTTTTGAGCGCATCGATTCGAACGACTACGATCCAGAAGGAGCAGTGACTATGTTGAAAGGCCAACTCGCAGGGCTCATGAAGCAAGCCCAGCAGATGCAGGAAAACATGAAGAAGATGCAGGAGCAGCTTGCCCAGATCGAAGTCGAGGGTCAGGCGGGCGCCGGTCTCGTCAAGGTCACGATGACCTGCCGCAACGACGTGCGCCGCGTGTCGATCGATCCGAGCCTGCTCGCAGACGACAAGGACATGCTCGAAGACCTCGTGGCCGCGGCGTTCAACGACGCGGTGCGCAAGGCCGAAGCCACGTCGCAGGAAAAGATGGGCGGCATGACCGCCGGTCTGCCGCTGCCGCCGGGCTTCAAGATGCCGTTCTAAGGAACGTTGCGAGCGCCGCGTCTGCTTTCGGCAGGCCGGCGCCCGCGCGTCTCGCGTGCCTTCTCGTGGCCGGTACGGCTGCGCAGGCGCTGGCATCGAGGCGCCAAAGCTACCAGGCAGCAGCCAGTCGTCGCAAGAAGCCACATCCGCTTCAACCCCCGTCGCGCATCTCGCGCTGAATCCGCATGAAACAACCTTCCGCTCTCGCCGCTCTCGTCGAGGCGCTGCGCGTGTTGCCCGGCGTCGGGCCGAAGTCGGCGCAACGCATGGCGTATCACCTGATGCAACACGACCGCGACGGCGCCGAAAAGCTCGGCAACGCGCTCCTGTTCGCGACTGAGAATCTGAAGCATTGCGAGAAGTGCAACACCTTCACCGAAGCTCAGGTCTGCGAAACGTGCCTCGACGAGGAGCGTGACCCGACGCTCCTGTGCGTGGTCGAAACGCCGGCCGACCAGATCATGCTCGAACAGACCATGACGTACCGCGGTTTGTATTTTGTGCTGATGGGGCATCTGAGTCCGCTCGATGGCATCGGTCCGAAAGAGATCCATTTCGACCGCCTCGTGAAGCGCGCCTCGGACGGCGTTGTCAAGGAAGTGGTGCTCGCAACCAATTTCACGAACGAGGGCGAGGCAACGGCCCACTACCTCGGCCAGACGCTCAAGGCGCGCGGGCTCGCCGTCACGCGCCTCGCACGCGGCGTGCCGGTGGGCGGCGAGCTCGAATACGTCGACGCGGGCACCATTGCGCGAGCCATGCTCGACCGGCGCTCGATGTAGCGTTTCGCCATGCCTTGGCGCCGTTAGCCGAACAGAACGACAGGAGACACCATGAGCGCAGCCGCTGCTTCCCCCAATTCCGCCGATTCACAATCGAACGCATCCGCAGCCAAAGGTACGGGACCGCTTGCGGGCGTGAAAGTCCTCGAACTCGGCACGCTGATCGCCGGCCCCTTCGCCGCGCGCTTTCTCGGCGAGTTCGGCGCCGAAGTGATCAAGATCGAAGACCCCAAGGGCGGCGACCCGCTGCGCAAATGGCGCAAGCTCTATCCGGAAGCGGGGGGCACGTCGCTCTGGTGGGCCGTGCAGGCGCGCAACAAGAAGTCGGTTACGGTCAATCTCAAAGCCGAAGAGGGCAAGGAGATCGTGCGGCGCCTCGCGAAGGAAGCCGATATCGTCATCGAGAACTTCCGGCCTGGCCTGCTCGAAAAGCTCGGGCTCGGCTACGACGTGCTCTCGAAGGAGAATCCCGGTCTCGTGATGGTGCGGCTCTCTGGCTACGGCCAGACGGGCCCGTACCGCGACCGCCCGGGCTTCGGCGCGATCGCCGAATCGATGGGCGGTCTGCGTCACATCACCGGCTATCCCGAGCTGCCGCCGCCGCGCATCGGCATTTCGATCGGCGACTCGATCGCGGCTTTGCACGGCGTGATCGGCGCGATGATGGCGCTGCATCACCGCAACATGAACGGCGGCAGCGGCCAGATCGTCGATGTCGCGCTCTATGAGGCCGTGTTCAACATGATGGAGAGCGTCGTACCCGAGTACGGTGTGTACGGCATGGTGCGCGAGCGCACCGGCGCGTCGCTGCCGGGTATCGTGCCGTCGAATACGTATCCGTGCCGGGATGGCAGCATCGTGATCGGCGGCAACAGCGATCCGATCTTCAGGCGCCTGATGATGGCAATCGAGCGCGCGGACCTCGCGAATGATCCGCAACTTGCACACAACGACGGCCGCGTGCCGCGCACGGCGGAGATCGATGGTGCCATCGCGGCGTGGCTTTCCACGCGCACCATCAACGAAGCACTCGACGTGCTCAACGCCGCCGACGTGCCCGTGGGCCGCATCTACAGTGTGGCTGACATGTTCGCCGATCCGCAGTTCGCGGCACGCCAGATGATTCAGCAGTTCCGCTGGCAGGCGCCGGGTGCGAAGGAAGGCGAGGGCGTGGATATCGCGCTGCCTTCGGTCACGCCCAAGCTCTCGGCAACGCCTGGCGACACGCGCTGGCTTGGACCCGCGCTCGGCGAGCATACCGATGAAGTCCTGCAAGCCTTGGGCTATGACGCGGACCACATCGCCCGGTTGCGCGAGCAACAAATCGTCTAGGTCGGCTGGCATCATGCAAAACGGCTCGCACATCGCGGGCCGTTTTCGTTTTACTTGCCGCGTTGCAGGCAACGCTCAGGGCTCGATCACGATCTTGCCTGTCACCTTGCGCGAAGCCATGTCCTTGAGTGCTTGCGCTGTATCGGCGAGCTTATAGCGCTTCGAGACGTACGGCTTGAGCTTGCCTTCGCCGATCCAACCGACCATTTGCGCGAACGCTGCCGCGTTGTGCTGCGGCTCGCGGCGCGCGAAATCGCCCCAGAACACGCCGACGAGGCTCGCGCCCTTGAGCAGCGCGAGATTGAGCGGCAGCCTTGGAATCTCGCCATTCGCGAAACCCACGACGAGATAGCGCCCGCGCCAGCCGATGCTGCGAAACGCCGGCTCGGCATACTCGCCGCCCACCGGGTCATAGATCACGTCGGGGCCCTTGCCGTCGGTGAGCGCCTTGACGCGCTCGCGCAAGTCCTCGGTGCTGTAGTTGATGGTGGCGTCCGCACCGAAGCGGCGGCAGACTTCGAGCTTCTCCTCGCTCGAGGCCGCCGCGATCACGCGCGCGCCGAGCACCTTGCCGATCTCCACCGCAGCAAGCCCCACGCCGCCCGCGGCGCCGAGCACGAGCATCGTTTCGCCTGCGCGCAGCGCGGCGCGATCGACCACGGCGTGGTGCGACGTGCCATACGCAAGCGTGAAGGCGGCGGCCGTCGCGAAGTCGGCGCCCTCCGGCAACGCCACGCACGCCGATGCATCCGCAAGCGCCTGTTCGGCGAACGCACCCGTGCCCACGTACGCCACCACGCGCGTGCCCGGCGCGAGCTTCACGCCTTCGCCCGCGGCGCGCACCACGCCTGCGAGTTCGGCGCCCGGCGTGAAGGGCAGCGGCGGCTTCATCTGATACTTGTTTTCGATGATGAGCACGTCGGGGAAGTTGACGGCCGCGGCCTTCACGTCGATCACCACCTGGCCCGGGCCCGGCACCAGGTCGGGCGAGTCTTCGAGCGTGAGCGAGTCGGGCGGGCCGTACTGGTTGCAGCGGATTGCGCGCATCGTGTCTCCTGTCTTGATCCGGTTCGGTTGCTTTCAGTTGCATCGGTCATGGATTCGCTACAGCAGGACAGTGTACGGCAATCCGTCTTGATGCGAACGATCGTGCGATTTATTTCGTATCGTTGACACGTGTCTTTCCAGGCGTAGCGCGAATGCGAATGCGTCCCGGATCGGCAAGCGATTCGACGTTCGACTCAAGGCCCAACGCGTGCTGCCGCAAGGGCCGGGCTGTCGTTCGCGTGCCTTCTTTCCTCGGTTACAATCGCTCGATGCGAATACTACTCAGCAACGACGACGGTTATCTCGCCCCCGGCCTGGCCGCGCTCTATGAAGCGCTCAAGCCGCTCGGCGAAGTCACGGTCATGGCGCCCGAGCAGAACTGCAGCGCCGCATCGAACTCGCTTACGCTGTGGCGCCCGCTGTCGGTGTTGCGATCGGCGAGCACCGGCTTCTACTACGTGAACGGCACGCCCACCGACTCGGTGCACATCGCGCTCACGGGCATGCTCGACCAGCAGCCCGACCTCGTGGTCTCCGGCATCAACAACGGCCAGAACATGGGCGAGGACACGCTGTACTCGGGCACCGTGGCTGCGGCGACCGAAGGCATCATGTTCGGCATACCCGCCATCGCGTTTTCGCTCGTCGACAAGGACTGGGTGCACCTCGATTCCGCTGCGCGCGTTGCGGCCGAAATCGTTGCGCATTACCTCGCGAACCCGTTGCCGGGTCATCCGCTGCTGAACGTCAACATCCCGAACCGGCCGTACGACGAACTGGGCGATTGGCGCGTCACGCGCCTCGGCAAGCGTCATCCTTCGCAGCCCGTGATCCGCGAGACCAACCCGCGCGGCGAGCCGATCTACTGGATCGGGCCGTCGGGCAGCGCGCGCGACGCGAGCGAGGGCACGGACTTCCACGCGGTGTCGAACGGCCACGTGTCGATCACGCCGCTGCAACTCGATCTCACCCATACGCAGATGCTGTCCGCGACGCACGACTGGGCGCGCAAGGGCGGCAGCGTTTCATGACGGGCGAGCGCACGAAGCGTTTTCCGCTCGGGCTTGCGGATCTCGTGCGCGAGCCGCGCCGGCGCGACACGCGCCCGGGCGACGCACGCACGCCGCTCGCGGGCGCGGGCAACAGCAGCGCCTCGAAACCGGGCGTCGGCGCGCTCGCGAAGCCGGGCACGAAGGTCGGCACGCCGGCCGTTGCGAAGTCCAACGCAAACGCACCGTTCAAGGCGCCGCCTGCGAAGGCGGTCAATGCGAAGCCAATGGTCGCGAAGCCGGCAGGTTCGATCAAGCCAGCGCATCCTGCTGGCAGCGCGGCCGCGCCACGCGCCGCAATGCCGGGTGGTGCGAGTGCGCCGCGTCCGGCCGTCACCGTCACGGGCGCGCCTGGCGTTGCGCTCAACGGCGCGCATGCACTGACTTCGGAACGCGTACGCGAACGCATGGTCGAACGCCTGCGTGCAAACGGCATTGCCGATGCGCGCGTGCTCCAGGCGCTCGCGGCCGTGCCGCGCCACATGTTCATCGACCCGGGTCTGGCTACCCAGGCCTACGAAGATGCGGCGTTGCCGATCGGTCATCACCAGACCATCTCGAAGCCTTCCGTGGTCGCGCGCATGCTCGAACTCGCGGGCGCAGGCCGTGTGCTGGAGCGCGTGCTGGAAATCGGCACCGGCTGCGGCTATCAGGCCGCCGTGCTGAGCCAGATTGCGCGCGACGTGTATTCCATTGAACGCATCAAGCCGTTATACGAGCGCGCGAAGACGAATCTTCGTCCGCTGCGTATCCCGAATATCCGCTTGCACTACGGCGACGGACGGCTCGGTTTGCCGTCGGCGGCGCCGTTCGACGCGATCGTGATCGCCGCCGCCGGCTTCGACGTGCCGCAGGCGCTGCTTGAGCAACTCGCCATCGGCGGGAAGCTCGTGGCGCCCGTGGCGGTGTCCGGCACGCAGAGTGCCGCCGGCGAAGCGACGCAGGTCCTCACGCTCGTGGAGCGCACGGGGCCGGCGCAGTGGCGGGAGTCACGCCTGGATCGCGTTTTCTTTGTCCCCTTAAAATCTGGAGTGATCTGAATCCGATGAGTATGTTGCGCGCGATCAAAAGAAACCGCCCGAATGTCGACCTGCCCGCAGCCACGCTGATCGCAGCCCAGCGCGGCACCGCGGTCGTCGCGCTCTGCCTTCTGGCCGCATGCGCCACGCGACTCGATCAGGCACCTGTGGTGGACCGCACCGCGCCGCTCGGCACGGCGGCCGCGCAGCCTCCGGTGCCGCTCGGGCCGCCGCCTCCGGGATACTACCGGGTGAAGCCGGGCGATACTCTCTATAGGATTGCGCTCGAAAACGGCCAGAATTATCGCGACATCGCGACGTGGAACAATCTCACCAATCCGAATCAGATCGAGGTGGATCAGTTGTTGCGCGTCGTGCCGCCGGGTGCGAATCCGTCGGCGTACACGCCGGGCGTTGTGACCGCGCCGGTTCCGGGTGTGGGTGCTGCACCGGGCGCAGCGGCAGCAGGCTCGCCTGCGCAGCCGCCGCTCTACGGTCCGGGTGCGAATGCATCGGCGCCTACGGCGGCCGTGCCGCCGCAGCCGGGTGCAAGCGGCGGTGATATGGCCGCGGCGCCAAGTGGCAACATCGCGCTTGCGTGGCCGGTGCGTGGTCCGGTGCTCAACGGCTTCGACGATACGAAGAACAAGGGCATCAATATCGGCGGTGCGCCGGGCGATCCTGTCAAGGCTGCTGGCGATGGGCGCGTGGTTTATGCCGGAAATGGGCTGCGC
The DNA here is from genome assembly GCF_905220165.1 of Paraburkholderia sp. J10-1. Taxonomy (NCBI): domain Bacteria; kingdom Pseudomonadati; phylum Pseudomonadota; class Betaproteobacteria; order Burkholderiales; family Burkholderiaceae; genus Paraburkholderia; species Paraburkholderia sp. J10-1. The sequence goes on along the minus strand of NZ_CAJMYW010000014.1, from coordinate 139,690 downwards.
GGTTACGGCAATCTCATTATCATCAAGCATGACGCGACGTTCTTGACCGCGTATGCACACAACCGGACTTTGATGGTAAAAGAAGGGGATGCGGTCACCAAAGGTCAGAAGATCGCCGAAATGGGCAATACCGACTCGGACCGGGTGATGCTGCATTTCGAAGTACGCCGTCAGGGTAAGCCCGTCGACCCACTGAAGTACTTGCCGCCGCAATAAAAGCGAGCCGACCATGCCGAAATCGAAGCGCCGTCTGCAGCAATCCGAGTCTGACAGCCAAGCCGCCCAGGTTTCGGTGGAGGACGGCGCGCAGGCGGGCGACGACGACACGTCGCCCGACCTCGACGGCGGCCGCGATTTCGAGGAGCGCGACGAGCGCGAGGAACGTGAAGAGCGCGATTCCCCGGCCGACGAAGGCGGCTCGGGCGAGGGCGCCGAAACGGCCGAAGCCGCACCCGACGCCGACGATTTCCGTGCCATGCTGCAGGCCGAACTCACGGCCGACACCATCCAGCATTATCTGAACCGGATCAGCGTGAAGCCGCTCCTCACTGTCGAGGAGGAGCAGCGCTACTCGCGTCTCGCCAAGGCCGGCGAGTTCGAGGCGCGTCAGGTCATGATCGAGCGCAATCTGCGCCTCGTCGTCAGCATTGCCAAGGGTTATCTCAATCGCGGTGTGCCGCTGCTCGACTTGATCGAGGAGGGCAACCTCGGCCTCATGCACGCGATCGAGAAGTTCGATCCCACGCGCGGCTTCCGTTTCTCGACGTATGCGACCTGGTGGATCCGCCAGAGCATCGAGCGCGCCATCATGAACCAGGCGCGCACCGTGCGCTTGCCGGTGCACGTGATTCGCGAGCTCAACCAGGTACTGCGCGCGAAGCGGCATCTGGAGAAGAATTCGCTCAACGCCGACTCGGCCTCGGAGCGGCGTGACGCGAGCATCGACGACATCGCCTATCTCACCGGCAAGACCACCGATGAGGTCACCGACATTCTCGCGCTCAACGAACACACGGCTTCGCTCGACGCGCCGCTCGACCTCGACCCGGCCAGCAGCCTGCTCGACCTGCTTTCGGACGACCAGAGCCAGTCGCCCGATGCCGAAGTGCAGCACCGCGAGCTGGAAACGCTTACACGCGCGTGGCTCGGGCGTTTATCCGATAAGCATCGCCACGTCATCGAACGGCGCTTCGGGCTGAATCATATCGAGCCCGCCACGCTCGAAGAGCTGGCCGACGAGATGGGCCTCACTCGCGAGCGCGTGCGGCAGATCCAGCAGGAAGCGCTGGTGCGTCTCAAGCGCTTTTTCGCATCGAACGGCGTGCGCAAGGACGCCGTTCTCTAAACCCTCGCAGTCCATCTGAATGACAGTTCCTGTACTCGTATTCGACATCGAGACGATTCCCGATGTCGACGGCATTCGCCGTCTCGAAGATCTGCCCGCCACGCTCACCGACACCGAAGTGGCCGAACACGCCTTCGCTGCGCGCCGCGAGAAAACCGGCAGCGATTTTCTGCCGCATCATCTGCAGCGCGTCGCCGCGATCTCGTGTGTGTTCCGCGACGGGCAGGGCTTTCGCGTGCGCTCGCTCGGCACGCCCGAAGACGGCGAAGCGCGCCTGATCGATTCGTTCTACCGCACAATCGAGAAGTACTCGCCGCAGCTCGTTTCGTGGAACGGCGGCGGCTTCGACTTGCCGGTGCTGCACTATCGCGCGCTCGTGCACAGCATTCGCGCGGTGCGCTACTGGGAAATGGGCGACGCGGACCGAGAGTTCAAGTGGAACAACTACATCAGCCGCTACCACACGCGCCACACTGACCTGATGGACCTGCTCGCGATGTACCAGCCGCGGGCGAATGCGCCGCTCGACGCGCTCGCGAAGCTCTGTGGTTTTCCGGGCAAGCTCGGGATGGACGGCGGGCAGGTGTGGACTGCATTTCAGGAAGGCCGCATCGAGGAGATCCGCAACTACTGCGAGACCGACGTGGTCAACACGTATCTGCTCTATTGCCGGTTTCAGATGATGCGCGGCGGTTTCACAGAGCGCGAATATGCGGATGAGATTGAGTTTGTGAAGCAGTCGCTCGCCGCCGAAACCGCACCGCATTGGGGCGAGTACCTCGAAGCGTTTGTCGGCTGAGCGCGCAGCCGGCCGATTACCCCTTAGCCTAGTTCGAGCACGATCGGCTGATGATCCGAAGCCTGGGTCGCGCCGTCGATTTCGCAGCTTCGCAGGCGTGGGCGCAAATCCGCCGTGACAAAGACGAAGTCGCACGCAAGCGGGCCGTCCGACCATTGCTTCGTGTCATAGACGCCGGCCGTGGGCGGCGGCGTCGCGCCGGCGTGCAGCGCGGTCCACGCGTCGATAAAGGCGGGGCTGCCCGCGAGCGGCTCGAGCATGCGTGTGTACGCCTCGCTGCCCCATGCGCTGTTGAAGTCGCCGCACACGATCGCCGAGACGGGGCGCGCGGTGCGGGCGAACGGCCCCGCATCGTTTTCGGCGGGCGCGGGATGCGCCGCGTGATCGGCGGCTTCCTGCTGCAGGCGCCGCAACTCGTCCACTTGCGCGAGCCGTTGGCGCAGCGAGTAGAACTCCAGATGCGTGGTCAGTACGCGCAGCGCGCCGCCCGGCGCGTCGAGCACAGCTTCGAGCACGACACGCTGCATTGAGGGCGCGGCAGAGTCGGCGGGCCACGGCAGGGCGTGGCGAAACACCTGCGCGACGGGCAAGCGCGCGGCGAGCGCGTTGCCGAACTGGCGGCGCGGCATCGGCGCCGCGTCTTGACGGGAGCCTGGTGGGTCAAGGTGCGCAGGCAAGTCGGCGCCGATTGCCTCGATGACCGCAAAGCCTGGCAGCAGCGCCCGGAGTTCGGCGAACTGATCGTCGCCTGGACCGCCCGGCAGCGCCCGGAACCCGCGTGTGATTTCCTGCAGGCATAGCACGTCGAAGTCGGCAAGATGCCGCGCCTCGCGCACCGTGCGCGCGAGATCGACGGCGCCAGAAGCGTCGCGGCCCCACTGCACATTCCAGCTGACCAGTTTCATCGGCACGCTCCTCGCATGGCGCGGCGGCGGTTCCCGCACGTGTAACCCTAGCCTGGTTTCTCCTGCCGTGTTGTATGAAGAATATCGGGTGCGAAACGCTGTTCGCCCGCCCGCTGGCACGGGTAGGCGTGTGCACGCAGTGGCGTCGCTCGCTCGAGCGTATTGACGTTAGATCCGGCGACCCTGACACGCGGCGCGCGTCGTGCCGGCAACATGGTTGCTGCGGTCGAAATACACGGAGAACGGCACGTTGCGGGCGCTGCCGAGATCGTATTTGCCGAGGTCGTACTGGAAACAGTCGAGGCCGTTGGTCTGGTAGCCGCGATCGGGCGGCCCCATACGCTTGTAGACATCGCTTTGCGTCATGCCCGGCTGGATGGAGGCGACGAGTTGATCGGGCTGGATGGTCGGGCCGCACGCCGCGAGGCCCACGAGCGTCGTTGCGACGAGCGCACAAAGAGGTAGCTTGCTCACTTCGGTTCCGTTGGTGAAGGGGTGGATATCCTTGCCGCCGCAACCGGCGTCAATCTATGGGACGATTCTGAAAGCGTCTGATCGAGCTGCATCAGTCGAACAGAATGCGCAGGCCGAACAGCAGCAACGCGAACAGCGCGATGGGGATCGCGAGGTTGGCAACGCCGAGCAGCAGCCGGCGGTGCGTGCTTGCGCGTCTGGAAGCCAGCGGTTCGGCGACGGTGGCGGCGCCGAGTGCGACAAGCAAAAGCGCGAACGATTGCAGGAAGACGAGGGCAGACATGTTGACGATTCCTTCGCGTGAGTGGGGCTTATCACGCCTCAGGAATCATCGTAGTGACGGGGGGCAGCGAGCACGATCGGACAAGTTCGAAAACAGCAGCGCCGGAGCGCGGGCGCAGACTTCGACTACAATCTCGCCTTCGCCCACAATTGACTCATCGTCAGTCAGGAATCCGCTGGTGTCTCAAGCTGCCCCCGACCCTCAAGCCGAGCCTGCTCAGGCCGAGCCCATGCCGCCCACGCCCACGAAAAAGCGCAGCAAGCGCGAGCGCCGCGCCGAAAAACGCGCCGCCATCGAAGCCTCGGTCGCTCATGCCCCCATTCTCGAGATCGAGTCGCTCGACATGGAGGCGCGCGGCGTTGGCCGCACCGTCACCGAGACAGGCGAGCCCGGCAAGGTGATCTTCGTCGAGGGCGCGCTGCCGGGCGAGCGCGTGACCTACTCGAGCTACCGCAAGAAGCCCACGTTCGAACAGGCGCAAGTGGTGAGCGTGCTGCGTGAGAGCGCGATTCGCACGAAGCCGCAGTGCGCGTTCTTCGGCACCTGCGGCGGCTGCTCGATGCAGCACCTCGACGTGCGCGCCCAGATCGCCGTCAAGCAGCGCGTGCTCGAGGACAACCTCATGCACCTTTCGAAGGTGCGTTCGGAGACGATGTTCCGGCCGATTCACGGGCCGTCGTGGGGCTACCGCTATCGCGCGCGCCTCACGGTGCGCAACGTGCCGAAGAAGGGTGGCGTGCTGGTCGGTTTCCACGAAAAGAAGAGCAGCTATGTGGCCGACATGACGAGCTGCGAAGTGCTGCCGCCGAACGTCTCGGCGATGCTCGTGCCGCTGCGCCATCTCGTAGGGCAGCTGTCGATTTGCGATCGCATGCCGCAGATCGAACTCGCCGTGGGTTCGAGTGTGACGGCGCTCGTGCTGCGCATTCTCGAGCCGCTCACAGCCGCCGACGAAGACCTGCTGCGCGCGTTCGCCGACGCGCACAACGTTCAGTTCTGGCTGCAGCCGAAGGGCCCGGACACCGTGTTCCCGTTCTATCCGCTCGACAAGGAACTGGACTACACGCTGCCCGAGTTCGGCATTCGCATGCCGTTCAAGCCCACGGACTTCACGCAGGTCAATCACCAGATCAACCGCGTGCTGGTGGGCCGCGCGCTGCGTCTGCTCGCGCCGGAGCCGCGCGACCGCGTGCTCGATCTGTTCTGCGGCATCGGCAACTTCACGCTGCCGCTCGCGCGTCTCGCGCGCGAAGTGGTGGGGATCGAAGGCAGCGACACGCTGACGGCCCGTGCACTGGAAAATGCGCGCGCCAACGGCGTGGACGGGCATACGTCGTTTGCATGCCGCAACCTGTTCGAAGTCACCGCGGACGACATGCGCGCACTCGGCCACTTCGACAAGTTCCTCGTCGACCCGCCGCGCGAAGGCGCGTTCGCCGTTTCCCAGGCGCTCGCGGAAATCGCGCAGAGCGGCAATGGCCCGCTGCCTAAGCGCATCGTCTACGTGTCGTGCAGCCCCGCAACGCTCGCACGCGATGCGGGCGTGCTCGTCAACGAGGCCGGCTACCGGCTCAAGGGTGCGGGCGTGGTCAACATGTTCCCGCACACGTCGCACGTGGAGTCGATCGCGCTGTTCGAGCGCGATTGAGGATGTCAGCGCGGCGCAGGCGCGAAGCCTGCGCCGCCGCAGAAATAAAAAAACGCCACGGAAAACCGTGGCGTTTTGCTTTCCTGCGCGGCCTCAATGCAGAGGCGCGGCGATCACCAGATCTGCCACCAGGACTTGTCTTCCTTGCCAGGGCGCGCGTGACCGGTGATGTACGGGCTGTCCGGGAAGGTGCCGGCGAGCACGCGGCGCGTGTCTTCGGCGAGCTGCGGCTGATCGAGCTTCTGATACGACAGGATCATGATATGCAGCGCGTCTTCAATCGCCGGCGCGCTCTTGTAGTCCTGGATCGCGAGCTGCGCGCGGTTGATGGCCGCCACATAGGCGCCACGGCGGTAGTAGTAGTCGGCCGCATGTACTTCGTGCGAAGCGAGCGCGTTCACGATGTAACGCATGCGCTGGGCGGCGTCCGGGGCGTACTTGCTCTGCGGATACTTGTCGACCACGACCTTGAATGCGTCATACGACTCGCGCAGCGACTTCGGGTCGCGCTCGCTCATGTCCTGGCCCGAGAAGCGGCCGAACAGACCCAGGTCGTCGTTGAAGTGGATCATGCCCTTGAGGTAGTACGCGTAGGCGACGTCCGGGTGATCCGGGTGCAGCTGGATGAAGCGGTTGATCGCCTGGTCGGCGGCGTCGTTCTCGTTGTCCTTCCAGTTGCAGTAGGCTACGTTGATCTGCGCCTGCTGGGCGAAGTGGCCGAACGGGTCGCGGCCCTGAAGTGCTTCAAAATATTTCGCGCACTTGCCCCAGTCGCCGCCGGAGAGCGCATCCTGGGCCTCCGTATATAATTTGTTGTTGTTCCACGCTGCCGTTTCGTCGGTCTTTTCCGGCAGGCCGTGGCAGGCCGCGACGACGGCGATAGCCGCGCCGCAGACAGCCAGGCGAACGACGTTGCCAATCTTGCCGAGCAGGTTTGCTCGCGCCGCGCGCATTGCGTTTCGGTCCACCGCGTGTTGGGCCAGTTTCGTAATCGTGTTCAAGGCTCGCATTTATCCAGTCCAGCTTCAGGTCCACAGGTGACCCAGACTCAATGACCCGTACAGTTATTCCGGGGGCCGGCGCTCCCGGCGCCCAAAACAGCATCAGCGATTATAGCCTGGGCGATGCACCCGATGACGCAGCCGCCAGTGAGGCGTTCGACGACGAACTCGCAGGCGAGGGCGCCGGTCGCACCCCGCGTGCGCGCGCCGACGAGGCCCCGCGTTCGATTCAGGTGCCTGATGAGCTCGCGGGCGAGCGCCTCGACAAGGTGCTCGCCAAAGTATTTCCGGAATTTTCACGCAGCCGTTTGCAGGGCTGGATCGAGGAGCAGCGCGTGCGCGTGGACGGCAAGCCGGCCAAGGTGCGCCAGCCGGTGCCGCTCGGCGCGACCATCGAACTCGTGCCGGACCTCCTGCCCGAGCAGCTTGCGTTCACGCCCGAGCCGGTGCCGCTCGACATCGTCTATGAAGACGACGCCATCGTGGTCATCAACAAGCCCGCCGGGCTCGTCGTGCATCCGGCGGCGGGCAACTGGAGCGGCACGCTCCTCAACGGCCTCCTGCATCGCTATGGCGAAGCGGCGGCGGGGCTGCCGCGCGCCGGCATCGTCCATCGGCTCGACAAGGAAACGTCCGGGCTGATGGTCGTCGCGCGCACGCTGCAGGCGCAAACCGACCTCGTGCGCCAGCTGCAGGCGCGCACGGTCAAGCGCCGCTATCTCGCGCTCGTGTGGGGCAACATGGCCGACGAAGGCACCATCGACGCGCCGATCGGCCGCGACCCGCGCGAGCGCACGCGCATGGCGGTGGTGAAGGGTGCTTCGGGCAAGCCCGCGCGCACGCACTTCCGGCGTATCGACAAGACGCTCTGGCACAACCAGCCCGTGAGCGCCATTCATTGCGATCTGGAAACGGGGCGCACGCACCAGATTCGCGTGCACTGCGCGCATGTCGGCCATCCTTTGCTGGGCGATCCCGTGTATGGCCACGCGCGCGGCAAGCGCTCGGTCGCGGCGCTGCCCGACGGCTTTGCGCGCCAGGCGCTGCATGCGTGGCGCCTCGGCCTCGTTCATCCGGTCACGGGCCGCGCGATGCAATGGCGCGCCGAGGTGCCCGACGACCTCGACGCGCTGATCGAGGCGCTTGGCTTCGGCGGCAAAGAAGACGAGGACGAAGTCGGCTTCGATGAAGACATGTTCGACAGCGCCTACACCGACGAAGGCTACGTGATCGGCAGCGACGAAGACGATTACGAAGACGACGAAGACGATTCGCAAGACGAGGACAAGCACGCATGACGACCCGCCCGGAACTGACGTCCGACGATGTGTTGCATCCCGACTGGCAGGTTTCGCCGCGTGTGCGCGCGCTGGTCACGACGCGTAACGGCGGCGTGAGCGAGCCGCCATTCGGTCGTTGGCAGGCGGCGCAGGGCGGTGAAAGCGGTGAGGGCATCGATCTTCCCGGCGGCTTGAATCTGGGCCGCGGCTCCGGCGACGATCTCGCGCACGTCGAGGCGAACCGCGAACGGCTGCTCGCGCATGCGGGCGCGCCTGCCGCGTGGCTCAAGCAGATTCACGGTCCCGTCGTGGTCGACGCCGCAGCCGCGCTTGCCGCCGCGCGCAAGGGCGCGCCGCTCGAAGCCGACGCGAGCGTCACCGCCGAGCCCGGCATCGCCTGCACGGTGATGGTGGCCGACTGCATGCCCGTCCTGCTGTGCGATGGCGAGGGCCGCGCCGTAGGCGCCGCGCACGCGGGTTGGCGCGGGCTGGCTGCGGGCGTCATCGAGCGCACCGCCGAGCGCGTCGCCGCGCTCGCAGGCTGTGCGACTGCAGACCTCCACGCCTATCTCGGCCCCGCCATCGGGCCCACGGCCTTCGAGGTCGGTGCAGACGTGCGTGACGCGTTCATGACTCATGTGGAGCATGTCGATGCGGCACAACGCGACGCGCACCGCGCGGCCACCGCGGCGGCTTTCGTCGCGCGCCCCGAGGCAAGCGGAAAATACCTCGCCAATCTTCCCGCACTCGCGCGGCTGCGCCTCGCTACGCTCGGGGTGCGCCACGTCAGCGGCGGCGACATGTGCACGGTTACGCTGCGCGAGCGTTTCTACTCGTACCGGCGCGATCGCGTCACCGGCCGCATGGCCGCGTTGATCTGGCTTCACCCCTGACTTTGCCGCACCGCGCCGCCGTGACGCAACGCGGCGGCGCGTCGTGAACCGGACGATGATTTGTTGCGATGCAGCGATTCCCGCAAAGCGCCATGTGCCACCCAGCGCGCATCGAATCCCTATCTGCCGCATTGCACTGCAAGCGCTTGCCGCCACGGCGGATTTTTGTGCGCCAGACCGCACAACGATATGTCGCGACAGTTAAACAATTGATTACATCGGGAAAACGATAATTAAAAAAATATCGCAGCGCGGCAAAATCGGGCACAAGCATTGACACGCTTTGCAATGGGGAGCAAGAATGTCCCTCACCCACGGGACAGGTCGTGACGAGCGCCGCAACGGCGCCCGTATGCGTACCACCTGCCTCTCAACCAGTCCTTCGGGACACATCGGTCAAAAGCAGGCATGACGGCATCTCAACGTTCCAAGACTGCCCCGGGCTCGGGCGCTTCAACTGATGGTGCAACGCGCGGCAATCCGCCTTTCGCCCCCGACGCAGCAGGCATGCAGCACTATCTCGACGCGTGGACGAACGCCTGGAAGAGCGCCCTGAATGCTGCGCAGCAAACGGGCGGCGCGGCGCAGCAAGCACCTTTTGCGGGACTGGCTGCCAACTGGTGGCCGTCGGCGGGCAACGGTGCGTCGAGCAACCCCTTCGCTGCGGGTAACCCCTTCGCTGCGGGTAACCCCTTCGCTGCGGGTAACCCCTTCGCTGCGGGTAACCCCTTCGCTGCAGGCAATCCCTTCGGCGGCGCGAACCCGTTCGAAGGTTTCAAGCTTCCTACGGCGTCGATCGAACCTACACGGCTGCAGCATCTGCAGGCGGAATATTCGCGCGACGCGCTCGACTTGCTGCGCCAGGCCACCGACACCACGCCCAAAGCGCCCGAACTCAAGGACCGGCGCTTTAGCTCCGACGCCTGGAAGGCAACGCCCGCGTACGCGTTCACGGCGGCATGGTATCTGCTCAACGCGCGCTACCTGCATGAACTCGTCGACGCGATCGATACCGATCCGAAAACGCGCGAGCGCATTCGCTTCGCCGTGCAGCAGTGGACCGCGGCAGCCTCGCCCAGCAATTTCCTCGCGCTCAATCCCGACGCGCAAAGCGCCTTGCTCGAGACGCACGGCGAGAGCCTGCGCCAGGGTGTCATGAACCTGCTCGGCGACATGTCGCGCGGCAAGATCTCGCAAACCGACGAATCGCGCTTCGTGGTGGGCCGCAACCTCGCGACCACCGAAGGCTCGGTCGTGTTCGAGAACGCGCTCTTCCAGCTGATCCAGTACAAGCCGCGCACGGCCACCGTGCGCGAGCGGCCGCTCTTGATCGTGCCGCCGTGCATCAACAAGTACTACATCCTCGACCTGCAGCCCGAGAATTCGCTCGTTGCATATGCGCTCGAGCAGGGGCAGCAGGTGTTTCTCGTCTCCTGGCACAACGGTGACGCGTCGATCGCGGACCGCTCCTGGGACGACTACATCGAAGAGGGGGTGCTCACAGCGATCGAGACGACGCGCAGCATCAGCGAGCGCGAGCAGATCAACACGCTCGGCTTCTGCGTGGGCGGCACGCTGCTCGCTACGGCGCTGGCCGTGGCTGCGGCGCGCGGCGAACATCCCGCTTCGTCCATGACGCTGCTCACCGCGATGCTCGACTTCGGCGACACGGGCGTGCTCGACGTGTTCGTCGACGAAGCCCACGTGCAGATGCGCGAGCAGACCATCGGCGGCAAGAATGGCGGCACGCCGGGCCTCATGCGCGGCGTCGAGTTCGCCAACACGTTCTCGTTCCTGCGGCCCAACGATCTGGTCTGGAACTACGTCGTCGACAATTACCTGAAGGGACGTACGCCCGCGCCGTTCGACCTGCTGTTCTGGAACAGCGACTCGACGAGCCTGCCGGGGCCCATGTACGCGTGGTACCTGCGCAATACGTACTTGGAAAACAAGCTGCGCGAGCCCGGTGCGCTCACGGTGTGCGGCGAGGAAGTGGATCTTTCGCGCGTCGACGTGCCGACGTTCATCTACGGCTCGCGCGAGGATCACATCGTGCCCTGGCGCACGGCTTACGCTTCGGTGCCGCTGCTGTCCGGGCCGTTGAAATTCGTGCTTGGCGCGTCGGGGCATATTGCGGGCGTGATCAACCCGGCGTCGAAGAACAAGCGCAGCTTCTGGAGCATCGAGGCCGACGCGAAGCATTTGCCGGAAGACGCCGACGACTGGTTCGCCGCCGCCGAGGAGAAACCCGGCAGCTGGTGGCCGACCTGGGCCGAATGGCTCGAGCAGTACGGCGGCAAGAAGGTGAAGCCGCGTGCGCAAGCCGGCTCGGCGGAATTCCCCGAGATCGAGCCGGCGCCGGGGCGTTATGTGCAGCAACGCGATTGAAACGATCGAAGCGATTCGAGCGCTTGATCCGCTTGCTGCGGAATTCGGATTAACAACTTGACGGGCGGGGCGCATGGCGCGCCTTCAAGCCGCCCGGAGGATCTGGAAATGACTGACATTGTGATCGTTTCGGCCGCACGTACGGCAGTTGGCAAATTCGGCGGTTCGCTCGCGAAGGTGGCGGCGCCCGACCTGGGTGCGATCGTCATCAAGGCTGCGCTCGAGCGCGCAGGCGTGAAGCCGGAGCAGGTGAGCGACGTGATCATGGGTCAGGTGCTGACCGCCGGTTCGGGCCAGAACGTGGCGCGCCAGGCGTCGATCAAGGCGGGCCTGCCCACGGCCGTTCCCGCCATGACGATCAACAAGGTGTGCGGCTCGGGCCTGAAGGCCGTGATGCTGGCTGCGAACGCGATCATCGCGGGCGACTCGGACATCGTCGTGGCCGGCGGCCAGGAAAACATGAGCGCCGCGCCGCACGTGCTGCCGGGCTCGCGCGACGGCTTCCGCATGGGCGATGCGAAGCTGATCGACAGCATGATCGTCGACGGCCTGTGGGACGTGTACAACCAGTACCACATGGGCGTGACGGCGGAAAACGTCGCGAAGGAATACGGCATCACGCGCGAGGAGCAGGACGCGTTTGCGGCGCTTTCGCAGAACAAGGCCGAAGCGGCGCAGAAGGCGGGCCGCTTCGACGCGGAAATCGTGCCGGTGGCGATTCCGCAGCGCAAGGGCGAGCCGCTGCAGTTCGCGACCGACGAGTTCGTGCGCCACGGCGTGACGGCTGAGTCGCTCGCGGGCCTGAAGCCGGCGTTCAACAAGGAAGGCACGGTGACGGCGGCCAACGCCTCGGGCCTGAACGACGGCGCGGCCGCGGTCGTGGTGATGTCGGCGAAGAAGGCCGAAGCGCTGGGCCTCACGCCGCTCGCGCGCATCAAGGCGTATGCAAGCGGCGGTGTGGACCCGAAGATCATGGGCATGGGCCCGGTGCCGGCCTCAAAGCGTGCGCTGGAGCGCGCGGGCTGGTCGGTGAACGACCTCGATCTCATGGAGATCAACGAGGCCTTTGCCGCGCAGGCGCTGGCCGTGAACAAGCAGATGGGCTGGGACACGTCGAAGATCAACGTGAACGGCGGGGCGATTGCGATCGGTCACCCGATCGGCGCGTCGGGCTGCCGGATTCTCGTGACGCTGCTGCACGAAATGCAGCGCCGCGATGCGAAGCGCGGTCTCGCCTCGCTGTGCATCGGCGGCGGCATGGGCGTGGCGCTCGCGCTCGAGCGCGCTTGATAGCGCTACATGCGATTGCCGGGGGGCGCTGTTAGCAGCGGCTAGCGGTTCGCCCCGGCGCTGCGAGCAACGCGTGGCGCGGGTGGTGGCAGCGGGAAGGAGCGAGGCCAGGGCCGTCGAAGGGCGCGCCAGGAAAACGATAATGGAGTGTGGTTTATGTCAGAGCGTATTGCGTATGTAACGGGCGGGATGGGCGGCATCGGGACCGGCATTTGCCAGCGCCTCGCCAAGCAGGGCTTCACGGTGATCGCCGGCTGCGGCCCGAATTCGCCGCGCCGCGTGAAATGGCTGGAAGACCAGAAGGCGCTCGGTTACGACTTCATCGCCTCGGAAGGCAACGTGGGCGATTGGGATTCGACGCGCCAGGCATTCGACAAGATCAAGGCCGAAGTCGGCGAAATCGATGTGCTCGTGAACAACGCCGGCATCACGCGCGACGTGGTGTTCCGCAAGATGACGCGCGAAGACTGGACGGCCGTGATCGACACCAATCTCACGAGCCTCTTCAACGTGACGAAGCAGGTGATCGACGGCATGGTCGAGCGCGGCTGGGGCCGCATCATCAACATCTCGTCGGTGAACGGCCAGAAGGGTCAGTTCGGCCAGACCAACTATTCCACGGCCAAGGCCGGCATTCACGGCTTCACCATGGCGTTGGCTCAGGAAGTGGCGACCAAGGGCGTGACGGTCAACACCGTTTCGCCGGGCTATATCGGCACGGACATGGTGAAATCCATCCGTCCCGACGTGCTGGAAAAGATCGTCGCGACGATTCCCGTGCGCCGCCTCGGCGCACCCGAGGAAATCGCGTCGATCGTGGCGTGGCTCGCGTCCGACGAGTCAGGCTTTGCAACCGGTGCTGACTTCTCGCTGAATGGCGGGTTGCACATGGGCTGATCCCGAGCGCAGCGCGCTTGCAGGGAGCGCGCCAAGCTGGGATCGAGGACGGCAGCGGGCCTGTTTGCTCACCGGGGCAGGCCGTTTCCGGGCTAGACCAACGCGCGACGGCAACGGCCGTCGCGCGTTGGCGCTAACAAGGGCGACACATGACGACTACAAAGAAAACCGCCGAACGTCTCATCAAGAAGTATCCGAATCGTCGGCTGTACGACACGGAGACGAGCACGTACATCACGTTGACGGACGTGAAGCAACTCGTGCTGGAGCAGGAAGAGTTCAAGGTCATCGACGCGAAGACCAACGAGGATCTGACGCGCAGCATCTTGCTGCAGATCATTCTCGAAGAGGAAAGCGGCGGTCTGCCGATGTTCTCGTCGTCGATGCTGTCGCAGATCATCCGTTTCTACGGCCATGCGATGCAGGGCATGATGGGCACCTACCTGGAAAAGAACATCCAGGCGTTCATCGACATCCAGAACAAGCTCGCGGATCAGTCGAAGAGCCTTTACGAAGGCAACGCGATGAACCCCGAGGTCTGGTCGCAGTTCATGAACATGCAGGCGCCGATGATGCAGGGCATGATGACGAGCTACATCGAGCAGTCGAAGAACATGTTCGTGCAAATGCAGGAGCAGATGCAGAACCAGGCGAAGAACATGTTCAGTAGCTTCCCGTTCAAGCCCGTGACGCCGGGCGGCGCGGCGGCACCGGCACAGGGTGCACCCGCGGACGACGAGCAAGAGAAGAAGTAAGCGGCGCGACGCACACGGCGGGTGGCGCGCGCTGGCAAGGCGCGGCGCGCCGTGGCGAAGCGTTGCCTCGCGAGCACGCCCCCCATTGGGCCGCCGTCTTCAGGCGCTTTGCAGCGCCCGCAAGGCTTCAGGGTGCGCCACGGCCAGGCGCAACAGGGTTTGCGCGGCGCCCGTCGGCTGGCGCCGGCCTTGCTCCCAGTCCTGTAGCGTACGCGTGGAAACGCCCAGCAGCGCAGCGAAGGCGCTTTGCGAGAGTCCGGCACTTGCACGCGCGAGCGAGGCGGCGGTGGGTTGGCCGCGCGTGACGCGCGCTGTGCCGGCTTTCGTCTGACGCACCGGTTTCAGCAAATCGGCCTGAAACGCGTCCATTGTCTTTTTCATATTCGCGCTCTCCACGCAGCCGGTAGAAGGATGTGCTTGATCGCGCGCAATGCGCACCGGGCGAAAATTATCCCGACGCGCAGCTGGCAGGCGAGCCATAGCTGAACGAAGTTTGATCCTGCCCATATTTCATCCGACCCCGGCGCGTGCGGGTGCGTGTCTACCATGCTGCGCCGCACGATACGCCAAACGGGTAAAATGGCGGATTGGCTTGACCCTCGCGCGGCGCAACGAACGCCCTGCGCCCCACATCTGGATGTACACGTGAAAAACCCTGTTGAATCAACGACCTCCCGCAATCCTGCTCCGCGCGTCGGGATGGTTTCCCTCGGCTGCCCGAAGGCGCTTGTCGACTCCGAGCAGATCATTACCCAGCTGCGCGCCGAGGGTTACGAAATCTCGGGGTCTTACGACGGTGCGGACCTCGTCGTCGTCAACACGTGCGGCTTCATCGACGAAGCCGTGCAGGAGAGCCTCGACGCCATTGGCGAAGCGCTTTCCGAGAACGGCAAGGTGATCGTGACCGGTTGTCTCGGCAAGAAGGCGAGCGCGAGCGGGTCGAACCTGATCGAAGAAGTGCATCCGAAGGTGCTCGCCGTGACGGGCCCGCACGCGGTGGGCGAGGTCATGCAGGCGGTGCACAGCCACCTGCCCAAGCCGCACGACCCGTTCGTCGATCTCGTGCCGGCCGCCGGCATCAAGCTCACGCCGCGCCATTACGCGTACCTGAAGATCTCCGAAGGCTGCAATCACCGCTGCACGTTCTGCATTATCCCGTCGATGCGCGGCGACCTCGTGTCGCGCCCGGTCGCCGAGGTCATGCTCGAAGCGGAAAACCTCTTCAAGTCCGGCGTGAAGGAACTGCTCGTGATCTCGCAGGACACGAGCGCTTACGGCGTGGACGTGAAGTACCGCACCGGTTTCTGGAACGGCAAGCCGATCAAGACGCGCATGACCGACCTCGTTGCCGCGCTCGGCGAACTGGCTGCGCAATACGGCGCCTGGGTGCGCCTGCACTACGTCTACCCGTATCCGAGCGTGGACGAAGTCATTCCGATGATGGCCGAAGGTCCGTTCAAGGGTCACGTGCTGCCGTATCTCGACGTGCCGTTCCAGCACGCTCACCCTGAAGTCCTCAAGCGCATGAAGCGCCCCGCGAACGCGGAGAAGGTCATGGAGCGCGTGAAGGCCTGGCGCGAGATGTGCCCCGATCTCACGATCCGCAGCACGTTCATTGCCGGTTTCCCTGGCGAAACGGAAGAGCAATTCGAAACGCTGCTCGACTTCATCCGCGAGGCCGAACTCGACCGCGTAGGCTGCTTCGCTTATTCGCCGGTTGAAGGCGCAACGGCGAACGAACTCGACGGCGCGTTGCCCGACGAGGTGCGTGAGGAACGCCGCGCACGCTTCATGGAAGTCGCGGAGGAAGTCTCGGCCAAGCGTATTCAGCGCAAGGTCGGCAAGACGCTCAAGGTGCTGATCGACGAGATCAACGCCGACGGCGGCATTGGCCGCACCGCGGCGGATGCGCCCGAGATCGACGGCGTGGTCTATGTCGCGCCGGCGACCAAGGCGTCGAAGCGCTACAAGGTCGGCGACTTCGTTTCGGTGAAGATCACCGGCGCGGACGGCCACGACCTCTGGGGCGAGGTCTGAGCGGCATGACGAGCGTCGCCCCGCAAGTCCTCGCTTATGGCGAGGCCATGGTCGAGTTCAACCAGGCGTCGAAAGACCGCCCCGAGTATTTACAGGGCTTCGGCGGCGATACGTCGAACTTCGCCATCGCGGCGGCTCGCCAGGGCGCGCGCACGGGCTTCGTCTCGGCGGTCGGCGACGACCATTTCGGACGCCTCCTGACCGACCTTTGGACGCGCGAAGGCGTCGATACCTCGACGGTGCGCGTGGACGCGACGGCGCCCACTGGCGTCTACTTCGTCTCGCATGGCCCGAGCGGCCATGCCTTCGACTATCTGCGCAAAGGGTCGGCCGCGAGCCGGTACACGCCGCGCGATCTGCCGCTCGACACCATTGCGGCTGCGCGCGTGCTGCATCTTTCCGGCATTAGCGTGGCGATCAGCGACAGCGCCTGCGACGCGGCGCTCGCCGCTGTCGAGCATGCGCGCGCCAACGGCGTGCGCGTGAGCTTCGACACCAATCTGCGCCTGAAGCTGTGGCCACTCGCGCGGGCGCGCGCCGTGATGAACGAGGTGCTGCGGCTCACCGATATCTGCCTGCCTAGCTGGGACGACGTGGCGGTACTCACGGGCCTCGAAGACCGCGACGCGATTGTCGATTACCTGCTCGCGCGCGGCGCTCGTGTGGTTGCGCTCAAGCTGGGCAAGGACGGCGCCTACGTCGCGACGCCCGACGAGCGGCGCGTCGTGCCTGGCCACGTGGTCGCAGCCGTGGACGCCACGGGCGCGGGCGACTGCTTTGGCGGCGCATTCGTCGCGCGCCTCGCGGCCGGCGACGAACCGTTCGCGGCGGCACGCTATGCGAACGCGGCCGCCGCGCTTTCGACGCTGGGTTTTGGCGCCGTGGCGCCTATTCCTTATCGCGAGGACGTCGAGCGCTTGCTCGCCGATGGCCCTCCGGGCGCAACGCGCCAATAACGCGCCAATAACGAGATTCATCCAATCAGGAAGAGAGGAGTGAGACTATGGAACGCGAAGTAGTGGTGGCAAGCGGTGTGCGTACGGCAATCGGCGACTTCGGCGGCAGCCTGAAGGACTTCTCCCCGACGGATCTCGGTGCACGCGTGGTGCGCGAGGTGCTCTCGCGGGCGAACGTTGAGGGCGACGCGGTCGGTCACGTGGTGTTCGGCAACGTCGTGCACACGGAGCCCAAGGACATGTATCTCGCGCGTGTGGCCGCGATCAACGGCGGCGTTGCGCAGCACGCGCCGGCGCTGACCGTGAACCGCCTGTGCGGCTCGGGCCTGCAGGCGATCGTGTCGGCTGCGCAAACCATTTTGCTCGGCGACGCCGACATCGCGATCGGTGGCGGCGCGGAGAACATGAGCCGCGCGCCGTACTCGATGCCGGCCGCGCGTTTCGGCCAGCGCATGGGCGACACGCAACTCGTCGACATGATGATCGGCGCGCTGCACGACCCGTTCCAGACGATCCATATGGGCGTGACGGCGGAAAACGTCGCGAAGAAGTTCGGCATCACGCGCGAGGCGCAGGACGCGCTTGCGCTCGAATCGCACCGCCGTGCGGAGCGCGCGCTCGCCGAAGGCCGCTTCAAGGATCAGATCCTTCCTGTCTCGATCAAGTCGAAGAAGGGCGAAGTGCTGTTCGACGCCGACGAACACGTGCGCCACGGCGCCACGCTGGAGGACTTCTCGAAGCTCAAGGCGGTGTTCGCGAAGGAGAACGGCACGGTCACCGCGGGCAACGCGTCGGGCATCAACGACGCGGCGGCCGCCGTGCTGCTGATGAGCGCCGACGCCGCTCGTGCGCGCGGTGTGAAGCCGCTCGCGCGCCTCGTCTCGTATGCGCATGCGGGCGTCGATCCGGCGTACATGGGCATCGGCCCGGTGCCGGCCACGCAGAAGGCGCTCGAGCGCGCAGGCCTGAAGGTCAGCGACCTCGACGTCATCGAGGCCAATGAAGCCTTCGCGGCGCAGGCCTGTGCGGTTTCGCAGGAACTCGGGCTCGACCCGGCCAAGGTCAATCCGAACGGTTCGGGCATCTCGCTCGGCCACCCGATCGGCGCGACCGGCGCGCTCATCACCGTGAAGGCGCTGTATGAACTGCAGCGTATCGGGGGGCGCTACGCGCTCGTGACGATGTGTATCGGCGGCGGCCAGGGCATTGCGGCCATCTTCGAACGCATCTGATACACGCCACGCCCCGCCAGCTGTGCAAGTGAAGGAAGGATTCAGATGGAAGCAATGACGCAAGCACAGCGGCCGCCGCGCGCGGCCGCCCGACGGGGCGGCGCGATCAAGGCGCGCGGCTGGATTGCCGCCGCGGCCGCGGCTGCGGTGGTCATGGCGCTCGCGCTGCCGCTCGCGGCGCGCGCGCAGGACGCGAGCGCGCCGCCGCCCGCCAAGGCCACGCTCAAGCCGAACCCCGAGTTCGCGAAGCTGCCGCAATACGTCGGCACGCTCGGTAACCGTCAGATCGTCATGCGCCTCGGCGCAAAAGCCGGCGACGACGACCCCACTGGCGTGCATGGCGAATATCAGTTCACGGATACGGGCGAGGTGGTCCTGATCGCGGGCGACCGCGCGGAGGCCACGCTCGAAGCCGAGGACTCGAACGACGGCACGCATATCTCCGGCAACTGGGTGGGCACGTTCGCCGAAGACGGCTCGCTGTCGGGCGACCGCATGGATCCGGACGACTCGCACCCGGTCCCCTTCGATCTGAAGCCGCTCGCGGCGGGGGCTGCGGCGCCCGCCGTGTCGACTGGCGCGGCGAGCGCATCGACGCCGAACGGCGCGCACGCCGTGAACGGCGTGAGCAATCTCGTGATCGGGCAATAAGCGCCGCTACGGGTGTTACTCTTCGCTATGCGGCGTCGCGCGCGTCTTTCGCGCAGGCCCGCGCCGCAACGTTCTCGCGCCTCAACCGAATTCGCTCCAACATGACCCAATCCGACTCCCGCCGCGCGTTGCAGACGCGCATCATTCACCCGCAAGACGACCTCACGCCCGGCTTCGAATCGTTTGCCGCGCCGGTCACGCGGGCTTCGACCGTGGTGTTTCCCGACCTCGCTTCGGTGCGCGCGCTCGACTGGCGCAACGACGCGCAATGGCGCTACGGCCTGCACGCCACGCCCACCTCGGCCATGCTGCAAAAGCGCATCGCCGAGATCGAAGGCGGCACACATGCGCTGCTGCAACCCTCGGGACTCTCGGCCATCTCGAATGTCTACTTCGGACTGCTGAAGTCAGGCGACGACGTGCTGATTCCCGATAACGTCTATTCGCCGAACCGCGATCATGGCGACTGGCTCGCACGCGATTTCGGCCTCACGGTGCGCTACTACGATCCGATGATCGGTGCGGGCATCGCCGAGCTGATCCAGCCGAACACGAAGCTGATCTGGCTGGAAGCACCGGGCTCGGTGACGATGGAAGTGCCCGACGTGCGCGCGATCACCGCGGCGGCGCGCGCGCGCAACGTGGTGACGGCCATCGACAACACGTGGTCGGCAGGCCTTGCCTTCAAGCCGTTCGAGCACGGCATCGACATTTCGGTGCAGGCGCTCACCAAGTATCAGTCGGGGGGCAGTGACGTGCTGATGGGCGCAACCATCACCGCCGACCGCGATCTTTATCTCAAGCTCAAGGCCGCGCGCATGCGCCTTGGCATTGGCGTTTCGGTCGACGACTGCTCGCTCGTGCTGCGCGCGCTGCCGAGCATGAAGGCGCGCTTCGAGGCGCACGATCGCACCGCGCTCGCACTCGCAGGCTGGCTCAAGTCGCGCCCCGAAATCGCGGCGATGCTGCACCCGGCGTTCGAAGATTGCCCGGGCCACGAGTTCTACAAGCGCGACTTCACGGGCGCGGGCGGCCTTTTCTCCGTGGTGTTCGACGAGCGTTACAGTGCGGCGCAGATCGACACGTTCTGCGAGTCGCTCGAGCTCTTCGCGTTGGGCTGGAGCTGGGGCGGGGCGCATAGCCTCGCCATGCCGTACGACGTCGGTTCGATGCGCACGGCAGCGAGCTGGCCGCATCGCGGCACGCTGGTGCGCTTCTACATCGGCCTCGAAGAAGAGGCCGATCTGCGCGCCGACATCGAGCGCGCGCTCGCAAGGCTTGCGGAAAAAGCAAGTACGCCTGAATAATCCGCGCGAAACAACAACGGCCGCTCGCGTCCACGAGGACACGAGCGGCCGTTGTCTTTTCTAACCGCGGCGCAATCCCGATCAGAACAGACGCAGCAAGCCGTCGAGCCCGACGAAGTTGAACGCGACGCTCGCGGCCTCGCGCACCACCGGCTTCGCGCGGAACGCAACCGACAAACCCGCTACGCCCATCATCTTGAGGTCGTTCGAGCCGTCGCCCATCGCGATTGCGCGGCCTGGCTCGATGCCGATCTGCGCACAGGTTTCGGCAAGCGTACGCGCCTTCACGTCGGCGTTGACGATCTCGCCGGTCACGCGTCCCGTGAGTTTTCCGTCGACGATTTCGAGCGAGTTCGCGCGCGTGTAGTCGAGCCCGAGACGCGCCTTCAGGCGCTCGGTGAAGAACGTGAAGCCGCCGGACACGAGCAGCGTTTTCAGGCCCGCTGCCTTCGCGCCCGCGAGCATCTGCTCGGCGCCCGGCGAGAGCTGCAGTCGCTCTTCATACACACGCTCCAGGGCGCTCGCGTCGAGCCCCTTGAGGAGCGCCACGCGGCGCGTGAGGCTTTCGTTGAAGTCCTTGATCTCGCCGCGCATCGAAGCTTCGGTAATCGCCGCGACCTCGGCCTTGAGGCCGCAGAAGTCCGCGATTTCGTCGATGCATTCGATCGTGATGAGCGTCGAGTCCATGTCCATCGCCACGAGGCCGAAATCGGCCAGCGTGCGCTCCGCTTCGACGAATGCGTAGTCGAGCTGGTGCGTGCCGCAGTAGACCTCGAGGTCGGCGCGCTGGGCCGGCTCGGCATGCTCGATGCGGACCGCGTGAGCGTCGATCGGCGTGAGGCGGCTGCCGCGGGCGAGGCCGAGAAGCGGCTTGTGATGGACGGTGTCGAGCGGGGCGGGACTCTGGATGACGAGGTTCATGGCAGGACGGGCAAAGCCGACGCACGGCGTCGTCGGATTGATCGGATGAAATCGGATGAAAAAGGGCGCAGTCGCGCGTGCAAGAGCCGGAATTGCGCTCTGCAGTGCGCGGCAAAGCCCGTCATTGTAACTTCCCGCCGATCGCAACGGTCGTCTGCCACGTTCGCCGCGGGCTTCTCCTCATGGCAGATATTTCCCCGTTTTTCGGCACACGCTTGCGATCACCTTGCAGCGACGAAAGCGCTCATTCGAGGCACAATGAAAGCTCGTGCGGCAGTCTGACGGGGGCGGCTGCCGCGTGCCGTCAACCGAACGTGTCGCGACTCGCGTCGCGCGACGCGTCATGTGCGCGAGGGCGCCAGGGGAACCGGTATGCAGGACGCTCGCAAGGCCCCAACCAGGACATCTGCCCGAACGCCGCGCGGCGAGCGGGCCTCGAACTCGGACGCCGCCGCGCCGGCCACGCCTGCCCCGTCCGTGCACCGCTTGCCTCGAACCACACGGCGCCGGCGTGACGACTCGGCCGAAACCGAAATCGACGGTATACGCATCACGAGTGCGAGACGCGTTATCGATGCCGACAGCGGCACGCACAAGCTCGAACTCGTGCGCTACTACGCGCGCGCTGTGGGCTGGATTCTGCCGCAACTGCGCGATCGCCCCGTGTCGCTCGTGCGCGCACCGCGCGGCTTGAGCGGCGAGATGTTCTTCCAGCGCCACTGTGGGCGGGCGCCGCTGCCCGAACTCACCGAGCACGAAGGGCTCGACCCGGGCCATCCGCCGCTGCTCACGATCGATACAGCGCGCGCGCTGGTGAGCGCCGCGCAGATGGACGTTATCGAGTTGCACACCTGGAACGCCAGCGTCCACGACATCGAGCGGCCCGATCGGGTTGTCTTCGACCTCGACCCCGATCCGGCGCTGGGCTGGGACCGCGTGATCGAGGCGGCGCAGTCCACGCGTGCACTGCTTGCGGAACTCAAGCTCGAGTCATTCTGCAAGACGAGCGGCGGCAAGGGGCTGCATATCGTCGTGCCGCTCACGCCGGAGGCGGGCTGGGAGGACGCGAAGGCATTCGCCCGTGCGGTTGCGCAGCATCTGGCCGCGGTCTGGCCCACGCAGATCACGGCCACTATGGGCCCAGAGCACCGCAAGAAGAAGATCTTCATCGACTATCTGCGCAATGCGCGCGGCGCGAGCACGGCGCTCGCGTATGGCGTGCGGGCGCGCCCGGGCATGGGCATATCCGTGCCGATCGGCTGGGACGAACTGGAGGCGACGACGGGGGGCGCGCAATGGACGCTTGCAACCATCGACGCGCGTCTCGCCCGGATCGAGCAGGCTGATCCCTGGGGGGCCTATGGAAGCGTTCGGCAGAAGTTGACGGCGGAGCTGACGCTGAGTCTGGAGTCAACCGGCAAGTAGTGAAGCCGTGAGCGTGAGGATGTTTTGCGCGCCGCCTATGCACAACGGATCGTCGATGCCGATGAAGTACGGCGCATGACCACGCACAGACGGACAGCAAGCAAATTACCCGCGATGACAAGCAGGATAAAACCTGGTCCGTTCGATGCATGCGCTCGGCGCAAGGCAGCGCGCGGCGCGCTAGACTGCTAACAGACCATCCGCCGCACGGGAGCGGTGCGTCGTACCGGCTTTTCGCGGCTTGCCGCGTTCGTTGCGTACGCCGCCATTGCCCACGGGCGCGGCCGTTCCCGCCAGGAGGTGACGCATGCCTTGCCGCAGCTCCCGCCATACTCGCCGCCGTCGCGCGGCGCTCGTCCCGTTCGTCCTAGCCGCGTCTTGCGTCATCGCGCTGCCCGCGCTCGCGGCCACGCCGATCACGGTCACCTCGAAGGCCGCGACCGACGGGCCGATCCGCTACACGGTACGGGTCGTGTCGAAGGCGTTCGGCGACGCTCAGGAGACCCGCACGCTGCGCTCGGGCGACACCGACGACTTCACGTGGCGCACCACGCCGCCGGGCGGCGCAGTCGCGACGCCGCAAGGCTGCCCGGACTACGCCTCGTTGCCGCTCGACGCGAACGGCGCGATGGTCAGGCAGACCCAGGTTCGCCTTGCGCCAATCGTCGCGAGTAACGGCACGGCCACCGTGCAGGTGAGCTTCCGCGCCCAGGCGCCGCACGGGACGCAAACGGTGTCGAGCAACGGCGCATCGCTTACGTGTCCTGCTGTGGTTGCGCATAGCGAGGTCGCGCACCTCACGATGCCCACCAATGGCACTGCGAAAACGCTCAAGCTCAGCGACGGCACGCAGATCACGATCTCGGCGCAGCGCTAAAGCGCGCCGTAAGCGGGATGGCCGGCGTAGCGCGTAAAGCATCGAGCGCGGGCCGGCCGCACACGTCTAGGCGCGTGCCTTGCGCTCGATAAGCCGCGCCGCGAGAAAGCGGTGTTCCGGCGAGAAGAGGCGCCGGTACGCGAGCAGCACCGCGCCCACCGTGCCGAGCGCCGACGAAGCCGCGATCAGGAACATGATCACGATCTGATAGCGCACGGCTTGCAGCGGCGATTGTCCCGCGAGCACCTGACCCGTCATCATGCCGGGCAGGCTCACCACACCGACCACGGCCATCTGGTTGAGCGTCGGGATCATGCCGGCGCGCACCGCCTCGCGGGCGCTAGCCTGCGCGGCCTCCCAGCGTGTCGCGCCGAGCGCGAGCGCACTCTCCACACGGTCGCGCCGCGCGGTCAGCTCCTGCATCATGCGCTCCACGCCGAGCGATACGCCCGTGAGCGTGTTGCCGAGAATCATGCCGAGGATCGGAATCGCATATTGCGGCTCGTACCACGGCCGGATGCGGATCACCACGAAAAGCCCGACTGCCGCCACGAGCCACGCGCTCACCCAGATCGACACGATGCTGTCCGCGCGTTGCCCGCCATACGTGCGTGCGCCGCGCTGCGCCCCGGCGAAACCGGCGATCAGCGTCATGAGCGCCATCAGCGGCAGCACGACGTACCAGCGGTTGAATGCGAACACCCAGCCGAGCACATAGCCGATCGCGAGCAACTGCACGACGGTGCGCACGGCGGCCCACGCCAGCTTGCGCTCGAGGTCGAGCTTGAGCAGCACGGAGACCGCGCCGTTGACGAACACGAGCAGCGCCGCGATGGCGACGTCGCCGATGCCGAGGTTCTGCAGTACGCCGGGGCTCATTGTGCGGCTCCCTGAGTGAATGCCGCGCGCGTGGCGGGTTCTTCGAGCACGCCCGCGCGCATTGTCAGATGCCGCTCGCCCACGCGCTGTGCCTGGGCGGGATCGTGCGAAACCCAGACCGTGGCGCGCGCTGTGCGCGCCTCGTCGAACCAGCCGGCCACCAGCGCCTCGACGGCGCGCGCCGATTCGGGGTCGAGAGAGGCGGTCGGCTCGTCGAGCAGCAGCGCTTCGGGATCGAGCTGGAGCACGCGCACGAGTGCCACGATTTGCGCTTCGCCGCCCGAAAGCTCGGAGGTATCGCGCGCGAGGAAGTCGCTGGAACGGCCAATGGCGGCGAAGAGGGCGTTCGCGCGTGCCGCGTCGAATCGCGCGTCGCGGTAAGCCGCTAGCGTATAGGGGTAGCGCAGGTTGTCTTCGACGCTGCCGTCCAGCAGCGCGGGCCGCTGCCGCAGGTACGCAATATGCCGCCGATACTGGGCGATGCGCCCGCGCGTGACCGGTTTGCCGTGCCAGCGCACCTCGCCGCCGTCGAGCGGGTCGAGCAGCGCGAGCGCGCGCAGGAACACGCTTTTGCCGGAGCCGGACGGGCCCGCCAGCACGGCGCGCTCGCCCGCTAGCAGCGCGAAATCGGTGGGATGCAGCAGCCACTGGCCGCGTTGCGCGTCGCGCCGGGCGATCTGGCGGGCCTCGACGAGCGGCGCGCCATCGGCGTGGAGTGGGGGGAGTGGGTTGTGCTTGAGCATCGAAAGATTGCAAACATGTCGGGTACGACAAGGCGTGCGAAACAGTATGTAACCGGGCACGCTGACTGCTCTTGCGGTATTGCAACATGGCAGGCCGACAACAACGCATAACGTGGAGTCCGCATGACGTCACCGCAGCCCAAGCCCTTTAACCTTGGCCGCACGCTCGCCAGGATCATCGCATGGCTCGTCGCGGTTGTCGTCGTGTTGGTTGCGGTGCTCGTCGTTTTCATCCTGACGTTCGACTGGAACCACGCCAAACCCTACGTAAACGAAAAGGTCACCGAAGCCATCGGGCGGCCGTTTGCGATCGAAGGCGATCTCAAGGTGGGCTGGCAGAGGCCGCCCGGCGAAACGGGCTGGCGCGCGTGGGTGCCCTGGCCGCGCTTTTCGGCCACGCAGATCGCGATCGCCAATCCCGACTGGACGAAGTCCCCGCATTTCGCCACGCTCGACGCAATCGACTTCGAGGTGGCCGTGCTGCCGCTGCTGGCTCACGACATCGTGATTCCGGCAATCAATCTCGTGAATCCGTCGATCGACGTCGAGCGTCTTGTCGACGGGCGCAACAACTGGACCTTCAAGCTGCCCGCCTCGAGCGGGCCTTCGACGTGGCGGCTCGACCTGCACGACATCACGTTCTCGAGCGGCAATATCGCCGTGAGCGACCAGCAGACGAAAACCGACGTGAAGATCGCGGTGAGCCTGCTTGGGCAGGGCATCCCGATCGGCAAGGTGATGGAGGAGCAGGAAGCGGCGTCGCGCGAGGGCTCTGCGCAGGTCATAGGGCGCGCGGGCGCGAACCGCCTGACACAGCAGGTCAATAAGCAGGCTTCGGAGGCGGCGGCCGCCAGTGCGCCTAGTGCGACCAGCGAGGCGAGCGCAGCGGCGGCTTCGGGCAAGGCGGGCGTAACAAGCGCGCCTGCAACGGGCTCGCAAACGCTCGCCGCGCGCAGTGCCAACAGCGCCAGCGGCGTAATCGCCGGCTCGGGTGCCGCGCCCGCACAGCCGCTCACGCAAGAGCCGTTCTACGCGATCGGCTGGACGATCAAGGGCACGTACGGCAAGACGGCGCTCGCGGGCAGCGGCAAGCTCGGCGGCGTGCTCGCCCTGCAGGACGCGAAGCGTCCGTTCCCGATTCAGGCCGACATGCGCGCGGGCGACCTGCACATCGCGCTGGTCGGCACGCTCACCGACCCGACGCACCTGGCCGCCGTCGATCTGCGCCTATGGCTGCAGGGACAAAGCCTGGCGCATCTGTACAACCTCACCGGCGTGACGCTGCCCGAAACGCCGCCGTATGCCACGGAAGGCCACTTCGTCGGCAATTTCAGGCGCGGCGCGAGCGTGTTCCGCTATGAGAACTTCACGGGCCGCGTGGGCGGCAGCGACCTGAACGGCACGGTGGTGTACCAGCAGCGCACGCCGCGGCCGCTCCTGAGCGGCGAACTGGTTTCGAACCTGCTGCAGTTCTCGGACCTCGCGCCGATCATCGGCGCAGACAGCACGGCGAGCAAGGCAAAGCGCGGCGACACCGTTGCGCAGCCGGCCGATCGCGTGATCCCGGTCGAGCCGTTCCGCACCGACCGCTGGAGCGCAATCGACGCCGACGTCAAGTTTACGGGCCGGCGCATCATCAAGCAGGGCAGCTTGCCGGTTCAGGACCTCTACGCGCACGTCATGCTGACGAACGGCGTGCTCGTGCTCGATCCGCTGCAGTTCGGTGTGGCGGGCGGCACGCTCGGCACACGTGTTTCGCTCGACGGCAGCGGCGCGCCGCTCAAGGCGCGCGGCACGCTGGAGGCGCGTCACCTGAAGCTCAAGCAGCTATTCCCGAACTTCAAGACGATGCAGTCGGCGCTCGGCGAGATCAACGGCGACGCTTCGCTTACGGCGACCGGCAACTCGCCGGCGGCGCTCGCCTCGACCTCGAACGGCGAGGTGAAGCTGCTTGTCACGCAGGGCACGATCAGCCGATTGCTCATGGAGGCGGCGGGCCTGAACGTGGCGAACGTGGTGTACGAGAAGCTGTTCGGCACGCGCGACGTGAATATCAACTGTGCGGCGGCCGACTTCGTCGCCACCAACGGCGTGCTCGATCCGCGCGTGTTCGCGCTCGACACCGACGACGCGGTGATCAACATCGACGGCCCGATCGACCTGCGCGACGAATCGATGAACATGAAGGTCCATCCGCATACGAAGGGCTTTCGCATTTTCACGCTGCGCTCGCCGCTCTACGTGAGGGGCACATTCAAGAACCCGCACGTAGGCGTGGATGCGACGGCGCTCGCGCTGCGCGGCGGCGCGATGATCGGGCTCGGACTTATCAACCCGTTCGCCGCGCTGATTCCGCTCATCGCGCCGAGCAACAACAAGCCGCTGCCATGCGACGCGCTGTTCGCGCAGATGCGTGAACATCCCGTGGCGCCGCCGCCGGGCCAGAAAATGCGCGCGCTGCCGAAGCCGGACCTCGCAAGCGCAGGCGCGGGCGCGAGCGCCGCTGCGGCGACGGATAAGGGCAATAAAGGGGAAGGGGGCGTGAAAGCGAGCCCGGCCACGCGCGACGCGCCGTCGCCAGCCTCGACTGCAACGCCGACGCAAGGGCAGCAGCCGCTCTACAAGGGAAGCTGATTCGGGAAGCTGAAGCGGAAAAACCGCTGCGCCGGGTGTATCGACCCGGCGCAGCGGTGCAGTGAACTTCGTTGAGCGCGCCGACCTGGCGCAACGACTAGCGCAACGAGCGCGGCGCCGTGTCGCCGGCGGCGTCCTGGCGGCGCGTGACGCGGCGGGTGGTCATGGTCGGACGTGCCGCACCGAACTCGGGCAGGACCCGGCTGCGTGCGCGGCTCGCGAACACAAGAAAGCCGAAGCCGTCCGCTTCATACCAGTAACCGCCGTTCTCGAGGCCTTCGATCGGCTGCTCGAGCGCGTGAGCGATCGATTCGATGCAGCGCTTGCGCAATTCACTCGTGCCCGGATACGGCGGCTGCGCTCCGCGCACGCTGCACAGGAGCACATCGAGCCCCGGCAGGATATGCGCATAGAGCACGGGCTCGTCCTGCGCGCGTGCTCGCGCGATCTTGGTATCGAGTTGGCCGAACGGCTTGAAGTGGCTCAGCACGGCGAGAAATGACTCGTCGCCGTCAGCCTTGACGCGTTTGCGCTTTTTCGGGAAGGACATAAAAATTCGCCTGAAAAAGGTGGATTGCAGTACACGCAGCGTTCCCATGCGACCACTCCCGGACTGGTGCGCCGCACGTCGATCCTTTATAGCACACGGATTTGCTGCGTTCACGAGGATAGAGATGGGGACGGTCCGCTCTTGCGGCGCGCGGAGCGCCTGAAGCGATCCGGACCTGCGCGGCCCGCCTGCTGCCCCTCTTTCAAAACCCTCATTGCGTTCGCAAACGCCATGCCGGATCGCACGTCGCGCTCATGTAGATATCCCGGCGCTCTCTCGCTCGTCTCCGTCTCAATAATAGACCTGTGTGTGCGCTCGGTGTGGCGAATTGCCGCAAAAAAACGGGTTTTCCGCGACTCAACGTGTGTGGTGTCACATACATTGTCATCCTGAAAAATCGCGCAGATAATGTTGCGGTTCTGTTGCCCGCGGTTGTCCGGGGCGCCTCGGGCCGATTGGCGTTGCGTGGGTGCATGCCGCGGGACGCATTGCAAATAAACTGGCGAAAAGCACGGCGCGCCGCCCAGACCCGCCACCGAAGCAGGCCAACATGAAACTCTTCGCCAAGGGGCTCTTGCTGATCGCGATTCCGAGCGTCGTCGAACTGGCGCTGCTCGGCGTCGTGTTCGACACCCAGGGAAAGGCCGCGCTCGCGGCCAAACGCGCCGAAAACACGCAGCAAATCCTTTGGCAAGCCAACAGTCTCGTCGACCCGCTGCTGCGCGAAGCCGCGCGCGTGCGCACGGGCATCGTGCTCGAAGATCCTTCATTCATCGATCGCCACGCCGTCTGGACCGAGTTCGCCGACCGCATCACGTTGCTCGCGCGTATGGTCGCCGACAATCCTCCCCAACTCGCGCGCGTCGAGCATATGCGCAACGCCGCCTATGCATGGCGCAAAGAAGCGGGTGAAATTGCCGATGCACTACGCATGGGTCGCAGCACGTCGTTCGCTCAGGTGGCGGGCAACGGCATGCCTCCGGAGATCGAGACGGTGCGCGAAGTGCTCGGCGACTTCATCGCCGAGGAAACGCGGCTCGACGAGGCCCGCGCGGCCATGCTGCGCGAGACGCGCGAGCGCCAGCAGGACGCGCTGATCTTCGCGGTGGTGGGCTCGATGCTGATCTGGGGGTTCACGGCCATGGCGTTCGCACGCAACGTGGGCGTGCGCCTTGCCGCGCTCAGCGCGAACGCCGAGCGCCTTGGGGAAAGTGCGCCGCTTGCGCCGCCGCTCACGGGCAACGACGAAATCGCCGCGCTCGATGCGGTGCTCCATCAGACGAGCGCGCAGCTGCGCGTGGCCGAGCGCGAGCAGGCCGCGCTGAAGGCGCAGCTCCAGGCGCGCGCCGCGGACCTCGCGAGCGCCAACGAACATCTGCGCCAGGAGAGTCAGGACAACGAGATGTTCATCTACAGCGTCTCGCACGATCTGCGCTCGCCGCTCGTGAACCTGCAGGGCTTTTCGAAGGAGCTGCAGGTATCGTGCGACGACTTGCGCGCCCAGGTCGACGCGGCGGGCTTGCCCGAGCACGAGCATCGCGCGATGACCGAAGTGCTCGACGGCGACGTCGACGAATCGTTGCAATTTCTGCGGCAGGCGGTGGCGCGCGCAGCGGCGATCATCGACGCGCTGTTGCGTCTCTCTCGCGCCGGGCGCCTTGAATACCGTTGGCAGCGCGTGAACGTGGCGCGGCTCGTCGAGCGCGTGCTGGGCGGCCTCTCCGAGGAACGCGCGCAGGCGGCGCGCATCGAGGTGGGCGAGCTGCCGCCCGCCTGGGGCGATCCGGCGGCCATTGAACAGATATTCGGCAACCTCATCGAGAATGCGTTGCACCATCTCGATCCCGCGCGCCCGGGCCGGGTCGAGATCGGTGCGCTCGCTGCCGCTAGCGAATCCGCCGACGGAGCCGGCAAAAGCGCGGGCAAGGATGCAGGAAAAACAGGGGCAGCGGAGCCTCTCGAGCGTACGCGGACTTATTTTGTGCGCGACAATGGCGTTGGTATCGCGCAAGCGTATCTGCCCAAGCTGTTCCGCGCGTTTCAGCGGCTGCACGGCGGCGAATCGCCCGGGCAGGGCACGGGCCTCGCGCTCGCCAAGCGGATTGTGGAGCGGCACGGCGGGCGCATCTGGGTGGAATCGGCCGAGGGCGCGGGCTCGACGTTCTTCGTCGCGCTGCCTGACCAGCCGTTGCGCACCACATAGCGGGCACTCGGGCGCGCCTGCCGGCAAGCTTTCAACAAGTTTCGAAAAGTTCATGCGGTACGTAGGAGAGTCGAGATGACGAACGGGGAACAGGTCAGCATCGTGCTGATCGAAGACGACGACGGGCACGCCACGCTGGTCGAGCGCAACCTGCGGCGTTCGGGGATTTCGAACAGCTTCCTGCGCTTTCGCGACGGCCAGGAGGCGCTCGATTACTTTTTCGGCACGCCGGGCGACAATCCGGCAGCGGCGGCGAACTGGGCGTCGCGCGACGCGCTCAGCAATTTCGTCGTGCTGCTCGACTTGCGCATGCCGCGCGTGGACGGCTTCGAGGTGCTGCGGCGCCTGAAAGCGGAGCCCGCCACGGCGTCGGTGCCGGTGATCGTGCTCACGACCACCGACGACCCTCGCGAGATCGAACGCTGCTATGAACTCGGCTGCAACGTGTACATCACGAAACCGGTCGAATATGACGCGTTCATCGAGGCCGTGCGCCGACTCGGCTTCTTTCTCCAGGTCGTCAAGCTGCCGCCGGGCCATCGCTTCGTCCAGGCGCGACCGGCCGGCGCCCAGTAACGGATCGCGCGGGCATCGCGCATGGAAACATCACGCATTGGCAACCGAATGAAAGCAAGGCGACACGCTCGACCCATGCCTGAAGGGACGCTTCGCGCATGACGGAGGAACCCACGATGCTGGACGGCGCGCGCGTGCTCGTCGTCGACGACGACGAAGGCATCCTGCGCCTCGCCCGCAAATCGCTACTGCGCGCGGGTGCGCGCGTGGACACCTGCACGGGCGTGGGGGAGGCGCGCGCGTTGCTCGCCGTGCAGACGCCCGACGTGCTCGTACTCGACTATCAGCTCGACGGCGCGGAAACGGGCCTCGACTTCTTCCGCCGTCTGCGTGCCGACGACGTGCGCGTGCCGGCGATCCTCGTGACGGGCTTCACCGACGAGTCCCGCGTGATCGCCGCGCTGCGCGCGGGCGTCTCGGACGTGGTGCCGAAGTCGGGTGATTATCTCGACTATCTGCCGGAAGCCGTCGCGCGCGTGCTCTCGCAGGTGGCGCTACAGCGCGCCTCCGACGAAGCGCTACTGCTGCGCGATCGCGAAGAGCACTACCGTACGCTCTCCGAAGCGTTGCCGCACCTCGTGCTCACCTGCGGCGCGGACGGCAATTGCGACTTTGTCTCGAAGCAGTGGCTCGACTATACGGGGCTCGACGCCGGCCAGTCGCACGGTCTCGCCTGGCTCGACGCCGTGCACGCCGACGATCGCGAAGAGATTCGCCACACCTGGCTCGAAGCTGTGGGCAGCGGCGCCACCGACTATCGCCATGAGTTGCGTATTCGCCGCCGCGATGGCGTGTATCGATGGTTCGATGTCCGAATCGTTGCGATGCGCGACCCGCGAGGCGGCGTGAACAAATGGTTCGGCAGTTGCACCGACATCGACGCGCAACGCGAAGCGACCGAGGAGCGCGAGCGCCTCCTTGCCTCGGAGCAGGCAGCGCGTCAGACCGCCGAAGAAGCCAACCGCGCGAAAGACCGCTTCCTCGCCATGCTCTCGCACGAGTTGCGCACACCGCTCACGCCGGTGCTCGCGGGCACGCGGCTGCTGGAGCAGATCCCGGCCCTGCCCGACGCAGCGCGCTCGGGCGTACTGATGATCCGCCGCAATATCGAACTCGAGGCACGTCTGATCGACGACCTGCTCGATCTCACGCGCGTGGCCAATGGCAAGCTGAGCCTCGCGCTCGACACGGTCGACGTGCACGAGGTGATCGAGGCCGTGCTCGAGCTTTTCCATAGCGAAATCCAGATCAAGCAGCAGGATGTCCATGTCGACCTGCGCGCCGAGCAGCACTATGTGCGCGGCGATCGCGCGCGCCTGCAGCAGATGCTCTGGAATCTCGTGCGCAACGCCGCGAAGTTCACGCCCGACGGCGGCCACATTTACGTACGCACGCGCGACGAGCGCACGCACGTGGAGATCGAGGTCGAGGACACAGGCATCGGCATCGCGCCCGAGCAGATCGGCAAGCTCTTTCATGCCTTCGAACAGGGCAGCCACAATCTCACGCGTCAGTTCGGCGGGCTCGGGTTAGGCCTCGCCGTGACGCGGGCGCTGACCGAGGCACACGGCGGGAGCGTGAGTGCGAGAAGCCCCGGTGCGCATTGCGGCGCGACCTTCACCATCGTGCTGCCGAGCGCCGCGCGAGGCGAGGGCGCCGCCGCGGTGGCCGAGCGTCGCGGGCCGCATCGGGTGGGCGCGCTGAACATCCTGCTGATCGAGGATCACGAGGATACCGCTGAGGTCATGTCGCAACTGATGCGCTCGGGCGGCCACGAGGTGGCGGTGGCAGGCAGCGTGGCCGGTGCGCTCGCGCTCACGGCCAGCATGGCCTTCGACCTCGTGGTAAGCGACATCGGTTTGCCGGATGGCTCGGGCATCGACTTCATCCGCGCGTTCCGTGCGCAATCAACGGCGCCTGCCGTCGCGCTCACCGGCTTCGGCACCGACGACGACGTGCGCCGCAGCGTCGAAGCGGGCTTCACCGCGCATCTCACGAAGCCCGTCAACTTCGAGCAACTCGAACGGCTGATCGAAGAGGCCGCGGCCGCGCGCAGTGCGTCGGCCGCGCCCGATTCCGCCGCGCCGGCTCCCTGAGTCTTCCTTGAGCCTCGCTTGAACCGGGCATAAAAAAGCCCGCGCGGCCTTGCGGCGGCGCGGGCTTATGTCTGGACGCTCGCGCGGATCAGCGCGGATTGTTCTGCAGCGAATCGCGGATCTCGCGCAGCAGCAGCACGTCTTCAGGCGTGGGCGCCGGCTCGGCGGGTGCAGCGGGCTGCGGCTGGCGCAGCTTGTTGATGAACTTCACCATCAAAAAGATGATGAACGCGAGGATGACGAAGTTGATCACCGCGGTGATGAACGAGCCATAGCCGAACACGGCCACGCCCGCAGTCTGCAGATCCTTGTACGACTCGGGGTTGCCTTTATAGCTGGCCGGAATGTGTCCGAGCCGCACGAACATGTTCGAGAAGTCGAGGCCGCCCGTGATCACGCCGATGACCGGCATGATGAGATCTTTCACGATTGAGTTGACGATGCTCGAGAACGCACCGCCGATGATCACACCGACGGCGAGATCCATCACGTTGCCTTTGACGGCGAATTCCTTGAACTCCTGGACGATGCTCATGAGCGGGCTCTCCCTGAATGGCGCGGCACGGGGCTGGGGTCAATACGGCGTATTGGCGCAATCATAGCGAACGCATCCGTATCGCGGTAGCAATTTGACATTCCCTGACCTTTCTCCGGGGACTGGCGACGAAGTTCTACCGGACGCACGCGGCGTGCCCACCGCGCTGATTGAAGCCCGTCTTTGGCCTGCTTTCGACTTCAGTGCGCGAGCGAGATCTGCTCGTGAAAGGTTGCTGGATCGGTGTTGCTGCCACCCAGCAGCACGCCTACGCGCTTGCCTTGCAGCGTGTCGCGCAGCGGCCCGAGCAGCCCCGCCGTGGCTGCGGCGCAAGCGGGCTCCACGGCGAGCTTGAGTTGCTCGAAGAGCACGCGCATCGCGCTGCGCAGCGCGTCGTCGGAGACCGTGACGATGCGCTCGAGATGACGGCGGCACAGCGTATAGCTGTATTGCTCTGCATGCGACGCCATGAGCGAGTCGGCGATCGAGTGCATATGCGTCAGGCGCACCGTGTGGTTTGCGGCGAAGCTGCGGCTCATCACGTCCGAACCCTCGGGCTCGACGCCATACACGCGCACGCGCGGGTTCGCGAGCCGCAACGCTGTGGCAACGCCCGCAGCGAGCCCGCCGCCGCCGACGGGCACAACGACCGCGTCGAGATCGGGCGCCTGGGTGGCCCATTCATAGCCAAGTGTGGCCGTGCCGAGCACTGTGCGATAGCCGTTGAACGGATGCACGAAATAGCGTCCCTCGTCGGTCTCGATACGGCGCACGATCTCGAACGCCTCGCTGCTGTTGCTTGCCACGACGATTTCCGCGCCAAAGCGCCTGCATTGCGCGACACGCGCCGCGCTCGTGGTGCGTAAGAGCACGACCTTCGCGCTGATGCCCAACCGCATCGCCGCATACCCAACCGCCATGGCGTGATTACCGCCCGACACGCACGTGACGCCGGCGCTGCGTTGCGCGGCATCGAGCGCGAGCAGATGCGTGAACGCACTGCGCACCTTGAAGCTGCCGCTCGACTGCAGCAGCTCGAACTTGAAGTTCACGAGCGTCGCTTCGAGCGTGGACAGATCGTGGCGGTCGAACACCGGCGTGCGCAACACCCACGGCGCGAGCGTGAAATGCTGCGAGGCGATCTCGTCGAGGGTGGGGATCGCCTCACCGTCTATCGTGTGGCTGGTCGGGAGCGGCGAGGCGGTGGACATGATGGTGCGCGTCCAGCGTGGTCACTGCGTCAGGGCTTCGACGGACATGCCGTACACGAGCTTGCGCAGGAAACCTTCGCACGCCGCGAGCTGTTCGAGCGAAACGTATTCGTTCGGCTTGTGCGCCTGCTGGATGTCGCCGGGCCCGCACACCACGCTCGGAATGCCCGCACGAGAAAAGAGGCCCGCCTCGGTGCCGTAGGCCACCTTGCGGCGTGCGTCATCGGCGGTGAGCGCGCGCACGAGTTGCGTGATCGCGGCCTGCTCGGTGGCATCGAGGCCTGGCGCCGCCGCGATCTTCGTGAACTCGATCGCGCCTGCCGCGTGCTCGCGTTGCATCTTCGGCACGAGCGTTTCGCGCGCGTACTGTTCGATGCGCGCGAAGATCGTGTCGGGGTTAAGCGTCGGCAGATTGCGGAACTCGAACGCGAAACGGCATTCGGCCGGCACCGTGTTGATGGCATTGCCGCCTTCGATCGTGCTGGTTTGCGCGGTCGTGAAAGGCACGTCGTAAAGCTCGTCGAACGGGCCGTTCGCGCGGAATTCGTCGGCCATGTCGCGGATGTAGCAGATGAGACGCGCGGCGTATTCGATGGCGTTCAGCCCGCGCGGCGTGAGCGACGAATGTGCGGCCTGGCCGCGCACGCAGCACTGGTACGCGTTGATGCCCTTGTGCGCCACGATCGGGCGCATGCTCGTGGGCTCGCCCACGATGCAGCCTTCGGGCTTCACGCCGCGCTTCACGAGCTCTTCGATCATGAGCGGCGCGCCCACGCAGCCCACTTCCTCGTCGAACGAGAGCGCGAAGTGCAGGGGCTTGGCGAGTTTCATCTGCTGGATCTCGGGCACGAGCGTGAGCGCCGCGCCGATGAAGCCCTTCATGTCGCAGGTGCCGCGGCCGTAGAGCAGGCCGTCGCGAATCTCGGGCTTAAACGGGTCGCTGTCCCATTTCTGGCCGTCAACGGGCACCACGTCGGTGTGGCCGGAGAGCACGATGCCGCCGTTCGTTTCACCGTCGTGCGCGGGGATCGTGGCGAACAGGTTGGCCCATTTGCCGTCGCGGCCATAGGTGAGCGTGGATTCGATGCCGCGCGCGCGCAGATCGTCGCGCACGGTCTCGATCAGGCCGAGATTCGGATGACGGCTGACCGTATCCATCGAAACGAGGCGGGTGACCCAGGGGAGCGAGGCGGGAAGGGAGGCGGAAGGC
Source organism: Paraburkholderia sp. J10-1 (assembly GCF_905220165.1). Classification (NCBI taxonomy): domain Bacteria; kingdom Pseudomonadati; phylum Pseudomonadota; class Betaproteobacteria; order Burkholderiales; family Burkholderiaceae; genus Paraburkholderia; species Paraburkholderia sp. J10-1. Next base: position 103,689 of record NZ_CAJMYW010000014.1, on the reverse strand, counting down.
GTGGACGACTGCGCTGTTTCAGCGGCGAGGGACATAGTGGACTCCAGCTTGCTTGTATTCTTCATCTTACCCAAAAAGAATGCGGCAAGCCAAAGCTAAGGGCAGTGCGTCGTCACACGTTCTGCGCAATTGTGACTTGCATGGCGCGCCGCAACATGACGCGAAAACGCCCGCGCGGAAGGCAAATCCGCGCGGGCGTACGAAGGGGCGGTAAAGGCGTTTAGCGCGCCGCGCCAGCGCGATTGGGCGCACCGAGCGCGCGCAACGTCTCCTTTACGGTCGCCACGCGCACGGCGAGATCGGGGCTGCGCGTTTCGATGCGCAGCTTGTCCTGACCCGCGAGCTTGATGTGCTTGTGCTTCTGCACCATCTCGATGATGCGCATGGCGTCCACGGGCGGATTCGGCACGAACTGCAGGCCAATGACCGCTTCGCCCGCATCGATCTTCGTGATGCCGAGCGGCTTCGCCGCCAGTCGCAGACGATGCGTTTCGATCAGCGCGTGCGCTTGCGCCGGCATCTTGCCGAAGCGGTCGATCAGCTCTTCCTGGATGCCGTCGATCGAATCGTCGTGCTCGCAGTTCGCGAGGCGCTTGTAGAGCGACAGGCGTTCCTGCACGTCGCCGCAATAGTCGGCCGGCAGGATCGCGGGTGCGTGCAGGTTGATCTCGGTGGTCGCCGCGAGTGGCGCGTTGAGATCGGGCTCGCGGCCGTCCTTGAGCGCTTTCACGGCGTCGTTGAGCATGTCCGTGTAGAGCTGGAAGCCGATCTCCTGGATCTCGCCCGACTGCTTGTCGCCGAGCACCTCGCCTGTGCCGCGAATTTCGAGGTCGTGCATCGCCAGATAGAAGCCCGAGCCGAGTTCCTCCATCTGCTGGATGGCTTCCAGCCGCCGTTGCGCCTGCTTCGTGAGCCCTTGCGGATCGTGTACGAGCAAATACGCGTACGCCTGGTGGTGCGAGCGCCCGACACGGCCGCGCAACTGGTGCAACTGCGCCAGACCGAACTTGTCGGAACGGTGGATCAGGATCGTGTTCGCGGTCGGCACGTCGATGCCGGTTTCGATGATGGTGGTACAGAGCAGCACGTTCGCACGCTGCGCCACGAAATCGCGCATCACGGATTCGAGCTCGCGCTCGTGCATCTGGCCGTGCGCCACCGCAATGCGCGCTTCGGGCACCAGCGCTTCGAGCATCGCGCGGCGGTTCTCGATGGTTTCGACTTCGTTGTGCAGGAAGTACACCTGGCCGCCGCGCTTGAGTTCGCGCAGCATGGCCTCGCGAATCACGCTGTCTTCCTCGCGGCGCACGAAGGTCTTGATGGCGAGCCGCTTTTGCGGCGCGGTTGCGATCACGGAGAAGTCGCGCAGGCCTTCAAGCGCCATGCCGAGCGTACGCGGAATTGGCGTGGCGGTGAGCGTGAGCACATCGACTTCCGCGCGCAGCGCCTTGAGCGCCTCCTTCTGGCGCACGCCGAAGCGGTGCTCCTCGTCGATGATCACGAGCCCGAGGCGCTTGAACTGCACATCGGACGACAGCAGCTTGTGCGTGCCGATCACGATATCGACGCTGCCGTCGTTGATCTGCTGGATCGCGCCGCTCACTTCCTTCGCGGACTTGAAGCGCGAGAGTTCGGCAATGCGCACCGGCCAGTCGGCGAAGCGGTCCGTGAAGGTTTGCGTGTGCTGCTCGGCGAGCAGCGTGGTGGGCGAGAGAATCGCCACCTGCTTGCCGCCCATCACGGCGATGAACGCCGCGCGCAACGCGACTTCCGTCTTGCCGAAGCCCACGTCGCCGCACACGAGGCGGTCCATCGGCTTGCCGCTCGTCATGTCGCCGATCACGGCGGCGATCGCGGCCGCCTGGTCGGGCGTTTCCTCGAAACCGAAGCTCTCCGCGAACTTGACGTAGTCGCGCGGTTCGAGCGCGAACGCGTGGCCTTCGCGCGCGGCGCGGCGCGCATAGAGATTCAACAGCTCGGCCGCGGTGTCGCGGATCTGCTGCGCGGCCTTGCGGCGTGCCTTTTCCCACTGGCCGGAGCCTAGCGCATGGAGCGGTGCGCTATCCGGATCGGCGCCGCTGTAGCGTGAAATCACGTGCAATTGCGAGACCGGCACGTAGAGCTTGCTGCCGTTCGCGTATTCGAGGTGCAGGAATTCGGTGTCGCCTTCGCCGAGGTCCATCGTCACGAGGCCGTGATAGCGGCCGATCCCGTGCTGCGCATGAACCACCGGATCACCCACTTTGAGCTCGGAGAGGTCGCGCACCATCGAATCGACGTTGCTCGCCTGTTCCTGGCGGCGGCGTCCCGCACGGCGCGCGAGCGGCCCGTATAGCTCCGTCTCGGTGATGACCGCAAGCTCCTCGCCCGGCAGCGAGAAACCCGTGGAAAGCGGCGCGACGCCCAGCGCGAAGCGCTCGTCGCCGGTGAGCCAGTCCTCGAAGCTATCGGCGCCGGTGGGCCGCAGATGGTTGTCGGCGAGCAGTTGCGCAATGGTTTCGCGCCGGCCCGCCGACTCCACCGCGAACAGCACGCGGTTCTTCGTCGTGTCGAGATAGCTGCGCAGCGAGGCGAGCGGGTCGTCGGCGTGGCGGTCGATCGCGAGATTCGGCAGCGCCGTGGCCCAGCCGCCCGCGCTCGGGGCGGGCAGCACGAGGCGCGCGAAGGGCTTTGCGAACGCGAAGAAGTCCTCGTCGGTCAGGAAGAGGCGCTGCGGCTCCAGGATCGGCCGCTCGCGGTCGTGCGAGAGGAAGTTGTGGCGCTGCTTCGTGTCGTTCGTGAAGCGGCGGATCGACGCTTCGAGGTCGCCCGAGAACACCAGCTGGGCGTTTTCCGGCAAATAGTGGAAGAGCGTAGCCGTCTCTTCGAAAAAGAGCGGCAGGTAGTATTCGATGCCCGCCGAGGGCACGCCATTGCCCATGTCCTTGTAGATCGTCGCGCGGCTCGGGTCGCCTTCGAACACTTCGCGCCAGCGGCTACGAAACGCCGTGCGCGAGGCCTCGTCGAACGGAAACTCGCGGCCGGGCAGCAGCCGCACGTCTTTCACGGGATAGAGGCTGCGCTGGCTGTCCGGGTCGAACGCGCGGATCGAGTCGACCTGGTCGTCGAAGAGGTCGATACGGTAGGGCAGCGGCGAGCCCATCGGAAAGAGGTCGATGAGCGAGCCGCGCACGCAGTATTCGCCCGGGCGCACCACCTGGCTCACGTGCTCGTAGCCCGCGAGCGTGAGCTGCGACTTGAGCTTCGCTTCGTCGAGGCGCTCGCCTTGCGAAAACGAGAACGTATAGGCCGCGAGAAACGACGCGGGCGGCATGCGGTAGAGCGCCGTGGTGGCCGGCACGATCAGGATGTCGCAGCGGCCTTCGCCGAGATCGTGCAGCGTGGCCAGACGCTCCGAAACGAGGTCCTGGTGCGGCGAGAACGTGTCGTACGGCAGCGTTTCCCAGTCGGGCAAGAGGCGCACGCGCGCCTCGGGCGCGAAGAACGGAATTTCCTGAGCGAGCCGCTGGGCATCCACGGCGCTGGCGCAAATCACGGCCAGCAGCGGCGCCTGGCGCGCGCTGGCGCGCGCGGCCTCGCGGTAGCGCGCGATCAAGAGCGCGTCGGACGAGCCGTGCGTGCCGTCGAACGCGTAGCGCTGCCCCGGCTTGACGACGGCGACGGGGGACGGAGATTGCGAGGAAGCGGCGATATCGGACATAGGCAACAGGGTGGCCGACGCGTGTGTCGGTAGGGTGGCCAGTTCAGTTCGGGCGGAGTGCAGCGCCAGAATATGGGGGCCGGTTACTGGTCTTCAAGTGAATCCGGCGCGTTTCGACGACGTTTCGCCGACGTTTTGCAGGCGTCCAGCGTGTGCGTAAGGGACCTATTATAAAATCCGTCCTTTACTTTGACTCATGCGGCTCGCGACACCGTGACTTCACGCCTTTTTGCCCTGATTCCGTGCGCCGGCACCGGCAGCCGTTCGGGCTCGGCCATGCCGAAACAATATCGAATCGTTGCCGGACGCGACCTCCTGCACTATACGCTCGCCGCTTTCGACGCCTGCAACGAATTCTCGCAAACCCTCGTGGTGATTTCTCCCGACGATAACCACTTCGACGCCCGGCGCTTCGGCGGCCTGCGCTTTGCCGTGCGGCGCTGCGGCGGCGCTTCGCGCCAGGCCTCGGTCTACAACGGCCTGGCTGCGCTCGCCGAATTTGGCGCCACCGACAACGACTGGGTGCTCGTACACGACGCCGCGCGCCCCGGCATCACGCCCGCGCTGATCCGCACGCTCGTCGAGCAGCTCAAGGACGACCCCGTGGGCGGCATCATGGCGCTGCCGGTGGCCGACACGCTCAAGCGCGTCGCGCCGAAGGACCCCGCGGCGCCCGGCGTACATATCGCGCGCACCGAATCGCGCGACGGACTCTGGCAGGCCCAGACGCCGCAGATGTTCCGCATCGGCATGCTGCGCACGGCCATCGAGCGCGCGCAGCAGGACGGTCACGATCTCACCGACGAAGCGAGCGCGATCGAATGGCTCGGTCACGCGCCGCGTCTCGTGCAGGGCAGCCTGCGCAACTTCAAGGTGACGTACCCCGAAGACTTCGCACTCGCCGAAGCGATCCTCAGTCGGCCCGCAGAATAAGCGCACCGCACTCCCCACACCTGAAACCCCTGGAACCCCACACATGGACATCAGAATCGGACAAGGCTACGACGTGCATGCGCTGGTGCCCGGCCGCCCGCTCGTGCTCGGCGGCGTGACGATCCCCTACGATCGCGGCCTGCTCGGCCACTCGGACGCCGACGTGCTGCTGCACGCCATCACCGACGCGCTCTTCGGCGCCGCCGCGCTCGGCGACATCGGCCGCCATTTCCCCGACACCGACAAGCAGTTCTACGGCGCCAACAGCCGTGTGCTGCTGCGCGAATGTCTGCGTCGCGTCCAGGAGGCAGGCTTCTCGCTGATGAACGTCGACACCACGGTGATCGCGCAGGCGCCCAAGCTCGCGCCGCATATCGAGTCGATGCGCAAGACGATCGCCGAAGACCTGAACCTGCCGGTCGAACGCGTGAACGTGAAGGCGAAGACGAATGAAAAGCTCGGCTATCTCGGCCGCAGCGAAGGGATCGAAGCGCAGGCGGCGGTACTACTGCTGCGCGCGTGATCTGTCATTCAATCCTTGGTTCGAAGGGTTGAACGGCGGGTTGAACGGCGCGCGCAGGGCGCGTGCCTGCTCCTCACCCTACGGCGATGATTGCAGTTGCAATCATCGCCGTTGCTTTTCTTGCCGATTAATTTCCGTTTTTTTCGTCCCATACTGAACCGCTATCCGGAAGTGGGGAGGGCAATGGCGGGTGTCGAAAAACGCGTGAAAGGCCTCGACGGCCTGCGGGCGCTTGCAGTTGTGCTCGTATTCCTCTCGCACAAGGCCCGCGTCGACGTGGTCGATGTGGGCAAGATCGGCGTCTGGCTGTTCTTTCTGATCAGCGGCTATCTGATCGTCGGAGAACTGCACCGCAATCGGGTTCGTATCGAACAGCACGGCGCTCGCACGGCCGCGCTGCTGTACGTCTTCTTCATGAAGCGAACGCTGCGGATTTTTCCCGTGTATTACCTGCTGCTGATTGCGCTTGCCATCGCGCATGCGAGCTTCTATCAGCGCGATGTCGATCTCGGGCTCGCCTGGCATTTCGTATTCCTCTCCAATTACTGGATTGGCGTGGTTCACGATGGCTGGCCCGGCACCGTCTCGCATTTCTGGAGCCTCGCGGTCGAGCAGCAGTTCTATCTCGTCGCGCCGTTCGCGCTGCTGTTCGTGCGCGCATCGCGCCATCTCTCGCTTTGTGCGGTGGTGATCGCGGCGGCTGCGTTCGCGCATCTCACGCTTTACGGGGAAGGGGCGATCGCGCCGCTGATCTACGCGTTTTCACCGTGGAATTTCGCCATGCTCGCGCTCGGCGGCGCACTGGCGATTGGCGGCGCACGCGTGCCGTTGCGCGCGGGGGCGCTGAGCGCGGTGTGGTTCGCCGGGGCGTGTGTGGCGCTAGCCGGCTTCGCGCTGGCGCGTGCCGAATGTGCCGAATTCGAGCGGACCGCGACGCACGCGGCAGATGCGATGCTGCCAGGCTTGCTGGACATTGGACTCGCGCTCTCGCTCGGCGCGCTGTTCCTGTGGCTCGTGCGTCGCCAGGACAGCATGCTCGTCGCGGCGCTGGAAGTGCGGCCGCTCGCGTATCTCGGCACGATCAGCTACGGCTTTTATCTGTTTCACAACTTCGTGCCGTCGCGCCTTGGCGTGGCGCCGGAGCTCTACGCTCAGCTAAACGTGCCCGACGCGGCGCAGCCCGCTCTCGCGCTCGTGCTGCAGTTCGCGCTGGCTGTGCTGCTCGCACACTTGTCGTGGCAGGTTCTGGAAAAACGCCTGCTCGAATGGAAGCGGCCGCTCGAAACGGCAATACGCAACCGCTTGCCTACGCGTGCAGCGGCGAGCCGGACGTGACGCAACGGCGCGCGGCCTAGAGCGTTTCGCCGCCCACCGCGCGGCCGTCGGGGCACAGCTCGCCTGTCTGTAGCCCGTCCAGCACGCGCAGCACTTCTTCGGCGCTGCGTCCGACGTTCAGGTTGTTCACCGTGACATGCTGGATCGTGTTGTCGGGGTCGACGATGAACGTTGCGCGCAGCGCCACGCCCGCTTCCTTGTCGCGTATGCCGAGCTGATCGATGAGCTCGCCCTTCACGTCGCCGAATGAATAGTGATTGAGGCGATCGAGCGTCTTGTCCTCGCGCCGCCACGCGAGCTTCACATATTCGTTGTCGCAACTGCCGCCCATCACGACCGTTTCACGGTCATCGAATTCCTTGATGAGTCTTGCGAACGCGATGATCTCGGTGGGGCAAACGAGCGTGAAATCCTTGGGGTAGAAGTAGATGACCTTCCACTTGTTGGCGAAGGTCTGTTCGGTGATCTCGATGAACGCCGATTCGCCGTTTTCCACGGGATGGTTGAAGCCGGGCTTCGCGGCGGTGACGGTGAAGGCCTCGAGTTTGTCGCCGACGGTTTTCATGGGGCAGTTCCTCAGACGAGAGGCGGGCAGCGCGGCCCGCTTTGACGCCGCGCGCGCGAGAGCGCAACGCGGCATGCCGATGAAAACGATTGTCGCAGGTGCGGGCGGCGCGTGATGCGAGGGTGCGCCGCCGCCGGCTTTCGGTCAAGCTAGGGGAAAGCGGCTCAGGTGCCCTTGGCGAGCGGGAACTCGATCGTCACTTCGAGACCGGGGCCCGGCAGCCGGTTGCGCAGGCGCAGCGCGCCGCGATAGCGGCCCACGAGGCGCTGCACGATGGCCATGCCGAGGCCGGTGCCGTTCGCCTGCGTGCGAGCCGTGTCGACGCGGTAGAACGGCCGCGTGACGAGCGGGAGCTGATCCTCGGGAATGCCCGGGCCTTCGTCGACCACCGAAAGTTCGACGCGCGAGTGCGAGACGCGCGTTTCGAGCATGATGTGCGGAATACCGTCGGTTTCGCTCGCGCCGTATTTGCGTGCGTTTTCGATCAGATTGCCCACCACGCGGCGCATGTCGGTGTCGTCGGCTTCGATCATGGCCGAAGGCGCGAGCCGCGTGATGAGGCGCACGCCGTCTTCGCTCGCCATGCGCGCGGCCATCTCGCCGGCAATGACCGAGAGATCGACGCGCTCGGGCATGCGCTGGGCGGGGCGCGCGTAATCGAGGAAGCGGCCGATGATCATGTCCATCTGCTCGATGTCGTCGATCATCGCGTCCTTGGTCGCCTGATCGGACGGACTCATCTCCGTTTCGAGCCGCAGGCGCGCGAGCGGCGTGCGCAAATCGTGCGAGATGCCCGCGAGCATCAGCGCGCGGTCGGCCTCCAGCTGCTCGAGGTCGCGCACCATCTGGTTGAACGAGCGATTCGTTTCGGCGGCGACGCCCATGCCGCTCTCGGGCAAGGGCGCGGGAGGCTGCCCGGAGCCCAGCATGCGCGCCGACATGGCCAGACGCGCGAATGGCCGGTTCACGAGGCTCGTGATGAAGGCCGCCCCGAAGAGCGATAGCGCGAGCGCGGAAACGCCCCATCCGACCCACTGCAGGCCTGTGACGTTGTCGAGCTGGTCGCGGTCGAGCGCGACCCAGTAGTCGTCGTCGTCGATCTTGAAGCTGATCCACACGCCCGGAATGTCGTTCACGGACTGCGCGATGATCGTGTCGTCGCCAAGACGCCCGCGAATGTCATGCTCGATCAGACGATTGAGCGACTCGTCGGGCTGGAGCTTGTACTTGTCCGTGGTTTCGCGCGGGTACACACGCACGCCCTCGTTGCTCTCGAGATCCTGCAGCAGCGCGCGGCGCAGATCGGGATCGGAGTAGAGGAGCGCCGTGCGCGTGAGCTTCACGATCGCGACGAGCTGGAGCGCCACGCGCTGCGCGCGCGGCTCCCGCTCGATCACGCGAAAGCTCTGGAACCACGCGGCGAGACTCACCGCGATGAGAAGGGCGATCAGCAGGAAGGTGCGCCAGAACAGATCGCCGAACGCGAGCGTGAGCAAACGCCGGTCAATCCGCATGGACCCTTCCCGTTTCAACAGAGGCAGTGCAGACAACGAGACTCCATCCAGGATCAGGCGGCGCCGTCGGGGATGAACACGTAGCCGAGGCCCCAAACCGTTTGAATGAAACGCGGGCTGCCCGGATCGGGTTCGATGAGCTTGCGCAGGCGCGAGATCTGCACGTCGAGGCTACGGTCGAACACTTCGTATTCACGGCCGCGCGCAAGCTCCATGAGCTTTTCACGCGAGAGCGGCTGGCGCGGATGACGCGCGAACACCTTGAGCACCGAGAATTCGCCCGTGGTGAGCGGAATTTCCTGGCCGGCCTTGGTGAGCGTGCGCGTGGCGAGATTCAATGCGAATTCGCCGAACTCGAACACCTCGGTGGTTTCCGAAGGCGCGCCTGGCAGTTCGGACGGCGCCTGACGGCGCAGCACCGCATGAATGCGTGCGACAAGTTCGCGCGGGTTGAAGGGCTTGGGCAGATAGTCGTCGGCGCCCATTTCGAGCCCGACGATGCGATCCACGTCCTCGCCCTTGGCGGTGAGCATGATGATGGGCGTGCGGTCGTTGCTGCCGCGCAGACGGCGGCAGATCGACAGGCCGTCTTCGCCTGGCAGCATGAGGTCGAGCACCAGCAGGTCGAAGCGCTCGCGCACCCACAGCTTGTTCATGGCGGGGGCGTTTTCGGCCACGTAGACATTGAAGCCCTGCTCGCCGAGGTAGCGGCGCAGCAGGTCCCGGAGTCGGGGATCGTCATCGACAACGAGAATTTTGGACGGGTTTTTGGTTTCCATGCCTGGCATCTTAGCGCGATTGGATACTGATGCGAGTTTGCACCAATTATCAGGTTACAGTCAGTTACAAAATTTACCCGTGCTGTGCCACGACGGCAAGCACTGACAGATAGACTTCTTTACGTAAAGCGGCTGTTCGGTAGATACTTCATTCGACTTTAAAATTCATGCCCGCGCCGAGCCGGGTTCGCACATGTATTCGAGGTAGCCGTTTGCCGCGTCAAGAAGGGAACAAAACGATGGGAGGGGTCAGGCCGACAATGCGCCACACCATGCTTGCACTGGCGCTAGCCGGTGGCGTGGCGGCTGCACTGGAGTCGTTGCCGGCCCGGGCCCAGCCCTCCGCAGACCGCTACGAGAACCCGCAGTCCTTTGCCCGCTCTCAGGGCGGCAAGCCATCAATGCGGCGCATACGCAGCGATACGGTTCCGCGTCCAGCGTCTGACATCAACCAGCGTCCTGCCGTTCCCCCCGACCTCGATCAGCGCCGCCGCGACGGCCATATGACGCCCGACGAGCGACGTCTCTTGCGTCAGCATATCGAAGACGCTGTGCGCGAGCTGTACAAGCGCTAATACTGCTTTCGGCGTGCGTCAACGCCGCTGCGCGGCGATAACGTTTACGCAATATTCAATTCGCGACGCGTTCACGCCTTTCTCGCGCCTTTCACGATTTTATCGGCATGCCATCGTGCATTCGCGCCGTGCAAACGCGCTGAAAAAAACCGTAGCAATTGCGTAGTCAACATCCGTTTTGCCACAGCCGTTAAACCGGTACATCCATTGACTGCGCCGGCGGTTTCGTCGTGCGCCCGTTCATCATGAGCGACTCCAGACGGTCGAGGCCAAACGCGCAGTCCGACGTGCACGCGTCGGCGCCAGACACTGGCGCGGATGCGCGGCTCGACGCCGACGACGCCCGCCATCTTCTCGTACGTACGGGCTTCGCGCCGCGCGAGAGCGAAGTGGCGCCTTATGTGGGGCTCACGCGAGAGCAGGCTGTCGCGCGACTCGTCGGCAGCGCGCGCAGCGAGGCGCTCACGCCGCTTCCCGCATGGACCGCCGAAGTGCCGCCGAGCCGGGCGCAGCGCAATGCACGGACCCCGGAAGAGCGTCAGGAAGCGCAGCGCCAGCGCGGCGCGCGCTACGACGAATTGCGCGCGTGGTGGCTGCGCGAGATGCTCGTCACGTCGTCGCCGTTGACCGAGCGCATGACACTTTTCTGGCACAACCACTTCACCTCGGGCCAGGACAAGGTTGGTGAGCCGCAGTTGATGGCCGCGCAAAACGCGCTTTTGCGGCGCGACGCGCTGGGTAGTTTCGCGAACCTGCTGCATGCCGTCGCGAAGGATCCCGCGATGCTGCTTTACCTCGATGGCGCGAGCAATCGCAAGGGCAGGCCCAACGAGAATTTCGCACGTGAAGTGATGGAGTTGTTCACGCTGGGCGAAGGCCAGTACTCGCAGCGCGACGTTGCCGAAGCGGCGCGCGCGTATACGGGTTGGAGTCTCGATCCCGACACTCAGGCGTTCGTCTGGCGCGTCGACCTGCACGACGGTGGTGAGAAGACCGTGCTTGGCCGCAGCGGGGCGTTCGACGGCGATCAGGTGCTCGACATCCTGCTCGCGCAGCCGCAAACTGCCCGATATGTATCGGGCAAGCTGTGGCGCGAGTTCATCTCCTCGACGCCTGACGAGGCGCAGCTCACAAACGTCGCCGATCATTTTCGCGCGAGCGGCTATGAGGTCGGCGATGCGCTTCGCGCGCTACTCGTGACGCCAGCGTTCTGGGATGAGCGCAACCGTGGCGTGCTCGTGAGTTCGCCGGTGGAGTTCATCGTCGGCACGGTGCGCCGGTTCGACGTGGTGTACGGCGACACGTTGCCATTTGCGCGCCGCTCGGCGGCGTTGGGCGAGAATCTGTTTTACCCGCCAAACGTGAAGGGGTGGCCAGGCGGGGCGTCGTGGATCAACAGCGCGACGCTGCTCGCACGCAAGCAGTTCGTCGAGCAGTTGTTTCGTGCGACGGAAGCGGGGCGGCCGCCTGCGTCGGGCGCACCCGCCAAGGTCGCGGCAAGCATGCCGCAAAGCATGCAAAACGTGGCGAACGCAATGCGCCGCGATGTGTTGCAAGGCGGTATGCGCTTCGATCTGGATGGCTGGCTTTCGCGTTACGGTCTCACTGCTGATGCCACGCCCGGTCTTTCAGCGCAGTTGCAAATGCAGCACGCGATCTTGCCGCTCGCGCCTGTCGATGCGATCGCGGTTGGCAGCAGTGCGGGTTCCTGTCTCCAGGCACTGCTGATGGATCCGGTGTATCAATTGAAGTGACGCATGGGCATGAACGGCCGAATCCCTGGCGGCAGCGTATGCCGCTGCACTGACAAGCGAGGCAAGCCATGAAGCGACGCGACTTTCTTGCAGCCGGTGCGACGGCCGCCGCCGCGATGGCGGGCTCTGCGCTATGGCTGCCAGGCGCCGCGCGCGCACAAGGGGCAACGCCCGCGCCCCCGGGCCTTGCTAGCGGCTATGAGAACCTGCTGATTCTCGTCGAGCTCAAGGGCGGCAACGACGGCCTCAACACGGTCGTGCCTTTTGCCGATCCGCTTTATTACCGCTACCGGCAAACCATCGGCGTGCCACGCGCGCAGGCGATACAACTGGACGAGCGCACGGCGCTGCATCTGGCGCTCGCGCCGCTCATGCCGATGTGGCGGGCGCACGAGCTTGCGATCGTGCAGGGCGTGAGCTACGCGCAACCGAATCTGTCGCACTTTCGTTCGATCGAGATCTGGGACACGGCTTCGCGCTCCAATGAGTATCTGCGCGAAGGCTGGCTCACGCGCGCGTTCGCACGCGAGCCGGTGCCGCCAGGATTTGCCGCCGATGCGCTCGTGCTCGGCAGCGCCGAGATGGGTCCGCTCTCGAACGGCGCGCGCGCCATCGCGCTCGTGAATCCGGCGCAGTTCGCGCGCGCGTCGCGCCTCGTCACGCCGGTCACGCTCAAGGAGCGCAACCCGGCGCTCGCGCATATCCTCGATGTCGAGAACGACATCGTGCATGCCGCCGATGCCCTGCGGCCACGCCCGGGCAACTACGCGCTGAAGACGGCGTTTCCTTCGGGTGCATTCGGCGCCTCGATCAAGACGGCCATGCAGGCGCTCGCATCGAGCGACACCGCGCAAGGCGCGCCGGTGGCGGGGCGCGGCGTCGCGGCGATTCGTCTGACGCTGAACGGCTTCGACACGCACCAGAACCAGCCGCAGCGTCATGCCGATTTGCTGCGCCAGTTCGCCTCGGGCATGGAGGCGATGCGCTCGGCGCTCGTGGAACTCGGGCGTTGGGATCGCACACTGATCGTGACGTATGCGGAATTCGGGCGGCGCGTGCGCGAGAACCAAAGTCGCGGCACCGATCACGGAACGGCTTCGGCGCACTTCGTCGCAGGCGGGCGGGTAGCGGGCGGGCTCTATGGGCAGGCGCCGCAACTCGCGCAGCTCGATGGCAATGGCAATTTGCCCGTAAGCGTCGACTTCAGGCAGATCTACGCGACCGTGCTAGGCCCGTGGTGGGGGCTCGACGCACAGGCCGTCCTGCAGCAGCGCTTCGAGCCGCTGCCGTTGCTGCGCGCATAACGTAAGCGCGAGCCTCAGCTTCGGCGCGCGGCGCGCCAGGCGATCCACAGTTTGCGCACGGGCGTGAGCACGATCTGCTGATGCAGCACCTGGTAGCCTTCGCGCTCGACTTCGTCGAGCAGCGCGAGTTCGAGCGCGGCGAGCGCACGCAAGGTGCGCTGGTCGCGGCGCGCCGAGGCGGGAATCGCGTCGAGCGCGGCGTGCACCGCTTCGCGCGCACGCGAGGTCTGGAACTGCATGAGTTCAGTGAACTCCGCGCTGTAGCGCCGGTTGATGAGATCGGCGGCGGTGACGTTATAGCGCTGCAATTCGTCGATAGGCACGTAGATGCGGCCATGGCGCGCGTCGTTGCCGATCTCCGGCACGAACTGGGCGAGCATGAGCGCGTTGCCAAGCGGCGCGGCCCAGCGCGCGGCGTCCTGGCGGTCCTCTTGCGTGCGCGCGCTGAGTTGCGCCACGAGCGAGGCGAACGTGCCGCCCACGCCGTCCATATAGCGGCGCAGATTCGGCAGATCGAGATAGCGCGCCTGCTCGAAATCCATCTCGAAGCCAGCGAGCAGCGCCTGCAAGCCAGGATAGACGGCCTTCGAATCGCCGAGATGCGTGGCGAGCGCCTGCGTGACCGGATGCGCGGGATTGCCCGCGGCGAGCGCGGCCAGTTCCTTTTGCCACCAGGCGAGCTTCGTGCGGCCGACGGTGGGGTCGCTCGTTTCTTTCGCGGTTTCCTCGAGTTCGCGGCGCAGCGCGAAGAGCGCGGTCAAGAGCGGCTGGCGTGCGGCGCGGGCCTGACGCAGCGCGTAGTAAGTGCTCGAACCAGGGGGAGCCGCCTTTTGCAGGCAGTATTCGTCGAAGTTCACGGCGTTTGGAGATGTGGGGCGAAGCGGCTCGCGCGGCGACCAGAGCGCGGCGCGACGGTAGAGCCGCGATTCTAGCATCGGCGCGGCTTCGGCCAGGCCGGGCGGGGCTCGCCTGCGCCCTCGACGATGCGCCTGCCATGACCCCTCGCGCACTGTTTTCAGGATGCAGACAAGCGCCAGGCAATCGGTTAGAATCTCGCGCTTGCGCTTTCTGACGCTTAGCTGGAAGCACGCGGCCGGCACATAATGAAGCATCGCCGCCGGCAGGCGTAGTCAGAAAGCAGGCTGGATTGCGGGCGAGGTGGACAACATCGCCCGGCGTCTCACGAGGACTCGATCAGTCGGCATGTCGCACAGGGTTGTATCGCACGCGTTTTCTGGAGTGAAGCGCAGCGGTCCTGCCGGGCGCAAGAACAGAAGCGCAAAGAATTCGCGTGAGTGGCGAAATTGGTAGACGCACCAGGTTTAGGTCCTGACGCCCGCAAGGGTGTGCCGGTTCGAGTCCGGCCTCACGCACCAAAGTAAAAAGGCCATGTACCGTCAGGTACATGGCCTTTTTGTTTGTGTGACGTTTGCGCGATGCACTCGCGATGGCGACCTGGACGTTGCCCGATCCTGCCCGCCATCTGTTTAGCTTATTGCCTCTGCTCGCGCGGACCGCCTTACAGTTCGGTCTGCATGGCTTCGATCACCTTGTCGAGCGCACGCGCGAGTGCGTCGCGCTCCTTGTCGTCGAGGCTCGCGAAGAGGTCGACATTCCACTTGCGCGCGATGGGCATGACCTTGCGATACAGCGCGCGTCCATCGGTTGTGAGCGAAACGAGCACGAGGCGTCCGTCTTCCTCGCTCGTGTCGCGCTGCATGAGGCCGCGGCGCATCAGCGCCTCGGCTGCACGGCTTGCCTGGCTCTTGTCGAGATTCGCGTGACGCGCAAGCTCCATCACGGAAAACGGGCCGAACGCCCCCACAGCTGCAATGAGCCGAGCCTCCGGAAGTGTGATGCCGAGCTTCGCCTGGTAGCGTTCGCTGGCGCCCCGTTCGGAGAGTTTGTTCAGGACATGCAGCCGATAGGTGAGGAATTGTTCGAGTCCGGCTTTGCTTGCCTTCATGGGAGTCCTGGTCTGGTCGCTTGGGAAGGGCGCGATCGTGTCGCGATTCCATGATTGTTGCCCCATCTTGCGCGCGGGTCAACGCATCCGAACCCTTGTGCGGCTCGTTCGGTTCGGTGCACGAATCTATTAATCGCTTACTGCGGAATGTGTGGCCCGCGTATTCAACAGATCGGACTGCGAAATCCCGGGGGCATCGCCAAAGCCGGGGCGGCGTGCCCCGGCGAATTTGCCTAGTTGGATGTACGCGCAGCGTATTTGAGGCGGGCGAGCTGCTCCGCTTCGTTGGCGAGCAGGCGTGCGGCGTCGCGAATCGCGGTTTCGAGCGTGATGGGGCCCGGCGCAGGCGAGAAGCAGCCGCTGAAATGCTCCGCGAGACGCGGCAGGGCGGCTGCGTCCACGGCGCCCGAGAGCAGCGTGGCGGGCACGCCCGCGGCTGCGGCGTGGCGGCAGGCGATGAACGGCGCCTTGCCGTGCAGTGTCTGCACGTCCGAGCGGCCTTCGCCGGTGATGAGCCAGTCGGCGCGATCGAGTGCTTCGTCCAGACCGATGGTGCGCGCAACGACTTCGGCGCCGGGCTCGAAGCTCGCGCCGAGCATGCGTAGCGCGAAACCGAGGCCGCCGGCCGCACCGGAGCCGGCTTCGTCGCGCACGCGGCGACCCAGCGCCGCTTCGAGCAGGTCAGCGAAACGGCCGAGCGCCGCGTCGATCGGCGCGACCTGCTCCGGCGTCACGCCTTTTTGCGGACCGAACACGGCAGTCGCGCCGTGCTCGCCCGTGAGCGGATTGTCCACGTCCGACATGCCGACGAACGACGCCTCGCGAAGTCGCGCGTCTAGCCCGGAAACGTCCACCCGTGCGACTTGCGCGAGAGCTTGCGGCGTGGGCGCCAGCGGCTTGCCAGCGGCGTCGAAGAGTTGCAGGCCGAGGCCCGCGAGCAAACCGGCGCCTGCGTCGTTGGTGCTGCTGCCGCCGAGCGCCACGTAAAAGCGCCGCACGCCTTCGTCGAGCAGCGCGCGGATCGCTTCGCCCATGCCGCGCGTGCTGCGCGCCTCCACCGGCACGCCCATGCCGACCGGGTCCGTGATGCCGACGATCTCGGCGGTTTCGACGATCGCGCTGCCGTCGCTCAGCAGCCCGACCGCGGCGTCGCGCTTCGGGCCCGCTGCGCCTTCCACGGTCATGACCCGGCGCTCGCCGCCGATCGACAGCATCGCGTCGAGCGTGCCTTCGCCGCCATCGGCCATGGGACGGATACGGATGTCGGCGTCGGCGCGCACGCGGCGGATGCCCTCGGCGATCGCGGCGGCGACCCCGTCCGCGCTGAGCGAGCCTTTAAAAGAGTCTGGAGCAATGACGATAACGGGAGCGTCAGTCGACGAATTCGGCATGGTGTCTCTGCTGGAAGAATTGTGTTGGGAGCGGCTGCGGCCGGCGGGGCGTCCGGCGCGAGCGTAAGCTTAACAGCCTCGTCGCGTGGGCTGGATAACGGCGTTGCGATAGCGCGCATCGGAGCGCGCTTCAGGCGCGTAGCGGTTCAAAAGCAGGCCGAAATCAGGTCAAAAACAGGCACATAACACACGCAAACGGCAATTCCACTGGTACCGGGAAATAGTTTGCTAAAATACTTGGCTCTTTTGACGGAACCGCACCGCAAGCCGCCCGTTTCGGCGCTGTTGAGCGGCGCACGAGGCGCCTGCGTTCAGCTCCAAAGCGGGTTGCTGGACCCCGGTTGACCCCGGCGGGCCCCCAGCGGACTGCGGCACGCAAAGACCACAGATTACTGATTCGCTCGAACAATTTTAGGACGATTGAAGCCATGGCTAACGTTGTTGAAAACCTCGGCAAGCTCGAACGCCGCGTGACGATTTCCCTGCCGAAGGACGCCGTGCAGAAAGAAATCGATTCGCGCATCCGTAAACTCGCAAAGAACGTGCGCATGCCGGGCTTCCGCCCGGGCAAGGTGCCGCTCAAGATGGTCACGCAGCAGTATTCGGGCCAGGTCGAAGCCGAAGTCCTGAGCGACAAGGTCGGCAAGGAATTCTTCGACATCAGCCGCGCCGAGAATCTGCGCGTTGCCGGCCAGCCGAGCTTCGCACCGAAGTCGGAAGCCGCTGAAGGCGACTACGCATTCGACGCGACCTTCGAGGTCTACCCGGAAGTGAAACTCGGCGACGTCGCAACGGCCGAAATCGAGCGCACGACCACGAGCATCACCGAAGCCGAAATCGACCGCACGCTCGACATCCTGCGCAAGCAGCGCGTGCACTTCCACGCTCGCGGCGAAGCCGGCGAGCACGGTGACGGCGGCGCCGACACCGCAGCGAAGGAAGGCGACCGCGTGACGGTCGACTTCGTCGGCAAGATCGACGACGTCGCGTTCCCGGGCGGCACCGCCGAAGGCTTCGCCTTCGTGCTGGGCGAAGGCCGCATGCTGCCGGAATTCGAAAAGGCCGCGATCGGCCTGAAGAAGGGCGAGTCGCGCGAATTCGACCTCGCGTTCCCCGAGGACTATCACGGCAAGGACGTCGCCGGCAAGACGGCGAAGTTCACGATCACGATGCAGCAGATCGAGTGGCCGCACCTGCCGGAAATCGACGGCGAATTCGCCAAGTCGCTCGGCATCGCCGACGGCGACCTCGTGAAGATGCGCGCTGAAATCAAGGACAACCTCGAGCGCGAAGCGAAGCGCCGCACGCAATCCATCGTCAAGAACCAGGTGATGGACGCGCTGCTGAAGATCGCTGAGCTCGACGTGCCGAACGCACTCGTCGAGCAGGATCAGGAACGCCTCGTCGAAATGGCGCGCGCCGACCTCGCGCAGCGTGGTGTGCCGAACGCCAAGGACGCGCCGATCCCGGCCGAAATGTTCAAGGAACAAGCCGAGCGCCGCGTGAAGCTCGGTCTCGTGCTCGCCGAACTCGTGAAGGCCAACAGCCTCGAGGCGAAGCCGGAGCAAATCCGTGCTGAAGTCGACGAATTCGCGAAAAGCTATGAGGACCCGAAGGAGGTCGTGCGCTGGTATTATTCCAACCAGCAGCGTCTGGCCGAAATGGAAGCCTACGTCGTCGAATCGAACGTCGTGGACTTCGTGCTCGGCAAGGCCAAGGTGACGGACAAGCAAGTTAGCTTCGAAGAACTGGCAAGCGCGACGGCGCAGGCTTAAATCTGCCCGCTACGGCGTGCCGGCTGTCGGAGCGACCGACGGCCAGCACGCCGTTTTTGTATCCGCAGGTTTTAGCCATGCTGCCCGTGTGGTTGATTTAACCAGGGTCCGTCGCCATACCGGTATATCAGAAGAACTTTTCCAGACAAGGATGCACCGCATGACCATTCGCGCTCAATCGCTGGATACGTTGACCTCCCACTCGTCGCGAGACTTCGACCCGCAGGCGCTCGGCCTCGTGCCGATCGTCGTCGAAACGAGCGGTCGCGGCGAACGTTCCTACGACATCTACTCGCGCCTGCTCAAGGAGCGCGTGGTGTTCCTGGTCGGCGAAGTGAACGACCAGACGGCGAACCTCGTGGTCGCCCAGCTGTTGTTCCTCGAAAGCGAAAACCCGGACAAGGACATCAGCCTGTACATCAACAGCCCGGGCGGCTCGGTCTCGGCCGGCATGGCGATTTACGACACGATGCAATTCATCAAGCCGGACGTTTCGACCCTTTGCATGGGCCTCGCGGCCAGCATGGGCGCGTTCCTGCTGGCGTCGGGCGCCAAGGGCAAGCGTTTCGCGCTGCCGAATTCGCGCGTGATGATTCACCAGCCGCTCGGCGGCGCGCGCGGCCAGGCTTCGGACATCGAAATCCAGGCTCGCGAAATCCTGTACCTGAAAGAGCGCCTGAACCAGTTGCTCGCGCACCATACGGGTCAGCCGGTCGAGCGCATTGCGCGCGACACGGATCGCGACAATTTCATGTCGGGTGACGACGCTCAGGCATACGGTCTCGTCGACCAGGTTCTGCACAAGCGTCCTTAAGCTGCGTGAGCGGTTTTGCGCGTCCGACCCTGCGAAGGGCGGCGCGCAAGCGCAGTCCTGAAGGATCCGCTCGGCCCCCGTACAAAAGGGGATAGCCGACGCCGCGCAGACCTTGTGGAATAATCGGCAAACGCGCTTCGCGGCCTGCGGCCCCCAACGCCGTCACAGCAAGCGGTTCACGCACCCTCCGGCCTCGCCGGGGGAAACGGCGTATCATGTAACAGAGTGTCCGGAGGCTCATTTATCCATGGCGGACAAGAAAGGTTCTAACAGCGAGAAGCTGTTGTATTGCTCGTTTTGCGGCAAGAGCCAGCATGAGGTGAAAAAGCTCATCGCTGGTCCGTCGGTCTTCATCTGCGATGAATGTATCGACCTGTGCAACGAGATCATTCGCGACGAAGCCGCCGGTGCGGGCGTCGACGCGGCGCTGTCGCGCTCGGACCTGCCGAGCCCGCAGGAGATCCGCGACATCCTCGACCAGTACGTGATCGGGCAGGAACGAGCGAAGAAGATCCTCGCAGTGGCGGTGTACAACCACTACAAGCGTCTGAAGCACCTCGACAAGAAGGACGACGTCGAACTCTCGAAGAGCAACATCCTCTTGATCGGGCCCACGGGCTCGGGCAAGACGCTGCTCGCGCAGACGCTCGCGCGCCTTCTGAACGTGCCGTTCGTGATCGCGGACGCCACCACGCTGACCGAAGCCGGTTACGTGGGCGAAGACGTCGAGAACATCATTCAGAAGCTGCTGCAGAACTGCAATTACGAGGTCGACAAGGCCCAGCGCGGCATCGTCTATATCGACGAAATCGACAAGATCAGCCGCAAGTCGGACAACCCGTCGATCACGCGCGACGTGTCGGGCGAAGGCGTGCAGCAGGCGCTGCTCAAGCTCGTCGAAGGCACGATGGCTTCGGTGCCGCCGCAGGGCGGCCGCAAGCATCCGAACCAGGATTTCATCCAGGTCGACACGACCAATATCCTGTTCATTTGCGGCGGCGCGTTCGACGGTCTGGAAAAGGTCATCACCGACCGCACGGAAAAGACCGGCATTGGTTTTGGCGCGAGCGTGAAGAGCAAGCAGGAGCGCGACACGGGCGAAGTGCTGCGCGAAACGGAACCGGAAGACCTGATCAAGTTCGGCCTGATTCCCGAACTGATCGGCCGTCTGCCGGTGGTCGCGACGCTCGGCAAGCTCGACGAAGCCGCGCTCATGAAGATTCTGGTCGAGCCGAAGAATGCGCTCGTCAAGCAGTATCACAAGCTCTTCAACATGGAGCGCGTGGAGCTGGAAATTCGTCCGGCCGCACTGCAGGCTGTCGCCCGCAAGGCGATCCGCCGCAAGACCGGTGCGCGTGGCCTGCGCTCGATCCTGGAACAGGCATTGCTCGACGTGATGTACGAGCTGCCGGCCATGAAGGGCGTGAGCAAGGTCATCATCGACGACAACGTGATCGACGGCGACGGCAAACCGCTCTTGATCTACGAAGACGCTCCGAAGGTCGCAGGGTCGAACTGATGGTGGTGATCGGCTAAAGAGTTCCGGAAAAAGGCCGTTCATACAATGGGATGAACGGCTTTTTCGTTTATCTTGTGGTCGATGGCGCACTATTTTGGAGTCACTGAACTTTTCCCACACGCGCGAGGCTTGCAATCGGTATCTCAGGCCTCAATTACCGAACAATTGATTCCACTCATGGGGAAATGAAATGTCAGGAACCCAACTCCTCCCGCCGGAACGCACCACGCTCCCGCTGCTGCCGCTGCGAGACGTCGTAGTTTTCCCGCATATGGTGATTCCCCTTTTCGTGGGCCGACCGAAATCGATCAAGGCCCTCGAAGCGGCAATGGAAGGCGGCAAGCACATCATGCTCGTCGCCCAGAAGACTGCCGCGAAGGATGAGCCGACCGAAAAAGACATGTATGAAGTAGGGTGTGTCGCCAACATCCTGCAAATGCTCAAGCTGCCCGACGGCACCGTGAAGGTGCTCGTGGAAGGCCTGCAGCGCGCGAAGACGCTTTCCATCGAAGAGCAGGAAACGCAGTTCTCGTGCGAAGTGATGCCGCTCGAGCCGGACCACGCCGACAGCGCAGAAACCGAAGCGCTGCGCCGCGCAATCGTCTCGCAGTTCGACCAGTACGTGAAGCTCAACAAGAAGATCCCGCCGGAGATCCTGACCTCGCTGTCGGGCATCGACGAAGCCGGTCGTCTTGCTGACACCATTGCCGCGCACCTGCCGCTCAAGCTCGACCAGAAGCAGCACATCCTCGAGATGTTCCCGGTCGTGGAGCGTCTGGAGCATCTGCTCGCGCAACTCGAAGCCGAAATCGACATTCTCCAGGTGGAGAAGCGTATTCGCGGCCGCGTGAAGCGCCAGATGGAAAAGAGCCAGCGCGAGTACTACCTGAACGAGCAGGTCAAGGCGATCCAGAAGGAACTGGGCGAAGGCGAAGAGGGTGCGGATCTCGAAGAACTCGAGAAGCGCATCACGGCCGCGCGCATGCCGAAGGAAGCCAAGAAGAAGGCCGACGCCGAGCTCAAGAAGCTCAAGCTGATGTCGCCGATGTCGGCGGAAGCCACCGTCGTGCGCAACTACATCGACACGCTGATCGGCCTGCCGTGGCGCAAGAAGAGCAAGGTCAACAACGACCTCTCGAACGCCGAAGCCGTGCTCGATGAAGACCACTTCGGTCTCGAGAAAGTGAAGGAACGCATTCTCGAGTATCTCGCGGTGCAACAGCGCGTGGACAAGGTCAAGGCGCCGATCCTGTGCCTCGTCGGCCCTCCGGGCGTCGGCAAGACGTCGCTCGGCCAGTCGATTGCGCGCGCAACGAATCGCAAGTTCGTGCGCATGGCGCTGGGCGGCGTGCGTGACGAAGCCGAGATCCGCGGCCACCGTCGTACGTACATCGGTTCGATGCCGGGCAAGATCCTGCAGAGCCTGACCAAGGTCGGCGTGCGCAATCCGCTCTTCCTGCTCGACGAAGTCGACAAGATGGGCATGGATTTCCGCGGCGATCCGTCGTCGGCGCTGCTCGAAGTGCTCGATCCGGAACAGAACCACACGTTCGCCGACCACTACATCGAAGTCGATTTCGATCTCTCCGATGTGATGTTCGTCGCCACGTCGAACTCGCTGAACATCCCGCCGCCGCTGCTCGACCGGATGGAAGTCATCCGCCTCTCGGGTTACACGGAAGACGAGAAGGTCAGCATCGCCCAGCGTTATCTCCTGCCCAAGCAGAAGAAGAACAACGGGCTGAAGCCGGGCGAAATCGAAGTGACCGAAGACGCGATCCGCGACATCATTCGTTACTACACGCGTGAAGCGGGCGTGCGTTCGCTCGAGCGCGAAGTGTCGAAGATCTGCCGCAAGGTCGTGAAGATGCTGCTGCTGAAGAAGGCCGACAAGGCCGTCACGGTGGACAGCGCCAACCTCGACACCTTCCTCGGCGTGCGCAAGTACGACTTCGGTCTGGCCGCGAAGGAAAACCAGATCGGTCAGGTCACGGGCCTCGCGTGGACGGAAGTTGGCGGCGATCTGCTGACGATCGAAGCGGCGGTCATGCCCGGCAAGGGCAATGTGATCCGCACGGGTTCGCTCGGCGACGTCATGAAGGAATCGGTCGAAGCGGCACGCTCGGTGGTGCGTTCGCGTTCGCGTCGCCTTGGCATCAAGGACGAGGCGTTCGAGAAGCAGGACATCCACATCCACGTGCCGGAAGGCGCGACGCCGAAGGACGGTCCGTCCGCAGGCGGAGCGATGACGACGGCGCTGGTGTCCGTGCTCACGGGCATTCCGGTGCGCGCCGACGTCGCGATGACGGGTGAAATCACGCTGCGCGGCGAAGTGCTGCCGATCGGCGGGCTGAAGGAAAAGCTGCTTGCAGCGCATCGCGGCGGCATCAAGCTCGTGCTGATTCCGGAAGAGAACGTCAAGGATCTCACCGAGATTCCGGACAACGTGAAGAACTCGATCGAGATCGTGCCGGTTCGCTGGATCGACAAGGTACTCGAACTCGCACTCGAACGTGTGCCGCAGCCGCTGCCGGAAGAAGAAGTGAAGGCCGAGGACGCCAAGGCGCCCGTGGCCGAATCGAAGGACGCCGGCACGACGGAAGTCGTCAAGCACTAAGCCTTCTGTAAGCGCTCAAGCACAGCGCACTCCACCCCGAAAAGCCCGCGGCATGGTCCGCGGGCTTTTTTTTGCGCGTCACAATCCATGACGTTGCGGTGACAACCAGCGGTCTTTTCCGCGATTTCCCACTTGTTCGAATAATCCCTCGAATATTCCCTCGAATCGCCCGCCAAATCAGGCTGAACCCCGCTTGACACGGCCCTTTCGGCCCCGTTAAATGAGCGGTCCCCGCGCTACGCCGGGGACGTCTATCCAATAAGTTGACCTTCTTTCTTACGATTGCCCAAACACATTCTCGGGGGCTGGAATGAATAAAACGGAACTGATCGACCATATCGCGCAACAAGCCGACATTTCGAAAGCGGCTGCGGGACGCGCACTCGACGCCGTGATCGGCGGCGTCAAAGGCACGCTCAAGAAGGGCGGCTCGGTCACGCTCGTCGGCTTCGGCACGTTTGCCGTCGGCAAACGCACGGCGCGCACGGGCCGCAATCCGCGCACTGGCGACGCGATCAAGATCAAGGCGGCGAAGGTGCCCAAATTTAGGCCTGGCAAAGCGCTGAAGGATGCGCTAAACTAGCGGGCTCGCTACCTGATAAGGGTGGCGCAGCAGAAGTCGCAGTGCCGGAAGCAGCGCAGGAAAGCATGAAGCTGGGTGCTTAGCTCAGTTGGTAGAGCGGCGCCCTTACAAGGCGTAGGTCGGGAGTTCGAGCCTCTCAGCACCCACCACAGCTTCAGTTCCGGTACCTTGCGCCGCGAGTGGAAACACAAAAGCGCGCAAACCGCATGGAGCGGTAGTTCAGTTGGTTAGAATACCGGCCTGTCACGCCGGGGGTCGCGGGTTCGAGTCCCGTCCGCTCCGCCAAGGATATCTCGACAAGAAGGCGAACTCCGGTTCGCCTTTTTTGTTGGCCGCTGTTGTAATATCGGGCGTTCCATTTTTTGGCGCCCTCAACGTCTGGTCACGCATGCTCGACTTTTTCCGCAATCACAAACGCCTGATGATGTTCATGCTGCTCCTGGTCATTCTGCCAGGGCTGGGCTTCGTCGGTATTCAAGGTTTCCGCGGCTTCTTCGATGAAAGCGCGAACGTCGCAAGCGTCAACGGCCACAAGATCACGCGTGTCGAATACGACAACGCTGCGCGCCAGCAACTCGACCAGGCCCGCCAGGTCCTCGGCGCGCAATTCGATGCCAGCCTGTTCGACACGCCCCAGCATCACAAGGACATTCTCGACGGGCTGATCCAGCAGCGCGTGCTCGTGGACGAAACGCAGCGCCTGCATCTCACCGCCTCGGACGACGCCGTGCGCCGCGCGCTGCTCGCCGACCCGGTGATCTCGTCGCTCAAGAATCCCGACGGCTCGATCAATCTCGACCAGTACAAGCAACTGCTCGCCATGCAAGGCATGACGCCCGAGCAGTACGACGAGCGCGTGCGCTATAGCCTTGCCATGCAGCAATTGCCGGCGTCGATCATCAGCAGCGCGTTCACGCCGAAGGCGCTCGCGCAGCAGCTCACCGGCCTCTCGGAGCAGCAGCGCGAAGTGCAGGGCCTGGCGTTCCACGCGAGCGACTACGCGCCCAAGGTCCAGCCGACCGATGCACAACTGCAGGCGTATTACGACGCGAACAAGAACGCATTTGCCACGCCGGCCACGGCGCAGATCCAGTATCTCGTGCTCTCGGCGGCTACGGTGGCCGCCGGCGTGCAGCCGAGCGACGCCGACCTCAAGAAGTACTACGACGACAACATTGCGCACTACCGTACGCAGGAAGAAGTGCGCGCGAGCCATATCCTGATCACGGTGCCGAAGAACGCGAGCGCCGACGTGCGCAACGCCGCGAAGCAAAAGGCCGAATCGATCCTCGCCGAAGTCAAGGCGCATCCGGATCAGTTCGCGCAGATCGCGCAGAAGGAATCGCAGGACCCGGGTTCGGCCTCGAAGGGCGGCGACCTCGGTTACTTCGGCCCCGGCATGATCGCGGGCGGTCAGGCGTTCGACGACGCGGTCTTCAAGCTCAAGAAAGACGAGATCAGCGGCGTGATCCAGTCGGATTTCGGCTATCACATCGTCAAGGTCACCGACCTGAAGCCGGCTGTCACGAAGCCGTTCGACGACGTGAAGGCGCAGATCGCGAACGACGTGAAGGCCCAGCAGGCCGCGAAGCTGCTCGCCGAAGCGAGCGACGGCTTCACGTCGGTGGTCTACGAGCAGGCCAAGAGCCTGCAGCCGGCCGCGGACAAGTACAAGCTGACGATCCAGACGGCCACGGTCACGCCGAAGCCCAATGCAACGCTGCCGCCGGATAGCCCGCTGAACAACCAGAAGTTCCTCGACGCCGTATTCGCGAGCGACTCGGTAAATCAGCACAACAACACCCAGGCAATCGACGTCGGCAACAACACGCTGATTTCGGCGCACGTGACGAACTACCAGCCGGCCGCCGTGCCTGCCTTCGCCGCGGTCAAGGATGCCGTGCGCCAGAAGGTTGTCGCACAACTGGCCGCCGACATGGCTCGCAAGGACGGCGAGGCCAAGCTCGCAGAATTCCAGAAGTCGAAGTCGACCGATGGCTTCTCGTCGGCGCTCAAGGTGTCGCGTAACGACGCTCAGGGCCTGCCGCCTGGCGCGCTCTCCGCGGTCTTCAAGGTCGATTCGCAGAAGCTGCCCGCCTACGTGGGCGTGGACCTCGGCAAAGACGGCTATGCGATCTACCGCGTGAACAGCGTGACGAACGGTCCGGCCGCTGACGGCCAGCGTCTGGCCGCCGCGCAGCAACAGCTTGCCCAGGTGGGTGGGCAGTCGCAGGTGCAGTCGTATCTCGACGCACTGCGCGACCGCTCGAAGGTCAAGCTCTACGGCTCGCTCGGCTCGGCCAGCCAGTCAGGCGACGGCGACAGCGGTCAGTAAGCGCGACCCGCGTATCCGCCCGTTAGCGGAGAACGCCGCAG
The DNA here is from genome assembly GCF_905220165.1 of Paraburkholderia sp. J10-1. NCBI lineage: Bacteria > Pseudomonadati > Pseudomonadota > Betaproteobacteria > Burkholderiales > Burkholderiaceae > Paraburkholderia > Paraburkholderia sp. J10-1. The sequence goes on along the minus strand of NZ_CAJMYW010000014.1, from coordinate 77,666 downwards.
CAAAAAAAGCCCCGCGATGCATCGCGGGGCTTTTGCGTTGTGGCGAGCGCGAAATCAGAGGCAGGCGTTGATGTCGCCGGTGGCGTCTGCGCCCCCACTGCCGCCGGAGCGGAAGCCAACCCACGTCTTCGCGCTGGCACTCCACGCCGGGCGCACCGTTGCGGCTGCGCCGTTGGGCGGCTGCTGGCCAGGGACGTAGACGTCGACAGCCTGGTTGTTGGCGAGCACGGACTGCGAGACGACTTGCTGTTGCGACTTGTCGGCCCATTTTTGCGCGATGCATTGCGCAACCGCCGTGGGCGGTTGCTGGCTGGTGCCGACGGACTGCGCTCCGCTCGGCATCGGCTGATTGGCGCAGGCAGCAAGCGCTGCTGTAACGACAATGAGAGGTAAATATTTCACGCTTCTTCCCTCCAGTCAGGGTCGGTCGGATTCAGACGACGCAGCTTCTCGGGCTCGCGTGTCTGACGCAAACGGTGGCCAATGGCGAGACGCGTTTACCCGCCGCCACGCCGCCCAAGGCGAGATCGGCCTGAACGCGCCAGGGGCGGGGCCTTGCGGCCGGGCGCCCGGTGAGGACGCCCGCAGATTTGTCCTGTTGCCGCCTCAGCGCCGTGCGCTGTCGCCTAGCAACGGCTTGAGCGTTGGCCACACGTTGTCGAGCAGCAATGGCTGTGCCTGCTGGGTGGGATGGATCTGATCGGCCTGGAAGAGTTCGGGCTTGTCGGCGAGGCCGGCGAGGAGAAAGGGCACGAGCGGCACGTTCAGTTCCTTCGCAAGCCGTTCGTAGATCGCGTGGAAATCGCGCGTGTAGTCGGGCCCATAGTTGGGCGGCACGTACATGCCGATCAGCACGGGCTTCGCGCCGCCCTTGCGGATCTGCGCGACGATGGCGCGCAGATTGCTCTCGGTTGTCGTGAGCGGCACGCCGCGCAGCGCGTCGTTGGCGCCCAGTTCGACGACCACGATCGAGGGCTTGATGCGCTGCATGACGAGCGGCAGGCGGGTGAGTCCGCCGCTTGTCGTGTCCCCGCTGATGCTCGCATTCGCAACGTTATAATCAATGCGCTCACTGGCCAGGTGCTGGCGCAGCAGGGCCACCCAGCCTGTATCGCGAGGCAGGCCGTATTCGGCGGAAAGGCTGTCGCCGAGCACGACGATGTTGGGTTTTGCCATGGCGGGGCTCGTCGCCGCGTTGGCAGTGGGCGCGGGCGTAGCCGCGAGCGCGGCGCCGGTCATGCCAAACGATGTGCCAAGCACTGCAGCGGCGGTTAAGCTGGTGATCGAGGCAAATGCAGAAACAAACGCGCTGAAGCGGGACCCGGTGCGGGAGAGGGTGGCGCGCCGCGCGGCGCGTTTCTGGTTCACGGCTAACCTGTGCGTCATCATGTGCGAATGAATAGCGATCCAGTCATCGAAGTACGGGGTTTGTGCAAGCGGGTGACCGACGCCACCGGCGAACTGACGATCCTCGACGGCATCGACCTCACCGTGCAGGCGGGCGGGAGCGTTGCGATCGTCGGTGCGTCCGGTTCCGGCAAGTCGACGCTGCTCGGCCTGCTGGCCGGCCTCGACAGCGCGAGCGCGGGTTCCGTGCGCCTGCTCGGTCATGAGCTTACCGGCATGGCCGAAGATCAGCGCGCGGCGCTGCGCAACGGCTCGGTGGGTTTCGTGTTCCAGTCGTTCCAGCTGATGCCGCATCTCACCGCTTTGGAAAATGTCGCGCTGCCGCTCGAACTGCAGGGCGGGATGTCGACGCGTGATGCTTTCGCCCGCGCGCGTACGTTGCTCGAGCGCGTGGGTCTTGCCGAGCGCACGGGCCACTATCCGAAGCTGCTCTCGGGCGGCGAGCAGCAGCGCGTGGCGCTCGCCCGCGCATTCGTGACGCGCCCGGCCGTGCTGTTTGCCGACGAGCCCACCGGCAGCCTCGACGCCGCCACGGGCCACGCCGTCATCGACCTGATGTTCGAGCTCAATCGCGCCAACGGAGCGACGCTCGTGCTCGTCACTCACGATGTCGATCTTGCGCAGCGTTGCGATGCGATCATCACGATCGAAGCGGGCCGCCGCGTGGCCAACACGCCGCATGGCGCGGCCGCTTCGCGCAGCGCAAGCAACGTCGAAGCCGGGCGCTAGTGCGCGAGCAACCAGCAAACCAATAAACGGCGTGCGCAGCCCATGCGCACGCCGGATCGACGCGAATTAACGCTTGAGCGCCGCACGGGCGCGCGCGATCAGCGCGGCCGTGGACGAATCGTGCGGCTTCACGTTCCCGCTCGCCGCGTTCAGGTCGGCTTCGACCACCTTGCCGAGGATCTTGCCAAGCTCCACGCCCCACTGGTCGAACGGGTTGATGTCCCACACGCAAGCCTGCACGAGCACCTTATGCTCATACAGCGCGATGATCGCGCCGAGCGAGCGTGCGGTAAGCGCGTCGACGAGCAGCGTGGTGGTCGGCCGGTTGCCGGGGAACATGATGTGCGGCACGAGTTCGGGCTTGTCCGGGCCCGCGATCTTGCGCGCTTCTTCCTCGGTGCGGCCAAGCATCAGCGCCTCGCTCTGCGCGAAGCAGTTCGCGAGCAGCTTCGGATGATGGTCGGCCAGCGGATGCTCGGGCGTGAGCACGGCGATGAAGTCGATCGGCACGATCGTCGTGCCCTGGTGCAGCATCTGGAAGAACGCGTGCTGGCCATTCGTGCCCGGCTCGCCCCAGGTGATCGCCGAGGTCGCATAGTCGACGAACTTGCCGTCGAGGCGCGCCTGCTTGCCGTTGCTCTCCATTTCGAGCTGCTGGAGATACGAGGGCAGGAAGTGCAACGCTTCGGAATAGGGCGCGACGAGATAGCTCTGCGAGCCGAAGAAGTTGCGATACCAGACGCCGATCATGCCGAGCAGCACGGGCAGGTTCTTCTCGAGCGGCGCTTCGCGGAAGTGCTTGTCCATGTCGTGCGCGCCGGCGAGCAGTTCGTCGAACTGCTGCGGCCCGATGGCGATCATGATCGAGAGGCCCACAGCCGACCACAGCGAATAGCGGCCACCGACCCAGTCCCACATCTCGAACACGTTTTCTTGGGCGATGCCGAATTTCACGACTTCGGCCGGATTGGCCGAGACGCCCACGAAGTGCTTCGCGAGTTCGCTTTCCGGGCAGCCGTGCTTGACGAACCAGTCGCGCATGGACAGCGCGTTGGTCATGGTTTCGAGCGTCGTGAACGTCTTCGAAACGATGATTGCCAGTGTTTCTTCCGGGTCGATGTTTTCGATCGTGCGCCACAGGTCCGCGCCGTCGACGTTCGAGACGAAGTGCGAGGTGATCTCGGGCAGTTCGAGATGCTTGAGCGCGTGCACGACCATCTTCGGCCCGAGGTCCGAGCCGCCGATGCCGATGTTCACAACGTGGCGAATGCGCTTGCCGGTGTAGCCGGTCCATGCGCCGCTGCGCACGGCGTCGGCGAACTTCGCCATCTTTGCGCGCTCGGCGAGGATCTGCGCGTGGAACGGGGCGTCGGGCTCGGTGGCGCGCAAGGCGGTGTGCAGGGCCGCGCGGCCTTCAGTCGGGTTGACGACTTCGCCTTTGAACATCGCATCGCGGCGCGCTTCCACGCCGGCCTCGCGAGCGAGCTGCACGAGCAGCTTGAGCGTGGCGTCGGTGATGCGGTTCTTCGACAAGTCGGCGCCGAGGCCGGCGCCTGCGAACGTGAAGCGTTCGGCGCGCGTCGGCGCAGGGTCGTTGGCGGGAGCGAACCAGTCGCGCAGCTTTTCGTCGCGGATCTGTTCGTAATGCGTCTGTAGCGCGGACCAGGCGGGGAGCGGATTCGTCATGTTCGTCTAGCGAGGGATCACGAATAAGAGGGCGGCAGGTGCGGTTCGCCGGTCAGGCCGAACGCGCGCTTCGCGCGCCGCGGAGAAAGCACGGGCCGCCTCCGGTGAGAGGCGGCGTGCGGAGGATCAGTATAGCGGCCCCGCGCGACACTGCGCAGCGTTCTGGCGCTTGCGGGGGCAATGTGCGCGAGAGGCGGGGCGAAGGTCCTGGCGAAGCAAACTGCGTGCCGCGCGGGCGAACGTGCGGCGTGCGGCTTCGGGCTGCGCTCAGGCTCCTTTCATGCTGCGTTCAGGCAGTGAAGCCCGGCGCATAAAAGAGCCGGTTCATGAGCTTGCGCACAACCGGCGCGAGTTCGCCGGCGGTGAGGCCCGCGGGGCCGTCGCCTTGTGCGCACAGCGTGTCGGCGGCAAGGCCGTGCAGATAGACGCCCGCGAGCGCCGCCTCGTAGGGCGGCAGGCGCTGGGCCAGCAGCGCGCCGATCATGCCGCCGAGCACGTCGCCGGTGCCGCCCGTGGCGAGGCCGGCATTGCCGGTGGGATTGACGGCCACGCGGCCGTCGGGTGCCGCGATCACGGTGCCGCTGCCCTTGAGCACTGCAACCGCCGCATAGCGGGCCGCGAGTGTCCGCGCTGCGGCCACTCGGTCGCGCTGCACGGCGGCGGTATCGCAGCTCAACAGCCGTGCCGCTTCAAGCGGGTGCGGCGTGAGCACGCAAGGCGCCCCGCGCGTGGCGGCCGACTGTACGACGTGCGACGCAAGCGCTTCGTCGCGCGCGACGAGATTGAGCGCGTCGGCATCGAGCAGCACGGGGGCGTGGAGGCGCAGGATGGTGTCCACCAGCTGCCGTGCGGACGCGCTGCCGCCCATCCCGCATCCTGCCGCCACGGCGTCCATCGCATCGAGCGCGAGCCGGGCCGCCGCGTGCAGCATGAGTTCGGGGTGCGGGGCGTCGTACGGCGGCGCGTCGTTGCCGAGAAAGCCCACGTGAACCTTGCCCGCGCCGGTGAGGAGCGCCGCGCGCGCCGCGAGAATCGGCGCGCCGCACATGCCTGTGTCGCCGCCCACGACGGCCAGTGTGCCGAACGTGCCCTTGTGAGTGGCGAAGGCGCGCGCGGGCATTGCGGCGGCGAAGAGCGACGGTGCGTTCAGGCGCACGGCGCCCGCGGTGTTTTCGGTGTCGATGCCGATCGGGGCGAGCGCGACGGCGCCCGCGTAGTCGCGCCCGAAACCCGTGTACAGGCCGGGCTTGGCGGCGATGAACGTGACGGTATGTGTCGCGCGCACGGCGGGGCCGCTGCCGACCACGTTGCCCGTATCGCTGTCGAGGCCGCTCGGCACGTCGAGCGAGAGCACGTGGCCATGGCTGCGCGCGCGTGCCGACAGTCTTTCGGCGAGTTCGGCGAACACGCCTTCGAGCCCGCGCGCGAGACCGATGCCGAACATCCCGTCGACGAGCCAGCCGTAAGCGTCGAACGACGCGGGCACGGACGAAGCGAGGGGCACGCCCGCCGCGCGCGCCTCGGCGAGCGCCCAGCGCGCGTCGTCGGGCTTGACCTCGGCTGGCATACAGACTTCCACGGTGACGCCCGCGCGATGCAGTTCGGTGGCGACGACGAGCGCGTCGCCACCGTTGTTGCCGGGCCCCGCGACGAGCCACACGGGTTTGTCGCTCGCCCACGAGGGCGCGTGCGCGAGCTGCTCGCTCAGGAAGTGCGCGGCGGCTGCGCCTGCGCGCGCCATCAGGGTGTGAGCAGGCAAGGCCGACTGCGTGGCGACTTCGGTCTTGCGCAACGCTTCGACGGTGAGAAGCGGCACCGCACGATCGTGCGGATTGACGAGCACCGGTTGCCCGGCGCCAGAGAAGTGGGGAGCGTGCGTCATGGCGATGCGGTTCCGGGAAGCGACATCGCAACGATACCCGAGCATGCCTTCAGACGGCACGCCTCAGATGCGCGGCGGACCGGCGCGGCGGCAAGGCAGCGCCGCGCACGCACGCCTCGCTTAATCGCGGCCTGGCCAGAGCGCCTTGATGGTATCGGCCGGCAGGTCCGGCGCCGTGTTGGAGATCTGCTGGGCGACGAGGCGCGCCGAGCCGAGCGAAAGCGCCCAGCCCGCCGGCCCGTGGCCTGCGTTGACGAACAGGCGCGGGTGGCCCACGTTGCCGACCGCCGGCAGGCCGTCGGCGGAAAGCAGCTTCATGCCTTCCCACGCAAGCGCGGCCGAAATGCGCGCGGCGCCCGGCGCCCAGTCGCGCGACGCTTCGCCGAGCAGCGCGAGGGCGTCCTCGGTGAGCCCCTCCGGCAGTGCGTCGTCGACTTCCTTCGCACGCAGCAGCACGGCGGCGCCCGATATGCGCAGCCGGTGATTCATACGCGCGATGGCGATGCGCTTGCCTGCATCGACGATCGTGGTCTGCGGCACGCATTCCTCACGCGCCACCGGCGAATTGAGCGTGTGCATGCGCAGCGGATAGAACGGCATCTTGAGGCCGAGCGGCGCGAGCAGCCCTGGCGTTTGCGCACCCGCGGCGACCACGATCGCGTCGCCCGAGATCACCTCGACGTCGTGCGAGCGGCCCGCTTCGTGCGCAGGCGGCGCAAGTTCTACTGCCGCGCGCCGGTCTTCCAGGCGAATCGCGCTGACTTCGCGGCTCGTTTCGAACTGCACGCCGCCCTGGGTGTCGAGCACCTGCTTGAGCAGCTTCACGAAGAGCGGGCAGTTGGCGACCCGGCCAGTCTCGAAGTGCACGCCGCCCGCAAACGGCGGATCGGCGGGGATGGTATGGTCGAACGCCACGCATTCCGCGGGCGAAAGCGCGTGGTGGGGCGTCTCGAAGCGGCGCAGCTGTTCAAGAGCCGGCTGGGTGAGCGACCATTCATCGCTGCCGCGCACGAGATAGAGCAGGCCGTCGCGCTGCTCGTAGTCGAGCTGGAAGCGGGCGTCGATGTCGGCGAGTGCCGCTTGCGCGGACTCGATAAGCGGGCGCAGGAGCGCATAGCGCTCGGCGAACGCCTCGGAGCCGTGCAACGTGGCGAGGCGCTTGACGAATCCATGCGCCTGGCCGCGCCAGCCGGTCTTGCTGATCACACCGCCGGACGATTGCCGGCCATTGCGCAGGAAGGTGGGGCCGAACCAGACGTCGAGCGGCGTGGGCAGCGCAATGCCGCTATGGCCGTAGGTCGCGCCTTGCGCAACGGTGGCGTGGCGTTCGATCACGCAGACGCGGTGCCCGGCCGCGCGCAGCTGCCAGGCGGTGGCGATGCCGGCGATTCCGCCGCCGATGACGATGACATCCATGACGATACGATCTGCAGGCAGGTGACGCGCCAAGGTGAGGGCGTCCTGCGAAGGTGGGGCGTGCGGCGCGCCGAAACCATGCCCGGGTGCGCCGATCAGACGAAACGCGCAATCATAGCAGCGAAAGCGCCCGCGTCGCCATGCGCGAGGCCGGGGTGCCACATGCGTCTTGCGAGGCCGCCGGCGCCTTGCGGGCCAAGCCTCGGGTACGTCGAGGCGCATGCATCGATGCGCCCGGCATATCGCAAATTCAGTGCTTTTCGCGTGCGGTTTGCGTTGCCGTCCGTCATGACTGTCTCGAAATACGGTGCGACGCGCCTGCAAAGCCGTCCGCGGCGCGGCCGCAGGGGCGGCCAGGACAGTCCTTCCGGGTTATAATCGCGGTCTCCCTTCGCCTGACCGTCGCCATCCCCGCGCGACGCATCGCCACCTTGCGACGTGTTTCGCGCGAGGCGAAGCCGCGACGCAACTCTGACGCAACCTCGACGCAACGCCCCAGTCCATGGCCCACTTCTCGTGTTTCCCCGGCGCTTCGGCCCTTTCCGACTTCCGTCAGACCCGCCTGCTCGAGACGCTTCAGCGTATCGACGCCAACATCGTCGGCGTGCACGGCCAGTATCTGCATTTCGTCAACTCGGCCACGCCGCTCTCCGCTGACGACAGCGCGAAGATCGAAGCGCTGATGCACTACGGCGCGCCCTTTGCGGCCCCGCAGGAGCGCGGCAGCGCGCTCACGTTCCTCGTCGTGCCGCGTTTTGGCACCGTGTCGCCGTGGGCGAGCAAGGCCACGGACATCGCACACCATTGCGGCCTCGAGCACCTGCGCCGCATCGAGCGCGGCGTCGAGTACACCGTGGTGCTCAAGTCGGGTCTGCTCGGCGGCAAGAAGACGCTTTCGGAAGAGGCGCACGCGGCCGTCGCGGCGGCGCTGCACGACCGCATGACGGAGAGCGTGGCACCTTCGCGCGACGCGGCGCTGCACCTGTTCGACGAACTGCCGGCCCGCCCGATGCAGACGGTCGACGTGCTGGGCCACGGTCGTGCGGCTCTCGAAACGGCCAACGGCGAATTGGGCCTCGCGCTCGCCGACGATGAAATCGACTACCTTGTCGAGAACTTCAAGAAGCTTGAGCGCAACCCGACCGACGTCGAGTTGATGATGTTCGCGCAGGCCAACAGCGAGCACTGCCGCCACAAGATCTTCAACGCGAGCTGGACGATCGACGGCCAGGACCAGGATATGTCGCTGTTCGCGATGATCCGCAACACCGAGAAGATCAGCCCGCAAGGCACGATCGTCGCGTACTCGGACAACTCGTCGATCATGGAAGGCGCGGTCGCGGAGCGCTGGTTCCCGCGCAAGACCAACGCCGACGGGACGCCTGGCGAACAGTACGGCCGCCACACCGAACTCACGCACACGCTGATGAAGGTGGAGACGCACAACCACCCCACGGCGATCTCGCCGTTCGCCGGCGCGGCCACGGGCTCGGGCGGCGAAATCCGCGACGAAGGCGCGACGGGCCGCGGCGCGCGCCCGAAGGCGGGTCTTACGGGCTTCACGGTCTCGAACCTCGATCTGCCCGACGCGCGCGAAGCATGGGAAGACGCCCGCGACGCGGCCGTGCCGCTCACGCTGCGCAATCCCGCCGACACGCAGGGCGCCTATGGCCGCCCGGACCGCATCGCTTCGCCGCTGCAGATCATGATCGACGGCCCGCTCGGCGGCGCCGCGTTCAACAACGAATTCGGCCGCCCGAACCTCGGCGGCTACTTCCGCACCTACGAGCAGAACGTTGCGGGCACCGTGCGCGGCTATCACAAGCCGATCATGATCGCGGGCGGCCTCGGCAACATCAGCGCCCAGCACACGCACAAGCACGACCTGCCGGCCGGCACGCTGCTGATCCAGATCGGCGGCCCGGGCATGCGCATCGGCATGGGCGGCGGCGCGGCCAGCTCGATGGCGACCGGCACCAACACCGCCGAACTCGACTTCGACTCGGTGCAGCGCGGCAATCCCGAGATCGAGCGCCGTGCGCAGGAAGTCATCAACTCGTGCTGGCAGCTGGGCGAGCGCAATCCGATCCTGAGCATTCACGACGTGGGCGCGGGCGGTTTGTCGAACGCGTTCCCGGAACTCGTCGACGGCGCGGACAAGGGCGCGCGCTTCGAGCTGCGCGAGGTCCAGCTCGAAGAGTCGGGGCTTTCGCCGCGCGAAATCTGGTCGAACGAATCGCAGGAACGCTACGTTCTCGCGATCGCGCCCGCCGATCTGGCCGAGTTCAAGGCGATCTGCGAGCGTGAGCGCTGTCCGTTCGCCGTCGTGGGTGTCGCAACCGACGCGCGCGACCTGAAGCTCATCGACACCGACGAGCACGCACTCGCAGCCAACGGCGGCCACCAGCCCGTCGACATGCCGATGGACATCCTGCTCGGCAAGCCGCCGCGCATGCATCGCAACGTCGAACACGCGAGCGTGCCGCTTTCGCCGGTCGAAGTCACGGGCATCTCGTTCGACGAAGTCGCGAAGAGCGTGCTGCGTCACCCGACCGTGGGCAGCAAGTCGTTCCTCATCACCATCGGCGACCGCTCGGTGGGCGGCACGACGGTGCGCGACCAGATGGTCGGCCCGTGGCAGGTGCCGGTGGCCGACTGCGCGATCACCGCGCTCGACTACGCCGGTTACAAAGGCGAAGCGATGACGATGGCCGAGCGTACGCCGCTCGCCGTGATCGACGCGCCGGCATCGGGCCGCATGGCCGTGGGCGAGGCGATCACCAATATCGCGAGCGCACCGATCCTGTCGCTCGACAAGCTCAAGCTTTCCGCGAACTGGATGGCCGCGTGCGGCGCACCGGGCGAAGACGCCGCGCTGTACGACACCGTGAAGGCGATCGGCATGGAGCTGTGCCCGGCGCTTGGCATCGGCATTCCGGTGGGCAAGGATTCGCTCTCCATGCGCACGAAGTGGAACGAGGAGGGCGTGGCGAAGGAAGTGGTCGCGCCGGTTTCGCTCATCATCTCGGCGTTCGCGCCGGTCGAAGATGTGCGCCGCCATCTCACGCCGCAACTGCGCCGCGTTGACGAAGTGGGCGAGTCGGTCCTGATCGCCATCGATCTGGGCCGCGGCAAGAACCGCATGGGCGGCAGCATCTTCGCGCAGGTCACGCAGCAAGTGGGCGACGCGGTGCCCGACGTGGACAGCGCCGAAGACCTCAAGCAGTTCTTCACGGCCATCCAGCAACTGAACGCGAACGAGCAGCTGCTCGCGTACCACGACCGATCGGACGGCGGCCTGTGGGCGACGGTTTGCGAAATGGCCTTCGCGGGCCACACGGGCGTGTCGCTGAATGTGGACATGCTCACGCTCGACAGCGAGCACGAGTCCGACTACGGCGACGCCAAGGACTGGGCGAAGCAAACGAGCGGCCGCCGCGAAGACCGCACGCTGCGCGCGCTCTTCTCCGAAGAACTCGGCGCCGTGATCCAGGTGCCGGCACAGCAGCGCGATGCCGTGATGGCGGTGCTGCGCACGCACGGCTTGTCGGTCTGCTCGCACGTGATCGGCACGCTGAACCCGCGCGACTCGATCGAAATCTACCGTGACGCCAAGCGCATCTACGACGCGCCGCGCGCCGAACTGCAGCGTGTGTGGAGCGAAGTGAGCTGGCGCATTGCGCGCCTGCGCGACAACCCCGCCTGCGCCGATTCCGAATACGACGCGCTGCTCGACGCCGCCGACCCTGGCATGCAGCCGCATCTCACGTTCGATCCGGCCGAGGACATCGCCGCGCCGTTCATCGGCAAGGGCGCGCGTCCGCGCGTGGCGATCCTGCGCGAGCAGGGCGTGAACTCGCATCTCGAAACCGCGTACGCATTCGACCGCGCCGGCTTCGACGCGCACGACGTCCACATGAGCGACCTGCTCGAAGGCCGCGCCACGCTCGCCGACTTCGCGGGCGCGGTGGCCTGCGGCGGCTTCTCGTACGGCGACGTGCTGGGCGCTGGCGAAGGCTGGGCCAAGACGATTCGCTTCAACGCGAAGCTCGCGGACATGTTCGCGGCGTTCTTCGCGCGTCAGGACACGTTTGCGCTCGGCATCTGCAACGGCTGCCAGATGCTGTCGAGCCTCGCCTCGATGATCCCGGGAGCCGAAGCCTGGCCAAAGTTCACGCGCAACAAGTCGGAGCAGTTCGAAGCGCGCTTCTCGCTCGTGGAAGTGGAGAGTTCGCCGTCGATCTTCTTCAACGGCATGGAAGGCTCGCGCATTCCGGTGGCGGTTGCGCACGGCGAAGGTTTCGCGGACTTCTCGCAGCAGGGCGACGTTTCGAAGGTGGCCGTGGCGATGCGCTACGTCGACCATCGTGCCCAGGCCACGGAAGCCTACCCGTTCAACCCGAACGGCTCGCCGCAAGGCATCACATCGGTCACGACGCCCGACGGCCGCTTTACGGTGCTCATGCCGCACACCGAGCGCGTGCAGCGCACGGTGACGATGAGCTGGCATCCCGAAGCCTGGGGCGAGGCGAGCCCGTGGATGCGTGCGTTCCAGAACGCGCGCAAATGGGTGGGCTAACACGCTGACCGGACCGCGCGCGGACGTTTGACGCCGGGGCACGCCAACGCGTTCGCCTCGACTGAAAACCCCGGCCATGCCTCGATTGCGAGTGCGGGCCGGGGTTTTTGCCTTTCGGACGCCGACCGGTGAGTCTTGCGGCGAATACCGGCGCTAATCGCCGCATTTTTCGCGGCGATTAGCTTGTGCGTGCGGCGAATACGTCTCATAATCGCCGCATGAATAGCGGCGAATACACCTACATCTGGCAAGCCGGCGACTGGCCTCAGTGGCGCTTCGATCTGACGGCGCTCGCCGAGCCCATGGCCGAGGTCAGTCGCGCCCAAGGCTTGCTGGTGGGCCGGCTGGCCGATGTCGGCATGGCGCTGCGCGATCAGGCGAGCCTCGCGGCGCTCACGGAGGACGTGCTCAAGACGAGCGAGATCGAAGGCGAACAGCTCAATGTCGCCTCCGTGCGCTCGTCCATTGCGCGTCGAATGGGCGTGGACATCGGGGCGCTCGCGCCGGTGGATCGCCACGTTGAAGGCGTTGTGGAAATGGTGCTTGACGCGACCACCAACAGCCGCGCGCCGGTCACGCGCGAGCGCCTGTTCGGCTGGCACGCCGCGCTGTTTCCTACGGGCTACGCGGGTCTCTCGCGAATCAACGTCGGCGCATGGCGCGACGATGCGAGCGGGCCCATGCAGGTGATCTCGGGGCCGATTGGCCGTCAGCGCGTGCATTTCGAGGCACCGCCCGCGACCCGGCTGGAGGCCGAGACGCGGCGCTTTCTCGACTGGCTCAACGGCCCGGCACAGGAGCCGCCGCTCATCAAGGCCGCCCTCGGCCATCTATGGTTCGTCACGCTGCACCCGTTCGACGACGGCAACGGCCGGGTGGCGAGAGCCATCGGCGACTTGCTGCTCGCGCGCGCGGACGGCAGTGCGCAGCGCTTTTACAGCCTCTCCGCGCAGATCCAGCGGGAGCGCAAGGGCTATTACGACATTCTGGAGCGCACGCAGCGCGGCTCGATGGACGTCACGCTGTGGCTCGCCTGGTTCTTCGACACGCTGCATCGTGCGGTCGATCAGGCGCAGATCACGCTGGACGCGGTGCTCGCCAAGGCGCGTTTCTGGCGCGACTGGGCCACGACGCCGTTCAACGAGCGGCAAGTCAAGCTGCTCAACCGTCTGCTCGACGGTTTCGACGGCAAGCTCACGAGCGGGAAGTGGGCCGCCATCGCCAAATGTTCGTCCGATACCGCGTTACGCGACATCAACGATCTCGTGGCGCGCGGCGTGCTGCGCAAAGCGCAGGGCGGCGGGCGCAGCACGAGCTACGAGCTCAACGCGTAGCCACAAACAAAAACCCCGCGCCTTCGAAAGGTCGCGGGGTTCTTACGAGCGGCGCAAGTGACGCATGTGCCGCGATTCGGCCTTACTGAATCTTCGCTTGCTTGCGCAGATTCTCTTCGAACGCCTGCAGCTTTTCCTGCTGGATCTGCTGAACGATCTGCGGGCGCACCTGCTCGAGCGGCGGCGGCGTGACCGGGCGGATATCGTCCACGCGGATGATGTGCCAGCCGAACTGCGTGTGCACCGGCGTATCGGTCATCTGGCCTTTCTGCAGATGCGTGGCCGCGGCCGCGAATTCCGGCACATACGCCTTCGGGTCCGACCAGTCGAGGTCGCCGCCGTTCTTGGCCGAGCCCGGGTCCTTCGAGTATTGTTTCGCGAGGTCTTCGAAGCTGGCGCCGGCCTTGATCTTCGCGATCAGGTCCTTGGCCTGCTGCTCGTTGTCCACGAGGATGTGGTGCAGGTGGTATTCGCTGCCGCCCGCGTCCTTCGTGAGCTGGTCGTAGCGCGCCTTGACTTCGGCGTCGGTCGGCTGGTTGTTCTTCACGAAGTTCTGAATCAGCGCGCGCAGCACGACGGTCTGCTGGGCCACGGCGATTTGCGCCTTCACGTCGGGGTTGTTCGGAATGCCCTCGCGAATGGCTTCCTGCATGAGGATTTCGCGGTTCACGAGCTCTTCGCGCACCGCCATTTGCAGTTGCGGCGAATCCTGCTGGCCTTGTTGGACGAGTTGCTGGACCAGCGCATCGGCGCGCGCTTTGGGAATCGGCGTGCCGTTCACGACGGCGATGTTCTGCGCAAAGGCGGGGGCCGCCGCGCACGCAGCCAGCAACACCCAGAGATGGGTCTTCTTCAAGGTCATCGGAAAGTCCTAACGGGGCGAACCAAAATGGCGAACAAAAGAATCAAGCAGATCGAAATCTAACGTGGGGCTTACCGGGGCAGCGCCGCGGCTTCTTCGGGCGTGAGCGCCGTGATCGCGAGTGCGTGAATGCCGCGCTGCATGGCTTCGGCCAGCGCATCATACACCATGCGATGCCTTGCCACGCGGGCTTTCCCCGCGAATGCGGGCGCAACGATCGTGACATGATAGTGACCGCCGGCAGCGGCGCCGGCGTGTCCGGCGTGCTGCGCGCTGTCGTCGCGCACCTCGATGGAAACGGGCGCGAGCGCCGCGGTCAGGCGCGTTTCGATGAGCGCCATGCGCTCGGCCGGGCTCGCGTTGAGAAAGACGTCGCTCATTCTTCTTCCTTCATGTAACGCGAAAGCCACAGGCTCTGGCCGACGATGAACACCACCAGGATGCCGGTCGCGCCGAAGAGCTTGAAGTCGACCCACGCGTCGGTGGAGAAGTGGAACGCCACGAACAGATTGAGAATGCCGAGCAGCGCGAAGAAGATCGACCACACGACGTTCAGTTGCGTCCAGATGCGCGGCGGCAGCGTGATCTGCTTGCCCATCATCGCTTCGATGAGGTTCTTGCCGAAGGCCACTTGCGAAACGAGCAGCACGACCGAGAACGCCCAGTAGAGCACCGTGGGTTTCCACTTGATGAAGGTTTCGTCGTGCAGCATCAGCGTGGCGCCGCCGAACACGACGACGATGCCAAGCGAAAGCCACAGCATCGGGTCGACCTTGCGGTGGCGGAACGCCACCCAGGCGATCTGCACGAGCGTCGCACCGATCGCCACGGCCGTCGCCGTGAAGATGCCCCACAGCTTGAATGCGACGAAAAAGAGGATGATCGGGAACAGATCAAACAGGAATTTCATTATCGGCCTGAGAGGTTACAAAATGAGCCCCGTGCAAAAGAGGGCACGTCGCTTTCAAGGCCCTGTTTCACCCGATGGGGCCCCGCGCGGGGCGCGGGGCTGCCTTGCCAGCGTTCACTTGGGCTCGAATTGTAGCGCAGCCGAATTGATGCAATACCGAAGGCCCGTCGGGGCCGGACCATCTTCGAACACGTGGCCGAGGTGTGCGCCGCAGTTCTTGCAGCGCACCTCGATGCGCAGCATGCCGTGCGTACGGTCGGTTTTCTCCTCGATCACCTCGCCGTTGATCGGGCGGAAGTAGCTCGGCCAGCCGCAACCCGCGTCGAATTTCGTGTCGGACTCGAAGAGCGGCGTGCCGCAGCACACGCAGTCGTACACACCCCGGTCGAAGTGGTCCCAGTACTTGCCCGTGAACGCGCGCTCGGTCGCGGCGTGGCGCGTGACCTGGTACTGCGTTTCGTCGAGCTGCTCCCGCCATTGCTCGTCGGCTTTGTAGCCCGGGTAGGCGGTGGAGTTATGGTCGTCCTGGCTCATGTTGGGTTCCTGTCGGGTGGGAAACACGGATCACGTAGATGGGGGCGCGCTCACGAAGAGCAACTGACTTCGAGCGAACTCGCCCAGTCGGGCGGCAGCCCCGCGTACGACGCGTGCTCGGGCTGCTCGTCGAATGGCCGCTCCAGCACCTTCGCGAGCCGTTCGACCTCGCTGAAGTCCTTTTGCGCGGCGCGCTCGATCGCGGTTTGCGCGAGGTGATTGCGCAGCACGTATTTCGGATTCGTGCGGTTCATCGCCTCGGCGCGCGCGGCGTCGTCGCGTGTTTCGTGCGCAAGGCGCGCGCGGTAGTCGGCCGCCCAGGCGTCGAAGGCGGCGCGATCGAGAAAGAGGTCGCGCACGGACGTGTCGCCGCTCGCGTCATGCTTCGACACGCGCGCGAGATTGCGATACGTGAGCGTGAAATCGGCCCGGTTGGCATGCATGATTTCGAAGAGCTTGTTCGCGAGCGCGTCGTCGCCTTCGCGCGCATGCGCGAGGCCGAGCTTCGCGCGCATGCGCGCTTCGAGTGCCGGCGCGAAGTGCCCCTTGAAGCGCTCGAGCACGCCTTGCGCGTCGGCCACCACGCGCTCGCCGCGCTTCTTTTCGTCGGCGATGTCGTAGTGCGCGCCGAACAGCGGCACCAGGGCCTGCGCGAGGCAAAAGAGATTCCAGTAGCCGATCTGCGGCTGCATGCGGTACGCGTAGCGGCCCTGCGAATCCGAATGATTGCAGATGTGGTTCGCGTCGAAGCCGTCCATGAAGCCGAACGGACCGTAGTCGATCGTGAGGCCGAGAATCGACATGTTGTCGGTATTCATCACGCCGTGGCAAAAGCCCACGGCCTGCCACTCGACCATCAGCGCCGCCGTGCTGCGCACCGCTTCGTCGAGCAGGGCGAGGTACGGGTCGTCGGCTTCGCGCAGTTGCGGGTAGAAGCGCGCGATCACGTGGTCGGCGAGCGCACGCAGCGCGTCCACGTCGTCGTGCGAGTAGAAGTGCTCGAAGTGGCCGAAGCGCACGAAGCTCGGCGACACGCGCGTGACGACCGCGGCCGTTTCCATCTCTTCGCGGCGCACGGGCTGGTCGGAGCCGGTGACCGTGAGCGCGCGCGTGGTCGGAATGCCGAGATGATGCATGGCCTCCGAGCACAGGAATTCGCGGATCGACGAGCGCAGCACCGCGCGGCCGTCGCCCATGCGCGAGTAGGGCGTGCGGCCCGCGCCCTTGAGCTGGATCTCGTTGCGTTTGCCCTCGTGCCCGACTTCACCGAGCGTGAGTGCGCGGCCGTCGCCGAGCTGGCCTGCCCATACGCCGAACTGGTGGCCCGAGTAGACCGTTGCGTACGACATGGTCGATGGCGAGCGCTCGCGCGTGAAATTCCCGCAAAAGAACGCGGCGAACGCGGGATCGGCAGCAGCGGATGCATCGAGCCCGAGTTGCGCGGCCATGCCCTTCGAAAAGCCGACGACGTAGGGTGCTGGCAGCGGCGCGCCCGGCAGCCGCGTATAGAAGCGGGCGCCGAGCGCGGCAAAGGCGTCGTCGCGCGGCGCGATCAAGGCGCGTTCGAAGTCGGCGAGCGGACCGGTGGCGGGCGTGTGCGTAGCGGACGAGCCGCCTTGGGATTCGGGTGTGCCTGGTGAAAACGACATATTGAGGGCCTGTTGAATACTCGATATTGTAATTCCGCACCCGCCGGCGTGCTGGAGCACGTTCGAAGCCTGCCGGCGTGCCGCCCGATGCGCGAAAGTAAAACGCGAAAGCGCGACGCGAAAGATTACGACACACAACGCCGATCAACGCGAGGAGACCGCCAACGATGAGTGCGCCGCTGCTGGGACAGATGATGGATGTGCCGCTCACGCTCTCGTCGTTGATCGCGCATGCGGCGCGCCATCATGGCAGCGCGCAGATCGTCTCGCGCCGTATCGAGGGCGATATTCATCGCTACACCTACCGCGAATGCGAGGTGCGCTCGAAGCAGCTTGCACAGGCGCTCATCGCGCTTGGCGTGGCGCCGGGCGAGCGCGTGGGCACCCTGGCCTGGAATGGCTATCGGCATCTCGAAGCGTATTTCGGCGTGACCGGTTTCGGCGCCGTGTGCCACACCATCAATCCGCGTCTTTTTCCCGAGCAGATCGCATGGATCGTCAATCACGCCGACGACCGCTACGTGCTGTTCGACATCACGTTCGCTGCGCTCGTCGATACGATCGCGCCGCAATGCCCGAACGTACGCGGCTGGATCGCGCTGTGCGACGAGTCGCACCGGCCGCCCATGCGCACGGAAGTGCTCTGCTACGAAACACTGCTCGCGGCGCAAGACGGCAACTACACGTGGCCCGAACTCGACGAGCGTAGCGCGTCGAACCTTTGCTACACGTCCGGCACCACGGGCAATCCGAAGGGCGCGCTCTACACGCACCGGTCTTCGGTGCTGCACGCCTACGCCGGCTCGCTGCCCGACGCGCTGGGATTATCCGCGCTCGACGCCATTCTGCCCGTCGTGCCGATGTTCCATGTGAATGCGTGGGGCATCCCGCATGCCGCGCCGCTCACGGGCACGAAGCTCGTGCTGCCCGGCAAGGATCTCGACGGCAAGTCGCTCTACGAACTCATGGAGGCCGAAGGCGTGACCGCCTCGGCCGGCGTGCCGACTGTCTGGCTCGGCCTGCTCGCGTACATGCGCGGCGCGGGCGTGCGCTTTTCCACGCTCAAGCGCACGGTGATCGGCGGTTCGGCGTGCCCGCCCGCCATGCTGCGCACCTTCGAGGACGACTACGGTGTGCAGGTGATCCACGCGTGGGGCATGACGGAGATGTCGCCGCTCGGCACGCTTGCGAAGCTCAACTGGGAGCAGTCGAAGCGCCCGCGCGAAGCGCAGCAAGCGCTGCTCGAGAAGCAAGGGCGCGTGATTTTCGGCGTGGACATGAAGATCGTCGGCGAGAACGGGCGGGAGCTGCCGTGGGACGGCGTGACGTTCGGCGACCTGCATGTGCGCGGGCCGTGGGTGATCGACCGCTACTTCCGGCAGGACGGAGGCTCGCCGCTCGTGGAAGGCTGGTTCCCCACGGGCGACGTCGCCACGATCGACCCCGACGGCTTTCTGCACATCACCGACCGCAGCAAGGACGTGATCAAGTCGGGCGGCGAGTGGATCAGTTCGATCGACCTCGAAAACATCGCGGTGGCGCATCCGGCCATTGCGGAGGCAGCGTGCATTGCGTGCGCGCATCCGCGCTGGACCGAGCGGCCGCTCATCGTTGCCGTGAAGAAGCCCGGCGCCACGGTCGCACGCGAGGAACTGCTGGCCTTCTTTGAAGGCAAGGTCGCGAAATGGTGGCTGCCCGACGACGCCGTGTTCGTCGAGGAATTGCCGCACACGGCAACGGGCAAGCTGCAAAAGCTCAAGCTGCGCGAGCAGTTTCGCTCGTACGTGCTGCCGACTGCGCTTGCGGTGGAAGGTTGCCCGTTCGATCCGGCGCAAGACGTCGCGAAACACGACTAAACCACAGCGCGCAACCGCGCAAAGGTTCTCCGGCGCAGCCTCTGGCTGCGTTTTTTTTTCTTCCGACTTTTGCCCGCCGGCCCGCCAGATCCGCCCATTCAGTACAAACCCTGGCATGCGCAGCGCAGCAAAAAATTGAACGAACGTTCTTTTTTGGGTATTCTGCCTGCTGACCGGGAATGTCGGACAATGAAGCCGACGACGCACATCGCGGCCCGCAAGCATGGAGGCAGGCAAATGGCAGTGGACTACACGACTCGCGACGGCGTTGCCGTCATCACGCTCAATAATCCGCCCGTCAACGGCCTCGGGCATTCGACCCGCGCGGGCATTGTCGAGGGCCTCGCGCGCGCCGCGAGCGATCCGGCCGTTTCGGCCATCGTGATCACGGGCGCCGGCAAGGCGTTCTCGGGCGGCGCGGACATCACCGAATTCAATACGCCCAAGGCGATGCAGGAGCCCACGCTCCACACCGTCATCAAGGAAGTCGAGAAGAGCGCGAAGCCGGTCGTCGCCGCGATCCACAGCGTGGCGATGGGCGGCGGTCTCGAACTGGCGCTCGGCGCGCACTACCGTATTGCCGCGCCGGGCGCGCAGATCGCGCTGCCGGAAGTGAAGCTCGGCATTCTGCCGGGCGCGGGCGGCACGCAGCGCCTGCCGCGTGCGATCGGCCTCGAAGCCGCCCTCAACATGATCGTGACGGGCGCTCCGGTGATGAGCGAAAAGCTCGCGAATTCGGGGCTGTTCGACGCGATGGCGCAAGGCGATCTGCTCGAAGAGGCCATCGCTTTCGCGCGCAAGGCGGCTGACAAGCAAGGGCCGCATCCGCTCGTGCGCAACCGCAAGATCGAGCATCCGAACCCCGAGGGCTTCCTGCAGTTCTCGCGCAACACCGTTGGCGCGATGGCGAAGAACTATCCCGCGCCGGTGAAGTGCGTGGATGCCATCGCAGCGGGCGTGAAGCAGGGCTTCGACAAGGGTCTCGTGTTCGAGCGCGAATGCTTCCTCGAACTCGTGCAGACGCCGGAAAGCCGCGCGCTGCGCCACGCGTTCTTCGGCGAGCGTGCCGCGAGCAAGATTCCCGACGTGCCGTCGAGCACGCCCACGCGCGACATCCAGCAGGTGGCCGTGATCGGCGCGGGCACGATGGGCGGCGGCATCACGATGAACTTCCTCAACGCGGGCCTGCCCGTCACGCTGCTCGAAACGAAGCAGGAAGCGCTCGACCGCGGCGTCGCCACGATCCGCAAGAACTACGAAGCCCAGGTCAAGAAGGGCAAGCTCACGCAGGAGAAGGTGGAAGCGCGCATGGCGCTCATCAGCCCGACGCTTTCCTACGACGATCTCAAGCAAGCCGATCTCATCATCGAAGCGGTGTTCGAAGAACTCGGCGTGAAGGAGCAGGTGTTCAAGCGCCTCGACGAAGTCGCCAAGGCCGGCGCGATTCTCGCCTCGAACACCTCGACGCTCGACGTCGACAAGATCGCGGCCTTCACGAAGCGTCCGCAGGACGTGGTGGGTCTGCACTTCTTTAGCCCTGCCAACGTAATGAAGCTGCTCGAAGTCGTGCGCGGCAAGGAAACGGCCAAGGACGTGCTCGCCACCGTCATGCAGGTCGCGAAGAAGATCCGCAAGACGGCCGTGGTGTCGGGCGTGTGTGACGGCTTCATCGGCAACCGCATGATCGAGCAGTACGTGCGCCAGGCGCTCTATATGCTCGAAGAAGGCGCGCTGCCCGCGCAGGTGGATCGCGCGATCGAAAAGTTCGGCTTCGCCATGGGCCCGTTCCGCATGAGCGACCTGGCCGGCAACGATATCGGCTGGGCGATTCGCAAGCGCCGTTATCAGGAACACCCGGACATGAAGTACTCGAAGATCGCCGACCGCCTGTGCGAAACCGGCCGCTTCGGGCAGAAGACCGGCGCGGGCTGGTACGACTACAAGGCGGGCGAGCGCAACGCGCTGCCTTCGAAGCTCGTGGACGACATGATCGTGGCGTACTCGAAGGAAGCCGGTGTCGAGCGCCGCAAGATCAGCGACGAGGAAATCGTCGAGCGTCTCGTGTTCTCGCTCGTCAACGAAGGCGCGAAGATTCTCGAAGAGGGCATCGCCTCGAAGGCGTCCGACGTCGACATGGTCTATCTCACGGGCTACGGCTTCCCGCTGTGGCGCGGCGGCCCGATGCTGTACGCCGACACGGTCGGCCTCTATAACGTCGAGCGCGCCATTCGCCGCTATGCGCAGCAGCGCAACGGCGAGGCGTGGGAAGTCGCGCCTTCGATCGTCGAGCTGGCTGCCAAGGGCGGTACGTTCAACTAAGTTTCATCGAGAGCGAACAGGCGGACGAACATCATGAGAAGCGCAGACGACGTGCTCCTGCTGATCGACCTGCAATACGACTTCATGCCGGGCGGGGCGCTTGCCGTCGCGCATGGCGATGAAGTCGTGCCGGTCGCCAACCGGCTCGCGCAGGGCTTCAGCCATGTGGTGCTCACGCAGGACTGGCACCCGGCGCAGCACGTTTCGTTTGCGGCCAACCACGCGGGGCGCGCGCCGTTCGAGACAACGACGCTGCCCTATGGCGAGCAGGTGCTGTGGCCCGTGCATTGCGTGCAGGGCACTGAAGGCGCGGCGTTGCATCGCGACCTGAATGTGCCGCACGCGCGCGCGGTGATCCGCAAGGGCCATCACGCCGACGTGGACAGCTACTCCGCGTTTCTCGAAGCCGACCGCAAGACGCCCACGGGCCTCGCGGGTTACTTGCGCGACGTGGGTGTGAAGCGCGTGTACTGCTGCGGCCTCGCGACCGACTATTGCGTGGCGTGGTCCGCGCTCGACGCGCGCGCCGCGGGCTTCGAAACCGCGCTGATCGAAGACGCTTCGCGCGCCATCGACCTGAACGGCTCGCTTGCCGCCGCGTGGGAGCAGTTGCTCACCGCCGGCGTGAAGCGCGCGCAGTCGGCCGAGGTGCTCGCATTGTCCGCTTGAACGTTCGAACAAAGACATCCTCTGGATTCAATATTCGTAGTGGGAGACATCGCATGACTGACGCCGTAATCGTATCGACCGCCCGCACGGGCCTCGCCAAGTCCTGGAAGGGCGCCTTCAACATGACGCACGGCGCCACGCTGGGCGGCCATGTGACGCAAGCCGCCGTCGAGCGCGCGAAGATCGACCCCGCGCGCGTGGAAGACGTGATCATGGGCTGCGCGAATCCCGAAGGCGCGACTGGCGCGAATATCGCGCGCCAGATCGCGCTGCGCGCGGGCCTGCCCGTGAGCGTGGCGGGCATGACGGTGAACCGTTTCTGTTCGTCCGGACTCCAGACGATCGCGCTCGCCGCGCAACGCGTGATCGCGGGCGAAGGCGACGTGTTCGTCGCGGGCGGCGTGGAGTCGATCTCGTGCGTGCAGAACGAGATGAACCGCCACATGATGGCCGAAGGCTGGCTCAACCAGCACAAGCCCGAAATCTACTGGAGCATGCTGCAAACGGCCGAGAACGTCGCGAAGCGCTATGAAATCTCGAAGGAGCGCCAGGACGAGTACGGCGTGCAGTCGCAGTTGCGCGCTGCGGCCGCGCAGGCCGCGGGCCGCTTCAACGACGAAATCGTGCCGATGACGGTGCTCGCCGGTGTCGCCGACAAGGCCACCGGCCAGCTCGTCACGAAGGAAGTGACGATCGCCGCCGACGAAGGCATCCGCGCCGACACCACGCTCGAAGGCGTGTCGAAGATCCGCACGGCGATGCCGGGCGGCGTCATCACCGCCGGCAACGCGAGCCAGTTCTCGGACGGCGCGAGCGCCTGCGTCGTGATGAACGCGAAGGTCGCGGAGCGCGAAGGCCTGCAGCCGCTCGGCATCTTCCGCGGTTTTGCCGTGGCGGGCTGCGAGCCGGACGAGATGGGCATCGGTCCCGTCTTCGCGGTGCCCAAGCTCCTCAAGCAGACGGGCCTGAAGGTCGAGGACATCGGCCTGTGGGAGTTGAACGAAGCGTTCGCAGTGCAGGTGCTGTATTGCCGCGACAAGCTCGGCATTCCCGCCGACCGCCTGAACGTGAATGGCGGCGCGATTGCCGTCGGCCACCCGTATGGCGTGTCGGGCGCTCGCCTCACGGGCCACGCGCTCATCGAAGGCAAGCGCCGCGGCGCGAAGTTCGTCGTGGTGACGATGTGCATCGGCGGCGGGCAGGGCGCTGCAGGCCTCTTCGAAGTCGTTTGACGCAGGGCGCGGCGGATTCGCAAGCGTCCGCCGCTGTCCCGGCCAGGCCACCGCTTTGCGCGCGTTGACGTGCGCCGGGCCGCCCTCGCGCCCAGGCCGCTGCAGGTATCATGACGGCTGTCGGCGCGCGCACGGTGCGGCGCCTGTTCCCATGCAGACAGAAGAGGTGAGTTCGTGATTCGTCATATCGTGATGTGGAAGCTAAAGGAGTCGGCCGAAGGTGCGACGCGTGCCGAGAATGTCGTGAAGTTCAAGGCATTGCTCGAAGGCTGCCGCAACCTCGTGCCGGGCACGCTGCACCTCGAAGTCGGTGTGGCCGCGCCGGGTCTCGCTTCCACGTTCGACCTCGTGCTCGTTTCCGATTTCGCCGATCAGGCCGCACTCGACGGTTATCAGGACCATCCTGAGCATCTCGTTGTGAAGCAGTTCGCGAAGCTTGTGGTCGAGTCGCGCCAGTGCGTGGATTACGTGGTCTGACGCGCATCATGATCGGTACCGCAGATCAATCCCCGGGCGGCGGCGCGCCAGAAGGCGAAGCGCAGCAACACCCGCAAACGTCGCTCACTATCATTGAAAGTCCCTTCGTCGAGCATCTCGGCGCGCAGCTCGTGAGCGCGCGCGACGGGGCAAGCGAAGTCGTGTTGCCGCTCGCCGAGCGGCATCTGAATACGTGGGACGTCGCGCACGGCGGCGTGACGATGACGCTTGCCGACATCGCACTTGCGATGGCGGCCCGCAGCGTCGCCGCCGACGGCGTGGGTGTCGTCACCGTCGAAATGAAAGTGAACTTCATGCAGCCGGGGCGCGGCGAATTGCGCGCCAGCGGCCGCGTGCTGCACCGTTCCACCACCATGGCCTATTGCGAAGGCGAGATTCGCGACAGCGAAGGCCATTTCGTCGCCAAGGCGCTCGGCACCTTCAAGTACATGCGCCGGCTTGCGGTGGGCCGCGACGTGACGCGTCAGCGTTTGCGCAGCGATCCCAGCGCGCGGCCGGGCCCGAGCGACGGTTAATACGCGTGATCGGGCGCGAGCGAGGGCTTTGCTCGCGCGCACCCGATCACGGTTCTCTTGCGCGGCAGGCGTGCAACGCCTCGCCGTGCCCAACAAAGCAACACGGACGCCATGACCCAGACCAATCGCCAGATCCTGCTCGCTTCGCGCCCGGAAGGCGCCGCGAGCGTCGATAACTTCCGCCTCGTCACAACGCCGCTCGCACCGCTCGAAGAGGGCCAGGTGCGCGTGCGCAACCACTACCTCTCGCTCGACCCGTACATGCGCGGGCGGATGAGCGACAGCAAGTCGTACGCGGCGCCGCAGCCGCTCGACTCGGTGATGATCGGCGGCACGGTGGGCGAGGTGGTCGAATCGCACAACGCGAAGTTCAAGGTCGGCGACAAGGTCGTGGGCATGTTCGGGTGGCAGGAGTTCGGCACGTCGAACGGCAGCGACCTGCGCGTCGTCGATACGACCCACGTGCCGCTTGCCGCGTACCTCGGGCCCGTGGGCATGCCGGGCGTCACCGCGTGGTACGGCCTGAATCGCATCATCGAGCCGAAGGCCGGGCAAACCGTGGTCGTGAGCGCGGCGAGCGGCGCGGTGGGCAGTGTGGTCGGCCAGCTCGCGAAGCGCGCGGGCTGCCGTGCCGTGGGTATTGCCGGCGGCGCGGACAAATGCCGCTATGTCGTCGAGACGCTCGGTTTCGACGCCTGCGTCGATTACAAGGCGGGCAATCTCTATCAGGACCTCAAGGCGGCGACGCCGGACGGCGTGGACGGCTACTTCGAGAACGTCGGCGGCGCGGTGCTCGACGCCACGCTCGCGCGCATGAACGCGTTCGGGCGCATCGCGCTGTGCGGCATGATCGCGGGCTACGACGGCGAGCCGATGCCGCTGAAGTATCCGCAACTGCTGCTCACGCAGCGCCTGCTCGTGCAGGGTTTCATCGTGAGCGAGCACATGGAAGTGTGGCCGCAGGCGCTCACGGAACTGGGTACGCTGGTCGCGAAGCAGCAGCTCGCGTATCGCGAGAGCGTGGCCGAAGGGCTCGAGAATGCGCCGGGCGCGTTCCTTGGTATGCTCAAGGGCCAGAACTTCGGCAAGCAGCTGGTCAAGCTGATTTAACGGTTTCACTGATAGAAGCAAGCGCCCGGAAAGGGCGCTTCGCTTTTCCGTGCGCAGTATTCACCGCAACCTTCACCGCAGGATTCGCAATGTCCGAACCGTTTGAGTTCGACGGCCGCGTGGTCGTCATCACGGGCGCGGCAAGCGGCTTTGGCCGCGCGTTTGCGCAGCAGGCCGCAGCGCTTGGCATGAAGCTCGTGCTTGCCGATGTCGATCAGGCGCTGCTCGACGAAACCGTCCATGCACTGCGCGAAGGCGGCGCACAGGCCATCGGCGTGCGTACCGACGTGCGCGACGCCGCGCAGGTCGACGCGCTCGCGAATGCCGCGCTCGATGCCTACGGCAAAGTGCATCTGCTTTTCAACAACGCAGGCGTTGGCACCGGCGGCTTCGTGTGGGAGAGCAGCGCAAAGGACTGGGACTGGGTGTTCGGCGTGAATGTGATGGGCGTGGCCAACGGCGTGCGCAGCTTCACGCCGCTCATGCTCGAACAGGGCGAGCGCGCGCATATCGTCAACACGGCTTCGGTGGCGGGGCTGCTATCGCCGCCTGCCATGGGCGTGTACAACGCGTCGAAGCATGCGGTGGTCTCGCTGACCGAAACGCTCTATCACGACCTGAAGAACGTGAGCGACCGCGTGAGCTGCTCGCTGCTGTGCCCCGCCTTCGTGCCGACCGGTATTGCGAATGCCGAGCGCAGCCGCCCCGGCGAGTTGCGCAACGAAACGCCGCTCACGCGCTCGCAGCAGGCCGCCGATCTGCAGTTGCAGCGCGCGGTGCGCTCCGGCAAGCTCACGCCCGACGACGTCGCGAAAGTGACGTTCGACGCCGTGCGGGAAGGGCGTTTCTATATCCTCACGCATCCGCAGATTCTCGCTTCGGTGAAGCTGCGTCATGAGGATATCGAAACATTGCGCAATCCGACCGATCCGCTCTCGCTCAAACCTGAAGTCAAGAAAACGCCGCAATAAAAGCGGCGCACGGGGTCCGTGCCATGCCTCTCACCGCGAAGATCGCACTCGTGCTCGACATGGTGGCCCGCACGGGCCGCGCGCCGTATCACGAGCAGACGGCGCAGGCGGCGCGCGCCGAGTATGAAAAAGGCGCGACGGTGCTCGAAATCCCCGCTGCACCGATGCATGGCGTGGAAGACCTGCAGGTGTCAGTGCGCGACGGCGCAACGATCCGCGCGAGGCTTTACCTGCCGGTCGAACCGACCTGGGCGGAACCCCTGCCTGTGCTCGTCTACTATCACGGCGGCGGCTTCACGATCGGCAGCGTCGACACGCACGATGCGCTTTGCCGCATGTTCGCGCGCGATGCACGCTGCGCCGTGTTTTCGGTGGACTACCGGCTCGCGCCCGAACATCGTTTCCCGACGGCGGTGCACGACGCGTTCGACGCCTACACATGGCTCCACGCGCACGCGGCCGAGTTTGCGCTGGATGACTCACGCTTCGCCGTGGGCGGCGACAGTGCGGGCGGCACGCTCGCTACGGTCTGCGCAGTGCTGGCGCGCGACGCGGGTATCGCGCCCGTGCTGCAGCTGCTGTTCTATCCGGCCGTGAGCGCGCATCAGCAGACCGAATCGCACAAGCGTCTTGCAGATGGCCATTTGCTGACCGCACCGACTATCCAGTGGTTCTTCGATCACTATGTACGCGACAACTCGGATCGCGACGACTGGCGTTTTGCGCCGCTCGACGGCATGCGCGGCGAGCCGGATTTTCGCGGCGTCGCTCCGGCATGGATCGGTGTGGCCGAGTTCGATCCTCTAGTGGACGAAGGCGTGGCCTATGCGCAAAAGCTGCGCGATGCAGCCAACGAGGTCACGCTCGAGCGATTCGACGGCGTGATTCACGAGTTCATCAAGATGGGCGCGTTCATCGACGAGGCGCGGCGCGCCCAGCTGCAGGCTGTCCACGCGCTGCGTGCGGCGCTCGGCACGGGCGACTAAAGCGCGCTTAGCCTCTTTCGACCGTGTAGGTCTCGTGGCGCTCGAAGGCACCCGGGCGCGCGACACGGTGCGAGCCGTCGTCGTCGCTGCGCTCTATCGCTTCCACATCCAGAAGGGCGCCGCGCAGCGTGACACGCAGCGCCGTGGTGCCGCGCGTGCCGTAATCGGGCGTTTCGATGAAGGCCGCGGAAAGCGCGCGTTCGCGCTCCAGTGAAATACCCGTAGCGGGCAAGTCGCGGTCGGGCGCGACTTGCGGGTCCCGCATCATCTCTACGAGCCGTGTGAGCGGCACCTGCGCGTCGCCTCCTGCGAGTTGCGCGAGTTCGGCGCGCTTGCGCACGAGCTTGGGCCACGGTGTGTCGAGCACGGCGTTCGAAATACCGTGCGTGCCTTCGGGCAGCAACGCGGGCGCACGGTCCGCGCGATTGCAGTACCACGCAAGCTCGCGCCTCGCCCAGTCGCCGACGATCAGATTGAAGCCGTTGTAGAGGTCGCCCGAGCGCGCGATTTCGTCGAGATAGCCGAGCGGCGTATCGGGCAGATCCTGCGCGCCGGTGAGCCAGCGCGAGACGAGCGTGCCGCGCGTGGGTGCGTCGGGGCGCATGTCGTTCGGCGCGCGATAGTTCGTGAGCGCGGCGAAGCGGCCGCTGCGCGTCATGCCAAGCCAGGTGCCGCCGCCCACGAGATCGCGGCCCGCCAGCACGCCCGTTGCCGAACTGCCCGGCGACGTGATGTCGTCCGAGGCGTTCCACCAGTGCAGGGGATCGGCGGTGCGGCGCAGGAACTCGTCGCGGTTGGCCGCGAGCGTGAAAAGCGCGCCAGCGTTCGCGCGCGGACGCCAGTCGAAGACGATCAGGCACATGGGGTGGGCCCTTGCAGGGTCGGGAGTGGGGCCGCGCCCACGCGTTGAGAGACGCGGGGCGCCTCACTCGCAATGGACGCGGTGTGCGGCGTCAAACTTCGGCAGGCAACGCGTACGGCAGCGGCAGCACGCGCAGCGCGGGGCCGTCCGCGGCGCCGAGATGCACGCTGCCCGTTTCGAGCGCGGCAAGCTTGATTTCGGCGAGCAGATCGACGCCGCCCTCGGGCGCGGCTGCCGCGTTCACGACCATGCCGCACGGCTGGCTCGGGTCGTCCGAATGGAACAGTTCGACGCCGGCATGCGCGGCGTCCAGGCTCGCGGCCACATTGGCGAGCGCGGTACGGCGCTTGATCGTGCCGCGATACTGGCTGCGCGCGACGATTTCCTGGCCCGGATAGCAGCCCTTGCGGAAATTCACACCGCCCAGCACGTCGTAATTGACCATTTGCGGCACGAACTGCTCGCTCACGGCCTGCGTGATGCGCGGCTCGCCCGCGCGAATGTCGAGCCAGTCCCACACCGCCGGCGACACGCGCTGCACCGCACCGTCGAGCTTCTCGAGGCGCGCCTGCACGGCTTCCTTAGGGCCGACCCACAGATAACGCAGCACGCCGGCCGCGTCGGGCACGCGGATCAGCGTGCCTGCGGGGTCGTCCACTTTCACGTGCACGCCGTCTGGCAGGGCGTCGAACACGCTCGCGAGCGCGCCGCGCACGTCGCCCGCAAGGCCCACCACGAGCAGCTTGTCGGTGTCGTCGGTGAGCTTGGCCTTGGCGCGCAGCACGAACATCGACAGGCGTTTTTGCACCGTTGCCTGCACGTCCTTCGAGATCAGGAGGCGGATCGTGTCGCCCGTCTTCCAGGTGAGGAACGAGGCAAGCAGACGCCCCTTGGGCGAGCAGTAGCCTGCAAGGCGCGCACCGGCTACGTCGAGATGCTGGACGTCGTTGGTGAGCTGGCTGTGCAGGAAGGTCGCCGCGTCGTCGCCATTGGCGTCGATCACGCCGAACTGCGGCAGGATCGCGTAGGCGCCCCCTTGCAGAACGGCGTCGAAGTCGGCCGCGCCTGGAGGCGCATCGGCAGGGGAAAATTCAGGAGCGGAGAGCGTGGAAGCGGGATCGAGCGGTGAGTTCATGGATTCGGGGAACAGTCAATCCTGACTTTAGCGAAGGCAAGCAGTTATTATATGAGGTCCCCCTGAGTCGTGTTTCCATGTCCCTCCTGAAGAAATGCCTTGTTGCCGGCGCCGCGCTAGTCGTGATTGGCGCCGCCGCGGCGGGCGGCGTATGGCGCTGGGCCACCACGCCGCTCGAACTTGCCGCTCCACAGCTCGACGTCACCATCAAGCCGCACAGCACCGTGCGCAGCGTCACGCTGCAATTGCGGCGCGGCGGCGTGCCCGTGCAAACGCAGCTTTTCGTGCTCATGACGCGGGCGCTCGGCCTGCAGAGCCAGCTCAAATCGGGCAACTACGAGTTCAAGGCGGGTGTCACGCCGTATGACGTGCTCCAGAAGATGGCGCTCGGCGACGTGAACGAGTCCGTGGCCACGATCATCGAAGGCTGGACCTTCAAGCACATGCGCGCCGAACTCGACGCGAACCCCGCGCTGCGGCACGACACGGCCGGCATGACCGATGCTGAGCTGCTTGCCGCGATCGGCGCGCCGGCCGCGCCGAACGGCAGCGGGGAAGGGTTGTTTTTCCCCGACACTTATCTCTTCGACAAGGGCGCGAGCGATCTCGATGTCTATCGCCGCGCCTACCATCTGATGCAAACGCGTCTGACTGAAGCGTGGAGCGCGCGCGCGCCTGGCTTGCCGCTCAAGTCGCCCTACGAGGCGCTGACGCTCGCTTCGCTCGTGGAGAAAGAGACGGGCCGCGCCGCCGACCGCGCGCTCGTGGCGGCCGTGTTCTCGAACCGGCTGAAAGTGGGCATGCCGCTGCAGACGGACCCGGCCGTGATCTACGGCCTCGGCGACACCTACGCGGGGCATTTGCGCAAGCGCGATCTGCAGTCGGACACTCTTTACAATACCTACCTGCGCCTTGGGTTGCCGCCAACACCCATTGCGCTGCCCGGCGCCGCGGCGATCGAGGCGGCGCTCAATCCGGCATCGACGGCCGCGCTGTACTTCGTGGCGCGCGGCGACGGCAGCAGCGTTTTTTCAGACAATCTTGTCGACCACAACAAGGCCGTCGACAAATACATCCGGGGTAACTAAATGGCGCGGGGCCGATTCATCACGTTCGAAGGCATCGACGGCGCGGGCAAGACCACGCATCTCGCCTGGTTTCGCGATCAGCTCGTCGAGAAACTCGCGCCCTCGGGCCGAACGGTCGTCATGACGCGCGAACCCGGCGGCACACCGCTTGGCGAATCGATCCGCGATCTCGTGCTGCATCAGCCGATGGACCTCGAAACCGAGGCGCTGATGATGTTCGCGGCGCGCCGCGAGCACCTCGCCAAGGTGATCGAGCCCGCGCTCGCGCGCGGCGACTGGGTGCTGTCCGACCGCTTCAGCGATGCCACCTTCGCCTACCAGGGCGGCGGCCGCGGGCTGCCGCGCGACAAGCTCGAAACGCTGGAGCGCTGGGTGCAGGGCGGGTTCCAGCCAGACCTCACCGTACTGTTCGACCTGCCGCCCGATACGGCGAGCGAACGGCGAGGTGCGGCGCGCGAGCCCGACCGCTTCGAAAGCGAATCCGACGCGTTCTTCAATCGCACGCGCACCGAGTACTTGCGCCGTGCGGAAGAGGCGCCGTACCGTTTCGCGATCATCGATTCGTCGCAGGGTATCGACGCGATTCGCGCCAAGCTCGAGCAAGTGATTGCAACACTCTGATTTCAAAGCGATATTTGGTGCTTTTATATGGCTGCACGATTTTTGTGTAACTTCTCGTGAAAGTCGTCTAACCAATTGATTTTAAAGATGATCTATCCTTGGCAAACCGACGACTGGCAACGCCTGCAGCAACTGCGCAGCCACTGGCCGCATGCGCTGCTGCTGCACGGCCAGGCGGGTATCGGCAAGCTCCAGTTCGCCCAGCATCTGGCGAAGGGACTGCTCTGCGAAGCGCCGCAGGCCAACGGCGAGCCGTGCGGCGCCTGTGCGGCGTGCAACTGGTTTGTTCAGGGCAATCATCCGGATTACCGGATCGTCGTGCCGGAGGCTCTGGCGGGTGAAATCGGCCAGGCCGGCGACGACGACGCCAAGGCTGAGAAAGCAGACAAGGGTGACGGCGAAGAAGGCAAGAAGGGCCGCGCGCCGAGCAAGGAAATCCGCATCGAGCAGGTGCGCGCGCTGCTCGACTTCACAGGCGTGGGCTCGCACCGCGGCGGCCTGCGTGTGGTCGTGCTGTACCCGGCCGAGGCGCTGAACGTCGCCGCCGCGAACGCGCTGCTGAAGACGCTCGAAGAGCCGCCTGCGGGTGTGGTGTTCCTCGTCGTATCGGCGCGCATCGACCGCCTGCTGCCGACCATCATCAGCCGTTGCCGGCAGTGGCCCATGGGCACGCCCGCGCCCGAAGCCGCCACGGCCTGGCTCGCGCAGCAGGGCGTGGACGACGCGCCGGCGCTGCTCGCCGAAGCCGGCGGCGCGCCGCTCGCGGCGCTCGCGCTCGCGAACGACGAAAACCGCACGCTGCGCGACTGGACGCTGGCCCAGCTCGCGGCGGGCCCGGCTTGCGACGCTTTTGCCTGTGGCGAGACGCTGCAAAAGCTGCCGGTGCCGCTCGTGCTCGGCTGGCTGCAGCGCTGGGTCTACGATCTGCTCGCCCAGCACACCGCAGGCCGTCCGCGCTATTTCCCGCAGGCCACGAACGGCCTCGCGCGCTGCGCCGCGAAGCTCGACGCGGCGGCGCTGGCGCGCTACCTGAAAACGGTCACGCGCCAGCGCGCCGTGGAAAACCATCCGCTGAATGCGCGCCTCGTGTTCGAGGAACTCTTTCTCGGCTATCGTGAACTGTTCGCCTGACGCTCGCGCTCCGGCCTGAATCTTTCATCGCAGGACCACCCATGTTTGTCGATTCACATTGCCACATCAACTTCGAGGGCCTCGGCGACCGCCTCCCGCAGGTGCTCGAGAACATGCGCGAGAACGCCGTCACGCACGCGCTGTGCGTGTCGGTGGACCTCGAAACGCTGCCTTCGGTGCTCGACATCGCGAGCCGCTACGAGAACGTCTACGCGTCGGTGGGCGTGCATCCCGACCACGAGCACATGCGCGAGCCCAGCGTGGCCGAACTGGTCGAGCTGGCCGAGCATCCGAAGGTGATCGCGATCGGCGAAACGGGGCTCGATTACTATCGCCTGGGCGAGCGCACGATCGCCGACATGGAATGGCAGCGCGAGCGTTTTCGCACCCACATTCGCGCGGCGCACGCCACGGGCAAACCGCTCATCGTCCATACGCGCGCGGCTTCCGACGACACCCTGCGCATCATGGAAGAAGAGCGCGCGGGCGAGCCCGGCGGCGTGATGCATTGCTTCACGGAACCGTGGGCGATTGCCGAGCGCGCACTTGCGCAGAATTTTTACATCTCGCTTTCGGGCATCGTGACGTTCAAGAGCGCGACGGATGTGCAGGAGGTCGCGCGCCGCGTGCCGATCGAGCGCCTTTTGATCGAAACCGATTCGCCATACCTTGCGCCAGTGCCATTTCGTGGCAAACCCAATGAACCTGCGTACGTGAGCCATGTCGGAAGATTCATTGCCCAGCAACGCGGGTTGCCGGACGCCGAACTCGGCGCTGTCACCACACAGAACTTTTTCCGGCTCTTCAAGATCCAGCCTCAGGCTTGAATCGCAAACCGCATGCTGTCAATGGTGTTAAATATCAACGACATAGCAGATAACGTTAAGGCTTGACATGAACTCGAAACCGCTTCCGCACGCCGCAAACCCTGTCCGCCGTACCGCCGCCGCGCTCGTGCTCGGCGTCGCCGCCACGCTGTTTGGCGCCGCGGCCCACGCCGCTCCGATCGACTCGCTCATCAAGAGCGTCAAGTTCGACGACGACAAGGGCGTGCAAAAAGCGCTCGCAAACGGCATGGACCCGAACGCCACGGACGACCAGGGCATGCCGCTCCTCGTGATCGCGGCGCGCGAGAAGTCCGACAAGGTTGGGGCGGTGCTGCTCGACAACCCGAAGACGAACATCGCCGCCGAAGACCGTGCAGGCGAAAACGCGCTGATGCTGGCCTCGCTGAACGGCGACGTGGACTTCGTGAAGCTGCTCATCGCCAAGGGCGCCGAGGTCAACAAGAAGGGCTGGACGCCGCTGCACTACGCCGCCGCGAACGGCAACGACGACGTTGCGAAGCTCCTGATCGGCTATTCGGCCGACGTCAACGCGCTCTCGCCCAACGGCACGACGCCGCTGATGATGGCCGCGCGCGGCGACCATCTCACGACGCTCCAGATGCTGCTCGAGCACGGCGCGACGCTCGGCGCCAAGAACCAGATCGGCATGACGGCGCTCGATTTCGCGCGCCAGTACAAGGCGCCGGACGCGATCAAGGACCTGACGGCGCGCATGACGCAGGCTGGCCTCTCCACGGCGGCCCCGGCAGCGCCGCAAAACAGTGCAAAATAATGGGGATGAAGGCGGCCGCACTGGACCAACGCGGCCGACCGGCGGCGCTCGACATGCTCGCGGCGCCGCTCCCCACGACAATTCAAGGAGAACCATGCTGCGGGTTCTGATCTGTGCGGGCGCGATGGCGTTGCCGCTCTCCGCTTTCGCATTCACGGCAAGCGACCTCAACCGGCTCTGCACGAAGACCGACGTGGCTTCGCGCAGTGCGTGCGCTGCCTATATCGAAGGTGCCGCCGACGGCATTTTCAACACGATCGACGCCATTGGCGGCACTACCGGGCCGCGCGTGGGTCAATACTTCTGCCTGCCGCCCGACGCGCGCTCCGCGCAACTGACCGACGCGGTGCGCAAGTACATCGCCGACAACCCGAACGTGGCAGGCTATAACGCCAGCACCGCCATTTCGCTCGGGCTTGGCAAGGCGTTTCCCTGCAAGACCGGCAACGGCAGCTGAGGCCAGTCGGTTGTTGTAGATGTAACAGGTAGCACGGCGCGGCGCCTTCTCTCGCCGCGCCACTCATCATCGAGGCCGCTGCGAGGCCAGTTGAACCGTCGCCGTGGCCGTCCGCGGGCCTGGCGCCCGTGCCGTTTCCAAGAGTCACCTTTTTGCTCAGGATGCTCAGGAGGAACTGGCCGCAGATGCCGACACTCGACGATCTCTCCCGTTTTACCGACGCGCCGTTGCACGACTGGCTCGGCACGTTGCTCGTGAGCGCGCTCGCGCTCGTTCTCGCGTTCGCCATGCACTGGGTCGGCGGCCGCGTCCTGCTGCGCATCGCACGCCCGTATCCGCGCGTCAGCGGGTTCTTGCGCTATATCCGCAAGCCGGCTTTGGCCGTCCTCGCCATCCTCGCGATCGAGTTCGTCTGGTGGCAGGCGCCCGACACGCTCAGGCACATCGACGGCCTGCGCGAGTTGTGCGCGTTCGCGCTGATCGCCGCGATCACCTGGCTTTCGGTGCGCTGCGCGGCCGCGATTGGCGAGGCCATCATCGCCGCGCATCCGCTCGACATCGCCGACAACCTCCAGGCCCGCCGCATTCACACCCAGGCCCGCGTGCTCGCGCGCACGGTGATGGTGCTCATCATCATCGTGGGGGTGGGCGCGGCGCTCATGACCTTCCCGAACGTGAGGCAGATCGGTGCGAGCCTGCTCGCTTCGGCGGGCGTTGCCGGTCTCGTTGCCGGTATCGCGGCACGCCCCGTGCTAGGGAATCTGATCGCCGGTTTGCAGATTGCGCTCTCGCAGCCGATCCGGCTCGACGACGTGGTCGTGATCCAGGGCGAGTGGGGGCGCATCGAGGAAATCACGGGCACCTACGTTTCGGTGCGGATCTGGGACCAGCGGCGGCTCATCGTGCCGCTGCAGTGGTTTATCGAGAATCCGTTCGCGAACTGGACGCGCAGCAGTTCGCAGATCATCGGCACGGTGTTTCTGTGGCTCGACTACCGCATGCCGCTCGCGCCGCTGCGCGAGGCGCTCGCGCGCATCGTCGACGGCGCGCCCGAATGGGACCGCCGCGTGCAGGTTCTACAGGTCACCGACGCCAACGAGCGCGCCATGCAGGTGCGCGTGCTCGTGAGTTCGCGCGACTCGGGCCTGAACTTCGATTTGCGTTGCCGCGTGCGCGAAGGGCTGCTCGATTTCGTCAACGAGCACTATCCGCAGTTCCTGCCGCGTGCGCGCGCCGAGGTTTCCGCGGAACTCGAAAGCAGCAGCGGCGACGTGTCGTCGTTCGTGCGGCGCCCGGCGCGGCAGGCTGCGGCGAGCACGGCGGCTCATACTGAGGCCGATCCCGTGACGGGCACACGCGTGCCGGGGGATAGCGAGGAACTGGAGGTGCGTCGCCAGGCGGCGGCGGCGGACGCCAACGCGACCGAAGCCGCCAGCGCCCGTGAGCCGGCGACTGAAAGTCGCCGCGAGGGAGCCTGAACCGCAGCGAAGGTCACCTGAGCACAACGGCGGCATGCTGCTCGGGCAATCCATTGCGCAGTCGATGCAGCAGTGCGAGGACAGGAGGAGGAACGGCAAGATGGGCAGACTGATAGTCGTCTCGAACCGCGTGGCGACGCCGACCGAAACCAAAGGCTCGGCGGGCGGGCTCGCGGTTGGCGTGTTCGGCGCGCTGAAGGACGCGGGCGGCGTGTGGTTCGGCTGGAGTGGCGACGTGGTGAGCGAGACGGTGGCGAACGCGGGGCCGACGCTCGTCGAAGACGGCCCCGTCACCTTCGCAACGGTCGGCCTCACGCGCAAGGACTACGATCAGTACTACCGCGGCTTCTCGAACGCCACGCTGTGGCCGGTCTTCCACTACCGCAACGACCTTGCGCGCTACGAGCGCGACGAATATGCGGGCTACCGGCGCGTGAACGCGTGGCTCGCGCACAAGCTCATGAAGCTGCTTCACCCGGACGACAACATCTGGGTTCACGACTATCACCTGATTCCGTTCGCCGAAGCGCTGCGCTCGGAAGGCGTGCGCAACCGTATCGGCTTCTTCCTGCATATTCCGTTTCCTTCGCCGCAAGTGCTGCAGACCATTCCACCGCACGAGGAACTCGTCAGATCGCTGTGCTGCTACGACCTGCTGGGCTTCCAGACGCAAAACGACCAGCAGGCGTTTCACGACTACATTGCGCGCGAGGCGCGCGGCAAGGTGGGAGCGCGCGCGGAGAATCCGGAGCATGGGGAGGTCGAAGCGTACGGCCGCAAACTGCGCACGGGTGTCTACCGCATCGGCGTGTTTCCCGATGAAATCGCCGAGCAGGCTGCGCGCTATGAAAGCCGCCAGCACGTGCTCGATCTCAAGCAGAGTCTGGAAGGGCGCAAGCTCATCATGAGCGTGGACCGGCTCGACTACTCCAAGGGGCTCGTCGAGCGGTTCCACGCGTTCGAGCAGTTGCTGGAAACATCGCCCGAATGGCGCGGCAAGGTCACGCTCGTGCAGATCGCGCCGCCCACACGCTCGGACGTCGCGAGCTACAAGGTCATACGCGAGGAACTGGAGCGCGAGGCGGGGCGCATCAACGGCCGCTATTCGAGCCTCGATTACACGCCAATCCGCTATCTGAGCCAGCAGTACGACCGCTGGAAACTGATGTCGCTCTTTCGCGAGTCGCAAATCGGCTATGTGACGCCGCTGCACGACGGCATGAACCTCGTCGCCAAGGAGTATGTGGCCGCGCAGAATCCCGCCGATCCGGGCGTGCTCGTGCTCTCGATCTTCGCGGGCGCCGCGGCTGAACTTTCCGGTGCGTTGCTCGTGAATCCTCACGATGCGGCCGGTATGTCGGAAGCGCTGGAGCGCGCGCTCTCGATGCCGCTCGAAGAACGCCAGGCGCGCTATCAGACCAACATGGAGGCGCTCAGACGCAACGATCTGGGCGTGTGGCGCGACAGCTTCCTGCGCGATCTCGCGGCAGTGCCCCAGCCGCGCTGACGGATGCAGGGCACAGGCGGTTCGCGTGGCTGAACGATTGCGTATGATGCGTGGCTTATCGAGGCACCACCAAGGCATCACCCAAGGCACTCGCCACGCACGTTCATGCTGACTACGCTCGCCATCGCCAATTACCGCTCGCTGCGCGAACTCATCGTGCCGCTGGGCGCGCTCAACGTCGTGACCGGCCCGAACGGCAGCGGCAAGTCGAATCTCTATCGCGCGCTGCGCCTGCTCGCGCTCACGGCGCGCGGCGGCGTGATTCCGTCGCTGGCGCGCGAAGGCGGCCTGCAATCGACGCTATGGGCGGGCCCCGAGCGCTTCTCGCGCGCGGTCGCAGCGGGTGAGTACGCCGTGCAGGGCACGGTGCGCAAAGACGCGGTGAGCCTGCGCCTTGGTTTCGCGGGCGACGCCTTTGGCTACGCGATCGACCTGGGATTGCCGTTGCCTTCGTCCACCTCGCAGTTTTCGCTGGACCCGGTCATCAAGCGCGAGTGCATCTGGAGCGGACCGATCCTGCGGCCTTCGGCGCTGCTCGTGGACCGCCAGGGGCCGATGATCCGCATCCGCGACGCATCGGGCGAATGGACGACGCTCGCGCAGCCCGTGGCGAGCTTCGACAGCATGATGACCGAGTACGCCGACCCGCGCAGCGCGCCTGAAATGATCGCCGTGCGCGAGCAGATCCGCTCGTGGCGCTTCTACGACCACTTCCGCACCGACGAACACGCGAGCGCGCGCCAGGTGCAGATCGGCACGCATTCGCCAGTGCTAGCCGACGACGGCGCCAACCTCGCCGCCGCGCTGCAAACGATCCGCGAGATCGGCGATGGGCAGGCGCTCGACACCGCCATTGGCGACGCCTTTCCGGGCGCGCGCGTGGAGATCGTGAATCACGAGGGCCGTTTCGAGGTGGCGCTGCGCCAGGAGGGGTTGCTACGGCCGCTGCGCGGCGCGGAGCTCTCGGACGGGACCTTGCGTTACCTGTTGCTCGCGGCGGCGCTGCTGAGCCCGCGGCCGCCCGGCCTGCTGGTGCTCGACGAGCCCGAGACGAGCCTGCACCCGGACCTGCTGCCGTCGCTTGCACGGCTCATCGCGCGGGCGTCGCGGCACTCACAGGTCATCGTGGTCTCGCACGCGGCGCGGCTCGTGGCGGCACTGGAGCGCGAGGCGGGCAGCCAGTCCGTCGTGCTCGAGCGGCGCCTCGGCGCAACCGGATTCGCCGATCCGGACACGCTCGACGCGCCGGCATGGAAATGGCCCGCCAGGTAGGCCGGCAGGGCAAACGCAGGGATTGTTTCGGCATGTAACACCGTATAGAAATTGAAAGACTGACGGCGCACGTCGCCCGCTTGCCGAATAATGGGGATAGCCGAATGGGACAGTTGCCCGTCGCGCAGGCCTGACCGGACCCAACCCCGCAACAATCCGTGCTTACCCGGGGTAAGCCCGGGCCGCGGAGGCCGGGTCCGGCTGCCTTAGAATGTCCAGCACCGCAAGAACGGGCAACGCGGCCCCGTTTCCTGGAGACACTCGATGAGAATTGCGCAGATCGCCCCGCTGACCGAATCGGTCCCGCCCAAGCTCTATGGCGGCACCGAGCGCGCTGTTTCATACATCACCGAAGCGCTGGTCGAACTCGGGCACGACGTCACGCTGTTCGCGAGCGGCGATTCGCTCACGAGCGCGAAGCTCGAGCCCGTGTGGCCGCGCGCGCTGCGGCTAGACCCCGGCATTCGCGACCGCATCGCGCCGCACATGCTCCTCATGGAAATGGTGCGCCGTCAGGCCGACCAGTTCGATGTGTTGCACTTCCATATGGACTACTACTCGTTTTCGGTGTTCAAGCGCCAGGAAACGCCGTTCGTGACGACGCTGCACGGCCGCCTCGACCTGCCCGAACAGCAGCCGGTGTTCGATACGTTCAACACCGCGCCCGTCATTTCGATCTCGAACTCACAGCGTCAGCCGATGCCGCAGGCGCGCTGGCTGCGCACGGTCTACCACGGCTTGCCCGAGACGCTCTATACGCCGCAGCCCGTGGAGCAGCGCTATCTTGCATTTCTCGGCCGCATTTCGCCGGAAAAGCGCGTCGACACGGCAATACGCATTGCCGGGCGTTGTGGGTTGCCCATCCGCATCGCCGCCAAGGTCGACGAAGCGGACCGCGAGTATTTCGAGCGCGACATCAAGCCGCTGCTCGCGCTGCCGCACGTCGAGTACGTGGGCGAGATCAACGACAGCCAGAAGGCCGAATTCCTCTCCGGCGCGCATGCGCTGCTGTTCCCGATCGACTGGCCGGAGCCGTTCGGCCTCGTGATGATCGAGGCGATGGCATGCGGCACGCCCGTGGTCGCGTTCAATCGCGGCGCGGTGCCGGAGGTGGTGGAAGAGGGTGTGACGGGTTTTATCGTCGAGGACGAGATTGGTGCCGTGGCGGCGGTGAACCGCATCTCGCGCGTGACGCGTGCCGGTGTGCGGCGCCGCTTCGAAGAGCGTTTCACCTCGCACCGCATGGCGCAGGAGTACGTGCAGGCGTATGAGGCCGTGATTCGCGCGAACAAGCGCTCGCGCTTCAAGGTGATCGATACGTCCGCGAGTTGAGCCCGCGGACGTAACGGGCGCGCTTACGCGCGTTTAAAGGTCGAGCTTCGTGATCTTCGTGCCGCCGAGCGAGAGGTCGCCGATCAGCCCGCTGTTGGTGAGCACGAAGACCTGCACGGGCTTGGTGGCCGTGGTGGTGTCGATCGAGCCGTTCGCGCCGACCTTCACGAGCGCGACCGATGCGTCGCCGCCTGCCGACCAGCCGCTCGAATTGCGGAATTTCGCGAGCGCGTCTTCCGTCATGAAGAGATAGACGACCGACTTCGACTGCACGCCGAGCGTTGCGCCGACCGAAGCCGACGACGTGCTGTAGAAGCCAACCGTGCTGCCGCCCACGCGCAGCGCGCCGTCGCCGTGCTCGCCGCCTACGCCAATGCCCGCCTGGATCACGCGCGGAAACACGAGGATGCCGCGAGCTTTGCTGACCAGTTCGCGCGAGCCTGGCACGGTTTGATAGAGACGCGAAAGCGTAGCGTCGACGTCGGAGTTGATTGAGTCGGCGCGCGACGCGTTGGTCGCGGCGTTCGGTGCCTGGCTGCCGGTGGTGGTGCAGCCCGAGAGTGCCGCGGCGCCGACGGCGATAGCGACAGAAGCCTTCAAAATGAAGCGGGATACGGCCATTTTATTCTCCGTTCTGGTTTCCGGGCGCCGTGATGTCACGGCGTCCGTTTGTTATACCTGAACGTCCCGCTCCGCACTTTGAGGCTGCGCAGCACAAACGCTGCGCGGTGGCGCATGCACGAAAGAAGCTAGTGCTCCGGCACCGGTTTGGCCGTGGGCCGCCGCAGGGCGCGCTTCACGCCGCCGATCAGCACGCCGAACGCGAGCAGCACCGCAGCGGGCACGACCCAGTAACCGACGAACGCGTGCCACAAATAGCCCGCGAGCGTGGTGCGTCGTACCGCGTATTCATCGCGCGCTTCCTGCTGGCGCTGCGCGTTCGCCGCGAGCACTGCGGCGGGGCAACCGGCCGCACGCGCGGTGTCTGGCGTGCCGTGGCAGCGTAGCGCGGCGCCGGCGTCACGCTCGGCGTCGGTGAAGGTCCAGGTCGTCAGCGCGCGCTGCAAGTCCGCGCGGTTGTACGCCATCTCGTCCTGAACCTCGCGCACCGCGACGATCATCACCGGGACAAGCCAGAAGGT
This sequence comes from Paraburkholderia sp. J10-1, assembly GCF_905220165.1. Lineage (NCBI taxonomy): Bacteria > Pseudomonadati > Pseudomonadota > Betaproteobacteria > Burkholderiales > Burkholderiaceae > Paraburkholderia > Paraburkholderia sp. J10-1. The sequence goes on along the minus strand of NZ_CAJMYW010000014.1, from coordinate 36,877 downwards.
GATCACCATCAGCCAGCGGCGAAACCAGCGGTTCTTGTGTCTCCATGCCATCTGCGCCTCCGTTCGATGCCTTTGGCATCAACGTCAACTCGGCTGCCCGATGGCTAATAGGTGATTTCGCAGGCAGGGGCCGCCGCTCCAGCCATCATAGGAGAAAAACGACCAGGCTGAATGCGCTGGATTACGCAAATCCGCGCGTTTTCAGGTGACTTCGCCTCCTTCCACGATGATTCGCACAACCGAAGACCCGGGCGCGCGCAGATCGAGCGAACGCTGCAGCGCACAAAACCGACGCATAAAAAAACGCGCCGCAGCAAACGCTGCGGCGCGTGGGACCTGCCGTTCAGAAGGGTGCCTGAATTCGGTTCGCTCAGCTCTTTGTCGAAAGGCACGTCTTCATGAAAGCCTTGCGGTCGTCGCCCTTTTTGTCGCCGGCCTGGGCGTTGCACGCCTTCATGCGCTCCTGCTGGGTCATCGTCGGAGCCGGAACACCGGCAGCCGAAAGACACTGCTTCATGAAAGCCTTGCGATCATCGCCTTTCTTGTCGCCGGCCTGGGCGTTGCACGCCTTCATCTTGTTTTGCTGGCTGTTCGCAGCGGGCGCGGCGGGCGCAGCAGGCGCGGCGGTTTGCGCGAACGCCGGCGCGGCCAGCACGCCGCCCAGCACGATTGCAGCAATGACGGATTGCATCTTCATCGTTCACTCCCTTGAGTTTGGTCGTTCTGAGTTACCGTGCGGCCTGGCCGCTTGTGGACGGTGCGTCTTGCGTGCGCCGCCATTATGGCAAAGCCGCCATTAAAACGATGCGGCGATGTGTTCGGTTGACGCGCGCGCTGCTGCACAATGTTCGCTATCGGCCGTCGACTCAGCCAACCTCGTCCGACGCGGCCGCAACAGCACGGAGAACACGCATGCATTACCTCTTGATGTACGAGCTTGCAGACGACTATCTCGAACGCCGCCCCGAACACCGCAGCGCGCATCTGGCGCTCGCTTGGGCCGCCGCCGAACGCGGCGAACTACTGCTCGGGGGAGCCATTGCCGATCCCGTCGACAACGCGCTGCTGCTTTTCCAGGGCGAAAGCCCGGCCGCCGCAGAAGCGTTCGCGCGCGCCGACCCGTATGTGCGCTCAGGGCTAGTGAAGCGGTGGCGCGTGCGGCCCTGGCAAACGGTGGTGGGCGAAGCGGCTTCGAATCCGGTGCGATAGGGTGCGCCAGGGTGCAATAGGGCGCGGCTGGGTGCGATCGACTGCGAGCACAAACAGCGGGCGAGGTTCAGACTGGCGCTTCGCCGTTTGCGTCCTCAGCGGCCGCTAGCGCCAGCAGGTCGCGTACGGTCTCGTCGCTGACCTGATCGAAGTCGAGGTAGAACTGGCCGACGCTGTAGAACGCCTCGGGCATGCGTGCGCAAACGAATTCGTCCACGGCGCCGCTCAGGCGCTCTTGCGAGCCGGCGGGCGCGACCGGAAGCGCCGCGACAATGCGCGCCGGGCCAAGCGTGGCAAGTGCGAGCGCCGCGGCCTTGAGCGACGCACCTGTGGCCATCCCGTCGTCGACGACAATCGCGACCCGGCCCGCCACGGCAAGCGGCGCACGTTCGCCGCGATAGCGCGCCTCGCGCCGGCCAAGCTCGATACGCGCGAGCGCCATGGCGCTTTGCAACTGCGCTTCGCTCACGCCGGCGCTGCGCACGAGCGAGCTGTCCACGTACTGTGCGCCGTTCGACGACAGCGCGCCCATGGCGAGTTCCGCCTGCCAGGGCAGGCCGAGCTTGCACACGGGCAGAACGTCGAGCGGCACGTGCAGCGCCTTCGCGATTTCATAGCCTACCGGCACGCCGCCGCGCGGGAGCGCGAGCACGATCACGTCGCGTCTGCCCGCGTAGGCCGAGAGCGGACCGGCGAGCAAGCGGCCCGCCTCGCGGCGGTCGGTAAAGGGGCGTTCCATGAGGAGATCCTCCGATTCCGTTGCGGGCAAACCGCCGCACAACGATGCGTTCAGTTTGCCACTCACAGGCGCACGCTGCTCGTAAAGCAACGCCGCGCACGCAGCCAGCACGCCGCACACCGTGCGAGTGGTGCGAATGGTGCGAATGGTGCGAGCGGCTCGCGCATGCCACTGCCAGCGCGATCCAAAGCCTGGCGGCATTCATTTGCATACGCGGATTTCTCGTTTGGCGCGCTCGTGCTGCCTCGCTACGATGAAGTCGATCCCGCTACCGACGAGGTCTCGCCATGTCCGAATCCGCCTCCTTCAATCCGCGCGTCGTCGAACCGGTCGTGCCCGATGCGCCTGACGGCCTCGGGCTTGCCGTCGAGCTATGGCTCGCGCGCCCGGTCGACGGCATCGCGGGCCGAGCCGTGCGCATACACCTGCGGCACGGCGCGCGCATGGAGCAGGCCGAGACGCTGCGCGATCTGCTCCATGCGGTCGGCACGGCGATCGTGGTCTCCTGAAGGCCCGGTCATCGCGCTCCTTAATCGAGCGGCGTGGCAAAGAGCGCGTCGAGCAGGTTCGACGAGGACGTGTCGGCGAGGCGCGTGAGCGATTCGACCATGCGCACCTGGCAGTCCACGAGCGGCAGCATGCGAATGCGCCGTGACTCGCCGAATTCCGCATGCGCGATCACGCCCACGCCCACGCCTTGCGCGATGGCCGTCTGCAGCGCCTCGCGCCCATCCACATAGAGCACGGGCTGGACCTGCAAGCCTTTGCGCACGAGTTCGGCTTCGAGCAATTGCTGCGTGACCGAATGCGTTTCGCGAAACACCATGGGTTCGCGCACGAGTTCCTCATAGGTCATGCGGCGCTTCTTCGCGGCGGGGCTCTCCGCGGGCACCACCGCGACCAGCGGTTCCTCGCGCAGCACGCGCGCCTGCAACCGGCTGTGCACCTGGCGCGCGGCCGTGATCGCGGCGTCGGCTTCGCTCGCGAGCACGCGGCGCATGCATTCAGTCGCGTTCGCGATCGAGAGCTTGATCACCACGCCGGGATAGCGCCGCCTGAACGCGCCGATCAACTTGATCGCGAGGTCCGGCGCGTCGGCGGCGAGGGCGAGTTCGCCCGATTCGAGCGCGCCCGCCGCTTCGAGCAGCCGCCGCGCGTCGCGCTCGCAGCCCACCATCTGACGCGTCACCGCGAATAGCCGCCGCCCGAGTTCCGTGAGTTCCACGCCGCGCGGCCCGCGCTCGAAGAGTTTGACCCCGAAATCCTGTTCGAGCCGCTTCACGTGGTCCGATACGGCCGGCTGCGTGAGCGAGAGCGCCTGCGCGGCGCGTGAGAACCCGCCGTGTTCGGCGACCGCGTGAAAAGCACGCAACTGCGCGTATTGCATGTCGAAGCGCTCCGGTAACAGGGGAAACGGCAAGGGATAAGTCAGGCTTATATCGACATCGATTATATCGATTTTACCGATGGATGGCGCTGCGCTAACGTGTCGCCATTGACAGCCCTGACGCCCACCGGAGCCCGCATGACCACCCCCGCCGAGCCGTATCTCCTGACCCCCGGACCGCTCACCACCGCGGCCTCGACCAAGGCCGCGATGCAGCGCGACTGGGGCTCGTGGGACGCCGACTTCCGCGCCATGACCGCGCAGTTGCGCGCCGCGCTGCTCCAGATCGCGGGCGACGAGCGTGGTGACTATGACTGCGTGCCGTTGCAGGGCAGTGGCAGCTATTGTGTCGAGGCGATGCTCGGCAGCTTCGTGCCGCGCGATGGCCACGCGCTCGTGCTCGCCAACGGCGCGTATGGCAAGCGCATTGCCACGACGCTGCGCTACCTGGGCCGCCAGCACACCGTGCACGATACCGGCGACTACCTGCCGCCTCGCGCCGCGGACGTCGAGCGCCTGCTGGTCGCGAACCCGGACATCACGCATGTCGTCGTCGTGCACTGCGAGACCAGCTCCGGCATTCTGAACCCGATCGAGGAGATCGCGGCCGTGACGGCGCGCCAGGGGCGGCGCCTCCTGATCGACTCGATGAGCGCGTTCGGTGCCGTTCCGCTCGACGTGCGCGCGCTGCCTTGCGACGCGTTCGTTTCGTCGGCGAACAAGTGCATCGAGGGCGTGCCGGGCTTCGGCTTCGTGATCGCGAAAAAAGAAGTCCTGAGCCGCGCAAAGGGCGTGAGCCACTCGCTCGCGCTGGACATCTACGACCAGTGGGATGTCATGAACCGCACCGGCCAGTGGCGCTTCACGCCGCCCACGCATGCCGTGGCCGCGTTCATCGAGGCGCTGCGGCTGCACGCGCTCGAAGGCGGTCAGCCTGGGCGACTTGCACGCTATGCGCACAACCGCGACGTGCTCGTCGAGGGCATGCGCGAGCTCGGTTTCGAGCCGCTGCTGACCGAATCCTGGCGCTCGCCCATCATCGTCACGTTCTTTTCGCCGGCCGATCCCGCATTCGACTTCACGCGCTTTTACGAGCTCATGAAGGCACAGGGTTTCATCATCTATCCGGGCAAGCTGACCAGTGTGGAGAGTTTTCGCATCGGCTGCATCGGTGCGCTCGACGAAACCGTCATGCGCCGCGTCGTGGCCGCATGCGGCGAAGCGCTGCGCGCGCTCGGCGTGGCGAGTGCCGCGCCCGCGCCAGTCGATCTCGGCGCACGCGAAGCGCTCGCCGCTTGATGCGCGCCTATTGTTAAGAGTACAGACCACCGATTATTTGGCAGGACGCATGCAATGAAACACGTCAAGGCAGTGATCTTCGACTGGGCGGGCACCGTGGTCGACTACGGCTCGCGCGCGCCAATGGGCGCCTTCGTCGAGACCTTCGAGCAATTCGGCGTGCCGGTCACGATCGACGAGGCGCGCGGGCCGATGGGCATGGCCAAGCGTCCGCACATCGCGGCGCTGATGGCGCTGCCGCGCGTCGCGGCGGCATGGGAAGCGCGCTACGGCCACGCGCCGGGCGAGGCCGATATCGACGCCGTGTACGACGTCTTCGTGCCGAAGAACGTTGCCGTGGCCGCGCAGTACAGCGACGTCATTCCAGGCGTGGCGGCCGTGACCGCCGCGCTGCGCGCCGATGGCGTGCGCATCGGCTCGACCACCGGCTACACGCGGGAGATCATCGACCAGATCGTGCCGGGCGCGAAGGCACAGGGCTTCGAGCCGGACAGCATCGTCTGCACCGGCGACACGCCCGAGGGCCGGCCATCGCCCTACATGATCTACCGCACGCTGCCGCAACTCGGCGTGTGGCTCGCTCGCGATGCGATCAAGGTGGACGACACCGAAGTCGGCATCGAAGAGGGCATCAACGGCGGCACGTGGGCGGTCGGGGTCGCCGTGAGCGGCAACGCCTTCGGCCTGACCGAGGAAGAAGTCCACGCGCTCGCCCCCGATGAATTCGCACGCCGGCGCGCCGCGGCCGTAGAGCGTCTGCGCGCGGCGGGCGCGCACTATGTGATCGACAGCGTCGCCGACCTGCTGCCCGTGGTGAACGAGATCGAATCGCGGCTTGCCCGCGGCGAGCGGCCGTAAGCTGTATCTCGCGCGGCTTTTGCAGGCGACCCCGTCGCCTGCGCTAACATGGGCGCCCCTGTCATTGGCCGCCGCCCATGAAGACGTTTCTACTTTTTGTCGTGACCGCGCTCGCCGAGATCGTCGGCTGCTATCTGCCTTACCGGTGGCTGCGCGAAGGCGCGAGCGCGTGGCTTCTGTTGCCGGCCGCTGTTTCGCTTGCGCTTTTCGCCTGGCTGCTCACGCTGCATCCCACGGCCGCCGGGCGCACCTATGCGGCCTATGGCGGCGTTTATGTGTGCGTGGCGATTCTCTGGCTCTGGGCCGTCGAGGCGATCCGGCCAAGCCCCTGGGACTGGGCCGGCATCGGCTTCACGCTGGCCGGCATGGCGCTCATCATGTTCCAGCCGCGTTGAACGGCGCGAACCTCAACCGACGGTATTGACCTGCGGAAACTTGTCGCGAAAGGCCTGCGGCATCGGTACGACCTTTTTCGCTTCGTAATCGAAGAATACGAAGCCGGATTTCGCCATGGCGATGAGCGCGCCGTCGGCGGGCCGCGTAATGCGAAAGATGATGTCGCCGCCGTACTTGTTGAAATCCATGATGCCCACTTCGAAGCAGAGCGCGTCGCGCGCGTAGGCTTCGGCGCGATAGGTCGTGGCCAGATCGGTCACGATGATGCTCGTGTGCGCGTCCTTCATGCCCTCGATGCCCGCGTCGAACAGAAAACGCGCGCGCGCCTCGGAAATCATCGAGATCATCGAATCGTTCGCGAGGTGATTGGCCGAATTGATGTCGGTAACGCGCACTGTGAGGTGCGTCGAGTAATAGAACTGGTCTTCGGGAAAGTGGAGCTCGATGCGGGCCATGATGCGATGCGAAAAATTGGGGACGGGCGACGCCAGCGGGCTTGTAGGGCATGGGCGCCGGGGCGCGTTGGCAGGCGCGATTGTAACGGCTGACGCGTCGCCCCCGGTGCCAGCCCGGCGCTAGAATGCGTGAGCCTTTCGCCCGAGACTACCTTGCGCGCTCGCCATATTCATCGATTCCCGCCATGACCGACATAGCTGGCCCCGCATCCCGCACCGCCGCCGATACGCCCCCCGCGCCGAACGAGTTGCCCACACTAAACGGCCGCACGGTCGCGCTCCATCCGCTCTGCGCGCAAGACGCGCCACGCCTCGTCGCCGCGGCGGCGGACGGCGAACTCTGGAACCTCAAGGTGACGGTGGTGCCTGGTGCCACTACCGTCGATGCCTGGATTGCCCGTGCGCTCGATGGCGTGCGTGCCGGCACCGTCATTGCGTTCACGATCCGGCTGCGCGCCAGTGATCGCGTGGTGGGGAGCACGCGTTTCTGGAAGGTCGACCGTGAGAACCGCAAGCTGGAAATCGGCTCGACGTGGCTCGCTGCCTCGGCGCAGCGCACTGTCGTGAATACCGAGGCGAAGTTTCTGATGCTCAGCTACGCCTTCGAAACGCTCGGCTTCGTGCGTGTGCAGTTCACGACCGACGTGCTCAACGCAAAGTCGCGTGCCGCAATCCTGCGCCTGGGTGCGAAAGAAGAGGGCGTGGTGCGCCGTGAACGCATCATGCCGGATGGCCGCAAGCGCGATTCCATGCGCTTTAGCATCATCGAGGACGAGTGGCCCGAGGTGAAGGCTGGCTTGTTGCGGCGGTTACAAGCCGCCGGCTGAGCCTTGCCGCGTCGGCGCAGCCGCTCGGGTGGCGCTTCAGTCGGCGGATCGCCTTCGGGTACCGGCGGCGGCTCGGGGTCCGAAACCGGAGGGGGCGGTGGGCGACGCGGATTATCGGGCTCCTCTGTCGGCAGATGGGCCTCGGGACCACGCAAAAAGCGAGCGGCAAGAAGGAAGTTCGAACGCATAGACCTCTCCGCGTTGCAGGATGCGTGTGCGTGATGCGCTGCGGCACCGCGAATCCACGCAAATCCATTTGCCCTGCGAAGCGCAAGCGCCGTGCCGCACAACACGCTCCTGGAACGCACGTTGCCGCGATTCGCGCACGGACCTTTGCAGTCATCTGTGAGTGGCGCGCGGCTATCCGCGCGGGCAGCAGTGGGACATCCGCCGCGCCGCGCTGGTCCCGGCGCGATTGCGCGCCGTGTAGGCGCAACCGTACTCCGTAAGCGACTCCTCATGGTGAACGTGGGCCCCCGGGTACAGCGCTTGCATTGGCGCGGTATTCATCGTCCATTTGCACAAGGGAGGGGGATACCATGACGACACAATCGAATCGCCCGCTGAAGTCGCGTGACCGGGCATGCCGGCACACATCGGCATGCGTCGTCGCGCTTGCGTGCGCGCTTGGGTGCACGTTGGGCGCGCCTTCTGCCGCGCTCGCGCAGGGCGCACCGCAATCGATCGCCGTGCAGCGCATGGCCACGGTGCAGTCGGGCACAGGCTTTCGCGCGTCGAAGCTCGTAGGCTCCGATGTCTACGACAATAGCGGCGGCAAGATCGGCGCAATCGACGACATCGTGCTCGAATCGCCTGACGAAGGCGCCTTCGCCATTCTCTCCGTGGGCGGCTTCCTCGGCATGGGCAAGCATCTCGTGGCCGTACCGTTCAACGATCTGCGCATCGACAGGAAACAGATCGTACTGCAGACCGATAAGGCGCAGCTAAAGGCCATGCCCGAGTTCAACTACGCGCACGATTGACGCGCGCGCGGGCGCGCTTGCTGGAGGTCAAGCCGGCCAGCGCCTTAGTCCAAAGTCCTATTGCGCGCGCCACGTCCACACACCATAGTGGAAGGATGCCTCGTGGGAGGCGTCCGAAGCGGGGAGCAATTCAATGGCGAAGAAAGAGGAAGTCAAGGCCGCGAGCGCAACGCAGCCGGCGGAAAAACTCAGCGAAAAAGCCTATCAAAAGGAGCTCGAGCACTTGCATGGCGAACTCGTTCGCTTGCAGGAGTGGGTGGTCCAGAAGCGCCTGCGGGTATGCATCCTGTTCGAAGGGCGCGACGGCGCAGGCAAGGGCGGCACGATCAAGGCGCTCACCGAACGGGTGAGCCCGCGCGTGTTTCGCGTATTCGCGCTGCCCGCGCCCACGGAGCGCGAAAAGTCGCAAATGTACTTTCAGCGCTACCTGCCGCTGTTGCCCGCTGCCGGTGAAATCGTGGTGTTCGACCGCAGCTGGTACAACCGTGCGGGCGTTGAGCGCGTGATGGGCTTTTGCACGCCGGAACAGGCGACGGAATTCCTGCGCGGCGTGCCGCTCATCGAGCGCGCCATCATCGACTCGGGCACGATCCTCATCAAGTTCTGGCTCGAAGTGAGCCAGAAAGAACAGACGCGGCGCCTCGAAGGGCGCATCAACGACCCACGCAAGATCTGGAAGCTTTCGCCGATGGACCTGCTGTCGTATAGCCGCTGGTACGACTATTCACGCGCGCGCGACGAAATGTTCGACATGACCGATACGCCGGAATCCCCATGGTTCGTTGTCCGATCCGATGACAAGAAACGCGCGCGCCTGAACGTCATCAATCATATTCTGAACACCATTGCGTACAAGGCGCTGCCGCGCGAGAAGGTCACGCTGCCCGATCGCCAGAAGCCACATGGTTACCGCGACCCGGACTACCCCTACCGGTACGTGCAGGAGAAGTACTGAGCGGCGCGCGCGATCCGGCGCGGCTTCTCGTCGCGGCGGATCAAACCACACTATCATCACGATTGAACGCTCACGAGGGGTAGACCATGGCCGAACTGCTGCTGGGAAATATCGACGAACACGTCACGGACGCCGAAATCAACGAGTTTCTGGAGCGCTACGGTTTTCCGCCGTACGACGCGATTCAGCGCATCGAGGGGGCGGGGCGTCCCGGCGCCTTGCTCACCTTCCACGCGGCGAGCGAAGAGGGGCTGCGCAGGTTGCAGGGCCGCATCAACAACCTGTTCTGGCGCGATCACACCATCAGCGCTCAGGTCATGCCGCCGGCGCGCGAGGAGTAGGCGGGCGCCAACACTCAACAGGGCGCGTACCACGGCTTTGTCAGCTGCGGTGCGCGCCCTGCGTTTTCAGGCGCCGTTTCAGGGCGCTCGAACTCGGGCCGAAGTCAGGCCTGAACTCAGGCCGGCGTCAATAAAAGATCAACCCCGGCTTCTCCGTGCTCACGCGCGTGCCCGCCTTGCCTTGGGTAATCGCCACGATATCGGGCAGCGCGCCAATCACTGCATCCTTGCCGGTGTTACGCGCGAACTCGGCTGCCGCCATGACCTTCGGTCCCATCGACCCGGCCGCAAAGCCAAGCTTCTCCAGTTCGTCGGGATGCGCGCTTGCAATCGCCTTTTGCGAGGGCTTGCTCCAGTCGACGTAAGCGGCGTCCACGTCGGTGGCGATGATGAGCATGTCTGCTTCCAGCTCCTGCGCGAGCAGGGCGGAGCACAGATCCTTGTCGATCACGGCCTCCACGCCGCCCAGCTTGTGGCCTTCGCCGTAAAGCGTCGGAATGCCGCCGCCGCCCGCGCAGATCACGATCGTGCCGCGCTCCAGCAGCCATTTCACGGGGCGGATCTCGAAGATGTGCTTCGGCCGCGGGCTCGCCACGACACGGCGGAACTTGTCGCCATCCGGCGCGATGGCCCAGCCACGTTCGGCGGCAAGCTGCTCCGCCTGTTCCTTCGTGTAGACCGGGCCGATCGGTTTGCTCGGATGCTGGAACGCCGGATCGTTCGCGTCCACTTCGACCTGGGTGAGAATGGTCGCGAAGGGCACCTCGTACGGCAGGAGATTGCCGAGTTCCTGCTCGATCATGTAGCCGATCATGCCTTCGGTCTGCGCGCCGAGCACGTCGAGCGGGTAGCTGGGCACGTCCTTGTAGGCTTCGCCTTGCAACGCGAGCAGGCCGACCTGCGGCCCGTTGCCGTGCGCGATCACCAGTTCGTTACCCTGTGCGATCTGCGAGATCTGGGTGGCCGCGAGGCGCACGTTTTCGCGCTGGTTCTCCGCCGTCATCGGCTCGCCGCGACGCAGCAGCGCGTTGCCGCCGAGCGCAATCACGATTCGCATGTCTGACTCCCAAGGTTAGGCGTATCGGTGAAGTGGGGCGCGCGCACTGCACACGCGCCCCGTCGAGCGGCGTGGCTCAAATGTCGGCGAGCGTCGACACGAGAATCGCCTTGATCGTGTGCATGCGGTTTTCCGCCTGCTCGAAGGCCAGATTCAGCGGCGACTCGAACACTTCCTCCGTGACCTCAACACCGCCCTTGAGCTCGGGATACTTGTCGGCGATCTGCTTGCCGATCACGGTCTCGCTGTTGTGGAAGGCGGGCAGGCAGTGCATGAAGCGCGTATGCGGCGTGCCGCTCGCTTTCATGAGCGCCATGTTCACCTGGTACGGCAGCAGCGCCTTGATGCGCTCGCCCCAGGCTTCCATGGGCTCGCCCATCGAGACCCACACGTCGGTGTGGATGAAATCGACGTCCTTGACGGCGGCCTTGGGGTCCTCGGTGAGCAGGATGCGCGCGCCGCTTTCCTCGGCGAACTTCTTGCAGTCCGCCACGAGATCGTCATGCGGCCAGAGCGACTTCGGCGCCGCAATGCGCACGTCCATGCCGAGCTTCGCGCCGACGAGCAGCAGCGAGTTGCCCATGTTGTTGCGCGCGTCGCCGAGATACGCGTAGCTGATTTGCGTGAGCGGCTTGTCGGAATGCTCGCGCATGGTGAGCACGTCGGCGAGCATTTGCGTGGGGTGGTATTCGTCGGTCAGGCCGTTGAACACGGGCACGCCCGCGAACTTCGCCAGTTCCTCGACGATGTCCTGTTTGAAGCCGCGATACTCGATCGCATCGTACATGCGGCCCAGCACGCGTGCCGTATCCTTCATGCTCTCCTTGTGGCCGATCTGCGAGGAGGTTGGATCGATGTAGGTGACGTTCGCGCCCTGATCGTAGGCCGCGACTTCGAACGCGCAGCGCGTGCGCGTGGAAGTCTTCTCGAAGATCAGCGCAATATTGACGCCCTTGAGGTGTTGCTGCTCGGTCCCCGTGTACTTGGCGCGCTTGAGGTCGCGCGAGAGGTCGAGCAGATAACGCAGCTCGCGGGTGCTGTGATGCATCAGACTAAGCAGGCTGCGGTTGCGCAGATTGAAAGCCATGTCGTTTCTCCGTTGCGAATGCAGTGGGTTGCGGTTTGGTGCGGCGCTCAGAGATCGATGGCGTCGCGCACGATCGGGCACGTCATGCAGTGGCCGCCGCCGCGCCCGCGGCCCAGTTCGCTCGCCGTGATCGTGATGACCTCCACGCCGGCCTTGCGCAGCAGCGTATTCGTATAGGTGTTGCGGTCGTAGCCAATCACGACGCCGGGTTCGAGGCACACCACGTTGTTGCCGTCGTCCCATTGCTCGCGCTCGGCCGCGAACGCGTTGCCGCCCGTCTCGACGATGCGCAGGGCCTTCAGGCCCATCGCTTCGGCCACCACGTCCACGAAGGGCTTTTCCTCACGGCGCAGGTCGAGCTTCGAGGGGCTCTTGTCGTCGGGGCGAACCGAGAACGGCACGATCTCGTTGACGACTTCCGGGAAGATCGTCACGAGGTCGCGGTCGCAGAAGCTGAACACCGTATCGAGGTGCATGGCTGCGCGCGACTTGGGCAGGCCCGCCACGACGACGCGCTTTGCGCCGCCTTTGGCGAAAAGGTTCTGCGCCAGACGCCCGATGGCCTGGCGGCTCGTGCGCTCGCCCATGCCGACCAGCACGACGCCGTTGCCAATCGGCATCACGTCGCCGCCCTCCAGCGTGGCCGCGCCATGGTCCTCGTCGGGGTCGCCGTACCAGACCTCGAAGTCCTTGCCGGCGAACTGCGGGTGATAGCGGTAGATCGCCGTGGTGAGCAGCGTCTCCTGCCGCCGCGCCGGCCAGTACATCGGGTTCAGCGATACGCCGCCGTAGATCCAGCATGTCGTGTCGCGCGTGAAAAGCGTGTTGGGCAGCGGTGGCAGCACGAAGCTCGAATAGCCGAGGTAGCTGCGGAACTCCTTCAGGATCTTGCTTTGGTCGCTGTCCGGAACATCCTCGGCCACCACGCCGCCAATCAGAAATTCCGCGGTGCGGCGCGGCTCCAGCCCTTCGAGCCAGCTGCGCACCTCGCCGGCCAGCGAAACGCCCACGGTTTCCGGGCGAATCTTGCGATCGAGGATGTACTTGAGCGCTTCCGGGTTCTGAATCGCTTCGGTCAGCAGATTGTGCATCTCGAGGACTTCCACGCCGCGTTCGCGCATCTTCGTCACGAAGTCGAAGTGGTCGCGCTTCGCCTGGCTGACCCAGATGACGTCGTCGAATAGCAGTTCGTCGCAGTTGCTGGGCGTGAGGCGTTGATGCGCGAGTCCGGGTGAGCACACCATGACCTTGCGCAGCTTGCCCGCCTCGGAATTGACGCCAAAGGCGACAGTGTCCGTACTCATCATGAGACTCCTCGAATCAGAGGGTGAGAAAGCCCTTGTACAGGCCGAAAGCTGCCACCAATGCGCCAATCAGCACAGCGGCGAAAACGAACCTCTCGATGTTCGTGAACACGGGCTGGCCGACTTCGCGTTTTGCGCGCGCGAACAGCACGATGCCTGGCGCGTAGAGCAACGCGGAGAGCAGCACGTATTTGAGACCGCCGGCGTAAATGAGCCAGATCGCGTAGATCACGGCAACGCCCGCGATGACGAGGTCCTTGCTGCGCTCGCCGCTGTCGGTTTCGTACGTTTCGCCGCGCAGCGCGAGCAGGAATGCGTAGGCCGCCGACCAGAAGTAGGGCAGCAGGATCATCGAGGTCGCGAGATAGATGAGCGAGAGATACGTGCCCTTCGAGAACAGCGTGATGACGAGGAAGATCTGCACCATGCCGTTCGTGAGCCACAGCGCGTTGGCCGGCACGTGCTTCGCATTTTCCTTGCGCAGGAAGTTTGGCATCGTGTGGTCGCGCGCGGCCGAGAAGATGATTTCGGCGCACAGCAGCACCCACGAGAGCAGCGCGCCCGCGAGCGACACGACCAGCCCCACGCTGATCAGAATCGCGCCCCAGTGGCCGACCACGTTTTCGAGCACGCCTGCCATCGAAGGATTCTGCAGGGCGGCGAGTTTGGGCTGCGTGAGCACACCGAGCGACAGCACGTTCACGAGCACGAGCAAAAGCAGCACGCCAACAAAACCGATGACCGTGGCCTTGCCGACATCGCTGCGCTTCTCCGCACGCGCGGAGAAGATGCTCGCGCCTTCAATACCGATGAACACCCACACGGTCACGAGCATCATGTTGCGAACCTGGTTCGTCACGCTGCCGAGCTTGGGATTCATTTGTCCCCAGAAGTCGGCCGTGAAGGTGCTGGAGCGGAACGCAAACGCACAGAGAATAATGAAGAGGCACAGCGGCACCAGCTTCGCGACCGTGGTGATCTGGTTGACGATCGCGGCTTCCTTGATGCCGCGCAGCACGAGAAAGTGCAGCGCCCAGAGCAGCACCGAGGCGCAGATGATGGAGATCGGCGTATTGCCCTCGCCGAAGACCGGGAAGAAGTAGCCGAGCGTACTGAACAGGAGAACGAAGTAGCCGACGTTGCCGAGCCACGCGCTGATCCAGTAGCCCCACGCCGAGCCAAAGCCCATGTAGTCGCCGAAGCCGGCTTTCGCGAAGGCGTACACCCCGCCGTCGAGTTCGGGCTTGCGCACGGCCAGTGACTGGAACACGAACGCGAGCATGAGCATGCCGACCGCGGTGATCGCCCAGCCGATCAGCACCGCTCCGGCGTCGGCGCTGGCCGCCATGTTTTGCGGCAGCGAAAAGATACCGCCCCCCACCATCGAGCCCACGACGAGGGCGGTGAGCGCGCCGAGGCGCAGCCTGTTGGCGGCGGCTGGCGCGGCGGCGCTATCGGGTTTTGCGGCGGGGCGAGGCGTAGACGTCGATTCGGACATGCGCGGTCTCCTGTACGAGCCGGCAGGGCCGCAGATCTCGCGCTGCGCGCCAACCCGTCAACTTGCTTTGTGCCTGCGTCTGCAGCGCGCGTCGCATGCCGCGAGAGCGCAACCCGCGCCGCTACGCGCTCAATCTGATAGTGGGCGCGCGATCTGACAATAAGACCTTGGTCCGATAGGGAGAGGAGAATTGGCGGGAATTAGCGAAATTAAAGGCATTAGCGCATTGCATTTTTATGACAGCTCATATGCCAATTGCGTACGGGCTAAGTCATAAACATGATCTCCCCGCAGAACAGGTGTTGTGCGCGGTGAGGAGAATCCGAGATTTGGTTGATTTGTGCGGTACAACACAGCATACGAATTGGAATATTCGTTGATTGAGTCCGGAAATAAAATGGTGGTCACGCGAGCGTATTCAATCCAGGCTTTTATTCGAAATATTAAAAATGAATACGGATTGACAATGCAATGACGCGTGACGTTAGCGGACATCGCCGTGAGTGAATGTAAGCGAGCGTCTTCCACTGGTTTCCCTGAATTGTTCGAGGCGCACTGGCTCCGGCACCATTAGGTCAGACAAACCCGCAAGCGCCCGCGCAACGAGATGAACGAAACGCTCACCGCATCCCCTCCGGCCTGGACTCCGACGCCGAAGCAGGTCGAATCGGCCCGCATCACCCAGTTCATGAAGTGGCTCGGCGATACGCGCGGTCTGGCGTTCGACGACTACGACGCGCTATGGCGCTGGTCGGTCGAGGACGTCGACGCCTTCTGGTGCGCGCTCTGGGACTGGGCGCAGATTCCCTCGCGCGAGCCGCGCGGCGTGGCGCTCGCCGACGCCGCGATGCTCGGCGCGCGCTGGTTTCCCGGCGTCGAGTTGAACTACGTCGAACGGGCTTTCCAGCTTGCGAGCGAGGCACGACCCGCGATCGTGTCGCGCAGCGAGAGCGGCCCGACGGCCGGGCGCACGCGCGAATTGAGCTGGGCGGAGCTGCGCCGCCAGGTGGCGGCTTGCGCGGCCACGCTGCGGCGTATGGGCGTGACCCGCGGCGACCGCGTGGCGGCTTTCATGCCGAATACGCCCGAGACCGTCGTGGCATTTCTTGCCACGGCGAGCGTGGGGGCGATCTGGTCGGTGTGCTCGCCCGACATGGGCCCGCTCGCGGTCCTCGACCGCTTCCGGCAGATCGAGCCCAAGGTGCTGTTCGCCGTGGACGGCTATCGCTATGGCGGCAAGCCACACGACCGGCGCGAACTGATCCACCATTTGCTGCGCGAGTTGCCGAGCGTGGCGCACCTCGTGTTCGTCCCGCAGCTCGATCCCGACGCCAACGTGAAGGAGTATCCGCACGCGACGGCGTGGCGCGACGCGGTCGCGGGAAACGTCCCGCTGCAAATCGAGAGCGTGCCGTTCGACCATCCGCTGTGGATCGTCTATTCGTCGGGCACGACGGGCATGCCCAAGGCCATCGTGCATTCGCACGGCGGCATCGTGGTGGAGCACGTGAAGCTCACTGCGCTGCACCTCGACTTGCGCCCCGGCGACCGTTTCCACTGGTATGCCAGCACGAACTGGATCATGTGGAACTGCCAGGTGGGCGGCCTGCTCGCGGGGGCGACGCTCTGTCTCTACGACGGCAACCCCACGTACCCTGATGCGCAGACGCTGTGGCGCTTCGTGGGCGAGACGGGCGTCACGTTCTTCGGCGCCGGGGCGGCGTATTTCCAGGGATGCCTGAAGTCCGGCGTCGAGCCGCGCGCGGCGGCGGACTTCTCGCGCCTGCGCGCGGTCGGCTCAACCGGCTCGCCGCTGCCCCCCGAAGCGTACGCATGGATACTCGAGCACGTGGGGCCGGTGTGGATCGACGCGATTTCGGGCGGCACCGATTTCGCGGGCTGCTTCCTCGCAGGCGTGCCGACTTTGCCGGTTTATCTCGGCGAAATGCAGTGCCGTTGCCTTGGCGCGCGAGTCGAGGCGTTCGATGAGGCCGGGCACGCGCGCATCGACGAAGTCGGCGAACTCGTGTGTACCGCGCCCATGCCTTCGATGCCGCTCTACTTCTGGCGCGACGAAGCGAACCGCCGCTACCGCGAAAGCTACTTCGACATGTTTCCTGGCATCTGGCGCCACGGCGACTGGCTGCGCATCACCCCCCGGGGCGGCGCGATCATCTACGGACGTTCGGACGCCACCATCAACCGCCACGGCATTCGCATGGGCACGAGCGAGCTCTATCGCGCAGTGGAGTCGGTGCCGGAGGTGCTGGACAGCCTCGTGGTCGATCTGGAGTACCTGGGGCGCGCCTCGTCAATGCCGCTCTTCGTGGTGTTGCGCCCCGGTGTCGAGCTGACCGACGCGCTCGCGCAGCGCATTCGCGCGCGCGTGCGCGAGGCGCTCTCGGCGCGCCACGTGCCCGACGAGATCCATCAGGTAGCGGCCGTTCCGCGCACGCTCTCGGGCAAGAAGATGGAGGTGCCGATCAAGCGGCTTCTGCTCGGGCAGCCGCTCGAGAAGGTGGCCAATCCGGACACCATGGCCAACCCGGAAAGTCTCGCGTGGTTTGCTGAATTTGCGCAGGCGAGGGGCGAAGCGCACTAAGCGGCCCGCGACAGCGCAAGACTTCGGGGCGCGGCAGCGCCGTTTCGGCCGCGCCGATTTAGAATGGCGCGCGCGGGCTGACGCCTATGTCGGCCCGTTTCCGCGGCCTTCCATTGTCAACGCATGCCATCGCCTAGCGCCACCGTTCCTATCTCGCTCGTCAACGGCTTTCTCGCCGGCGCCGGTGCCGAGCCCGCCGTGATCCGCCGCTATCTGAACGAGGCGGGCATCGCGCTGGAACTGCTCGCCAAGCCGGGTGGCCGGGTGACGGAAGAGCAGTTCTCCACGCTCTACCAGACGCTCGCCATCGAACTCGACGACGAGATGCCCGGCATCTTCAGCCGGCCGCTGCGCAGCGGCACGCTCAAGTTTCTCTGCCTGAGCCTGCTCGATGCGCGCAACCTCGAAACCGCGCTGCATCGCTTCGACCAGTTTTTCCACATCGTGCTCGACGATTTCCGGCTCGAATCGCGCCGCCAGGGGCTCGTGGCCCAGGTGGCATTACGCGCCAATGCCGCGTATGGCGCGATCGGGCCGCTCGGGCAGGAACTGACGCTCAAGCTCGCACACGGCGTGTGTTCCTGGCTGATCGGCCAGCGCATTCCGCTTCTGCAGGTCGATTTCGCCTGTGCGCAGCCGCCGCACGCGCTCGATCACCGCTACTTCTTCCATGGGCCCGTGCGCTTTGGCAGCGAGGCCACGCTGATGCGCTTTAGCGCGGCCTATCTCGACATGCCGATCCGGCAGAGCAAGCGCAACCTGCGCGCGTTTCTCGCGCGCTCGCCCGGCGACTGGATCTTCGAAACGTTCAGCGAGCAGCTCGTGAGCCACAACGTGCGCCAGTACCTTGCCGCGCAGCTGCCCGACCTGCCGACCATCGAAGCGGCGGCCGACAGCCTGCACTGCTCGGTCCGCACGCTCTGCCGCCGCCTCGCCGCGGAGGAGACCACGTTCCAGGCGCTCAAGGACGAACTGCGCCGCGACGTGGCGATCCAGCGCCTCACCGACACCCAGGACACGATCGCGGCCATCGGCGGCGATCTCGGTTTCGACGACCCCAGCGCCTTCCATCGCGCCTTTCGCCACTGGACCGGCAGCACGCCCGGCACGTATCGCCGCCGCGGCTGAGCGCCGCCCGCCACAAAGCGCGCACGCCCACCCATGATGGGTGGGCACAGCGGCCAATAGCGTGGCCAGAATTGTCACCATGTGGTCCGGTTTGGACAGTGGTATGGCGACCGATTGCCGCTACGATCCGTCCTGTACTGCCGCAACGTGGCCACCCAGACATCCCTGGCCCGGCGGCGCATCCATTTTGACCCCTGAGTGACTGGAAGGACCGATCATGAGCTATAACGCCCCCGTCAAGGACATGCTGTTCGTGCTGAAAGAGCTGGCCGGCATCGACGCCGTCGCAACCCTGCCGGGTTTCGAGGACGCTGGTTTCGACACCGCACAGGCCGTGCTGGACGAGTGCGCGAAGCTCTCCGGCGAAGTCATCGCGCCGCTGAACGTGGAAGGCGACCGCACGCCGAGCAGCTGGCGCGACGGCGAGGTCACGGCAACGCCGGGCTTCGCGCTCGCGTTCCGCCAGTATGTCGAGGGCGGCTGGCAGGGTCTGCAGCATCCGTCCGAGTTCGGCGGCCAGGCGCTGCCCAAGCTGATCGCCACGCCTTGCATCGAAATGCTCAACGCGGCGAACCTCTCGTTCGCGCTGTGCCCGCTGTTGACCGACGGCGCCATCGAGGCGCTGCTCACCGCGGGCAGCGAGGAACTGAAGGCGCGCTACGTGCCGAAGCTCATCTCGGGTGACTGGACCGGCACGATGAACCTCACCGAGCCGCAGGCCGGCTCCGACCTCGCACTCGTGCGCTCGCGCGCCGAACCGCAGGGTGACGGCACGTACAAGGTCTTCGGCACGAAGATCTTCATTACGTGGGGCGAGCACGACATGGCGGAGAACATCGTTCACCTCGTGCTGGCGCGCACCCCCAACGCACCCGAAGGCGTGAAAGGCATTTCGCTCTTCGTGGTGCCGAAGTTCCTCGTGAACGACGACGGCTCGCTCGGCGCGCGCAACGACGTGCATTGCGTGTCGATCGAACACAAGCTCGGTATCAAGGCAAGCCCGACGGCCGTGCTGCAATACGGCGACCATGGCGGCGCGATCGGCTATCTCGTGGGCGAGGAGAATCGCGGCCTCGAATACATGTTCATCATGATGAACGCGGCGCGCTTTGGCGTGGGCATGCAGGGCGTGGGCGTCGCGGAAAGCGCGTACCAGAAGGCCGTGGCGTACGCGAAGGAGCGTGTGCAGAGCCGCCCCGTCGACGGCTCGCTCAAGCAGTCGGCGACCATCATTCATCATCCGGACGTGCGCCGCATGCTCGGCTCGATGCGCGCGATGACCGAAGGCGCCCGTGCGCTCGCTTATGTCGCCGCGGCCTATAGCGACAACGCGCACTACCACGCCGACCCTGAAGTGCGCGCCCGCAATCTCGCGATCTACGAATACCTCGTGCCGATCGTGAAGGGCTGGAGCACGGAAATGGTCAACGAGGTGACGAGCCTCGGCGTCCAGGTGCATGGCGGCATGGGCTTCATCGAGGAAACGGGCGCCGCGCAGTACTACCGCGACGCGCGCATTCTCGCGATCTACGAAGGCACCACGGCGATTCAGGCGAACGACCTGGTCGGCCGCAAGACGGTGCGCGACAGCGGCGCGGTGGCGAAGGCGTTGCTTGGCGAGATCGCACGCACTGCCGAAGAACTCGGGCAGGCCGGCGGCGCGGCAGCGGCATCGATGCGCGAGCAGCTGGAAAAGGGCGCGCGTTCGCTGGCGAATGTCGTCGACTACGTGGTTGCGAACGTCAAGAGCGACCCGAACGCGGTGTTCGCTGGCAGCGTGCCGTATCTGAAGCTTGCGGGCATCGTGCTGTGCGGCTGGCAAATGGCGCGCGCGCTGCTCGTGTCGCAACGCGAACTCGCGAACGACGCCGAGTTCCACGGCGCGAAGATCGCGATCGCGCAGTTCTACGCAGAGCACATTCTCCCGCAGGCAGGCGCCCTCGAAACGTCGATCCTGGCCGCAAAGGGCGACGCTGGCGTGCTCGCGCTGAGCGAAGTGCAGTTTTGATAGAGCGGTTTAGGGCGCTCAGTTAGCAAGCAAGGAAGAGGATATGTCGTCGAGTGATCTGATTGCGCAGTACGGCCCACGTGAGTCGATGGAATACGACGTCGTGATCGTCGGCGGTGGCCCCGCCGGGCTGTCCGCTGCGATCCGTCTGAAGCAGCTGGCCGCGGAAAAAGGCGCTGAAATCGGCGTTTGCGTGCTGGAAAAGGGCTCGGAAATCGGGGCGCATATCCTCTCGGGCGCGGTCATGGATCCGCGTGCCCTGAACGAGCTGATGCCGGACTGGAAGGAACAGGGCGCACCGCTGAACGTGCCCGTGACTGAGGACAAGTTCCTGTTTCTCACGGAGACCGGCGCGAAGGGCGTGCCGAACTGGGCGCTGCCCGACAACTTCAAGAACCACGGCAATTACGTCATCAGCCTCGCCAATGTCACGCGCTGGCTGGGCCAGCAGGCCGAGGCGCTGGGCGTGGAAATCTTCCCCGGTTTTCCGGCTGCTGAAGTGCTCTACAACGACGATGGTTCCGTGAAGGGCGTCGCCACCGGCAACATGGGTGTCGGCAAGGACGGCGAGCCTACCGAGAACTTCCAGCTCGGCATGGAGCTGCACGCCAAATACACGCTGTTCTGCGAAGGCTGCCGCGGTCACCTGGGCCGTCAACTGAACGAGAAGTTCAAGCTGGGCAAGGATTCGGACCCGCAGGTCTACGGCCTCGGCATCAAGGAACTGTGGGAGATCGATCCGGCGAAGCACCAGCCGGGCCTCGTGATCCACACGGCCGGCTGGCCGCTCGAATCCGATACGTATGGCGGCTCGTTCCTCTACCACACCGACAACAACCAGGTGATGGTGGGTTTTGTCGTCGGTCTCGCGTACCAGAACCCGTACCTTTCGCCGTTTGAAGAGTTCCAGCGTTACAAGACGCACCCGGAAATCCGCAAGTACCTCGAAGGCGGCAAGCGCGTGTCGTATGGCGCACGCGCGATCACCGCAGGCGGCCTGATGTCGCTGCCCAAGCTCGTGTTCCCGGGCGGCGCGCTCGTGGGCGACGACGCGGGCTTCCTGAACGCCTCGCGCATCAAGGGCAGCCACGCGGCGATCAAGACCGGCATGCTCGCGGCCGATGCGGCGTTCGAAGCCGTGCAGGCCGGCCGCCAGAGCGATGAACTCGCGGCCTACCCGGAAGCGTTCAAGCAGTCGTGGCTCTACACGGAGCTGTACAAGGCGCGCAACTTCAAGCAGTGGATGAGCAAGGGCCTGTACCTGGGCACACT
This sequence comes from Paraburkholderia sp. J10-1, assembly GCF_905220165.1. NCBI lineage: Bacteria > Pseudomonadati > Pseudomonadota > Betaproteobacteria > Burkholderiales > Burkholderiaceae > Paraburkholderia > Paraburkholderia sp. J10-1. The sequence goes on along the minus strand of NZ_CAJMYW010000014.1, from coordinate 15,472 downwards.
GATGGTGGGCATCGAGCAGAAGCTGCTGGGCGGCAACGTGCCGTGGACGCTGCATCACCAGCACCGCGATCACGAGATGCTGAAACCGGCTTCGCAATGCAAGCCGATCGAGTATCCGAAACCTGACGGCAAGCTCACGTTCGACCGGCTCTCCTCGGTGTTCATCTCGAACACGAACCACGAAGAGAATCAGCCCGCACACTTGACGCTCAAGGATGCGAGCGTGCCCGTCGGTATCAACCTCGCGACTTACGCCGGCCCCGAGGCGCGCTTTTGCCCCGCAGGCGTCTATGAGTTCGTGAAGGACGAGCAGGACGACCATCGTCTGCAGATCAACGCGCAGAACTGCGTGCACTGCAAGACCTGCGACATCAAGGACCCGACGCAGAATATCGTGTGGGTCACGCCGGAAGGCGGCGGCGGTCCGAACTATCCGAACATGTAAGCGCGGGGCCGCGCGTTCGCGCCCCTTGTAGAACCATTCCCTTGCGCCGGCTCCACCCACCGCTACCGGGTGGGTTCAACTGCGACGGTTTGCCGTATGTTCATCGTGACGGCAACAACGCAACGGAGACAGGGAATGGGCGTATTGAGCGGTTTTCGCGCGCTGGAGTTCGAGGCAATCGGCCCGGCTCCCTTCGGCACGATGCTGCTGGCCGACATGGGGGCGGACATCATCCGCGTGAACCGGCCCGTTGCCCCCGACGATCTCGGGCCGAAGCGCGATGGCGTGCATGTGGATGTGACGGGGCGCGGCCGCCGCTCGATCACGCTCGACCTCAAGCGTCCCGAAGCGGCACAGGTCGCACTGGACCTGATTGCCGAGGCCGATGTCCTCATCGAGGGCTTTCGCCCCGGCGCAATGGAGCGGTTGGGTCTCGGCCCCGAAGCGGCGCTCGCGCGCAATCCGAAACTCGTCTATGGCCGCATGACCGGCTGGGGGCAGAGCGGGCCGCTCGCACAGCGCGCCGGCCACGACCTCAACTACATCGCGCTATCGGGCGTGCTTTCCGGCATCGGGCGCGCAGGAGAGGCGCCGGTGCCGCCGCTGAACCTCGTGGGCGACTATGGCGGCGGCGGCATGCTGCTCGCGCTCGGTGTGGTGGCGGCGCTATGCAACGTGCAGCGCGGCGGCGCGGGCCAGGTGGTGGACGCGGCCATGGTCGAGGGCGCGGCGCAACTCGGCTCGATCGTGTGGGGGCTGATCGCGTCCGGCAACTGGCGCGAAGCACGCGAGAGCAATCTGCTCGACGGCGGCACGCCCTGGTACGACAGCTATCTCACGAAAGATGGCCACTACATGGCGGTGGGCGCGGTGGAATCGCGCTTCTATGCGCAGTTGCTCGACAAACTCGGGCTTGCCCATGCCGACCTGCCGAAGCAGCACGACCGTAACGGTTGGCCCGTGCTGCGGCAGCATTTCGAGGCGGCGTTCCTCACGCGTACACGCGACGAATGGTGCGCCGTGTTCGAGGGAAGCGACGCCTGCGTCGCGCCCGTGCTGGGCTTTTCCGAAGCACCGAGGCATCCGCACAACGTTGCGCGCGCAAGCTTCGTCGAGGCGCACGGCGTCGTGCAGCCGGCGCCCGCGCCGCGCTTCTCGGCTACGCCTTCGGCCATCGGCCGCCAGGCACCGGCGCGAGGCGAACAGGGCCTTGCCGCGCTGCTCGACTGGGGCTTCGACGAAGGGACGATTGCGCGCATGCGGGAGCATGGGCTCGGTTATCAGGAGTAAGTGACGCTGCACGGCGCGATTGTGCGTATCGAGCAGCGGCATCGAATGTATCGATCTGGAGGAAGACATGAAGGTGTTGGTAGCAATCAAACGCGTGGTGGACGCCAACGTGAAGGTTCGCGTCAAGGCGGACGGCTCGGGCGTCGATCTCGCGAACGTCAAGATGAGCATCAATCCGTTCGACGAAATCGCCGTTGAGGAGGCCGTGCGGCTGAAGGAGCAGGGCGTGGCGAGCGAGGTGGTCGCCGTGTCGTGCGGTCCCGCCGCCTGCCAGGAGACGCTGCGCACGGCCATGGCGATCGGCGCCGACCGTGGCGTGCTGATCGAAACGGACGCCGCGCTCGAACCGCTCGCCGTCGCCAAGCTCCTCAAGGCGCTGATCGAGAAGGAAGCGCCGCAACTCATGATCCTCGGCAAGCAGGCCATCGACGATGACTGCAACCAGACGGGCCAGATGCTGGCCGCGCTCACCGCGCGCCCGCAGGCGACGTTCGCGAGCAAGGTCGAGATCGCAGAGGGCAAAGCACGCGTGACGCGCGAAATCGACGGCGGCCTCGAGACCGTGCAGCTTGCGCTGCCGGCCATCGTGACGACCGACTTGCGCCTGAACGAGCCGCGCTACGCGACGCTCCCCAACATCATGAAGGCCAAGAAAAAGCCGCTCGACGCGACCACGCCCGCGCAACTCGGCGTGGACGTCGCGCCGCGCCTCACCACGCTCAAGACCGCGGAGCCCGCGGGCCGCGCGGCCGGCGTCAAGGTGCCCGACGTCGCGACGCTCGTCGCGAAGTTGAAGAACGAAGCGAAAGTGATCTGAAGGAAAGCAAATGACTGCTGGTAAACCGGTTCTGGTCGTCGCCGAGCACGACCACGTCTCGATCAAGTCGGCCACCCTCAACACGGTGACGGCCGCCCTCCAATGCGGCGATGACGTGCACGTGATGGTGGCGGGTCACAACGCGGCAGGCGCGGCAGAGGCAGCGTCGCGCATTGCGGGGGTTGCGAAGGTGCTCCACGCCGATGGCGTGGCACTCGCCGATTCGCTCGCCGAAAACGTCGCCGCGCAAGTGCTGGCCGTGGCCGCCAATTATGGCCACATCCTTTTTGCCGCCACGAGTGCGGGCAAGAACGTCGCGCCTCGCGTGGCCGCGCTGCTGGACGTCGCGCAGATCTCCGAGATCACGCGCGTGGTGAGCGCGGACACGTTCGAGCGGCCAATCTATGCGGGTAACGCGATTCAGACCGTGCAAAGCGCCGAAGCAGTGAAGATCGTCACGGTGCGCATGACGGGCTTCGATGCAGCGGCGCAGGGCGGCGCCGCACAGGTCGAAAGTGTCGCAGCGGTTGCGGACAGCGGCCTGAGCGCGTTCGTCGAACGCGTTGTGGTGAAGAGCGAGCGGCCCGAGCTTGCGGATGCGCGCATCGTCGTGAGCGGCGGTCGGGCGCTTGGCAGCAGCGAGAAGTTCAACGCCGTGCTCACGCCGCTCGCCGACAAGCTCGGCGCCGCGCTTGGCGCGAGCCGCGCAGCCGTGGATGCCGGCTTCGCTCCGAACGACTGGCAAGTGGGGCAGACCGGCAAGATCGTCGCGCCTCAGGTGTACATCGCGTGCGGCATTTCCGGCGCGATCCAGCATCTCGCGGGCATGAAGGACTCGAAGGTGATCGTGGCGATCAATAAGGATGCCGAAGCGCCGATCTTCAGTGTGGCCGATTTCGGCCTCGAAGCGGACCTGTTCGAGGCAGTGCCTGAACTGGTGGCGACGCTCTAGGCGAAGCGTTGCGGCCAGTGCAAGCGTCACTGGCCGCGCCGAAAATTTTCCGGGTTTTCCGGTGCGTGCCGTCGATGCGGCTTGTGGCAGGCAGGGTGCGATGCGCCTTGCCTGCCATTTTTTATGCCCGCGTTTTTTTACGTGAGTGAATACCAGTACATGCCGTCGTCGCGCAGTTCGCGTTTCACTTCGCCGCGGTAGGTCAGGTAGTTCAGGCACGCAAGGCTCTCGCCGGTCGCGAGGCTCATCTGCGCGAGATCGTCCTCGCCAATGCGCCGCGCGAACAGCGCACCGAACACGTCCACGGCGCGGCGTGGTTCGGCGAGCGTTGCGCGCAGACGTGCGAGGCTCTTGTCCTGCCCCTGGCGCAAACGCTCGATGCGCGCGTGGAGCCCGTAAAAGCAGTCGTTATGCGAGGGAAGCACGAGCACATCGTCGGGCACTTCGCGTTGCAGTTTGTCGAACGAGGCGTACCACTGGGCCATGGGATCCGCGTCGGGCTCGATCGGATAAACCGAGACGTTCGAGGAGATGCGTGGGAGCACCTGGTCGCCGGAAACGAATAGCTTGAGCGCCGGGCAGTAGAAGCAGGCGTGTTCCGGCGAATGCCCCATGCCGACGATCACGCGCCAGTCGTACGCGCCGATGCGCACGACCTCGCCGTCCTGCAGGCGCCGGAAGCTTTCTGGCAGTGCGTGGATATACTGGCCAAAGCGGCCAAAACGAGCACGGTAGACATCGATTGCCGACTCGCTCCAGCCCGCACGGCGATAGAAGTCGAGCGCGTCGGCGGGCGCTTCGCGGCCCGTGTCGGCGGCGGCCACGCGGCAGTTGAAGTACTCGGTGCGCGTCATCCAGAGCCGGCAGTCGAATGCACGCGTGAGCCAGCCGGCCATGCCCACATGATCGGGGTGCATATGCGTGGCCAGCACGCGCGTCACGCGGGAGGCCGCTCGCGCCTCGCCGCCTTGCGCGAGGATCGCGCGCCACACGTCCGTGGCAGCGTCCGTGCGTGCGCCCGTATCGATGACAGCGCAACCGTCGGCCTCGTCGATGAGCCACACGTTGATGTGGTCGAGCGCCCAGGGCAGCGGCATGCGCAGCCAGCGCACGCCCGGCGCGATCTCGAGGGTCGAACCGGGCGCAGGCGGTTCTGCGTAAGGGTAGCGCAGCGCCGTTTGCGGGCTGTGGGAGAGGTCTTCGGTGCGTTCGGTCATGCTTCGTGGCACATAAGGAAATGGGGCGCGCAAACTTGCGCGCATCGCGCAGGATAGCGCGAACGCGGCGTGGCCGCCCACCTTCGTTTGGGGGGCAGAGTGCATGACGCGCGAGCCTGAGGCACGATTTCGTACTGCCCACACCTGTTTACTTTTGTTTCCGCTTGTTGCGTCTCGTTGCCGCCTGTTTCGCTTTGTTGCCAGATGACGACGCCGGATGGCGTAGCATCGCCCCTCAACGTCGATATTTATTGCGCCGCAACAAAATGATGCCTACACTGACTTGGTCTGCCGGCTACCTCGACGCTTTCGCAAAGGAGGGCGTGACATGACGACTCGATCAAACCTATCGCATGCATCGCCAAAGCTGCACGTCTTCGAACAGGAAGGAGGGTGGCATTGGGGCATCACCATCCCTCGCAGCGCGGGTAGTGGCTTCAAGCTCATCGCGTACAGCGAAACGGCCTTCAACGGCGAGAGCGAAGCGCTGCGCGACGGCAGCCGTGCGCTCGAAAATCTTCCGGTAGACGCGGCGTTCGCGTTCGCGTCCTGAAATCGCGCATGCGATAAGCGCGTTCGCGCAATCTCTTTGCGGCACATGCAGCAGATGAAGTTCTGCGTGGCGCCGCCGGGCGCATGGCGCCGCTCACATCATTCCCCGTCTTCTTCGCTCGTCCTGCGGCTGCCATGGCTGGCCGCGGCGCAGGCAATCCCCTGGTTCGCGTTCAGGACGCCACTTGCAGGCTACGCGGCGGCCGACTCTGGCACGTTTCTGGAGCGGCGAGTTTTCATAAGTTATCGATGCATTGTGATAAGAATAGTTATCGCAACAGAATGTTTTTGCTGCCTCGTAAGGAGCGTGTGTAGCGATTGTGCTGAAAAGCGGCAGGCTTGCACGTCGCGGCTTTCGCGCGACGTGCAAGCGGATCACAAACGCGCGTGCATAGCGGTCGTCAGACAGCCTCTGTCACATGCTTCGCTCGTCATCCAATCTTGTTGGCCTGCTCCTTCGCAAGCAGGCGTTGAGCCTGATGATCTCCGCGGTTGGCTTCTTGCGCGGTCTGCACCGATGATTCGGTGGCTTCGGCCAATGCAGCGCGTGCGGCGTTGCTGATCGTGACGGCATAGGAAGCCGACGACGTCGAACTCGGTGTCGTCGTAGTGGACTGCGTCTGCGTCGTGCTGGCCGGTTGCGCAGCGGCAGTCGCCTGCTGGTTCTGCGCGCCGGTATTCGCCACAGTTGCAGTGGCGGGTTGGCTAGAAACTGCCTGGATTGTCATTAGAAGGTCTCCAAAGAAAGAGAGAAAAACCGCGAACAGCGCACGGTTTATCGGAGCACCTTCCAAATACTTAAGCAGTATTTATTTCGTGAAAAGGAATCAAATTAAGGCTCGCATAAGCTACGGTTCAATTTGCGTCGACGCCATTCATAATGCCTCGCCCTCAAGCCTTGGTACGCCTGCCTGTCGAAGCCTTCGCCCGCAATTTCTGGAATGAAAGCGACTTTTATTCAGGTAAAAGGCGGGTAAAACTTTGCCATCGAAAAAATAGGGACTCCACGTCGGGAATATCGCTTCGATAAGGAGTTCATCAGAATCCAAAGCTACCATCCCGCAGATCTTTCAAGTTTTCTCTGGAAATCTATCTTGCTGCCGCTTACGAACAACGTGACTCACGATAACTGGTCCACATGGGTGCTCCGGCAGCGTCATGGCGGCGATCGCGCCCATGAGCACGAGGTCCGTGCTGAGATCACGAAATACGCAGACCGCGTCCTGGATTACGTTCGCCTTCGTCCGGGCATGACACTGGCCGACATCGGCACGGGTGATGGTCTCGTGGGGTTTCGCGCGATCGAACGGGCCGGCGCCTCGCTGAGGGTGCTCATGACCGATGTTTCGCCTGCGTTGCTGCGGCACACGGAAGAGACCGCCAGAAGTCTGGGTGTGAGAGGGCAGTGCGCATTCACGCACGGCAGCGCCGAGAAGCTGGAAGGCATTGCCAATGACGCGGTCGATGCCGCCACGATGCGCGCGGTTCTCGCGTATGTGGAAGACAAGCCCGCTGCGATGCGAGAGCTCTATCGAATACTCAAGCCAGGCGCTCGCTTTGCCATCGCGGAGCCGATTTTGCGCGACGAAGCGCTTGAGGTCTGCATGCTCAAGCAACTGGTCGATGCCCGTGCATTCAACACTGAGGATCCGTTCTTTCCCTTGCTGCTTCGATGCCGGGCGGCACAGTTCCCCGACACGGAGGAGAAAGCGCGCGCGCTGCCGATTACGAACTACGGTGAGCGCGACCTTGTGCGCTTCGCGATCGACGCGGGATTCACAGACATTCATCTGGAATTGCACATCGAAGTGCGAACGGAAGACAGCCTTCCCTGGGAAACGTTTCGCCGTACCTCGCCTCACCCGCTGGCGCCCAGTCTGGAAGAGGTCTTCGAGAAGGAGTTTACCGGCGATGAGCGCATGTACCTGGAAGCTCGCATGCGTGCGATTTTCGAAAGCGGGGCGCAGCTCGGCGCGGAGCGCATTGCGTATCTGACGGCGAAAAAGCCGTAGGTATCGCACCCGAACGCCTGCTTAAGGATTGCATAAGCGTATACCCTGCAGAATGCGCCGCATGCCTGACGCTACGCCACGAACGTGTGGTGTCTGCGTTCAGGTTCAGGCTCGCGCATTCATGCAGCGCGGGATTGGCTCAAGGAGTGCATTTTGCCCAGTCCGCAGTCTCGCGCGACGTTGCCGCGCGTCTTTCGTCTCTCCATTCCTGTTAGCTCGCGTGCCACGCTCGTCGCTTTGACATCGGGCGCCGCGCTGCTTGCCGGATGCGCAAGCTACATGGCGCAGCCATTGGCTACCGGGCCTTCGTTGATCAAGCAGGACGCGCTTGCACGGGTTCAGATCGATCCCGCGAAAATGCCGTTGCCCGAGCTTGCAGCACATCGCTTCGATCCGACGGACGGCTTTGACATCGAAGACGTCGCGATGCTGGCCGTCGCCAATAATCCCGACCTGAAACTTGCGCGCGACGATCTTGGCATTGCGCAAGCGCAGGCGTTTTCGGCAGGACTCCTGCCAGACCCACAGGTGAGCATTTCCAGCGACTATCCAGGCGCTGTGGGGCTCTCGCGCGCGTTCAGCTATGGCCTGAGCATGGACGTGATGGCGATTCTCACGCGTGGCGCGAACACGAAATCCGCCAACGCCACGGTTCGCAAGACCGACCTCGGTCTGCTCTGGCAGGAGTGGCAGGTCGTGGCGCAGGCCAAGCAACTATACGTGAGAGCGCGCTTCCAGGACGAGGTGTTGCCGCTGCTCGGGCAGCAGACGGAGCTGGCCCGCACGCGTTACGAACGCACCGCGCGCGCGGCAAGCGAGCACAACGTGACGGCTGACCTTGTCACTGCGTCGCTCACCGCATACGAAGACGCGCGCAAGCAATACACCGATATGCAACGCGCGCGCGAGCAGACGCACCACGACCTCAACGCGCTGCTCGGACTCGCGCCCGACACGACGCTGGCGCTTGCGGGCGACGCGACAGTCACGCCGCTAGCCGATGGCACACTCGATTCCGCCATTGCGATGCTGGCGCAGCGCCGTCCCGATCTGATTGCGCTTCAGGCCGGCTACGAAGCGCAGGAGCAGAAGTACCGCGCCGCAATCCTGAGCCAGTTTCCGAGCCTCTCGGTGGGCTTTACACGGCAGCGCGACACTTCGGAAATCTACACGAGCGGCTTCGCAATCAATCTCACGTTGCCGGTATTCAATCGCAATCGCGGCAATATCGCCATCGAGCAAGCAACGCGACAGCGCCTGGCGGACGAATACCAGACCCGCCTGAACGCGGCTTACGCGGATATCGCGCACCTGCGTGCGGACAGCGCGATCGCCGCGCGTCAGCTCGATCAGGACGACGCTGCGCTGCCGGGGCTCGAGCGCGCCGCCGCGCAGGCGGCCAACGCCTATGCGGCGCGCAACATCGTGCTAGGGCAGTACGTCGATGCGCAAAGCGCGGCGCTCGCGCGTCGTATCGACGCCGCTACCGCGCGCGAAGCGCTAGCGGAACAACGCATTGGTCTCCAGGCGCTGCTCGGCAGTGCGATTTCCGATCCGTATCGGACTCCACCCGCGCGAGGCGCCACTGCTGAGAGCGCGTCCTCCAACACCTTCGTCGCACGTTGATCCCTATGACTGACCAACGCTTCCTTTGCGGCACGCGTACGCGTGTCGCCGTCTGCGTACTCGGCGGGGCGGCCGCGCTCGCTGCCAGCGCAGTGCTGTTCGCACCGCATGCCGCGCGCGCAGACGACACCGGCACGACGGGCAGCGCGCCTGCGCCTTCTGCTGCCGTGCAGGTCGTGCACGTGACGCGCGAGCCGGTTTCTCAAACCGTTGTCGCTTTCGGCTCGGTTGCATCGGCCGCCTCGAACGCCACGACCGTCAGCCTTCCGTATCTCGCACGCGTCACGCGCGTGCTCGTACAGTCCGGACAAACCGTCGCGCGCGGCGCGCCGCTCTTCGTCGTGCAAGCCGATCCGAACGCCGTGATCGCCTATACCCAGGCACAGAGCGCCGCGACGCTCGCCCGTGGCGAACTCGCGCGCACCGGCGCGCTTTTGCACGACGGTCTTGCCACGCAATCGCAGTTGGCCGCCGCGCAAAAGGCGCTCGACGATGCGCAGCAGGCGCTCGCCGCACAACGCGCGACGGGCATTGCCGCGGGTTCGAAAACCGTCACCGCGCCAGTGGCCGGCGTGGTCGCGCAGCTTGCCGCCGTGCCGGGCGACCAGATCCAGGCGGGCACGGCGCTCGCCCAGCTTGTTGCAACCGATGGTCCCGCGAGCCATGCCGCGAACGTAACGCTAGGCGTTGAACCGGCCGACGCGCTCACGCTGCGCGCCGGCGACCGCGTCGTGTTGCGCCCGCTGTCCGCCGCGCTCGGTTCGCAGCGTGCACAAGGGCGCGTCGTGCTCGTTGGCGCAGTGATCGATGCGCAAAGTCAGCTCGTGAATGTCGGTGCGAACGTACCGCTCACGGGCACCGCGTTCCTGCCAGGCACGCGCGTGCGGGCCGACATCGACACGCAGACCGGCACGTGGTGGAACGTGCCGCGCGCCTCGGTGCTTCAGGACGCGAAGGGCAGCTATCTGTATCAGGTTGCGCCGAACAACAAGGCGCACCGCGTCGATGTGATCGTGAAAGTCGAGCATGGCAATACGTACGGCGTGGATGGTGCGCTCGACGCCTCGCGGCCGCTCGTGGTCGTCGGCAACTACGAACTCGAAGACGGCATGGCCGTGCGCGTGGCGCAAGGCGGCAAGCGATGACGTTCAGCCAGTGGATGCAGCGCCATCGGCGCTCGCTTCTGTTCGTGATCGCGCTTGCCGCGCTTGCCGGTGCGCTCACCGCGCTGCGTCTGCCGATCTCGCTCTTTCCGAACGTGTCTTTCCCGCGCGCCGTGATCTCGCTCGACGCGGGCGATCGTCCCGCTGAACAGATGGCGACGCTCGTCACGATGCCGGTGGAAGAGGCGTTGCGGCGCGTGCCGAACGTGCGCGACGTGGAATCCCGCACGAGCCGCGGCGCGGCTGAGATCTCGCTGAATTTCGACTGGGGCACGGACATGGCGCAAGCCACGTTGCAGGCACAGTCGGCCATCGCCGAGATCCTTGCCACGCTGCCGCCCGGCACCACGATGCAGGTGCGGCGCATGGATCCGACGGTGTTTCCGGTCCTCGCGTACAGCCTGACGTCGTCGCGATTGTCGCTCTCGCAACTCTACGATCTCGCGCAGTTCCAGTTGCGTCCGCTGCTTTCCTCGGTTGCGGGCGTGGCACGCGTGGACGTGACGGGCGGGGCGCGAGACGAGCTCGAGGTTGCCGTCGATCCCGCGCGCCTCGCGGCGTACAAGCTTTCGGTCGCCGATGTCTCGCGCGCGATCGGTGCGGGCAACGTGCTGATGGCCACCGGCCGCATCGAGGACCACCACAAGCTCTATCTCGTCGTAGCGAATTCGGCATTCAGCGGGCTCGATACGCTGAAAAACGTAGTCGTTTCCTCCGCGGGCGCGACGCAGATCCGTCTCGGCGATGTCGCCACCGTCGCTCGGGGGACCGTGCCGCAATGGATTCGCGTGACTGCCGATGGTCACGACGCCGTGCTGATCAACGTCTTTCAGCAGCCTGGCGCGAACAGCGTGGCGATGGCGCAAGCGATTCGCGCGCGCATCAAGGACTTTGGCGCGCAGATGCCGCAAGGCGTGAAGCTCGCGAACTGGTACGACCAGAGCGAACTCGTGATCGCCTCGGCCACGAGCGTGCGCGATGCCATCATGATTGGCATCGTGCTCGCGGCGCTCACGCTCTTCGTGTTCCTGCGCAACACGAAGATCACGCTCATTGCCGTGGCGCTCGTGCCGGTGGTGATGGCCGCGACGATTCTGCTGCTAGACGTGTTCGGCATGGGCTTCAACATCATGACGCTAGGCGGGATGGCGGCGGCAGTGGGCCTCGTGATCGACGATGCGATCGTGATGATCGAGCACATCGCGCGGCGCATGCGCGAAGCCGGCGCGCAGGCGTTCCATGGCCGCGTGATGAGCGCGGCGCTCGAATTCACGCGGCCGCTCGCCGGCTCTTCAGCGGCAACGCTGATCATCTTCGTGCCGCTGGCGTTTCTCTCGGGCGTCACGGGGGCGTTTTTCAAGGCGCTTTCCGTGACAATGGCAAGCGCGCTCTTTATTTCGTTTCTGGTGACCTGGCTTGCCATTCCGATTCTTTGCGACCGCTGGCTCACGCCGCAAGACGCCGAGGAGCATCGCGAAACGCGTTTCGCCGCATGGCTGAACCGGACCTATGCGCGGCTCGTCTCGCGCGTGAGCGCGCGGCCCATGTGGGTGCTCGCGCTTGTCGTGCCGCTCGCGCTGCTGTCGGCGCTTGCGTTCACGCGCGTGGGGAGCGGCTTCATGCCGTCGATGGACGAGGGCGGTTTCGTGCTCGACTATCACACGCAGCCGGGAACGTCGATCACGGAAACCGATCGTCTGATGCAGCAAATCGAGGCGATCATTCGCGCGAATCCGAATGTGGCCACCTATTCGCGGCGCACCGGCGCGGGACTGGGCGGCGACTTGAACGAGCCCAACAAGGGTGACTTTTTCGTGCGGCTGAAGTCGGGCAGCCGGGAGCCGATCGACGCCGTGATGGAGGAGATCCGTTCGCAGATCGAAACAAACGTGCCTGGTGTGAGCGTCGAGCTTGCGCAGTTGATGGAGGACCTGATCGGCGACCTCACGGCGGTTCCCCAGCCCGTGCAGATCAAGATCTACTCGGACGACCAAAACGTGCTCGACAAGACGGCGCAGCGTGTGGCCGCACGCATCGGCAAGATTGGCGGCATCGTCGACGTGAACGACGGCATTAACCCTGCCGGCGACGCCATCGACCTGCGCATCCGTCCCGATGCGGCGGCCGCCGAGGGCATGGACCCGCAGGCCATCGCGCAGCAGGTCTCGGATCTGCTGGACGGCAACGTCGCCACGCAGTTCCAGAACGGCCCGAAGACGGTCGGCGTGCGCGTGCGTGCGCAAGGCGCGCTGCAAATGACGGACACCGAACTCGCACGCCTGCCGTTGCGCGCGCCGGACGGGCATGTGTTCGCGCTGTCGCGCGTTGCCGACCCGGTGCATGTGAGCGGCCAGCCCGAGATCAGCCGTGACAACCTCAAGCGCATGGTGGCGGTGACGGCGCGCATTGATGGTCGAGACCTCGGCTCGACCATCGCCGACGTGCAGCGCGCGCTCGCCGATTCCGCGTTGCTGCCAAAGGGCGTCTATTACGAGCTTGGCGGGTTGTACCAGCAACAGCAGATCGCGTTCAGAGGCCTGCTCGCGGTATTCGGCGCAGCCGTGGCGCTGGTGTTCGGCTTGCTGCTGTTCCTCTACGAACGCTTTCGTGTGGCGCTCGCGGTCATGGCGATGCCGCTGCTCGCCACCGGCGCCGTTTTCATCGGCCTGTGGGTGACGGGCATCGAGCTGAACATCTCCGCGATGATGGGCATGACGATGATCGTCGGCATCGTGACGGAGGTGGCGATCTTCTATGTCTCCGAGTTTCAGGGGCTCGTGCGCGACGAAGGCATGCCGCTCGAGGAGGCGTTGCAGGCTGCGGGCCGCAACCGCCTGCGGCCCATCGCGATGACGACCATCGCAGCCATTCTTGCGCTGCTGCCGCTTGCCTTCGCAATCGGCCAGGGTTCCGCGATGCAGCAACCGCTCGCCGTTGCGATCATCTCGGGCCTGATCGTGCAGATGCCGCTCGTGCTGCTGGTGCTTCCGGTGCTGCTACGCCTCCTGCTGAGGCTGAAGGAGGGCAGGTGAGCGGCGGCAGTGCGTTTGCAGACGTGGCGTTGCGAAGTCGTTTCCGCCGTATCGATTTCTCTTATCGGCGGCCGGGTCGCTAACCTGGTCTGCCGGACTCCCGCCTTCGAGGGATAGTCCGCGCGAAGCCTTGCCCAGCTTGGCGCTGCGCGGCTCGTCGTGAGCCACGGGCACGCCTTGCGCGCGCGTTTTTGCTTGCGGAGCGCCCCTCGCTTGCCGTTAACCCGATGTAGTTTTCCGCTTTCACCGTTTCTATCTTGACGAAAAATCATTTCGTGCAGGAATACAAGAGGAGATGGCGATGAGCGGCAATGCAAGCGTAGGTGAGGGTGGATATCAAGGAACGAGAACGGCAATCGACGGCAAGCCGACTCTCGGTGCAATTGTGCGCGCCGGCATTGCCGGCGGCTTGACGGGCGCGGTGATCATCTGGATTTACGAGGCGCTGATCTGGGTTGGCGCCCAGCATCTCATGCCGCTTGCGGGCATTCCCCGCAACGCCACCGGCCTCGTGTTCGGCAAGGGCGTACAGGAGGCGCTCGGCATCTGGGCGTATTTCCTCGGGACTGCCATCCATTTCTTCTTCGCCATTGGCTGGGGCGTGCTGTTCGCCGCGATCTGGCCGTATTTCCGCCGCCGCGGCTACGAGGCCACGTTCGTCGCGCTCTTTTACGCGATCATTGCCTGGATCGTCATGCACGTGGCGATCAGCATCGCATCCGACAACCATCCTAACTACTACGACCCGGTCGTCATCATCGGCGGTTTCATGTCGCACTTTTGCTTCACCGTGCCGCTCGCACTCGTGGTCAAGCGCATGCTCGCGACCGGGCCCGCACGCTGACGCCTTAATACCGTCACCGATCTATCAAAAAGTCAACAACAGGGGAATATGACGATGCCGTTAAATAGAGGAATCCTTAGTTTGTCGGTGATCAGTGCGGCGATCATCGCCAGTACGCCGGCAATGGCGCAATCGTCGGTGACGCTTTATGGCGTGCTGGACGTGTTCGCCGGCTACCAGAACACGAAAGTCGCCGGCAAGACCACGTCGCTCGCCGTGCTCGGCAATAACGGCTTGATGACGAGCCGGTGGGGCTTGCGCGGCACGGAGGACTTAGGCGGGGGCTACCGCGTGAATTTCGCGCTGGAGAGCGGCTTCGATCCGGGCACGGGCAAGTTGCAGAACAGCTATCGCTTCTTCGATCGACAGGCGTGGGTCGGTGTGGGCGGTGGGTTCGGCGAGGTGCGCTTCGGCCGGCAGAACACGCCGATGTTCGCCTGGAGCGGCAATATGGACGCCTTCAGCGCGGCCACTTACGCCTCGGGCTACAACAACTTCGCGAACTGGCTGGCGCGCGTGGACAACGATATTGCGTGGATCTCGCCGAAGTTCGTGGGCACGCAGGTCGAGCTGCACTATTCAGTGGGCGGACAGCCCGGCACGCTCGCGGGCAATGCGGTGTATCAGGCCGGCGTGCAGACCACCCAGGGTCCGGTTTATCTCGCGCTCGCGTATTTGAATGCGGCGAATGCCACGGCCTCCAACCGTGTGCAGGAATTCATGGCGGGCGGCAATCTCGACTACGGGTGGGGGCGTATCTACGTCGGTTACTTCCGCGCCAACGACGTGATTTCCGCGACCACCGGCAACGCGCTCAGCAACCCCGCGGGCAAATATGACCCGACGGTGGGTCCGGTTGGCAACACGGCCGGGGACTGGCACAGCACGTATTCGCTTTCGGCCGACTACCGGTTCTCGCCGTTCTTCAGCGTGGGCGCGGGTGCTGCCTACACCAAGGACAGCACGCACCTTGGCAACGACGCCCTGCAATATGGGGCAATCGTCAACTACGATCTTTCGAAGGGGACGCGGCTCTACGGCACGGTATCCGAATTGAAGAACTACGGTACCGCGCAGTTCAAGATGGCGGGCGCCAGCATTACGACGGGTTCGTTCCTCACGCCTGGACCCGGTCAGAGCGAATTCGGCGTGCAGGTCGGCATCCGGCATCTGTTCTAGCGTTCGCGTGCGCAACGAGACCATGCGCAGCGCGTAGACGTACACGCCATCACTTCGTGGCCATCGGACATTGGATAGCGGTCCCTCGGTCGTAAGTACTACGATCGTGATTGCAAGGGCGATGTTGTCGCTTTTTCGATTCCGCTCACGGCAGTCGCCGTGCATCGAAATATGCAAACCTTGCAGCGGAAGACGGGCTCGCCGGACGCCAGCGCACCGAAAGGAGGGCGCTTGGCGAGCCGGCGTATTTCCATTTGTCGATGGAGGCGCCATGAAAGCACTGGTCTACAACGGTCCGGGCAAATTTGCGGTCGAATCGCGGCCGATGCCCGCCTTGCAGGGC
>NZ_CAJMYW010000013.1:0-182922 GCF_905220165.1 Paraburkholderia sp. J10-1 | reverse complement strand
GGTGGATCGTTACGTACGTTGGCTTTCTGGCCAGGTGTAACGCGAAGCCGTGACTTCATAAACTGGACTCTCCTCGCCGGCGATGGTCGCCGGCGTTTTCAGGGAGATCCAGCATGTTCCGAAAAATCCTTGCGGCGGCCGCGCTTCTGGCCGTATTCAGCCACGCCTTCGCGGCCGTGGACGTCAACACGGCCAACGAAGACGCGCTTCGCGGCATCAAGGGTATTGGGCCCGCGCGCGCCAAGGCCATTCTCGACGAACGCTCCGCGCACGGCCCGTACAAGGATGCCGCTGACCTCGGCAAGCGCGTGAAGGGCCTCGGTGGCCATACCGTCGAACGTTTGCAGGCCGAAGGATTGGCCGTCGGGCCCGCGAATGCCCAGGCGGGGCAGGCGAAGGTTGCACAGGCAACGCCCGCGAAGGCAGGGGCGCCTCAGCCGGCTACCGTGGCCGTCAAGAAGTAGGCGTCCGCTCGCGTTTGACCCCGCGCGTCGTGCGTAAGCCGCGCGGGGTGTAGTCTCCTTCAGGTGTCGCTCAGGTGAAGTCGGCCCGCGACGTTGACCCGCGGCCCGGGCCGCGGGCTTTTTGCCGCGCATCGAGATTGGGTCGCGAGCCTGCGGCCATACCAGCGTAATGGGTTCCAGCGGGGTCTCCAGCGGTCGGTGGCCGCGTGGTTTAGAATCGACGGATCACGTCATTGCGCCTTACTGCCATTCCCATGCCCTACAAGACCATTGAAGACACGATCGGCAATACCCCGCTCGTGCAGCTCGTCCGCCTGCCGGACGACGAAATCCGCGCCCGCAATAACGTCCTGCTGGCCAAGCTGGAAGGCAACAACCCGGCTGGGTCGGTGAAGGACCGCCCGGCGCTTTCGATGATCCGCAAAGCCGAAGAGCGCGGCCGCATCAAGCCGGGCGATACGCTCATCGAAGCGACGAGCGGCAATACGGGCATCGCGCTCGCCATGGCAGCGGCGATTCGCGGCTACAAGATGGTGCTCATCATGCCGGAGGACCTTTCGGTCGAACGCCGTCAGAGCATGGCCGCTTATGGCGCGGAAATCATGCTCACACCCGTCAAGGGCGGTATGGAATATGCGCGCGACCTCGCCGAGCAAATGCAGCGCGACGGCAAGGGCATCATCCTCGACCAGTTCGCCAATCCGGACAACCCGCTTGCGCATTACGAGGCCACCGGCCCGGAAATCTGGCGCGACACTGAAGGGCGCATCACGCACTTCGTTTCGTCGATGGGCACGACCGGCACGATCATGGGCACGTCCCAGTTCCTGAAGGAAAAGAATCAGGCCATCGAGATCGTCGGTGCGCAGCCGGAAGAAGGCTCGCGCATTCCGGGCATTCGCAAGTGGCCCGAAGCGTACATGCCGAAGATTTTCGACCGCAGCCGCGTGGATCGCGTGGAGAACGTGAGCCAGGCCGCCGCCGAAAACATGGCGCGCCGGCTTGCCTCGGTCGAAGGCATTTTCGCGGGTATCTCGTCGGGCGGCGCATGCGAGGTGGCATTGCGTGTTGCGCGCCAGGTCGAGAACGCGACGATCGTGTTCATCGTCTGCGATCGTGGCGACCGTTATCTGTCTACGGGTGTGTTTCCCGCTTGATTCAAGCGTAAGTGCAAACAAAACGGCCTTCGGTGTTTCCGAAGGCCGTTTTGTTTTGTGCCGCTGAAATTAGTCTTGCTGACCGGGGGGCGTCGTGCCCGTACCGTTCGGGGCACTGTTCATGCCGTTGCCATTTCCGTTGCCGCCACCGTTTCCACCATTCTCACCATTGCCGTTCGCCGGGCCCACACCCACGCCCGGCTGCGTCGCCAGCATCTGCGCCTTCACGCGCATACCCAGCTGATACACCGCAAGCGCATAGAAGAAGCTGCGGTTATAGCGCGTGAGCACATAGAAATTCTTGAGCCCGAGCTTGTACTCGGTGCCGCGTCCGGGCGAGGGCAGGTCGATCACCGTGACGGGCGTGCCCGCCTCGGCGGCGATGTCCACGTCCGGCTGATCGAGCACGAGCCCCGAGCGCAGCAACTGGCTGAGCGGCCAGCGCGGTTCCGGCTTGCCGTCCGCCGCGGCTTGCGCAATGCCGAGGCTGCCGGCGTCGGTCGCGATATTCCACACCACGGGCCGGCCCGATTCCCAGCCGTTCTGCCGCAGATAGTTCGCCACGCTGCCGATCGCGTCGGCCGTGCTCGCGCGCAGGTCGATGTGATTGTTGCCTTCATAGTCGACCGCGTACTGCACGATGCTGCTCGGCAGGAACTGCGGAATGCCGATCGCGCCCGTGTACGAGCCGAGCACCGACGACGGATCGATCTGGGAGTCGCGCGTCCACACGAGATAGTCTTCGAGATTCTTACGGAACGTTGCCATGCGCTCGGCGCGGTTCGGCGTGTTCGGATAATCGAAGGCCAGCGTGGTGAGCGCATCGAGCACGCGGAAGTTGCCCATGTAGCGGCCATAGATCGTCTCCACGCCAATGATGCCGACGATCACCTCGGGCGGCACGCCAAACTCTTCCGACGCGCGCTGCAGCGTAGCCTGGTTCGCGCGCCAGAAGCGCACGCCCGCATTGATGCGCACTGGGTCGAGAAAGCGCGCCTGATACGCGCGCCAGTTCTTCACGCCCGGAACGGGCGAGGGCGTGACGAGCTTCACCGCCGTCGCCGAATAATTCGCGCTCGCGAAGAGCGCGTGCAGCGCAGTGGGATCGAAGTCGTAGCGCGCCACCATGTCGTTGATGAAGCCATCGACGTCCGGATTGTTCGCGTAGCGCTGCGGGACGATTTCCTCTTCGAACGTCTGGCCTTGCGCCGGCGTTTGCGGCTGGGCTTGCGCGAGCGTGAGCGGCGTCTGTCGCGATTTCGGCGCGGCAGTTTGCGCGCGCGCCGCGCCGGTGCACAGCGACGCCGCAACGCAAAGCGCGAGTGCGAGGGTCGTGCGACGTGGGCGGCTGGAAGCGGACAGAGCGGTCTTGAGCGTCATGAGCGAGAGAGGGGGAGAGCGGGCCAGGAAGATCCCGGGCAGTATAACCGAGCGCCTTATGGGAATTGGGCCGTTGCGCGCCGGCGTGGCGCGTGAGCACCAGGTCGCTGTGGTAACGTGGTGTCTGTTCGCGCGCCGGCCGGCGCGCCGCCAGACAAATGCAATCAGATTGCATGGGACCAGAGTCAGGCGCCAAAGCGCCATCTCTGGCCGACAGATCGAAGGAGACCCGCGGCCGCGCGCATGCGCGAAGCCCGCGGTTAGTGCGACCCATGACGACCGGTTTCTTCTCTCACCCCGATTTTCTGCTGCACGAGATGGGCGAATGGCATCCCGAATGCCCGGCGCGCCTGCAGGCCATCGAAGACCAGCTGATCGCGAGCCGCATCGACGCTCTGATCGAGCGCGACGAATCGGCGCCGCTCGCGACCGAGGCGGACCTCCTGCGCGTGCATACCCAGGCGCACATCGACTTCATCCGCAACACGGCGCCCACGGAAGGCTACGCGAGCATCGACCCCGACACGCTGATGAATCCGCACACGTGGCAGGCGGCGCTGCGCGCGGCGGGCGCGGCGATCGCAGCCACCGACGCGGTGCTCGCAGGGCGCTACGAGAACGCATTCTGCAGCGTGCGGCCGCCCGGACATCATGCGGAGCCCGCGCGCGCGATGGGCTTTTGCTTCTTCAACAACATCGCGATCGCGGCGCGCCATGCGCTGGAAGTCCATGGTCTGCAACGCGTGGCGATCGTCGATTTCGACGTCCATCACGGCAATGGCACCGAAGCCGCGTTCGCGGGCGATTCGCGCGTGCTGATGTGCAGCTTTTTCCAGCATCCGTTCTATCCGTACTCGGGGGCCGAGAATCCGGCGCCGAATATGGTCAATCTGCCGATCGCGGCGCGCACGAAAGGCATGGAAGTGCGCGAGGCCATCGACATCATGTGGCTGCCGCGGTTGCACGAGTTCAAGCCGGAGATGGTGTTCGTCTCGGCGGGCTTCGACGCGCATCGCGAAGACGACCTCGGCAACATGGGGCTCGTGGAGGACGACTTCGCGTGGATCACGGAACAGATTCGCGAGATCGCGCGCCGCTATGCGAAGGGGCGCATCGTGAGCAGCCTCGAAGGCGGCTACAACCTCTCGGCGCTGGGCCGCAGTGTGGTGGCGCATTTGCGCGTGCTGGCCGATATCTAGGCAACCCGCGCCGCTTTGGGCGCGGACCCGCATCGCACACATTCGAACGTAGGAGACACGCATCGTGAATGCCAATCCCTGCTCATCGCCAACGCTGATTGAAGTGACGCGCGACGCGTACGGCGTGCCAGGCGTCGTGCGCCTCACGCTGAATCGCCCGGATGCGTTCAACGCGCTTTCCGAAGCGCTTATCGATGCCGTGCAGGCCGAACTCGCCGCGCTCGCGAAATCCGATGCGCGCGTGATCGTGATCGCTGCAGCGGGCCGCGCGTTCTGCGCGGGCCACGATCTCAGGGAAATGCGCGCGGCGCCCTCGCACGAGTACTACGCGAAGCTGTTCGAACGCTGCTCGAAGATGATGCTGGCCATTCAAAAGATGCCGCAGCCGGTGATCGCGCGCGTGCAGGGCGTGGCGACGGCGGCGGGCTGCCAGCTCGTCGCGATGTGCGATCTGGCGGTGGCGGCGGACACGGCGCGCTTTGCCGTGTCGGGCATCAATCTCGGGCTCTTCTGCTCGACGCCTGCCGTGCCGCTCTCGCGCAACGTCTCGCGCAAGGCGGCCTTCGAGATGCTCATGACAGGCGAATTCATCGACGCGGAAAAGGCGCTGCGCGAAGGCCTCGTGAATCGCGTGGTCCCCGTCGACGAACTCGACGCCGCCGTGACGGCGCTTGCCGCGAGCATCTGCGCGAAACCGCGCGAGGCGGTCGAGGCCGGCAAGGGGCTCTTCTACCGGCAGCTCGAAATGGGCATCGAAGCTGCGTATCAACTGGCCGGGCAGACCATGGCCTGCAACATGATGACCGACCCCGCGCTCGACGGCGTGCAGGCATTCATCGAGAAGCGCGCAGCGAAATAGCGCGTCTGGCCGCTCAGCAGTGCTGATCGATCCAGTCGATCATTGTGCCGATCACGCGTTCGCGATCGAGGTCGTTGAGCGTTTCGTGGTAGCTGCCTTCATACAGCGTGAGCGTGCGATCGGGCGATCCCACGTTCGCGCCGAACGCGCGGCTGCCGTCGGGCTCGGTGAGCTTGTCCTCGGTGCCATGCCAGATCAGCACGGGTAGCCGCAATTGCGCGCGGCCCGCTTCGATGCGCTTCATCGCTTCCAGCAATTGCGCGCCCGTGCGCGCGGGTATCGCGCCGTGATGCACGAGCGGATCGGCGCGATTCGCTTCGACCACGGCGGGGTCGCGCGAAAGCAGGGCCGCGTCGATCTTCATCGCCGGAAAGGTTGGCCAGATCGCGCTGATCACGCGGCTCGCGGCGATCATCCATGCGGGCACGTCGCGGCCCGGCGCGAGCGCCGCGCTCGAGAGCAGCAGGCCCGCGAGCGGCACGCGCGTTTGCGGCAGGCGCTCGACGGCGTAGAGCGCGGCGATCGCGCCGCCCATGCTGTGACCCATCAGGAAGAGCGGTGTGCCCTGTGCTGCGCATTGCGTGCTCGCGTGGGCGACTAACGCCTCGGCGTCGTCGAGATATTCGTCGACGCGCGCAACCCAGGTGCGGCGGCCAGGCGCATGGCCATGGCCGCGCAGATCGATTGCGTAGACGTCAATGCCCGCGGCGTTCAGCCGCGCTGCGAGCGCCGCATAGCGGCCCGCATGTTCCGCCAGGCCGTGAACCAGCGCGAGGGCCGCGCGCGGCGGCGCGCTCGCGCGCCAAACGTAGAGCGGCAGTTCGACGCCGTCGCGCGTGCGCAGCGTCGATCGCTCGGTGGGTTCCATGGCGTCGGCCGCGCCGGTTTTCTGACTGGTCTCCATCTCGCTCCCTGGTTGGGCGGTTCGTTTTCGGTATCAGTCTGTCGGCAGCAGTGTAGCGGCCGGGCGAGCGCTGACGCGCTGCCAGCGCCCTCTAATGCAAACGAGTTATGAAAATATCGAAATTGATTATTAAAAGGAATTTTGCGTGCCAGGGTAAAATGGCGAGCTAAATCCAGTCCATCAAACGGCGGCTGTCTGCCGGCGCGACGCGTTTTCCGAGAATCCGAAAGGGGCGGTCAATGCGAGCGGCGCGCGGCACACCCGCCGTTTTGCTTTTTTCCATGATCGAAATTCGAAACGTGTCCCAGCGCTTCGCCGGCCCACAAGGCTGGATCGAGGCGCTGCACAACGTCAATCTGACGATTCCGCCGGGCGAAGTGTTCGGCATCATCGGGCGCAGCGGCGCAGGCAAGAGCACGCTCGTGCGCACCATCAACCTGCTCACGCGGCCCACCGAAGGCGACATCGTCGTCAACGGGCGCACGCTCACGTCGCTCTCGTCGGCCGACCTGCGCGAGGCGCGTCGCGAGATCGGTATGATCTTCCAGCACTTCAACCTGCTGTCGTCGCGCACGGTATTCGACAACGTCGCGCTGCCGCTGGAGCTTGCTGGCGTGAAGCGCGCCGAGATCGAAGCGACGGTGCTGCCGCTGCTCGAACTCGTGGGCCTCACCGCACAGAAGGACCGCTATCCCTCGCAGATCAGCGGCGGCCAGAAGCAGCGCGTGGGCATTGCGCGCGCGCTCGCGAGCAAGCCGAAGGTGCTGCTTTCGGACGAGGCGACCTCCGCGCTCGACCCCGAAACCACGCGCGCGATTCTCGACCTGCTGCGCAAGATCAATCGCGAGCTGAACCTGACCGTCGTGATGATCACGCACCAGATGGAAGTGATCAAACAGGTTTGCGACCGCGTGGCCGTGCTCGATGCGGGCCGCGTGGTGGAGAGCGGCCCCGTGCTCGACGTGTTCCTGCAGCCTCGCCACGAAGTCACGCGCGCGCTGCTCGGCGACGTGATCGCCCAGGAATTGCCGCCCGCGCTCAAGGCGCGCGTGGCCGAGCGCCTCGCGAAGGGCAGCGGCCACTTGCTGCGCCTCGCGTTCAAGGGGACGGGCGTCGACCAGCCGGTGTTGTCAGAAACGATTCGCCGCTTCGAACTCGATTTCAACATCCTGCACGGCCAGATCGACGAGATCCAGGGGCAGGCGTTCGGCTCGCTCGCGGTGCTTGCGGCCGGCGATCCGGTGAAGGTGGCGCAGGCCATTGCATGGCTGCGCGAGCAAGGTGTCGTGGTGGAGGAACTGTCCCATGTGGAGTGAAATGTTCGACATGTTCGTCCAGTCGTTCTGGGAGACGCTCATCATGGTGGGCATCTCGGGACTCGTGGGCGCGGCCATCGGCCTGCCGCTCGGCGTGCTGCTCTATCTCACCGACCGCAACGGCGTGCTGCAGAACATCGCCGCGAATCGCGTGATGGGCGTGATCGTCAACGCCGTGCGATCCACGCCGTTCATCATCCTGCTCGTCGCCGTGATTCCGTTCACGCGTGTCGTGGTCGGCTCGTCGATCGGCACGGCGGCCGCCATCGTGCCGCTCACCATTGCCGCTGCACCGTTCATCGCGCGACTCGTGGAAACGGCGTTGCGCGAAGTCGATCGCGGCCTGATCGAAGCCGCCCAGGCCATGGGCGCGAGCACGAGCCAGATCGTCTTCAAGGTGCTGCTGCCCGAGTCGCTGCCGGGCGTGGTGGCGGGGCTCACCATCACCTTCATCTCGCTCGTTGGCTATTCGGCCATGGCGGGCGCGATCGGCGGCGGCGGTCTTGGCGACCTCGGCATCCGCTACGGCTATCAGCGCTTCGAGCCCGAAGTCATGCTGATTGTCGTCGTGATCCTGATCGTGTTCGTGCAGCTCGTGCAGTCGTTCGGCGACTGGCTCGTGCGGCGCCTGAGCCATAAATAAGCCTGAAAACAGGCAGTTTTTCGATCAACATCACTACACAAGACAAAGGTTTGGTATGCAACGTCGTTTCATGATCCGGCTCGCGGCAGCGCTTGGCGCGGCTTCGCTGATCGCTCCGCTGCTTGCACCTATGACGGCGCACGCGGACGAAACCATCAAGGTGGGCGTGACGGGCGGCCCGCACGAGCAGGTGATGGAAGTCGTGAAGAGCGTGGCCGCGAAGAACGGCCTGAACATCAAGATCGTCGAGTTCTCCGACTACGTGCAGCCGAATGCGGCGCTCGCGGGCGGCGACCTCGATGCCAACAGCTACCAGCACGGGCCGTATCTCGATGCGCAGGTGAAGGATCGCGGCTACAAGCTCATCAAGATCGCGGACACGGTCACGTTCCCGATGGGCATCTACTCGAAGAAGATCAAATCGCTGTCCGAACTGAAGCCGGGCGCTCGCATCGCGGTGCCCAATGATCCGACGAATGGCGGCCGCGCATTGCTGCTGCTGCAAAGCCAGGGCCTTATCAAGTTGCGCGCCAACGCAGGCTTGAAGGCGACGCCGCTCGACATCGTGGAAAACCCCAGGAAGCTGAAGATCGTCGAACTGGACGCCGCGCAGATTCCGCGTTCGCTCGACGACGTGGACGCCGCCGCGATCAACACCAACTTCGCGATGGAAGCGGGCCTGAAGCCGAAACAGGACGCGATCGCGATCGAAGACCCGAAGGGGCCTTACGTGAATATCCTCGCGATTCGCGAAGCCGATCGCAACAAGCCCTGGGTGGCGAAACTGATCGCCGCGTACCACTCGCCGGAAGTGAAGCAGTACATTGAAACGAAGTTCGGCGGGGCGGTTATCACCTCCTGGTAAGCCCCTGCAGGCCGTGAAATTAGAGATATTTTTCGGCGCCCGGGCTTGATGCCCGGGTTTTTTCCACCGTAAAATCGCACGATCGTTCGCTACTGATGGCCGGAGTGAAGCAGGGGGTGCGGCAGCGGTGGTTCGTGAAAATTGCTGGTGGCAGATCGGCCCGACAGGGCTATCGCTATAATGTCCGCCAGGTTGACGTATTCGTAACTTCGGAGCATGTGAATGAAAGTCCTTGTGCCAGTCAAACGCGTAGTCGATTACAACGTGAAGGTTCGTGTGAAGTCGGACGGCACGGGCGTCGATATCGCCAACGTGAAGATGTCGATGAACCCGTTCGACGAAATCGCCGTGGAAGAAGCGGTGCGTCTGAAGGAAGCGGGCGTGGCGACGGAAGTCATCGCCGTTTCCGCGGGCGTCACGCAAGCGCAGGAAACGCTGCGCACGGCGCTGGCCATCGGCGCGGATCGCGCGATCCTCATCGAGTCGAACGAAGACCTGCAGCCGCTGGCTGTCGCCAAGCTCCTGAAGGCGCTGGTCGACAAGGAACAGCCGCAACTGGTCATCCTCGGCAAGCAGGCTATCGACGACGATTCGAACCAGACCGGCCAGATGCTCGCCGCGCTGGCGAACCTGCCGCAAGCGACGTTTGCATCGAAGGTGGTCGTGGCTGACGGCAAGGCGACCGTGTCGCGCGAAGTGGACGGCGGCGCGGAAACGCTGTCGCTCACGCTGCCCGCCGTGGTCACGACGGACCTGCGCCTGAACGAGCCGCGCTACGTCACGCTGCCGAACATCATGAAGGCGAAGAAGAAGCCGCTCGAAACGGTCAAGCCGGAAGACCTGGGTGTTGACGTCACGCCGCGTCTGAAGACGCTGAAGGTTGCCGAGCCGCCCAAGCGTAGCGCAGGCGTGAAGGTGCCGGACGTGAAGACGCTGGTCGAGAAGCTGAAGACGGAAGCCAAGGTGCTGTAAGGAGCGAGACGAAAATGACGAATCTGGTTATTGCTGAACACGACAATCACTCGATCAAGGCCGCGACGCTGAACACCGTTGCAGCAGCACAGAAGATTGGTGGCGACGTGCACGTGCTGATCGCGGGCCACAACGCGCAAGCAGCAGCGGACGCAGCCGCGAAGATCGCAGGCGTTGCAAAGGTGCTGCTCGCCGACGCGCCGCAACTCGAACAGGGTCTTGCCGAGAACGTCGAAGCGACGGTTCTCGCCATCGCGAAGAACTACTCGCACATCCTCGCGCCGGCAACGGCTGCGGGCAAGAACGTCACGCCGCGTATTGCCGCGAAGCTCGACGTCGCGCAGATCAGCGACATCACCGCCGTGGATGCGCCGGACACGTTCGAGCGTCCGATCTACGCGGGCAACGCGATCGCAACGGTCCAATCGGTCGATCCGGTCAAGGTCATCACCGTTCGCACGACGGCGTTCGACGCCGTTGCGGCCGAAGGCGGCAGCGCAGCCGTCGAGAAGCTCGAAGCCGCAGCGGACAGTGGCCTCACGCAGTTCGTCGGCCGTGAAGTCACGAAGCTCGACCGTCCGGAACTCACGAGCGCGAAGATCATCGTCTCGGGCGGCCGGGGTCTGGGCAGCGGCGAGAACTACACGAAGGTGCTGGAGCCGCTCGCCGACAAGCTCAACGCAGCGCTCGGCGCCTCGCGTGCTGCAGTTGACGCAGGCTACGTGCCGAACGACTACCAGGTCGGTCAGACGGGCAAGATCGTCGCGCCGCAACTGTACGTGGCGGTCGGCATCTCGGGTGCGATCCAGCATCTGGCCGGCATGAAGGACTCGAAGGTCATCGTCGCGATCAACAAGGACGAAGAAGCGCCGATCTTCAGCGTGGCCGACTACGGCCTCGTGGGCGACCTGTTCACGGTCGTGCCGGAACTCGTGAAGGAACTCGGCTGAAGCTGGCCGGTGTATCTTGCGACGAGCGCCGCGATCATGATTGAGTGCGCGGCGTGAGACGAAGCAACAAAGGGGCGCTGCGGCGCCCCTTTGTCATTTGAGGAGCCGCACTCTGGAAAGGGGAGGAGACTGACATGTACCAGGCGCCAACGAGCGACATGCTGTTCGTCATGAAGGAATTGGCCGGCCTCGAAGAGATCGCGAAGCTGCCGGGCGGCGAAGACGCCACGCCCGAGACCGTCGAAGCGGTGCTGCACGAAGCGGCCAAGCTATGCGGCGAAGTGCTGGAGCCGCTGAACGCCGAAGGCGACCGCAATCCGAGCCGCTGGGAAAGCGGCAACGTGCATGCCACGCCCGGTTTCAAAGCGGCATTCCGGCAGTACGTGGAAGGCGGCTGGCAGGGCGTGCAACATCCTCAGGAATACGAAGGACAGGGCTTGCCGAAACTCGTCGGCACACCGTGCGTGGAAATGCTCAACGCGGCGAATCTCTCGTTTGCGCTGTGTCCGCTGCTCACCGACGGCGCTATCGAAGCACTCCTCACCGCCGGAAGCGAAGTGCAAAAGCAGCGCTTCGTGCCGAAGCTCATCTCGGGCGACTGGACCGGCACGATGAACCTCACCGAGCCGCAGGCGGGCTCGGATCTCGCGGCCGTGCGCACGCGCGCCGAGCCGCAAGGCGATGGTACGTTCAAACTTTTCGGCACGAAGATCTTCATCACGTGGGGCGAGCACGACATGGCGGAGAACATCATCCATCTCGTGCTCGCGCGCACACCCACTGCGCCTGAAGGCGTGAAGGGCATTTCGCTTTTTATCGTGCCGAAGTTCCTCGTCAACGAAGATGGAACGCTCGGTGCGCGCAACGACGTGCACTGCGTGTCGATCGAGCACAAGCTTGGCATCAAGGCGAGCCCGACCGCCGTGCTGCAGTTCGGCGATCATGGCGGCGCGATCGGCCAGCTGATCGGCGAAGAGAATCGCGGCCTCGAATACATGTTCATCATGATGAACGCAGCGCGTTTCGCCGTGGGCATGCAGGGCGTGGCCGTTTCCGATCGCGCGTACCAGAAAGCGCTCGCCTATGCGAAGGAGCGCGTGCAGAGCCGCCCGGTGGATGGCTCGGCGAAAGCGGCGGTGAGCATCATCCATCACCCGGACGTGCGCCGCATGCTTGCGACGATGCGCGCCCTCACCGAAGCCGCGCGTGCACTCGCTTACGTGGCGGCGGGCGAGAGCGATCGCGCGCATGGCGATCCCGATGAGGCGGTCCGCGCGCGGCATCAGGCGCGTTACGAATACCTCGTGCCGATCGTGAAGGGCTGGAGTACCGAACTCGCGCTGGAAGTGACGAGCCTTGGCGTGCAGGTGCATGGCGGCATGGGCTTCATCGAGGAAACGGGCGCGGCGCAGTTCTACCGCGACGCGCGCATTCTGCCCATCTACGAAGGCACGACGGCGATTCAGGCGAACGACCTCATCGGGCGCAAGACGCTGCGCGACGGCGGCGCGGCGGCGAAGGCGTTGCTTGCCGATATCGCGCAGACCGTCGACGCGCTAGCAGCGCAACAAGGCGCGGCGTTCGAGTCGATGCGCAAGCATCTTGCACTCGGCCGCGAGGCGCTCGCCTCGGCCGTGGACTTCGTGCTCGCGAAGGCGAAGAGCGATCCGAACGCGGTGTTCGCGGGCAGCGTGCCGTATCTGAAGCTGGCGGGCATCGTGCTGGGCGGCTGGCAGATGGCGCGCGCCATGCTCGCCTCACAGCGTCTCATGCAGGACGACCCGAAGTTCCATGGCGCGAAGATCGCCACGGCGCAGTTCTTCGCGCAACACGTCTTGCCCCAGGCTGTGGCGCTCGAAGCGGCGATCGTCAGCGCAAGCGGCAGCGAGGGCGTGCTGGCGCTGGCGGAAGATCAGTTCTGACGCCGCGCGCCAATCGTAGCGAGCGAGTCGAGAAATGAAACACGGCGCCCCAGAGGCGCCGTGTTCGTTCATGCTGAAAGCGTTGCTTCAGGCATAAGCCGGGCGATGCGAGCCCTGCGTGTCGCCGAGATAGCGGTGGACCGAAAGATCGTCGGCGCGGATGGCGGGTTGCTTGCCCGAGATCAGGTCGGCGAGCAGTTGGCCCGAACCGCACGACATGGTCCAGCCGAGCGTGCCGTGGCCTGTGTTCAGGAACAGGTTCGAGATCGGGGTGCGGCCGACGACCGGCGTGCCGTCCGGCGTCATCGGGCGCAGGCCGGTCCAGAAGGTGGCCTTCGTCGTGTCGCCGCCGCCCGGGAACAGGTCGTTCACGCACATTTCGAGCGTTTCGCGACGGGCTTGCTTGAGCGACTTGTCGAAGCCGACAATCTCGGCCATGCCGCCCACGCGGATGCGATCGTCAAAACGCGTGATCGCGATCTTGTAGGTTTCGTCGAGCACGGTCGAGACCGGCGCGGCGTCGGCGTTGACGATCGGCGCCGTGATCGAATAGCCCTTGAGCGGATAGACCGGAATCTTCACGATGTCCGCGAGCATCTTCGTCGAGAAGGAGCCGAGCGCGACCACGAACGAATCCGCGCGCACCAGTTCCCTGCCGCATTGCACGCCCGCGATACGGTCGCCCTGCAGGACGAGCTTGTCGATCGGCGTGTTGTAGCGGAATTTCACGCCCAGCTGTTCGGCCATCGCGGCAAGGCGCGTGGTGAACATCTGGCAGTCGCCGGTTTCGTCGCCGGGCAGACGCAGGCCGCCCGTGAGCTTGCCCGACACCGCGGCGAGCGCGGGTTCGGCGCGGCCCAGCTCGTCGGCGGTGAGCAGTTCGTACGGAACGTTCGCGTCCTTCAGCACGGCAATGTCCTTCGCCGCGCCTTCGAACTGCTGCTGTGTGCGGAACACCTGGAGCGTGCCGCCCGTGCGGCCTTCATATTGAATGCCCGTGTCGGCGCGCAGTGCCTGCAGGCAGTCGCGGCTGTATTCGGCGAGGCGCACCATGCGACCTTTGTTGAGCGCGTAACGCTCGGCCGTGCAGTTCTGCAGCATCTGCCACATCCACTGCAGCTGGAATTTCGTGCCGTCCAGACGAATAGCGAGCGGCGCGTGCTTCTCGAACATCCACTTGATCGCCTTGAGCGGCACGCCAGGCGCGGCCCACGGCGCAGCGTAGCCCGGCGAGATCTGGCCGGCGTTCGCAAAACTGGTCTCAAGCGCGGGACCGGCTTCGCGGTCGATCACCGTCACTTCGTGGCCCGCGCGGGCGAGATACCAGGCGCTGGCCACACCGACCACACCACTGCCCAACACGACGACTCGCATAGCTGCTCCGTATAGATTCGTTGGGGCTACGCCGTGTTGCCGGGGCCCTGGAAGCGGTGTTTTGGCACCGATAGGGTGGAAGGCATGAAAATTCGCGTGTAGCCAGTATTTGTAGCTATGCTATTGTTGTATGCCTAGGTTTTGTTATCGTATTTTTCAGATTTTCGGGAAGAAATCATGAGAACGCAACGCCAGCCGGTCCGCGCGCTCGACCGGCTCGATCACCGCATCCTGAAACTGCTCCAGGAAGACGGCCGCATGGCCATGAAGGACCTCGCGGAACAGGTCGGGCTTTCGGTGACGCCGTGCATCGAGCGGGTGAAGCGCATGGAGCGCGACGGGGTCATCACGGGCTATTTCGCGCGCGTGAATCCCGCGGTGCTGGGCGCGGCGCTGCTCGTGTTCGTGGAGATCACGCTCGACCACAAGAGCGGCAATATGTTCGACCAGTTCCGCCGCGAAGTGCAGAAGATTCCCGAAGTGCTGGAGTGCCATCTCGTCTCGGGCGACTTCGACTATCTGATCAAGGCCCGCATCGGCGAGATGGCAGACTATCGCAAGCTGCTGGGTGACATCCTCTTGCAACTGCCCGGCGCGGTTCAGTCGAAAAGCTACGTGGTGATGGAAGAGATCAAGGAGACGCTGACCATCGCCGTGGGGGAGTGAGCGGCTGTCAGCGCCCCGTTTTTAGGACTCGACAACGCGGCTCAGTACTGTATATTTGTACAGTATTGAGCCGCGTTTTTTATGTCCTGTTCACTTTAGCCGTGACCGATTCCCGCCACCCCGATCCCGATACCGATACCTGGTATCCCGTTGCGCCGCCCACGGCACGCAAAGGGCGCGGTGCGGTTACGAACCTGCAAGGGCGCTATGAAGTGGACCAGCGCGAAGCGTTCGACGATGGTTGGCAGCAGGCGGGCGAAGGCGAGGAGGGCCAAGGGGACGAGGCCGACCACAACAGTGAGCCGAAGTTGCGCACCGAAGTCTTCGAAGAGCGTGCGAAAAGCATCCTCACGCGCAACCAGTCGCCGGACATTCCGTTCAACGTCTCGCTCAATCCATATCGCGGTTGCGAGCACGGTTGCATCTATTGCTTCGCGCGGCCCACGCACAGCTATCTCGGTCTCTCGCCGGGGCTCGATTTCGAAAGCCGTATCTACGCGAAGGTGAATGCCGCAGAACTGCTGGCGCGGGAGATCGCGAAGCCTTCGTACGAGCCCGAGCCCATTGCGCTCGGCGTGAACACCGACGCCTGGCAGCCGGTGGAGCGCGACATGCGCATCACGCGGCGCGTGGTCGAGGTACTGGCCGAGCGTCAGCATCCGTTCGCGGCCATCACGAAGTCCTCGCTGATCGAGCGCGATCTCGATCTGCTCGCGCCGATGGCCGCGCGCAAGCAGTTCATGGCGGCGATCACGATCACCACGCTCGACGCCGATATCGCCCGCTCGCTCGAACCGCGTGCGGCGACCCCTGCGCGTCGCCTGCGCACCATTCGCACGCTAGCCGAAGCCGGTGTGCCGGTCGGCGTGAGCATCGCGCCTGTCATTCCGTTCGTGACCGAGCCCGACATGGAGCGTGTGCTCGAAGCCTGCGCCGAGGCCGGCGCAACGAGCGCGAGCTATATCGTGCTGCGTTTGCCATGGGAGGTCGCGCCGCTCTTCCAGGATTGGCTGGCGGCGCATTTCCCGCAGCGCGCCGAGCGCGTGATGAGCCGTGTGCGCGACATGCGCGGCGGCAAGGACTACGAGTCGGCGTTCTCGCAGCGCATGAAGGGCACGGGGCTTTGGGCCGACCTGCTCAAGCAGCGCTTTCACAATGCCGTGCGGCGCCTCGGGCTCAATGAGCGGCGTCACGGCATTCTCGATATGTCGGCGTTCGTGCAGTCGAAAACCGTGCGCGAGAAGCCGCAACTCGACTTGTTCTGATCGGGCTCGCGGCGCTACTGCGAGATGGCCTTTGCGGCCTCGACCTGCGACTCGAAATAGGTCTGGAAAGAGAGCGCGAGTCCCGTCATCAGCAGGAATGCGCCAATCAGCAGCGAAAAGATCACGACGAAGATGACCGTCCAGCCCGAGCGGCTTGTGCGGCCTTGCTCCACGAACGCGGCGTTGAACTGCGCGTCCCATTTGGCGTCGGGGCGCAGCCCATACACGATTGCCGCCAGAAACGCCGAAATGACGGAAACTGCGCCGATCACGGCGAGGCCCCAGCCGGGAATCGAGGCGCGTTCGGTTGCGACGAGCAGCAACACGCCCGGAATGCCGATTAGCGTGCCGAACAGATGCGCCCAGCCCCACACGTCGCGCGGACCATACAGATAGAAGCGATGTGCGCCGAGGCTGCCAAACAGGAACGCGAGGGCGGCGGTGAGGGTCTTGGAGCGAAAGCGTGCGGGGTTGTTTTCGTTGGGCATGGGCTCGGGCATAACGTGAACGTTTGGCCGTCATGGGCGCATCACGTCATCGCACACGGGCCGCCGGGCATTGTATGCCGCGCGCCTCGCTTGCAGCACAAGCGCACGCTTATGCCCGGCACCAGGCCAGCAGCTTTAACGCGGCGCGCGCGTCACGGTTTGGCGTACGTCACGCGATAGATCGCGCCCGCGTAGTCGTCGCTGATCAGGAGCGAGCCGTCGGGCAGCGGCAGCACGTCGGCGGGGCGGCCCCATTGGGTCTCGTCGGCGTTGAGCCAGCCCTGTGCGAACACGTCCTGACGTGCGTTCGTGCCGTCGGGGTTGGCGCTCACGCGCACTACGCGGTAACCGACCTTCTTGCTGCGGTTCCACGAACCGTGCTCGGCGATGAACAGGCTGTTCTTGTAATCGGCCGGGAACATCGAGCCGGTGTAGAAGCGCATGCCGAGCGACGCCACGTGCGCGCCGAGTTTCGCGACCGGGGGCGTGAAGCCGCTGCAAGGATGGCCCGCGCCGAACTCGGGGTCGGCGACGTTGCCGCCATGGCAATACGGAAAGCCGAAGTCCTCGCCGGTGTGCGCGAGGCGGTTGAGCTTGTCGTCGGGGATGTCGTCGCCGAGCATGTCGCGGCCGTTGTCGGTGAACCAGAGTTCGTGCGTCTGCGGATGCCACGCGAAGCCGACCGTGTTGCGCACGCCGCGCGCAATGGTCTCGTAGTGCGAGCCGTCGGGGTCCATGCGGCCGATCATCGCGAAATGCACGCGCTGCGGGTCGCTTGCCGGCAGGCAGACGTTGCACGGCGCGCCTTGCGGCACATATAGCCTGCCGTCGGGGCCGAAGGCGATGAACTTCCAGCCGTGGTGGCGCTCGGTGGGCAGGGAATCCGTGACGACTACGGCCTTGGGCGGATCGTCGAGATGACGGTCGATGTCGTCCAGCCGCACGATCGACGACACCGCCGAGACGTATAATGCGCCGTTGCGCCAGGCCACGCCCACCGGCATCGTCAGCCCGGATGCCACGATATGGCGCTTCGCCGCTTTGCCGTCCTTGAGTTCGAGCGCGTACACGTCGCCGCTCATGCTCCCTACATATAAGGTGCCGTTGCCCGAGAGCGTCATTTCGCGCGCGCCGGGAACGTCCTCGGACAGCGCCGCTATGTGGAAGCCTGGCGGGAGCTTGATGCGCTCGATGGGAAGCGCCCCGTGAGCGAGCGGCGCCGCGAGCAGGGCGGCGGCAAGGCCGAGCCACGCCAGTGCGAAGCGTCCGGCCGACGCACGGGGTGCCCGAAAAAGGGAGCTGTCACGCCCGCCGGTGCCGCAAGTGCGACGCAGCCATTGCACGAGTCGTCTGAAAGTCGCCACAATTCGCTCCAGGGCCCGCCCGCCGTGGCCACGAGCGGCACTTTGACCGCCGCGTCTTGCCGCTTTCCCGGCGCCAGCGCGCAATTTCCCGTTAAGTGTTTGTTATGCCTCCGGTTTCGGGCTATAATCGCATGTTTCAGTAGTCCCGAACCCCGGTTTTCAAGGATTTTAGTATGGTCATCATCCGTCTGGCACGCGGCGGCTCGAAGAAGCGCCCGTTCTACAACATCGTCGCAACCGATTCGCGCAACCGTCGCGACGGCCGTTTCATCGAGCGCGTGGGCTTCTACAACCCGGTCGCTACCAAGGGTGAAACGCTGCGTATCGCTCAAGATCGCGTGACGTACTGGAAGGAAAACGGCGCGCAAATGTCGCCGGCAGTCGAGCGCCTCGTGAAGGAAGCGCAAAAGACCGCCGCCGCTGCGCCGGCTGCTTAAGTTTTTAAGCGTCTTTCAGTCTGTTGTCCGTGTTTTACCCGCGTACGCGCTCCATGAGCGTGTGCGATATCAAGCTGGTCGCAAGGGGTGCCGATGTCCGCGCATGACGCTAAATCTGCCGTAAAGGCGAACGACGCGTCGGAAAGCGGGGCGCCCGACGTTGCAACAAGTGCTGCGACCAGCGGCGCTGGCAAAGCTGCGGCCCGCAGCGCGCCTTCGTTTGGTGCGTTCGTGCGCAAGCCTGCGCGCGAGAGCGCCGCGAAAGCTGCGCCTGCAACCGAGGGCCTGCGCGCCGAAACCGAAGCGAGCTGGCCGGACGACGCCGTTGAAGTCGGCGCCGTGATCGACGCCTATGGCCTCAAGGGCTGGTTGAAGATCGCGCCGCACGCGCAGGACGGCCGCGCGCTGCTTTCCGCTAAACGCTGGTGGCTTCTCAAGGGCCGCGAGGGTCAGGGGCATCGCGAGCGTCATTCCGCGGTGCGCGTGAGCGCCAAGGTTCATGGTGACAGCGTCGTCGGCGAGCTTTCGGGCCTGGCCGACCGCGACGCCGCGCTGCTGTTGCGCGGCGCGCGCGTGTACGTGAGCCGGGCCGAATTCCCGGCGCCCGCAGCCGATGAATATTACTGGGTCGACCTGATCGGCCTCGACGTCGCCAACGAGGCGGGTGTCGAGCTCGGCAAGGTTGCCGACCTGATCGACAATGGCGCGCAATCGGTGTTGCGTGTCACTTACCCGTCTACGGACAAGGATGGCAAGCCGGTCACCGGCGAGCGCCTGATCCCGTTTGTGGGCGTGTTCGTGAAAACGGTGGACCTGGCGGCGAAGCGTATCGTCGTCGACTGGGAAGCCGATTACTAAGCAACACGGCAATACTGCGCGCCGTGATTCAATTTCGCTGAACGGAGAGAGCGATGCAGTTCGATGTCGTCACGCTCTTTCCCGAGATGTTCCGCGCGCTGACCGACTGGGGTATTACCAGCCGGGCGGCGAAGCAGCAGCGTTACACGTTGCGCACGTGGAATCCGCGTGATTTCACGACCGATAACTATCGCACGATCGACGATCGCCCCTACGGCGGCGGCCCCGGCATGGTCATGCTGGCCAAGCCGCTCGAAGCGGCGATCGATGCGGCGAAGGCCGCGCAGGCGCAAGCCGGCGTGAGCGCTCCGCGTGTGCTGCTGATGTCGCCGCAAGGCAAGCCGCTCACGCACGAACGCGTCATGCAGTTCGCGCAGGAGCCGGGTCTCGTGATGTTGTGCGGCCGCTACGAAGCGATCGACCAGCGTCTCGTCGACCGCTGCGTGGACGAAGAAGTGAGCCTCGGCGACTTCGTGCTCTCGGGGGGCGAATTGCCCGCGATGGCCTTGATGGACGCCGTGGTGCGCAACCTGCCGGGCGTGCTCGGCGACGCGCTTTCGGCGGTGCAGGACAGCTTCGTCGACGGTTTGCTCGACTGTCCGCATTACACGCGCCCCGAGGAATACGACGGCGTGCGCGTGCCCGATGTGCTGCTTGGCGGCCATCACGCGGAAATCGAGTTGTGGCGGCGCCGCGAGGCGTTGCGCAACACGTGGAACAAGCGGCCCGATCTGATCGAGCGGGCCAGAAAGAACAAGATGTTGAGCCGTGCCGACGAGGCGTGGCTCACTAGTCTCGCGAAGGGCTCGAACGAAGCCTAAGGCTTCGGGCGTGCGCGACAAGGGGCGCAAAAGGCGGTGCCGCTTCATGCGTGAACGGCGCCAGTTGTGAATCCATCCTCTATCGGGGCCGTAGTTGCAGGTCATCCTGCACAGGTACGAACGCCGACAAGATGGCATACGGAGTCATTCCATGAATCTGATTGAAAAACTCGAGCAGGAAGAAATCCAGCGCGTGCTGGGCGAGAAGACCATCCCCGAATTCGCCCCCGGCGACACGGTGATCGTCAACGTGAACGTGGTTGAAGGTAACCGCAAGCGCGTTCAGGCATACGAAGGCGTCGTGATCGCGAAGCGTAACCGCGGCCTGAACTCGTCGTTCATCGTGCGCAAGATCTCGTCGGGCGAAGGCGTCGAGCGTACGTTCCAGACGTACTCGCCGCTGCTGGCCAGCATCGTGGTGAAGCGCCGCGGCGACGTGCGTCGCGCGAAGCTGTACTACCTGCGCAACCTGTCGGGCAAGAAGGCGCGTATCAAGGAAAAGCTGGTGTCGAAAGACCGCGCAGCTGCTCCGGCCGATCAGGCGTAAAAGCTGTAAGAAAGAAGCACCCTTCGGGGTGCTTTTTTCTTTTTGGCCGCAAAATAATCTCGTGTACGTGTAATCCGGGACCGCCGTTGATCCGCCCAGTATTTGAACCCGAAAGCCTGCCGATCGAATCGACGGGCGCGAGCCTCCCGCAGGTCGCCGCGGAGCGCCTGACCGCCGCCGGCTTGCGCGCGCGCTTCGAGCAGCGTCTGCCGTGGGACCCCGAACCGCAGGAAGCCCGTCTCGCCGAGGTGCGCGATCCGCGCGAGGCCGCCGTGCTCGTGCCCATCGCCATGCGCGCGGGCGGCCTGACCGTGCTGCTCACGCAGCGCGCCGACAATCTCAGCAATCACGCGGGGCAGGTGAGCTTTCCCGGCGGCAGTCGCGAGCCTTCCGACCCCACACCCATTGCCGCCGCGCTGCGCGAAGCGCAAGAGGAAGTGAATCTCGACCCCGCGCGCGTCGAGGTGCTCGGCGCATTGCCCGAATATCTCACTGGCACGGGCTTCAGGGTCACGCCCGTGGTCGGCCTCGTGCACGAGCCGTTCAGCCTTGCCGCCGATTCGCTCGAAGTGGCGAGCATCTTCGAGGTGCCGCTCAGCTTTCTCATGAACCCGGTGCATCACCAGGTGCGCGTGTTCCGTTGGGAGGGAGGCGAGCGGCGCTTTTACGCGATGCCTTATCCCGACCGCAATGCACCGGACCGCAATGCGCCGGAATCCGCTAACGCGTCAGGCGTCGGGTCCTCGCACTTTATCTGGGGGGCCACGGCGGGCATGCTGCGCAACTTCTACCGCTTCCTGCTCGCGTAACACGTCTGGCGGCACGCGCAAGCGCCGCCGTGCACTGTTGCGAGATTGCCGCCCGATTGACCGGCGATGGTCAGGCACATCTGGCCCTGTGATATCGTTGCAACACTTTCTAAAACCCTTTCGCAACTCGATCTGCACGGCGCGTCGCATGACCTTCTTTTCCGTATTGCTGGCCCTCGTCATCGAACAGGTGCGGGCGCTGTCGCCCAATAATCCAGTCATGGCGCTCGTGCGCCTCAATGCGGAGTGGGCCGCTCACGGCTTCGACGCCGGCAAGCAGAAGCACGGCCTCATCGCCTGGCTCGTGGTCGTGTTGCCGTGGACGCTCGCCACGGCGCTCGTCTACTACGTGCTGTACCACATCAGCTTCGTGCTGGCCTTCCTGTGGAACGTGGTGGTCGTGTATTTCACGCTCGGCTTTCGCCAGTTCAGCCACTATTTCACCGACATTCATCTCGCGCTGAACAACGACGACGTGCCGCGCGCGCGCGAAATTCTCCACGAATGGACCGGCCTCGACGCGGTGGACATGCCCGTGAGCGAGATCGTGCGTCACACGCTCATTCATGCGGTGATCGCCTCGCATCGGCACGTGTTCGGCGTGTTCTTCTGGTTCCTCGTGCCGATCGGGCCCGCGGGCGCCGTGCTGTACCGCATTGCCGAATACCTCGCGCGCGAGTGGGCGCGTCCGGCGGAAGACCGCACCGAGGCGTTCTCGAACTTCGCGCAGCACGTGTTCTTCGTGATCGACTGGGTGCCGGCGCGGCTCACGTCGCTGGGCTTTGCGATCGTCGGCAACTTCGAGGACGCGATCTACGCCTGGCGCAATCACACGAACCAGTGGCCCGATACCAACGAAGGCGTGCTGCTCGCGACCGGCAGCGGGGCGCTCGGCGCTCGCCTCTCGGGTCCGCTCGCAGAGCAGTCCAGCGTCGATGCGCTGGCGCAGCCGGGCGAGGGCGGTCCGTACACGGTGGGCGACGACTGCACGCCGCGCACGCTGCAATCGGCGGTGGGCCTCGTGTGGCGCGCCGTGATCCTGTGGATGATCCTGCTCCTCATGCTGACGATCGCCGTGTGGCTCTGAGCGCCGGATCGCCAGCCGCGAACATGCAAATGGGCCGCTAAAAGCGGCCCATTTGCATTTGCGACGGTGCTTGCGTCATTCGTCGCGCACGTCGCGGTCGCGCCCGCAATTCCAGCACACGGTGAACTGCGCCTCGAGCACCTCGCCGCAGCGCGCGCAGCGCCATGTGGGCGAGCCTGGCGGCGGTCCGCTCACCGCCTCGTCGATCAAACGCCGGGCGAGCTTCTCGTCGCGTTCGTCCACGAGCCACAGTTCGGGTGCGCACTGCTCAGCGGGAATCTCGCCCATCGCGCCGCTCAGGTAGCGGTTGTGCAGCTCGCAGGGCACGCCCGCCGTCGCCAGGATGTTCATCCAGTGCTGGGCGATCAGCAGATTCGGCGCGCGTACGAGTTTGAGCATAGGCGCAGGGGCAGGCGGCGCGTCAGCGCACGACCTGGCTGATCTCGTGCATGAGCTGCGCGTAGAGCGCCTGGCGCTCCGGCGCGATGCGGCCATCGTCGACAGCTTCCAGAATCGCGCAGCCCGGCTCGTGCAGGTGATGGCAGTTGTAGAAGCGGCAGTGCGCGAGCAGCGGCCGGAATTCGGGAAACGCGCGCTCCAGCTTGCCTTCGGTTAGGTGATAGAGGCCGAATTCCTGGAAGCCCGGCGAGTCGATCAGCGCGCCACCCTCGGGCAAGCTGTAGAGCCGCGTGAACGTCGTGGTGTGCCGCCCGCTGTTGAGCGCCGTCGAAATCTCGCGCGTGGCGGCTTCGGCATCGGGAATCAGCAGGTTCACGAGCGTCGACTTGCCCATGCCCGACTGGCCGAGCAGGATCGTCTGATGGCCGTGCAGGTGCTCGGCGAGCACCGCGCGCGCCTCCTCGGGGCGGCCCTTCACCGAAACCTCGAGCACCGTATAGCCCAGCGCGCGATAGCGTTCGAGCCGTTCCCGCGCGAGCGGCAGCGCGCCCTGGACGTCGATCTTGTTGAGGACGATGAGTGGCTTGAGGTCGTTGGCCTCGGCGGCCACGAGCGCGCGCCCGAGCAGGTCTTCGCTGAAGTGCGGCTCGGTGGCCAGCACGATCAGCAGCTGGTCGAGGTTCGCCGCGAAGAGCTTCGACTTGAACTGGTCGGAACGGTAGAGCAGGTTGCGCCGCTCGCCAATCGCGACGATCACGCCCTGATCGGCGGAAGTCGATTGATACTCGACGCGGTCGCCGACAGCCACCTCGCTCTTCTTGCCGCGCGGGAAGCACTGCAGATGTGCGCCGCCGCCGTCGGGCGCGACGAGATAATGGCGCCCGTGGGCGGCGATCACCACGCCGTGCAGCGTGGCGCCTGCGGCTTTAGCATTGCCGGCGGCTTTCGTTGCGCGCCGGTTCATGCGTGCGCTAGAAGTCGGTCGATCCGCTGCGAAGCCGGCGGATGCGAGTAGTAGAACGCGGTATAGAGCGGGTCGGGCGTGAGCGTCGACGCGTTGTCCTCGTAGAGCTTCACGAGCGCGTTGACGAGATGCTGCGCGTCGGTTTGCGTGGCGGCAAAGGCGTCGGCCTCGAACTCGTGCTTGCGCGACGAGAGGCTGCCAAGCGGCGTGACGAAGAACAGGAACACCGGCACGGCGAGGAAAAACAGCACGAGCGCGAGCCCTTCGTTGCCACCGAGCAGCGACGGCCGCACACCGAGGCCTTCGTAGAACCACACGCGCTGCGAGAGCCAGCCGAGCAGGGCGAGCAGCGCGAGGCTGATCGCGAACGTGACAATCATGCGCTTGATGACGTGACGGCGCTTGAAGTGGCCGAGTTCGTGCGCGAGCACGGCCTCGATCTCGCTACCGGAGAGGCGCGCGAGCAGCGTGTCGAAGAACACGATGCGCTTGGCTGCGCCAAAGCCCGTGAAATAGGCGTTGCCGTGTGCGGAGCGGCGGCTGCCGTCCATCACGAACAGGCCCTTGGCCGCAAAGCCGCAGCGCTGCATGAGCGCCTCGATGCGCGAGCGCAGGGCTTCATCGCGCAGCGGTTCGAACTTGTTGAAAAGCGGCGCGATGAAGGTGGGGTAGAGCACCAGCACGAGCATCTGGAAGGCGACCCAGACGGCCCATGTCCAGAGCCACCAGAGGCTGCCCGCCTGCTTCATGAGCCAGAGCACGACGAAGAGCAGCGGAATGCCGAATGCAGCGCCGATCAGCAGCCCCTTGATGCGGTCCATGATGAAAATGCGCTTGGTCATGCGGTTAAAGCCGAAGCGCTCCTCGACCACGAACTGGCGGTAGTAGTCGAGCGGCAGTTCGACCACGCCGGAAATGGCGAGCACGGCCCCGATCAGCGCGATCTGGCCCACATAGTCGCGCCCGATCGCGTCCGAAATGCCAAGGTCGAGCGCCTGCACGCCGCCGAGCAGCGTGAGCGCGATCAGCACCACGGCGCCGAGCACGATTTCGATCATGCCAAGCCGCGTGCGCGCGACCGTGTAGTCGGCGGCGCGCTGGTGCGCGGCGAGCGGGATGGTCGCGGTGAACTGCGCGGGCACCGCGCCGCGGTGCGCGGCCACGAAGCGGATCTGGCGCGACGCGAGCCAGAGCTTGGTCGCGACCATGGCGAGCACGGCCACGACGAAGAGCACGCTGAAGTACAGCGCAGGGGAGGGGGACAGATTAGGCATCCAGGAAGTCCGTGGTATCTATGCGACAATTATATGTTCTCGCCGGCCGGGCATCGCATCCTGTCGATGCCGCGCACGCGCCGCGCTTCCAACGCTCTCCGGGTTGCCTTTCATGACTGACATTACCGCTGCCGGCGCGCCGCTCATCGAGCGCACCGACATGAACCTGATCTGGCTCGATATGGAAATGACGGGGCTCGATCCCGACAACGACCGCATCATCGAGATCGCCGTGGTGGTGACGAACTCGACGCTCGACAAGCTCGTGGAAGGTCCCGTGCTGGCCATCCATCAGCCGGAGTCGGTGCTCGACCGCATGGATGAATGGAACCGCAACACGCACGGCCGCTCGGGCCTCACCGAGCGCGTGCGGGCCTCGACGGTCACGGAAGAAAGCGCGACCGAGGAGATCATGGCGTTTCTTTCGCAGTACGTGCCGCCGGGCAAGTCGCCGATGTGCGGCAACTCGATCTGTCAGGACCGCCGCTTCATGGCGCGCTGGATGCCCACGCTCGAGCGCTTCTTCCACTACCGCAACCTCGACGTGAGCACGCTCAAGGAGCTGTGCCGCCGCTGGCAGCCAACCATCTACAAGGGCTTCCAGAAACGCGCGATGCATACGGCGCTCGCCGACATCCACGAGTCGATCGACGAGCTCAAGTACTACCGCGAGCATTTCCTCGTGCCGGCGCCGGGCATCGTGCCGGATAACGCAACGGGCGAAGCCGGTCCGGCGCTTTGATCTGAGCCGACACGGCAACGCCGAGGCGGCGGGTTCGTCCCGTCGCCGCCGCGTTGTGGCACGCGTTGTGTCATAACGCAGCAAGAAGTTCGAGTCTTACGCGCGCGGCGCTCGCTGCGCGTTCTTTGGCCGGAACGCCGCCACGACGTTCGGATCGGTTTCGATATACGGGCCGCCGATCAGGTCGATGCAGTACGGCACCGCAGCAAAAATACCCGGCACCTTCACCGCGCCCTGATCGTTGCGCAGGCCTTCCAGCGTTTCCTTGATCGACTTCGGCTGCCCCGGCAGGTTGATGATGAGCGCCGCATGGTCGTCGTTTTCGCGGATCACGGCGACCTGGCGCGACAGAATGGCCGTCGGCACGAAATTCAGGCTGATCTGGCGCATTTGCTCGCCAAAGCCCGGCATCTCCTTGGTCGCCACGGCGAGCGTCGCCTCGGGCGTCACATCGCGGCGCGCGGGGCCGGTGCCGCCCGTGGTCAGCACGAGGTCGCAGCCCAGACCGTCCACGAGCGCCGTGAGCGTGGCGGAGATCGTCGCCGCGTCGTCGTGGATCAGGCGCGTTTCGGCGCGCCAAGGCGTTTTCAGCACGCTGCCGAGCCACTCCATCAGCGACGGAATGCCCTTGTCCTCGTAGACGCCGCTCGTCGCGCGGTCGCTGACCGACACAAGGCCGATCACGAGCTCGTCAGGGTGGCTGCGCTCAGGCTTCGTCATCTTCGCGGTCCTCGTCGGCGCGCTCGTCGTCGTGGTCGTCCGCCTCGCCGGCGCCTTGCGCGCTCACGTCCTTGATCCACTGGAACAGTTCGCGGAAGGACTTCGGCGGCCGGTTTTGCTCCTGCTCGCGGCGCGCGTTGCGGATCAGCGTGCGGCCTTCCTGCGGGTCGGCGGCGGGGTACTGGCGGATGAATTCGGTGAGCGCGGCGTCGTCGGCGAGCAGTTTGTCGCGCGTGCGCTCGATCCAGTGCAGGCGCGCCGTGGCGGCCCTGTTCACGCCGCGGTGCTCTTCGAACTTCGTGCGCAGCGCGGCGACTTCGGCTTCGGTCAGACCGCGCATCATGCGGCCCACATACTGGAGCTGGCGGCGACGGCCTTCGTGGTCGGTGATGCGGCGGCACTCGTGGACGGCGTCCGCGAGGTCTTCGGTCATCGGCATGCGCTTGAGCGCGTCCTTGGGCAGCTCCACGAGGGCCTGGCCCAGTTCCTGGAGCGCTTCCATGTCGCGCTTGAGCTGCGATTTGCTCGGGCGATCGTAGCCGTTGTCGTCCTGGTCGGCGACAGCGTCGTTCATCGGTTGAATGCGGGTTTTGCGTTTCATGGGGCGTATTGTAGCGTGCGCGGGCGTGCGGCCTGGGCTTGAAGGCGCCGCCGGCGGCCCGATATCGGTGTGAGGGTTCATGCGCAGCGCGAGGCGGCGAAAGCGCCTGTGATGCGTGTTCACATACCTTGCTATGATCGCGTGATGCGCTTTGCGAACGCAGCGCGTTCCGAAGCACCGGTCGCACTCGAAGCGACACCAGCGAAACACGACATCAGCGGGCCGCATCGGCCCAGAACCGGACCGTAACGACAATGGCAGCAGACATCGAAGCCCGGCAACGCTTTTTCCCGCACACCCAGGACGAACTGAAGGAGATCGCGTCCGACATCCTCCGGCACGCCAATGCGCTCGGCGCAAGCGACGCCGCGACCGAGATCTCCGAAGGCGACGGCTTGTCCGTCTCGGTGCGCCGCGGCGAGGTCGAGACGATCGAGCACAACCGCGACAAGATGGTCGGCGTGACCGTCTATATCGGCAACAAGCGCGGCAACGCGAGCACCTCCGATTTTTCGCCGCAGGCGCTCAAGGACACGGTGGCGGCCGCGTACAACATCGCGCGCTTCACCGCCGACGACGACTGCGCGGGCCTCGCGGAGCGCGAGCTGCTCGAAACCGCGCCGCGCGACCTCGACCTTTACCACCCGTGGAATCTCTCGGCCGACGAGGCCGTGGAAATCGCGCGCCGCGCCGAAGATGCCGCGTTCGCTGTCGATCCGCGCGTGAAGAACTCCGAAGGCGCGAGCGTGTCGGCGCAGCATTCGCAGTTCGTGCTCGCCACCTCGGGCGGCTTCATGCACGGCTATCCGTACTCGCGCCACTACATTTCGTGCGCGCCCATCGCAGGCGCCGGCCGCAACATGCAGCGCGACGACTGGTACACCTCGCGGCGCAGCGCGGCCGAGCTGGCCGCGCCCGAAGCCGTCGGGCGCTATGCGGCCGAGCGTGCGCTCTCGCGCCTGAACGCGCGCAGCCTCGACACGCGCAAGGTGCCGGTGCTGTTCGAGGCCCCGCTCGCCGCGGGCCTGCTCGGCGCGTTCGTGCAGGCCGTGAGCGGCGGCGCGCTGTATCGCAAGACGTCGTTCCTCGTCGACAGCCTCGGCAAGCCCGTATTCGCGCCGCACATCCAGATCGTCGAGGACCCGCATGTGCCGCGTGCGGCCGGCAGCGCGCCGTTCGACGAAGAGGGCGTGCGCACGCAGCGGCGCGAAGTCGTCAAGGACGGCATCGTGCAGGGCTATTTCCTGTCGTCGTATTCGGCGCGCAAGCTCGGCATGCAGACCACGGGCAACGCCGGCGGCTCGCACAACCTGCATCTGCAAAGCTCGCTCACGAAGCCGGAGGACGACTTCGAAGCGATGCTCAAGAAGCTCGGCACGGGCCTCTTGCTGACCGAGCTGATGGGGCAGGGCGTGAACTTCGTGACGGGCGACTATTCGCGCGGGGCGTCGGGCTTCTGGGTGGAGAACGGCAAGATCCAGTACCCGGTCGAGGAAATCACGGTGGCTTCG
This sequence comes from Paraburkholderia sp. J10-1, assembly GCF_905220165.1. NCBI lineage: Bacteria > Pseudomonadati > Pseudomonadota > Betaproteobacteria > Burkholderiales > Burkholderiaceae > Paraburkholderia > Paraburkholderia sp. J10-1. The sequence continues at coordinate 154,364 of NZ_CAJMYW010000013.1, read as the reverse complement.
ACGCTGCAGGAGATGTTCCACCACATCGTCGCCGTGGGCGCGGATACGCTCGCGCGCGGTACGCGTCAAACCGGCTCGGTACTGATCGACCGTATGACGGTGGCGGGGCAGTAAGCGGCTTTTCCGCAGGCTCAATCCTCAATCAACAACGGCACGCCAAGGCGTGCCGTTGTGCTTTTGGGCGGCAGATTGCAGGCGCGCGCTCGGGTAGCATTGCGCGCCCAGTTAATCAATCGCGCCGCACGTAGCGTACGAACGCAAAGTCGAAGTCGTTCGGCGCATTCGCATGCAGCGTCTCGCGCGACGTTTCTTGCCACACGTCGGGGTCCGGTGCGGGAAAGGTGGCGTCGCCCTCGAAGTCCGCGGAGATTTCCGTCACCACGAGCTCATGCGCGAGGCCCAGTCCCTCGCCATAGAGCTGCGCGCCGCCGATCAGGAATGCCGTAGGCGCCTGATCCAGCGCCGCGAGCGCGAGCGCTTCGTCGAGGCTCGTGGCGGTGTCGCAGCCGGGAAAGCGCTTGCCCGCGTCGCGCGTCACGACAATGTTGCGGCGGCCCGGCAAGGCGCGGCCGATCGATTCGTGCGTTTTGCGGCCCATGATGATGGGCGCGCCCATGGTGGTGCGCTTGAAGAACGCAAGGTCTTCCGGGAGCCGCCAGGGCAGCGCGTTGTCGCGGCCGATCACGCCGTTGCGGGCACGGGCGACGATGAGGGTGAGCGTCGTCATCGAAAGGGTAGAGGTGCGAGGTTGTAAGCTGTTCGCAGCGATTCTACCTGAGCGCGCCGGGCGGCCCGGCGCGCTCACTCGTGCCCTGTCGTGCCCCGGCGTCCGTTTCACTCCTGCACGTCGGGCGGCAATTCCGCCTGGTTCTCCGCTTCGCCGTCGAAGAGCGTTTTTTCGTCGCGCAGGCCGTGCGTGCCCATTAGCCGGTAGAGCGTCACGCGCGAGATGCCGAGGTCGGCAGCGGCTTCCGTGAGCCGGTGCCGGTGCCGCAGCAGCGCCGCCTCGATCGCGCGCCGCTCCGCGGCTTCGCGCGCCTGCGCGAGCGTGACCGTCTGCTGCGCCGTGAAGTGGGCGAGATCGAGATCCTCCGCCGAAATCAGCTTGCTTTCAGCCATGACGATCGCGCGGCGCACGCGGTTGATCAACTCGCGCACGTTGCCCGGCCAGTTGTAGTTGTACATCGCCTCGATGGCGTCGGGCGTGAAGCCGCGTATGCGGCGCGCGCTGTCCTGCTTGAATTTGTGCAGCACGTGGTGGGCGAGAATTTCGATGTCCTTGCCGCGTGCGCGCAGCGGCGGCTCGTCCACGCGCAGCACGCACAGGCGGTGAAAGAGGTCGGCGCGAAAGCGGCCGTCGCGCATCGCCGTTTCGAGATCGACGTGCGTGGCCGAGATGATGCGCAGGTCCACGGGAATCTGCTCGTGGCCGCCCAGCCGCTCGATCTTGCCTTCCTGCAGGAAGCGCAGGAGGCTCGCCTGGCTTTCCAGCGGCAAGTCGCCGATTTCGTCGAGAAAGAGCGTGCCGCCGTTGGCCGATTCGACGCGCCCGATCTTGCGCTGGTTCGCGCCAGTGAAGGCGCCGCGCTCATAGCCGAACAGTTCGGATTGCAGAAGATGATGCGGGATCGCGCCGCAGTTGATCGGCACGAACGTCGCCTTGCGCCGCGCGGAGCGCTCGTGGATCGCGAGCGCGGTGAGTTCCTTGCCCGTACCCGATTCGCCCGAGATGAACACGGTGGCGTCGGTATTGGCGACCTTGCGGATCGTGCGAAAGAGCTGCTGCATCGCCTCGCAGGTGCCGACCATCTCGTCGTCGTCCTGGCTCGCGGCGGCGGCGCCCGGCGCGTCGAGATCGCACAGCGACACCATGCCGAACGCGTGGCCCACGAGGTAGTCGAGCGTCGCGTGCGAGACCGGCACGTGCACGTAGTCGAAGCAGTAGTGGCGGATCAGGCGCCGCACTTCGGCGTCGGTCAAGCGCGAGTCGTCGGTGAGCGCGATCCATCCGACCTGCTGCAGCCGCAGGATCGTCTCGAGGCCCGCGAACTCGCGCGGCGCGAAGCCGGTGACATCGACGATGCCGGCATAGGCCGCCTCCGGCTTCACGAGGCGCGATGCCTCGTGCGCGGTGCGCGCGGTTGCGATTTCCCAGCCGCGGCTCTTCAGGTAGGCGCTGAGCAGCGGGTCGGGCGCGCGCGCGACGTACAGCAAGGTGCGATCGAGACCTGTCTCGGACTTCGCATCGCCCGGGTGGCCGGCGTCGGGTGCAGCGCCTGCAGGGGGCGGTCCGGTCACGGCGAGACGCTGACCGGCTCCTGCGAGCGGTGTCACGGTGGCGCCCAGATGTGAGGATTCGCGCACGATCGGCCTCATGACATCAGAAGGTATAAGGGAAACGCACGCCGACGACGAAGTTCGGTGCATCGGGCGTGAGCCCGACGGAGACCGCGCCGTTGATCGTCAAGTGCTTGTTGACCACGTGATTCAGGCCGAAGTTGAGCACCGAGGCGGTGGTCTCGCTGCCCGGCACGCCGGTCCAGCTGCCGCCGGGCGACTTCGTCTTCGACTGCGGTTCGATGGCCATGGTGTACGAAATGCTTGCCGAATCCTTGTCCGAGAAGGCGAGCGCAACGCCGCCGCCGAACTGGATGATGTCGCCGAGCTTCACTTCGGCGGGCTCGGTCTGCCCGATCACCGAGGAGATGTCGGCAAACGAGCGCGAGATGTTGTACGTGTACGAGAGGCTGCCGAACAGCACCACCGGGTCGTAGGTCTTCAGCACCGAGAGACCGGCCGTCACGTTCCAGAAGCCCGTGCCCGTGGGCAGCTTGCTCGGCGCGACGAGGTTGGTGTTGTCGGGCGTGATCTGCTGCACCTTGATGCCGAACGGCGAGGTGCCGGTCGCCGTCTTCACGCGCAGGCTGCCGACTACGTCGGGAATGCTGTTGGTCTCTTTCAGGAACTGGTAGTAGATCCCGAAGTTCACGTCGCCAATGGCGTTCGAATTGACCGATGCGTCCGTGAGCGTGCTCGCCGAGCCGCCCGCGCCGCCCACGATGAAGGTGCTGTGGCGGTACACGTACGGCACGTCCACGTCCACGCTCATGCGGTCGGTGAGGCCGTAGCGCGTGTCCAGGTCGGCCGTGATCTGGTGCGACTTGGTCTGCCCCAGATTGATGTTGCCGAGAAAGATCGCGTCGAGCGCGAGGAAGCCCGAAAGCTGCAGCTGGCGGCGATCGTAGTAGCTGTCGCTGATACCCCAGTCCAATGTCAGCTTGTGGTCGAAGAGCGGTGCGTGCTCGCGCTGCACGACCGCTTCTTCGGCTTGCGTGCGCGAGGGCTCGGCGTTCTTCTGGGTTTCGCCCACGGTCGGGCTGCCGTTGGGGTTCACGCCAACCGGCGCGCCCTGCTGCGGGCCGCTCGCGGCCGCGGTGCCGGTCGCGCCGCTGGTCGCTCCGGCGTCGGGCGAAGGCGGGTTCACCGGCACGCCGGTTGCCGTGCCGGTGAGCGCACCGGGCGCAGTGGCGCCCGGCAGCGCCTGGGCGAGCGGCGGCAGGGGCACCGGCAGGCCGTCGGCGCCGGGCTGCTCCGCAACCGTTGCGTCCGACGCGGCGTCGGGCGCGCCTGCGCCCGGCATGCCTCGGCCGCGTTGCGCCATTTCGAGGTTCGTCACCTGGCGCTCCAGTGACTGGATTTGCCGCTGCTGCTCGTCTACCACCCGCATGAGGGTGTTCAGCCGCTCTTCGATCGACTGGCTTTGAAGCGCCTGCGCGTGGGCGGACTGCGAGAGCGCGAACAGCAAAACCGCTGCTGGTATGGCGGCCAGCGTCGCGTGCGGCGTGGCCGTCCTTGACATCATCTTCATTCTTCTTCCCCCGGGATCGAATGCGGGCGCGAACCGGAACCCCCTGGTTCCGCGCCCGTGCACGTCGATGCTCCTCATTCAAAGTGCTGCTGCTCGCGCGGACTCTTGCCCGCGTGGTGGTCTCCTTGTTGGTGCGCCTCGTGATGAGCCCTCGGTTAGTGGAGATTTCGCAGCGCCTGTAATACGCCGGACTGCCGGATCATTTGCGACGTCATCTGCTGCGTCTGCAGACTCAGTTGCAACTGGTTGGCGACCTGCTGGTTATTGCCTGCGACCTGGAGTAGCTGGGCGATCGCGCCGGCCTGTTGCGCGTTGCCCGGCATGACGTTTTGCGTGGCGATGCCGGCCGGCGTTTGCAGCGTGACATTGACGCCGTTACTGCCGAACGAGATGCCCGATTTGATGCTGCCGCTCGCGTTAGAGGCGGACGCGCTCGACTGGTTGGCGCCTGGCAGGTTGGCGACCTGCGGCGCGTTGTTGTCGTAGGAGATGGTTGCGGCATTGGCGCCCGTATTGCCATTGCCGGCCACCTGGGTGATCTGCGAGACGCCGTTGACCGAAACGTTCTGGCCGCCGGTGGCCGTCGCGTTCGGGTTGGCGCCGCTGTTCGCGCTCGTGGTTCCGCCCTGCGCCGGGTCGATCACGGCTGCATATGTCTTGACCTGCGCGCTCACCTGGTTGGCCGCGTTCTGGGCGACCGCGAGCGCGCCTTGCGCGACTGCGGCCGCGCCGTTTGGCAATTGCCATTGAGAAAGCAGGTTCAGAACGAACCCGGAAATCATGTTGCTGCCGGCATATTTGCCGGTCTGATGCGCGAGCACGTCGTCGCCGACGGCCTCGCAGCGGATGCCTGGCGCCTGCGCGTCGGCGTTCGAGAGAAACGCCGGCACCGGCTGCGGCAAGCCGATGCCATCGGCCGCTAGCGCACCGCTCGAGAAAGCGCAGGCGAGCGCGGAGACAGCTGCCGCGATGCCACACTGTGAGAGGTTGCGTTTCATGATTCTTCGGACTTCAGAACATGACGGCCTTATCGAGGCCGTATTCGAAGAAGGGAGTCGCGGCCGTGCCATTGAGCAGTGCGTTTTCACGCAGCTTGAGCGCGAGCGACTCGTTGTTCTGCAACAGCGGAGAATCCTCCAGGAACGGTTTTCCGAGCACCGCGAAGACGAGGCCGTTCCATGTCCTGGCAAAGTCGTCTTCGGCGACGATACGGTTGCCGAGCGCGGGGTCCGCAATGAAGATGCGGCTGTTCTCGGCATGCTTGACGATCACGAAGTGCTCGTAGCCATCGATGTTCATGAGCACCAGCACGGGAATCTGCAGGTGGTAGAGCGCGTCGGTGTTGACGCGAAAACCGCGGCCGCGCAAGCCGATCGTCTCGACGAACTTCTTCATGTCGAGCATGGAGAAGCCGTTCTTGACGACCACCTCGGGTGTGGAGAACACCATCATCTGGCGGATCAACTCAGGTTCGGGGATGTCGATGCCGTAGCCGTACTTGAGCAGCGTGGCGAGTGCGGCAGCGCCGCAGCTGTAGTCATACTGCTGGCTGACGATGCTGCGATAGCGCAGGTCCCGCATCGAGTGGACCGGAAGCTTCACCGGCACGCCGATGAGGTGGGTCGCGTCGAGCGTCGACTGCTGTGCATGCACAGGCACAAGCGCCGCGCTGGCGGTAAGCGTCAGCGCGAGCACAAACATCCTTGACGCCGGGGTCGAGAGGGGCCCGGACATGGTGGTCTCCTGCCTTCTGGTTTGCGCGCCGGCTGCGGTGGGACAGCCGGCGCGCGTTGCTTGCTGCGTTACTGCCTGGGACGAGCCCAGTTCCTGCGGTACTGCCAGCCGTGCTTAGTGGCCGTTGTTCATCGCGGCGATTGCCATGCCGTTGTGCTGCAGGTTGCCGATGCCGCCGGCAATGTTCACGCCGATGTTGCCTTGCGCGCCGGTGAGCGTATTGGCGCCGAGGCTAGCCGTGCCCTGGAACTGGCCGGTTGCCGACATGTTGGCGTTCTGCACGTTGTTATCCGTCGCGACCATTGCAACCGTCGAGGCCGAACCCGGGTTTGCCGTCGTCACCGAGCCGGCGAGGCTGTTGTTCTGCGCGTTGCCGATACCGGATGCGACGTTCACGCCGACGTTGCCCGAGACGTTCGCAAGCGAGCCGTCACCGACCGACGCGTTCAGATTGAAGTTCTTCACGTTCGCGCGGCCACTGGAGCTTTGCGTGTTGAAGATCTGCGCGTTGCCGAAGACGTTGCCCATGTCGACGGAAGCGAGCGCGACATCGTTGCTTTGCGCGTTGTTGATGCCTTCCGCGATGTTCACGCCAAGGTTGCCCGTCACGCCGGTTGCTGCGTTGCTGCCTGTGTTGGCGTCGAGCGTGCCGGCTTGTTGCGTGTTGATGTGCTGCGTGACGTAGCCGGTCGTGTGCTCGTCGACGGTGTTGAGCGTGTCGCTCACGCTATAGCCCCAGCTCTTGGTCGAGCTCGATTGGTGCGACGACTGATGTTCATGCGAATTCGCGCTGGTGCTCGATTCGCTGTACGTATGGGCATACGTGTTGCTTGAGTCCTTCGTCTTGCTGCTCGAGCCGCTCACGCTGGCCGAGAGTGACGCGCTCGCCGTGCCGTCGGCGTAAGCCGTGTTGGCGGTGGTCGAGCTGTTGCTCGTGTTTTTGGCGTTGTTCACATCCCACGCTGCGCCGACGTTCGTCGTGTCGCTGTTGTTATGCGAATTCGTCTTCGTGTGCGACGTGCTTTCCGAGCCGCTGAGGTTCAAGCTTGCCGAGCCATTGTGCGGGTTGCCGCTGTGCGACCACGACGCGTTGGCTGTCAGGCTGCCATTGCCGCTCTGCGACTTCGTGGACGTGTTGTTGCCAACGCTGCTGTAGCTCGTACCGAGAGCCGCGTTGCCCGTATCGCTAAAGGTGCTCGATGTCGTGTGGTCGTGCGTGCTGCCGTTATCGGTCTTGACGTGATAGTCGGCGCTCGCGCTTGCGTCGAGCGACTTGCTGAAGGTCGAGCTGCTCGACGAGCTCTTCGTGGTCGATGCATTGACATCATGCGTCCTCGACTGGCTGCTCGACGATGACGACATGCTCGACTCGCTCGAACTCGACGACTTCGTGAACGTGTTGCTGCCCGTGCCCATCACGCTGAAATTCGTGTTGTTGAACGTCGTCGTCACCTTGCCGCTGTTATAGCTTTGCGCTTGCGGAATGAGCGTGCCGCCGCCGGTAGTCTGGTTGTTGTTGATGACGGCGCCAGCGGTGCTCGAAACCGAGACGCAGCCGAACAGCGCGACAAAGCCTTCGATGCCGACGTACTGGGTTACGCCTGTGGCGTTGAACAGATACGCCGAATTAGCCGCGTGAGCGGAACCTACCGCCGACGCGAGAACTGCCGCTGCTATGAGGGTGCGCTTCATGATTTCGCTCCGATACTGAGTGGTCAGTTAAAAAAGAGTGCCCGCCGGGGGACGGAGCACAAAACTGTTTGCCGTAGCGTTACCGGCGCCGGCTGTCTGGTTCACCTGCACGAGGCCCGTCGCATTCCTGAATGCCGCATTGTCGATGCGTACCTCACGAATACCCCCTGCCTGGGCCATTTGCCCCCGACTGCCGTTTTGGGCAGCCGCCGCGGACAATTCACCGTCCGAGACCGCCACCACACCAATCGCACCACTGCTGATGAGTGCAGTGTTGCGCTGGACATTGCCCACGCCCGCCGACTGATTCACCATCATTGCGCCGTTCGCGTTTGCAAAAGCTCCTGTACCTATCGTCGCGGTCGCGCCCTTGAGCCGCGCCGTGACGGTGGCGAGCTGGTCGTCGCCGTTCACGTTGATCGACACGTTGCCGGTCGTGATCGTCAGCTGGTTGGCCTGGGCGTTGTCGACCCCCGCTGTTTCGTTCACGGTGAGCGCGCCCGTCGTCGAGGTGGCGGCGCCCGGGGCGATGCTTGCCGTCGCGCCGACGCTGACCTGGGCCTGCGCGCCGCTGGCAAAGGCGAGCGCGGCGGCGCAGACGAGCACGCCCGGAAGCGCCGTGCGCAGCGTGCGCCACGTGCATGGCGTCTGGATCGAACGGCTCATTTCATGCCTCCCATGGCGCCCGAGAGTGGGGCGAGCGCGCCTGTGATCGTCGAGGAAATCGTGCCGCCGAGGCCGCCGCCTACGCCGGCGCTCGCGCCGGGGCCGGCCGCCACGTTCGCGCCGGTCGCGCTGCCCGTGAGAATGCGCGTGAGCGCCTGCACGCCGGCGGTTTGCGCGCTCAAGGCGCCGTTCGCGTTCACGCCACTCGAGCCGTGCGCGTTGGTGAGGTCCGTGTCGGTGACGAGCGTCGCGATCGCCGGGTCGAAGCTGTTCTTGGGGAAGGTCGTGGCGCGCACGAGCACGGGGTCCTGGCTCTTTGGCACGTTGTCGAAGGCGCTGCGCGGCGTGATGTCGCGTTCGACGATGATGTCGCCGGGATTCGTCACCTGCTGGGCGTACACGCCCGCTGTGACGCTCGCGGCCAGGGCGCCGCACAGGGCGGCGGCGGCCTGGATCGAGCGGCGGCTTGCGCCGCGCGTCGAGTTGCGTGCTGTCATTCTGGTCTCCTCCTGGCCGGAGTCGGCGCATGGGCGCCTTGTCCGGTCCATTTGTCCTGGCTTCGCGTTATTCACCGCGAACCGGACACCGCGCCGCAGGCGGCACGGGTGCTATCTCATCGTCACTTTCTCGTGTAGCTTGCGAGGTTGCCCTGCGCGTTCTGCGTGGCGTCGACGGGGATCGGCAGCGGTGCAGGCGGCGCGATTTCGTCCCAGAGCGTCACGTTGTTGTTTCCACGCATCAGTTGTGGCGTGGCCGCAACCATCACCATGCCGACGGCGCCGCCGCGCTGGCGCGAGAGCGTCTGATCGTCGAGTGAGCCGATGCCCGCGAAGGCGCCATCGTTGCCAGAGGCGACAGGGTCGGCCGGCGCCTGCGCGCTGGTGGCCGTGGCGCTGGTCGAGTCCGTGGCGGCGGCGTTTGTATCGTCGGCCGGCGCGCTTACGGCGAGCGTGGCGGGAACGAGTGCCGCAGGTGTTGCAGGAACGACATCCGGGGCGGCGTTCGCGACGCTGACAACCGTGTTTGGCGCGGCTGACGCATCGTCCGGCGCCTGTGCGCGAGCGGCGGGCGAGAGGACGAGGAGGGCGGCCGGTACGAGCATGGCGGCGCATGCGCTGCCGTAGCCGATGACACTGCGCAGGACCTGCTGGATGTTGAGTCGCATGGCGTATCTCCTGGTGCGAGACATTTAGCGAAACGTGTGCCATCGCCCGCAATCCATTGATACGCTTCGAACCGCACTATTCTCTGCAAACTTTGAATGGCGGATATTCGCCAAAATGTTTCAGCGCTGAAACGTGAGGCCGTTTAAACCCATTTGGAATGCCATATGGTTTCAAAGGAGAACGTTTGCGCGCCAGACGCTTAACTATTCAGAGAATGGAAACATCCGTAATTATTTCTGCACTGACAAAATGCCGGGAAACAGGTGGAAACATTTCCATCAGTCCCTTATGCATTCCAATTGCATAAATTCTATCCAAGTGCCATGAGGCTATAGTAAGCTTCAGAAAAAGCCGTAATGCCTAAAAGAAAAAGCCCGCAACTGGGCAAGTTGACACACACGCCACAACTCGGGGATTCACTGTCAGCAAAAGCATGCGCGTTCACTGTTTTTTTGCAGGTACGCGAAAGTCGCTTTTTGCTGCGTGTCTGTACATTCAGGTGCGTGCCGTCATTCCCAAACGATGGTGTTGGCAAGAGGATCTGAATAATGGAACCTGCAACGCGGCAATTGGTGTACGTGACGCGAAAACCGGTCGAAGCGTTGAACGAGCGGTTCCACGAGCGTGGCTGGCAGGTGGAGATCGTCGGCAACGCACGGGACGCGCGGCGGGCGCTTCGCGCAGGTATGCCCGCGGGGGGCTTGCTCGATCTATCAAGCGAATTTCATCTGCATGAAATCGGCTCATTCGAGCCGTGCCTCACGCTGCCCAACGTCGGCTGGGTGGCGGCGACCACGACCGGGCAACTGCAGGACGCAACGCTGCGCCGTCTGGTGCGCGATTACTGTTTCGATTACGTAACGGTCCCCTGGAACGGCGATCGCATCGTCGATTCCGTTGGCCATGCGTATGGCATGGTCTCGCTCGGCGAAGTCGCCTCGAACGACACCACGGGCGGCAGCGAAGGCGAAATGGTCGGCTCGTGCGAGGCGATGCTGGCGCTGTTCCGCTCGATCCGCAAGGTCGCGCTGACTGACGCGCCGGTGTTCATTTCTGGCGAATCCGGTACGGGCAAGGAACTCACGGCGGTGGCGATCCACGAGCGCTCGTCGCGCCGTAGCGCGCCGTTCGTGCCGATCAACTGCGGCGCCATTCCCCCGCACCTGCTGCAGTCCGAGCTGTTCGGCTACGAGCGCGGCGCGTTCACGGGCGCGAGCCAGCGCAAGGTCGGGCGCGTCGAATCGGCCAACGGCGGCACGCTCTTTCTCGACGAAATCGGCGACCTGCCCATGGAAAGCCAGGCGAGCCTGCTGCGCTTCCTGCAGGAAGGCAAGATCGAGCGGCTGGGCGGCCATCAGTCGATTCCGGTGGACGTGCGCATCATCTCGGCCACCCACGTCGACATGCGCGCGGCGATGGTGGAAGGGCGCTTCCGCCAGGACTTGTATCACCGCCTGTGCGTGCTGCAGATCGACGAGCCGCCGCTGCGCGCGCGCGGCAAAGACATCGAACTGCTCGCGCGGCACATGCTCGAGCGCTTCAAGAAGGACGGCAGCCGGCGCCTGCGCGGCTTTTCGCCCGACGCCATCGCGGCGCTGCACAACTACAGCTGGCCCGGCAACGTGCGCGAGCTGATCAACCGCGTGCGGCGCGCCATCGTGATGTCGGAGGGCCGCGCGATCACGGCGCGCGATCTCGAACTCGGCGACTACGTCGAAGTGGTGCCGGTCTCGCTCGCCCAGGCGCGCGAAGCCGCCGAGCGTCAGGCCATCGAACTTGCGCTGCTGCGCCACCGCGGCCGTCTTGGCGACGCCGCCCAGGAGCTTGGCATCTCGCGCGTGACGCTGTACCGGCTCTTGTGTGCGCATGGCATGCGCCACATGGAAAGCGAGCCGCTCGCGCCGCATCCGGGCGGGCTGGCGTCGGGCGGTTGAGGCGCGGTGAGGTTGTTCGAGTCTGATTCAGGTTGCTTGAAGCGGCCGGCGCTTTCGTGCGCCGTGCGTTGAGCGCGCGCCGTCGCTTGTGGCGGGTCATTGTCATGGTGTTTCATCTCGCTGCGACTCGTTGCGCCGCGAGCTTTTCCCAGGGCTCTTCGTAGCCCGTCCTGCGGGCGTTTCGCCCTTGTCCCCGTTTCGTGACGGACTCGCGCTTTCGGCGCGGCCGACCCGGGACGCGCGCGCCGGGTAAAATCCTCCTTTTCCATCCTGAATCCGACCCGGGCGCTATGTGCCCGACGAGGGAACCGCGCATGAAACAGTATCTCGAGCTCGTCCGCTCGATTCTCGACACCGGCACCTGGCAGGAAAACCGCACCGGTATCCGCACGATCAGCCAGCCGGGCGCCATGCTGCGCTTCGACCTGCAGGACGGCTTCCCGGCGGTGACGACGAAGAAACTGGCGTTCAAGTCGGCGGTGGGCGAGCTGATCGGATTTTTGCGCGCCTCGCGCAGCGCTGCCGATTTCCGCGCGCTGGGCTGCAAGGTCTGGGACGCCAACGCGAACGAGAACGCCCAGTGGCTAGCCAATCCGTACCGCGAAGGCACGGACGATCTGGGCGACGTGTACGGCGTGCAATGGCGGCGCTGGCCAGCCTACAAGGTGCTCGACGCCCAAGCCGCCGCGCAGCTCGCCGACGCGCAATCGCGCGGCTACGCGCGCGTCGCAGAATTTACCGAGGATGGGCGAGCCAAGGTGCTGCTCTACAAGGCGGTCGACCAGTTGCGTCAGTGCCTCGACACGATCATGAACAACCCGACCGACCGTCGAATTTTGTTTCATGGCTGGAATCCGGCGGTGCTCGAAGAGATCGCGCTGCCGGCTTGCCACCTGCTGTATCAGTTCGTGCCGAACCCGACGAAGCGCGAAATCTCGTTGTGCCTGTATATCCGCAGCAACGACGTGGGCCTCGGCACGCCGTTCAACCTGACCGAAGGCGCGGTGCTGCTGCACCTCGTGGGCCGGCTGACGGGTTATACGCCGCGCTGGTTCACGTACTTCATCGGCGACGCGCACATTTACGAGAATCAGCTCGATATGCTCAACGAGCAGTTGCGCCGGGAGCCGTATGCAAGCCCGCGTCTGGCCATTTCCGAGCGCGTGCCCGAGTACGCGAAGACGGGCGTCTATGAGCCGGAGTGGCTCGAAAAGGTCGAGCCGTCGGACTTCTCGCTCGTGGACTACCGCCATCATGAACCGCTCACTGCGCCGATGGCGGTGTGAGGCGCTTGCATTCACGGTAGTGGCGGGATGACAGCGGCATGAAAAAAGCCCGCGAACGGCGACGTTCGCGGGCTTTTTCGTTGCTGGCGCGGCGATCAGCCGTGGTGGCGATCGTCGTGATTGTTGCCGCTTGCGCGCTCTTGCGGGTGAGGCGCGGGTTGCGGTTGCGGACGCGGTTGAGGCTGCGGCTGCGGCTGCGGGCGGGCTTCAGCGTGCTGCTGTGGCTGCGGCTGTGGCTGCGGATGGAACTCCTGGCGCGGCTGGGGCTGCGGCTGCGGACGGGCTTCGGCGCGCTGCTGCGGTTGCGGCTGCGGATGGAACTCCTGGCGCGGCTGGGGCTGCGGCTGCGGACGCGCCTCCGCGTGCTGCTGCGGCTGGGGCTGCGGCTGCGGACGCGCCTCCGCGTGCTGCTGCGGCTGGGGCTGCGGATGGAACTCCTGACGCGGCTGGGGCTGGGGCTGCGAACGAACCTCAGCACGCTGTTGCGGCTGCGGCTGCGGCTGAGCTTGCGCCTGCGGATGGACCTCGGGGCGCGCCTCGGCTTGCGGCGCGCGTTGCGCCGCGGCGGGCTCGGGCATGCGTTGCTGCGGTTGCGCCTGCGGCTGGCCACGTGCCGCGTCACGCTGCTGTTGCATCGCGACGACGGGCGGTCTGCCTGCCTCGTTGCCGCCCGGCTGGCCACGCGTGGCCATCGGCGCGTGCGGCTGCGTCCATGCTGGCTGATGCGCTTCGCCGCGCGGCGCTGCATTCGCCGCGTTCATGGCGCCCGGACCCGGCTGGCCTGCTGCGGGCGCGCCGCCTTCCGGACGGCCGGCGAACTGCGGCGGGCGCGGCACACCTTGTTGTTGCGCGGCGGGTGCCATGCCCGGCTGGCCATGCTCGGCGCCACGCGGCATGGCGTTAGCGGCCGCGGCGCCCGCTTGAGGTGCGCCGCCAGGCATGCCTTGACGGCCAGCCTGCGCCTGCGGGGCAGCCGGCCTGCCGGCTGCGCCGAGCACCGGCGAATGCGGCGGCACGACGCGCACGTTCTGCGCGGGCCACGCGCCATGCGAAGCCGGCGCGAACGGCGAGGAAGGCGCATGCGCCGGCGCCGAGACGCGCACCACGGGCGCACCCGCGCCCGGCACCGCGCCGCCGGTGTGGGCGAAGCGCTGCGCGAGGTTGTCGTGGAACGCAGGCGGTGCGACCGGCGCGCGCGTGGCTACGACCTGGCGCTGGTTGAGCGCTGCGGGCGGCCGGTAGTTGGCGCGGCGCATGTTGGGTCCGAAACTGCCCTGCACTGGCGCGATGCCGGGCGTACCCGGGTTGATCCGCGCATTACGCCATTGCTGCGGATCGACATGCTGCGCGAAGCGCGAGACCGGCTGACCGTGGACGAACGCCGTGGCCGGCACGGCGGTCACAGCGCCCGGCGCGCGATAGTTCACGTAGGTGTTGTGAACGTTGATATTCGTGATGTTGACGTCGCGCCGGTAGTTGTTGACGACGACGGTCTGGTTCACGCGCTGGTAGTAGTTCGGACTCCAGCCGCCCCAGTGCGGATGCCACGGCTCGCCGGGCCCGAGCGCGAACCACGCGACGCCCGCGGCCGCGACGCCGCCCACGGCGAGGTTGACGCCCCAGTCCGTGCCGCCGTCACCGCCGCCTACGAACGCCACCAGCGCCGGCGCATAGACGGGCGGTGCGCTCTCGACGACCGGGCCGGGCACCCAGGCCCACGAATCGTCGACGTACGCCCAGCGGCCGTAGTGGTACGGCGCGAAGCCCCAGGGCGCGTCGTCGACCCACGTCCAGCCCCACGGCGCCTGCCACACCCAATGGCCGTCGTGATACGGCGCCCAGCCGGCGGGCACCGAGTTCGGCGTCCAGACTTCACCGTACTGCGGATCGCTGCGCCACGTGCCGTTGTTGTCGAGGTCCTGGTAGCCCGGGACGTCACGCGAGACATAGCGCGCCGAGACCGAGCGGTCTTCGGCGGCGTCGCGTGCGAGAGCCCACTGGTCGAAGGTGTCCGGCGGCGGCGCCTGGTCGCTCGCCACCTGCTGCAGGTCGGTGCCGGCAAAGCGGATCTGCTGACCGGCCGTCATCGGCATCTGACCGTTTTCGCCGTAAACGGTCACGCTGCCGTTGCGCACGGTCACGGTCGTGCTGCTGCCATCGGGCGCCACATCCACGCGGTAGTCGCCGGGGCTCGTCACGCCGAGCGCGAGGTTCGGCGTGTCGATCTCATACGAGGTGCCGGGCGGGACTTCGCGCACACGCGTCGAGAGCGTGCCTTGCGGCACTTTGAGCTGCGCCGTTTGATCGTCGAGGTTGAGGACGTCGAGGCTCGTCTGCGCGCCGAGGCGCACCGCCGTCGAGCCGATGTGCAGCTCGGAGCGCCCGTTGGCGTCGTTCCAGAGCTGGTCGCCGGTCGTGAGCGGGCGGTTGAGCTGCGCGTACGACCAGTCGCTCGCGCCGGCCGGCTCGGTGGTCACGGCGCCGGCCATGTAGTCGAGGCGCGCCACGCGGCTGGGCGGATCGCCGCCCGTAGCAGTGGGGCTGGCCGCCGCATCGGGGGGCGCCACCTGCGCGAAAACCGCGCTCGTGCCGGCGAGGTTCAGCGCCGCGAGCGCGGCGAGTGCGAACAGCGTGCGGCGGGACGTGCGACGAAACTGGGTGATCGTAGGTGTGCGCGTTCTCATCTTTGTTCTCCTGTCCATGGGACCGGGCGCTTTGGTGCTGTTGCGCCGATTGCCATCCCATGCAGGGCACTGTATCCGGCAGGCTTGTTTCCATGCTCGCGGATTTGTTAAGGCTTATGCAGCAGATGTAACAGAACGTGTGGCCGCGGGAGAAACGCGACCTTTTGCGCGCGAAATCCGCGATTTCGTTGGGTATTTGTCAGTTAATACGGCCTCGCTCGCGCGCTGTGTTATGCGCCGACGAGCGCATCGAATTCGTGTTGTCCTTTAGGTGTGATGCGCAGCACGCGCGGGCGGCTCGTGCGCTCGATCCAGCCGCTGTGCGTCCACGAATCGAGCAGCGCCGCGCCGAGTGCGCCGCCCAGGTGCGGCCTGCGCTCACTCCAGTCGAGGCAGGTACAGGCAAAGCGCCGCCGCCGTGCGCGCAGCGCGGCAACGTCCACGCCCCACGCCGCGAGACGCGCCGCGCCCTCCGGCGTGGCTTCGAGCATGTCGCCGTCGCGCACCAGCAGGCCGCCGCCCACGAGGCGCTCGAACACTTGCACGGCGACTTCGCCGGCCATGTGGTCGTAGCAGGTGCGCGCATGGCGCATCTCCAGCGGCACCGTCCGCGCGGGGCGGGGTGTCGGGCGCTGCGACGCGACGACATTGGACACATGCGCGACGTTCATGAGCGCCTCGATCGCTGTCGCGATCTCGGGGGTGGCGATCCGGTAGTACCGGTGGCGGCCGCGCACGTCGAGCGCGAGCAGGCCGCCATCGGTCAGGCGGGCGAGGTGGCCGCTCGCCGCCGAAGGCGAGAGGCCCGCGATCATCGTGAGTTCGCCCGCGGGCCGCGCGCTGCCGTCCATGAGCGCCCATAGCATGGCGGCGCGGCCGGGATCGGCGAGCAGCGCGGCAACGCGTGCGAGACCCGGAAAGTGGCTCGATTCGTCGGTGGCGGGCAGGGTCATGGCGGCTCCTTCATGGTTGGCGATGGCGGCGGATTTCACCCACACCGTCACTTTAGCGAAATGGCGCATTCGACGTTTCACTCTGCGATGAAGTGTCGATTGCAGCCGCTCGATGAGTGCCGAGTCGCGCGCGGTGGTACGTACTGCGGCGCGCGGGAGCGCCGCGCTAGAATCGTTTATTCACGCTATCGGCTTGCCCTTTATGAAACGCTTCCTGGCTCTTTTCGCCGCCGCCGCGCTCGCCGCCTTGTGCGCCGCCTGTGCAGGCGGTTCCACGCCGCCGTCGAACAGCACGAGCGGCATCACGATGTACGGCACGATCGACGAAGGCGTCACGTTCCATAAGTGAGCGGCCACGCGTGATCCTGTCGTCACCGTCGACTGGCAGGATTTGACGTTACTTTGACCTGACTGCCAATCGCGCGCGTGCGATGATGAGGGCACTTCGTCAGCATCGAGTTCGCCGTCATGCCGTCTGAACCGACTTTCCCTGCCGCTGCACGCCACGTCGTATTTGCCGTCGCGCCCGAGCTTGTGCTGCTCGACGCCTGCGGACCCATCGAAGCATTCTGGCGCGCCGAGCTGGCGATGCGCACGGCCGGCGGCGCGAGCGGCAGTGCAAACGGCGCGCAGCCTTGCGCCTACCGCACGACGCTCGCCTCGGTCGCTGGCGGCGTGCTGCCGACCTTCGCGGGCATGCCCATCGTCACCGAGCGGCTCGACACGCTCGACCCCGCCACGATCGACACGCTGATCGTGCCCGGCGTCCCCGTCGACGACACCACCGTGCTGCAACCCGAACTCGTCGCCTGGATCGCGGCGGCCGCGCCGCATGCACGCCGTGTCGCGTCGGTCTGCACGGGCGCGTTCTATCTCGCCGCGGCGGGCCTGCTCGACGGCCGCCGCGCCGCCACGCACTGGCGCAACGCGTCCCAGCTCGCGCGGCGTTTTCCCCGCGTGGAAGTCGATCCTGAGCCGATCTTCATCCGCGACGAGCGCGACGGCCGTGTGGTCTGGACGTCGGCGGGCGTGACGGCGGGCATCGATCTCGCGCTCGCGCTGATCGAGGAGGACTGCGGCCACGCGGTCGCGATGCAGGCGGCGCGCCGCCTTGTCGTGTTCATGAAGCGGCCCGGCGGCCAGTCGCAGTTCAGCGAGGCGCTTGCGGCGCAAGCCACCGCGGGCGGGGAGTTCGACGCGCTGCACGGCTGGATGGCCGCCAACCTGCACGGCGCGCTCAGCGTCGAGCGCCTCGCCGAGGAAGCGCGCATGAGCCCGCGCACCTTTGCGCGCCGCTATGTCGACGCGGTGGGGCGCACGCCTGCGCGCACGGTTGCGGCGATGCGCGTGGAGGCCGCTGCGCACGCGCTCGCGCAGTCGCGCCGGCCGCTCAAGCGGATTGCGGCCGATTGCGGTTTCGGCACCGAGCAGAATCTGCGGCGCGCGTTCGAGCGATGCTATGGCGTGCTGCCGCTCGATTACCGGGCGCGATTCGCGGCGAGCTGAATCAATCGCGAATGGGGTTTCGCAAGCGGCTGCGACTGTCTGTCTTATTGCACTCGTATAATCGACGCCTCCATTCCCCACACTACGATACGGGCCGCCGTATGCGGTAATCGCCATGAGCCAAGCCGAGATGAAGACGCCTACCCAGCCGCTGGACCGTTCGGAAACGACGTTCCGGTTCCTCGCCGAGCCGACTTCGGTGAACTTCGGCGGCAAAGTGCACGGCGGTGCGCTGATGAAATGGATCGACGAGACGGCATATGCGTGTGCCGCGGTCTGGTCCGGCCGCTATTGCGTGACGGTGAGCGTGGGCAACATCCGCTTTCGCCGGCCAATTCTCGTCGGCAACATGGTCGAGCTGCGCGCGCGCGTGGTCGCCACGGGCCGCACGTCCATGCACATCCACATCACCGTGCATGCGGGCGACCCGAAGAGCGGCCAGCTGCGCCTCACCACCGACTGCCTGATCGTGTTCGTGGCCGTCGACGAAAACGGCAACCCGATTCCCGTGCCGACGTACGTACCGGAAACGGACGAGCAGAAGCGCCTCGCGAAATACGCGCTCGACGTGAAGGAAGCGCTCGACGCGATCGTCGAACTCAAGCCCGAGGAAGTGGCGAAAGGGCAGGTTTGATCCGCATGCGCGCCGTTGCGGCGGCATGAAAAAACGGGCGGCAAAGGTGTGAACCTCGCCGCCCGTTATGCATTTCAGCCCTTCAAACAGGGCTTATTTCTTCGCCTCGCCCACCATCTCGCCGGGCTTCACCCACTCGTCGAACTGCTGCTCGGTCACGTGGCCGAGTGCTAGCGCGGCGGCCTTGAGCGTGGTGCCTTCCTTGTGCGCCTTCTTCGCGATCTGCGCGGCCTTGTCGTAGCCGATGTGCGGATTGAGCGCCGTCACGAGCATGAGCGACTCGTTGAGCAGCGTGTCGATGCGCGAGCGGTTCGGTTCGATCCCCACTGCACAGTGATCGTTGAAGCTGAGCGCGCCGTCGGCGAGCATGCGGATGGACTGCAGCACGTTGTGCGCGATCATCGGGCGGAACACGTTCAGCTCGAAGTTGCCGCTCGCGCCGCCCATGTTCACGGCCACGTCGTTGCCGAACACCTGACAACAGAGCATCGTCACTGCTTCGGACTGCGTAGGGTTCACCTTGCCCGGCATGATCGAGCTGCCCGGCTCGTTCTCGGGAATCGACAATTCGCCCAGACCGCAGCGCGGGCCGCTGGCGAGCCAGCGGATGTCGTTGGCGATCTTCATGAGGCTCGCGGCCACGGTCTTCAGCGCGCCATGTGCGAACACGAGCGCGTCGGCGGCGGCCATCACTTCGAACTTGTTGGGCGCAGTGACGAAGGGCACGCCCGTGAGCTTCGCGATGCTTTCCGCAACCTTGTGCGCGAACTGCGGATGTGCGTTCAGGCCGGTGCCCACGGCCGTGCCGCCCTGCGCGAGTTCGTAGAGATGCGGCAATGAAGATTCGACGTGCTTGATGCCGTGATCGAGCTGCGCGACATAGCCCGAGAACTCCTGGCCGAGCGTAAGCGGCGTGGCGTCCTGCAGGTGCGTGCGGCCGATCTTCACGATGTCGGCAAAAGCCTTGGCCTTGGTGTCGAGCGTATCGCGCAGCGTCTTGAGCGCCGGCAGCAAATGCTTGACGATGCCGTAGGCGGCCGCCACGTGCATCGCGGTCGGGAACACGTCGTTGGAGGACTGGCCGCGGTTCACGTCGTCGTTCGGATGCACCTTGCGCGCCTCGCCGCGCTCGCCGCCCAGAATCTCGCTCGCGCGGTTCGCAATCACCTCGTTGAGGTTCATGTTGGTCTGCGTGCCGGAGCCCGTTTGCCACACGGCGAGCGGGAACTCGCCGGGGTGCTTGCCCGCGATGATCTCGTCGGCGGCCTGCATGATCGCTTTCGCTTTGTTCTCGTCGAGCACGCCTAGCGAGAGATTCACTTCGGCGGCGGCGCGCTTGATCGTCGCGAGCGCGGTGATCAGTTCCGGCGACTGCTTTTCGGTGGAGATGCGAAAGTTTTGCAGGGATCGCTGCGTTTGCGCGCCCCAAAGCTGCTGGGCGGGCACGGCGATCTCGCCGAACGTGTCGCGCTCCATGCGGACGTTTTCGTTGCTTGCGGTCATTTGATACTCCGGTGATTGAGGCGGCGCATCCTCGCTCGCGCGAGGGCGCCGCTTTCGTGACGGGTTCGGATCCGCGTGGTGGCTGGGCGGCGGCGCTATGCTGGCGCGGCCGCTGCGAAGGCCCGACGCTCATGGCGATGAAGGCGGCTTCGCGGCTGGCTCGACGGCGGACGTTACAACGTAAATCAAGCGATCTTGCGCGGGCGACAGCCAGGTCGTGCTCACAGTCGCTTCACGACCGGTTCACAGCTGGCTGTCGACCGGCAACAGCAAGAATAGCCCGGTTAGGACATTTCTGTAGAAACCCGCACCAGGGTCGAGGTTGTAGGTGCGGATCATGCCGTTCTCCTCGTCGGTCCAGACGAGCGGCGAGTTGACCGTCGTGCCCTGGAGCTGCGCCAGTTGCGCGGGCGTTGCGAGCGTCACGTGGTAGCTCACCTGCGGCGAGATCGCACGCTTGAACAGGTCGGCCACTTCGTGCGCGATCGGTGGGCTCTCCACGGTGAGTGCAAGCTCGGTATTCAGACGCGCGGAGCGCGGGTCGAGATTGAGCGAGCCGATCACGAGCGTGCTGTCGTCGATCACGTAGGCCTTGGCGTGCAGGCTCGCGCGCGAGCGCGAACCGACCACGCCGAAGCGCCGCTGGTCGGCGTGTTCGGGCTGCAGCGGCTTGAACTCGTAAAGCTCGGCGCCGGCCTCGAGCAGCGGCACGCGGTAAGGGCTGTAGCCGGCCTGCACCGCAACGGCGTCGGTGGCGGCGAGCGAATTGGTGAGGATCGCCACGCGCACGCCGTGCGCAGTGAGCGTGCGGATGGTCTGTACGCCCGTGTCGTGCGGCACGAAGTACGGCGAGAACACCAGCACGCTGCTATGCGCCTGATGGATGCGGTCGAGCAGCGAGCGCATGGCGTCGCCCAATTCGCCTTTCTCGCTGCCCGCGATCTTGCCTGGCGAGTCGGCCACGAACGCCCATTTCGCCCAGACGAGCGCGAGCGTATTGCCCGTGATTTGCTGCGCGAGCGGCGTGGCGTTGAGCGGTTTGGCGTTGTAAGGCTCGGCGCTTTCGCGCCAGTGCTTGCGCAGGTCGTCGCGCGCGGTGTCGAGATCGTGCGCGTCGAACTTCTGATGATTGAGCACGCTCAAGGGGTACGAGATCGAGCTGTTCCAGTACTCGTCGAAGCTTGCCGAGACGCTTTGCGCGACCGGCCCGGCCGTGAGCACGTCGAGGTCGCGGAAGTCGAGCGTCGGGCTGGCGTTGAAGTACTCGTCGCCGAGATTGCGCCCGCCGACGATCGCCATCTCGTTGTCGACGATCGTCGCCTTGTTGTGCATGCGCCGCGTGAACTGGTCGACGTTCGAGAAGAAGTTGCGCGTGCGCAGGTACATCGACTCGCTCGTGCTGCCGTACGGGTTGAACACGCGGATCTGGATGTTCGGATGGCTGTTGAGCGCGGCCATCAGCTGGTCGATGTCGTGAAAATTCAGGTCGTCGACCAGCATGCGCACGCGCACGCCGCGATCGGCCGCATAGAGCGCCGAGCCTAGCAGCAGCTTGCCGGTGGTGTCCTCGTTGGCGATGTAGTACTGCATGTCGAGCGTTTTCGTCGCCGCACGCGCGAGCGCGACGCGCATCTGCAGCGAGTCCGGCCCGGTGGCGAGCAGGCGAAAGCCCGATTCGCCCGGGTGCGCGGCTTCGGGCGCGGCGAGCGCGGCGCCAAGCGGCGTGGCGCTGGCCTGCGTGGCCGGCAGGGCCGCGCTCGTCTCGCGCGGGTAGTCGGTGGCGGGCGGGCGCGTTGCGCAGCCGGCGACCAGCGCAAGGCAAACGAGCGCAAAGCGGGCATACAGCGCAACCGTGGGCGCGCACGGCGAGGCGCCCGGCTTCGTTATGCGTCGCGTCGCGGCTGCGGTTGGGGCGGGATGCGCGGGCAAGCGGATTCTCCATGGCGGCACGCCGCATGATGGTTCGTTTTCATTGCACGACTTCAC
The DNA here is from genome assembly GCF_905220165.1 of Paraburkholderia sp. J10-1. NCBI lineage: Bacteria > Pseudomonadati > Pseudomonadota > Betaproteobacteria > Burkholderiales > Burkholderiaceae > Paraburkholderia > Paraburkholderia sp. J10-1. The sequence continues at coordinate 132,752 of NZ_CAJMYW010000013.1, read as the reverse complement.
AAAAATTCTACGGGAAGCGGCCTACTGGTCCTGCGGCGGCGAGCAAGTCCCTTGAGCAATTCTTGGGCCGCATGCAACTGACGTTTCAGCGCGGCCGGAAACGTTCGTGGGGCTTGCGGCGCGACACTGCGCGCATCTCGAACGAACGGAGCGCGCAATGAGAGCAGAAACCCGCGTGGTGATGCACGCAGACTTCAAGGACGCGTTGGCGCTGTGGGTGCCGTGTGACGCTTGCCGCACGATTCGCGCGGCGCAGGGCGGCGTGGTGATGGCGCTCGAGGGCCGCGTCTGGATGACGGTCGAAGGCGATACCGAAGACTACTGGCTCGAACCGGGCGAAGCACTGCCGCTTGCGCCTGGTGAGCGGGCGCGCATCAGTGGATGGCGGGAGGGGGTGCGCTTTGAAGTGCGCTGCGAGGGCGAGCTTCTGGCACAGCCGCGCGAATGGCGCTTCGCGAGGCTGCGAGCATGGCTGCAGGTGAGGCTAACGCGGCGTGCGCCCCGCAGGCTGGCGGGGGCGCGAGACCGCGCACCGCAGGAGCGTGTGGCGTAAGCGTCGGAACGCTGGCCCGGCGCTTGACCACCGTATCGATCAACCGCGCTCGGGCGACGCGTTCGCGGCGCTTTGCGCATTGCGCGTGCTGCCGCGCGCCGGCTTGCCGGCCCAGTAACCCGCGAGCACGGAGCCCGAGAGGTTGTGCCACACCGAGAACAGCGCGCCCGGCAGGGCCGCGAGCGGCGAGAAGTAGAGCTTGCCGAGCGTCGCGGCGAGCCCCGAGTTCTGCATGCCCACTTCGATGGCGAGCGTACGGCACACCGACTCGTCGAAGCCGAGCAGGCGCCCGCCCCAGTAGCCGCCAAGCAGCCCGATGCCGTTGTGCAGCACCACGCCGAGCGCGACGAGCGGGCCGACCGTGGCGATGCTCGCATGCGTGCCGCCCACCACGGCGGCGATGATCGCGAGGATCGACACCATGGAGACAAGCGGCAGCACAGGCTCGACGCGGCGCACGAGGCCGCCTGCGAGCCGGTTGACGACGAGGCCGATGGCGATCGGCAGGCCGACGATCTGCAGGATGCTCATGAGCATGCCGCGCACGTCGACGACGATCGACGCATCGACGTAAAGACGCGTGAGCAGCGGCGTCGCGAACACGCCCACCAGGGTGGAAAGCGCGCTGATCGTCACCGACAGCGCGACGTCGCCGCGCGCGAGATAGATCATCACGTTGGACGCCGTGCCGCTTGCCACGCTGCCCACGAGCACCATGCCTGCCGTGAGATCGGGCGGCATGCGCAGCACCTTGGCGATCGCCCAGGCGGCGAGCGGCATGACGAGGTAATGCAGGAAGATGCCTGCCGCGACCGGCGCGGGCCGCGTGAAGACGCGCTGGAAGTCGGCGAACGAGAGCGTGACGCCCATCGACAGCATGATGATCATCAGGAGCGTCGTGACGTGCGGCGCGATCGGCGCGACGAGGCCCGGATCGAAGTAAGCCAGCAATGAGACGAGGACGGCCCAGAGCGGAAAGAGTCGGGTAATCGGGGCAAGCATGAAAGGGTGGTCCGTGAGTGGATTCGTTATATGTCGTGGCGCGGGACGCTTCAGCGGCACGCGCGCTGGGCGTGTGCGCTTGCATGGCGCGCTGTTGCGTCGCGTGTTTGTTTCGCGCTTTGCGTCGGATCGTGGCGGGGTGTCGATGCGTGCGACCTGAGCGCTCCGCGCGCGGCAAGCGTAGCCGGGGTGGCCGGCGGCGCTCGCGGGGCGCGGCTGTCTCCAAACTGTTCTTGCCCTCGTGGGACGGACGCCGCGTGCGGCGCCAGGCGCGTATTTTACCCGGTCGCGCCGGTACGGCCTGGCCGGTTAAGTGAACGCTTCAACCAACGCGGCTTGTGGCGGCAGCGTGAGCCTGCGCGCGCCGGCTCATACGGTGAAAGCGCCACGTCATGAGCACGGCGACCGTGGTGAGCCCGGCGGCGAGCCCCCACCAGAGCCCGAGCGCGCCGAGCCCGAAGTGGAACGCGAGCACGTAGCCGAGCGGAAAGCCGATGCCCCAGTAGCCGAGCGTGGCCGCGAGCATCGGCACACGCGTGTCTTTCAGGCCGCGCAGGCAGCCCGAACCGACGGTCTGCGCGCCGTCGACGATCTGGAAAATCGCCGCGACGCCGAGCAGCGTGGCCGCAAGCGAGACCGTGTGCGCGTTGGCCGGGTCGTCGAGGTGCAGGTAGAGCCCGACGATCCAGTGCGGCGCGAGCACCATCACGAGCGCCGACAGCGACATGAAGCCAACGCCAAGCCCGAGCGCGACGAAGCCCGCATGGCGCGCCGCGCGCGGCACCCCCGCGCCCGACCAGTAACCCACGCGCACGTTGGCCGCCTGACCGATCGCGAGCGGCACCATGAAGGTGACGGAGGCCACGTTCAAGGCGATCTGGTGCGCCGCGAGCGGCGTTGCGCCGAGCAGGCCCGCGAGCAGGCCGGTGGCGAGAAAGAGCGTCGCCTCGACCGCATAGGTGATCGCAACCGGCCAGCCAATGGTGAAGAGTTCGCCCATCAGCGGCGCCGTCGGCCGGCGCGCAACGACGAAATGCTGGTGCGAAGGCCGCAGGTGCAGCAGCGCCATCAGCACGAACGCGGTGAGCCAGACGGTGATCGTGGTGGCCACCGCCGAGCCGAGAAAGCCCAGGCGCGGCAGGCTCCACGCACCGTGGATCAGCCCGTAGTTGAGAAAGCCGTTGATGAACACGCACGCGATCGACACCCACAGCAGGCGCCGCGCCGCGCCGATGGCGGGCAGGAACGAGCGCATGAGCCCCACGCCGATCAGGCTCGCGGGCGCGCCCCAGCGCAGCACGGCCGTGTACTCGCCGATGTGATGCGCGAGCAGCGTGGGCTCGCCGAGCGCGCGCAGGATCGGCTCGGCGAAGGAGAGCAGCGCGAACGCCGGCACAGAGAGCAGCAGGGAGAGCGCGAAGCCGGTCCAGTAGATGTGCGGCACCTGGCTTTCGTTGTCGGCGCCGCGCGCCTGCGCGACGCTCACGCTGACCGAGGTCAGCACGCCTTGCAGCACGGTCACCACCACGAAGAACATGTTCGCGCCAAGGCCGCCCGCGGCGAGCGCATCGGCGCCGAGCGAGCCTAGCAGGACCGTGTCGGTCACGCTCATCGCCATCTGCGAGAGCTGGGCGATCGCAAGCGGGCCGGCGAGGCGGGCGGTGTCGGCGGCGTGGCCGCGCAGCGTGGGCGGCGCCGAAACGGCGCGGCGGGAAAGCGTGGTTCGAGTCATGAAAAACAAGCGGCGCGATATAAGCGCGCCGCGCGGCAGGGTTCGTCTGTCGAAACTGAAAGCTTATTGCGAGACAGCGACCTTGTCGATCCAGATGCTCAAATCTGGTGCATAGCTGGCGCCTGCGGGCAAGTTTCGGGGCGGTTCACTCGTGCGCCTTGACGGCAATGCGCGTGTCGCCCAGCAGCACGGCCTGGCCCGCGCGGATCTTGCACGTCTTGCGCAGCTCGACTTCGCCGTCCACCTTCACCGCGCCCGAGGCAACGATCTGTTTGGCCGAGCCGCCGCTGTCGGCGAGTCCGGTGATCTTCAGGAGGTTGTGCAGTTCGACGTAGTCGCCGGTCAGCGTGAAATCGAGGTTGGGCATGGCGGATTGGAATTTCAAAGGCGTGCGGCAAGCGCGCGAAGGGTGAGCATCATAAGCGATGGCGGCTTTGCCGCGGCGGCTGTCACATCTCGGGGCCAGATGTTATGAATTCGTCAGAAAATGAAACGTTGAGTAACGTTGCGGGACCCCACGGTGATCTTCATACCAAAATGGTTTCACCCGGATCGACAGCGCCGCTCAAGTTTGCGTTGCGCGGCTTCGTCGAGCGGGGGCGCGATTCCGGCGGGCTTGCCCGCTGCGAACGCGCCTTCGGAACCACTGCAAGGAGGATACGCCATGACCCAGATTCGCAAGCTGCTCACTGTTACCGCTGCTTTTGCCACCGTGACGACTGCCGCCGTATTCGCGCAAGGTGCGTATGCGCAAAACGCCGCTCAAAACGCGACCCAGGGCGCGGCACAGGCCGGCGAAGCCCCAACGATGGCGCCTTCCGGCGCGCCGGGTGCTGCGCCTGGTCAAGCGCCGGGCCAGGTGACGGGCCACGCGCCGGCGGCCGCCGGCATCGCGCAACCCGCGCCCGCCCCGCAAGCGCTGACTGCTCCGCAATCCGCTGACCCGCTGGTGCAAAAGCGCAACGCCAACGCCGCCGCGAACGCGGAATACCGCAGCGCGAAGAAGTCGGCGAACGCCGAGTACAGCGACGCGAAGAAGCAGGCGAAGTCGCAGTACAAGGCGCAGGTGAAGGACGCGAAGATCAACCACAAGGCCGACCGTCAGGCCAACGATTCGGAAATGAAGGATCAGATGAACGGCATGTCGGCCCAGCAGCAGGGCGGCCAATCGGAATAACGCGCTAACGCGCGGCTGATGCAGGCGGCGTCCGTGTACTGGGCGCTGACCTTGTTCGCACACCGAGAGCGGCGGCGTCCGGCAACGGACGCCGCCGCTTCGCTTCATGATGCTCGAAACGCGCCGCGGCGTTGTCGTTAAATCCCGCCAGATCGCCATGGAATCAGGCGCTTGCGGATGCGGGGTGTATGGATATACAGTATGCGTCGCCTCTTTCCGATTCGCCACGTCCATCGTCCCAGCGCCCGCCGTGTCCACAGTTTCCGTTGCCGATTCTTCTGTCTCCGACGCCAGCCAGGTGCGTGCCGACGCGGCCAATGCCGTTTCTTCGTGGCTCGCGAAACTCAACGACGCGCAGCGTGAGGCCGTCGAGCACGGCGGCGAAGCGGGCTACGTGCCGGGCTCGGCGCTGCCGGGCCCGCTGCTCGTGATCGCAGGGGCTGGGTCGGGCAAGACCAATACGCTCGCTCACCGCGTCGCGCATCTGATCGCGGGTGGCGCCGACCCTCACCGCATCCTGCTGCTTACGTTCTCGCGGCGCGCCGCGCAGGAAATGACGCGGCGTGTGGCGCGCATCGCCGCCAGCGCGCCGGGCGCGGCCGCAGTGCTCGCGCAAGGGCTCAGCTGGGCGGGCACTTTTCACGGCGTAGGCGCACGGTTGTTGCGCGAGTACGCGGATCACATCGGCCTTTCGCCGGCGTTCACGATCAACGACCGCGAAGATTCCGCCGATCTGATGAACCTCGTGCGCCACGAACTCGGATTCTCGGCGAAGGAAAAGCGCTTCCCCTCGAAGTCGACGTGCCTTGCGATCTACTCGCGCGCGGTCAACACGGGCGACTCGCTCGCCAGCGTGCTCAATCGGTCGTTCTCGTGGTGCCTCGAATGGGAGCCGCAACTGCGCGCGCTGTTCGCGGCCTACGTGGACGCCAAGCAAAAGCAGAACGTCCTCGACTATGACGACCTGCTGCTCTACTGGGCGCACATGGCCGCGGAGCCGGCGATTGCCGCCGATCTTGCGGGCCGCTTCGATCACATCCTCGTCGACGAATACCAGGACACCAACCGCCTGCAGGCCTCGATCCTGCTCGCGCTCAAGCCCGACGGCCGCGGCCTGACCGTGGTCGGCGACGACGCCCAGGCGATTTATTCGTTTCGCGGCGCGACGGTGCGCAACATTCTCGACTTTCCGGCGCAGTTCGATCCGCCCGCGCGCCAGGTGACGCTCGAGCGCAACTACCGCTCGACGGCGCCGATCCTCGCCGCTTCGAACGCCGTGATCGACGCCGCCGCCGAGCGCTTCACCAAGAACCTGTGGACCGATCGCCCCTCGCAGCAGCGCCCGCGCCTCGTCACCGTGGCCGACGAGGCGACTCAGGCGCGCTACGTCGTCGAACAGATTCTCGAGGCGCGTGAAGCGGGCATGAAGCTCAAGCAGCAGGCTGTGCTGTTTCGTGCGGCGCACCACAGCGCCACGCTCGAGATCGAACTGGCGCGGCGCAATATCCCGTTCGTGAAGTTCGGCGGCCTGCGTTTTCTCGACGCCGCGCACGTGAAGGACGTGCTGGCGGTGTTGCGCTGGGCCGAGAATCCGCTCGATCGCGTGGCGGGCTTTCGCGTGACGCAATTGCTGCCGGGCGTGGGGCCCGCCAACGCCGCGCGCCTGCTCGACCAGGTGGCCGCGTGCACGGGCGCGTATCGCGCCGCCGAGGCGCTCGCGGCCTTCGCGCCGCCGCCGCGCGCGGCTGAGGACTGGCCGGCGTTCGCGTCGCTGATCGACAGTCTCTCCATGCGCGCCACACCGTGGCCCGCCGAATTCGAGCGCGTGCGGCGCTGGTACGAGCCGCATCTCGAGCGCAATCACGAGGACGCCCAGGTGCGTCTGGCCGATTTGCTGCAAATGGAGAGCATTGCGAGCACTTACGCCTCGCGCGAGCGCTTTCTCACCGAACTCACGCTCGATCCGCCGGACGCCACGAGCGCCGAATCCGCCGATCCGCTGCTCGACGAGGACTATCTGATCCTCTCGACGATCCATTCGGCGAAAGGGCAGGAGTGGCGCAACGTGTTCGTGCTCAATGGCGTGGACGGCTGCATTCCGTCCGATCTCGGCGCGGGCAGCGACGAGGAGCTGGAGGAGGAGCGGCGGCTGCTCTACGTGGCGATGACGCGCGCGAAAGAGGATCTGCACATCGTCGTGCCGCAGCGCTTTTACGTGCACAACCAGGTGGCGTCGGGCGACCGGCACGTATGGGCCTCGCGCACGCGCTTCATCGCCGCGCCGATGCTGCCGCTATTCGAATCGCGCGCATGGCCGCCCGCGCCCGTGGCGAGCGCACCGAGCGCGGCGGGACTCGCCGCCGCCGCGCATGCGAAGGTCGAGATCGCCGCGAAACTCAGGAAGATGTGGGACTAAGGGGCGCGCCTAGCGGGGCGCGCCTGGCGGGGCGTTCTCAGCGAGGCGCGTCTAGCGCCCCTGTTCGCGCGCGGTGCCACGCTGCGGCGGCATGAAGAAGTTGCGCAGCCACGCGGCGAGGCGCGTGAAGACGTCGTCGGGCTCCTCGACGAAAATCTCGGGCTTGAGCAGGCGCAGATATTCCATGATCTGTTGCGCTTCCTGCTTCTGGAACACGCCATGCGTGACGCCGAGCCTCAAGAGCCCGCGCAATTCACCCAGGCGCTCGCGCGCCAGGCTGCCGCTAGCCTGCTCGCAGCCGATCTTCGCTTCGTACACCCGCTGACGCAGCGACTCGGTGAGCCGCCACGCGGGCGTCTGCATCGTCTCTTCGAGCGTCTGGATGTCCTGCACGCCCGATTTGATCTGCGCAGCCAGCGGATCGATCAGCGCTTCTTCGCCTTGGGCTTCGCTCACGATGGCGGCCGCCCAGTCGCGGCACTGCTTCGAGAGTTCGTCCGGTGTCCACTCGGGCCGCGACGCAAAGCCGAAACCGAATTCGCCCGCCTGACGCATCAGGATCGAGACGACCTCGGGGAACTCCTTGTCGAGCGTGCGCTTGGCCCATGCGTACTGGCCGCCTTGCAGGAGCCGCTGGACAGCGTGCTCCGTGAGCGGCGTCATGTTGTCGAGCAGCTTCGCACGCAGGTAGTCCTCGAATTCCGGCGTGGCGAACTGCGGGTCGAGTTTGAGCGAGACGCGCAGGAACGCGTCGAAATCCTTGCGCAGCGACGCAAGCGTTTCATCCTTCAGGTTAAGGGTGATATGCCCCATTGTGGTTGCCCCGGTGTAATCCTTATCGCTTCTCGCGTGCTCTCGCCGTTCGAGCAGTGGCCTGCCAGAGCAGGCCTTGACGGGTTTAACGGCGCGCCGGGGTGAAACTTGAGCGTAAGGGGCGAGGGGACGCTCTAGCGCAGCACGACGCCTTGCCAGAGGAAGAACACGCCGAGCCCGACCGCGATGGTGAGGAGCGGCCGCTTCGTGAGCGCGCTGACAACAATGGCCGCGAGCGCGCCGACGAGCTGCGGGTTGCGCCAGGTCAGCTCGGCGCCCTGGCCGTGGGGCGAGACCGCCATCGGCACGATGATGGCCGTGAGTACGGTAACGGGCACGAAGCCGAGCGCGGTGCGCACGAGCGGCGGGAACACGAGCCGGTCGCCGAGCACGAACACCGCCGTGCGAATGACGAGGGTGATGAGGGCCATGCCGAGAATCAGGACGACGTAGTTCATTGCCCGGCTCCTGCGGTGCGTTGGACGTTGGTGGGCTTGCGGGCGGAGTCGCTTGCGGCGCGGACGCCGCGCGAGGAACCCGGGCGCGAGAGGACGACGCCCACGACCACGCCTGCGAGCACGGCGCCGAGCAGCCCGAGCTTGTACGGCCAGCCCTGCCAGAAAAAGGCGAGCGCGCCCGCGGTCGCGGCAGCGGCGAGGTAGCGCACGGCAACCAACTGTGGCACGACGATGGCGATGAAGGTTGCGACCATTGCGAAGTCGAGGCCGAGCGACTGCAGGCCCGGAAACGCCGCGCCGAACAGCAGGCCGGCCGCGGTCCAGAGCTGCCAGTTCAGGTACATCGAGACGCCCGAACCGAGGAAATGCCACGGCGAGACGTCGTCGCCGGGCGGATGGCGGCGGAAATGCGCCCACGCGACGGCGAAGACCTCGTCGGTGAGCAGGCCGCCGAGCACGAGACGCCAGCGCAGCGGCAGATGCGAGACATAGGGCGCGAGCGTTGCGCTGTAGAGCACGTGCCGCAGGTTCACGATAAACGTGGTGGCAAGAATGACAGCGAAGCTCGCGTGCGAGGCGATCAGCCCGAGCGCGATGAACTGCGCGGAGCCGGCGAACACGGCGAGCGACATGAACTGGCCGTGCCAGAGCGAAAGCGGGCCCGAGGTGACGAGCGTGCCGAAGATCACGCCGAACGGCGCGGCGCCGATCATCATGGGGATCGTGTCGCGCGCGCCGGCGATGAATTCGGTGAAGCGGTTGGGATGCGTGGTCAAACTGTCCTCCTGATACAAGGGGACAGCATAACGGCCGCCCGTGCGGGTGGCTTGTACGTTCTTGCGGCGCGAGGCGGGCTTGCGCCTTCAGGACGACTGCCAGCGCCCCGGCGGCACGCCGAACATACGCCGGAAGTGCCGTGTGAAATGGCTCTGGTCGGTGAAGCCGCTCGCCGCGGCGACGTCGGCCACCGAGGCGCCTTCGCGCAACGGGCCGAGCGCGCGTTGCAGGCGCAACTGCGTGCGCCAGGCGTGCGGCGGCAGCCCGGTCGCCTGCGTGAAGAGCCGCGTGGCGTGAAAGGGCGAAAGGCCGACTGCGTGGGCGAGATCGGCTACGCGCAGCGGCATGGCGAGATCGGCGGCGAGGAGCGCCTTCATCGTTTCCACACGCGGATCGTTCGGGCCATGCCTGAGCGCGGCCTCGCGCGTGCGGCCGTAGCGCGTGAGCAGCGTCGAGAGCGCGTCGAGCAGTGCACCTTCTACGGCGAGCAGATCGGAGCGCTGCGCATCGGAAGCGGTGGGAAGCGCCGCCAAGCCGGCGCTCGTGCTGGATTGCGCTGCGGCGCGCCGCCAGTCGGCGTCGGCTTCGAGCAGACGGTGTGCGCGCGAGAGCCGATGCGCGAGATCGAGATCGTGGATCACCTCCGTGTCGAACCACGGCAGCGGCTGCGCGCGCCCCGCGATTTCGCCGGCGAGATCGTGCAGGAAGTCGATCGGCACGTACATCACCCGATAGCTCCAGCCTTCCTCGGCGGCGCGCGAGCCTGTGTGCAGCTCGCCGGGATTGATGACCGGCACGCTGCCCGTTTCGGCGACGTGCTGCGCGCCGCGATAGCGATAGCATTCGGCGCCGCCCTCGATTACGGGGATCGTGTACGCCTCGTGCCAGTGGGGCGCGAACGTATGTTCGTTGTATTCGGCCGTGACGAGATCCGCGCCGGGCAGAAGCGGCGTGCGCCAGTAGCGGGCGGAATCTCGAAAACGGGAATCGGTCATGGTGAGGGATCCGGCTCAGATCCCCAGTTTAGCGCAGCGGAATCGTCGTGCCCGCCGGCACCGGTACGGCCGTGACGCTGTTCTTGGCGCTGCCGCTCACCACCCGGTCGCTGTAGGTCAGATACACGAGCGCGTTGCGCTTCGCGTCGACCACGCGCACGACGTGCAACGTCTTGAACAGGAACGACATGCGCTCGTTGAAGACGTCGTCTTGCTGCTTGAGCGGGCCTGTGAACGAGATCGGCCCGACCTGCCGGCACGCGATCGACGCCTCGGTCGGATCTTCCGCAATGCCGAGCGTGCCCTTCACGCCGCCCGTGCGCGCGCGGGAGACATAGCAGGTGACGCCTTGCACCTGCGGATCGTCGTAGGCTTCGACGACGACTTTGTCGGAACCGGTCACGCGGAAGTTGGTGTTCACGCTGCCGATCTGTTCGGCGTGGGCAGCGGCCGAGGCGACGAGGCTCGCGCCGGCGAGGAGGGCGGTGAGGCGGGCGGTGAGGCGGGCGGTGAGGCGGGCGGATTTCATGCGGATTCCCGAAGATGACGAATCGACATTATCGGGGAGGGTGGGGAGTGTCAGGGTGAGACTGCGAAGACATTCGGCTGCACTGACGATGCAGCCTCGCTGTATGCACAACACGCGCAGCAAAAGAAAAAGGGGTTGCGTGCAAACACGCAACCCCTCGATATTTTGGCTCCCCGACCTGGGCTCGAACCAGGGACCTACGGATTAACAGTCCGGCGCTCTACCGACTGAGCTATCGGGGAACAACAATACAGCTACAACTCTTTACGTCATAAAAAAGCCCGTTGTGATTAACGGGCTTTTGCGAATCTTGGCTCCCCGACCTGGGCTCGAACCAGGGACCTACGGATTAACAGTCCGGCGCTCTACCGACTGAGCTATCGGGGATCAACAAAAGCAGAGAACGAGATTCTATGGGGTATGGCTAGACCTGTCAATACCCCGTCGCTATCTCTTTAAGGGCAATCCGCGATCAGCGTGCGATTAACGTGCAATCAGCGTGCGAGAAGCGCGAGCTTGTCCTTCACGTCCTTGAATTCGTCGGCTTCCGGCAGCGGCGCCTTGGTCTTGGTGATGCTCGGCCAGTTCTTGGCGAGGTCGGCGTTCAGCTCGATGAACGATTGCTGGTCGCCAGGCACGTCTTCCTCGGCGTAGATGGCGTTCACCGGGCATTCCGCAACGCACACGGCGCAGTCAATGCACTCGTCCGGGTCGATCGCGAGGAAGTTGGGACCTTCGCGAAAGCAGTCCACCGGGCACACATCGACGCAGTCGGTATAGCGGCACTTGATGCAGCTTTCGGTCACAACGTGAGTCATTCAGGCAGCTCCTGCAAGCTTTTTGTATCGGGGGATGGCGGTTCGCCAAAGGCGCTATTGTAACTGATGAGGAATTACCCCAACCACGGGCCCGTAACCGTCCTTATATCGTTTCGTGATTAGTTTATATGATGGGGTGATCCGCACCGTTTTACCCCTTGCGAACAAGGGGACGTGCCGGCGGGCAAGCGGGGCGCGCAGGCATTCGGGTAACATGGGCGCACCGCTGGCGCTCGCCGCCCGGAGCCGCTGCGAGGCATCTGCCGCGCAGCGGCTCCGGTTCCCGCTTCGCGGGCGCTATCCGATTGCAGTCCGGCTGGCCCATCATGATCATTACTTCGCTGCTCGATACCGATCTGTACAAATTCACGATGATGCAGGTGGTGCTGCATCATTTCCCAGCGGCCAATGTGGAATACCGTTTCCGCTGCCGCACGCCGAACGTCGATCTCGTGCCCTACATCGACGAGATCCGCAGCGAGATCCAGAAGCTCTGCAGGCTGCGCTTCGCCGAGCCCGAGCTCGAGTATCTGCGCAAGATGCGCTTCATCAAGGGCGACTTCATCGACTTTCTCGCGCTCTTTCACCTCAACGAAAAGTACATCTCGATCACGCCGTCGCCCAAGGGCAACGGCGAAATCGACATCGAGATCAAGGGGCCGTGGCTGCACACGATCCTTTTCGAGATCCCGGTGCTCGCCATCGTCAACGAGGTGTATTTCCGCAACACGCAGCATCATCCGCAGTATGAGGAGGGGCGCGAGCGCCTGCGCCACAAGATCGAACTGCTCGGCGCGAAGCCCGAATTCGCCGACTGCAAGATCGCCGACTACGGCACGCGCCGCCGTTTCTCGAAGCGCTGGCACGAGGAAGTCATCCTCACGCTTAAAGACGATCTCGGCGAGCAGTTCACCGGCACGAGCAACGTCTACTACGCGATGAAGCACAACCTCACGCCGCTCGGCACGATGGCGCACGAGTACCTGCAGGCGTGTCAGGCGCTCGGGCCGCGTCTGCGCGACTCGCAAATCTATGGCTTCGAGATGTGGGCGAAGGAGTATCGCGGCGACCTCGGCATCGCGCTCTCGGACGTCTACGGCATGCAGGCCTTCCTGCGCGACTTCGACATGTACTTCTGCAAGCTCTTCGACGGCGCACGGCACGATTCGGGCGATCCGTTCGAGTGGGGCGAGCGCCTGCTCAAGCACTACGAGGACAACCGCTGCGACCCGCGCACGAAGACGATGATCTTCTCGGACGCGCTCGACATTCCCAAGGTGCTGCGCCTGTACGAGCGTTTCGGCGACCGCTGCCGCCTCGCGTTCGGCGTGGGCACGAACCTCACCAACGACCTTGGCTATCAGCCGCTGCAGATCGTCATCAAGATGGTTCGCTGCAACGGCCAGCCTGTTGCCAAGCTCTCCGATTCGCCGGGCAAGAACATGTGCGACGACAAGGCGTATCTCGCCTATCTGCGCCAGGTGTTCGGCATCGAGCAGCCCGTGGAAGAGGAGTGCGCGGGCAAATAGGCGCGTAAAGAAGCGCACACGGAACCCGTCAATCACAAGGCGACGCCCCGGTATAATCGGCGCGTCGCTTTTCTTCATCTGACGAGGACGTTCATGGACACGACGGCCGCCCGCCGCAGCATACTCGCGCGCATTCGCGCGGCGCAGGGACGCGAGGCTACGCCCGCGGCGCACGAACGCGAAGCCGTGGCCGATTACCTCGCGCAGCATCCCGAAGGTCCGCGTCCGCCGCTCGAAGGCGACCTCGTTGCGCGCTTCGTTGGCGAGGCGCGCAAGATGTCGAGCACCGTCGACGAAGTCCAGCAGATGGCCGACGTGCCCGCCGCCGCGCAACGTTATCTCGCCGAGCGCAGCCTGCCGATGCAGGCTGTCGCGTGGCAAACGCTCGAAACCTTCGACTGGGCCGGCGCGGGTCTCGCGGTTCAATTCCGCAAGCCGGAAGACCGCGATCTCGTCGGCCTCACAGGGTGTTTTTGCGCCACGGCCGAAACCGGCACGCTGGTGCTGCTCTCCAGCCCGCAAACCTGGGCCTCGGGCGCGCTGTTGCCCGAAACGCACATCGCTGTCGTGCCCGCTTCGCGCATCGTCGCGGGCCACGAGGACGCCTTCGCGCTCATGCGCGCCGAGCGCGGAGAACTGCCGCGTGCGGTCAATTTCGTTTCGGGGCCCTCGCGCACCGGCGACATCGAGCAGACCATCATTCTTGGCGCGCACGGGCCGTATCGCGTGCATGTGATCGTCGTGCATGGCGCGTAAGCGCAACGCGGCGAGCGCCTGCGCGGGAGCGCTCTTCGCTGCACTCACACTGTTCAGCACGAGCGCACACGCTGCGACGTTCGACGGCGCCTCGCTTGGCGCGGCCTGGGCGCTGCCGTTCGCCGGCATGCTGCTGTCGATCGCGTTCTTCCCCATGTTCGCGGCCACGTTCTGGCATCACCATTTCGGCAAGATCTCGGCGGCCTGGGCGCTGGCCTTCCTGCTGCCGTTCGCGGCCACGCACGGTCCCGGCGCGACGTATCCGCTCTTCGTGCACGCCGTGATCGACGAATATCTTCCGTTCATCGTGCTGCTCGGCGCGCTTTATACGATCGCAGGCGGCATCTGCGTGTATGGGAATTTGCGTGGCTCGCCGCGCATGAATACGTCGATCCTCGCGCTAGGCACCGTGCTCGCGAGTGTGATGGGCACGACGGGCGCGGCGATGCTGCTGATCCGGCCGCTCCTGCGCGCCAACGACAATCGACGGCACAACGTGCACGTGGTCGTGTTTTTCATCTTTCTCGTCGCGAACGCGGGCGGCTTGCTCACGCCGCTCGGCGACCCACCGCTTTTCCTCGGCTTCCTCAACGGCGTGGGATTCTTCTGGACTGCGCAGCATCTAGCGCTTCCGATGCTGTTCGTCTGCGGCGTGCTGCTCGCGGCGTTTTACGCGCTCGATAGCGGGTACTTCCGTCAGGCCGGCGAAGTGCGCGCCGCCTCGCTCGACCCGACGCCGGACACCGGCGCGCTCGCGATCGGTGGCAAGGCGAATCTCGTGCTGCTCGCGCTGCTCATCGCGCTCGTGCTGATGAGCGGCATATGGCGTCCGGGTATCGTCTTCGAAGTCGCGGGCGCGCATGTGCAGCTGCAGAACCTCGTGCGCGATGCGGGACTTGTTGCGCTCGCACTCATCTCACTTGCGTTCACGTCGAAACAGGCGCGCGCCGACAACGGTTTCGAGTGGGCGCCGATCGTCGAGGTGGCCAAACTCTTCGCGGGCATTTTCGTGACGATCGCGCCGGTCATCGCGATGCTGCGCGCGGGCGAGGCGGGCGCATTCGCCGCGCTGATCCGCTTCGTGAACGACGCGCCGGGCCGCCCCAACGAAGCGATGTACTTCTGGGCGACGGGTCTGCTCTCGTCGTTTCTCGACAACGCGCCCACCTACCTCGTGTTCTTCAATCTCGCGGGCGGCGACGCCAATGCGCTCATGTCCGGCGGCGCGAAGACGCTGGCCGCGATTTCGGCGGGCGCCGTGTGGATGGGCGCGCTCACCTATATCGGCAACGCGCCGAACTTCATGGTGAAGGCGATCGCGCAGTCGCGCGGCGTGCGCATGCCGGGCTTCTTCGGCTATCTTGGCTGGTCGGGCGTGCTGCTCACGCCTGTCTTTCTCGCGGCCACGTGGCTCTTTTTCGTCTAGCCGCAAGCCGCCTGGAAACCGCTTTCGAAAGGCGCGCGAGACTTCCCTGAGCGCACCGTCACGCGCAACAATGACGGACAACGACTGAAGTGTGGAGAGCAACGATGCAAAAGATTCTCGTGGCGCGCCCGATCTTTCCCGATGTGATCGATCGGCTGAAGCAATATTTCGACGTGGACTGGAACAACGGCGAGGCGCTTGCGCCCGAGGCGCTGCACCAGCGTCTCGCGGACAAGGACGGCGCGCTCACCGCGGGCGACCCGATTGGCGCCGCCGCGCTCGCCGCCGCGCCGCGCCTGCGCGCGGTGTCGAACATGGCCGTGGGCTACAACAACTTCGACATGGCCGCCTTCAACGCGGCCAACGTGCTTGGCACCAACACGCCCGACGTGCTCAACGAAACCACGGCCGACTTCGGCTGGGCGCTCATGATGGCAGCCGCGCGCCGCGTGACGGAGTCCGAACATTTCCTGCGCGCGGGCAAATGGGACAAGTGGTCGTTCGACGCGTTTCTCGGCTCGGACATCTATGGCGCCACGCTCGGCGTGATCGGCATGGGGCGTATCGGTCAGGCGCTCGCGCGCCGCGCGCGTGGCTTCAACATGCGCGTGGTCTATCACAACCGTTCGCGCGTCGCGCCTGAGATCGAGCGCGAACTGAACGCCGACTATCTCTCGAAGGAAGACCTGCTCAAGCAGGCCGACCATGTCGTGCTCGTGCTGCCCTATACGGCCGAAAACCATCACACGATCGGCGCAGCGGAACTCGCGCTGATGAAACCCACGGCCACGCTCACCAACATCGCGCGCGGCGGCATCGTCGACGACGCGGCGCTCGCGCACGCGCTGCGCACGCGCCAGATCGCGGCGGCGGGCCTCGACGTTTTCGAGGGCGAGCCGCGCGTGCATCCGGCGCTGCTCGAAGTGGAGAACGTCGTGCTCACGCCGCACATTGCGAGTGCGAGCGAGGCCACGCGCCGCGCCATGGCGAACCTCGCCGCCGACAACCTCATCGCCGCGCTCGGCGAAGGGCCGCGCGCGGGGCAGCCGCCTAACCCGATCAACCCCGCCGTGCTGGGGAAAGCGCGTACATGAGCCCGTTTGCAGTCATGTCGCTGGCGATCATCGCACTGGCGATCGCGTTCGTCGTGACGCTCGTCGCGTTGCTGCGCGCGCGTCACGGTCATGGCGAGGGCGACACCGAGGCCACGCTCGACGCGCTCGATCAGCTGAGCGATCGCCTCGCCGCCTCGACCGACACGCAGGCGCGCGCGGCCGAGCGCATCGAGCGCGAACTGCGCAACGAGATCGCGCGTACCGCGCAAAGCTCGCGCAGCGAATTCGGCGGCGGCTTCGCGCAGGTGCAGCAGGCGCTGGCAGCGCAGCTCGGTAGCATGGCAACGGTGCAGAACAGCCAGATCGACGGCTTCGCCCAGCAGCTCGCCAAACTCACGGCGACCAATACGCAACAGCTCGACGCCGTGCGCCAGAGCCTGCATCAACAAGCCCAGGTGGCGCGCGACGAGCAGGGCGCCGCGCTGCGCCACTTCGGCTCGTTGCTCACGCAGCAGCTCGCGCAACTCACCGAAGTCAACGACCGGCGCTTCGCCGAAGTGCGCGCGACGCTCGAACAGCGTCTGAAGGACATCGAAGCGAACAACGCGGCGAAGCTCGAGGAAATGCGCCGCACCGTCGACGAGAAGCTGCACGCGACGCTCGAACAGCGCCTTGGCGAATCGTTCAAGCTCGTTTCCGACCGGCTGGAGCAGGTCCATCGCGGGCTGGGCGAGATGCAGACGCTGGCGGCGGGCGTGGGCGACCTGAAGAAGGTGCTCACCAACGTGAAGACACGCGGCACGTGGGGCGAGGTGCAGCTCGAAGCGTTGCTCGAGCAGATGCTCACGCCCGACCAGTTCGCGAAAAACGTGGCGACGGTGCCGAGGAGCAGTGAACGCGTGGAGTTCGCGATTCGTCTGCCCGGGCGTGGCGTCGGCGCTGGGGAAACCGGCGAGCCGGTCTGGCTGCCCATCGACGCCAAATTTCCGCGCGAGGACTACGAGCGTCTGATCGACGCCCAGGAGCGCGCGGACGCGCTCGCGATCGAGGAGGCGGGCCGCGCGCTCGAACTGCGCATTCGCGCGGAGGCGCGCACCATCGCCGAGAAGTACGTCGCGCCGCCGCACACGACCGATTTCGCGCTGCTGTTCCTGCCGACCGAAGGGCTGTACGCGGAAATCCTGCGCCGCCCCGGTTTGACCGATGTGCTGCAGCGCGACTACCGCGTGAGCGTCGCCGGGCCGACTACGCTTACGGCGCTCCTCAACAGTCTTCAGATGGGGTTCCGCACGCTTGCCATCGAGCGTCGTTCGAGTGAGGTGTGGCAGGTTCTCGGCGCGGTGAAGACGGAGTTCGGCAAGTTCGGCGACGTGCTCGCGCGCACGAAGTCGCAGCTCGAAACCGTCACGCGTTCCATCGAGGCCGCCGAGGTGCGCACTCGCGCGATGAACCGCAAGCTGCGCGACGTCGAAGCGCTGCCGGGCGAGGCCGCCGCGAATCTGCTTGGCGACGCGCTGCGCAATGGCGAAGCGGGTGGTGAAGGCGGATTCGGCGACGAGTGAGGAAAACCGCCGCGCCAAAAGGGAACGGGCCGCCTGAATCAGGCGGCCCGTTTGCATTCGAGCGTGCGGTTCGGTTGTGTTACCCGAGCGCCGTCTCGCCAGGCGCTGCGAGCTTGTCGAGCGCGTCGCCGGTCATGCGCACCACACGCCAGTCGGGCAGCACGGTGGCGCCGAGCTTTTCATAGAAGCCGATCGCCGGCGTGTTCCAGTCGAGCACGGTCCATTCGAAGCGGGCGCAGCCGCGTTCGACAGCGATCGCCGCGAGCGCGCGCAGCATTGCCGTGCCGAGACCGGTGCCGCGTTGCGACGGCTGCACGTACAGGTCTTCGAGATAGAGACCGCGGCGGCTCAGGAAGGTCGAGTAGTTGTGGAAAAAGAGCGCGTAGCCGACGATGCGGCCGGCGTCTTCCGCCACCAGCGCTTCGGCAGCGGGGCGCGCGCCGAACAGGGCGTCGGCGAGACCGTCGGCCGTGCCCGTGAACAGATGCGTGAGTTTTTCGAACTCGGCGAGTTCATACATCAGCGCGTGCATGGCGCCGACGTCGGCGGGCGTGGCGGCGCGAATCGTTGCGGTCATCACGCTTCCTCGGGCACGTCGGAGAGATGGATCTCGATGCCGCCAAAGCGCGAGGCCACCCAGTTGTACGCGTGGCAGGCGATCCACAGCAGGATGAAGCCGACGATCGCATTGAGCAGCAGCGCGCTGAAGATGGTCGAGAGTTCGACCGAGCCATAGCGCACGAACGCCACGAGCACGCCGAGCAGCACGATAGGCACGCTGAAGGTCAGGTACACGAGGATGAGCGCCTTGGCGGTCTGGCCCGCAGCGATGAACGAGATCTGTTTTTTCATAGTAGTCGGTCCGTTATGCAGGTGTGGACGTGTGGATACGTTTGATGGCCTCTGCGGCGCCGTCGCGCTAGACGAGCCCATCGAACAGCATGATGTCGACGGCGTCGCCGGCGTCGAGATCGCCGGCTTCGTGGGCGAGCACGATAAAGCAGTTCGCCTCGCTCATCGTGCTGAGTGCGCCCGAGCTTTGCGAGCCGGTCGGCGTGACGCGCCACTGGCCGCTGTTATCGCGGCGCGCAAGGCCGCGCTGGAACTCCGTGCGTCCCGCCCGCTTTCTGATCGGCTGATCGCTCAGTGCCGGCACGAGCGGGACGGGCTGCGCTTGCGCGCCCGCCATCGCCATGAGCGCGGGGCGCACGATCTGGTAGAACGAGACCATGGTCGCGACCGGGTTGCCGGGCAAGCCGAACAGGAGCGCCGCGCGGCCCGCGCCCGGGCGTCCGCCCGACCAGATGCGGCCGAACGCAAGCGGGCGGCCAGGACGCATGGCGAGGCCCCAGAACGAGACGTCGCCGAGCGTTTGCAACTGGGTGCGCGTGAAATCGGCTTCGCCGACCGAGACGCCGCCGGAGGTTAGCACGACATCAGCGCTTTCGGCAGCCTTTCTAAGCGTTGCCGCGAGCGCCGCCGGGTCGTCGCGCACGACGCCCAGGTCGATCGCCTCGACGTTCAGGCGTTGGAGCATCGCGCCGAGCGCGTAGCGGTTGCTGTCGTAGATGCAGCCGGGCTCGAGCGGCTCGCCCGGCGAGCGCAATTCGTCGCCGGTCGAAAAGTAGGCCACGCGCAGGCGTTGCTTGACGTTCGCCTCGACGAGTCCGAGCGAGGCAAGCAAGCCGATATCCGAAGCGCGCAGTACGCGGCCTGCCGCGAGCGCCACGCCGCCGTGCGCGAGATCCTCGCCCTTGCGGCGCGCATTCGCGCCTCGCCTGACGACGTTCGCTTCGAAGGAGATGGCGTCGCCGTGTGCCGACACGTGCTCCTGGGGCACGACAGTGTCGCAGCCCGCGGGCATGGGCGCGCCGGTCATGATGCGCACGCAGGCGAGCGCGGCGACTTCGCCCGGGTAGGCGTGACCGGCGAAGGCCTTGCCGCACACAGTGAGCGAGAGACGGCCGGAGGCGTCGGCCAGCGCCGCGCCGTCGAACGCATAGCCGTCCATCGCGGCGTTGTCGTGCGCCGGGACGTCGATGGGCGAAATCACGTCTTCGGCCAGCACGCGCGCGAGCGCCTCGCGTAGCGGCACGCGCTCGCTCGCCGCGAGCGGCGTCACCCACTGCAGCACGATGGCCTGTGCGGCGCTGACGGGCAAAGCTTGCGGATCGTACTGGCTGATGCACCCGGCGTTGCCGGAGGGATGGTTAAGCGTGGTCATCGAATGAGGAAGCGTGGCACGGCCTGTGCGGCGATCGTCCAGGCGGGCGTGCCGGCCGTGTGCCGGGGACGGCGGCTGGCCGGGCGCCGCCCGATTGCAATTCAGGCGCGTTCGAGTTCGGCCAGTTCCTGTAAGGAATTGATATTGTAAAACGCACGTTCATCGGCAAAGGCGACTTCGGCGGCCGTGTGGCGCGCGTACCACGCACGCACCTTGCGCTCGCCGGCAGCCAGAAAGGCGGCGAGGTCGTCGGCGAGGGCGGTGCGCACGAGTGCGAAGACAGGGTGCAGCGAGACCTCGCCTGCTGCATTCGTCGTGGTCGCGGTCACGATGTCCGCTTGCCGTGCCAACGCGGCGTGGCTCAGGCGCTCGGCGAGATCGGCTGGCAGCCAGGGCGAGTCGCAGGGCGCCGTGAGGAGCCACTCGGTTTGCGCCGCGCGCAGTCCGGCGAGCAGCCCCGCGAGCGGGCCGGGGAAGTCGGGCAGCGTGTCGGCGAGCACGCTTGCTTGCCATGGCGCGCCGAGTGCTGCGTACGCGTCGCCGTTGCGGTTCGCGCTGATCGCTAGAGCGCCCACCTGCGGAGCGAGGCGCTCAAGAACGTGGGCCGCGAGCGGCCTGCCGTGCAGCATCTGCAAACCCTTGTCGGCGCCGCCCATGCGCTGGCCGCGCCCGCCCGCGAGCACGAGGCCCGTGATCGATCCGGTGGCAATGGTGCTGGCGCTCATCGGCGTCGCTGGCTTCTCAGCCGCCGATGTAGGACATTTCGATGCGCCGCTCTTCGGCGGAACCCGGCGCCTGCGCGCTTCCTCGCAGTTGCGAGTAGCGGTCGGCACGGCCTTCCCACACCTGCGCGATGGCCCCGGAGATCGCCGTGTCGGTGGCGCCGTTGCGCAACAGCGCGCGCAGGTCGTAGCCCATCGAGGCAAAAAGGCACAGGTACAGCTTGCCTTCGGTCGAAAGGCGCGCGCGCGTGCAGTCGCCGCAGAACGCGCGAGTCACGCTGGAGATCGCGCCGATCTCGCCCGCGCCGTCCGCGTAGCCCCAGCGTTGCGCCGTTTCGGCGGCAGTGTGGGGCTCCAGCGGCACGAGCGGCCAGTGCTCGGCAATCCGCGCGACGACCTCGGCCGAAGGCAGCACTTCGGCCATGTTCCAGCCGTTCGAGGTGCCCACGTCCATGTACTCGATGAAGCGCAGCGTCACGCCCGTGCTGCGGAAATGCCGCGCAAGCGGCACGATCTCGCCATCGTTCGTGCCGCGCTTGACGACCATGTTGACCTTGATCGGCGCGAGACCCACGGCTTGGGCCGCCTCGATGCCGTCGAGCACGTCGGCCACTGCGAAGTCGGCGTCGTTCATGCGGCGAAAGAGGGCGTCGTCGAGGGCGTCGAGGCTCACCGTCACGCGCGTGAGGCCGGCGTCGCGCAGGGCGCGCGCCTTGCGCGCAAGCAGCGAGCCATTGGTGGTGAGCGTGATGTCGAGCGCCTCGCCGTCGGGCGTGCGCAGCGCGGCGAGGCGCTCGATCAGGAATTCGATGTTCTTGCGCAGCAGCGGCTCACCGCCCGTGAGGCGGATCTTGGTGACGCCGTGCGCGACGAAAAGCCGCGCGAGCCGCTCGATTTCTTCGAGCGAAAGCAGCGCGGAATGGGGCAGAAACGGGTAGTCCTTGTCGAACACCGCACGCGGCATGCAGTACACGCAACGGAAATTGCAGCGGTCGGTGACCGAGATGCGCAGGTCGCGCAGGGGTCTGGCGAGCGCGTCGAAGACCACGCCAGACGGCGCGCGCACGGTCCCCGCAGCCTGACCGGGCAATGCCGGCGGCAGCGATCGAACATCGGCAACGGGGATGATGCGTCGTGTCATGGTCTCTTCGTTCTCGCGTTGTTTCGATTTTAGCCGAACCCGCGCGTACCGACAGACGAGGGAGAACGCTGATATATCAAAAAAAAGCCCGCCGGGAAGGGCGGGCTCTTCGGGGCGCGCCGGACTCAAGGCCCGGCGCGCGGCCAGTTGCGCTTGCGGCGCTTACGGCTGACGCGAGGTTTCGACCTGCTGCATCGGCGCGCTGTCGACCGGCGGCAGCGGCTTGCGCTCGCGCGGCGCGCGCGCGGGCTTCACCAGCTGCGCGGCGGCTTGCTGGGCGGCGCGCAGCTTGTCGGCGTCGGTGTTGACCCAGACGAGACCCGCCGATTCCAGCATCGGGCGCAGCGTGTCCGCGGCGGCCGGAGCGGGCGACGGTGCCACTGCTGCGACCGGGGCCGGTTGCTCTGCGGCCGGCTCGGGGATCGCGACGACCGCCGGAGCAGCGGCTACCACTTCTTGCACCGGCTCCGGTTGCGCGGCGGGCGCTGCCGACAGCACTTCGGTCTGCGGGGCTTCGACGCGGTCTTCACGCACGACGACAGGCTGAGTCTCGGCCTGGACCGGCTCGGCGGGGGCTGCCGGCGCGACCTGTTCGTCCGCTGCGGCAGGCGCCACAGGGGCGGCAGGCGCCACCGGTGCTACCACTGCTGCGGGTTCCTCGGCCTTCGGCTCGACCACGTGCGCGGTTTCGACGTTCACCGGTGCGGCTTCGGCCGGGGCCGGAGCCTGCTCTGCAGCGGGCGCAACGGTTTCGACCTGCGTAGTCGTCACGGCGGCGGACACGTGAGCGGCTTCGGCGACAACGGCTGCGGCCGGCAGTGCGGTCACGACAGTCTCGACCACAGCTTCGGTGCGCGTTTCCACGACCGGCGCTTCGTGCACTTGCGCAGCAACGGCAGGCTGCTCGATGGCCGGTTGAGCCGGTGCGCCTTCCTCTTCGCCTTCCGGCGCGTCCGCGCCCGGCGTGAGGCCTGCTGCATCCGTCTCGCGCTCGCGGCGGCCACCGCGGCGGCCACGACGGCGACGGCGGCGTTCTTCGCCTTCACGCGGTACGCCTTCTTCGTCGACACCCGCGCTCATCCCTTCGGGCAGCTCTTCCGTCTGCGGCGCTTCGACGCCTTCGGTGCCTGCCGATGCGGCGTCAAGACGCGCTTCCTGGGCCTCCGCGGCCTCGGCTTGCTGACGGCGACGCTGCTCGTTGCGTTCACCGCGCTCGCCGCGTTCACCACGTTCACGTCGCTCGCCACGTTCCTGGCGCTCGCCGCGTGCGGCGCCGGCTTCCGCCGTCACATCGCTACGGTCCTGGCCGCGCTCGACGCGCTCGATGCGCTGTTCGCGCTCGCCGCGTGCTTCGCGGCTTTCACGCGGTTCACGTTGCTCGCGCGGTTCACGTTGCTCACGCGGTTCACGCGGCTCGCGGGCGCCACGACCTTCGCGTGCTTCACGCGGTTCACGTTGCTCGCGCGGTTCGCGTTCCTCACGGCGTCCAGCCTGCTGGCCGGTGCGTGCGCCGCCTGCGCCTTCGCCGCGGCCAGCCGCGTCGCGGCCGCCGGTGCGGCGATTGCGGTTACGGTCGCCGCCGCTCTTCTCGCCGCGCTCGGTACGCGCTTCGCGGGTCGGACGGGTTGCCTTTTCGGGTTGAGCGGCCGGTGCCGGTGCGGGTGCCGCAGCCGGCGCGCCGAAGAGGCGCTTGACCCAGCCGAAGAAGCCGCCGCCCGCGGGCGTGACGGCCACTTGCGCAGCGACGGGCGCGGCTTCGGCAGCCTTGACCGGTGCGCTCGGCGCCGGACGCTCCGGCGTGATGCCCTTCACCGCGGCTTCCTGCTTGGGCTTGGCTTCGGCGGTGCGCTTGCTGTAGCCGGTTTCCGACTCGAGTTCGCGAGCCGCTTCCTCGGCCATCTTCCACGAAGCGCGCGGATCGTCGAGGCGCGCATCGTCGTGACGCAGGCGCTCGAGCTTGTAATGCGGCGTTTCGAGGTGCTTGTTCGGGATCAGAACGACGCCAACCTTGAAGCGCGACTCGATCTTGTTGATTTCCGAGCGCTTCTCGTTGAGCAGGAAGGCGGTCACTTCGACCGGCACCTGGCAATGAATTGCCGCGGTGTGTTCCTTCATCGCCTCTTCCTGGATGATGCGCAGGACCTGAAGCGCCGACGATTCCGTGTCGCGGATGTGACCCGTGCCGTTACAGCGCGGACAGGTGACGTGGCTGCCTTCCGAGAGGGCGGGGCGCAGACGCTGGCGCGACAGCTCCATCAGGCCGAAGCGCGAGATCTTGCCCATCTGCACGCGCGCGCGGTCATGGCGCAGCGCGTCCTTCAGACGTTGCTCGACTTCACGCTGGCTCTTGGCCGACTCCATGTCGATGAAGTCGATCACGATCAGGCCGCCGAGGTCGCGCAGACGCAGCTGGCGCGCCACTTCGTCGGCAGCTTCGAGGTTGGTGCGCGCGGCAGTTTCCTCGATGTCGGCGCCCTTGGTGGCGCGCGCCGAGTTCACGTCGATGGCCACCAGTGCTTCGGTGTGGTCGATCACGATCGCGCCGCCCGAGGGCAGCGGCACCGTGCGCGAATACGCCGTCTCGATCTGGTGCTCGATCTGGAAGCGCGAGAAAAGCGGTACGTCGTCGTGATACCGCTTCACCTTATTGACATTGTCCGGCATCACGATATCCATGAAGGCGCGTGCCTGGTCATAGATCTCGGTGGTGTCGATGAGGATTTCGCCGATATCGGGCTGGAAGTAGTCGCGGATCGCGCGAATGACGAGGCTCGATTCCAGGTAGATCAGCATGGGCTGACCGGACTGGCCGGCCTGCGACGCGGCTTCGATGGCGCGCCACAGTTGCAGCAGGTAGTTCAGGTCCCACTGGAGCTCTTCGGCGGAGCGGCCGATGCCGGCCGTGCGCGCGATGATGCTCATGCCGTCCGGCAGTTGCAGCTGCGCCATGGTTTCGCGCAGTTCCTGACGGTCGTCACCCTCGATGCGGCGCGAGACGCCGCCGCCGCGCGGGTTGTTCGGCATGAGGACGAGGTAGCGGCCGGCGAGCGAGATGAACGTGGTGAGGGCGGCGCCCTTGTTGCCACGCTCTTCCTTCTCGACCTGGACGATCAGTTCCTGGCCTTCCTTGAGGGCGTCCTGAATGCGCGCGCCGCGCATGTCGATGCCTTCGCGGAAATACTGGCGCGCGACTTCCTTGAACGGCAGGAAGCCGTGGCGGTCTTCGCCGTAGTTGACGAAACACGCTTCGAGCGAAGGCTCGATACGGGTGACGATCCCCTTGTAGATGTTGCCTTTGCGCTGTTCGCGCCCGGCGGTTTCGATGTCGATGTCGATGAGCTTCTGTCCATCGACGATGGCGACACGCAGTTCTTCCTGCTGTGTCGCGTTGAACAGCATTCGTTTCATTGAACGACTCCAGTGCGTTCGCGCGCGAGCCGCACGGTGCGCGGCGGCGACGCCAGGCAGCACGGTGCGGGCAGCGGCGAGCCGCGCCTTATTGTGTTGTCACAAGCACGCTGGAGCGGGAACGATGGCGGGGAGAATTGCCTTTTATGGGCGCCGGTCCGGCGTTGCGTTGCCGAGGACGGGGCCGCGTGGGCTCATGCGAAATACGTCTTCAAGAAGCGAAGAGACATGCCGCGGGTTCGCGACGGCAACGTTTTCCTGCGCTTCCGGTTCACCTGGCTGCCGTGGCCACATATGTGCCGATGGTTGTATTCATCGTGTGCACATCGCACTGGCCGTGACAGACGCCTGCCGCAGCGGCGAACCGCGCGCGCTTGCGACTGGATCAGGTTCGCGGCCTCTCAATCAGGGCCGCGCACGGGAAGCTTTTCAGGAACGCCCGCCTTCCCCCTCGGGGTGTCTCGCCACTTTTGACGTCGCCTTGTCCCGCACATTGCCGGGATGCTTCGAGCGCTCGCCGTATTTTCGCCACCAGCGCCTCCTTCGGCGGTCACTTCGACCGCGCGGCGGGACGCGCCGGATAAATTCTTTATACCAATGTTCCGTTACCGTCGGAGCCGCTCCTGACCGAACGTGCCTGTGGGCGCCGTCCCTGCCGGAGTGGTGATCCGTGCGTGCAACTCGTTGCTTCTCATCAAGCGGGGTGAGCAACCAGCCCCGGGCGCAAGTAAAATAACCGTTTATTGCTTGCAGCCTGCGCTCGCCGCGTGGTCCGAGTCCAGGATAACCCTCTTGGGGTTCGCAGGACATTTGGCCGTTTGGCCTACCATTGCGTCGGCGCTGGGCAAATTATATTCAGAATGAAAGGGTTAGGCAAAACATCCCAGAATCAGGTCGCAAGCGACCAGGTTTCGTTCGTCGAAATCGACGAGGGCGCGGCCGGTCAGCGCATCGACAATTTTCTCGTGCGCGTCTGTAAAGGCGTGCCGAAGAGCCACATCTATCGCATTTTGCGCAGCGGGGAAGTGCGCGTAAATAAGGGCCGGGTCGATGCGCAATATCGGCTCGCGGAAGGCGACATCGTGCGGGTTCCGCCGATTCGCACGTCGCAATCGAGCACGCCGGCCGGTGCCGCGCCGGTGCCGGCCGCCCAGTTTCCCATCATTTACGAGGACGACGCGCTGCTTGTCATCGACAAGCCCGCCGGCGTGGCCGTGCACGGCGGCAGCGGCGTGGCGTTCGGCGTGATCGAGCAGTTGCGCGAAGCGCGCCCGCAGGGCAAGTTTCTCGAACTGGTCCACCGGCTCGACCGCGAAACGTCGGGCGTGCTCATGCTCGCGAAGAAGCGCGCCGCGCTCGTCGGCCTGCATGCGCAGATGCGCGACAACCAGACCGACAAGCGCTATTTCGCCTGCGTCCACGGCGAATGGGCGAGCGACTGGGGCCGCCGGCGCGCCGTGAAGGAGCCGCTTCACAAGTATCTGACCCCGGAAGGCGAGCGCCGCGTGCGCGTGCAGCCGGACGGCATGCCCTCGCATACGGTGTTCAATCTCGTCGAGCGCTGGCCGGGTTACGCGCTGCTCGAAGCCGAGTTGAAAACAGGCCGCACGCACCAGATCCGCGTGCACCTCGCTCACCTCGGGCTGCCGATCGTCGGCGACGCGAAGTACGGCGACTTCGCGCTCAACAAGGAACTTGCACGCTCTGGCGCGCGGCCGGGCATCAAGCGCATGTTCCTGCATGCGCACCGGTTGAAGCTCGCTCACCCGATTACGGGCGCCCCGTTGCAGTTCGAGGCGCCGTTGCCGCCGGATTGCCGCGGCTTCGTCGATGCGCTGCGCGCGCAGCGCGAAAGCGGCGCTGGCGAAGACAGCGCGCCGGCCCGGCCTGGTGCGGCCCAACCCGAATGACACCGAATCTGACAGCGTTTGGAGAAGTCCTGCATGGCTCGAGAGTTATTTGATCTGATTGTGTTCGACTGGGACGGCACCCTGATGGACTCGACCGCCCATATCACGCGCAGCATCCAGGCGGCGTGCCGCGACCTCGGTCTGCCCGTGCCCGGCGACGAGGCGGCGAGCTATGTGATCGGCCTCGGCCTGCGTGAGGCGCTGCAGATTGCCGCGCCCACGCTCGATCCGGCCGACTACCCGCGGCTCGTGGAGCGCTACCGCATCCATTATTTGTTGAAGGACCAGCAGACCGAGCTGTTCGCAGGCGTACGCGAGATGCTCACGGAACTGCGCGACACCGGCTACCTGCTTGCCGTGGCGACGGGCAAGAGCCGGGTGGGGTTGAACCGCGCACTGGCGGATTCGCGGCTCACGAGCCTCTTCGACGGCACGCGCTGCGCCGACGAAACCTTCTCGAAGCCGCATCCGGCCATGCTTCAGGAACTCACGCGTGAATTAGGGCAGGATCTTGGTCGCACGGTGATGATCGGCGACACGACGCACGACCTGCAGATGGCGATCAACGCGGGCGCGGCGGGCGTTGGCGTCGCGTATGGCGCGCATGCGAGCGGCGCGCTCGAAAAGCTCGAGCCGCGCTTCGTCGCGCAGGACGTGGCCGCGCTTGCGCTCTGGCTGCGGGAGAACGCATGAGCGCGGCGCCACAGGCACCGGCGGGCGAGCCCGTGCGCGTGTGCGCGGCCGAAGAACTCGCCGAGGGCGGCGAGGGGCGGCGCATGAACGCGACTTACGCGGGCGGCGACGCTGTGGTGTTCTTCGTGCGCTACGGCGGCGAGGTGTACGGCTATCTGAACCGCTGCGCGCACGTGCCGATGGAGCTCGACTGGGTCGAGGGCCAGTTCTTCGAGTCGTCGGGGCTCTATCTGATGTGCGCCACGCATGGTGCGATCTACCAGCCCGACACGGGCAAGTGCGTGGGCGGACCGTGCCGCGGCGGCCGTTTGCGCCCCGTGCAAGTCGAGGAACGCGACACGCCGGAGGGCCGTGCGGTATTCTGGCTGCCGGACGACGCTTTGCGTCCGACCCCAACCTGACCACTGACCTTCGACCCGTTATCCGCTCGCATGTCCGACAATCCGACCCCTGATTCGAACGAAGCGCCGCGCGCGGCTTCGTCAGACCGCGGCGCGTCCGCGCCTGGCTGGGAGCGCGAGGCGCTCGAACGCATCGCGCTGGCGGCGATCACCGAACAGCGTGCGGCGCGGCGCTGGCGGATCTTCTTTCGCTTTGCGTTTCTCGCGGTATTCGTGGTCATCGCGTGGGCGGTCCTCGATCTTTCGGGCGCGCGCGTGGAGAGTGAAGGGCGCCATACGGCGCTCGTTTCGCTCGACGGCGAAATCGGCTCCGACACTCCCGCGAACGCCGAGGACATCATCAGCGCGCTGGACAGCGCCTTCGACGACGACGGCACTGCGGGCGTGGTTCTGCACATCGACAGCCCCGGCGGCAGCCCGGTGCAGGCCGGCATCATCAACGACGAGATCCACCGTCTGCGCACGAAGTACCCGGCCATCCCGCTGTATGTGGTGGTGGGCGACATGTGCGCTTCGGGGGGGTATTACGTCGCGGCCGCCGCCGACAAGATCTACGTCAACAAGGCGAGCATCGTGGGCTCGATCGGCGTGCTGATGGACGGTTTCGGCTTTACCGGACTCATGGACAAGCTCGGGGTTCAGCGGCGCCTGCGCACCTCGGGCGAAAACAAGGGCTTCTTCGATCCCTTTTCGCCCGATACGCCGAAAATGGACGCGCACGCCCAGGAGATGCTCGACCAGATCCACCAGCAGTTCATCGACGCCGTGAAGGCGGGCCGCGGCAAGCGCCTGAAGGACTCGCCGGACATTTTCTCGGGCCTGTTCTGGACCGGGCAGAAGAGCGTGGAACTCGGTCTCGCGGATGGCTACGGCGACACCGATTACGTGGCGCGCGAAGTCATCAAGGCGCCGGACGTCGTCGACTACACGGTCAAGCAGAGCCTCACCGACCGCGTGGCAAAGCGCGTGGGCGCGAACATCGGCTCGGCCGCCGTGCATTCGCTGCTGATGGGCGGAAAGCTGTCGGTGCACTGAGCGCTAACGGCGCTTCGATTTCCGGGCGTCCGCAAAGAAAATCGGCCGCTGCGCGAGGGTTGCGCAGCGGCCGATTCGTTTTTGCGCGGCGAGGCGCGTTCAGTTCGCGAGCAGCAGGAAAATCGCCGGCCGTTTTTGCAATTCGGGCGCGGGCTCCTTCTTCCAGTCCGACACGGCGCGGCTCACGATCGTCTCGGTGGGCAGCGTGAGATCGGCGGCGACGCACACGAGCGTGGAGGGCGCGCAGGTCGCGAGCAGGGCGTCGAGCAGCGTGCGGTTGCGATAGGGCGTTTCGATGAAGATCTGCGTCTGCTTGCCCTTGCGCGAGGTCTGCTCCAGTTCGCGTAGCTTTTTCACGCGCTCGTTCGCGTCGACGGGCAGGTAGCCGTGAAACGCGAAGCTCTGGCCGTTCAGGCCCGACGCCATCAACGCGAGCAGGATCGAACTCGGGCCTACGAGCGGCACGACCTTGATGCCGCGCTCGTGCGCGCGACGAACGAGCAGCGCGCCCGGATCGGCGACCGCCGGTACGCCCGCTTCGGACACGAGCCCCGTGTCGATGCCCGCGAGGAGCGGCGCGAGCAGCTTCTCGACTTCGCCTGCCGGCGTGTTGACGTTCAGCTCACGGATGTCGATTTCCTGGATCGGGCGCGTCGTGCCCACGCGCTTGAGGAAGGCGCGCGTGGTCTTCGCGTTTTCGCCGATATAGCTTGCGAGCGTGCCCGCGCGTTCGCGCACGGGCATGGGGAGGACCGCGTTGAGCGCGGCATCGTCGCCTTCGCCGAGCGTGTTGGGGATCAAATAGAGGGTGCCGAGGCTCATGCTTGCATCTCCAGCAGCGGATAGCCCGCGGCAAGCAGCATGCGCGTGAGCGCAATGAGCGGCAGGCCGATCAGGGCGGTGGGATCGTCCGATTCGATCGCTTCGAGCAGCGCAATGCCGAGCCCTTCCGCTTTCGCGCTGCCCGCGCAGTCGTAAGGCGTTTCGGCGCGCAGATAGGCGTCGAGCGCGGCATCGGGCAACTCGCGAAAGCGCACCTTCGTCACGATATCGACGGTATCCGTTTGGCCAGTAGCGGTGTCGAGCAGGCTCAGGGCACTATGGAACAACACGTCGCGGCCGCGCATGGCCTGCAACTGCTCGAGCGCGCGCTCGTGCGTGCCGGGCTTGCCGATCTGGCGGCCATCGAAGGTGGCAACCTGGTCAGAGCCGATCACGAGCGTGCGCGCGGCGCCGGCGGGCAGGGCGGTGGCCACGGCACGGGCCTTCGCTGCTGCGAGGCGCAGCGCCGTCGCCTCGGGCGTTTCGCCGGGGTGCGGCGTTTCGTCGATGGCGGGCACGGCAGTCTCGAAAGGAATGCGCAGACGTTCGAGCAGCTCGCGCCGGTAGCGCGAGCTGGAGGCGAGGATGAGGGCGGGGCGGCCCGTGCGCGGGGCCTGCGAGGGAGAATCCTGCATGTTCGATCGAAGTATGAAAACGGCTGCGAATATGACTGGAACGTACGGCTGTGGTTTGGGGTTTTCGGGTCGATTTCGTCTCGAAAACGGGGGCGGATTTCCCGCAAAACGTCATCAAAGGCGCCCGAAAACCGCGCTCGCACAGACACTTGCGTACGCGAGCTTAAGTGTTTGACTCGCAAAGATAAAGGCGATATGATTTTGGGCTTTTCATCGGTATGCTCTCGTCGCACGTCTTGTGCGGGCGCCTGTGCCGATGGTCAATGCAGGCCAGTGCGGGCCGGTACAAGCTGGATTGCTGCGAGCCGCTGTCGGCTTTCGCGCATCGCTCGCCGGTTACCCGGGCCGTGAAGCAGGAGAGCGCACATGACCGAACATTCTGGTAAGCCTGCTGGCGCCGAACTGAATCCGCGTGACTTCGATCTCTTCGAATTCGCGCGTAGCGAGCGCGAGGCAGCGGGCGTCGTGCGCGTCTCGCAACTGCCGCGCATGTTAAACGAAGTCCCGGCCGAGGCGCCAGATCGCGATAGCGCGTTCACCTGGCAGGCTGCGGGCTTTACCCAGCAGGAATTGCAGGACAACGGCACTGAAGGGCCGCAGCCATACCTGCGCCTTGCCGTTCACGGTGGTGCGTGGCTCACGTGCCAGCGGTGCCTGGCTCCGTACGAGCAGGCATTCAATGCGGATGCGACCTTCCGTATCGTCCAGACGGAAGAAGAGGCGGACGAGTTTCCGCTCGACGACGATGAAGTCGAAGTGATCGTGGGCTCGCGCCATTTCGATCTCGTCGACTTGATCGAAGAGGAGCTGTTGCTCGCGCTGCCGCTGGTGCCGAAGCACGAAGTCTGTCCGGAGATTCACGAAAGTCTCGCCTCGGGTCCCGACGGCGCGGAGGGCGTGGATTCCGTGGACGACGTGCCGGAGCAGGAAATCGAGCCGGAAGAGCGCGTCAACCCGTTTGCGGCGCTCGAATCGCTCAAGAAGGACGGTCCCGGCAGTAAGCACTAAGGTCAGCCTTAGTCGGCTGCGCGGGGCAGGCAGTACCAGACGCGTGGGCCTGAGCCCGGAGTCCGGCCACCCCCCAAGGGTGGCGGCGGCCGGATCGGGCTGTGTTAGAATTCGGAAAATTTTCAGGAGTTATCATGGCAGTTCAACAAAACAAGAAGTCGCCGTCGAAGCGCGGTATGCACCGCTCGCACGATTTCCTCACGGGCGCGCCGCTGGCCGTCGAGCCGAGCACGGGTGAAGTGCATCTGCGTCACCACATCAGCCCGAACGGCTACTACCGCGGCAAGAAAGTCGTCAAGACCAAGAACGACTAATCGTTTCAGCGTGCGGCGCATGGCTTGCAGCCTGGCGCCGCATCTGACGATCCCGTTCGCTTGACCATATTTCGGCTCGGCAAAAAAGGCGGCATTCAACTGCCGCTTTTTTATGCCTGAAATCCGTCGCATTCCATGACTGTTACGCTCACGATAGATTGCATGGGAGGCGACCACGGCCCGTCTGTGACGGTGCCTGCCGCAGTCCATTTCGTCCGCTCGCACCCCGACGCGCATCTCATGCTCGTGGGTGTCGAGTCGGCGGTTCGCGCCCAGTTGAAAAAACTGAAGGCGGCGGACCATCCCGCGCTTACCGTCGTGCCCGCCACCGAGGTCGTCGAAATGGACGATCCGGTCGAAGTCGCCCTGCGCAAGAAAAAAGATTCGTCGATGCGCGTCGCGCTCAATCGCGTGAAAGAGGGCGAGGCGCAAGCCTGCATCTCGGCCGGCAACACCGGCGCGCTCATGGCCGTTTCGCGCTACGTGCTCAAGACCCTGCCTGGCATCGAACGTCCGGCTATCGCCTTTGCGCTGCCCAATCCGCGTGGTTACACGACGATGCTCGACCTCGGTGCGAACGTCGACTGCGAGCCGCAGCATCTGCTGCAGTTCGCAGAGATGGGCCACGCGCTCGTTGCGGCGCTCGAGGGCAAGGATCGCCCAACCATCGGGCTCCTGAATATCGGCGAAGAAGTCATCAAGGGCAATGAGACCATCAAGCGCGCCGGCGAGCTCCTGCGCGCGAGCACGCTGAACTTCCGCGGCAACGTCGAAGGCAACGACATTTACAAGGGCACCGTCGACGTCATCGTCTGTGACGGTTTCGTTGGGAATGTCGCGCTCAAGACGTCTGAGGGCCTCGCGCAGATGCTCAACGACATGATCAAGGAAGAGTTCGGCCGCTCGTGGCTCACCAAGCTCATGGCAATTGCCGCTCTGCCCGTGCTGATGCGCTTCAAGAAGCGCGTGGACCATCGCCAGTACAACGGCGCGGCGCTGCTGGGCTTGAAGAGCCTCGTCATCAAGAGTCACGGCTCGGCCGATGCCTACGCGTTTGAGTGTGCGATCAATCGCGGGTATGATGCCGTCAAAAATGGCGTGCTGGAGCGCCTTGCGCGCGCCATGGAAGAAAACGCCGGTTCGCTCGAACAGGCGGCAGACGAGCCCGGCGGCGCCCAGAATGTGCAAGCCGCGCAGGCGGGGCAGGCGACTAGCGCGCCCAGCCAGGCAGCGGGCGAAGTACCGCCCGGCGCCGCATCATCCTCGAAGGCATAATGGCTCAATCGACTCTCTATTCCCGCGTGATCGGCACGGGCAGTTACCTTCCGCCTGATCGCGTCACCAACCAGGAACTGGCCGAACGGCTCGCCGCAAAAGGCGTCGAGACGAGCGACGAGTGGATCGTGGCCCGCACGGGCATTCACGCGCGCCACTTCGCCGCGCCCGACGTCACGACGAGCGATCTCGCGCTTGCGGCGTCGCAGCGCGCGATCGCGGCGGCCGATGTCGATCCGCAGTCGATCGACCTCATCATCGTCGCCACTTCCACGCCCGATTTCGTGTTTCCGAGCACGGCCTGCCTGTTGCAGAACAAGCTCGGCATCCGCAATCACGGTGCGGCGTTCGACGTGCAGGCTGTGTGTTCGGGCTTCGCGTACGCCGTTTCGGTGGCCGACAGCCTGATCCGCAGCGGCCAGCACCGCACGGCGCTCGTGGTCGGTGCGGAGACCTTCTCGCGTATTCTCGACTTCAATGACCGCACCACCTGCGTGCTGTTCGGCGACGGCGCCGGCGCGATCGTGCTGCAGGCGTCGAACGAACCGGGCGTGCTGTCGAGCGCGCTGCACGCCGACGGCAGCTACGCGCACATCCTGTGCACGCCGGGTAACGTGCATGGCGGCGTGATCGCGGGCAACGCGTTCCTGCACATGGACGGCCAGGCGGTGTTCAAGCTTGCTGTGAACGTGCTCGAAAAGGTCGCGATCGAGGCGCTCGACAAGGCGCAGCTCACCGCCGACCAGGTCGACTGGCTGATTCCGCACCAGGCCAACATCCGCATCATGCAGGGCACCTGCCGCAAGCTCGGCCTGCCCGCCGAGCGCATGGTGGTGACGGTGGGCGAGCATGGCAACACCTCGGCGGCCTCGATTCCGCTCGCTTTCGACGTCGCGGTGCGCGACGGCCGCATCAAGCGCGGCCAGAACGTGCTGATCGAAGGCGTGGGCGGCGGCTTCACCTGGGGCGCTTCCGTCATCCGCTTCTAAGCATCCTGAGCGGGCTTTCGCGCTCCCGCAGCCGGGCTGTGCGCACGACATGCACGTTGTGCGCAGCCGGCGGCGGTTCATCCGAGCGCATTGCCCACCCGTATTGAACGAATTTGGGGACGTTATGAAATTCGCGTTCGTTTTTCCCGGACAAGGCTCGCAGGCCGTCGGCATGCTCGACGCCTTCGCCGATAACGCCATCGTGCGCGAGACGCTGCAAGAAGCGTCCGACGCGCTCGGCCAGGACCTCGGCAAGCTGATCGCCGAAGGCCCCGCTGAAGAGCTCAACCTCACCACCAACACCCAGCCGGTCATGCTCACCGCCGCCTACGCCGTGTATCGCGCGTGGCAACAGGCGGGCGGCCCGGCGCCGGCGATCGTCGCGGGCCACAGCCTCGGCGAATACACGGCGCTCGTCGCCGCCGGCGTGCTCGCGTTCCGCGACGCCGTGCCGCTCGTGCGTTTTCGCGCCCAGGCCATGCAAAGCGCGGTGCCGGTGGGCGAGGGCGGCATGGCCGCCGTGCTCGGCCTCGACGACGACACGGTGCGTGCAGTCTGCGCCGAAGCCGCGGCTGCAAGCGGCGGCGTGGTCGAAGCCGTAAACTTCAACGCGCCGGCGCAAGTCGTGATCGCGGGCCACAAGGGCGCGGTCGAGAAGGCCTGCGAAGTCGCCAAGGGCAAGGGCGCCAAGCGCGCGCTGCCGCTGCCGGTTTCGGCGCCGTTCCACTCGTCGCTGCTCAAGCCCGCCTCGGATCAGTTGCGCGACTACCTCGCAAGCGTCACGCTGAACGCGCCGCAAATTCCCGTGGTGAACAACGTCGACGTGGCCTTCGAAACCGATCCCGCGAAGATCCGCGACGCGCTCGTGCGTCAGGCCGCGGGCGCGGTGCGCTGGGTCGAGTGTGTGCAGGCCATTGCCGCGCAAGGCGCGACGCACGTGGTCGAATGTGGTCCGGGCAAGGTGCTCGCGGGCCTCACCAAGCGTATCGACGGCAACCTGGTCGGCGCCTCGGTGCTCGATCCGAAGTCGCTCGACGAAGCGCTTGCGCTTCTGAAGGCCTAAGCGCCTACGTCACCACCGCTAACGGATTCAAACGATGGAAAAGACTCTCGACAATCAAGCCGCAATCGTGACCGGCGCCACGCGTGGCATCGGCCGTGCGATCGCGCTGGAACTGGCGCGCCAGGGCGCGACGGTGATCGGTACGGCAACGAGCGAAGCCGGCGCGCAGGCGATCTCGGCCGCCTTCGAAGAAGCGGGCCTGAAGGGCCGCGGCGCCGTGCTCAACGTGAACGACGCCGCGGCGGCAGAAGCGCTCATCGACGCAACGGTCAAGGAATTCGGTGGTCTTGCGATCCTCGTGAACAATGCGGGCATCACGCAGGACAACCTGGCGATGCGCATGAAGGACGACGAATGGGATTCGGTCATCGACACGAACCTGAAGTCGGTGTTCCGCCTCTCGCGCGCCGTGCTGCGCCCGATGATGAAGGCCAAGGGCGGCCGCATCATCAACATCACGTCGGTGGTGGGCTCGTCGGGCAACCCGGGCCAGGCCAACTACGCGGCCGCGAAGGCCGGCGTGGCGGGCATGACGCGCGCGCTTGCACGCGAGATCGGCAGCCGCGGCATCACCGTGAACTGCGTCGCGCCGGGTTTCATCGACACCGACATGACGAAGGACCTGCCGGCTGAGCAGCAAGCCGCGCTCAAGCAGCAGATTCCGCTGGGCCGCCTTGGCAGCCCGGACGACATCGCGCACGCGGTCGCGTTTCTCGCGTCGCCGCAGGCGGCCTATATCACGGGCACGACGTTGCACGTGAACGGCGGCATGTATATGTCTTAACCGGATTCAGGTACTATCCGCGCCTTGATGCGCTTGTGTAAAAACCTTGCTCAAGCGCCGTCGCGGATAGCCTTCCGGAACCTTGAGCGCCGCTTTTCAGCCAGGTCAAACCTGATAAAATGCGCGCACTCGCATTCATGAGCTAACTTTTTTCCCTTGGAGGGGTAATGGACAACATCGAACAGCGCGTCAAGAAGATCGTCGCCGAGCAACTGGGCGTCGCCGAAGCTGAAATCAAGAACGAAGCTTCGTTCGTGAACGATCTGGGCGCCGACTCGCTCGACACCGTTGAACTGGTCATGGCTCTGGAAGACGAGTTCGGCATGGAAATCCCGGACGAGGAAGCCGAGAAGATCACGACGGTTCAGCAAGCGATCGACTACGCTCGCGCGAACGTCAAGGCCTAAGCGCCCGATTCCCGCCTGGGCCGCGCAACGCTTGCGCTGGCGGCCGGCGAGGACGCTCGCCCGTGAAACCGCATACGCCTGCCGCACTCGCTGCGGGGCATCTGCTGGTCAACTAGCCACAGGGCTCACAGGAGCATTTCCTGTGGCCTCTGTGGCTTTTGTTTTTGTCATCTATGGATAAGGGGTTACCGTGAGCCGTCGTCGAGTTGTTGTTACAGGCCTGGGGCTGATTTCGCCTGTTGGCAATAATGTTGCCGACGGCTGGGCCAATCTGGTCGCCGGGAAGTCCGGCATCGCCAACATCACGAAGTTCGACGCGACGAACTTCTCGACCCGTTTTGCCGGCGAAGTGAAGGGCTTCAACGTTGAAGACTACATGCCGGCGAAAGAAGCGCGCCATATGGATACGTTCATCCATTACGGCATCGCTGCGGGCATGCAGGCGATCCAGGACAGCGGTCTCGAAGTCACTGAAGCGAACGCGGAGCGCATCGGCGTGAACGTCGGCTCGGGCATCGGCGGCCTGCCGATGATCGAAGTCACGCAAACCGAACTGCTCAACCGCGGTCCGCGCCGCATCTCGCCGTTCTTCGTGCCTGCCTCGATCATCAACATGATCTCGGGCCATCTGTCGATCAAGTACGGCCTCAAGGGCCCGAATCTGGCAATGGTCACGGCTTGCACGACCGGCTTGCACTGCATTGGTGAAGCGTCGCGTCTGATCGAATACGGCGACTGCGACGTGATGATTGCGGGCGGCGCGGAATCGACCGTTTCGCCGCTGGGCATCGGCGGCTTCGCGGCCGCGCGTGCGCTCTCGCAGCGCAACGACGATCCGGCAACGGCGAGCCGTCCGTGGGACAAGGACCGTGACGGTTTCGTGCTCGGCGAAGGCGCAGGCGTGATGGTGCTCGAAGAGTACGAACACGCGAAGGCGCGCGGCGCAAAGATCTACGCGGAAATCGGCGGCTACGGCATGAGCGGCGATGCGTATCACATGACCGCTCCGCTCGAAGACGGCGACGGTGCGCGCCGCTGCATGCTCGCCGCGATGAAGAACGCGGGCGTCAACACCAGTGAAGTGGACTGGTTGAGCGCGCACGGCACGTCCACGCCGCTCGGCGACCTCGCGGAAACCACGGCGATCAAGCGCGCCTTCGGCGATCATGCGAAGGATATCGTCGTGAACTCGACCAAGTCGATGACGGGCCACCTGCTGGGTGGCGCGGGCGGTCTGGAGTCGGTGTTCACGGTGCTGGCCGTGCACAACCAGGTGTCGCCGCCGACGATCAACATCTTCAACCAGGATCCGGCATGTGACCTGGACTACTGCGCGAACACCGCGCGGGACATGAAGATCGACGTCGCGCTGAAGAACTCGTTCGGGTTCGGCGGCACGAACGGCACGCTCGTATTCAAGCGTCACGCTTGATTCCGCACGACGAGACAGCGGCCGCGCCGCGTAGTACACACGCTACTTCGGCCGGCCGCGTTCCTGCTTTCCCCTCGCGGCGCGTGCTCGCGCCGCTTCTTTCCCTGCGTCCCTCCCTCGCGCTGCAACTGCTCGTTGCCGCAGGTCTCGGCGTGGCAACGGCCGCCGTCTACACGACGCTTGCGCCATGGCTCGGCGGCTGGCAAGCGTTGCCGCTTACGCTGGCGTTCCTCGCGAGCGGCGGCCTCGTGGCTGCGGCGTGGCGTCGCAAGCAACCGGCATTCATCGAAATCGGGTCAGATTACCTGGCGGCGTATTCACGCGATGGCGCCTGCCTCGCGGCCGGGCGCCTTGCCGGTGCGTCGCAATGGGGTACATGGCTGCTCGCACTCGTCGTGGAGCAGGGTGCACGCCGCGCGACGATTCTCGTTGCCGCCGACGCCGTTGCCGCAGATACCTTCCGTACGCTCGCCGTGCGCGCGCGCAGCGCGGCCGGCCGCTGAGCTTCCCTTCGCTGTAAAGCTTGTAACCGCTGTTACTCGCGTAACGTGAGACCGTGGCGAGGACGCTACAATGGTGCCCCCATGTCTCCTTCATGTGCTAACGGATTTTTCAGGTGAGCGAAAAAGAAATAGATCAGGTTCTGGTCGAGCGCGTGCAACAAGGCGACAAGGCCGCGTTCGAGCTCCTGGTCTCGAAATACCACCGCAAGATCATCCGGCTGATCTCGCGCCTCGTGCGGGACCCCGCCGAGGTCGAGGACGTGGCCCAGGACGCCTTCATCAAGGCTTACCGCGCACTACCGCAGTTTCGTGGCGAATCGGCT
This sequence comes from Paraburkholderia sp. J10-1, assembly GCF_905220165.1. Taxonomy (NCBI): domain Bacteria; kingdom Pseudomonadati; phylum Pseudomonadota; class Betaproteobacteria; order Burkholderiales; family Burkholderiaceae; genus Paraburkholderia; species Paraburkholderia sp. J10-1. The sequence continues at coordinate 94,065 of NZ_CAJMYW010000013.1, read as the reverse complement.
TTCTATACGTGGTTGTACCGGATTGCTGTCAATACGGCGAAGAACTACCTTGCGACCCAGGGAAGACGCGCGCCGACTTCTACTGAGGCAGATGCAGAAGAAGCGGAAACTTTCTCGGACGCCGATCAACTAAGGGATATCAATACGCCCGAGTCGATGTTGATGAGCAAGCAGATCGCACAGACGGTCAATGCTGCGATGGCGGTTTTACCGGAAGAGCTGCGCACCGCCATTACGCTTCGGGAAATAGAAGGCCTAAGCTACGAAGAGATCGCCGAAATGATGGGGTGCCCGATCGGCACCGTCAGATCGAGAATTTTCCGCGCTCGGGAAGCCATTGCGGCAAAATTGCGTCCGCTGCTGGACACTCCGGAAGGCAAGCGCTGGTAAGAAGAACACCAGCTTCGCCCCGGGCGGCGACGCGATTCATCAGAATGAGTAGGTGTCACCAGGGACGTCTGTCAGGAAATGGGGAGCATCATGGGTTCGGTCTCGATGCAATCGGTATCAAGCTCGCGCGGCGAGCGTCTGTCCGCCTTCGTCGACGGTGAAGCGTCGGCGCAGGAGCATCTGAACGGAAAATATCTGGAACTCGACGGCGAAGGGCGCGCAGCCTGGTCGGAGTACCACCTGATCGGCGACGTGCTGCGCTCTGACGATCTGGCACTTAGTCAGGCCGCGAGCCGCGCTTTCATGACGGGTTTCGCAGCGCGTTTCGAAGCGGAGCCGCATCTGCTCGCACCGGCCGCGCTGCCGCAGGTGCAGGCTGGCCGCAATGAGCGCGTGGGCCGTATTCTGGCGCTGCGCCGCCGCGTGGTGCCGTCGTTGGCCGTGGCCGCCGCCGCTGCTACGCTCACGTGGATCGTCATGCCGCAAATGCGCGGCGTGGGCATGGCCGGTGCGCCGCAAATCGCCGCCGTCCAGTCGCAGGGCGACGGCGTGCAGCGCGTGGCGATGAACACCACGCCGGCGCCTCTGACCGGCGCTCAGGACGGTAATATCATCCGCGACGCGCGCCTCGACGAATACCTCCAGGCGCATCAGCAGTTCGCGCAGCAGCCGGTTATGTCGGATTCCATGCCGTACATCCGCTCAGCCGCTCTCACCACGCAAGGCCAATAAGTTTGATGCAGACATTGCGGTTGAATAAAAAGACGATCTGGGGGCGGTTGCCGGCATTCCTGTGCTGCGCAGCCGTGATGTTCACCGCTCTGTCTGTCGCCCCGCGTGCCCACGCGCAAGGCGCGTCCGCGGCCGATGCCGCCACGCGCCAGAGCGCGGCGCAGTTGCTCGACCGCATCCAGCAGGCTGCTCAGCAGCAAAGCTACGAAGGCACCTTCGTCTACCAGCGCGGCGAGTTCGTGCAGTCCTCACGCATCACGCACTACGCCTCGAAGCAGGACGGCGAGTTCGAGAAGCTCGAAAGCCTCGACGGCAAGCCGCGCACGATGCTGCGCCACAACGACGATCTTTATACCTTCGTGCCCGAGCGCAAGCTGCTCGTCGTCGAAAAGCGCCAGAACAAGGACGCTTTCCCGGCGCTGCTCTCCACCAGCGGTGACCAGGTGCTGGGCGTGTACGAGCCGAAGCTGCTCGGCAACGACCGTGTGGCGGGCCTCGACAGCCAGGTGATCCAGCTCGACCCGAAGGACAATTTCCGCTTCGCCTACAAGCTGTGGGCCGACGCGAAAACCGGACTGCTGCTGCGTTCGCAGATGCTCGACCCGTCGAACGGCCAGGTGCTCCAGCAACTCGCGTTCACGCAGGTACGCATCGGCGGCCCCGTCGACAAGACGCCTATCGTGAACGGCATGCGCAATATCGAGGGCTGGAACGTGGTGCGTCCGCCGCTCCAGCCGGTCGATATCGAAGCGCAGGGTTGGTCGTTCGGCCAGGCCGCGCCGGGCTTCCAGAAGATTCGTGAAGTGCGCCGGCCCATGGCCGCACGCGACGCCAGCGATCCGCCTATTCCGGTCGATCAGGCTGTGTTCTCTGACGGACTGTCCACGCTTTCCGTCTTTATCGAACCGGTGAAGAACAACAGTCGCAAGGAAGGCTCGGGCAGCAGTGGTGCGACCCACGTGCTCGTGAAGCGCAACGGCGATTACTTCATCACGTTGCTCGGAGAAGTGCCCCAGACCACGTTGCAGCAGTTCGCGTCTGCCATAGAATACAAGGCTCCCAGGTAACTCCTCCTTCGGCTGACTTCGATATGACGATTCTCCCGCTGCGCAAATTCTTCGCGGCCGCGGTCGTGGCGGCATGCCTGCCGTTCGCACCGCACGTGGCATCGGCGGCGCCGGCTGCCAACCTGCCCGATTTCGCCGACCTCGTGGACAAAGTGGGGCCATCGGTCGTCAATATCCGCACCACCACACGCGTCTCCACGGCGCAGCGCGGCCTCCCGCCGGGGATGGATCAGGGCGACATGTCGGAATTCTTCCGCCGCTTCTTTGGCATCCCGCTCCCGCAAGGGCCGCAGGGTGGACAAGGCGGCGGTCAGGGCGGCGGCGGTCAGGGAGGAAGTCAGGGCGGTGGCGGTTCCGATTCGGGCCCGGACAGCGGCAACGATACCGAACAGAACAGCGGCGTCGGCTCGGGCTTCATCCTTTCGAGCGACGGCTACGTGATGACCAATGCGCACGTGATCGATGACGCGGACAGCATCTATGTGACGCTCACCGACAAGCGCGAATTCAAGGCGAAGCTGATCGGCGTGGACGATCGCACGGACGTCGCCGTGGTGAAGATCCAGGCCGCGAATCTCCCGGCCGTGACGATGGGCGATTCGAACAAGGTGCGCGTGGGCGAGTGGGTCGTGGCGATCGGTTCGCCGTTCGGCCTCGAGAACACCGTAACGGCGGGCATCGTGAGCGCGAAGGGGCGCGATACCGGCGACTATCTGCCGTTCATTCAGACCGACGTGGCCGTGAACCCCGGCAACTCGGGCGGGCCGCTCATCAACATGCAAGGCGAGGTGATCGGCATCAACTCGCAGATCTATAGCCGCACCGGCGGCTTCATGGGCATTTCGTTCGCGATTCCGATCGACGAGGCGATGCGCGTGGCAGATCAACTGAAGTCGACGGGCAAGGTCACGCGCGGCCGCATTGCCGTGGCGATCGGCGAAGTGACGAAGGACGTAGCCGACTCGCTCGGCTTGCCCAAGGCGCAAGGCGCGCTCGTCTCCAGCGTCGAGCCGGGCGGCCCGGCCGACAAGGCGGGCATCCAGCCGGGCGACATCATCCTGAAGTTCAATGGCGCGAGCGTCGACGCCGCGACCGACTTGCCGCGCATGGTTGGCGACACGAAGCCGGGCACCAAGGCGACTGTGACGATCTGGCGCAAGGGCGCGACACGCGATCTGCCGATCACGATCGCCGAGATGCAGACCGACAAGAGCGCGAAGGCCGACCAGAAAAAGGCGCCCGATCCCAAGCCGCGCGCGATGGGTGCGCTCGGTATCGCGGTGGTCGATATCCCCGCCGACCAGCTCGCCCAGCTCAAGATCAAGGGCGGTGCGATGGTGGATTCGGTGGACGGCCCGGCAGCGCGCGCCGGCCTGCAAAAGGGCGACATCATTCTGCGCGTGGGCGACACGGATATCACGGGCGCGAAGCAGTTCCAGGACGTCACAGCGCATCTCGACCCGCAGAAGATGGTGGCGGTGCTCGTGCGGCGCGGCGACAACACGCAGTTCGTGCCGCTGCGCCCGCGCGCACCGGGTCAGAAGTAACGCGCGGTGCGCCCGCCCTTGCGGTCTTCGCCGGCGTCGCCGGGCGCGCTCGAGCGTGCGAGCGCGCACCTCGTGCTGTACGGGCGCGCGTGGTGTCATCTGTGCGAGGACATGCGCGTCGCGCTCGAGCCGCTTGCCGCGGCGGCGGGTGCGCGGCTCGACGTGATCGATGTCGATTCCGACCCCGCGCTGCAGGCCCGTTACGACGAACTCGTGCCGGTGCTGCTTTGCGACGGCATCGAGCTGTGCCATTACCATCTCGACGAGGCGCGCGTGCGCGCGACGCTCGGGCTCGCCGCCGACGCGCCGGGCGCGCTGCTGAAGCCGCCGAGCGGTGCGTGAAACGCGCGTGCGGTGGGCCGCGCAACATGCAAGCCCGCCATGACACATCCGTTACATCAGCGGACGGTTCGCCCGTGGGACCCCTTTTCGGCTAAAATAGTCCGGTTTTTCATCTGTTTACGAGGCGTGCCACGCAATCGTTGGGGCGCGCCTTTTTCGCTTGATCGGCACTGAATGGATCATATTCGTAACTTCTCGATCATTGCGCACATCGACCATGGCAAGTCGACGCTCGCCGATCGCATCATCCAGCTGTGCGGCGGCTTGTCCGACCGCGAAATGGAATCGCAGGTGCTCGACTCGATGGATCTCGAGCGCGAGCGCGGCATCACCATCAAGGCGCAGACCGCCGCGCTCTCGTACAAGGCGCGCGACGGCAAGGTCTACAACCTGAACCTGATCGACACGCCCGGGCACGTCGACTTCTCGTACGAGGTGAGCCGCTCGCTCTCCGCGTGCGAGGGCGCGCTGCTCGTGGTGGACGCGAGCCAGGGCGTCGAGGCGCAGACGGTGGCGAACTGCTACACCGCGATCGAACTCGGCGTGGAAGTCGTGCCGGTGCTCAACAAGATCGACCTGCCCGCCGCCAACCCCGAAAACGCCATCGAAGAAATCGAGGACGTGATCGGCATCGACGCGACCGACGCCACGCGCTGCAGCGCGAAGACCGGCCTCGGCGTGGAAGATGTGCTCGAAGCGCTCATTGCCAAGGTTCCGCCGCCCAAGGGCGATCCGGAAGCACCGCTGCAGGCGCTCATCATCGACTCGTGGTTCGACAACTACGTGGGTGTGGTGATGCTCGTGCGTATCGTCAACGGCACGCTGCGTCCGAAGGACAAGATCAAGCTGATGGCCACCGGCGCGCAGTATCCGGTCGAGCACGTCGGCGTGTTCTCGCCGAAGTCGCGCAACCTCGATTCGCTGTCGGCGGGGCAGGTGGGCTTCATCATCGCGGGCATCAAGGAACTCGCCGCGACGAAGGTGGGTGACACCGTTACGCTCGCCACGAAGCCGGCGTCCGAGCCGCTGCCAGGCTTCAAGGAAGTGAAGCCGCAGGTGTTCGCGGGTCTCTATCCGGTCGAGGCGAACCAGTACGACGCGCTGCGCGAATCGCTCGAAAAGCTCAAGCTCAACGACGCTTCGCTGCAATACGAGCCGGAAGTTTCGCAGGCGCTCGGCTTCGGCTTCCGCTGCGGCTTCCTCGGTCTCTTGCACATGGAAATCGTGCAGGAGCGTCTCGAACGCGAATTCGACATGGACCTCATCACCACGGCACCAACCGTGGTGTACGAAGTCGTGCAGGCGGACGGCACCCTGATCAAGGTCGAGAACCCGGCGAAGATGCCGGAGCCCTCGAAGATCGGTGAGATCCGCGAGCCGATCGTCACGGTCAACCTGTACATGCCGCAGGACTATGTGGGTTCGGTCATCACGCTCTGTACGCAGAAGCGCGGCAACCAGATCAACATGCAGTACCACGGCCGCCAGGTGCAGCTCACGTACGAAATTCCGATGGCGGAGATCGTGCTCGACTTCTTCGACCGTCTGAAATCGGTGTCGCGCGGCTATGCGTCGATGGACTACGAGTTCAAGGAATACCGCAGCTCGGATGTCGTGAAGGTCGACATGCTGATCAACGGCGACAAGGTCGATGCGCTGTCCGTCATCGTGCACCGCACGCAGTCGCAGTACCGCGGGCGCGAAGTGGCGGCGAAGATGCGCGAGATCATTCCGCGCCAGATGTACGACGTGGCCATCCAGGCCGCGATCGGCGCGCACATCATCGCGCGCGAGAACATCAAGGCGCTGCGCAAGAACGTGCTGGCCAAGTGCTACGGCGGCGACATCACGCGTAAGAAGAAGCTGCTCGAAAAGCAGAAGGAAGGCAAGAAGCGGATGAAGCAGGTCGGCTCTGTCGAGATTCCGCAAGAGGCCTTCCTCGCCATCCTTCGTGTCGAAGATAAATAAGTAACGCGAATAAGCCGGACAACGGATCTCTACATGAATTTTGCGCTGATACTTTTTGTGCTCGTTCTCTTGACGGGCGTTGCGTGGGTTGCAGACAAACTGGTGTTCATGCCGCGTCGGCGCCTCGCCGCCGATGCGGCGGTCGCGGAGTTCGACCGTCAACAGGAGCGTATCGGCGAGCGTTTTGCTGATGAAAACGCGCCTGCCACGCGTCAGAACCTGCGCAACGAAAAGCTGCGCCAGCCGTGGTGGCTCGAGTACACGGCGAGCTTCTTTCCCGTCATCCTGATCGTGTTCCTCGTCCGCTCGTTCGTCGTGGAGCCGTTCAAGATTCCGTCGGGTTCGATGGTGCCGACGCTGCTCGTGGGTGACTTCATCCTCGTGAACAAGTTCGACTACGGCATCCGTCTGCCGATCACGAACACGAAGGTCACGCAGGGCCGGCCGCTCGAGCGCGGCGACGTGGTCGTGTTCCGCTATCCGAAAGACGAGTCGGTCGACTACATCAAGCGCGTGATCGGCCTGCCGGGCGACGTGGTGTCCTATCAGGACAAGCAACTCACGATCAACGGCAAGCCGGTGCCGGAAGTGCCGCAAGGCGACTTCTTCGACGAAGAGCGCATTGGCTACGCGAAGCAGTTCACGGAAGACCTCGGCAACGGCCGCAAGAACAACATCCTCAACAACCCCGCGGTGCCGCCGTTCATCGTGGGCGCTGAGGACTACCCGTATCGCGACAACTGCCAGTACAACGCGCGCGGCGTGATCTGCAAGGTGCCGGCGGGCAACTACTTCATGATGGGCGATAACCGCGACAACAGCGCGGACAGCCGCTACTGGGGCTTCGTGCCCGATGCGAACATCGTGGGCCGCGCGTTCTTCATCTGGATGAACTTCAGCAACCTGCGTCGCATCGGTTCGTTCGAGTAATGTGTGTTTGATCGACGTGCGATGCACGTTGATCACGCCGCGCGAAGAAGCCAAAGAAGCTGCAACAAAAAGCGCATGCGCGAACACGAGTCTTGCTCGCATAACTCGCATCGCATCTTCGCGCGCTACTTGAAGAATCCTCGGTAACGTCGCTTCATCACGGTTTTTCGCCCGCCGCCCCCTGTTTTCGCCGGGGGCGGCGGGCGCGTTATACTCTCCCCATGCCCCAATCTCCGTTGGAAAGCCGTTTGCGCTACGAATTTCGCAATGCGGAATTGCTGCGCCAGGCTTTAACCCACCGCAGTCACAGTGCCACGCATAACGAACGCCTCGAATTCCTCGGTGATTCGGTTCTGAATTGCGCGGTGGCTGCCCTATTGTTCCAACGGTTTGGCAAGCTGGACGAGGGCGACCTTTCGCGCGTGCGCGCGAATCTGGTCAAGCAGCAGTCGCTCTACGAGATCGCTCAGGCCCTCAATATTGCCGACGGCCTGCGTCTCGGCGAAGGCGAGCTTCGCAGCGGCGGCTTCCGCCGCCCGTCGATCCTTGCGGACGCGCTGGAAGCGATCTTCGGCGCGATCTTTCTCGATGGCGGCTTCGACGCCGCGCAGACGGTCATCAAGCGCCTCTACGTGCCGATCCTCGATCACATCGATCCGCGCACGCTCGGCAAGGATTCCAAGACGCTGCTGCAGGAGTACCTGCAAGGCCACAAGATCGCGTTGCCGACCTACACGGTCGTCGCGACGCATGGTGCGGCGCACAATCAGCAGTTCGAAGTCGAATGCACGGTGCCGAAGCTCGACGTGAAGGTGTCGGGCTCGGGCGCGAGCCGTCGCGCGGCGGAGCAGGCCGCGGCGAAGAAGGCGCTCGACGAGGTCATGGCCGCGGCGCCGGCGCTCGTTGCGAAGCCGCGCCGCTCGAAGGGCGCGCGTGCGCCCAAGCCGGAGCCCGAGGTCGTCCCGGGCGTGACGGGCGTGCAGGGCGCGCTCGATCTGCGCTCTCCGGAGCGCCGCGAGCGCATCTCGGCGCGCAGCGAGCGTCCGGCGCAAACCGTGGCGGCCGAAGGCGCGCCGCTCGCGGTGATCCGCGCCGCGCACGTGCAGGAGCGCCCGGCGGAGAAAGCCGAACGCGGTGCGGAGAAATCGGGCGACAAGCCAGCGGGCGACAAGCCAGCGAGCGACAAGCCAGCCGATAAAGCGGCGGGCTTCGATGCCGTACCGAGCGCCGGCGCCATTGGCCACCGTTCACCCCCTGTGAAGGCCGAATCGGCGCTGCGCACCGTCGAGCGCGCGCAAACCGCGACGTCCGGCGGCACCAGCACCAATGCTGAGACGCATGCCGAAGCCAGTACGGCTATTCCCGTGCGCGCGGCCGATGCCGGCCACTGATTCCACCGAGGCGCGCCGCGCGCGCGTCTCCCGTTTTTCTATTCCGGTCCGATCATGAACGCTCCCACTTCCACTCCTGCCGGTTTTCGTTGCGGCATGGTCGCGATCGTCGGCCGTCCGAACGTTGGCAAATCGACGCTGATGAACGCGCTGGTCGGCCAGAAGATCAGCATCACGTCGCGCAAGGCGCAGACCACGCGCCATCGCATTACCGGCATCAACACGATCGACGACGCGCAGTACATCTTCGTCGATACGCCGGGCTTCCAGACGCGCCACAGCACGGCGCTCAACCGTTCGCTCAACCGCGCGGTGACTTCCACGCTCAGCTCGGTCGATGCCGTGCTGTTCGTGATCGAGGCCGGCAAGTTCGGCCCCGACGATCAGAAGGTGCTCGACCTGATTCCGCCGAATGCGCCTACGATCCTGATCGCCAACAAGATCGACCGCGTGAGCGACAAGGCCACGCTGTATCCGTTCATCCAGCAGGTGCAAGGGCTGCGCGAGTTCCGCGAGATCGTGCCGCTCTCGGCCATGAATCCCGACGACATCAAGCGCCTGCTCGTGACTCTCAAGCCGTATCTGCCCGAAGGCGAGCCGATCTACGGCGAAGACGATCTCACCGACCGCAGCGAGCGTTTCCTCGCCGCCGAAATCCTGCGCGAGAAAGTGTTCCGCTGGACCGGCGACGAACTGCCGTACACGAGCACGGTGCTGATCGACAAGTTCGAGCAGGAAGGGCGCCTGCGCCGCGTTTTCGCGACGATTCTCGTCGAGCGCGACACGCAGAAGGCGATGGTGATCGGCCAGAAGGGCGCGAAGCTCAAGCAGATCAGCACTGATGCGCGCCTCGACATGGAAAAGCTCTTCGACGGTCCCGTCTATCTCGAAACCTTCGTGAAGGTGAAGAGCGGCTGGGCCGACAACGATGCCGGGCTGCGCGCCTACGGTTACGAGTAAGCACGACGGGCACCGCGTATGAGTGACGGCGCAGCCGGAACGCTGCACGACGACTGGCCCGCGCACGACGAGGCGCAGGCCGACGAGGCATTCGCACCGGGCGAAGCGTCCGAATCCCGCGGCACGCGGCGCTCGCCCGCAAAAGGCACGGCGCTTGCGCGCAGCACGAAGGCGTCGAAAGGCGCCGCCACGCGCAACGCGATGACCGAAGGCGCCGACGCCACGCTCGAAGGCCGCGCCGAACCGCGGCCCGCCCGCAAGACCACTGCGCGCTCGCAACTGCCGCGCGCTTCACGCAGCACGACCCCCGACTACCGCATCGCCGAGCAGCCGGCTTTCGTGCTGCACAGCTATCCGTACCGCGAGACGAGCCTGATCATCGATGTGCTTTCGCGCGATCACGGCCGCGTGGCGCTCGTCGCGAAGGGCGCGAAGCGTCCGCACTCGGCGTTGCGCGGCGTGTTGCAAACGTTCCAGCCCCTCGCGCTGTCGTGGACCGGCAAGGGCGAGGTGCGCACGCTCACGGGCGCCGAGTGGGTCGGCGGCATGTTGCCGCTGACGGGCGACGCGCTTCTGTGCGGCTTCTACGTGAACGAACTGCTCGTGAAGTTCATCGCGCGCGAAGACCCGCATCCCGAACTCTTTCGCCACTACGTCGTCACGCTTACGCGCCTCGCGCACGACGAGCCGCCCGTGCAGGTGCTGCGCTCGTTCGAGCGCGTGCTGTTGCGCGAGGCGGGCTACGCGCTCGCGCTCAACCGCACCGTGAACCGCAAGGCCGTGGTGGCTGAAGGCCGCTACGTATTCGATCCGGAGCGCGGCGTGCGCGACGCATCGGACGAATGGCCCGCGCAATGGCCCCTGCTTTCGGGCCAGACGTTGCTCGACATGGAAGAGGACGATTACCATCGACCCCAGACGGTTGCGCAGAGCAAGGCGCTCATGCGTTTCCTGCTGAACACTTACCTTGGCGGCACGCCGCTCGCGACGCGCCAGATTCTGATCGACTTGCAGAACCTATGAGCTTCTTTCTCACTTCGCCCAACGTGATCGACCTCGGCGTGAACATCGACCACGTCGCCACGCTGCGCAACGCGCGCGGCACCGCTTACCCCGACCCGATCCGCGCGGCGTTGCTCGCCGAAGAGGCGGGTGCCGATGCGATCACGCTGCATCTGCGCGAGGATCGCCGCCATATCGTCGACGCCGACGTGCGTGCGCTGCGCCCGCAACTGAAAACGCGCATGAATCTCGAATGCGCGGTGACGGCCGAGATGCTCGACATCGCGTGCGAGATCAAGCCGCACGACGTCTGCCTCGTGCCCGAAAAGCGCGCGGAACTGACGACCGAAGGCGGCCTCGACGTCGCAGGCAACTTTGACGCTGTTGCCGCCGCCTGCCGTCAGCTTGCGGATGCGGGCTGCCGCGTGTCGCTTTTCATCGACCCGGACGAAACGCAAATCCGCGCTGCGCACGAAACGGGCGCGCCCGTGATCGAGCTGCACACGGGCCGCTACGCCGAAGCGCACGACGCCGGCGAGCAGGAGCGCGAATTCGAGCGCGTGGTGACGGGCGTGAACTGCGGCAACAGCCTCGGACTGAAGGTGAACGCCGGCCACGGCCTGCATTACACGAACGTGCAGCAGATCGCGGCCATCGACGGCATCGTCGAGCTGAATATCGGCCACGCGATCGTTGCGCACGCAATCTTCGCGGGCTGGGAGAACGCCGTGCGCGAAATGAAGGCGATCATGGTCGCGGCGCGCCTCGGCACGCGCGGCTGATTGCAGCCCCGCGCTTCGCGCTCACGCAATCGACCTATCTCGACGGGAGTCTCATGGCGATCTACGGTATCGGCACCGACATCATTCAGGTGAGCCGCGTGGCGGCGGTCATGGAGCGCACCAACGGGCGCTTCGCGCCGCGCGTGCTCGGCCCGGACGAACTCGCCGTGTACGAGGCGCGCAAGGCGCGCTCGGAAGTGCGAGGCCTCGCGTACCTGTGTACGCGGTTTTCCGCGAAAGAAGCGTTCTCGAAAGCGATTGGTCTCGGCATGCGCATGCCGATGACCTGGCGCGCCATGCAGACCCTCAACGAGCCCGGCGGCCGGCCCGTGATCGTCGCCTCGGGCGAACTCGCGCGGTGGCTCGACGAACGCGGCATCACGGCGCGCGTGAGCATCACCGACGAGCACGACTACGCGGTGTCGTTCGTGATCGCCGAAGTGAACGCCGCAGTCAACGGCTGATATCCATTGCCGTGCGTCGCGCGGCATCTACGCACAACTCAGCAAAACTCATCGATGAAGAATAATCCCGGGCCGGTAATGCTCGACGTGGTGGGCACCACGCTGAACGACGACGACGTGCGCCGCCTCGCGCACCCGATGACCGGCGGCGTGATCCTGTTCGCGCGCCACTACGAGAACCGCGCGCAGCTCGTCGCGCTGACCGACGCCATTCGCGCGGTGCGCGAAGACTTGCTGATCGCCGTCGATCACGAAGGCGGCCGCGTGCAGCGTTTTCGCACCGACGGCTTCACGGTGCTGCCCGCCATGGGGCGCCTTGGCGCGCTGTGGGACAAGGACGTGCTGCTCGCGACCAAGGTCGCGACGGCCGTGGGCTATATCCTCGCGGGCGAGCTGCGCGCGTGCGGAATCGATCTGTCGTTTACGCCTGTGCTCGATCTCGGCTATGGGCAGTCGAAGGTGGTGGGGGACCGCGCGTTCCATCGCGACCCGCGCGTCGTCACGTTGCTCGCCAAGAGTCTCAACCACGGACTGTCGCTTGCGGACATGGCCAATTGCGGCAAGCATTTTCCGGGTCATGGCTTCGCGACGGCGGACTCGCACGTCGCGGTGCCCGTCGATGAGCGTCCGCTCGAGGCGATCCTCGGCGAAGATGCGCTGCCTTACGACTGGCTCGGCCTCTCGCTCACGGCGGTGATGCCGGGGCACGTGATCTATCCGAAGGTCGATTCGAAGCCCGCGGGCTTCTCGCGCATCTGGGTCGAGGAGATTCTGCGCAAGCGGCTGCGCTTCACCGGCGCGATCTTCAGCGACGATCTCTCGATGGAGGCCGCGCGCCAGGGCGGCACGCTGACCGAAGGCGCGCGCGCCGCGCTCGAAGCGGGCTGCGACATGGTGCTGATCTGCAACCAGCCGCACGAGGCCGAAAAGGTGCTCGACGCGTTGCGCACCACCGAGCCGCGCCGCGCCGCCAAGGCGTCGGACCTGCGCATCAGGCGCATGCGCGCGCGCGGCAAGGCGCTGCGCTGGGACAAGCTGGTGGCCGACCCAGGGTACATCGAGGCGCAGGCATTGCTGCGCAGCGTGCTGCCTTGACGCCCTGATTGCCGCGCCGGCAAAACGAAAAAGGCGGTCCTCCGGAAACGAAGGGCCGCCTTTTTACATGCCGGGCGCCGGGCGCGTTTGGCTTCGTGGGCTCAGTTCAGCCGCATACGCTGCAGCTTGTTGTAGAGCGTCTTGGGGCTGATGCCGAGCAACGACGCGGCGCGGTGCCGCGTACCGCCTACGGCGTCGAGCGTCGCGCGGATCAGCATCTCTTCCACGTCGGCGAGCGGCGTGCCCACGGTCACCTGCACGCGGCCGCCGTTCATGTCGCGCGGCCCCGCGCCGCTGCTTTCCTCGGCCTGCAAGGTTTCCAGCACCTCGCCCGAGGCGTGCCACGCGCGCCTCACGCGTTCGTGCAGCTCGCGCACGTTTCCGGGCCAGTCATAGGCCAGGCACTCGCGGATGAACGATGGCGCGACGAGCCGCGTCGCGCCGGCCAGACCGTGCGACTGGGCGTCCTGATTGAGCTCGTCGACGCACGCGAGCGCGAGCAGGGCGGCGTCGTCGTCGCGCTCGCGCAACGGCGGGAGCGGGATCGCCGCAGCGTCGAGACGCATCCACAGATCGTTGTGCAGCGCGCCTTGCTGGACGGCTTCACGCGGCACCGCGCGGGTGGCGGCAATCAGGCGGAAATCGGTGCCCACCTCGCTGCTGCCGCCCACGCGCATGAAAGTTTGCGAATCGAGCGCGCGCAGCAGCGTTTCCTGCTGCTCGCGCGTAAGGTCGGTCAGCTCGTCGATAAAGAGCGTGCCGCCGCTCGCCTGATCGACGAGGCCTGGCTCGCGCTGTTCCGCGCCTGTGAACGCGCCGCGTTCATGGCCGAACAGCACGCTCGCGAGCGGACGTCCGGCGGCCGCTTCTGCCACGAGCGAGTGCGCGTCGCACACGACGAACGGCCCTTTGCGGCGGCGGCTCAACTGATGCAGCGTGCGCGCGGCGACTTCCTTGCCCGTGCCGGCTTCGCCGTGCACGAGCAGCGCCGATTCGGTGGGCGCGAGCTGTTCGAGCGTGTCGTAGACATGCTGGATCGCGCTGCTGCGTCCGAGCATGGGCCCGAAGTGGCCCATCTGGCGCAGCGCGGCGCGCAGCGTGCGCACTTCTTCGGTCAGCTCGTAGGGACGCGGAATGCGTGCGAGCAGGCTGCGCAGGCGCGGAATGTTGACGGGCTTGAGCAAATAGTCCCAGATGCCGTGGCGCAGGCCTTCGATCGCGCTTTCGACCGTGGCATTGCCGGTCATGACGATCACGGGCAGCGCGCCGCCCGGCGGCTGCGCGGGCAAGTACGGAAGCAGTTCGAGCCCGCCGCCGTCGGGCAGGTTCAGGTCGACGAGTACGACATCGGGAATGAAGCGGGCAAGGGCGGCGCGCGCTTGCGCGAGCGTGGCAGCAGTGTCGACGGAGAACCCGTCGGCCGACAGGATCGCTGACAGACCTGACAGGCTATTGGGATCGTCTTCGACAATCAGGGCATGTGGCATGGCGGTAGCGGCTTACGGATGAGCGCATTCGCGCCGGCGCTGCGCACGCTGGGTAGCGCGCGCGCCCCGGCAGACAGCCGCGCGGCGCGGGCAAGCGCGGCACGATGCGAAAGATTTCACCGAGATCACGGAGATGTCTCGTAGCAGGGTGTTCAGTTCCGGTCCTCCCAGTTGTGCTGCGCCAGAGCGGGGGCGCGACGGCTATGCCCGGCAGCGTGGCGGCCGGGCAGCAGCACAAGGCCGAAGCGCGTGGCGCCTGGGCGTGCGTGCAACCCCCTGTTTGCCTGCAAGTGGGCGGCGACCGTACCGGCCGTGCCGCGGACGCGACCTTAGTCGCGCGGCCGGTGTGCGTCGAACCAGCGGCGCACTTCCAGTTCTGCCTCGTCACGCGTCTTGCCGTAACGTTCCTGGATGAGCCCGGCGAGTCGGTCCGCACGGCCTTCGGCTTTCGCGAGTTCGTCGTCCGTCAACTCGCCCCATGCCGCTTTGGCCTTGCCGATCAACTGCTTCCACTTGCCTTCAGCAATGTCGTTATTCATTTGCTTCTCCTGATAAAGGGAAAGAGTGTGGAACGCATGCTCTCTCACCTCACAGCAGAAACCGTGCCGCGGGAGTCAATCTGACCGGCGCGCGCTGCGCTTGCTTGCCGCCTGCTTGCGGCAGGCGGCAAGTACGCAATCCGTTGCGCATAACCGGTAAGGTTTTCCGTGGCAGTCTCAAACATACACGTTCAGCAAAAAAAGAAAAAGCGCCCCGAGGGGCGCTTTCACGACGCTTGCCGCCTTGCCCGCCAAGGCGGGCGGGGCAGGCGTTCTTGCGCTGCAGTATGCCGCGGTTACCCGCAGTTACATTTAGGCGCGGCTGCGGTACTCGTTCGTACGCGTGTCGATTTCGATCTTGTCGCCGATGTTGCAGAAGAGCGGCACTTGCAGTTCGAACCCGGTGTTCAGCTTGGCGGTCTTCAGGACCTTGCCCGACGACGTGTCGCCCTTGACAGCCGGTTCCGTGTAAATGATTTCGCGCACGAGCACGGTCGGCAGTTCGACCGAGATGGCCTTCTCGTTGTAGAACACGACTTCGCAGCCCATGCCGTCTTCGAGGTAGTTGAGGGCGTCGCCCATCATCTCGCCTTCGACTTCGAACTGGTTGTAGTCGGCGTCCATGAACACGTACATCGGGTCGGCGAAGTACGAGTACGTCACTTCCTTGCGATCCAGCACGACGACGTCGAACTTGTCGTCTGCCTTGTACACGGTTTCCATGCCGGCGCCGGTCAGCAGGTTCTTGAATTTCATCTTCACGACGGCGGCGTTGCGGCCCGACTTGTTGTATTCGGCCTTTTGCACGACCATCGCGTCGTTACCGATCATCACGACGTTGCCGACGCGGAGTTCCTGTGCGGTCTTCATAATAAAAAACTGTCCTGTCCAGATTGAAGTAGCTTCGAGTGTGCTCGACGGCAAACGTCGCAAGCGGATTCGGTTGGTGTTGCGGGTGCTGCGGTTGCAACTGCTGCGACCCTCATTCGCGTATGTGCGATGTGGGGCGCGAAACTCGAAGCGCTTGAGACGGCTGCCGTCGGATAACCGCTTATTTTAACTGAGTTTTTGCGAATTCGGCGAGATTTCCGGCGAGATCGCCGACCTGCCCGAGTTCGGCGGCCCAGGCGTTCGCGCGCGCCGCGTAGACGGGCAGATGCTGCGCGAATTCGGCCCAGTCCGGCGTGCCGCGGCCATTCCACGCATGCCAGAAGCGTTCGAGCGTGGCGCGCGGCGCCTGCGGCAGCGTGCGGCCGTAGTGCGCGAGCGCTGCGTCGAGTTTTGGCAGATGAGCATCGTCGGCTTGCGGATAGATGTGCCAGACAAACGGTCGCGCGGCCCATTGCGCGCGCACGAACGAATCTTCGCCGCGCACGAAGTTCAGATCGCTCGCCCAGAGCAGTGAGTCGTAACCGCGCTGCTCGGTGAACGCCAGCGCGTGCGCGTGCAGCGCGCCGCGCGTGGCCTGAGCGCCCGCGCCGAACGCCGGCTCGCCGAAAAAGCGCGCGAGCGCGCCGGAGATGCGACCCTCGGGCACAAGCAGAACCACTGGCTTTGCCCCGTCGCGCCATTGCTCCAGCAGGTGATCGACGGCTGGGTTCTCGTAGGCGAAAAGCGAGATCACGGTGGCTTCCGGCCCCGGAGGCGCGCCGCCCGTGGCGCGCTGCCACCACGCGGCGCGGGCGTCTTGCGAGCGCTCGAAGTCCGCGCGCGCGGCGTCGAGCGTGCGCTCCTTCAGTACGCCCCCCGTGCCGGGCCCGAGACCAGGAAAGAAGAAGTGCTTGGCGAGCGCGTAGCGCGGGTGCGGCGAGGGCCGCAGGTGGAAATCGGCCACCCAGTCTTCTGCGCTCAGATATTCGAGGTTGAGCCAGACGGGTTTGCGCTCGCGTTCGGCCATCGCCGCGACGTACACGGGCGGCAGTTCGCACGCAAACGCTTCGATCACGACATCGGCGATCTGCAGCGTCTCGCCCGCATGCTCGGGCTCGTGCCAGTGTTCGACGAGCACGCCCTCGACCGATTGCGTGGCGCGGCTCGCGTCTAGCGCGGGGCAGAGCTTCTGGAACGCGTGCAAGTCGTCGACGAACAGGCGTACCTGCCAGCCGTGCTCATGCGCGAGCTGGCGCGCAAGCCGCCAGCACACACCGATGTCGCCGAAATTGTCGATGACGGCGCAAAAGAGGTCGCAGGCGATGGCGCTATCGCTAGCGGCGGCGGGAGTGTGGGCTTCTGTCATGGGTAGCTTGGGTGGCGCGCGACGCGGCGCAAACATGACTGCCATGCCTCAGGCGGGCGTAGAACGCCCGGCTGGCAAGTTCGGCACGGGTTCCGTGCGGCATGGAATGATCTAAACTTGCGATTCTAGGACACAGCCATGAACGCGTCGCGACGGCGGCGCGCTGTGCAACGTCTCACCTCTCTCGACGCACCGCCCGTCCCCGAAACTGGATGACCGACACCGACGTTTTCGACCCGAAAAAGGCGCTCGCGCAGCTGCCGCATCTGCCGGGCGTCTATCGCTACTACGACGCGCAAGGCGCGGTCCTCTACGTCGGCAAGGCGCGCGACCTGAAAAAGCGCGTGTCGAGCTACTTCACCAAGACGCAGCTTTCGCCGCGCATCGCGATGATGGTCACGCGTATTGCGCGCATCGAAACCACGGTCACGCGTTCCGAGGCCGAGGCGCTGCTGCTCGAAAACAATCTCATCAAGGCACTCACGCCGCGCTACAACATCCTGTTTCGCGACGACAAGTCGTATCCGTTTCTCAAGATCACCGGGCACAAGTTCCCGCGCATGGCGTACTACCGCGGCGCGGTCGATCGCAACAACCAGTACTTCGGGCCGTTTCCGAGCGCCTCGGCCGTGCGCGAGAGTATCCAGATCCTGCAGCGCGTGTTCCAGTTGCGCACCTGCGAAGACTCGGTGTTCAACAACCGCACGCGGCCGTGCCTGCTGCATCAGATCGGCCGCTGCACGGCGCCGTGCGTGGGGGCGATCAGCGAAGAGGATTACGCGCGCGACGTGAACAACGCATCGCGCTTTCTGCTGGGCCGTCAGAACGAGGTGATGAAGGAACTGGAGACGAAGATGCATGCGTTTGCCTCGGAGCTGAAGTTCGAGCAGGCGGCATCCGTGCGCAACCAGATGAGTTCGCTTTCGACCGTGCTGCACCAGCAGGCCATCGAAACGGGCAGCGAGAGCGATGTCGACATTCTTGCCGTGGTGGCGCTGGGCGGGCGCGTGTGCGTGAATCTCGCGATGGTGCGCGGCGGCCGGCATCTGGGCGACAAGGCGTATTTCCCGACGCATGTGGAGCGCGCGCTGACCGACGAAGAGGGCGGCGTTGCCGAGGAAATCGACAGCGACACCGTGGTTGCGGCGAGCGCGCTGAAGTCGCTGCCCTCGCTTGCGCGCAAGACGGTGGAGGATTACGTCGAAGAAGCGCAAGAGGCCGACGCTCGAGACGATGCGGCGCTCGAAGCCGATCCGCTCGCCATCGCGGCCGACCTCGCAGAGGATGAAGACAACGCGAGCGACGATGCAGGCGATGCCGAATCCGATACCGCCACCGCGCCCGCGATCGAGTCGCAAGCGGGCACGCGCACGAAGCGCGAGATCGGCGTTGAATCCGAAGTGCTCGACGCCTTCATTGCGCAGCACTACTTCGGCAACCGCGTGCCGCCCGTGCTGGTCGTGAGCCATCCGCCCGCAAACCGCGAGCTTGTCGATGTGCTGAGCGAACAGGCCGGGCACAAGGTGACGCTGCTGCGTCAGCCGCAAGGTCAGAAGCGCGCGTGGCTCGCCATGGCCGAACAGAACGCGCGGCTCGCGCTCGCGCGCCTGCTCTCCGAGCAGGGTTCCCAGCAGGCTCGCACGCGCACGCTCGCGCAGCTGCTCGGGCTCGAACTCGACGACCTCGCGCATTTGCGCATCGAGTGTTTCGACATCAGCCACACGATGGGCGAAGCGACGCAGGCGTCGTGCGTGGTCTATCACCATCACAAGATGCAGTCGGCCGAATATCGCCGCTACAACATCACCGGCATCACGCCCGGCGACGATTATGCCGCCATGCGTCAGGTGCTCACGCGCCGCTACGAGAAGATGGTCGCGCAAGCGGCGCGCGCCGAAACCGAAGAGGCGCCGCCGCCCGTGCCGGCCCCCGATCCCGCTGACCCGAATGCAGCGTCCGAAGCCGCGGAAGCCAGCGAGGCAGTCGAAGCCCCGCCGCCCGGTAGCACGCTGCCCAACATCGTGCTGATCGACGGCGGCAAGGGGCAGGTCGAGATCGCGCGCCAGGTGTTCACCGAACTGGGTCTCGATCCGGCGATGCTGGTGGGCGTGGCGAAGGGCGAGGGGCGCAAGGTCGGTCTCGAAACGCTCGTGTTCGCCGACGGCCGTGCGCCGCTCGAACTCGGCAAGGAGAGCGCGGCACTCATGCTCGTCGCGCAGATTCGCGACGAGGCGCACCGCTTCGCCATCACGGGCATGCGCGCGAAGCGCGGCAAAACGCGCCAGACTTCGCGTCTCGAAGAACTGGAAGGCGTGGGGGCGAAGCGCCGTCAGCGCCTGCTCGCGCGCTTTGGCGGCCTGCGCGGCGTGATGGCGGCCAGTGTGGAGGATCTGGCGAGCGTGGAGGGCATCTCACACGCGCTCGCCGAGCAGATCTACCAGCAGCTTCACTGATGCGGCGGCCTTGCGGGCCGGGTGCGGCCCGGCCAATCCTTACGGTTGCTTGTGGCAGGTGCGGCGACGCGGCACAATTGCATCTCCCATAATTGCATCTCCCCCGACAGATAGCGCCAGCCGATGCCGTTCAATATTCCGATTCTCCTGACCTGGCTGCGGATCCTGGCGATTCCGCTCGTGGTCGGCGTGTTCTATCTGCCGCAGACAATGCTTTCCCCGATGCAGCAGAACGTACTGGCGATGCTGCTCTTCGTGCTCGCGGCGCTCACCGACTGGTTCGACGGTTTTCTCGCGCGCAAGTGGAATCAGACGTCCTCGTTCGGTGCATTCCTCGATCCCGTCGCAGACAAGCTGATGGTGACCGCGGCGCTGCTCGTGCTCGTGCATCTGCAGCGGCTCGACGCCGTGATCGCGCTCGTGATCGTCGGACGCGAAATCGCGATTTCGGCGCTGCGCGAATGGATGGCGCAAATCGGCGCGTCGAAGAGCGTGGCCGTGAATTCGCTCGGCAAGTTCAAGACCGCGTGCCAGATGGTCGCGATACCCATGCTGTTGTTCTACGCACCGCTTACGCTCGGCGGCGTGACGCTGTTCGACTCGCGCGTGTGGGGCGCGTGGCTCATCTATGTGGCGGCGTTCCTCACGATCTGGTCGATGCTCTACTACATGAAGCTCGCGTGGCCGCAGATCCGCGAACGGGGAAGCCTGTGAGCGGCGTGGTGTGAATCCCATGTGTCTTTTTCCAAAAAGATCACACGAAGGGGTTGACACGATTCTGCGGGTTATACATAATCTCACTTCTCCGCTGCACGACGCAGTAGCAAGCAAGCAGATGCGGTGGAGATAGCAGAAGATAAGCCGAAGTTAGGCATATATCTGAAGCGAATATGCGGGAGTAGCTCAGTTGGTAGAGCGCAACCTTGCCAAGGTTGAGGTCGCGAGTTCGAGACTCGTCTCCCGCTCCAGAATTTAAGGTGCGGCGTTTTGTAGTAGAAAAAACGAAGCGCTGGAGCAGGAAAAATGCAGTAAAGCAGGACATTTGCGGGAGTAGCTCAGTTGGTAGAGCGCAACCTTGCCAAGGTTGAGGTCGCGAGTTCGAGACTCGTCTCCCGCTCCAAATGCCAAGGGGAAGCAACGCTTCCCTTTTTGTTTGGCAGGCTTGGATCAGTATCAAGCCATCAAACAAATCTGTCCGGTCGTTGCGGGCTCAAGCAGTTTGCCTGATGTTCGCCGCGTTCCAGTCAGTCCGCTTCTGGCGCGATAGCAAAGCGGTTATGCAGCGGCCTGCAAAGCCGTGTAGGCCGGTTCGACTCCGGCTCGCGCCTCCAGATGCAAAACAAAAGCCACCTTCGGGTGGCTTTTGTTTTTTGCTGCGCGCTCACGCACGTGGCGCACAATAGCCGGCACCCATCCTCTCCGGTTGCCCGACATGTCCATCGAACTTCCCGAAGACGCGCGCAGCGAAGCGATCGCCTCCATCCAGCGCTATTTCGACGCGAACATGGAAGAGCCGATCGGTAACATCGCGGCGGGCGCGCTGCTGGGCTTCTTTCTCGAAGAGATCGCGCCGGCGGTCTACAACAAGGCCATTGCCGACGCGCAGGAGAGCATGCAGGCGCGCATCGTCGATCTCGACATCGATCTGCATGAAGAGCCGTTCCAGTACTGGCGCAAGTACGAAGCGCCGCGCCGGCGAAAGTGAGCGCCGCCTGAGTCGCGGGTTTGTAGCATGCGCGGCGCGCGGCATAATCGTGGTCATTCACTATGCTTCGATGGAAATCGCAGACCATGACCGTGCAGTCCGCCGCCTTGCCGCTACCCCAATTCGACTGGCAATGGAAAGCCTTCGACGCGCTCGACGCGCGTGAAGTCTACGCCATGCTCAAATTGCGCTCCGACGCGTTCGTCGTCGAGCAGAACTGTGTGTATGGCGATATCGACGGTCTCGACTTCGGCGCGTGGCATCTGTTCGCATGGAGCGAAGAGGGCGGCGAGCGAGCGCTCGCGGGTTATCTGCGCGTGCTGCTACCCGATGCAGAGGATGCTGATGTGCGTATCGGCCGCGTGGTGACGTCGCAGAACCATCGCGGCATCAAGCTCGGCAACGCGCTGCTCGAACGCGCCATCGCGCAGATCGCGCGCCAATGGCCGGACGTCGCGATGCGTCTGCATGCCCAGGCGCATCTGCAGAAGTTCTACGGTGCGTTTGGCTTCTCACCCGTTGGCGAGATTCACGACGAGGACGGCATTCCTCACGTGTGGATGCGCTCGGCCTGATTCGATGTTGGTCGCGCGCCGCGCCGGTGCTGCGGCAAACGTCCGCGCGCGGATAGGCGCATCCAGTGGCGCAGCGCGATCAGTGCGCCGACCACACTCATCATCGACCCCGGAATCCACAGCAGCAGCCCGCCGATCTGCTGGTCGCGCATGGGCGAAAGCCAGGTGAATGCGCGGCCGCAGATCGAATAAATCGGATATAGCTCGCGCGGCGTGAAGAAGATGAACGCGCCGAGCACGATTTGCGGCGGAATCGCCGCGATCACGACGAGCACGCGCTTGCCCGGCGAGAGGCGCGCGGGCGGAGCGGGGCGCGAGTCGAGCACGAGCCACCAGAACAGCAGCCCGTCGATCACCATGCTCCAGTTCATGACGCGGTAGAGGCGCCAGTCGAGCATCGCGATGAAGTGGATCGGCGAAAAGAGCCAGAAGTAGATGAGCCCGACGAAGAGTCCCACCGCGACGACGGGATGCATGACGATGTCGAGCGCCACGCGCACGGGTCGCGCGGCGAGCACGGGGCGCACGAAGCGCTGGCGCCACTTGAACGGAATGCCCGCGCGCAGCGCCGCGCCCGGGTAGGCGAGCGCGATGAAGAACGGCCCCAGATGATGCAGCACGAGGTGCTGCGCGCGATGCATGAAGAACTCGTGCTCGAAGTAGTAGTCGAGCCGCGTATGCAGCACGACATAAAGCGCGCCGAGCCCGAACCAGAATGAGAGCTGGCGCGCGAGCGACACCCGCGCGTGCCGTTTGCCGCGCACGAACAGCACCGCCGCGAGCAGGGTGCAGATCATCACGGTCGGCGAGGGCTCCCACGGCTGGAGCCAGTAGATCAGGGTCATCGCGAGCATGGCGGCGGCCTCATCGCGGATTCAACATGCTTGCGCGCGCAACCATACGGGATGCGCGCGTTGGTTTTGCTGCGGCCTTACTGCCCTGAGGGCGACTTGACTGCGAACGGCGTGTCGAGCGTTTCGCCGTCCGAGAATTGCAGCTTCACGTTCACCGTGTCGCCCGGTGCGATCTTGTGCTTCGCCTTCTCCAGCATCAGGTGGTAGCCGCCCGGTGCGATCGCCAGCGTGCCGTGCGCCGGCACCGTTGCCTTGTGCACCATGATCATCTTCTGCGTCGAGCCATTCGAGACCGTCTGATGCAGCATGACCATGCCGTAAGCGTCGCTCGATACGCCCACGAGATCGACCGGCTGGTCGCCATCGTTCTTGAGCGTCACATAGCCCGCCGCAGGCAGGTCGTTGGGCAGCCAGCGCACCCACGCGTCCTGCGTGCTCAGCGCGCCCGGGGCGGCGTGTGCGGCGGGCGCGAAAGCGGCGAGCGCACCGAAGGTGCTCAGCGCGCAGCCGAGCGAGACGGTGAGTGACTTGAGGTTCTTCGTCATAACGTTTCCTGTTGCGATTGGTGCTCTTTTAAGACTCGATGATTCGACCCGCGAGGCGTCCTGCGTTCACGCCGTGTCGTTGATCACGCGGCGCAGGTCGTGCGCGATCGCGTCCGGGGTGTTGCTGTCGGTGGCGAGCAGGCGCGCGTGGCCCTGCGCGTCGAACACATAGACGGCCGAACTGTGCGTGACTTCGTAGCTGCCGTCGGGGTCGCGCTTTTCCATCTGGTAGGCCACGCGGTAGCGCCGCGCGAGCGACTCGATCTGGCTGTCGGTGCCGGTCAGGCCGCGCGCATGCCGGGCATCGAATGCGCCGACGTAGGCGTGCAAGGCCTGCGGCGTGTCGCGCGCCGGATCGACGCTGATGAAGAGTATCCGCACTTTCTGCGCATCGGGGCCGAGCTTCGCTATAACCTGCATCAGGCGCGCCATTGTCTCCGGGCAGACGTCCGGGCAATGCGTATAGCCAAAGTAGACGAGCGTCGTGCGCCCGCGAAAACTCGCGCCCGTTACGGGCTGGCCGTTGTCGGCCGTGAGTGCGAAATCGAGGTCGGGCAGGTGGCCGCTTACGTTCGTCAGTTGCCACGGCTCGCCCGGGTGCGAGCATGCCACGAGCAGCAAGGCGCCCGTTGCGAGCGCCGCGTGCCGCAGGCTGCGCAGGCCGCTGCAAAGGCGGGCGCGGAACGTGCGCAGCGTGGGCTCGAAGGTGAGGAACAAAGGCAATCTCGTCGACTCGATTGGATTACGTTAGCCGCGCTCGAACAGGGCGTTGGGCCCGGCTTGTCGCTGCGACTGTAGCAAAATTGGGGCTGCCCGGTCGCGAGCGCCCCGGGCGTGCTAATCGCTCGCGTCGATATGCCGCATCGGCTCGCATCGGCTGAATCACCGCCCTGGCAGGGGAGTCCAACTTTCGACAAACCGGACCGCAAACAAGCCGATTCGAGTCCGGCCAGGCCTGCGCCGCCGGTCAGCCCCTTACTTTCTCGATAATCGATCCAAGGCGCGGTAAGATTCGCACACTTTCCCTGGGCGCAGCCCGGGGCCATACCCGGCCAGCAGGCCGATGGGTGAAAAGAACGCAATGCAAGCACTTCCGGCAGTCCTGCCGCCTGACCAGACGGCATTTTTCTTCGATTTCGACGGCACGCTCGTCGATCTCGCGCCCACGCCAGACGGCGTGCTCGTGCGTCCCGACATGCTCGCGCTGCTGCATGAGTTACGCCGCACGACGCACGGCGCCGTGGCGATCGTCTCGGGGCGCGGCATCGAGAGCATCGACGGTTTCCTCGGCATGCCCGATCTGCCCGTGGCGGGTCTGCACGGCGCCGAGCGGCGCGACGCCAACGGCGACACACAGCGTGTCGGCTTCAACGATGAGCGTTTGCTGCGCATGGAGCAGGTGCTCGCGGAGGTGGTGCGCACGCATCCGCGCATGCTGCTCGAGATCAAGGGCGCGTCGCTCGCACTGCACTACCGCAACGTTCCGGAGCACGAGGGCACCGCGCGCGCCGCGACCGAGCGCCTCGCCGCCGATTACGCCGACGCCTACGTGCTGCAGCCCGGCAAGATGGTCTACGAGATCAAGCCGAAGGACGTCGACAAAGGCCGCGCGCTGCGCGCGTTTCTCGACGAGCCGCCGTTCGCGGGCCGCCGCCCGGTGTTCGCCGGCGACGATCTGACCGACGAGAAGGGCTTCGCCGTCGTCAACGCATTGGGCGGGCTGTCGATCAAGGTCGGCGGCGGCGACACCATCGCGCAAACACGCATCGATTCGGTCGACGCGTTGATCGGGTGGCTCGCGTCGCTCGTCGCGGCCATGCCGGGCGCCCGGTGAGCGCGCGCATGCCTCGCTTCACTCCCCACGTTGATTGCGTCACGCGCGGCGATGCCTCGCGTGCGCCTTGCTCTCCTGATTTCCAGCACGGACCCCGCCCCTCATGAGCCGATTGATCATCGTATCGAACCGCGTCGCGCCGATTTCCGAAGGCGGTCCGGCCGCGGGCGGCCTCGCGGTGGGCGTGTACGACGCGCTCAAGGAAACCGGCGGCATGTGGTTCGGCTGGAGCGGGGACGTGCTCACCTCCGGCCAGCCGCAGATCGCGCTCGAAGAGCGCGGGCCCGTGACCTTTGCCACCATCGGCCTGCTGCGGCGCGACTACGACCAGTACTACCGCGGTTTCTCGAACGCGACGCTCTGGCCCGCGTTCCACTACCGCGCCGATCTCGTCCAGTACGACCGCCACGAGTACGAGGGCTATAGCCGCGTGAACGCGTGGCTCGCGCAGCAACTCGTGCCGCTTCTGCGCGAAGACGACGTGATCTGGGTCCACGACTATCACCTCATTCCGTTCGCCCAGGCGCTGCGCGCGGCGGGCGTGAAGAACCGCATCGGCTTTTTCCTGCACATTCCGTTTCCGGCCTCGCAGGTTTTGCTGGCGGTGCCGCCGCATCGCGAACTGGTTCAGGCGCTCTGCGCGTTCGACCTGCTCGGCTTCCAGACCAGGCCCGATCTGCGCGCGTTTTGCGACTACATCGTGAACGAGGCGGGCGGCACGACCGCGCTGCAGGCGGACGGCCTCACGCGCATCGAGGCGTTCGGGCAGACGCTCTGCGCGGGCGATTACCCGATCGGCGTCTATCCCGACGAAATCGCGGAGCTTGCCAAAGCGGGCGAACGCGGCAAGCCGGTGCGCACGCTCAAGGCCACGCTGCACGGGCGCAAGGTCATCATGAGCGTGGACCGGCTCGACTACTCGAAGGGGCTCGTGGAGCGCTTTCGCGCGTTCGAGCGCCTGCTCGACCACGCGCCGGCGCAGCGCAACAAGGTCTCGTTCGTGCAGATCGCGCCGCCTACGCGCGCCGACCTGCACGCCTATCAGGACATCCGGCTGCGCCTCGAGGCGGAGTCGGGGCGCATCAACGGCCGCTATGCGGAACTCGACTGGACGCCGATCTGGTACATCCATCGCCAGTACGAACGGGCGGTGCTGGCCGCGTTGTTCCGGGCGTCGAACGTCGGCTACGTCACCCCGCTGCGCGACGGCATGAATCTCGTCGCCAAGGAATATGTCTCGGCGCAGGACCCCGAAGATCCGGGCGTGCTCGTGCTCTCGCGCTTCGCCGGCGCGGCGCAGGAGCTTTCGGGCGCCCTGATCGTCAATCCGCTCGATATCGACGGCATGGCCGACGCGCTCAATGCCGCGCTCGCCATGCCGCTTGCCGAGCGGCTTGCGCGCTATCGGGACATGATGGGCCAGTTGCGGGAGAACAATGTCTCGGTCTGGCGCGACCGCTTCATGCGCGATCTCAGCCAGGTCAGCGTGCGGAAAGGAGTCAGCTTGCCGCCGCTCGAGCCCGCGCGGGGCTGAGCACCCACGCCGAGCCCGTCTGGGCGAGAGCGAAAAAAAGCCGCTTCAGGCGATGCACTGAAGCGGCTTTTTTGCGTTTGGCAGCGCACGGCGGCGGCGCGCCCGCCTGCGCGGTGGTCAGGCTACGTGCTTTTCGTCGGTCTTCTTGCCCAGATGCAGCGTGGAATGCTTGCCGTACTGCTTGGCGAGGAGGTCGCGGTAGAGGCCCGGACGGTTGCGCAGCTCTTCGGGGCTGCCGTCGTCGATCACCTTGCCCGCGCTCATCACGATGATGCGGTCGAAGTTGTTGAGCGTGGAGAGGCGGTGGGCGATCGCGATCACGGTGCGGCCGACCATGAGCCGGTCGAGCGCCTGCTGGATGGCCTCTTCGGACGCGCTGTCGAGCGCGGAGGTGGCTTCGTCGAGCAGCAGGATCGGCGAATTCTTCAGAATGGCGCGCGCGATCGCAATGCGTTGGCGCTGGCCGCCCGACAGCTTCACGCCGCGGTCGCCCACGATCGTGTCGTAGCCCTCGGGCATCGCCTCGATGAATTCGGCGCAGCGCGCCTCGCGAGCCGCGGCGAGCACTTCCTCGCGGCTCGCCTCGGGGCGGCCGTAGGCGATGTTCTCGTAGATCGAGCGGTGCAGCAGCGAAATGTCCTGCGGCACGAGCGCAATGGAATGGCGCAGGCTGTCCTGGGTGACGTGCGCGATGTCCTGGCCGTCGACCTTGATGGCGCCGCCCTGGGTGTCGTAGAAGTGCTGCAGCAGCGCGAGCACCGTAGTCTTGCCTGCCCCCGATTTGCCGATCAGGCCGACGCGCTGACCGGCCTCGATGTGCAGGTCGAAATGATCGAGGATCGGCTTGCGGTGCGGATACGCGAAGGTCACGCCCTCGAAGTCGACGCGGCCGCCCTGGGCTACGAGCTCCGTGGCGTCGTCGCGGTCGGGCATGCCGTGCGGCTCCAGCAGCGTTTGCACGGCTTCGGCCAGGCGCGCCACGTGTTGGGTCACATCCACGAGCGCCACGGCGAGGTCGCGCGTGCCGTGCAGGATCGTGAAGCCGAGCGAGCTAACCAGCACGATGTCGCCCGACGTCGCCTTGCCCTGATCCCAGAGCCAGAGCGCCCAGCCGAGCAGCCCGGCGGACAGCATGGCCGTGATCACGGCGTGCAGCAGACGCAGCTTTTCGAGGTAGAGCAGGCTCGAGCGGCGCGCGTCGAGTTCGGCCTTGACGGTCGAGCCGAAGCGCTTTTGCTCGCGCAACGTCATGCCGAAGGCGCGCACGAGCGCCATGTTGCCGATCACGTCGACGAGCTCGCCGTCCACGGCGGCCGCTTTGGAAGCGAACGTGTGGTGACGCGAGGAGCCGCGCCCGGCCAGCTTGAAAAGGATCACCGAAAGGATGGCCGAGCAGACGAGCAGGCCCGCCGCCATGAGCGGATTGACGGCGATGATCATGACGATCGCGCCGGCCACGGCGATACAGGGCGGCAGCACGTTCCACGCCGTGGTGTTCTCGGCCGTGTAGACGGCGTTCGACGTCGCGGTGATGCGGCTCGCGAGCGTGCCGGGCTGCTTTTCGGCGTAGTAAGTGGGCGAGTGTCCGCTCAGATACTGGAAGAGGTCACGCCGCAGGTCGCCCGTCACGGTGACGAAGGTGTGCGCGGCGAACCAGCCGCCGACCCGCCAGAGCAGGTTGTCGGCGGCGATCAGGCCGACGAGGATGGCGAACGCGGTCCACAGCGGGCCCGGATGATGGCGTCCTGCTCCGAGCACGTCGATCAGATGCTTGATGGCGTATTGCGACGCAAGCGCGCAGCCCACGGCCGCGAACACGCTGGCGAGCACGACGCTGTGGGCGAACGGATGGCGCTTGATGTAGCGGAAAAGGAACGCGAGCGGACGCCGCGCATAGCTCGCGAGCTTTGCGTTGTGGGCGTTACGCTGGGCGGTGGTCAGATGTTCCAATTGATCGGGTGGTCGGTCTGACGGAATTTCGTCCGTGCAAGTTCAAAGGAAGATAGCTGGCGCTGAGGCGACGAACGGCTCAGGGCGCGCGGCAACGAAGGCGGACTTACCGCATTGTAAACACCCCGTGCGCCTGGCGCACCGCCTGTGCCCGGCGGACGCGCATCATATCGCGACACGATAGCGCGGGATACAGATTGGGGACACGTTGTTGCAGCGGAGGTTCAACAGGAATCGTGGACCGTTTTAGTGATAGATGTTTTAGAGATAGAATTATGGATTGCATTCGGAAAACTGCTGTGCGTGCCTGCAACGCGCAGCCAGCCCATGACGAACCTGAAACCTTACGAGTGGGATCGATCGATGCGGATTCGTGCCGCGACAATCCCCCGCAGTTGTTTTCCGCAGCGCAGCACCCAATCTAGAACTCTCTTGGAAAACAATGGGTTGCGGAGTGTTTCCGGTTTGTAACAACGTAAAGACTTTGAAATGATCTAGCCGGTATTGACCCCTGACCGGGATAATGCCGACTCGGACGGCGTAGGGAATTTGACAGCTTTTATGTCAACGGCCGCGAACCCTGCGCGTTTACCGCCTGAACCGCCGCGTGTGCGCTCTCTTGCCGCTTCACAACTGCGTCGGGTCTGTGTCCGGATTTCCGGCGCGGTTAGCGGTACGGAACGCCTGTAAGGCGCGTGGCGACAAGGAAGCCGCAGCCTGCATAGGTCGATTGTCAAATTTGCAGTCTATTGCCCGATTTATTACGAGGAAGGAGTTCACCACTATGCGAATCGCTCAAATCGCTCCGTTGCACGAGGCGGTTCCTCCCAAGCTGTACGGCGGCACGGAACGGGTGGTCTCCTACCTGACCGAAGCGCTGGTCGAACAGGGTCACGATGTCACGCTGTTCGCCAGCGGCGATTCGATCACCTCGGCAAAGCTCGAAGCGTTCTGGCCGCAGGCACTGCGCCTCGACCCCACGATTCGCGATGTGATGGCTCCGCACATGTTGCTGCTCGAAGAAGTTCGCCGCCGCGCGGAAGAATTCGACGTGCTGCACTTCCACATCGACTACTACCCGTTCTCGCTGTTCGCGCGTCAGCCGGTGCCGTTCGTCACGACCATGCACGGCCGTCTGGACCTGCCGGAACTGCAGCCGGTGTTCAACGCGTTCAACGACGTGCCGGTCGTTTCGATCTCGGACAACCAGCGCAATCCGCTGCAGCAAGCCAACTGGCAGCAGACCGTCTACCACGGCCTGCCGGAAGACGTGCTCACGCCGATTCCGAACGTCGAGCCCGGCTACCTCGCATTCCTCGGCCGCGTCTCGCCGGAGAAGGGCCTTGACCGCGCGATCCGCATCGCCGGGCAGGCGGGCATGAAGCTCAAGGTCGCCGCCAAGATCGACAAGGCCGACCGTGCCTACTACGAAGAAGTCATCAAGCCGCTGATGGCGCTGCCGCACGTCGAGTACATCGGCGAAATCGGCGAGCACGAAAAGCGCGAGTTCCTCGGCAATGCCCACGCACTGGTGTTCCCGATCGACTGGCCGGAGCCCTTCGGCCTCGTCATGATCGAAGCCATGGCCTGCGGCACGCCGGTCATCGCGTTCAAGCGCGGTTCGGTGCCGGAAGTCATCGAGAACGGCGTGTCGGGCTTCGTCGTCGAAGACGAAATCAGCGCAGTCGCCGCGATCAAGCGCCTGTCGACGCTGCCGCGCGAGAAGGTGCGCGCCGCGTTCGAGTCGCGCTTCTCGTCGAAGGTGATGGCGCGCAACTATGTGGCCGTGTACGAAGAACTGCTGCGCCAGAAGCATCGCACGGTGCTGCGCGAAGTCAACGCCGGCTAAGCTGCGCACCGAAACCGGACGCGCTGCGGCGCGCCCGGTTTTCCCGCTTTTCCCCAACGCCCTGGTGCCTGTGCACCGGGGCGTTGTCACATTCGCTGCGCCGGCAAGTGAGGCGCACGCTTAATGTCCCTATAATGGCCGTGCCGTAAAATCCGCGGCGCCCACAAAAGCGTGCTTTGCATGGGACCAGAGTTGCGCGCTGAAGCGCGAACTCTGGTCGACAGAGGAGAAGACCCTTGGCCAGAACCCGACCGACGCCCACGGCAACCGTACCCGGTGCCGGGACGCTTTTCGCGCTGCGCGCGATCGGGCTCGTGATCCTGGCGCGCTGGCTGCACTCCATGGCGCAGATGAATTTCCTCGCCGCGCTCGAAGGCATGGCGTCGTCGCCGGCGGCAAGCCTGAATCTCGTCTTCCTGTTTCTGCTGATCGTCCTGCCGGGCGCGAAGGCGCGCGTCGAGCGGCCGTTTCACCCGCTGCCGCAGTGGCTGCGCCAGGCGCTGCGCTTCTTCGGCGTGCTCGGCTTTCTGTTCGCGATCGGCTCGATCGGCGTGTTTGTCTGGACCGCCGGCTGGCGGCGCACCTTCCACGCCGTGGCCGATACGAATGGCTGGCTCGTCGCCGCCCCCGCGCTCTATGCGGCTGTGGTCTGGATCTGCCGGCCGCGCGCGCTTTGGCGAAGCAACTTCGCAGCGCGGCGTTTCGCGATCGGGCGCTTCGCCGTGTCGATCGATCCGGCCACGCGCACGACGGTCGTCTGGCAGGAAAGCCGCAAGGTCGGGCAGTACGATGCGCGTGAACTGTCGGTGCGCTGGCTTTCGGGGACGCCGCAGGGCGGGGTGGTCATGGCGGAGCCTGCGCGCCTGCCTGCACCCGAGCGCGCTCAGGCGGACGATCCCGCGGTCACGGCAGGCATTGCCGAGCCGGTTGCCAGCGCGGATCCTCCCGATGCCGCCGCTACGCTGGCGGGCGTGCCGCCCGCGGCCACGCGAGAGCCCGGCGCGCACACTGTGCCGCGTCAGGCATCGGCGTCGTCATCGTCCAAGCCTGCGGGCAAGCCCGCGCGCCGGCCGAAGATCGAATTGCTCTGGGATTCGCCGGCTGCGGCGGGCCATAACCGCCAGACCGTGTTTCGCGTGTCGCTTGCCTCCGAAGGGGACCGCACGGCCTCGCGCGCTCTCGACTCGGCGCTGAAGCAGACCTGACGCACCCGACATGGCGCGGCTATCGACGCCGCGCCCGCGCTTACGCCCGCTTTTCTGCTGCTTGCCGTTCCTGTCGTCCACTCGAAGGAGTCGCAATGCTCATACGCTGGTTGCTCGCCGCCATTCACCTGCTGGCCTTCGGCTTCGCGCTCGCGTCCATCCTGCGGCGTACACGCGGACTGCGCCGTTGTACCTCCACCGAGGACCTGCCGGCGATCTTCAGCGCCGACAACGGCTGGGGCGGCTCGGCCGTCGTGCTGATCGTCACCGGTGCCATGCGCGCGTTCGGCGGCTTCGAGAAGGGCGCCGGGTACTACCTGCACGAACCGCTCTTTCACGTGAAGATGGGCGCGCTCGTGCTGATCCTCCTGCTCGAGATTGCCCCGATGATGGCGCTGCTGCGCTGGCGCCTCGCCGTGCGCCGAGGCGACGTGCCGGATCTGACCGGCGCGCCGAAATATGCCCGCATCGGCGTGTGGCAGACGGTGCTGGTCATCGTCATGGTGTTCGCGGCGGCGGGCATCGCGCGTGGCATTGGCCTCGATACGGGCGCTGAATAGACCCCCCGACGCTTAATCAGGCCCCGAAAAAGAGAAAACCCGCGCGGCGGCGGGTTTCCGGACTGGACAAGTCGTTGCTTCGCTTTACTGAAGATTGCCCGCTACCGCGACCGTCTGGCCGGTGATGTAGTTCGACTCGGGCGAGCAGAACAGATACACGCCGCCCGCCGCTTCTTCGGGCGTACCGCCCCGGCCGAGCGGCGTGCGCTGCGCATGCGTCTTGATCAACTCCGGGTTCAGGCCCACGCGGATCTCGCGGCCTTCGATGCTCACCGTCGCGCCCGCTTTCGCGTCGGCGCTCGTCATGCGCGTGTGGATCAGGCCGAATGCCACCGCATTGACATTGACGTTGAAGCGCCCCCATTCGCGTGCGAGTGCGCGCGTCATGCCGATCACCCCGGCCTTCGCGGACGAGTAGTTCATCTGCCCGGCGTTGCCATTGAGCGCGGACGTGGACGAGATGTTCACGATCTTGCGATACACCTCGCGTCCTTCGGCGACGTCGGCCGCGTGCAGCGCCTTCACATGCGGGTACGCGGCGCGCAGGATGCGGAACGGCGCGGTCATGTGGCAATCGAGAATCGCGTACCACTGTTCGTCGGTCATCTTCTGGATCACGTCGTCCCAGGTGTAGCCGGCGTTGTTCACGATGATGTCGATGCCCTTGTACGTGCTCATCGCCGTGTTGATGAAGCGCTCGGCGAAGTCCGGCGCCGTCACGTTGCCCACGCAGGCCACCGCTTCGGCGCCTGTCTTGCGCAGCGCTTCGACCGTTTCGTGCGCCGGATCGGCGTCGAGGTCGTTCACGACAATGCGCGCGCCTTCGCTAGCGAGCTTTTCCACGATTGCACGGCCGATGCCGCGTCCCGAGCCGGTGACGAGCGCCACCTTGCCGTCGAGCTTACCCATGCTGTTGACTCCTTCTATCGATTGATGCTGGTGGGTTCAGAGCGCGACCACGGCGTCACCCACGACGCGCGGTTCGCCATACTGGTTGGCGGTCTGGATTTCGAGGCGCACGCGACGCTCGCCTTCGGCTTCGAACTTCTCGACCACGCGCCCCGTGCACACGATGCGATGGCCGAGGTGCGTGATGCCGACGAAGCGCACGCCGAACTGGCGCAACTGGCGCTGATCGACCCATTGGGTGAGCAGGCGGCCCAGCCAGGCCATCGAGAGCATGCCGTGCGCGAACACGTCGGGCATGCCCGCGCGCCGCGCATAGTCGATGTCGATATGCACTGCGTTGTGGTCGCCCGAGGCCCCTGCGAAGAGCGCGAGCATCTTGCGGTCCACGCTCGGCAGTTCGAGGGGAGGGAGCGTGTCGCCCACCTGAATCGTGTCGTACTGGATGGTCATGCGAGGTCTCCCTTCAGCCGTTGCGTTGCACGATCACGCTGCGCAGATCGGCCACGTGCTCGCCGCGCGGGTTCGTGACGCGCGTCTCGCGCACGACGAACTCCAGCGCGCCGCCTTTCTTGTCGTAGATGTCGGCGATGCGCGACTCGAACAGCAGCACGTCGCCCGCATAGGCGAGCCGGTGATACGTGAAAGACTGTTCGCCGTGCAGGATGCGCGGCAGCTCGATGCCGATCTCGTCGCGCCAGGACCCGTCCGGCTGCTCGAATTCGAGCGAGAACAGGAACGTGGGCGGCAGCGGCAGGCCGGGGTGTCCTGCGTCGCGCGCGGCGGACTCGTCGAAGTAGACGGGATTCGATTCGCCAATCGCCTGTGCGAAGAAGCGCAGCCGGCCCGCTTCGGCTACGGCGCGAAACGCGGGCAGCGTCTTGCCGATGTGTTGCTTGTCGATCATGTGGTTGACTCCCAGTCGTCAGCCGTGCTCACGCTCACGCGCGCTTGTAGACCGTGACGACGCACGCGCCGCCGAGACCCACGTTGTGCGCGAGCGCGACCTTCGCGCCTTCGACCTGGCGCTCGCTCGCCGTGCCGCGCAGTTGCTGTGTGAGTTCGTAGCATTGCGCGAGACCCGTTGCACCGAGCGGATGTCCCTTCGAGAGCAGGCCGCCTGACGGATTGACGACCCATTCGCCGCCGTAGGTGTTGTCACCGTTGTTCACAAGCTTTTCGCCTTCGCCTTCCGCGCACAGGCCGAGCGCCTCGTAGGTCAGCAGTTCGTTCTGCGCGAAGCAGTCGTGCAACTCGATCACGTCGATGTCGCGCGGCCCGATGCCGGCTTGCTCGTAGGCGCTTTTCGCAGCCGAGCGCGTCATGTCGAAGCCGACCACGCGGATCATGTCTCGCGCGTCGTACGTGCTCGGGGTGTCGGTGGTGAGCGCCTGGCCGGCGATCACCACGTCGGTGCGCAGGCCGTGCTTCTTCGCGAACGCCTCGGACACGACGAGCGCCGCCGCCGCGCCGCAGGTGGGCGGGCAGGCCATCAGGCGCGTGAGCACGCCTTCCCAGAGCATGGGCGCGGCCATCACGTCTTCGGTCGAAACCACGTTGCGGAACACGGCGAGCGGATTGCGCGCCGCGTGGCGGCTCGCCTTCGCGCGGATCTTCGCGAAGGTCTCGAGCTTCGTGCCGTATTGCTTCATGTGCGACAGACCCGCGCCCGCGAACTGGCGGATGGCGTTGCTCAAACCCTCATGCTGGCCGACCAGCTCGTCGGTGATGTCGATCGCGCGCTCGAGTGCGCTCTTGCGGTCGTTCCAGATCGACTTGAGTGCGCCGGGCTGCATGAACTCGAAGCCAACCGCGAGCGCGCAGTCGACCGCGCCGCTCTGCACGGCCTGGCGCGCGAGATAGAGCGCGGACGAGCCCGTCGCACAGTTGTTGTTCACGTTGATGACTGGAATGCCCGTCATGCCGACCTGATAAAGGGCCTTCTGGCCGCAGGTCGAGTCGCCGTAGACGTAGCCCGCATAGGCTTGCTGCACATCGCTGTAGTCGATGCCCGCGTCGGCGAGCGCCTGGCGGATCGCGGTGGCGCCCATCACGTCGTAGGTGTCGCTCGCGCCGGGCTTCTTGAACGGAATCATGCCGACGCCGGCGATGTATGCGCTTCGAGTCATATCAGTACTCCTGAGTGAGTTGAATTTTTTTAAAGTTTGCGTGAGATGAGGTCGCGCATCACTTCGCTCGTGCCGCCGTAAATGCGCATCACGCGAGCGTCGGCGAATGCGCGGGCCACCGGATATTCGAGCATGTAGCCGTAGCCGCCGTGCAACTGCACCATTTCGTCGAGCGCCTTGCCGAGCGTTTCGGTCGCGAAGAGCTTCACGACAGCGGCTTCCTCCAGCGTGAGGCGGCGTCGCACGTGCTCAGACAGGTAGTGATCGACCATGAGCCGCACCGCGAGCGCCTGGGCCTTGATGTCGGCGAGCTTGAACTTGGTGTTCTGGAAGTCCCATACGGTCTGATTGAATGCCTTGCGGTCCTTGACGTAGTTCAGCGTGTGCTCGAGGCAGGCTTCGAGCTTGGCAGCCGCGTTCACGGCGATAGAGAGGCGCTCCTGCGGCAGTTCCGTCATCAGGTAGGCGAAGCCTTTGCCTTCCTCGCCAAGCCGGTTCGAGACCGGCACGCGCACGTTGTCGAAGAAGAGTTCCGCGGTGTCCTGCGCATGCTGGCCCACCTTTTCGAGCTTGCGGCCACGGCGAAAGCCTTCGCGGTCGGTTTCGACCACGATCAGGCTCACGCCTTTGGAGCCGGCTGCCGGGTCGGTCTTGCAGACCATGATGATGAGGTCCGCATTCAGGCCGTTGCTGATGAAGGTCTTGCTGCCGTTGATCACGTACTCGTCGCCGTCGCGTACGGCGGTCGTGCGCACGGCCTTCAGGTCGCTGCCCGTACCCGGCTCGGTCATGCCGATGGCGAGGATGTATTCGCCCGAGCAGGCCTTCGGCAGCCAGCGCTGCTTTTGCTCCTCGTTGCCGAGCCGTGCAATGTACGGAGCGATGATGTCCGAGTGAACCCCGAAGCCGAGACCGCTCAGCCCGGCCCGGCTGACTTCCTCGTTGAACACGGCCGCATGGCCGAAGTCGCCGCCGCCGCCGCCGTATTCGGTCGGCAGCGTCAGGCATAGCAGGCCTTCGCGGCCGGCCTTGAGCCAGGTCTCGCGATCGACCTTGCCGGCCTTGTCCCATTCGGCTTGCCTCGGCACGCATTCCTTTTCGAGGAAGCGGCGCGCGGTGGTGCGCAGCATCTCGTGGTCGTCGCGAAAAACGTTACGGTTGATTTGCATATCGGAGTCCTGAACGTTAGCAGTTGCTGTTAGGGGTGTGGGAGTGCGAGGGTGAGCTCAACGCGCGCGAGCGACGTGTGCGGCGGGTTCGGCGTGAAAGAGCGCGTCGACGAGGTGGGCCCGGCGCGTGCGCGTGACGGCCTGATTGACATAACCCTTGTCAGCGATTTCGTTCGCGTCCATGGAGGGCGGCTCTGCCATCAGCAGCAGCCGTTCGACGTGAACGCTCGCACCTTGCGCGCGCTGGTCGCGCAACTGCTCGCTCAGTGCGGCGACGACGACAGGGTGTTGCGCCAGCGCGGCGGCGTCGAGGCCCGCGAGTTCCGGCGCGAGACGCTGGCACGCCGGAACGTTCGGCCAGGCGAGCGCAGCGACGTAATCGTGATCGTGTCCGCAGATCACGGCGTCGGTGAGCAGCGGGGCGCAGCGATCGAGCAGCGCGAGCCGCATCGCGCCCGTGCGCACCCATGTGCCGTTCGTGAGTTTGAAGTCTTCCACGACACGACCGGCGAACAGCATGCCGTCCGATGGGTTTTCGGGATTGGCGAGGCGCACGGCGTCGCCGAGCCGGAAGAAGCCTTCCTCGTCGAAGGCGGCCGCCGTGAGCGCCGGCTGCTTGATGTAACCGCCGAACACGTTCGCGCCGCGCATGCGGATCTCGTAGCGGCCGTCTGCGCTTTCGAGCGGCACGAGCTTCACTTCCGAACCCGGAACCGGTGTGCCGATATTGCTGATCGTGTTGGTGATCCAGCCGCACATCGTCCCCATGCCGCTCGTTTCCGTGCAGGCGAGGCCGGTCGCGAAGGCGATGCGCTGGCCAACGGTCTTTTCGGCCACGCGCTGGATGCGCTCATGGACATCGGTGGGCAGGCTCGCGCCGCCATAGCCGAAGAAGAGAACCTTCGAGAACAGGTTCGCCGCGAGTTCGGGGTCCCGCTCGAGCTCGTTCGCGAGCACGGCCCACGCTGACGGGACGCTCGTGAAAATCGTGGGCGCCACCTCGCGCAGGTTGCGCACCGTCCGCTCGATGAGGCCGGGCACGGGGCGTCCGTCGTCGATATAGTGGGTCGCGCCGAACTGGATCGAGCGGCCCAGGTTGAGCACGCCGCCGAGGCCGTGATGCCACGGCAGCCAGTCGAGGAACACGGGCTCGGTGTCGAGCAGGAAGGCGAGATTGTCGGCGTAGTAGGCGGCTACGGCCTTGAGATTGCCGTAGGTCAGGGCAACGCCTTTGGGCGTGCCGGTCGAGCCGGACGTGAAGAGCACGCGTGCTGTTGCATCCGGCGTGATAGCGGTATGCGCGGCGGCGACCGCGGCACGACGCGACGCGGTCAGTTCGGTCTGCGCGAGCGTCGCCCAGTCTTGCTGGCCTGCGCCGGCGCCTTGCACGGCGACGACCGGCGCGTGGCAGTGCGCGAGCGTGGCGAGTGCACGTTCGAAGGGTGCGGCGTTCTGCACGAACAATGCGGCGGGCGGCACCAGTTCCGCTATGGCCTTCAGACGCGCGAAGTCCTGGCTCAGCGTCGCGTAGGCGGGCGAAACCGGTGCGGTGGGAATGCCCACGTATTCGGCGGCGAGCAGCACGACGGCCTGTTCGATCGAATTACCGGAGAGCAGCATGAGCGGGTGCGCCTGATCGAGGCCCAGCTCGAGCAGCGCGGCGCCGACGCACTGCACCTGCTGCCAGAGTTCGCGCCAGCTCAGGCGCCGCCATGCGCCGTCGCTCCCGCGCTCGCAAAATGCGGCGGTCTCGCCGCGCGTGAGCGCCCAGCCCTCGACGAAATCCACGAAGCTCTTTTGCGCAATGGCTGGCGGCGGATTTGCCGGGCGCAGGATCAGGCTGCCGTCGCTGCGCCGCTCGACGAGCGTTCGA
Organism: Paraburkholderia sp. J10-1; assembly: GCF_905220165.1. Classification (NCBI taxonomy): domain Bacteria; kingdom Pseudomonadati; phylum Pseudomonadota; class Betaproteobacteria; order Burkholderiales; family Burkholderiaceae; genus Paraburkholderia; species Paraburkholderia sp. J10-1. The sequence continues at coordinate 55,992 of NZ_CAJMYW010000013.1, read as the reverse complement.
CGGTGGGGCATGGGTAGAGGCCGGACGGCAACCGCCGGCGCAGTACTGGCCGAGAGCGTACTCATTAAGCCGTGTCTCCTGAACGTTTGCGTGCAACCCTTGGGGTGCGCCACGTTGATTTTTCCGGGAGGGGTTCGGTCGGGCGAAACCCCTTGAAAACAAGCATAGCGGGTGGTGCCGGCAGTCGTACCACCCGTACCGGGTGGCGCATGCGCGCCCGTGCCCGGGCGGGGCGCCCGTCAGGGATCGATGCCCAGATCGCGCACGCGCGCGACCGCTTCATCGCGGCTCGATACGCCTAACTTGCCGTAGATGTTCTTGAGATGCCACTTGACCGTTTCGGGCGAGATGCCGAGCGTGCGGGCGATCTTCTTGTTCGGCAGCGCCTGCGCGAGCAGACTCACGACCTTCGTTTCGCGCTCGCTGAGGGTTTCGGCCCCGTTTGGCGTTGCGTCGCGCTGCAGCGAAGCTTCGTTCGTTGTGCTGGCGAGTGCGGCTGCCGTGACCTGCGCGGCGCGCAACCGGTCGACGTAAAACGCCAGCACGGGATCGGCGCCAGTGTCTGCATCGTCCGTTTCGCCCGCCATGCCATGCACAACCTGGTCCGCGAAGGCAACGATCCCGGCGTCCACGTCGAGCACGCTGCGCACGAGGCCGAGCCGGTGGGCGAGGCGCAAGCCGGCGAGCGCGGTTTCTCGGGCTGCTTCCAGACGACCGCGGCGGTGATCCACGAGCGCCGACTGCATGCGCAACTGCACCATGTGGTGCTGCCAGCCGCGCTCGCTGCAATGCGCAATGAGTTCGGGCAGGCGCAAGGCCGCGCCCTCGAAGTCTTCGTGTGCGAGGCACCAGTTGACATGCGAGCGCTCCGCGAGCGCGTGGACGTCGTGCCAGGCATTCGGCCGCGTGGGCCGCAAACGTGCCGCGATCATGTCGAGCCGCGCGAGATCGGTTTCGGCGTCTTCGAACTGGCCGCAATGCAGATGCTGGCGGACCTGCGCGGCGAGGCTGTGCGCGAGGAGCCGCGGCAGGCCGTGCCGGCTTGCGTACTCCTCGAGCCGATCGAGATACGCGAATGCATCGAGCCGGTGGCTCTCCGCCCAATGCGCGGCAGAGAGCACGGTGTGCACACGTAGTACGGAGTCCGGAATGGATACGCGCTCGAGCACATCGACGCGATCTTCGAGCAGCCGTCTCGCACCGGCGATGTCGTTGAACTCGTAGAGCGCCTCGCCAAGCAGCGCCGCCGCGAAGCACGCGGCCTCCGCCGTGCTGCTGCCACGTTCGTCGGCCTCCGCGAGGACGTCGCGGCTAATGCGCTCGACCTGCAGGAACTGGCCTTCGAGCGCGTAGCTGAAGCCGACCAGGCAGCGCCCGTTGAGCACGCCCGCGGAAGTGCCCATCAACGGGGAGCCCGCGTGCAGCGGGCGTGGGGTGTCGTGTTGCGCGGCGCGTGCCTCTTCGTATTCGCCGCGCCGCATGTAGAGCCAGGAAAGCAGGTTGCTGCGCGCGCCGATCGACTGGCTCGTGGCGTCGACCGGGGCGGCGAGAATCGCGGGCAGGATGGCCGCCGCGCTGTCGGCGTCGTCGCGTTGCACGTCGACGGCCGCGCGCAGCAGCAAGAGACGGTACCGCGCCTGGGTGTTGTCGGCGGGAATCGCGGTGTCGAGGCGCGCGATGCTTGCGGCGCAGGCTTCGAAGTCGCGCGCATACAGTTCGAGCTGCAGACGCCACAGCCGCAGGTCGATGCGCGCCTCGATCTCGGCGTGCGGCAGCAGGTGAATGAGCGAGACGAGCTTGCGTAGATCACCGGACAGCTGCAGATCGCGCGCCACCGACAAGACGAGTTCGGCAGCAGCGGCCGCTTCGCCGGCCTGCAGCGCATGGCGCACGGCTTCCTCGGGCAAGCCGTGGTCGCGGAACCAGCACCAGGCCGCGTGATGCACCGCGTGCTGCAGGGCCTCGCTTCGCGTGCGCATGCGATCGAGCAGGGTCTCGCGAAAGAGCGGATTGAGCCGGTACCACGTCTCATTGCCGACACGTTCTACCTGCGTGATGAAGAGGTTGTCCGCTTCGAGGCGTGCGAGCAGCGCAAGGACTTCCTCTGGCGGCTGCTCGTCGCCGACGAGCGCGACGCACAGCGACGAGCACAGGCGCGCGCAAACCGAAGTGCGCACGAGCAGCTCGACCTCGGTTGCCGAAAGGCGGGAGAGCACCGCCCGTTCGAAGTAGTCCCCAAAAGCGCTCGCGTCGTGAAGCTGCATGCTCGCGAGGGGCGGGACGACGTCCGCCGAGCGGCGGCGCTTCAGATGCATGGAGAAAAGCTGCAGGCCGGCCACCCAGCCATCGGTCAGCTCGTGCATCTCGCGCGCATCTTTGTCGCTAACTTCGCCAAGCTGCGCCCGCAAATATGTTGCGGATTCGGCGAAGGTGAAGCGCAGGTCGCGCATGTTGAGCTCCAGCACCAGATCCCGATCGCGTAGGCGACCGAGCGACACCGGAAAGCTGCCGCGCGACACCAGCACGATGTGCAGGTTCGACGGCGCGTAATCGATCAGCCACTGGAGGGCGCGATGACTGCGTGGATTGGTGACATGGTCGAGATCGTCGACGACGAGCGCAAGGTCGGCTGTGCGAGCGGCGATGGCGCGCACGAGCGCGATCACGGTGCGCTCGACCGCTTCGTCGTCCACGCCGCGGCCGCCGAGGAGGGCCGCCTCGCGACAAATGGCCGGGTCGACCTGGGCGAGGCTTGCTACGAGACCGTCGACGAAGCTCGCGAGATCGTCGTCTTCCGGCGCGAGCGTGAGCCACGCGAGATTGAAGCCTAGCGGCAGCAGCGCCTCGCGCCAGGCGAGCAGCGTGGTCGTCTTGCCGCAGCCGGCCGGCCCCTGGAGCACGATGCAACGCTTGCGCCGGGCCTCGATGAGCTGGCTGACCACACGCTCGCGTGCGACGACGCGCGTTTTGTTGCGCGGCGCCATCACCCGCGACGGCGCGCCGGTGGCGGCGGATGGGGAGTCGGGCCAGCGTTGCGGCATGTTCGCGTGCGCCTTGCAGTCATGGCGCCGCGACGACTGCGCACGCCCGATGACGAATCGAGTATCGGGCTATTGTAGCGCGCGTGATTGTGCGGGCACGCGAGCGAGCGCGCCGCGCGTGCCGGTCGGCTTTGCGGTAGCGCAATGAGGGTCGGCAGGGGGCGATACCGGCCGCCAGACATCGGCGCTCACCCGCGTGCGCGCAGCAGGCTCGCTGCATGTACGACTTCGCCGTCCGCGCGCCATGCGTGGCATGCGTCGAGCATGGGCAAAAGCGGCTTCCCTTCGCCGCGGGCGGCTGCGGCGAGGCTCGTGTGCGCACCCTCCTGCAGCCCCATGATCGTCTGGAACGCAGTGGTAGCCATCGGGCCGAGCAACTCGGTGAGGTGCGTGCAGCCCAATGCGCCGCCCAGGCGCGCCTTCACTTCCTTCATGAAGCCGCTGCCAATCGCAATGCCGGCCAGCTTTGCGTAGGCCTCGTTGATCTGCGAGCACCAGGGCGTGGGCGCGCTTTCCGTGTGCGCGTGCGCCGCGCGAATCACGAGATGGGCGTCGATCGTGATCGTGAACCGCATGTCGTGGATCGGGCTACCGCGCGGCACGTCCTTGAACAACAGCGCCGAATCGTGGCCCTTCGTGTCCGTCATGCGGGCCTCGATGTCGTAGAGGCCGTCGTCGCGCACGTAGCCGGTGCAGACGATCTGGCGCGTGTGCGCCAACTTTCGCGTCGCGCTTGCGGTTGGATTGTGATGCATGCAATGCCGCTCCAGAATGCGCCACTGCAACGCCAGGCGCGATAGTGCGATCGTGAGCTGACTGGGGCACGGCGGCACCACCCCGCGCGGGTGGTTGGCGCACGTTGACGTTGCGGCATGCGCAGCAGGGCGCGCCAGTTTCGTGGGCCTGCATCCTGGCCTGTATCTGGGCGTTGCGCATCCGGTTTCATGCGACGGTTGGGGTATTCCCGTCCCCACTCCGTTCGGGTAGTTGTCCCCTCCATCGTCCCTGCAACACTGCGCCGCATGTGCTTCGCTGTGCCAAACGGGTTACACATTCGCCGCGCTGTTGTACGCGGCAATCATAAAGAGGAGACATGCATGCGTTCTATCAGCAAGGGTATTTGCGGGGCGACGCTGGCCGTGGTGGCCGGCAGCGCCGCGGCGCAGTCGAGCGTGACGTTGTATGGCGTGGCAGATGTGTTCATTCAGTATTTGCACAACGGCGCAAAGAATTCGTATTCCGAACGAAGCGGCGGGAACACGGGGTCGATGTTCGGCCTGAAGGGAGTTGAAGATTTAGGCAACGGGCTGAAGGCGGTGTTCGACACCGAAGCCGGCTACAACATCAACAACGGCGGTCTGCTCGCGGATACCAGCGCGATCTTCTACCGTCAGGCCTGGGTTGGCCTCACTCACGAGAACTATGGCTCGCTGACATTTGGGCGCCAGTATCAGCCGACGTTCTGGGTCGTTTATCCGACCGATCCGTTCCGTGGCAACGAAGTACTCTCGCCGCTCTCGGCCGCGGTGCTCGCGGTCGATCGCAATACGCTTGCCAGTCAGTCCGCAACGGGCCGTACGAGCAATTCCATGCTCTACAAGTCGCCGAATCTCGCGGGTGTCCAGTTTTACGGCATGTATGGCTTTACGGCCACCGTCACCCAGCCGGTTCCGCAGACCTCGGGCAACATACTCGACCTGGGGCTTACGTATTCGGGTTACGGACTCTACGCCGGCATCGCTTACCAGTATCAGCATCCCGGCACGGCGACGATCGCGGGGCTGCCCGGTCCGCTCAACCTGCTAGGCACAGAACACTACACGGGCGTGCTCAGCTACCGCATCGGCATTGTCAATCTGCAATTCAACTATGCGTACAACAAGCCGCACGACGCGCCAGCGCATTCGCTCGCGGCGCTGCTCGGCGCGGGCAAATCGTCGAGCGTGATGGAGTTCGGCGCGACGGTTCAGGCGACGTCGGCTGATACGTTCGAGATTGCAGGGTTCGAGCGCAACGTGCGTGGCGCGCACGACAACACGCCCGGCGTGCAGATCGGCGTGGATCACAGTCTCTCGAAGCGCACGGCGTTCTATATGCGCGCGGGCTACATGAAGAACAACGGCACAGCGACGATGAGCTGGCCGGGCGTTTCGGTGACGAGCACGGACACGAAGCAGGTGCTCGCCGTGGTCGGCATGACGCATCGCTTCTGAACAGGCAGTGCCGCGCTTCGCTGTGCCGCGGTTGGCGGCGCACACGGGCGCGGCGCGGCCGCCACTCGCCATCAACAAGGAGGGACCAGGATGAATGTCATTCGCAACGGCCGGGCGCTTGCCGTGGCCATGCTGCTTGCCGCATCGTTGCAGGCTCACGCGCAAGGCGGCGAGGCGTCGTCTTCCGCGCACGTTGCCGCCGCGGCTTCCGTCGGCGCAACGCCGGCCTCGGCGAAGGCCGCCGACCGCGCGCTGCGCCGGCGCGTGCTGAACGCGCTCGCGAAAGCGAAGGGGCTGCGCGCGAGCGGCATCACCGTGCGCGCGGCCAATGGCGCAGTGACGCTCGAGGGATGGGTGCCGGAGCAGGCGCAGATCGAGCAGGCCACGCGCGTTGCCCAGAGCGTGGCCGGTGTGACCTCGGTGACCAACACATTGACGCTTTCGACTTTCTAGGGTGTCGATAAGCGGTGTGAGCGCAGAGCGGGACCGGAAAGCCGGTCCCGCTTTTTTTGGGGGAGGAGATGAAGGCGGTGCGCAGCAAGCGCTGCTTTCCGCTTCGTTTGCGAAGCGCAGCGTTTGATGGCGACTTACATCGTCACCGACTTGCACTCGAGAAACTCGGCCAGCCCCTCTGCGCCATATTCGCGGCCGTTCCCCGACGTCTTGTAACCGCCGAACGGCACGCTCACATCGAGCATCGCACCGTTGATGCGCACCGAACCCACACGCAGGCGCGCGGCCACCTTGCGCGCGCGTTGCGGGTCGCTTGTGGCGATGTAGCCAGCGAGCCCATAGACACTGTCGTTCGCAATCCGGATGGCGTCCTCTTCGTCGTCGTAGGGAATGATCGCCAGCACCGGGCCGAAGATCTCCTCGCGTGCGATCGTCATGCCGTTGTGCACGCCGGCGAAGATTGTCGGCCGTGCGTAGAAGCCGCGCGCCAGGCCGGGCGGGCGGCCAAGGCCTCCTGCCGCCACGCGTGCGCCTTCCGCCATGCCGGCTTCTATCATGCGCTGCACCTTGTCGTACTGTGCGCGGTTCGAGATTGGGCCCATGCGCGTTGCCGGGTCTGCCGGATCGCCGACCGGGATCGCGTTGGCGGCTGCCGCCGCGATCGCGACCGCCTCGTCGTAGCGCGTGCGCGGGACCAGCATGCGTGTCGGGGCGATACAGGTTTGCCCGGAATTCGCCATGCACTGCGCAACGCCGCTTGCCACGGCGGACTGCAGATCGGCGTCGTCGAGAATCAGCAGGGCAGACTTGCCGCCCAGTTCCTGCGCGACACGCTTGACGGTAGGCGCCGCGCCGATCGCCACCTCGACGCCCGCGCGGGTCGAGCCCGTGATGGAAACCATGTCCACGTCAGGGTGCGACGCGAGCCGCGCACCGACCGTGCGGCCTTCGCCGAACACCATGTTGAACACACCGCGCGGCGTAGCAGCCTCGTGCATGATCTCGGCGAAGATCATGGCGTCGAGCGGCGCGATTTCCGAGGGCTTGAGCACGACGGTGCAGCCTGCGGCGAGTGCCGGCGCGACCTTGGCCATGATCTGGTTCAGCGGCCAGTTCCAGGGCGTGATGAGCGCGGCGACGCCGATTGCCTCGCGGCACACGTAGCTCTTGCCGTGCGTCGTTTCGAACGCAAAGTCGCGCAGGGTGTCGATCGCCGCGCGCAGCTGGGCGAGGCCGATCGGCGCTTGCAGCGCATTGCACAGCGAGATCGGCGCGCCGATTTCCTGGCGCACGGCATCGGCGATCTCGGGCAGGCGCCGCCGATAGATCGCGGCGACGCGTTCGAGCAGCGCGATACGCGTCTCGCGGCGGGTTTCGGACCATGTTGGAAAGGCGGCGCGCGCCGCGGCGACGGCGCTATTGGCGTCTTGCTGATTGCCCATCGCCAGCGTGCCAATCCGTTCTTCGGTGGCAGGATCGACAATGTCGAACGAGGCGGCGCCCGCACCGTGCTGCGCAGGCTCGACCCATTGTCCGTCGATATAGAAGCGGTTCAGTGTTTTCATCGTCCATTTCCTGATCGCGACGCGATCGGCTCAAACCGGCCGGTCGCCAATCACGGTCGCGCGCATCATGTGGCGCACCGCAGGGTAGTAGTCCTGAATGGCGTAGTGCTGGCACGACCGGTTGTCCCAGAAGGCAATCGTGTTCGCACGCCACTTGAGCCGCACCTGATACTCGGGCACCTGCGCCTGACGAAACAGAAACTGCAGCAGTTCCATTTCGGCGAGCTTGAAGTCGAAGCCCACGCGGTACTGGTCGACGGTCTTATGGCCGTAGTTGGCCAGATGGGTTGTGAATGCCTCGTTGACGTAAAGGATTTTCTCGCCGGTTTCAGGATGCGTGCGCACGACCGGGTGGGTGGCGGGCGGAAAGTGCTTTTTCATCTCCGCGTGCTGGTCTTCGGGAACCGCGATCCCGAACAGCGGCAGAAAATCGTGGACCGCAGTGAGATCGGTAATGCGCGTCTTGATGTCGTCGGGCAGGCCTTCGTAGGCCGCGGCCATGTTGATCCACATCGTGTCACCGCCGACTTCGGGACACTGCACACAGCGCAGCATCGAACCCATCGACGGAATCTCGCGCCACGATACGTCGGAGTGGTAGAGATTCTCGCGCCCGCGTTTCGCGTCGTTGCGCCCGAGAATGACCAGCTCGGGGTGGTCCGGATGATGCGGAAACGTCGGGTGGACTTCCAGTTCGCCGAAGCGCCGGGCAATGGCTACGTGCTGCGCGGGCGTGATGTCCTGGTCGCGGAAGAACAGGACCTTGTACTTGAGGAGCGCGCGGCGCAGGGCGAGGCAGGTTGTGTCGTCGAGCGGATCGCGCAGGTCGATGTCGCCGATTTCTGCGCCGATGGCCGGGGTATGGCGAGTGAGCGTGAATGGCCAGCTTTCTGTTTGCGGGGTAAGAGATTCAGGTTCGTTAGGTCTACTAATGGTTACTTGCATGTCACTCTCCAGTATCGATATGTATTTGTGGTTGTGATTGTGATGCTCGTCGTATTGACGGCTCACGCGCGCCGCATTGCGGCAAACGCGTGACGTGTTCGTTCAGGCGGTGAGCGGTGTGGCGGCTTCGCCAAGCGTGCGCAACGAGCGTTCGGGGTTGAGCCAGCGCAACGCAACGATCGCCGCGAGGATCAGCAGCACGGCCGTTAGTGCAATGGCGATTTCATAAGCACGCGCGCCGGACGCTGCGTAAGCCTGGACGAGCCGGCCGACAACGGCCGGCCCGATCGCCGCGCCGAGGCTCGCGACCGCAGTGTTGATCGCAATGATCGAGCCGCGCTGGGCAAGCGGCACCATTTCGGCGAGCATGGCGGGCGCGAGCGTCAGGCAGAACGTGGGCAGTGCGGCCGCCACGGCATAGCAGAACACCTTTTGCATCGGCGTGAGATCGATCGCTGCCAGCGCGAGGAAGAGCAGTCCGCCCGCGATCGTAACGACGCTCGTAAGCCGTGCGCGGGCCTCGCGCGTGGTCGCGCCGCGCTGGAGCATGCGCTGGGAGAGGGCGCTCAGCCCGATGTTGACTGGCGCAGCGAATGCGATGACCAGCGCGAAGAGACGTCCCGATGCAATGCCGCCGAAGCCGAGTCCCTTTTCGAGGTAGGTGGGCAGCCACGTGATCGTCTGGCCGAGTAGCCAGTAGGCGACGAAGCCGAGCAGGAAGATCGAGAGAACGGAGGCGTCGGTGAGGATCTTGCGGTAGGGCAAGCGGGCGGAGCCGCCAGTGTCTGGCGTTTGCACGGTGGAGCCGGACGGCGTGCGGCGTACGGCGTCCAGGGTGCCTTCGCGGCCAAAGGCCAGCCACAGGACGCACCAGAGCGCGCCAATCGCGGCGAGTACGAGGAAGTTCATGCGCCAGCCCCAGCGCTGGGTGATCGCGGGAATCGCGAGGCCGGCCAGCACCATGCCGACGACCGCGCCCTGGTTGATGACGGCCACGGGCACACTGCGTCTTTGGTCCGGAAACCACTTGAAGAGCGAGTGGACCGAGGTCGGGAACGAAGGGCCCTCCGCCGCGCCGAGAATCACGCGGCAGACCAGCAGCGCGAGCGTGCTGGTGGTGAAGGCCTGAGGAAGTTGCAGGATCGACCAGCTTGCGCCCATGGCGAGCAGGATCCATCGGGTCGCGATGCGATTCGAGAGAAAGCCGACGAGAACCGTCGAGGTCGAGAAGAGCCAGAAGAAACTGCCGGCGACAAAACCGAACTGCGCAGGCGAGAGGTGCATGTCGGCCATGAGCGGGACCGCGACCATGCCGAGAACGATCTTGTCGAGAAAGTTGATCATGGCGAGCACGGTGAGCAGGGCCGTGACGGTCCAGGCGGACTTCGGCTGCCAGGAAGATGAAGTGGACATGGGCGATCTCGTTGTGCCGGCTGGCGCCGGGGTGTTGCGGGCAACGCAAGGACGTGGACCGGCGCGCGCAGGACGGCTTCGCGCCGGGACCGGTGCGGTGGAATCAGGACGGGCGAGCCGTGAATTCGAGATGGAAGAGAGGGGCGGCGACGCGCGGTGCGTTCATGATGTCTCCTTGTCCGTGCGCGGCATCGTAGATCGCGCTTCGGTAGTGCCGGTATCTGGCGTTACCTTAGGAGCATGGCTACCCGGAGCAACCACCCCAGGCGGGTAGGCAAGGGTAATCCTCGGGGGCGAGATCGCATCTTTCTTCGCGCAAAGCAAAAGGCCTCGTTGCTTTCGCAACGAGGCCTTTTATTCTTCGGTGTTTGTCGTTACCAACACCAGGAATTCTGGTGGGTAGTACTGGGATCGAACCAGTGACCCCTGCCGTGTGAAGGCAGTGCTCTACCGCTGAGCTAACCACCCGAAGAGATTGAGATTATGCAGGGCGTTTCCGATCTTGTAAAGCCCTTTTTTAAGCATTTTGCGCATCGGCCGTATTTTCTTCGGCCGGGGCAGGTTCGGTGCGCCACACGGACGTTCCCTTGACCGCCTTGTCGAGCTCGTTGAGCACGGCTTGATGCGCGCTCAGCTCTTCGTCGCTCGCCATGATCACCGGCAGATCGATCGACTCGAGCTGCACGCGCGGCGCGGCGGCCGCACCGGTCGCGGCGTGCTCGCCCAGCATGTCGATGACGAGGCTCTCCTGGCCGCGCGTCATCGCGAGATAGACCTCGGCGAGCAGTTCCGAGTCGAGCAGCGCGCCGTGCAGCGTGCGGTGCGCGTTGCTGATGCCGAAGCGATCGCACAGGGCGTCGAGCGAGTTGCGCTTGCCCGGGAAGATCTGCTTGGCCTGCACGAGCGTGTCGATCACCTCGCCGCAATGCTCCTTGAACCCCGGCTTGCCGAGCAGCGCGAGCTCGGCGTCGAGAAAGCCGATGTCGAACGGCGCGTTGTGGATGATGATGTCCGCCTCGCGCACGAAATCGAGGATCTCGTCCGCGACTTCGGCGAACTTCGGCTTGTCGGAGAGGAACTCGGTCGTGAGGCCGTGCACGGCGAGTGCGCCCGGGTCGCTGTCGCGTTCCGGGTTCACGTAGAAGTGCAGGTTGTTGCCGGTAAGCCGGCGGTTCACCAGCTCGACGCAGCCGATTTCGATGATGCGGTCGCCCGTGCGGGCGTTCAGGCCGGTGGTTTCGGTATCGAGAATGATCTGGCGCATGTCTTGTAAAGCGTGAAAGCGTGGGGCAGCCGCAAGGCGGTTTCGGCAAGCGGTCTCAGAGTTCGGCGAGCGTGGCGACGCCGCGGTTCGCGAGCGCGTCGGCGCGCTCGTTCTCCGGATGGCCGGCGTGACCCTTCACCCAGCGCCATTCCACCTCGTGCTGGGCGACGAGCGCGTCGAGGCGCTTCCAGAGGTCGTCGTTCTTGACCGGCGTCTTGGCGGCCGTCATCCAGTTTTTCTTCTTCCAGCCGTGAATCCACTCGCTGATGCCTTTTTGCACGTACTGCGAGTCGGTGTGCACGATCACCTTGCACGGGCGCTTGAGCGCTTCGAGCGCGGCGATCACGCCCATCAGTTCCATGCGGTTGTTGGTCGTGCCGGCCTCGCCGCCGAACAGTTCTTTTTCCTGCGTGCCGAAACGCAGCAGCGCGCCCCAGCCGCCGGGGCCGGGGTTGCCCTTGCAGGCGCCGTCCGTGAAGATTTCGACGAAGTCGGGTGTGCTCATGAGTCCTTGTTGCGTGTTGGGGAAGGGGTGGTGGCCGCGGGCTTCAGGCTCGCAGCCAGCACCGGCTTCTTGACCTTGCGTGGGCCGACGAGGCGCATGCCGCGCACGCGCTTGATCGCCGTCACCATATAGATAGCGCCGAAAATCGCCCACCAGCGGTCGCCCGCGGCTTCCATGAAGCCGTAGCGGCCGAGCCACTGGTCGGTCGAGAGCGGCGGACGATAGCAGCCGAAGCGCCCGCGTTCAAGCTCGAAGCCAAGCAGCTTGATCCAGTCTTTCAGCCGCGTGAACGCGATCAGGTCCTGGCGCGCCGGCAGGAACGGATGGCCGGTCAGCTTGCCGACCGACTGGCGCGCGCCCCACAGCGAAAGCGAGTTGAAACCGACGATCAGCAATTGCCCTTCGGGCATCAGCACGCGTTCGGCTTCGCGCAGCAGGCGGTGCGGGTCGCTCGTGAATTCGAGCGTGTGCGGCATCACGATGAGGTCGACGCTCTGCGCCTCGAACGGCAGATCGAGATAGTCGCACCACACGGTGCTGCGGCCTGCGGGCGCGTGCAGCAACGGGCTGCGGTCTGGCGTTGCGCCGTTCGCGCCGGGCATGGTCTGCCCGCCGTTCGGGTGCGCATGCGCCGGCGCGCCGGGTACGGAGTAGGGAGCGCTGGCGGCACTGGCGGCGTCGAGCACGAGACCGCGGCACGACATGCGGTTCTCGCGCAGGGCGTCGAGCTGCGGCAGGCCGAGCTGCAGCGCATGGTAGCCGAATATGTTCGAGACCACGCGGTCGAGCTGCTCCTGCTCCCAGCCGAGCACATACCTGCCAGCGGGCGAGGCGGTCCAGGCGGGCCAGTCTATAATCAATCGGTCAGACATGTCGAAGAATACGTCGCCCCATGAAGAGTCCGCTTGAGTACGCGCGTTCGAGCGATGCGTGCGCCTACGAGTACGTACCGGTTCCGGCTTTTGAAGACAATTACATCTGGGTCGTTTCGGACGGCCAGAACGCCGTTGCCGTCGATCCGGGCGACGCCGCTCCGGTTCGCGCGTATCTCGCGCAGCGCGGCTGGCGGCTCGTCGCTATTTTACTCACCCATCACCACAACGACCACGTCGGCGGTGTGGCGGACCTGCTTGCCGACGCCGTCGTCCCTGTATACGGCCCGGCCGGCGAGGCGCTCGGCCCGCTCGACCCGTTCGTCACGCGTGTGAAGGGTGGCGACGCCGTCCGTCTGGATGCCCCAGCGCTCGACTTGAAGGTGATCGACGTGCCGGGCCACACGCGCGGCCACATCGCCTATTTTCAGGCGGCGGATGCCGCCGGCACGCCGCACGTGTTCTGCGGCGACACGCTCTTTGCCTGCGGCTGCGGCCGCCTCTTCGAGGGCACGCCCGCGCAGATGCTCGACTCGCTCGACGCGCTCGCGGCACTGCCCGGCAACACCCACGTGCATTGCGCACACGAATACACGTTGTCAAACATTCGCTTCGCGCTCGCCTGCGATCCCGAAAACGCCGATTTGCGCGAGTGGAGCCGCGAAGCGGCGGCGCTGCGTGAGCGCGGCGTGCCGACGCTGCCAACGACGATCGCGCACGAGCGCGCAGTCAATCCGTTCCTGCGTGCAGGCGATGCGTCGGTGCAGGCCGCGCTCACCGACGCACTGCACGAATCAGTGCCGGACCGGCTGGCTGCTTTCGCCATGATGCGTGAATGGAAGAATCGGTTCCGCTGACCCAACCAGGTTAGGGGGCATGCTCAACCCAATCGTATGGAATCACGCCCAAGCTGCGGATTTCATGGATTTTTTTCAAATAATTCCGATTGACGGAAACGGGCACGTTCCGTACTATCGGCTGCAAATTCCAGCCATGCGGATGTAGATTTTCATGCGATTCATACTCAGTGCGCTGCTGGTCCTCATGCTCGCCGCCTGTGCGAGTGGGGGACCGTCTGCGAGTTCTCTAGCACCAGCCAACGCCCAGGCCAACGCCGACCTCATTCGTAAGACCTCCGCAGCAAGGGAAACCATTAACGTCGATCAAGGTTCCGTCGATCAGCTCACGAGCCCCGACGCCGACCTCTGGGGGCGCATTCGCCGCGGCTTCCAGATGCCCGACCTGCAGAGCGACCTCGTCGACATGAACGCCAACTGGTACGCCCAGCGGCCCGATTACGTCGCGCGCATGACCGAGCGTTCGCAGAAGTACCTCTATCACATCGTCGAAGAGCTCGAGGCGCGTCACATGCCCACCGAGCTCGCGCTGCTGCCGTTCATCGAATCCGCGTATAACCCGCAGGCGCTGTCGGTCGCGAAGGCCGCCGGCATGTGGCAGTTCGTGCCGGGCACGGGCCGCACCTACAACCTCAAGCAGAACATGTGGCAGGACGAGCGCCGCGACGTGCTGGCCTCGACCAGCGCCGCGCTCGACTACCTCTCGCGCCTGCACGACATGTTCGGCGACTGGTATCTCGCGCTTGCCGCTTACAACTGGGGCGAGGGGAACGTGCAGCGCGCCATTGCGCGCAACGAGGCGGCGGGCTTGCCGACCGACTATCAAAGCCTGCGCATGCCCAACGAAACACGTAATTACGTGCCGAAACTGCAGGCGGTCAAGAACATCGTGATGAACCCGCAGCAGTACGGGCTCACGCTGCCGTCCATTCCGAACCATCCGTATTTCGTCACGGTCACGACCTCGCACGACATCGACGTGGACGTCGCCGCCAAGCTCGCGAACATGACGACCGACGAGTTCCGCTCGCTGAACCCGTCGTTCAAGAAGCCCATCATTCTCGGTGCGACCGACCCGCAGATCCTGCTGCCGTTCGACAACGCGAGCGCGTTCGAGCGCAACCTGAAGGCCTATTCCGGCCAGCTTTCCTCCTGGACCGTCTACACGACCGACTCGCGCGCCACGCCGGCCGCGATCGCGCAGAAGATCGGTGTTGACGCCGACACGCTGATGTCGGTGAACAAGATTCCAGCGGGCATGCGCCTGAAGGCGGGTTCGACGCTCGTGGTGCCGCGCACCGACGACGGCGACGACGAGGACATCAGCGCCGACGTGGCGGAAAGCGCCGTGCTGGCCATGGAGCCGGACGTGCCCGACACGCGCAAGATGCTGATCCGCGTGCGCCGCAAGCAGTCGATGGAAACGGTTGCGAGCCGCTATGGCGTGTCGCTCGGGCAGTTGAAGGCGTGGAACAAGACTCACCGCGACTACGTCGCGCCGGGTCAGGTGCTGGTGCTGCACGTGCCGGTCAATAAGGCGATGCCGAGCGAACCGGGGCCGGAACGTCTGGCAGCGAACGTTTCTGGTGGTGCCGTGCAGCGAATTGGCACTCGCGTTGCAGACACCGGGTCGAAGTCGCGATACGATAAGAAGCACGGTCGCGCGCGCACCGAGGTCGTCAAGGTTTCCGAACCTGTCAAGGCCAAGACGGTCAGCGCCGCGCCCAGCAAGGCGTCGAAGGGTGCGGCAAGCCGCGCGAAGGCCGAAACCCACGCGCAGAAGCACCAGACAAAATAGCGGCTGGCGAAGGGTGCTCAAACATGCGTTGCGGGGGCAGCGCATGGTATTTCGCTCCGATCACTTTTCCGTTTTTGTTGTGTTTGACGCCGTCACCCTGCCAGGTGGCGGCGTTTTCATTGGTGGGTGCCAAAAACAGAAGCGGCGCTTGCCGCCACGCGTCCGCCCGCTATAGTGGATAGGGCCGTGCACCGGGCTGCGAGCACGCTCTCCGTCGCCAGCGTCATCCTGGAATTTGAAGGAAAGGTGACTTTCGCGCTATAATTTCAAGGTTTGAGCTTATCAACCCGCACCCTAGCGCCTACCTCTTCCCATCCGTTCATCCGCCGCCCGCGCTTCATCGTCAACTGGCCGGCTGCCGCCCGATCCCGCGTCACAAACGCGCGCTCGTGGCCCGGCGCCACAACGGTCGACCGCTGATGGGGTCGCGTAGCGAGCGAGCCGCGCGCGCATCCTGATCTTCACAGAAAAGGATGCCGACGCCGCAGCCGCTCTCAGGTCGCAAGATCGCAACGTCGGATAACAGGTCGGCACAGGGTGCTCCCCCAAGGAGTCTCCCGTGTTGCCGTCATTCTCTCCCGCTCTGCTCGCGCTCGCCGACGGCACGGTCTTTCGTGGTTACTCGATCGGCGCGCCGGGTCATACGATCGGTGAAGTCGTGTTCAACACGGCCATCACCGGTTATCAGGAAATCCTGACCGACCCGAGCTACGCTCGCCAGATCGTCACCCTCACGTATCCGCATATCGGCAACGTCGGCGTCAACGCCGAAGACGTCGAAGCCACGAAAGTCCATGCCGCCGGTCTGATCATCCGCGACCTGCCCGTGCTCGCCTCGAACTTCCGCATGGAGCGCACGCTCGGCCAGTATCTGAAGGACGAAGGCGTGGTCGCCATCGCCGGCATCGATACGCGCAAGCTCACGCGTATTCTGCGTGACAAGGGCGCGCAGAACGGCGCGATCCTCGCCGGTTCCGACGACGAAGCGAAGGCCATCGAACTCGCGCGCTCGTTCCCGGGCCTCGCGGGCATGGACCTCGCGAAGGTCGTTTCGACGGACAAGTCGTACACGTGGAACACCAAGGAATGGCGTCTGGGCGAAGGCTACCGCACGCAGTCGGCGCCGAAGTACAAGGTCGTCGCGTTCGACTACGGCGTGAAGCAGAACATCCTGCGCATGCTGGCCGAACGCGGCTGCGATGTGACGGTGCTGCCGGCGCAGTCGACGGCTGAAGACGCGCTCGCGCTGAACCCGGACGGCGTGTTCCTCTCGAACGGCCCGGGCGACCCGGAACCGTGCGACTACGCGATCAAGGCGGCGCAGGCATTCATCGAACGCGGCATTCCCACGTTCGGTATCTGCCTCGGTCACCAGATCATGGGCCTCGCCGTCGGCGCGAAGACGCTGAAGATGAAGACGGGCCACCACGGCGCGAACCATCCGGTCAAGGATCTGGCCGACGGCCGCGTGGTGATCACGTCGCAGAACCACGGCTTTGCGGTCGACGCCGCCACGCTGCCCGCGAACGCGCGCGTCACGCACGTGTCGCTGTTCGACGGCACGCTGCAAGGCTTCGAACTGACCGACAAGCCCGCGTTCTGCTTCCAGGGTCACCCGGAAGCGTCGCCGGGCCCGCAGGACATTGGCTATCTGTTCGACCGCTTCACGGCGCTGATGGACAAGGCGAAGGCGTAAGCGTCGCGCTGAAGCCGAAGCGAATGCGCAGAGCAGGGTGCGCAGCGAGCCGGGTTGAATAACGGCCCACGCGCGTACCCGGGCGGCAGGCAAAGAAAGCAGCAAGCCGCCAGACGTAAAAAGACACAGGAATATTTAGCGAGAGCGTTATGCCCAAGCGGACAGACATCAAGAGCATTCTCATCATCGGCGCGGGTCCGATCATCATCGGCCAGGCGTGCGAGTTCGACTATTCGGGCGCGCAGGCATGCAAGGCGCTGCGTGAAGAAGGCTACAAGGTCATCCTCGTCAACAGCAATCCGGCGACGATCATGACCGACCCGAACACGGCCGATGTCACCTACATCGAGCCGATCACGTGGGAAGTGGTGGAGCGCATCATCGAGAAGGAGCGCCCCGACGCGATCCTGCCGACGATGGGCGGCCAGACCGCGCTGAACTGCGCGCTCGACCTGCACCACCACGGCGTGCTGAAGAAGTACAACGTCGAGCTGATCGGCGCATCGCCGGAAGCCATCGACAAGGCCGAAGACCGCCAGAAGTTCAAGGACGCGATGACCAAGATCGGTCTCGGTTCGGCGAAGTCGGGCGTGGCGCACTCGATGGAAGAGGCGCTCAAGGTGCAGGGCGAAATCTCCGAAGCCACCGGCACGGGCGGCTACCCGGTCGTGATCCGTCCGTCGTTCACGCTCGGCGGCTCGGGCGGCGGCATCGCGTACAACCGCGAAGAATTCGAAGAGATCTGCAAGCGCGGTCTCGATCTGTCGCCTACGCGCGAACTGCTGATCGAAGAATCGCTGCTCGGCTGGAAGGAATACGAGATGGAAGTGGTCCGCGACAAGGCGGATAACTGCATCATCGTCTGCTCGATCGAAAACCTCGACCCGATGGGCATTCACACCGGCGACTCGATCACCGTCGCACCGGCGCAAACGCTCACCGACAAGGAATACCAGATCCTGCGTGACGCCTCGCTGGCTGTGCTGCGCGAAATCGGCGTGGACACGGGCGGTTCGAACGTCCAGTTCTCGATCGACCCGAAAACGGGCCGCATGATCGTGATCGAAATGAACCCGCGCGTGTCGCGTTCGTCGGCACTGGCTTCGAAGGCCACGGGCTTCCCGATCGCCAAGGTCGCCGCGAAGCTGGCCGTCGGCTACACGCTGGACGAGCTCAAGAACGAAATCACGGGCGGTCAGACGCCGGCCTCGTTCGAGCCGACCATCGACTACGTTGTCACGAAGATTCCGCGTTTCGCGTTCGAGAAGTTCCGCGAAGCCGACCCGCGTCTCACCACGCAGATGAAGTCGGTGGGCGAAGTGATGGCCATCGGCCGCACGTTCCAGGAGTCGTTCCAGAAGGCGCTGCGCGGTCTGGAAGTCGGCGTGGACGGTCTGGACGAAAAGACCACGAGCCGCGACGAGATCATCCGCGAGATCGGCGAAGCCGGTCCGGACCGCATCTGGTACGTGGGCGACGCGTTCCGCGTGGGCATGACGCGCGAAGAGATCTTCGAAGAAACCGCGATCGACCCGTGGTTCCTCGCGCAAATCGAAGAAATCATCAAGAAGGAAGCCGCTGTCCGTGGCCGCACGCTCGAGAGCCTTTCGAAGGACGAACTGCGTTACCTCAAGCAGAGCGGTTTCTCGGATCGCCGCCTGGCGAAGCTGCTCGGCGCGAATGCTGCCGACGTGCGCAAGCGTCGTATCGAGCTGAACGTGCGCCCGGTCTACAAGCGCGTGGACACCTGCGCGGCCGAGTTCGCGACGAAGACCGCCTACATGTACTCGACCTATGAGGACGAGTGCGAGGCCAACCCGACGAACAACAAGAAGATCATGGTGCTGGGCGGCGGCCCGAACCGGATCGGCCAGGGTATCGAGTTCGACTACTGCTGCGTGCACGCCGCGCTCGCCATGCGCGAAGACGGCTACGAAACGATCATGGTCAACTGCAACCCGGAAACGGTGTCGACCGACTACGACACGTCCGACCGCCTGTACTTCGAGTCGCTCACGCTCGAAGACGTGCTCGAAATCGTCGACCTGGAAAAGCCGGTTGGCGTGATCGTGCAGTACGGCGGCCAGACGCCGCTGAAGCTCGCGCTCGACCTCGAAGCCAATGGCGTGCCCATCGTCGGCACGTCGCCGGACATGATCGACGCGGCGGAAGACCGCGAACGCTTCCAGAAGCTGCTGCAGGACCTGAACCTGCGCCAGCCGCCGAACCGCACCGCGCGTGCCGAAGACGAAGCGCTGAAGCTCGCCGACGAAATTGGCTACCCGCTCGTCGTGCGTCCGTCGTACGTGCTGGGCGGCCGCGCCATGGAAATCGTCCACGAGCCGCGCGACCTCGAGCGCTACATGCGCGAGGCCGTGAAGGTGTCGAACGACTCGCCGGTGCTGCTCGACCGCTTCCTGAACGATGCGATCGAATGCGACGTGGACTGCATCTCCGACGGCACCGACGTGTTTATCGGCGGCGTGATGGAGCACATCGAACAGGCGGGCGTGCACTCGGGCGACTCGGCTTGCTCGCTGCCGCCGTACTCGCTGTCGAAGGAAACGGTCGACGAACTTAAGCGTCAAACCGCCGCGATGGCCAAGGCGCTGAACGTGGTCGGCCTGATGAACGTGCAGTTCGCGATCCAGCAAGTGCCGCAGGATGACGGTTCGAAGAAGGACATCATCTACGTGCTGGAAGTGAACCCACGTGCTTCGCGTACCGTGCCGTACGTTTCGAAGGCGACCAGCCTGCCGCTCGCGAAAATCGCGGCGCGCGCAATGGTCGGCCAGAAGCTCGCGGACCAGGGCGTGACGAAGGAAGTCGTGCCGCCTTACTTCAGCGTGAAGGAAGCGGTGTTCCCGTTCATCAAGTTCCCGACCGTCGACCCGGTGCTCGGACCGGAAATGCGTTCCACCGGCGAAGTGATGGGCGTGGGCAAGACGTTCGGCGAAGCGCTCTTCAAGTCGCAGCTCGCGGCGGGTTCGCGCCTGCCGGAGTCGGGCACCGTCTTCATCACCGTGATGGACGCCGACAAGCCCAAGGCCGTGGAAGTCGCGCGCATGCTGCACGAACTCGGCTACCCGATCGTCGCCACGCGCGGCACGGCTGCCGCGATCGAGGCGGCCGGCGTGCCGGTGAAGGTCGTGAACAAGGTGAAGGACGGCCGTCCGCACATTGTCGACATGATCAAGAACGGCGAGATTTCGCTCGTGTTCACGACCGTCGACGAAACCCGCTCGGCGATCGCCGATTCGCGTTCGATCCGCATGAGCGCGCAGGCCAACAAGGTCACCTACTACACGACGATGTCGGGCGCACGCGCGGCCGTCGAGGGTCTGCGCTACCTGAAGAACCTGGAAGTCTATGATTTACAAGGCCTCCATGCTCGCCTAAACTAAGGCTTCAATTGTCTGTCTAACGCTCAACGAGGCAGGCTAAAAGAGCTGAATGTGCCGCGGTTAAGCGGCGTCCCAACAGGGTTTTCAGGCTGCGCCAGGCTGCGCAGCCGCCCTCGCGGGATGCACTTAACCGCGGAATTTTTTTTATGGCCGCAACGCTCGCGACACGCTGGCGTGGCGCGGCCTTCTTTAGGCCCTTGTGGGCCGTACGAGTTGTTTATGAGCACGATTCCCTTGACCAAGCGCGGTGCAGACCAACTTCGCGGCGAGCTGCAGCGCCTGAAATCCGTCGAGCGTCCGGCGGTCATCAACGCGATCTCCGAAGCGCGCGCCCAAGGCGACCTGTCGGAAAACGCGGAATACGATGCGGCGAAGGAAAAGCAGGGCTTCATCGAAGGCCGCATCGCCGAAATCGAATCGAAGCTGTCGGCCGCACAGATCATCGACCCGTCCACCCTCGAAGCGGACGGCCGCATCGTGTTCGGCTCGACCGTGGATCTCGAAGACCTCGATTCCGGCAAGACGGTGACCTACCAGATCGTCGGCGACGACGAAGCCGACCTCGAGCACGGCCTGATCTCGGTCAGCTCGCCGATCGCGCGCGCACTGATCGGCAAGTCCGAAGGCGACGTCGCCGAAGTGCAGGCCCCGAGCGGCGTGCGCGAGTACGAGGTCATCGAGGTTCGCTACGTCTGAGGGCATATCGACGTGAGTACCGCAAGTCAGGCGGGTTACGCCGCTCCCGTTTCGCTCGTTCCGCATCGGATTTTCGGGCTGCTCGCCATGTTGTGGGTCGGCAGCCAGCTGACCATTGGCTATGCGGTCGCGCCCGTTTTGTTCGCGTCGCTCGAAAGGGTGGTGGCCGGCGAGCTTGCCGCGCAGTTCTTTCGTCTTGAAGGCGTGATCGGCGTGGTGTGCGGCGTGCTGCTGCTCGGCCTGTCGAACGTGCTCGCGCGCCGCGGCGCGCTGGGTTACCGCCGGTTGCGCTGGATTCTGGCGGCGATGCTGCTGTGCGTGCTGATCGGCTATTTCGCGCTGCAGCCGTTTATGAACGCATTGCGCGTTCAGGCCATGAGCGCGGGCATGGATGTGGCCAGCTCGCCCTATGCGAGCCGCTTCGGCTTGCTGCATGGCGTGTCGAGCCTGTTCTATCTCGTGCAGAGCCTGCTTGGTGCGTGGCTCGTCTGGCTGCTGCCTTCGGCGCGCGGCGCGTTGCCGCAGCGCCTCGGAGCTTGCGCGCAGTAAGCGAGTGCCCCAGCCGCTGGCGCCGAAAAAAAGCGCGGCTCGAAGGCCGCGCTTTTTTACTTCGAACCCTGGTGGGCCCGCTTGGAGCTGGTTTGGCGCTTCTTGGCGCGCTTGATGTTGCCGCCTTGCGTGACGCGCTCATTACCCTTGACCGTCACTTTTTGCGACTTCGGCTTGCGCATCGGGTTGTCGCTGGCCTTGACGACCTTGACGACGCGCGGTGCGGCGCCGCGCTTGCCCGCTTCGCGAGCGCTCGGGACGTCGGCCGACGGGCGCGACACGGTGCCGCGGGCGCCAGCGCGCGCGGTCGTAGCCTTCGCCTTGGCTTCCTCGGGCTTGTAGATGACGAGCAGCTTGCCGATGTGCTGGATCGGGGCGGCGCTCAGGCGGTCGCAGATCTCTTCGTAGATCGCGAGGCGCTCTTCGCGTTCGTCACCGAATACGCGCACCTTGATAAGTTGGTGCGCGGCGAGGTGAACCTTGATTTCCTTGAGCACGGCGTCGGTCAGTCCCTCGGCGCCGATGAGTACGACCGGTTTGAGCGCGTGAGCCTGGGAGCGCAGTTCGGAGCGCTGTTCGGCGGAAAGAGTGAGGGCGGGCATGGGATGTGGCAGACTCGACTAAAATGACGGCGCCGCGCAGTTCGCCAGGCATGAATTGACAACCTGGGCAGACGTAGATGCGGTCCGCGAGTAGCGGGCCGCCAGCGGGCAAAGCGCGTCGGAACAACGGAAAACCGTGGGGAACGGCAGGGCGCGGGCAAAAAAACGCCGGCGGAGGAAAGAACATCCGGCCAGGCGGGCCGCGACGGCCGCACGAATAAAACGCGTATTATCCGCTAAAAGCGCGGAATCACGCAGCAAGAGTTCATCTTTAATGGCAAAAAATCGCTTCAACCAGTCGTGGCTGCACGACCATATCAACGACCCGTACGTGAAAATGGCGCAGCGGGAGGGCTATCGCGCCCGCGCCGCGTACAAGCTCAAGGAAATCGACGAGCAGGACAAGCTGATCCGCCCCGGCATGGTGATCGTGGACCTCGGCGCCGCGCCCGGCAGCTGGAGCCAGTACGCGCGCAACAAGCTCGCACAAGGCACGAAGCGCGACGACCAACGCGAAGGCGGCATCGACGGCACAATCATCGCGCTCGACCTCCTGCCCATGGAACCCATTTCGGACGTGCAGTTCCTGCAGGGCGACTTCCGCGAGGACGATGTGCTCGCGCAACTGGAAGAATTGGTGGGTGGGCGCCCGGTCGATCTTGTAATTTCGGACATGGCACCCAATCTCTCGGGGGTCGCGTCGGCAGACGCGGCGCGTATCGAACACGTGTGCGATCTCGCGCTCGAGTTTTCGCAGAATCATCTGAAACCCGATGGTGCCCTTTTAGTCAAATGTTTCCACGGCAGCGGCTACAGCCAGATCGTCGAGAAGTTCAAGGATCAGTTCAAGGTTGTGGCGGCGCGCAAGCCGAAGGCTTCGCGCGATAAATCGTCCGAAACGTTTATATTGGGCAAACATCTGAAGCGCCCCCGTTAAACGGGGCATGATTGCCGTGCAAAAGGCGCTAACTGACCGCACAATGGGTGCAAGAGGCGGACAGGACAAGGCGCTCGGGCTATTCCTGCGGTAGCGAAACGTTATGGCAGGGGTCGGTGTACTGGATTAGAATGCTTTGGTGGTGTCGCAAGGCAAATGTAGGCGCCCATCTATGAGTGAAGGAGTGGTGCTTTGAACAACAACATGTTTTCGAAGGCAGCAGTGTGGCTGGTGATAGCACTGGTGCTGTTTACGGTGTTCAAGCAGTTCGACAAGCCCCGTGTCCAGGAAGGCGTCTCGTACTCGCAGTTCATGGACGACGCGAAGGCCGGCAAGGTCAAGAGTGTCGTGGTGCAGGGGCGGAACCTCACGGTCACTCCGGCTGACGGCCAGAAATACCAGATCGTCTCTCCGGGCGATATCTGGATGGTCGGCGACCTGATGAAATACGGCGTGCAGGTGAGCGGCAAGGCCGACGAAGAGCCGAATGCGCTCGTTTCGGCGTTGTACTACCTTGGACCGACGATACTGATCATCGTGTTCTGGTTCTACATGATGAGGCAGATGCAGGGGGGCGGCAAAGGCGGGGCGTTCTCCTTTGGTAAATCGCGCGCCCGCCTGATCGACGAGAACAACAACGCGGTCAACTTCTCCGACGTCGCAGGCTGCGACGAAGCGAAGGAAGAAGTGTCCGAACTCGTCGACTTCCTGCGCGATCCGCAAAAATTCCAGAAGCTCGGTGGGCGTATCCCGCGCGGCGTGCTGCTCGTTGGACCTCCGGGTACGGGTAAGACGCTGCTTGCGCGCGCCATTGCCGGCGAAGCGAAGGTGCCGTTCTTCAGCATCTCGGGTTCGGACTTCGTGGAAATGTTCGTTGGCGTGGGCGCGGCCCGCGTGCGCGACATGTTCGAGCAGGCCAAGAAGCACGCGCCGTGTATCGTGTTCATCGACGAAATCGACGCGGTCGGCCGTCATCGTGGCGCCGGGATGGGCGGCGGCAATGACGAACGCGAGCAGACGCTGAACCAGATGCTGGTCGAGATGGACGGCTTCGAGGCGAACTCGGGCGTCATCGTGATCGCGGCAACCAACCGTTCCGACGTGCTCGACAAGGCGTTGCTGCGTCCGGGCCGTTTCGACCGCCAGGTGTATGTGGGCCTGCCTGACATTCGGGGCCGCGAGCAGATCATGAAGGTGCACCTGCGCAAGGTGCCGATCGCCAACGACGTGGATGCAGCGGTGATCGCGCGTGGCACGCCGGGCTTTTCGGGTGCCGATCTCGCGAACCTCGTGAATGAAGCGGCGCTCTTCGCGGCGCGCCGCGGCAAGCGCATCGTCGAAATGCAGGACTTCGAAGACGCGAAGGACAAGATCTTCATGGGTCCGGAGCGCAAGTCGGCCGTGATCCGCGAAGAAGCGAAGCGTGCCACGGCGTACCACGAGTCGGGTCACGCGGTCATCGCAAAGCTGCTGCCGAAGGCGGACCCGGTGCACAAGGTGACGATCATTCCGCGCGGCCGTGCGCTGGGCGTGACGTGGCAGTTGCCCGAGCACGACAACGAAACGTATTCGAAGGACTACCTGCTGGATCGTCTGGCCATCCTGTTCGGCGGCCGCGTGGCGGAAGAGCTGTTCATGAACCTGATCAGCACGGGCGCCTCGGACGACTTCAACAAGGCGACGCAAACGGCTCGTGCCATGGTCACGCGCTTCGGCATGACCGACGCGCTCGGACCGATGGTCTACGCCGACGACGACAACGACGGCGGCCCGTTCGGCAAGGGCTTCACGCGTGCGATCTCGGAAGCGACGCAGCAGAAGGTCGACGCGGAAATCCGCCGCGTGCTGGACGAGCAGTACAACCTCGCGAAGCGCCTGCTCGACGAGAACCGCGACAAGGTCGAAGCCATGACCGCGGCACTCATGGAGTGGGAAACGATCGACGCCGACCAGATCAACGACATCATGGCCGGCCGGCCGCCGCGCTCGCCGAAGAGCTCGCCGTCGCCGGGCGACGCGTCCTCGGGCGGCAGCACGGGCACCGAGGTCAAACCCGGTAGCGCCACTGCACCGGCGTGATCCTGATCGAGTAAAGTTGCGGGCCGGTGTGATGTTCACATCGGCCCGTTTTGCATTTCTGGCGCGCCTGTGTGCCGCCGCATCTCGTTACACATCTGACGTTTCTTGACGTGCCCAACATCTCCTCGCAAGGTAGTCTCCCACCTGAACCGCTCGCGTGCGGCCGCTTCACGCTGACTTTCGAGCGTCCGCTCGTCATGGGCATCCTCAACGCCACGCCCGACTCGTTTTCCGACGGCGGCCGGTACATCGCTTTTGGCGACGCCGTGCGCCGCGCGGAGCAGATGATGCTCGACGGCGTCGATATCATCGACATTGGCGGTGAGTCGACGCGGCCGGGCGCACCGCCCGTGCCGCTCGACGAGGAACTCGAGCGGGTGATTCCGCTGGTGGAAAAGCTCAAGGGCGCGAACGTGCCGCTCTCGATCGACACGTACAAGCCCGAAGTCATGCGCGCGGCGCTTGCGGCAGGCGCCGACATGATCAACGACATCTGGGGTTTCCGGATGCCTGGCGCGATCGAAGCCGTGCGCGGCAGCGCATGCGGGCTGTGTGTGATGCACATGCATGGCGAGCCGCAGACCATGCAGGTGGGCGAGCCCGATTACGTGAACGTCGTGCGTGAGGTTCGTGAGTTTCTTGCCGGGCGTTGTGCCGAACTCGAAGCGGCGGGCGTGGCGAAGGCGCGCATCAGCGTGGATCCGGGCTTTGGTTTCGGCAAGTCGGTGGTGGAGCACAATTACGCACTGCTCGCGCATTTGCCCGAGACGGCGCCTGAGGTCGCGGCAGGTGGCGCGCCGTATCCGATCCTCGCCGGCATGTCGCGCAAGTCGATGCTCGGCGCACTCGTGAACCGGCCTGCGCCCGAACGTGTTGCGGCGAGCGTGGCGGCGGCGGTATGCGCGGCGGAACGCGGTGCGGCGATCATTCGCGTGCATGACGTCGCGCCCACTGTGGACGCGCTCAAGGTCTGGGCGGCGATGCGCGACGCGATGGCGGTCGGCGCATAGTCCGCGCGAGGGTCAGCGAGCTACCGCGCGAGCAACTGCGTGACTGACTGCGTGACCAACTGCGCGACCAACTGCGCGATCGACCGGCGACGCTCTTTGCCACGGGATGCACGAACGCATCCGGGCGGCCAAAATACAGGACAAGGCAGCACCAAACCGAGGGATAGAAAGATGGGACGTCGTTATTTCGGAACTGATGGGGTGCGTGGCAAGGTCGGCGAGGCGCCGATCACGCCCGATTTCGTGCTTCGGCTAGGCTACGCGGCGGGCAAGGTGCTCGCTGGGTCGGCGGGGGTATCCGGGCCGCGCCCGTCCGTGCTGATCGGCAAGGACACGCGTATTTCGGGCTATATGCTCGAAGCTTCTCTGGAGGCGGGGCTGTCGGCCGCGGGTATCGACGTGATGCTGGCCGGACCGATGACCACGCCCGGCATCGCCTATCTCACGCGTGCGCTGCGGCTTGCCGCGGGCGTCGTGATCAGCGCGTCGCACAATCCGTACTACGATAACGGCATCAAGTTCTTCTCCGCCGACGGCAACAAGCTCCCCGACGAGGTGGAGACGCAAATCGAGGAACAGCTCGAGCAGCCGCTCGCGTGCGCGCCGTCAGAGCAACTCGGCCGCGCACGCCGCCTGCACGACGCGGGCGGTCGCTACATCGAGTTCTGCAAGAGCACGTTCCCGCAGGCGTTCAACCTGCGCGGCCTCAAGCTCGTGATCGACTGTGCCAACGGCGCGGGTTATGACATCGCGCCGCACGTGTTCCACGAACTGGGCGCGGACGTGATTCCGATCGGCGTGTCGCCGAACGGTTTCAACATCAACGACGGCGTGGGCGCGACCGCGCCCGACGCGCTCGTGCGCGCCGTGCGCGCGAATCACGCCGACCTCGGCATCGCGCTGGACGGCGACGCCGACCGTCTCCAGGTGGTGGACGCACAAGGCCGCCTCTACAACGGCGACGAACTGCTCTACGTGCTCGTGAAGGACCGCATTGCGACCGATGGCAAGGTGGAAGGGGCGGTCGGCACGCTCATGACCAATTTTGCGATCGAGCAGGCGCTCGAAGGTCTTGGCGTGCAGCTCGTGCGCGCGAACGTGGGCGACCGCTACGTGCTGGAGCAACTGCGCGAGCGCGGCTGGCAGCTCGGCGCCGAAGGCTCGGGTCACATTCTTTCGCTCGACCGCCACACGACCGGCGACGGCATCGTCTCGGCGTTGCTCGTGCTCGCGGCGATGAAACGCAGTGGCAAGACGATCGCGCAACTGCTCGACGGCGTGAAGCTGTTTCCGCAGAAGCTCATCAACGTGCGCATCGCGCATGGCGCCGACTGGAAGGGCAATGCCGAGATCCAGCAGTCGATCGCTTCCGCCGAGGCGGAATTGAAGGGTAAGGGGCGCGTACTGATCCGCGCGTCGGGCACGGAGCCGGTGCTGCGCGTGATGGTCGAGGCTCGCGAGGAGCGCGACACGGTGCACTACGCCGAGGCGATCGCCAACGTGGTCAAGCGTTCGATCGCGTAATCGTCAGCGACAAGCCGATGAGCGTGATGGCGCAAGCCGCCGTCACGCTCATTTTTTTGCGATTTTTTCGACGTCGAAGCGCAAGCAGGCAAACGTTTAAAACACTCACATAACCGTTTGCAAATCATTTTCGAGGAATTCCTCGAATTTTTTCATCGGACCCCGGGACGCCTTCCGAGCGCCCATCCGGCGGGCGTTTCAGCTGCGGCCACCCATGCCGGCCATCGCGCGAGCGCACCTCACAGACCGCCCAATACGCATATCCACGCGCCTTTCAGCCAGTAATCGTACTGTCACGTTTGCTTCATGAATCGTCACAGTACTGTCACAGAGACCCCCTAAGCTTCGCGGTGTCGTTCATCCGCTCACACACTGGAGGTCTCATGAAATTGATGCAAACCGCGCTCGCTGGCGTTGCTGGCGCGCTCTTCGCGATCGCAGCGCAGGCTGCTGACATCACTGGCGCGGGTAGCACCTTCGCAGCACCGATCTATACGAAATGGGCGGATGCCTATCAAAAGTCGGGCGGCGGCAAGGTGAATTACCAAGGCATTGGTTCGTCGGGTGGCATCAAGCAGATTCAAGCCAAGACCGTTGACTTCGCGGGCTCGGACGCGCCGCTGAAGGACGAAGATCTGGCCAAGGAAGGCCTGTTCCAGTTCCCGACGGTGGTCGGCGGCGTCGTGCCGGCGATCAACGTGCCGGGCGTGAAGGCCGGCGAAATCACGCTGTCGGGCCCGGTGCTCGGCGACATCTACCTCGGCAAGATCAAGAAGTGGAACGATCCGGCCATCGTCGCGCTGAACCCGAAGGTCAAGCTGCCTGACCTCGACATCGCCGTGGTGCGCCGCGCCGACGGTTCGGGCACCAGCTTCATCTGGACGAACTACCTCTCGAAGGTCAACCCCGAGTGGAAGAGCAAGGTCGGCGAAGGCACGACCGTGGCATGGCCGACGGGCACGGGCGGCAAGGGCAACGACGGCGTTGCGGCCTTCGTGCAGCGCCTGCCGGGCGCGATCGGCTACGTCGAGTGGGCGTACGCCAAGCAAAATCACATGGTCTACACTGCCATGAAGAACGAGTCGGGCGCTGTGGTTCAGCCGGACACCGAAACGTTCAAGGCAGCGGCCGCTGGCGCGGACTGGAAGAAGTCGTTCTACCAGATCCTCACGAACGAGCCGGGCAAGGACGCATGGCCGGTTGTCGGCGCGACCTTCGTGCTGCTGCACACGGCACAGGACAAGCCGGACCAGGGCAAGGAAACGCTCAAGTTCTTCGACTGGGCCTTCAAGAACGGCACGCCGGCTGCTGACAGCCTCGACTACATCTCGCTGCCGCCGTCGGTTGTGAGCGAAATCAAGTCGCAGTGGAAGGAGAAGGTCAAGGACGCGAGCGGCAAGCCGGTCGCTGAATAAGCCAAGCGTCAGGCAAGCGTAAAAAAGGCCGCCGCGTGACGCGCGCGGCCTGTTCGCTTGTGGCTTGCCTGATTCTGCGCTGTCCATGATGTGCCGCCCGCCTTCCGGCTCAGTCGTCAGTATTAACGGCCGGAAGGCGGGCGATCTGCAGTCCTACGGCTGCATCAACGTCGTGAGCTTCAAGCTCGCGGCAACTGGAACCCAGGTCACCATGTCCGACGTCCCGCTCGTGTCGAACCCGCCCGGC
This sequence comes from Paraburkholderia sp. J10-1, assembly GCF_905220165.1. Classification (NCBI taxonomy): domain Bacteria; kingdom Pseudomonadati; phylum Pseudomonadota; class Betaproteobacteria; order Burkholderiales; family Burkholderiaceae; genus Paraburkholderia; species Paraburkholderia sp. J10-1. The sequence continues at coordinate 26,907 of NZ_CAJMYW010000013.1, read as the reverse complement.
AACGCCGCGCAGCAAAAAGCGCCCAGCCCGGCAGGGGACATCATTTTTGGCGGCCTCGCGCGCCTCGCTGCCATCGTCACGCTGTTGCTGCTCGGCGGCATCATCGTGTCGCTGATCGTCGCCTCGTTGCCGACGATCCAGAAGTTCGGTTTCGCATTCCTCTGGACTGCCGACTGGGATCCCCCCAGCGAGCAGTTCGGCGCGCTCGTGCCCATCTACGGCACGATCGCCACGTCGCTCATCGCGCTCATCATTGCCGTGCCCGTGAGCTTCGGCATCGCGCTCTTTCTCACCGAGCTTTCGCCCGCATGGCTGCGCCGGCCGCTCGGCATCGCCATCGAACTGCTCGCCGCGATCCCGTCGATCGTCTACGGTATGTGGGGTCTGCTCGTGTTCGCGCCGATCTTCGCGCAGTGGTTCGAAAAGCCGCTCGGCACGCTGCTGGGCGGCATGCCGATCGTCGGCGCGCTGTTCCAGGGCGCGCCTATCGGCATCGGCATTCTGTGCGCCGGCGTGATTCTCGCGATCATGATCATTCCGTACATCGCGTCGGTCATGCGCGACGTGTTCGAAGTCACGCCCGTGCTGCTCAAGGAGTCGGCCTACGGCATCGGCTGCACGACCTGGGAAGTGATGTGGAAGATCGTGCTGCCGTTCACCAAGACCGGCGTGATCGGCGGCGTGATGCTCGGCCTTGGCCGCGCGCTTGGCGAGACCATGGCCGTCACGTTCGTGATCGGCAATACGAACCTGCTCGACAACGTGTCGCTCTTTTCGCCGGGCAACAGCATTACCTCGGCGCTTGCCAACGAGTTCGCGGAAGCGAGCCCGGGCCTGCACACGGCCGCGCTGATGGAACTCGGCCTGATCCTCTTCGTGATTACGTTCATCGTGCTGTCGATCTCGAAGCTCATGTTGCTGCGCCTTGAAAAATCGGAGGGTGCGCGATGAGCGAACCGATGATGAAAATTCCGGGTGCGATTTACGGCCCCGAACTGGACCGCATGCGCGACAAGCTGCAGCGCCGCCGCCGCGTGACCAACGCGATCGCGCTCACGCTCTCGCTCGCCGCCATGGGGTTCGGCCTTCTGTGGCTCGTGTGGATTCTCTACACGACGATTTCGCTCGGCATCGGCGGTCTTTCGGTCGAGCTGTTCACGCAGTCCACGCCCCCGCCGAACACCGATGGCGGCGGTCTTCTGAACGCCATCGTCGGCAGCCTGCTGCTCGTTGTGATCGCAACGTTCGTCGGCACGCCGATCGGCATTCTCGCGGGCATCTATCTGGCGGAATACGGCCAGAAGGGCTGGCTCGCTAGCGTCACGCGCTTCATCAACGACATTCTGCTGTCGGCGCCCTCGATCGTCGTGGGCCTGTTCGTCTACGCACTCGTGGTCGCGAAGATGGGGCACTTCAGCGGTTGGGCCGGCGCGATTGCGCTTGCGCTGCTGCAGATCCCGATCGTGATCCGCACGACCGAGAACATGCTCAAGCTTGTGCCGAACGCGCTGCGCGAAGCGGCTTTCGCACTCGGCACGCCGAAGTGGAAGATGGTGCTCTCCATCACGCTGAAGGCGTCGATTGCGGGCATCGTGACGGGCGTGCTGCTCGCCATCGCCCGTATCGCCGGCGAAACCGCGCCGTTGCTCTTCACCGCGCTGTCGAACCAGTTCTTTAGCGCCGACATGAATCAACCGATCGCGAACCTGCCGGTCACGATCTTCAAGTTCGCGATGAGCCCGTTTGCGCAGTGGCAGTCGCTTGCGTGGGCCGGCGTTTTCCTGATCACGCTGGGCGTGCTGGGTCTAAATATCCTCGCGCGCACGGTCTTTTCGAACAAGTAAGGGCGGAGTTCCCGATGAACATGGCTGAGAGTCACCTCAACACCGCTGCGCACGGCAATGCGCCCTCCGCTGGGTTTGAACCTGCGGATCCCGCCCAGAACGCACGCCTGCCGGCGCTGGGCAAGCCGAAGATCGAAGTGAAGGACCTGAACTTCTTCTACGGCAAGTACCACGCGCTGAAGAACATCAACCTGCAGATTCCCGAAGGCAAGGTGACGGCGTTCATTGGCCCGTCGGGCTGCGGCAAGTCCACGCTTCTGCGCACCTTCAACAAGATGTTCGCGCTCTACCCGGAGCAGCGCGCCGAAGGCGAGATCGTGATGGACGGCGAGAACCTGCTCGCGACCAAGCGCGATATTTCGCTGCTGCGCGCACGCATCGGCATGGTGTTCCAGAAGCCGACCCCGTTCCCGATGTCGATTTACGACAACATTGCGTTCGGCGTGAAGATGTTCGAGAAGCTCTCGCGCCCGGAAATGGACGATCGTGTGGAGTGGGCGCTCACCAAGGCCGCGCTCTGGAACGAAGTGAAGGACAAGCTCGGCCAGAGCGGCTACGGCCTCTCGGGCGGCCAGCAGCAGCGCCTGTGTATCGCGCGCGGCATTGCGATCCGCCCCGAAGTGCTGCTGCTCGACGAGCCGTGCTCGGCGCTCGACCCGATTTCCACGGGCCGTATCGAAGAGCTGATCGCGGAACTCAAGAGCGACTACACGGTGGTGATCGTCACCCATAACATGCAGCAGGCCGCGCGCTGCTCGGACTACACTGCATACATGTACCTGGGTGAGCTGATCGAGTTCGGCGACACCGAAAAGATCTTCATCAAGCCGGTCCGCAAGGAAACGGAAGACTACATTACCGGCCGCTTCGGCTGAGCGTTGCAGGGAGCAAATCATGTCCGACAAACACTTGTCCAGCCAGTTCGACGCCGATTTGAACCTCATTTCGTCGAAGGTGCTCGAAATGGGCGGCCTCGTCGAATCGCAGATCATCACGGCCATGCAGGCGCTCAACGAGTTCGACGGCGCCGCCGCCGAGCGCGTGATCGCCGCTGAAGACCGCCTCAACACGATGGAAGTCGAGATCGACGAAGAGTGCAGCAACATCATCGCGCGCCGCCAGCCGGCCGCGCGCGACCTGCGCCTCGTACTCGCCATTTCGAAGACCATCACGAACCTCGAGCGCGCCGGCGACGAAGCCGAAAAGATCGCCAAGCGCACGAAGCGCCTGATGGAAGACGGCGCCTCGCGCACCGTCAACATCGCCGAGATCAAGGTCTCGGGCGAGATGGCCGTGTCGATCCTGCGCCGCGCGCTCGACGCGTTCGCGCGTCTCGACACCGTGGCCGCCGCGCAGATCGTGCGCGACGACAAGGCGATCGACGAGGAATTCCGCGCGTTCGTGCGCAAGCTCGTGAGCTACATGATGGAAGATCCGCGCACGATCTCCGTGGGCCTCGACTATCTGTTCATCGCCAAGGCGATCGAGCGGATCGGCGACCACGCGAAGAACATCGCGGAATTCATCATTTACATCGTGAAGGGCACCGACGTGCGGCACAAGTCGCGCGACGCGCTCGAACGCGAAGCACTCAGCTAATCAACTCCACAGGTAACAAGGTCAAGAGGTGCCGATGCCTAGCAGCATTCTCGTCATCGAAGATGAGCCCGCTATTTCCGAGCTGATTTCGGTGAACCTGCAGCACGCAGGCCACTGCCCGATCCGCGCCTACAACGCGGAGCAGGCGCAGAACCTGATCAGCGACGTGCTGCCCGATCTCATCCTGCTCGACTGGATGTTGCCGGGCAAGTCGGGTGTGAATTTCGCGCGCGATCTGCGCAACAACGAGCGTACGAAGCATATTCCGATCATCATGCTGACCGCGCGTGGCGACGAGCAGGACAAGGTGCTCGGCCTCGAAATCGGCGCTGACGACTACGTGACGAAGCCGTTCTCGCCCAAGGAGCTGATGGCGCGCATCAAGGCGGTGCTGCGCCGCCGCGCGCCGCAGCTCACGGAAGACGTGGTGGCGATCAACGGTCTGAAGCTCGATCCGGCCACGCACCGCGTCGCGGCCGCCGCCGAAGGCTCGGAAATCAAGCTCGACCTCGGCCCGACCGAGTTCCGCCTGCTGCACTTCTTCATGACGCATCCGGAGCGCGTGCACAGCCGCACGCAACTGCTCGACCAGGTGTGGGGCGATCACGTGTTCGTGGAAGAGCGCACCGTGGACGTGCATATCAAGCGTCTGCGCGCCGCGCTCAAGCCGGCAGGGTGCGATGCTATGATCGAAACGGTGCGCGGCAGCGGCTACCGTCTCGCCAAGAGCGCCTAAGCTGGGATAACGGCCGCGCCGCAGGGTGAGTCACCGGGCGGCGCGACCGCTTCACTGCCGCCGGCAATCGAGCGGCGGTAACAAGATGTCGCGTGCCCGCATCCGACCGTATTATTCTTCGATCGCAGGAACATGAACATCATCTGGGCGCGCTCCCTCGTATCGATCGTTTTGCTCGCGCTCATTTGCGCGGGTATTGGCGCGATTTTCGGCGTCAAGATCGCGCTCGGCGTTGCCGTGCTGGCGCTGCTCGCGCAAATGCTCTTCAGCACGTTCCACAAGCAGCGCCTCTGGCGTCTGCTCGACGCCCCGGTCTACGGCGAAGTGCCGAGCGCTCCCGGCATCTGGGGCGAAATCTACTACCGTTTGCACAAGCTCGCGAAGCGCTGGCACGCTCAGGTGCGCCAGGTGGAGCAGCAGCACTCGCGTTTCATCCAGGCGATCCAGGCCTCGCCCAACGGCGTCGCCATGCTCGACGACCACGACCAGATCGAGTGGTGCAACGCGATCTCCGAAGTCCACTTCGGGCTCGACGCGAGGCGCGACCTGCGCCAGCACATCACGCATCTCGTGCGGCAGCCCGACTTCGTGCGCTACCTCAATTCGCACGACTACAAGGACATGCTGATCATGCGCGGCATGGGCGCCAAGCGTCAGAACGTGATCTCGGTGCAGGTGTTTCCGTACGGCGAGAACCGCAAGCTCGTGCTTTCGCAGGACATCACCGAACTCGAGCGCACCGACGCCATGCGGCGCGACTTCGTGGCCAACGTTTCGCATGAACTGAAAACGCCGATCACGGTGCTCTCGGGCTTTCTCGAGACGATGCGCGAGCTGCCGCTTGGCGAAGCCGAGCGCAACCGCTACCTGGAGCTGATGGAGCAACAGGCCTCGCGCATGCGCCACATCGTCACCGACCTGCTCGTGCTCGCGAAACTGGAAGGCGAGGGGCGTCAGCCCGGCGATCATATGGTCGACATGCGCGCGGTGCTCGGACACGTGCGCGAGGACGCCGAAAGCCTTTCGGGCGGCCATCACCGCATCACGGCCGATTTCGACGACGGCCTGAGCGTCACCGGTTCCGAAACGGAGATCATGAGCGCGCTGGGCAATCTCGCGACCAATGCGGTGCGCTACACGCCGGACGGCGGCACGGTGCATCTATCCTGGCGCGCGGAGCATGGCAGCGCGGTGTTTTCCGTCACCGACAGCGGCCTGGGCATTCCGGCCGCCGATATTCCGCGCCTGACCGAGCGCTTCTATCGCGTGGATCGCAGCCGCTCGCGCGACACGGGCGGCACGGGCCTGGGCCTCGCAATCGTCAAGCACGTGCTGCAGCGCCACGACGCGGCGCTCGAAGTGAAGAGCGAGGAAGGGCGGGGCAGCACGTTCACGGTGCGCTTCCCGACCGCGCGCACGACGAGAAGGCAGCCGGCGCCGGTCTGAGGATCTGCAGTTGCCATTGAAAAAGCCGCTTCATTCGAAGCGGCTTTTTTGCGTGCAGCGTGAGCGGCGCGATCAGTGCATTACGGACAGAACTTCGCGAGCAAGCTCAACTGCGCATTGCGCACGGCCTTGCCCGCGCGGCGGCGGCGATAGTGGCCGTCGCTTTGCATGAGCCACGCCGATTGATTGTCGCCGAGGAAGGTGGAAAGCCCTTCGGCGATCACGCGGCGCTTGAGCCTGCGGTCGTGGATCGGGAACGCTACTTCGACGCGGCGGAACAGGTTGCGATCCATCCAGTCCGCGCTCGACAAATAGACGTCTTCCTTGCCGCCCGCATAGAAGTAGTAAATGCGATGGTGCTCGAGAAAGCGCCCGACGATCGAGCGCACGGTGATGTTCTCGGAGAGCCCTGGCACGCCCGGCTGCAGCGAGCACACGCCACGGATGATCAGGTCGATCTTCACGCCGGCCTGCGATGCTTCGTACAACTCGTCGATGACGGTCGGCTCGAGCAGCGCGTTCATTTTCGCGACGATACGCGCCTTCTTGCCCGCACGCGCGGCGTCGGCTTCGTTGCGAATCGCCTCGATCATCTTCGGATGCAGCGTGAACGGCGACTGCCACAGATCATGCAGCTGCAGCTCGCCGCCGATGCCCGTGAGCTGCTGGAAGACGTGGTGCACGTCCTCGCACATCTTCGGCTCCGAAGTCATGAGGCCGAAGTCGGTATAGAGGCGCGCCGTGCGCGGATGGTAGTTGCCGGTGCCGAGGTGCACATAGCGGCGCAGCACCATGCGGCCGTTCACGGGCACGCGGCGCACGATCAGCATCATCTTGGCGTGGCACTTGTGGCCCACCACGCCGTACACCACGTGCGCGCCCACGGCTTCGAGCTGCGCGGCCCAGTTGATGTTGGTCTCTTCGTCGAAGCGCGCGAGCAGTTCCACGACCACCGTCACTTCCTTGCCGTTGCGCGCGGCCTGCATGAGCGCGTCCATGAGCGGCGAGTCGGTGCCAGTGCGGTAGATCGTCTGCTTGATCGCGACCACGTTCGGATCGTTGGCGGCCTGCAGCAGCAGTTCCAGCACGGGCTGGAAGCTCTCGTACGGATGATGCAGAAGCACGTCGCCCTGATCGATCACGTCGAACATGTTGCTGTTCGCGGCGATGCGCTGCGGAATGGCGGGCACGTGCGGCACGAACTTGAGGTCGGGGCGATCGACCATCTCGGGCAACTGCATGAGGCGCACGAGATTCACGGGGCCATCGACGTAATAGCAGTCTTTTTCGTCGAGACCGCTTTCGTCGAGCAGGCGCTTCGCGAGATGCGGGGGCGTTTCCGCCGACACTTCGAGCCGCACCGCATTGCCCAGGTGCCGCGCGGGCAGTTCGCCCTGCAGCGCCACGCGCAGGTTGGTGATTTCGTCTTCGTCGACGAAGAGTTCACTGTTGCGCGTGATGCGGAACTGGTTGCAGCTGCGCACGACGAGGCTCGGGAACAGCTCGCCCACGAAGCGCTGCAGCAGCGAGCCGAGCAGCACGAAGCCGTGCTGGAAGCCGGAAAGCTCCTGCGGCATGCGCACGAGGCGCGGCAGCGCGCGCGGCGCCTGCACGATGCCCATGACGGCCTGGCGCCCGAAGGCGTCCTTGCCTTCGAGTTCGACCACGAAGTTCAGGCTCTTGTTGAGCACGCGCGGGAACGGGTGCGCGGGGTCGAGCCCGATGGGCGTGAGAACGGGCAGCAGTTCGTCGAAGAAGTATTTGCGCGCCCAGGCGGTTTGCGCTTCGTTCCAGGCGTCGGTGCCGTGGAAATAGATGCCTTCCTGTTCGAGCGCGGGCAGCACGGTGTCGTGCAGCATGCGGTACTGGCGATGCACGAGACGCTGCGCGCGCTCGACCACGAGGTCGTACACGTGCTGCAGCGACATGCCGTCGGGCGAGAGGACGCCCGGGTTGTCGCGCATCTGCTCCTGAAGCCCGGCCATGCGGACTTCGAAGAATTCGTCGAGGTTGCTGCTGGTGATACAGATGAAGCGCAAGCGCTCCAGCAAAGGAACAGCGGGATCGGACGCCTGTGCGAGCACGCGCTCATTGAATCCCAGAATGCCCAGTTCGCGATTGAGTAGGGGATAGCGGATGGACATCGGCAATGAAAACGGAATGTCAGGGAGTGATTCGAACGGACGCTCGGAAATTCTCACAGTAATATGACTTTATTGTGACATTCGGTGTGTCATAAATTTTACGCCGCATTTTCACGAAATCGACAAGTCGCGTTGCGAACATGCACGCTGGGTAAAAGTACCCATGGTCATGACCAATGCGAGGAGCGACATGGTGAAGTCGGCTACGCTTAAAATGACGCATTTGGACAGTGCGGCGGCGGCGCAGCAAGCCCGCATGGCCGCGCGGTCGTCTCTGTATGCACGCATGGAGCCTGCCCCTTCGATGGTCACCAATCCCCACCTGCTTGCCGCCGTCGACCTCGGTTCGAACAGTTTTCGTCTGATCGTAGGCCGCGTCGAGGAAACCGACGCCGGCAGCCAGATCTACCCGGTGGATGCCCTGCGCGAACCCGTGCGGCTCGCGGCCGGCCTGTCGAAGGACAAGCTGCTCGACCGCGCCTCGCAGGTGCGTGGCTGGGACGCGCTCAAGCGCTTCGGCGAGCGGCTGCGCGACTTCCATCCCGACCAGGTGCGCGCGGTGGCGACCAATACGCTGCGCGTGGCCAAGAACGCGCGCGAGTTCCTCACCGAGGCGGAAGCGGCGCTCGGCTTTCCGATCGAAGTGATCGCGGGCCGCGAAGAAGCGCGTCTCATCTACGCGGGCGCCGCGCACTCGGTGCCGGCGAGCGCCGGCAAGCGCTTCGTGGTGGACATCGGCGGTGGCTCGACCGAGTTCATCATCGGCGCGCACTACACGCCGATCCGCATGGAAAGCCTCTATATCGGCTGCGTGAGCCATAGCCGCCAGTTCTTCCCCTCGGGCAACGTCGACGAGTACACCATGCGCCAGGCCGAACTCGCGGCCACGCGCGAAATCCAGATCATTTCCGCCGACTATCGCAAGACCGGCTGGGACCAGGCGATCGGCTCGTCGGGCACGGCGCGCGCGCTCGCGGAACTCGTCGAGGCGAACGGCTTCAACGATCCCGGCATTACGCACGGCATTTCGCGTGGCGGCCTCGAGCGCCTGAAGCGCGCGCTCATCAAGGCCGAGAACGTGAACCGGCTCAAGCTCGTCGCGCTCAAGCCCGACCGCATTCCCGTGCTGGCGGGCGGTCTCTCGATCATGATCGCGGTGTTCGAGGAGCTGGGCATCGACTACGTCGACACCACGGACGGCGCGCTGCGCCTGGGCGTGCTCTACGACCTGCTGGGCCGCTCGCAGCACGAGGACATGCGCACGGTCACGGTGGAAGGCTTCATGCGCCGCTACGGCGTGGATCGCGCGCAGGCGGGGCGCATCGGCGAGCTGGCCGTGAAGTTCTACGACCAGTTCGAGGAGCCCGACGAGGAGCGCCGCGAAGAGAACCGCATGTTCCTCACGTGGGCGGCGTCGCTGCACGAAATCGGTCTGTCCATTTCGCACAGCGCGTATCACAAGCACTCGGCCTACATCGCCAGCAACGCGGACATGCCCGGCTTTTCGCGCACCGACCAGGCGCGCCTTGCCGCGCTCGTGCTCGGCCACGTGGGCAAGCTCGGCAAGCTCTCGCAAGCGCGCGATGTGGAGTGGCCGCTGCTGTTCTGCCTGCGTCTGGCCGCACTGCTCACGCGCCGCCGCGCCGACGTCGGTCTGCCGCACATCACGGTGGAGCAGGAGGGCAACGGCTACGAAGTGCTGCTGCCCAACTCGTGGGTCCAGAACAATCCGCTCACCGATTACAACCTCGTTCAGGAAGCGGCCGAATGGGGCAAGATCGGCATTCCGTATCGCGTGGTGTATACGGAGGAGTGAGCGCTGCGCGCTTCGCTGGTAAAAAAAAGCCCGGCTCACCAATGAGCCGGGCTTTTTTTTCGCCCGCTGAAGGGCGAATGGGGACTTAGCGCGTGACGGCTTCGCCGAGGAAGTGGCGCGCGTAACGCTCGTTGATCTCCGAAAGGCGGAAGAGCGTGAGGAAGTCGGCGGTGTTGAAGTCGGGGTCCCAGGCGGGCGCACCGCAGATCTTCGCGCCGAGGCGCAGATAGCCCTTGATGAGCGGCGGCGGCACGGCGGGGGCGCCGGTGCGCAGTTCCTCGACGGGCAGCGGCGTGTGCGGGAAGGCGCGATACTCGGGCGCGGTCAGCGCGTTCGCGCCGAGCGCGCAGTACAGGTTCGCCGCGTAGTGGCCGCCGTCGGCCATGGCGACGCTCGCGCAGCCGAGCATCGTCTCGTAGCCGTTGTGCTGCATATAGCCGCCCAGACCGCCCCACAGCGACATGATGACCGAGCCGCTGCGGTAGTCGGGGTGCACGCACGAGCGGCCCACCTCGACCATTTTCGGGCGCAGGTGCGCAAGGCGCGAGACGTCGAATTCGCTTTCGGCATAGAGGCGGCCGATGCGCGCCGCCTGGTGCGGCGGCAGCACGCGGTAAGTGCCGACGACCTTGAGCGTGTCGAGGTCGCGCACGAGCAGGTGGTCGCAGTACGAGTCGAAGGCGTCGACGTCGAGACCGGCCGGGCCGGTCAGGCGTGCGCCCATTTCTTCTGCGAACACGCGGTAGCGCAGACGCTGGGCCTCGCGCAGTTCCTCGTCGGTGCGAGCCCAGGCTACCTGCAGCCGATGCTGCGCGGTGACCGTTTCTTCGGCACGCGGCAAGCGTCGGTTCGACTCGAACAACGTCGAGGCGAATGGCAGGGAGGGCGTCGGCAGATCTCGCATGGGGCGTCCTGGTCGGAAGTAAGAGAACTTTCCCGGCAATTTAGTAATACGCGGTTACGTTTCCATGAAAACGCAATGACGATTCGATGACGTGGTGTAAGGCAGACGGGCGAGGTCGCCGGATGGGCGGGGCGGCGGGCGCGGTTAAACCGCGGTTGAACTGCGGTTTAACCGCTGAAGGGCCGCCTGCAGGCGGCCCGGTGGAAGGTGGAGGCGGGCGGAGGACTAGACGAGCTCGGGCGTGATGGCCGCGTGCAGGACGGCCTGATCGTCGCCGTTGCGGTCGCGGCTGGCGAGCCAAAGCACACCGGCTTTCTTCACCGCCCAGCTGCGCGAGTCGGTGCCACCCGAGAGCAGGCGCGCCGCGACCTCGCCGAGCGTGGGCTGATGGCCGACCACCACGACCGTGGACGAGAGGCCCTTGGGCCAGCCCACGGCGGTGAGTACCTGCTCGACGCTCGCATCGGGCGCGAGTTCGCGCACGACGCGATATTGATCGGTGAGCGCCTCGGCGGTCTGGATGGTGCGCGCGGCGGGGCTGGCGAGGATCACGGCGTCGTCGGGCAGGCGCGCGCGCAGCCACCGCGCGACGTTCTGCGCCTGCTTGCGCCCGCGCGTGGTGAGCTGGCGGGCGAGGTCGCTGGCGGCGATATCTTCGGCTTCGGCGTGGCGCCAGAGGATGAGGTGCATGGCGTCTCCTTTTGTTAGCTCATTGGCTCATTGGGTGCATGTGCGGCGTGTGCTCACATGGTGCACGCCCCGCTGCTGAGCGGCAAGCGCGTGATGCGGATCGCATTTCGTCTCGCTTTTTTCGCTGTGTCGTACGCGGATTTGACGGCACAGGGGCACTACCGCTACAATCTCTGATTCGTCGGAGCGTAGCGCAGCCTGGTAGCGCATCTGATTTGGGATCAGAGGGTCGTAGGTTCGAATCCTATCGCTCCGACCAGCAATACCGAGGGGTTACACGCCATTGGCCTGTAGCCCCTTTTCTTTTTCCTCGCATCGCTTGGCTTGCGTTTCGTCGTACGGCCGCGTTCCATTTGAAAAGCCGCCGAGCTTATAAAATACGGATCGGCCACACTTCCCGTGGCGATCGCACCCTGGCAGCCATGTTACGTTTATCCGAAGTCAAACTCCCCCTCGACCACGCCGAAAGCGATCTTGAAGCCGCGATTCGGGGACGCCTCGCGGAACTTGGCGTAGCGGCAGACGCGCTCGTCCGCTACACCGTCTTCCGCCGTGCGCACGATGCACGCAAGCGCTCGGATATCAAGCTGACCTATATCGTCGACATCGAAGTCAAGGACGAGGCGAAGGTGCTCAAGCGGATCGCCGGCAAGCCGCATTGCGGGGCGACGCCGGACATGACCTACCGCTTTGTCGCGAAGGCGCCAGAGCACTCGACGCGCCCCCGCCCGGTGGTGATCGGCATGGGGCCGTGCGGCCTGTTCGCAGGACTGATCCTCGCGCAAATGGGCTTTCGTCCCATCATCCTCGAACGCGGCAAAGCCGTGCGCGAGCGCACCAAGGACACTTTCGGCCTGTGGCGCAAGTCCGTGCTCAACCCTGAATCCAACGTGCAGTTCGGCGAAGGCGGGGCGGGGACGTTTTCCGACGGCAAGCTCTACAGCCAGATCAAGGATCCGAACCACTACGGCCGCAAGGTGCTCGAGGAGTTCGTCAAGGCCGGTGCGCCGGAAGACATCCTGTATCTGAGCCGGCCGCACATCGGCACGTTCCGGCTCGTGAGCATGGTGGAAAAGATGCGCGCCACCATCCACGAACTGGGCGGCGAAGTGCGCTTCGAAACGCGCGTCGAAGACATCGAGATCGAGCAGGGCAAGGTGCGCGCGCTCAAGCTCTCGAACGGCGAGACGCTGCCGTGCGACCACGTCGTGCTGGCGGTTGGCCACAGCGCGCGCGACACGTTCCAGATGCTGCACGATCGCGGCGTGTTCATGGAAGCGAAGCCGTTTTCGCTGGGTTTTCGCATCGAGCACCCACAGGGGGTGATCGATCGCAGCCGCTTCGGCAAGTTTGCGGGCCACAAGGAGCTTGGCGCGGCCGACTACAAGGTGGTGCATCACGCGAACAATGGCCGCTCGGTCTATAGCTTCTGCATGTGCCCCGGCGGCACGGTGGTCGCGGCGACTTCCGAACCCGGCCGCGTGGTCACCAACGGCATGAGCCAGTATTCGCGGGCCGAGCGCAACGCGAATGCGGGCATCGTCGTCGGCATCACGCCGGAGGACTATCCAGGCGGCCCGCTCGCGGGCATCGCGTTCCAGCGCAAATGGGAAGAGCGGGCGTTCGAACTCGGCGGCGGCAATTACCAGGCGCCGGGGCAACTCGTGGGCGACTTTATCGCCGGGCGTCCTTCGACGTCGCTGGGCTCCGTGGTGCCGTCCTACAAGCCGGGCGTGCATCCGACCGATCTCAGCACCGCGCTGCCCGACTACGTGATCGAAGCCATCCGTGAAGCCCTTCCGCAGATCGACAAGAAGCTCGCAGGCTTCGCGATGCACGATGCGGTGCTCACGGGCGTCGAGACGCGCACGTCGTCGCCGCTGCGGATTCGTCGCAAGGACGATTACCAGAGCGTGAACGTCGAGGGTCTGTATCCGGCCGGCGAAGGCGCCGGGTATGCCGGCGGCATCTACTCGGCGGCCATCGACGGCATCGAGGTGGCGCAAGCCGTGGCGCTCAGTCTGACGTCGGCGCACGCGTCCTGATAGCGAAAAACGACGGGCGGGATGCGCCGGCGCGTCCCGCAGTTCGTCTTCCAGTTCGTCCCTCAGTGTTCCCCCTCAGCGCGCCCTTCAGCGTGCGCGCTACTCGCCTGCCTTAAGCGGCGTTTGCCCCGGACGTAAGCCCCAGCGTCCGGGAGTAATCAATCCCCCATTTCCCGCCTTCCTCCAATCCCATAAAATACTGTATAAATATACAGGTGGAGGCGAACCGGCCTCCTGCTTGCCGATGCCCCATTTCCTGCCGGGCAGGGCGGAGCGTTCCCATCAACCAGGCTACGAACCATGGCAGCAGCCGTCCAGACCACTGCGCAACTCGCCGCGCACTTGCCCCCCCGGCTGCAAAGCCGCGTGTGGCAAGGCGATCAGCTCGCGCACGCCAGCGAGCGCTCGATGCCGAGCGGCCACGCCCCGCTCGACGCCCAGCTTCCCGGCGCCGGCTGGCCCGCAGGCAGCCTGACCGAACTGCTCGTCGAGCAGGGCGGCGTGGGCGAGATGCGGCTCGTCGCTCCAGCGCTGCGCGCGCTTACCGCACAGGCGGGCCGGCACGTGCTGCTCGTCGCGCCGCCATGGCGCCCGTACGCCTGCGCGCTCAAGGCGTGGGGGCTCGCGCTCGAGCGCGTGATCTGGGTGCGTGCGGCCGAAGACGAGGCCGCCTGGGTGGCCGAGCAGGCGCTCAAGCAGGAAGGCATGGGCGCCGTGCTGCTCTGGCAGACGAAAGCGCGCCCCGACGCCGTGCGCCGTCTGCAGGTCGCCGCCCAGGATTCGCAGGCGCTCGCGTTTCTCGTGCGGCCGCTCGCCGCGCGCAACCAGTCGTCGCCGGCGCCGCTGCGCATGACCTGCTCGCCGGTGCCGCCGCCCGACGACGCGAACCTGAACCGGCGGCAATGGATGCAGCTTGCCGCGCTCTGCGTCGATATCTTCAAGCGCCGCGGGCCGCCGCCCGCCCAGCCACTCGTCATTACATTGCCGCTGCAGGACGCGGTGCTGCCCCAGCCGGACGCAGCCTCCGTCGTCATGCCGTGGCCCGGGGTCAATCATGCTGTGGATCGCCGTCACCTTGCCGTTGTTGCCGCTGGAGGCCGTCAGACCTCTGATGCCGCCGGCGCCGTCAACAGCGCGCCTGCCTGAAAGCGCCGATGCCGATGCCGTCAGCGCGCCGCGCTGCTACGCGCTCGCCGACCACACGCGCATCCTGATCGCCGATCTCGACGCGCTGCGCCTGGGCGTCGAGCCCGGCAACACGCGCTCGCATGCGCTGGCGCTTGCGCCGGGGCTCGTGCTGCTCGAAGCCGATCCGGCGCGCGAGACCCGTGCGTTCGAGGCGCTCGCGCTCGCGTTGCTCGCCTATACGCCCAAGGTGTCGTTCGCGCAGTCGCACACACTGTTGCTCGAAGTCGGCTCGGGTTTGCGTCTTTTCGGCGGCGTGCGCGCGCTGCTCGGGAAGGTTGCGGCGACGGTGGCCAGCTGCGGACATACCGCGCGCATCGCCTGCGCGCCCACGGCGTGGGGCGCGTGGACGCTCGCGCAGGCGCGCGTCACGCGTTCGTCGCGCCGCTGGCACGTGCTCAAGGAAACGACGCTCGCGCGCGTGCTCGATTCGCTGCCGGTCACGCTTGCGCCGTTCGCCGCGCAGCACGACCACGCGCTCACGCAGATCGGCTGCGCGACGCTCGGCGATCTGCGGCGGCTGCCGCGCGAGGGCATCGTGCGGCGTTTCGGCGACGGCGTGCTCGGCTGGCTCGCGCAGGCGCGCGGCGAAGCGCCTGATCCGCGTGTCTGGTTCGCCGCGCCGCCGTCGTTTCACGCGGCGCTCGAATTGCAGGCGCGCGTGGAGAGCGCCGAGGCGCTGCTCTTTGCCGCGCGCCGGCTCGTGATGCAGCTGGCCGGCTGGCTTGCCGCGCAGCACGCGGCGTTGAGCGGCTTCGAATTGCGTCTGGAGCACGAACTGGCTTCGCGGCATGCGCCGCGCACCTCGACGCTCGCGATCGCGTGGGCGTCGCCTTCGCGCGACGCCGAGCATCTGCTGTGGCTGCTGCGCGAGCGCCTGAATCAGACCGAGCTTGCCGCGCCCGTCATTGGACTTGCGCTCGTCGCCTCGCAGGTGAGCGAATACGCGGCACCCACCGACACGCTCTTTCCGATGGCCGAGGCCGCCGAAGCATCGCTCGGGCAGCTCTTCGAGCGCATCGGCGCGCGGCTTGGCGAGCAGAACGTGCTGCAGCTTTTCGTCGAGGACGATCATCGGCCCGAGCTGGCGATGTCGGCGCGGCCTTACCGCGAGAGCGGCGCCAAGCGTGCGCGCAAGCCGCGCAAGGCAGGCAAGCCGCAGCAGGAAGCGGACGCGAGCGCGCCCGTGCAAAGCGCCTTCGACCTGCCCGAGGTGCCGCTGCCGGCCCAGCCGCGTCCGGCGTGGCTGCTCGAAAAGCCGCTCAAGCTCGCGACGCGCGGTGACCGCCCGGTTTATCGACGGCCGCTGAAGACGCTCACACGCACCGAGCGCATCGAGTCCGGCTGGTGGGACGGCGAGGGCGTCGGGCGCGACTACTACGTCGCCGCCGACGACCAGGGCCGCATGTTCTGGCTGTATCGCGAGCGCATTGGCGGCCAGTGGTATTTGCAAGGCCTGTTCGGCTAGCGCTTGTTCGTCGCTCATTCGGGTTTCAGGAATCATGTCGACCAGCGGGACGGGCGCGCCGTCGCCTTCACAGTTGCCAGCGCAATCGCCTGCACAGTTGTCCGCGCAGTTGCCTGACTACGCGGAGCTGCACTGCCTCACCAACTTCACTTTCCTGCACGGCGCGTCGCGCCCGGGTGAGCTGGTCGAGCAGGCGATCCGCCACGGCTACCGTGCGCTTGCGATCACCGACGAATGCTCGTTCGCGGGCGTCGTGCGCGCCTGGAGCGCGCTCAACGAATACGACGAGGCGCGCAAGAAAGCGCATGACGAAGCCGTGCGCGAGGCCCGCGAACGCGGCGGCAACTCCGCCGCCGCGGCCTTGGGCCCGTTCGAACCGTCGCTGCATTTGCTGATCGGCAGCGAGCTGAATCTCGTCGATGAACATGGCGCGCCGTTCTGCACGATCGTTGCGCTCGCAACGAATCGCGAAGGCTACGGCAATCTGTGCGAGCTGATCACGCTCGCGCGCTCGCGTGCGGCGAAGGGCAGCTATCGCGTGCATCCCGCCGATTTCACCGAGCCCGATCCGGACTTCGAGCATCTGAAGCACTTGCGCGACTGCGTGCTGCTGCTCGTGCCGCAGCGCACGGCCACGCTCGCGCAAACGCTGCGCGCCGCGCACTGGCTCGCGGGCTTCGCGGCCGAACGCGCGTGGCTCGCGCTCGAACTCTGGCAAACCGGCGGCGACGACACGCAGATCGAAGTGCTGCGCCACGTCTCGCAGGAAAGCGGCCTGCCGCTCGTCGCGGCTGGCGGCGTGCTGATGCACGCGCGTTCGCGCAAGCCGTTGCAGGACACGTTGAGCGCGATTCGCATCGGCAAGCCGCTGGCTTCCTGCGGGCGCGCGCTGGAGGCGAATGCGGAGCGGCATCTGCGCTCGCGCGTGCGCCTTGGTGCGATTTATCCGCGCGAGGCACTCGACGCGACGCTCGACGTCGCGCGGCGCTGCACGTTTTCGCTCGGCGAGCTGGCCTACGAATATCCCGAGGAACTGGTGCCGCCCGGCGAAACCCCGCAAACGTGGTTGCGCAAGCTCGTGATGAAGGGCGCCCTGGAGCGCTGGCCCGACGGCCTGAACGACAAGCGCCGCAATCAGATCGAACAGGAACTCGAACTCATCGACGAGCTGAAGTACGAGAAGTACTTCCTCACGGTGCACGACATCGTCCGCTTCGCGCGCGAGCAGAAGATCCTGTGCCAGGGGCGCGGTTCGGCGGCCAACTCGGTGGTCTGCTATTGCCTGAAGATCACGGAGATCGACCCCGTGCGCATGAACATGCTCGTGGCGCGCTTTCTCTCTCGTGCGCGCAACGAGCCGCCCGACATCGACGTCGACTTCGAGCATCAGCGCCGCGAAGAAGTCATTCAGTACATCTACCGCAAGTACGGCACGCGCCGCGCCGCGCTGGCCGCGACGCTCATCACCTATCGCTCGCGCAGCGCGCTGCGCGACGTGGGCAAGGCGCTCGGCCTCGACAATGCGCTCGTCGAAAAGCTCTCGGGCGCGCATCAGTGGTGGGACGGCCCCGATTCGATCGCGCGCCATCTGGAGGAGGCGGGCTTTTCGCCGGACTCGCACGTCACGCAGCAGCTCATTCGTCTCACGCGCGAGCTGCGTGGATTTCCGCGCCATCTCTCGCAGCACGTGGGCGGTTTCGTGATCGCGCGCGACAAGCTCTCGCGGCTCGTGCCAATCGAAAACGCGGCGATGAAGGACCGCTACGTGATCGAGTGGGACAAGGACGATATCGACGCGCTGCGGCTCTTGAAAGTGGACGTGCTCGCGCTCGGCATGCTCTCGGCGATCCGGCGCTCGCTCGAATTCGTGGCGCTAAGGCGCGGGTTGCCGGAGATGCGCGTGCAGGACATTCCCGCCGAGGACCCGGCGGTGTATCGCATGTGCGCCAAAGCCGATACGGTCGGCGTGTTCCAGATTGAGTCGCGCGCGCAGCAAAGCATGCTGCCGCGTTTGCGGCCGCGCACGTATTACGACCTCGTGATTCAGGTGGCGATCGTGCGGCCGGGGCCGATCCAGGGCGACATGGTGCATCCGTACCTCAAGCGCAGGCATGGCGACGAAGCGGTGGCGTACGCGAAGGAGGAATTGCGCCCGGTGCTCGAGCGCACGCTCGGCGTGCCGATCTTTCAGGAGCAGGTGATGCATCTCGCCATGGTCGCCGCCGACTACACCGGCGAGGAGGCCGACAAGCTGCGCCGCGCGATGGCCGCATGGCGGCGCGACGGCGATCTGCGTCCGTATCAGGCGGATCTCACGCAGCGCATGCTCAAGAAAGGTTACTCGCTGGAGTTCGCCGAACGCATCTGCAAGCAGATCGAGGGTTTCGGCGACTACGGCTTTCCGGAAAGCCATGCGGCGAGTTTCGCGCTGCTCGTCTACACGAGCTCGTGGCTCAAGCGTTACGAGCCCGCGGCATTTCTGGCAGGACTTCTGAACAGTCAGCCACTCGGTTTTTATTCGCCTTCGCAGCTCGTGCAGGATGCGAAGCGTCACGGCGTGCAGGTGCGTGCGCCCGATATCGCGTTGAGCGACTGGGCGTCGGTGCTGGAGCGGCGCGGCGCACCGGGGGAGCGGCTCGATGCCGGGGCGCTGCGCGTGCGCCATGCCGAGGTGCTGCGGTATCGCGCGCTGCTGGGCGCGGCTGCGCTGTTGCTGCGCGGCACGCTCAAGCGCGGCGGCCGGCGGCACAGGTTCATGGACGGCGCGAAGCGCGTCGTGCGCTCACGCATTGCGCTCGCGCCGCGGCGCTATGGACGCGACGGCCCGGCCGTGCGCCTCGGCTTCAGTCTCATCAAGGGCTTTTCCGAAGATGCCGCGCGGCGGGTGATGGAGGCGCGCGAGCGCGCACCGTTCACCGATGTCGACGACCTCGCGCGCCGCGCGGCGCTCACGCGGCGCGAACTGGAGGCGCTGGCGGCGTCGAACGCGCTTGCGAGCATTGCGGGCCACCGGCGCGAGGCATGGTGGGCCGTGACGGCGCAGCACGCGGTGCCTGCGCTGTTGCGCGATGCGCCCGTTGCCGAGGCGCCGCTCGCGTTGCCGCATGCTTCCGAGGGCGCGGAAATCGTCGCCGATTATGCGAGCCTGCGTCTCACGCTCAATCGCCATCCGCTCGAACTGCTGCGCCACGGCCTCACCAAGCAGCGTTTTCGCACGGCGGAGCAACTGGCGCATTGCCGGCACGGCATGCTCGCGCGCGTGTGCGGCATCGTCACGGTGCGGCAGCGGCCGGGCACGGCGAACGGCACAATCTTCGTTTCTCTGGAAGACGAAACCGGCACCATCAACGTGATCGTGCACGCGGCGCTCGTCGAGTCGCAGCGCAAGGCGCTGCTCGGGTCTTCGCTGCTGGCGGTGGCGGGCGTGGTGCAGCGCGAAGGCGAGGTGGTGCACCTCGTGGCGCACCGGCTGGAGGACCACAGCCGGCTGCTTGGGCGGCTCGCAACGGAGAGCCGGAATTTCCATTGAATGTTCGCGGCGGGTTTCTACGTAGAAACCATGCGCGCAACGGCCTCGTGACGGGCCACTGCGGTGCTCCCCCGCGCTATGCGCCGTCTTTCATGAAAGCGTCGAGCACGGCGCGAATCGCCGCGTCGAACGGCGTGCGGCGGCCCATGCCCAGTGTTTTGAGACGGCTCGAATCGAGATGGCAGTTGCGTGGGCGCGGCGTGGCGTCGGTGGGCGTCGGCTGTGCGAGCAGACGCGCTTCTACGCCCAGTGCCTGCGCGATGCGCTCGGCGATGTCGTACTTCGTCATCGGCTCGTCGCCGGACCATTGCGCGATGCCGCGCACGGGTGCGCCATCCGCGCAGCGCAACAGTAGTTCGCGGATCACGAACGCCACGTCGGGCGTGAAAGTGGGGTAGCGCGTGGCCCACGCGTCCATCGGCGCCGCCTGCGCCCCGGGCTGCGCCGACGCGCGGATAGCCGGCACGAGGCTCGTGACCGCCGATTCATGCCAGCCGACGATCGGCCCGTACAGCAAGGGCAGGCGCAGCACGAGCGCGTTGTCGCTGGTTTCGAGCAGGGCCTGTTCGCCTTCGAGCTTGCTGTGACCGTAGGCGTTGAGCGGATTGGGCGTGTCGTCGATACGGTAGGGCGGCTGCGTGCCGTCGAACACGTAATCGGTGGAGATCGAAAGCACCCACGCGTCGCTCTGGCGCGCCGCCGCAGCGACGCTGCGCACGGCATCGACATTGAGCGCACGCGCTGCCGCCGGATCGTGCTCGCACACGTCGGGGCGGCGCTCGGCGGCGGCCAGTACGATCGCGTCGGGCGCCTCGCGCTCGACGAATGCGTTCACGGCCTGCGCGTCGCGCACATCGAGCACGGTCTGCTGCGGGCCGCCATGGCGGAACGCGGTCGGCACGACCTGCCAGGGCGTTTGCGCGGCGAGTTCGCGGACGATGGCGCGACCTAGCAGGCCGGACGCGCCGATCACGGCAACCTTGAACATGGCGCGGCCTGTCAGACGCTGGCCGTGCCGACCACGGTGTAGCCGGCTTCGTCGATCGCCGACTTCAGGACTTCGGCGCTCTGGCTCGATTCGACCTTCACGCGACCGGCGGCCAGATCGATCTCGACTTTGGCTTGCGCGTCGTGTTCGTGGATCGCGCGCGTGACGGCGCCTACGCAGTGCTGGCAGCTCATGCCTTCGACGTTGAACTGGATCATCGTGTGTTCCTTTTTCAGAGATTGAGGCTTGCTACTACTCGATATGAGGCCGCCGGCGGATTATGCCAGCGGGGCCGGTTGACGCGCTGGACCTTCCCATCATGGGAAGGTGTACGATCAAACCATTGATCAACCTTTGACCAGACAGCGGGAGAACGGCGTGAACATCGGCGAAGCGGCGCGCGAATCGGGCGTCACGGCGAAAATGATTCGCTACTACGAAAGTGTCGGGCTGCTTGCGCCCAAGGGGCGTACGGAGTCCGGCTACCGGGTCTATGGTGCGCAGGAGGTGCATTCGCTGCGCTTCATCCGTCAGGCGCGCCGGCTCGGCTTTCTGGTGGACGACATCCGGCGCCTGCTGGCGCTCTGGCACGACCGCTCGCGCGCGAGCGCCGAGGTCAAGTCGATCGCGCTCGAACACGTCGCCGAACTCGACCAGCGCATCGCCGAACTGACCCAGATGCGCGACACGCTCGCCCATCTGGCTTCGCACTGCCAGGGCAACGACCGCCCCGATTGCCCGATCATCGAACGGCTTGCCGACACCGCCGCGACGGACTGCCACGAGCCCGGCCACGCGCACTGAGCGCAGGTGCAACCGCCATGGGCAAATTGCCGCAACCGCGCTGACTAATTGCACTATATTGGTGCGTTTGCGCGCGATTGCTGACAATCGCCTGCGAAAATGCTGAAAAATGTGTCGATAAAACATGATGTTGCCGATTCGTATTCCACCATCATTCCAAAATGGAATGCACGGTATTCGGGCAATTCACTAGCAAAGTTCGGTGCAACCGTTATAATGCGGGTTATCCCTAATGAGGGTTATCCCTGATGCGAATTCACCGGGGATCGCCGAACCGAATCCTTGGAGCACACCATCATGTTTGCATTCCTTCTTGAAAAGCTGAGCAACTGGTTTGAAACTGCTGAACGTCGTCGCCGCGAAGCGTATCTCGCATCGTCGGCCGATATCGTCCAGCTCGAACAGCGCATTCGTTCGATCGAGTCGAACGGCTACAGCTCGCTGTAAGCCGGCGCTGCAGGCCACTGACCGGGTGTCGACCCGGTGAGAGCAGCACAGTTTCAAGCCCCGCATTGGCGGGGCTTTGTCATTTCTGCGCCACCGATGGAGCAGAGTCTGAGCCTTCCCACCGCGGTAAGGTAAAGTCTTTTTTGCGACAAGCCGTCATAGCAATGGTGTCGCTATCTCTCCGGGGGCCATTCATGGTGCAAGACCGCATTTCCCATCGCACATTGGTGTCGCCGCGCCGCGCGCCGCGGCGTTTTTCTGTTGCGCGTGCGGGGCTGATCGCCATCGCCATGGCGTGCGCCAGCGCCAGCGTGCATGCGGGGCAGCCGCTGATTCTGGATACGCAAAGAGGGATTAGCGACGGTCAACCGGGCATCGTTCTGCAAAACGCGCCGCTCTCGCACGAACCGATGGTGCAGGCGGCGCAGCCGGCGGGTCTTGCGCCGGATTCGTCGCAGCCCTATGTCGTCGCGCCGTATGTGGAAGTGCAGCAGGGCGGCGGTCGGCCGAATCCGCCGCCGCGGCCGCCACGCCCGCCTCATCGCGAAACGCCGCCGCTTCCCCAGCCGTTGCCGGCCGGGCAGTGACGCCTCAAGCGGAGTGAGGCGGTTCGCGCGGCTCAGTCGCCGCGCGACTCGATCTTGAACTGTGCGCCGGCGTCCTGGCCGAGCGTTTTCACAAGCCAGGGCAGCGCCTCTTTCATCGCCGCTTCGAGCGTGTAGGGCGGGTTCAGGATGAACATGCCGCTGCCGTAAAGGCCGAAACCGTCTTCGGGCGGATTGCTCACTGAAAGCGTGAGGTGCAGCCAGTTCTTGTCCTGCAGGCGCTTGAGTTGCTCCGGAAAGCGCTGCGACTCGGGACGCGTGACCTGCGGATACCACACCGCATAAGTGCCATTCGCAAAGCGCTTGAGGCTTTCCTCGACGCAGGTCAGCGTGCGCGCGTAGTCGCGCTTGTCCTCGAAAGACGGGTCGATCAGCACGAGCGCACGGCGCGGAGGCGGGGGCAGGAGCGCCTTGATGCCGTCGAAGCCGTCGCCTGCGTAGATCATCACGCGGCGCCCCGCGTCGTGGAAGCGGTGGCGCAGCACGTCGATTTCCGTGCTGTGCAATTCGAAGAGCCGCATGCGGTCCTGCTCGCGCATGAGACGCCACGCGAGATAGGGAGAGCCCGGGTAGAAGCGCAAGTCGCCATCGGGGTTCAGCGCCGCCACTTCGTCCACGTACTCGGCGAGCGCCGCAGGCAGGTCGTTGCGGCCCCACAGCTTGCCGATACCCGTGTCGAACTCGGCGTTCTTCGTGGCGTAGCCTTCGCGCAATGCGTAGGCGCCCGCGCCCGCGTGGGTGTCGATGTACCAGTACGCCTTGTCCTTCTTGCCGAGGTAATGCAGCAGTTGCACGACGACGGCGTGTTTCAGGACATCGGCATGATTGCCGGCGTGGAAGGCGTGACGGTAGCTCAGCATGATGGACGGGACACGAAGTCCGGTGAGAACGGGGAAAACGGCGGCGGCGCGATTGCTGCGCCGCCTGCCTGCGCCATACGCACACCGCTACCGAAGCAGCGGTGCGCGCAGCGAGGCCGCGTATTGTACGTCACCGCGAGTGCGCAGCCGCAACGCGAGTCACCCGCAGTACGCCAACCTCCCGGACGCGCTCAGGCGTGCCCCCATCCGACGGCGGCGAGCGCGCCGCGCGTTGCGGGCATGCGCGAGACGTCAGTCGTAAGCGTCGCCGACGATGGCCTCGATCTGCGCCTTGACGTCCGGCGTGATCTTTTCCGCCACGTCGCGCGCCTTCATGTTTTCACCGATCTGCTCGATACGCGAGGCCCCGGTGATGACCGTGCTCACATGCGGATTCTTCAGGATCCACGCGAGCGCCAGCTGCCCCACCGAGCAGTCGAGCTGTTTCGCGAACTCGGCGAGCTTGCCGACGATCTCGTTCTTGTCAGGGTCGGTAACATTCTTGCGCAGCCAGTCGTAGCCCTGCAGTTCCGCGCGGCTGCCCGACGGCACGCCGCCGCGATATTTGCCGGTGAGCAGGCCCGAGGCGAGCGGGCTCCAGGTGGTGAGGCCGAGGCCAATGTCCTCGTAGAGCCGGCGGTATTCGTCTTCCACGCGCGTGCGATGGAACAGGTTGTACTGCGGCTGCTCCATGACCGGCTTGTGCAGGTGATGACGCTCCGCAATTTCCCACGCGGCGCGGATTTCGTCGGCGCTCCATTCCGACGTGCCCCAGTAGAGCGCCTTGCCGCGCGTGATCATGTCGCTCATCGCCCAGACGGTTTCCTCGACCGGCGTGTTCGGGTCGGGACGGTGGCAGAACACGAGATCGACATATTCGAGCTGCAGCCGCTTGAGCGAGCCGTCGATCGCGTTCATGAGGTACTTGCGGTTGAGCGTGTGGTACTGGTTGGGCGCTTCGTTCAAGCCCCAGTAGAACTTGGTCGAGACCACGTAGCTCACGCGCGGCCACGCTAGCTCCTTGAGCGCCTGGCCCATGAGCTCTTCCGACTTGCCGCCTGCATAAGCCTCGGCGTTGTCGAAGAAGTTGATGCCCGCGTCGCGCGCCGCCGCGAGCGATTCGCGCGCGAGCCTGGCGTCGACCTGGTTTCCGTAGGTGACCCACGAGCCGATGGACAGTTCGCTTACCTGCAGGCCTGAGCGGCCCAGTCGCCGATAGTTCATTAACGCCTCCTTGTGAGCCGATAAAGCTAGCACGACTTGGCCATTGTTGCTGAACGGCCTTGCGGTGGCTGGCATGCCGCATTGCGCTTTGCACTGCGGCGAAAATCGCTTTTGCTTGTCTTGCTCGATGCTTGGACGAGACGGGTTCATGCACAATAGCCTGGTTGGCCGCGACGCAACATCCGGCCGGATGGCATAAGCCATTCGTCAGGTTTGACGGCGCGCGCTCCGAGGTTTCATCCTGTCCCGTTCACTCACCTGGAGGTGCCCGATGTCGTCTCTCTCACTGAACACGAAACTCGATGGCAAGGTCGCAGTCGTTACCGGCGCGGCCAGCGGCATTGGCAAGCAGATCGCCCTCACGCTCGCGCAGGCAGGCGCTGCGGTCGCCATCGCCGACCTGAACCAGAGCGGCGCGGACGCCGTGGCCGAAGAGATCAAGGGCGCAGGCGGCAAGGCCATCGGCGTCGCCATGGACGTGACCAATGAGGACGCCGTGAACCAGGGCATCGACCGCGTCGCGGCCGAACTCGGCCCGGTCGATATCCTCATCTCGAACGCCGGCATCCAGATCGTGAACCCGATCGAGAACTACGCGTTTTCCGACTGGAAGAAGATGCAGGCCATCCATGTGGACGGCGCATTCCTCACCACCAAGGCGGTGCTCAAGCACATGTACAAGGACGACCGCGGCGGCGTGGTGATCTACATGGGTTCGGTCCACTCGCACGAGGCGTCGCCGCTGAAGTCGGCCTATGTCGCGGCCAAGCACGCGCTGCTCGGCCTCGCGCGCGTACTCGCCAAGGAGGGCGGCAAGCACAATGTGCGCTCGCACGTGGTGTGTCCGGGCTTCGTGCGCACGCCTCTCGTGGAAAAGCAGATTCCGGAGCAGGCCAAGGAACTCGGCATCTCCGAAGAAGAAGTGGTCAAGCGCGTGATGCTCGGCGGCACAGTGGACGGTATTTTCACGACCGTCGAGGACGTCGCGCAAACCGTGCTCTTCCTCTCGGCGTTCCCGAGCGCTGCGTTCACCGGCCAGTCCTTCGTGGTGAGCCACGGCTGGTTCATGCAATAACGCAGGCATCGAGCGCAGGAGGCGCGGCAATGGCGCAACGCAAGAAAGGGCAGGTCCAGTCGAGCGCAGTCGACGACGAAGTCGGCGCGCATGCCAGTGCACAGTCCGGCGCGCATGCCGGCAACGCACCGCATCCGCATGTTTCCCAGTGCGGCCCGCAGGCCAAGGAGTGGGAAACCATCGCGCTCACGCTGCAGGGGGGCGGGGCGCTCGGCGCGTATCAGGCGGGCGTGTACGAAGGGCTCGTCGAGGCCGGCATTGCGCCCAACTGGATCGCGGGCATTTCAATTGGCGCGCTCAATACCGCCATCATCGCGGGCAATGCGCCTGAGCATCGCGTGGCGCGTCTGCGCGAGTTCTGGGAAACGATCTGCCAGCCGGCCTACAGCTTCCCGTTGCCGTCCTTCGTCGAGCACGCGCTCTTCAATGCGAATGCCGCCGTGCGCAAGACGTTCACGGCCATGCAGGCGGCAGGCGCGATCATGGAAGGGCAGAAGGGCTTTTTCGTGCCGCGCTTTCCGCCGCCGCTGCCTCATGGGTCGGGCTCGCCCGAAACGGCCAGCTACTACGACACGAAGCCGCTCAAGGCGACGCTGGAACGTCTGTGCGACTTCGAGCGCATCAACTCGGGCGAAACGCGCGTGTCGGTGGGCGCGGTCAACGTGGGCAGCGGCAACTTCGTCTATTTCGACAACAAGACCACGAAGCTGCGCCCCGAGCATTTCATTGCCTCGGGCGCGCTGCCGCCAGGCTTCGCGGCGGTGGAGATCGACGGCGAGTACTACTGGGACGGCGGCCTGATGTCGAACACGCCGCTCTACGAGGTGATCCAGACCACGCCGCGGCGCGACACGCTCGCGTTCCAGGTCGATCTCTGGAGCGCGCGCGGGCCGGTGCCCGACAATCTCATCGACGTGCAGGGCCGCGTGAAGGACATTCAGTATTCGAGCCGCACGCGTCTCGTGACCGACATCCTGCAGCGCTCGCAGCGTTACCGCCATGTGCTGCGCGAGGTGCTCGATCGCGTCGCGCCCGAGCATCGCAATGATCCGTGGGTCGCACTGGCGGACGAGCTGTCGTGCTCGAAGAAGTACAACGTAATCCACCTCATCTACCGGCAGAAGGAATACGAGGGGCACTTCAAGGACTACCAGTTCGGCATCTCGACCATGCGCGAACACTGGGCAAGCGGTTTGCAGGACATCCGCGCCTCGCTCGCGCAGCCGGGCTGGCTCGACAAGCCCGATAACGACTCGGGTTTCGTCACGTACGATATCCATCGCGACATGCGCGGCCACGGCGTCTGAGTCATTCGCGGCTTTCGCCACTCGACAAAGAAAAAGGCGTCCGTTCTTTCGAACGGACGCCTTTTTTATCGCATCAGCATGCCGCGTTGCGGCAATGCCTTTACTTCAGCACTTGTGCGACTGCGCTCGCCACGACGTCGAGGTTGCGCGTGTTCAGCGCGGCCACGCAGATGCGGCCCGTGCTCACGGCG